>CAVWZC010000006.1:0-881547 GCA_963759445.1 uncultured Solirubrobacteraceae bacterium
AAGATTGCTCGTCGAATTGGCGCTGGATCCAGTTGGACCAGTGGTGCAGCCGCGGCGCGTCCTGCAGCGGAGCCCCCATCACCTCGGCGATCACCTGGGACGGGTAGGGCTTCGCGAAGGCCTCCACGAACTCACAACGGACGCTCCCCCGTCTCCCCCGCGAGAGACGGCCTCCTCCATCAGACCCTCCAGGAACGCCTCCATCGCGGGGCGGTAACGCTCCATTTCCCTCGGGGACAGGGCAGGGTTCACGAGCCCCCGCAGCCGCGAGTGGTCGGTCCCGTTGACCTGCAGGATGTTGTGCTCAATCTGCTCGTACAACGGGCCCTCGGAGACGCCGAAGATCTCGGCGATCTTCATCCCCGGGAAGATCGCCGCCTTCGTCCGTAGGAAGAACTCGGCCGACTCCCGGTCGAGTACGACGTAGCCGAATGGGGCTTGCGCGAGCCAGCCCCGCTCGCGCAGCTCGCCCATCGCCTGATGAAAGCGCTCGCCCCTCATCGACGGCTCAGTGGCGTCGAAGGTGGGGAGGTCCAGCTCGCTGACGAGCGCCATTTCCGCAGCGAGCCGTCAGATCAGGGGGATGGTCAAGCTATTTCTTGCCGCCCACGGCCTGCTTGAGCGTCGCTCCGGCCGAGAACTTCGGTGCCTTTGAGGCTTTGATTTTGACCCGCTCGCCGGTGCGTGGGTTGACACCCTGGCGGGCGGCCCGTTTGACGACGGAGAACTTCCCGAACCCCGTGATGCTCACCTCGTCGCCTTTTTTGAGCGTCTTGGTGACCGTCCCGATCAGCGACTCGACGGCACGCGAGGAGTCCGCTTTGGTCAGCCCGCTGTCGGACGCGACGGCGTCGATCAACTGCGACTTGTTCATCTGGCTTCCTTTCTCGCTTTGTGTAGCGGCGATCGCGCAGGGTACCTTGCCAGCTTCTTCCCCGGGTTCAAGAGCCCCTTCGGATCGAAGACCCCCTTGATCTGTTCGTGAAGCTCCACCGCGCGACGCGGCCATTGGGACTCTAAGCGACCCCGCTTCGACCAGCCCACCCCGTGCTCCCCGGCGATCGAGCCGCCGAGCTCGACGACCAGCCCGAACAGCTCCTCCCCGATCGCGTCGGCGGCGTCGAGCTCCTCATCCCGGGAGGGGTCCACGAGCACGGTGGCGTGGACGTTCCCGTCCCCGGCGTGGCCGAAGGAGCAGGAACGAAGCCCGTGGGCGGCGGCGATCTGCTCGAAACGCTCGAGCCCCTCGGCGAGCCGCTCCCGGGGGAACACCACGTCCTCGCTCACCTTCGCCCCCCGAACCCCTGTGAGGACGCCGTTGACCCCGTCCCGCCAGCGCCACAGCGCAGCGTGGTCGGCGGGCTCGTCCACCCGGACTACCAGCCCCTCGAGCGCCTCCAGCAGCGCGGCCCGCTGGGCCTCGGCCTCCTCACGGCTCCCGTCCACCTCGGCGATCAGGGCAAACCCGCTCCCCGCCGGCACCGACTGCCGGCCGCCGGACCCGCGCCCCACCGGGTAGGAGGCGGCCAGCAGAGTCAGCGCGTCCCCCTCGAGGAAGTCGAGCACCGACGGCCGCAGGCCGGATCCGAGGATCTGCTCGACCGCCGCACAGCCCTGCTCGCGGCCGGAGAGGAAGGCCACCACCGGCAGCGCCGCCTCAGGCGCGGGCAGCAGCCGCAGTCGCACGGCGGTGATGATCCCGAGCGTGCCCTCGGAGCCGACCAGCAGGCTCCGCAGGTCGTACCCGGCGACGTCCTTGGCCTGCCACCCGCCGATGTCGACCAGCTCGCCGGGGGCCAGCACGACCTCCATCCCCGCCACCCACGACCCGGTGACCCCGTACTTGAGGGCGTGGGGTCCCCCGGCGTTGGTAGCCACGTTGCCGCCGATCTGGGACTGCTCGGCGGCCCCCGGGTCGGGGGCGAAGAACAGCCCGTGCTCCCTGGCCAGGCGCTGCACCTCGCGCGTGTGCACCCCCGCCTCGGGGAACATCCGCCAACGGGCCGGGTCGAGCTCACGGACACCACGCAGGCGCTCGAGCGAGCACACCACTCCCCCCTGCACCGGCGCCGCCCCACCGGTGAGGCCGGTGCCCCCGCCCCGGGGGGTGAGCGGAACGTCGTGCTCATAGCACCAGGCGAGCACCGCCCGCACCTCCTCCGGACTCCCCGGAAGCGTGACCGCATCGGCGCGCCCCTCGATCCCCCGCCGCCGTGACATGTCGCGGTTGTAGTCCGAGGCCGACGGCACCTCGAGCGCGTGCTCGGGTCCGACCAAGCGGGCGAGCTCCCGCACCAGGCCCTGCGGTGCGATCCGGTTGGGTGCGGCGGGCATGAGTCCGTCAGCGAGGCTATTGCAGCGCCGGTGGGGCTCGGCGCTGGGGGTAGCATTGACCGCGGCAATGGCGGTGACAGCCAAACCCACGTCCGGGCAGGACGACGACTCCCAGTCCGGCGAGGGCCGCTTCCGCACGCTCTCCGGCGAGCCCGTCCGGGAGCTCTACACGGAGGCCGACCTGCCGGCCGCGGCGGGCGATGCCGAGGGGCCGATCGGTCGCCCCGGGCGAGTACCCGTTCACGCGCGGGATCCACTCAATCGATGTACCGGGGGCGGCTGTGGACGATGCGCCAGTTCGCCGGCTTCGGCACCAGCGAGGAGACCAACGAGCGCTTCCACTACCTCCTCGACCACGGCCAGACGGGACTCTCGACGGCATTCGACATGCCCTCGCTGATGGGCCACGACTCCGACCACCCGCGCTCGCTCGGCGAGGTCGGACGCGAGGGCGTGGCCGTCGACACGCTCGAGGACATGCGCACCCTGTTCTCCGGGATCGACCTCGGCGAGGTGTCGGTGTCGATGACGATCAACGCCCCGGCGGCGATCATGCTGGCCTTCTACGTCGTGGCCGCGGAGGGCCGACCCCGCCCACCCGACGCCCCCCGAGCGGCTGTCGGGAACGATCCAGGCGGACATCCTCAAGGAGTACATCGCCCAGAAGGAGTGGTGCTTCCCGATCGACCCCGCGATGCGCCTGTGCGGCGACATGATCGAGTGGTGCCGCCGCAACATGCCCCGCTGGCACCCGATCTCGATCTCCGGCTACCACATCCGCGAGGCCGGATCGACGGCCGCGCAGGAGCTCGCGTTCACGCTCAAGGACGGCTTCACCTACGTCGAGCAGGCGATCGAGCGAGGGCTCGACGTGGACGACTTCGCCCCGCGGCTGTCGTTCTTCTTCAACGCCCAGATCGACTTCTTCGAGGAGATCGCCAAGTACCGCGCGGCGCGGCGGATCTGGGCGCGCGAGATGCGCGAGACCTTCGGCGCGCGCAACCCGCGCTCGTGGCTGATGCGCTTCCACACCCAGACGGCGGGCGTCAGCCTGACCGCCCAGCAGCCGCTCAACAACATCGTCCGCACGGCCGATCGAGGCGCTCGCGGCGGTGCTCGGCGGCACCCAGTCGCTGCACACCAACTCCTACGACGAGGCGCTCGCGCTGCCGACCGAGGAGGCGGTGACGATCGCCCTGCGCACGCAGCAGGTGATCGCCCACGAGACCGGCGTCACGAACACCGTCGACCCGCTCGGCGGCTCCTACTTCGTCGAGGCCCTCACCGACGAGATGGAGCGCAGCGCCTACGAGTACTTCGCCAAGATCGACGAGCTCGGCGGGATGGTCGCGGCGGTCAAGCGCAACTACCCCCAGCGCGAGATCGCCGACGCCGCCTTCGAGCTTCAGCAGGAGATCGACCCGGGCGAACGCGTCGTGGTGGGGGTCAACGCTTCGTCGAGGCGACGAGGAGCAGAGACCCCACGCTGCGGGTGGACCCCGACGCTCGAGCGCAAGCAGATCGATCGCCTCCAGGCGGCGCGCGCCGGCCGCGACGCCGTGGCCGTGGAGGCGTCGCTCGGCCCGCTCAAGGAGGCGGCGGCGCGCGAGGGCGCAACCTGATGCCGGCGCTGATCGGGGGCGCGCGCCCAGACGCCACCGAGGGCGAGATCGTCGCCGCCCTGCAGGAGGTCTGGGGCGACTACCGCGAGGCGCCGGTCTTCTAGGCCGTGGCTGCCGAAGACGTCGCGCATCGCGGCGCAGACCTCGCCGACGGTAGCCCGCTCGCGCAGCGTCTCACGGATAGCGGGCAGCAGGTTGGCCTCGCCGGCGGCGGCTTCGCGCAGCTCCCGCAGGCTTGCCGCGAGACGCTCTGGGTCGCGGTCGCTCTTGAACGCCGCGAGTCGTTCGAGCTTGCTGCTCGAGCGCGGATCGACGCGCAGCGTGGGGATCTGCTCCTCGTCCTCGGCACGAAGCGGTTGACGCCCACGACGATGCGCTCGCCGGCGTCGATCTCGCGCTGGAGCTCGAAGGCGGCCTCGGCGATCTCGCGCTGGGGGTAGTTGCGCTTGACCGCCTCGACCATGCCGCCGAGCTCGTCGATCTTGGCGAAGTACTCATACGCGCTGCGCTCCATCTCGTCGGTGAGCGCCTCGACGAAGTAGGAGCCGCCGAGCGGGTCGACGGTGTTCGTGACGCCGGTCTCGTGGGCGATCACCTGCTGGGTGCGCAGCGCGAGCGTCACGGCCTCCTCGGTCGGGCAGCGCGAGCGCCTCGTCGAAGGAGTTGGTGTGCAGCGACTGGGTGCCGCCGAGCACCGCCGCGAGCGCCTCGATGGCGGTGCGCGACGATGTTGTTCAGCGGCTGCTGCGCGGTCAGGCTGACGCCCGCCGTCTGGGAGTGGAAGCGCAGCTGCCAGGAGCGCGTCGCTTCGCGCCGAAGCGTCTCGCGCATCTCGCGCGCCCAGATGCGCCGCGCCGCGCGGTACTTGGCGATCTCCTCGAAGAAGTCGATGTGGGCGTTGAAGAAGAACGACAGGCGCGGGGCGAAGTCGTCGACGTCCAGGCCGCGCTCGACCGCCGCTCGACGTAGGTGAGGCCGTCCTTGAGCGTGAAGGCGAGCTCCTGCTGCGGCGGTCGAGCCGGCCTCGCGGATGTGGTAGCCGGAGATCGAGATCGGGTGCCAGCGCGGCATGTGGCGCGTGCACCACTCGATCATGTCGCCGCACAGGCGCATCGCCGGGTCGATCGGGAAGCACCACTCCTTCTGCGCGATGTACTCCTTCAGGATGTCGGTCTGGATCGTCCCCGACAGCCGCTCGGGCGGCGTCGGGTGGGCCGGGTCGGCCTCGGCGGCGGCCACGTAGAAGGCGAGCATGATCGCCGCCGGGGCGTTGATCGTCATCGACACCGACACCTCGCCGAGGTCGATGCCGGAGAACAGCGTGCGCATGTCGTCGAGCGTGTCGATCGCCACGCCCTCGCGGCCGACCTCGCCGAGCGAGCGCGGGTGGTCTGAGTCGTGGCCCATCAGCGAGGGCATGTCGAACGCCGTCGAGAGCCCGGTCTGGCCGTGCTCGAGCAGGTAGTGGAAGCGCTCGTTGGTCTCCTCGCTGGTGCCGAAGCCCGCGAACTGGCGCATCGTCCACAGCCGCCCGCGGTACATCGAGGCGTGGATCCCGCGCGTGAACGGGTACGAGCCCGGGCGCCCGATCGGGTCCTCGGGGCCGCCGATGCCCGTCCGGGCAGGTCCGCGGCGGTGTACAGCTCGCGCACGGGCTCGCCCGAGAGCGTGCGGAAGCGCCCTCGCCGGTCTGGGACGTCGGCGCCCTGCCCGGTCGTGGGTCTTGCGGCGTGCCGCCATGTGCCGCCGGCCCATGGCTACTTAGGCCGAGCGCCACTGGCGCTGCTAGCCTCGCGCGGCTCGATGCGCGGCGCAGCCAATCGGATCGCACGCTGGGCAATGTGCAGCGGAGCTCGCGCGGCTGATCGGCGCGGAGCACGTGCTCGACGCGCCGGCGGGCTCGCCCTACAACCGCGACTGCTCGCGCCGGCGCGGCGTCGAGGGGCGCGCCGACGCGGTCGTGCTGCCGGGCAGCGCCGAGGAGGTGCGCGGCGGTGCGTCGCGCTGGTGCTACGAGCACGACGTGCCGATCATGCCGCGCGGCGGCGGCACGGGCCTGGCCGGCGGCGCGGTGCCGACGGAGGGCGGCGTCGTGTGCTCGCTCGAGCGCCTGCGCGCGGTCCGCGAGCTCGAGCCGGCGCTGTGGCGGATGTTCGCCGAGGCGGGCGTGCACACGCGCGACGTGCAGCGCCTCGCGCGCGAGAACGGGCTCTTCTTCGCCCCCGACCCGGGCGCCTCCGAGCAGTCGCAGATCGGCGGCAACGTCGCCACCAACGCCGGCGGGCCGCACGCGCTGAAGTACGGCGTGACGGGCGCGTGGGTGGCGGGCCTCGAGGTCGGTGCTCGCGCCGGGCGAGCTCGTGCGAGCATCGGCGGCTGGGCGGCCAAGGACGTGGCCGGCTATGACCTGCGGAGCCTGCTGATCGGCTCCGAGGGCACGCTCGGCGTGATCACCGCGGTGCGCCTGCGCCTGCTGCCCGCGCCCGAGGCGGCGATCGCGCTGGTCGTGTTCCTGCGCACGCGCGCGGAGGGCTGCGCGGCGATCGAGCAGTGCTCGCGCGCCGGGCTGCGGCCGTCGGTGCTCGACTTCCTCGACGGCGAGGCGCTCGCGCTGCTCGCGGGCTGCTACCCGGTGGAGCGCGGGTCGGCGGCCGGCAGTCCGCGCCGGCGCGGGCTTCGCGCTGATCGTCGAGGTGGACGGCAGCGCGCGAGGAGGCCGCGGCCCAGCGCGAGGCGCTCTGGGCTGCTCGAGGGGCGGCGCTCGCGGATCGAGGAGCCGCGCCGACCGCGCGGCGCTGTGGCGCTGGCGCGACGGCGTCAACGGCGTGCTCACGGCGGTGCGGGGGGCGAAGGTCAGCGAGGACGTCGTGTTCCCGCTCGAGCGGCTGCGTCGAGGGGCTCGAGCGCTTCGAGCAGATCGCCGCCGCGGCACGGGCTGCGCTCGTGCTCGTTCGGGCACGGCGGCGAGGGCAACGTGCACGCGACCGTGCTCGTCGACCCCGCGCGCGGAGGAGGAGCTCGACGCGGCCGAGGCGGTCGGCGAGGAGCTGTTCGAGCTCGTCGTCGCGCTCGGCGGCTCGATCGCCGGCGAGCACGGCGTGGGCTGGCTGAAGCGGGGTCGCTTAGAGTCCCAGTGGCCGCGCGCGCGGTCGAGCTGCACGAGCAGATCAAGCGGGCCTTCGACCCCAAGGGGCTCTTCAACCCCGGCAAGAAGCTGGCAAGGTACCCTGCGCGCTCGCCGCTGACACACACCTAGAAAGGATGCTGCAATGAACAAGTCGCAGTTGATCGAAGCCGTGGCTGCCGACAGCGGCCTCACCAAAGCCGACTCGGCGCGTGCGGTCGACTCCGTGATCGCCACGATCACCAAGACCCTGAAAAAAGGCGACGAGGTGGGCATCACGGGCTTCGGCAAGTTCTCCGTCGTCAAACGCGCCGCGCGTCAGGGCGTGAACCCACGCACCGGCGAGCGCGTGAAAATCAAAGCCTCGAAGGCACCGAAATTCTCCGCCGGCGCGACGCTGAAGCAGGCCGTCGGCGGCAAGAAATAGCGCCGGCGCTTCTGAGGCACAGAGCGATGGCGCTCGTCAGCGAGCTGGAGCTCCCCGCCTTCGACTACACCGACGCCGTCGATGCGCGGGCGAGAGCTTCCACGCAGGCGATGGCGAGCCTGCGCGAGCAGGGCTGGCTCGCCCAGGGCCCGCACGGCTACATCGTGCTCGACCGCGACGCGGCGAGTTCTTCCTGCGCACGAAGTCGGCGATCTTCCCGGGCATGAAGATCGCGGAGATCTTCGGCGTCAGCGAGGGACCGCTGTACGAGCAGATGAAGCACAACATCCTGCAGGTCAACGGCGCCGACCACGCGCGTCTGCGCGGACTGGTCAACCCCGCGCTCTCCCCGAGGGCGGTGGAGCGCTACCGCCCCGCGATGCGGGGTTTCCTCGAGGAGCTGCTCGAGGAGGTCGTCGCTCGCGGGGCGCGCCCGAGGCCGGTCGTGTGCGATGCGAGTTCGTGGAGGCCTTCGCGAAGCCGTACCCCTCGAAGGTGATCGCGGAGGTGATGGGAGCTCCGCTCGAGGACGCGGCGCGGCTGCACCACTGGTCGAACTGGATCCAGCGCCAGTTCGACGCGGTCAGCATGGCGAGCGAGCGTCGAGCAGATCGAACGCGCGGTGGAGGAGTTCTACGAGTACGCGCGGGCGCTCCTGCGCGCACGCCGCGAGAGCCCCGGCGAGGACCTGATCTCGAAGCTGATCGCGGCCGAGGAGGAGGGGGACCGGCTCTCCGAGAGCGAGTGCATCAACCTCGTCTTCAACGTCCTCGTCGGCGGCGTGGACACGAGCCAGAGCCAGCTCGCGCACGCCGTGCAGGCTGCTCGCCGAGAACCCCGAGCAGTGGCGGCGCTCTGCCGAGCGATCCCGCGCTCGCCGAGGCGGCCGTGGAGGAGGCGCTCCGCTACGAGCCGATCACGCCTTTCACGGCGCGCATCCTCACCGAGGAGGTCGTCTACCGCGACGTGACCTTCCCGGAGGACTCGGTCGTGATGGTGTGCGCCTTCACGGGCAACCGCGACCTCGACGACCGGACGACTCGCAGGCGTCTGGCTCCGGCGCGACCGCAGAGGAGTTCGACATCACCACCGCTGGGCGGACCTCGGAGGGCAAGCACGCGCGCGCGCTGACGTTCGGCGCCGGCATCCACTACTGCCTCGGGGCCAACCTCGCTCGTGCCGAGCTGCAGGAGGGGCTTTCCTTCCTCGCCCGCAGCGTGCACGACCTCGAGCTCGACGGCGAGCCCGTCTTCGAGGGCGTGAGCGGCATCTACGGGCTCGCGCAGCTGCCCGTCAGCTTCTCGCTGAACTGATCCCTCGGGCGCCAGTCGCTCGTCGTCGGGACGCGGGTCTGGTCGGCGGACCTCGCCGCGATTATGTAGCCGAGCTGAAAGAATCGGGGGGGCCCTCGGGCGTCGCGGAGCGACATGGGGTGGAATGGTCTTGTTCGAACGGATTTCGAGGAACGGGGATCGGGTCAGCGTGGGGAGGCGCGCCGCGGTGGGCGCGCTCGCGGCCATTGCTGCAATGTTGCTGTGGGCAGCGACGGCGCACGCGGGCAGGTACCACGTCTATTCGTGCCGGATGCCGGACGGGGGGGCGGCTCCGGCGGACGGGTGGCAAGGATCGACGGCGGTTGACAGCGCGTCGGACACCTATGACATCGACAGCTGCGCAGAAGGCGGGGCACTTGTGGCTGCGCTCGGAGAAGGAGAAGGACACCACGCTGCCGTCGATCAGGCGAGGTGGACTTTCCGGGCGCCCAGCTGGGACCGGCTGGTGGGAGGGAGCTTGCGGCGCGCGGCTTACTTACACGGCAATCCGGGGGATCGTGCGCGGTACGAATATTGGACTGAGGGGCCTGCCGAATCGTCCGTCTTTGACGCCTGCTCTTTTTCGCCTGAATGCTCCCTTCGGGGCGTTGTCGGAGCGCCGATGGCCGAAGCCAATCTCGTGACGACGCCGGCGGGATCCGGCCGTGGATTGTCGGTCGTCGCGGCTTGCGGGCCGGGCCCGATTGGGGCGGAATGCGGGCATGGTTTCGCTGATGCGCATGGGTTTGCTGCCGTCGTGTTCGTGTTTGCGGTGGATCTGGTGTTGGAACAGGAAATCCGTCCGCAGGTCGCCGATGTGAGTGGGGAACTGGATAGCGCGGGGCGCGTGAGCGGCACCAGCGACGTGTCGTTTACGGCGAGTGATCCTGGCTCGGGTGTTTATGAGGCGTCGTTCAGCGTAGATGGGCAAGTCGTGCAGCGGACTGTGCTCGACGAAGATGGCGGGCGTTGTCGGGATGTGGGACAGACGTCAGATGGGCTGCCTGCGTTCTTGTATGTGCAGCCGTGCCCTTCTTCGGTGGGCGCCGATCCGGGGTTCGACAGCTCGCTTGTGGGCAACGGCACCCACCACCTGGTTGTGAGCGTGATCGACGCGGCGGGGAACTCCACAACCGTCCTCGACAGGCAGATCACGATCGACAACCCGAACGCGCCCGGCCCGGCGAACGGCGTGAACGCATCCGCGCAGGCATCGCTCTCAGCGCGCTGGGCTGGAGCGAGGGGGCGGCGTTTGAGCAGTGATTTTGGGCGGCGCCACGAGATCGTGGGGGAGCTAGCGGCGCCGGGTGGCGCGCCGATCTCGGGCGCGATGGTCGAAGTCGCTGCGACTCCCGCAAGCGCGGGGGCGCCGACAGCAGCGGTGGCAAGCGTGCACACGGGCGCCGACGGGCGCTTCTTGCTGGTGCTTCCCGCGGGAGTCTCCTCGCGGACGCTCCGTTTTGTTTACCGCAGTCATGTCGGGAACTCGGCGCCAGCTGCGACCGCGACGCTTACCTTGAGCGTGCGGGCGGGGATAATGCTCTCCATCTCGCCACGGAGTGCGAGTGTGGGCAGGAGCATTTACTTCAGTGGCCGACTGCTCGGCCCGCCTGTGCCGCGGGCCGGCAAGCTGCTGGTGCTCGAGGCGCGCTCGCATGGTGGCCGCTGGATCGAGTTCGACGACGTCCGCACGAACGCACGAGGGGTCTACCGCGCGAGCTACCGCTTCAAGTTCCCCGGCCCCGCCCGCTATCAGTTCAGGGTCCTGTCAGAATCCGAGTCCGACTACCCCTACTCGCGGGGAACCTCGAACACCGTCGACGTCAGCGAGTCGTGACGCAGTGACGCGCTTCCGTGCATTGCGCTCTCTTGCGGGCGCGCTGCTTGGCCTCGCGCTCGTTGTCGCCTTTCCCACATCGGCGACAGCCGGTCGGTACCACGTCTACTCGTGCCGGACCCCCGACGGCGAAGCCGCTGAAGCCAGCGGATGGATTCCTTTAGCGAATGGTGCTCACAGCAAAGCCGACGACACCTGCTTACAGTCCGGCGGAGCACTTATCGCCGACCTGACAGACGAGCTTGGACGGAGCTCGAACAAGGAGAGCGCCACCTGGAGATTCGAACCTCCCATCCAGGACCGCCTGGTCGGCGCGACATTATGGAGAGCAGGAGACGCCGACGGAGGCAAAGCGAGGGAAACCAGCTATGAGTTCACACTCAGTGGCCCCGAACCAAACTCGAATCCATTCTCGGAATGCTTTTTCTCTGCCGGGTGCGAGAGCGGGGTGGGATCAGAGACGGAACCCTTCGCCTCAGGCAATCGGGTAGAAGTACCAGCGGTAAACCTTGGAGGAGATCTATACGCAACGGCGGGGTGCACCGGCTTCGCCGAACGGACGTGCGAAGAACACGGCTCCGATCCGCGTGGGTTTGCTGCTGTGGTGTTTGTATTCGCGGCCGACCTCGTTCTGGAACAAGAAATCGATCCACAGGCAAGTGATGTAGGTGGCGAATTGACTAGTGCCGCGAGCGTGATCGGCACGAGCAACGTGTCGTTTACGGCGAGTGATCCTGGCTCTGGCGTATACGAGGCCCTGTTCACCGTGGATGGACAGGTTGTTCAGCGCACCGTCCTGAATGAAGATGGAGGCCGCTGCCGGGACGTGGGGCAGACCTCGGATGGGCTCCCTGCGTTCTTGTATGTGCAGCCGTGCCCTTCGTCGGTGAGCGCAGATGTGGGCTTCGACAGCTCGCTCGTGAGTAACGGGGCTCATCATCTGGTTGTGAGCGTGATTGACGCCGCAGATAACTCCGCGACCATCCTCGACCGCCAGGTCACGATCGACAATCCCGGAGCGCCTGGGCCCGCAAACGGTGTGAACGCGACGTCGCAGGCGAAACTGACGGTTCACTGGCTCGGAGTCAGGGGATCGCGGCTGACATCTCCGTTCGGCAAGCCGCACGAGATCGTGGGTCAGCTGAGCGCGATCTCGGGCGCCCCGATCTCCGCTGCGACCGTGGAAGTAGCGGCGACTCCAGCGGGCAGGAGAGCAGGAGCGGCCTCCTCCTTGAGCGTTCACACCGGAGGCAGCGGCGCCTTCAAACTGCTTCTCCCCCGGGGCGTGTCCTCCCGCACGCTGCGCTTCGTCTACCGCAGCAACATCGGGGCCGCCAATGCGGCGGCAACAGCGACCCTGTCACTGGCGGTACGGGCAGGCCTGACGCTGTCGATCACCCCCCGCAGAACGAGCGTCGGCCGCAGCATCCATTTCATTGGCCGGCTGCTCGGCGGGCCGTTCCCCAGCGACGGCAAGCAGCTGGTGCTCGAGGCTCGCGCGCCTGGAGGCCGCTGGATCGAGTTCGACGACGTGCGCACTGATAGCCGCGGCCGCTACCGCGCGAGCTACCGCTTCCGCTTCCCCGGCCCCGCGACGTACCAGTTCCGTGTGCTCTCTGAACCCGAGGCCGACTATCCGTTCGCGCAGGGCACCTCGCGCACCATCGCGGTCCTGGAGCGGTGAGACGACGGCCCGGCCGGCGGGACAACTGTGCGATCGGCCGCGCCCGGTACTCGGCTGCAATCAGTGGCTGATCGAGCGTTTGGATCCCTCGAGCCGACGCTCATCGGGGGACTCGCTGTTCATGCGATCCGATGCGGCCGCGGTGAGCGACGCGATCTGCTCTAGCGCCTCAACGACGGCCGTTGGGCCGAAGCGCGCCTCGAGCTCCTCGACCTTCGCTGGCGGCGGCCACGGCTCCGCGAGCCGCTGCGCCAGCTCCTCTGCGGTGGCGTAGCCAAGCACTGGTAGGCCCTCGTAATCGCGCGTCCAGATGTGCGAACGCACGAGCACCGGTCGTCCGCAAGCGAGTCCCTCGAGGATGACCGTCGGCTGCGCCTCGCGCGCCACGGACGGGACCACGAGGACGTCGACAGTGGCCAGGAAGCCCTCGATCGGTGAGACAGCGCCGAGTAGCTCGACGCGATCAGCGAGGCCGTTCGCGCGACACCGCGCGCGCACCGACTCGACGTAGTCGAGCTCTTGGAACGGGGCTGCAACGAGCAGCCGCTCCCAGCTTCGAGAGTGCTGCGCGAGCTCGTCGACGAGCTCAGCGATTCCCTTCCCCCGACACATCCGTGAGAGCACGCCCACGACCCGGGCCTCCCCTCCCGGAGGGGAACTCCGCTGCCGGGCCATACGCTCGAACTCCTCCGGAAGGAGGAAGTTCACGATCTTCACTACGGGCTTCCCGCGCAGAGCGTCGGAGTAGGTCGCCATGCCGCTCTCGCCTACGGCCGCCACTGCCCCCACGCGGCGAAGCGCAAAGCCGGCCGAGCGTCGCCTCGCGCTCTCACGCTCGTGCATCACGCTGACCAGGCTCCTGCCGCCCCGCAGCGTTGGCCAAACCGGCACCGCGTAGGCCTGGACCCGCGCCGAGTTCGCGATCACGATTGCACCGCGTGGCGCTCTCGCGAGGAGCCGGCGGACGCGCATCAGCGCGCCGATCGCGGGGACGCTACCGCGCAGCGCCGGTGGCGGGAAATCGACGTCGACGACCTTGATCCCGATCTCGGCGGCGCGCAACGCGAGCTCGCTATTGCCGGCGCACACCAGCTGCAGCTCGCGGTCCGGCTCGGTGGTCGCGAGCCAGCGGCAGAGCCTCAGCGCGAACGCCTGCCCGCCGCCCATGATCAGGCCGTCGTCAAGGAGCCAGATGGGCCGTCGCATTGCGGCTCTCCCGGCTTGATCAGTCTCGCGGCTTGGCGTAGGCCGTCAGCAGATAGGGGGCAAACCAGCGGTTGTTGGCGCCCGTCGTGACGCCCAGGCGCAGCAGGCGACCCTCAGCGAGAATGATGCCGGTCACCCACCGCGGGCCGGGCTTGACGATCACGGCATCAGCTCCGCCGAGGTATCGCTGGTCGAGCAGCTGCAGCCCCGACCGCTCGCCGAGCCGCCGCAGCTCCGCCGGCTCCATCGCCCGCAGGTTGTGCAGTCCGAGGTAGGAGGGGTCGGAGTGGCGCTGGAGGAAGCCGTTGAGCCCGAGGAAGTTGGGAACTCCGAGCAGCAGCCGGCCTCCTGGCCGGATGAATTCGACATGGCGCGCGAACACCTCGTCAAGCTCCTCGAAGTGCTCGATGAACCCGAGAGACAGGACGAGGTCGTACTCGCCCGCGTCATGCGTGAAGAAGTCCGCGTGATGAACCCGTCCCTGGACGCCGCAAGCCGAGAGGTTGGCCGCCGACAGCGCCGCCCCGCGCTCGCTGTACTCGATGCCCTCCACGTGCGCCCCCGTTGTCTCGGCGAGGTGCACGAGCCACTTGGCGGGAGCACAGCCGATCTCGATCACCTTGTCACCCGCCCCGACACCCGCGAGTTCGCTCAGCGCTGAGCCCAAGGCCCTGTCGAAGGGCAGCCCGGGGTCGGGCCGGCAGGGGAGCTCCGCCTCTGCCCAGTAGTACTCCCGCTCCCAGAAGCGCTTGTCGGCGAGCGCCGTCGGCTGGGCCCCTTGCACGGGCCAAGGATACGCACGCGCCACGGATAGCCACCGCCAGAAGGGCGAACTTGGCGCCGATAACGGCTGGCATACTGGCGCTGAGTGCACAACGCCGCGCCTGACAGCCCCGCGGAGGGAACGTCCGAGAGCGGCAGCCACGAGCTCCATCTCGCATTAGGCACGCTGGCCCAGCAGGCAGCCACGATCGCCTGGACGCTCGCCATGCTCGTGGTCACGACGGCTGTAGCGCGAACGCACTCCCTGGCGGAGTTCGGTGTCTGGGGGCTGCTGACGTCCTTGACGACCTATTTGCTGCTCGTGCAGATCAGCGTCGAGAGCGCCGCGGTCAAGTCCCTCAGCGAGGCCGGCCCGCAGCGCGAGGCTGGGCGGTCGGCGGCCTTCACGATCGCGACCCTGCTCTACGTGCTGGGCGGCCTGGCGGCCGGGTTACTCGTCACCGGCGTGGCGATGGGGCTGCTCGGCGTGCTCGACATACCCCACCGGCTGCTCGACGAGTCGCGGCTGAGCGTCGCCGCGCTGGGCGCGGTGATGATCCTCGGCTGGCCGTTCAAGGTCTTCCTAGACGTCCTCCGGGGCGCGCAGCATTTCGTGCCCGCGGCGATCGCCGAAGTCGCCGCGGCGGTCACATTCGGCTGCATCGGCGGGGCCCTGGTGGCGGCCGGCGCTCCGCTCTGGTCGCTGGTCGCGCTCGGCGGCTCCCCGCCCGCGCTGGTCGGCGTCGCCGCGATGGTGATCGTGATCTCACGGCGGCTGCGACCGGCGTTCGACCTCGCCGCCCTGCGCGCCGGCGAGGTGCGGGCCTTTCTCGGGCTCTCCGGAGCCCTGTTCGGCCTCGGCATCGCCGATCTGGTCACCTACTCGCTCGACCGCCTCGTGCTCGGGATCTTCCGTTCGGTGGCGACGGTCGGCCTGTACGAGGGGCCTGTACGCGCCCACAACCTCGTGCGCCAGTTGAACGGCACGCTCAACACAACGGTCCTGCCCGCCGCTGCAGCCCTCCTCGGAGCCGGCGACGTCCAGCGGACCCGCGAGCTGCTGGTGCGGGGCACGCGCTACGTGGCGGCGGGCGTGGTCCCGTTGACGGTCGTCCTGATGGTGCTCGCCCGTCCCATCCTGGAATCATGGCTCGGACCGAAGTTCGGCACCGCCGGCGTCGCGCTGACCGTGTTCGTGAGCTACTGGCTGGCGGCCAGCAGCGCGAGCGTGGCCGGCACGATGCTCGTCGCGGCCGGACGCGTCCGCACGCTGCTGCGCTACAACTGGGTGCTTGCCCTCGCCAACCTCGTCCTCTCGGTCATCCTCACCCCGCTGATCGGCCTCGAGGGAGTCGTGATCGGGACCGCGGTGCCCGGTTTCATCGTGGTCCCGGTGATCCTCCGCCTCGCCGTCCGCACCTTCGGCGTCACGGTGCGCGAACTCGAGGACCGCGTGTGGATTCCGGCCTTCAGCCTCGCGGCGGTGCTGGCCGCCGTGCTCATCGCGGTGCGAATCTTCGCCTCGCCGCAGGGGGTGATCCAGGTCGCGGCCTTGAGCGCCGCGTCGCTGCTGGCCTACTGGCTGGCCTATGCCGTGATCTGGCTCGAGCCGGGCGAGCGGCTGCTGTTGCGAGACGTCGGCCGCACCTTCACCTCGCGGCTGCGCCCGGCGTGAGCAGGATCGCATTCTTCGGCGATTCGCCGCGTCCGGGAGGCGCGGAGCGCTACCTCGCCTCGGTGGTGGCCGCCGCGCAAGACGCCGGCCACGACACGCACGTGCTTGCCCCCCAGCAGGAGGTCCTCCAGGCGATCGCGGACGCTGCGCCGGGCGCGCGCCTGGCGATCGCCGGCAGCGACGCCTACGCGCGCGAGACCTCGATGCGCCGGCGAGCCACCGCGCTCGCCCGCTCGATCCCGGCACTGCGCGCAGCCCTGCGCGCAACCGGCGCGGAAATCCTGATGCTCAACAACGGCGGCTACCCGGGCTCGGATCTCGTCCGCAGCGCCGCACTCATCGCCCCGCAGCGCCGACGCGTGATGAGTGTCCACTCGATTCCGTGGACCCGTGCCGAGTCCCAGGCCCAGCTTCAGTGGGCCGTCGACACGCTGATGTGGCGCCGCCTGGATCTCGTTGTCGGAGCCACCGACGCCGTCGCCCGGGGGCTGCGCGAGCAGCGCGGGATGCCGGCGGAGCGCTGGCGCAAGGTCCCCTATGGCGTGGCAGAGCCGGCCGGGCGCGACGGCGCCGCCGCCCTGCGCGCCTCGCTCATTGGCTCATCCGGGAGGCTGGTCGCGATGATCTCCGCGACCGCGGACCCGGGAAAGGGGCACGCCGTGCTGCTCGAGGCTATGGCAGGCGCGCCGGACGACCTGTCCGCGATCGTCATCGGCGCCGCCCCGCCGGAGGGGCTGGTCGCCTCGACGGGCGCCCGCCGGGTGATCCTGGCCGGCCGCGTCCCCGACGTCGGTCCATACCTTCATGCCGTGGACGCGCTCATCGTCCCTTCGGTCGCCTACGAGAGCCTGCCATTGGTCGTGCTCGAGGCGATGGCCTGCGGAAAGGCGGTGATCGCCTCGCGGATCGCCGGCATTCCCGAGGTGGTGCAGGACAATGTCACCGGCCGGCTGTTCGAGCCGGGCGATGCGACCACCCTGCGCGCGCTGCTCGCCGAGAGCTCCGACGAGGCGCTGGCGTCCTGGGGGCAGGCCGGGCGCACCCGCTGGGAGCAGGCTTACACGGCCGAGGCGATGGCCTCCCGCGTGCTGGATCTGCTCGTCGGCGGGGCGGCTGGGCTGGGTAAGCTCGCCCGGTGCGCGAGCCGATCGTGATCACCGGCGCGAGCGGCTTCGTCGGCGGCCACGTGCTGGCCCGCGCGAGTCAGCGCGGGACACGCGCCATCGCGGCCGTCGGCGACCTGCGCGACGCGCAGGCAGCCCGCGAGGCCATCTCGACGCACCGGCCCGCGGCGATCATCCATCTCGCCAGTGGCCGGCGGCGCACGCCGGACGCCTGGTCCCTGCTCGGGGACGAGCTGCGGATGCTCTCGAACCTCCTGAGCGCCGTTGCCGAGCTGGCACCCTCGGCGCCGGTGCTGATCCCGGGCTCTGCCAGCCAGTACGGAATGGCCGCTGGCGTTCCGCTGCCCGAGAGCGCCTCCACCGTGCCCGTCAACGACTACGGGGCGGTGAAGTGCGTGCTCGAGCGCGCCGCCCTTTTGGCGCCGCTGGCGCGGGGTGTGCGAGTGATCTGGGCGCGCAGCTTCAACCTCATAGGTCCCGGCCAGGGACTGGACGCGCCGGTGCCGAGCTGGGCCCGCCAGATAGTCGAAGCCGAGAGTCGCGGCGGGGGCTCCGTGCGCACCGGCGACCTCGAGATCGTGCGCGACTTCTGCGACGTGCGCGATGTCAGCGACGCCTACTTGGCGCTCCTCAACAGCGACGCCGAGGGTCCGGTCAACGTCGGCTCGGGCAGACCGGTGGCCCTCCGAGAGGTCGTCGACACGCTCGTCGCGGCCGCGCGCGTTCCCATCGCAGTCGAGGTCGACGAGCGCCTGCGCCGCCCCCAGGATCCCCCGTTCGTGGTCGCCGACATCGCGCACCTGCGCGAGCTCACGGGCTGGGAGCCGAGGCTGTCCGTGGGCGAGAGCCTCGCCGACGTGCTGGACAGCTGGCGCGAGCAGGACTCCCGCGGGGAGGCCGCCTGATGCGCGCCGTGATCATGGCGGGAGGCCTCGGCACGCGTCTGGCGCCGCTGACCACGGTGCTGCCCAAGCCCCTGATGCCCCTCACCGACCGCCCGATCATCGACGTGATACTGCGCCAGCTCGTCGCGGCCGGCGTCGAGGAGGTGACCGTGTCGGTCGGCCATCTCGGCGGGCTGATCGAGTCCTGGATCCGTCACGACAGCGACTACGGGATCCCGGTGAACTTCCTCTACGAGGATGAGCCGCTGGGGACCGCCGGCGCGCTCGGCAACATCGAGCGCCCGTCAGGGACCTTCCTTGCGATGAACGGCGACATCCTTACGACGCTCGGATTCAAGGAGCTCGTGGATGCGCACGCCGACTCCGGAGCGATCGCGACCGTGGCCGTGAAGGAGCGCTCGGTACCGGTCGAGTACGGCGTCGTCCACATCGACGCGGCGGGCCACGTCGAGCGCCTCGAGGAGAAGCCGCAGCTGCGCTACACGATCAGCATGGGGATCTACGCGTTCGACCCGCGCATCGTCGAGCTAATCGGACCCGGCGAGCGTGTGGACTTTCCGGACCTGCTGCTGCGGGCGATCGAGGCCGGCGACACGGTCGCGACGTACGCGTTCGACGGTCACTGGCGTGACATCGGCAACAGGGACGATTACGAAGCCGCGATCACGGAGTTCGGCGAGGCCCCCGAGCGGTTCCTCCCCGACCTCGACGCGCGCCCCTCCTAGGCGCCGCCGCTCACCTGGCAAGCCGCCCCGCCCCAGACTCTCTCCGGCGCGACGGCGCCTCGCTAACCTGCGAGCTCATGGGAACCGCGCCGCCCGTCGCCCGCGAGCCCTCCTACGAACGCTCACGGGAGCTCGCGATCCGAGCGGCGCGCGCCGTGCCGGCCGGCTGCCACACCTACTCCAAGGGAGCCGACCAGTTCCCCGAGCTCGCGCCGCGGTTCATCGCCGAAGGCAGCGGCGCGTGGGTCACCGACGTCGACGGCAATCGCTTCCTCGACTGGGGCATGGGCCTTCGCTCGGTGATCCTCGGCCACGCGCACCCGCGTGTGGTCGAGGCGGTGATCGCGGAGGTGCGGCGGGGCTCGAACTTCACCTGCCCGGCGCCGATCGAGACCGAGGTGGCAGAGCTGCTGATCGACATGATCCCGTCAGCCGAGATGGTCAAGTTCGCGAAGAACGGCTCGGACGTGACAACGGCCGCGATCCGCCTCGCGCGCGCCCACACGGGCCGTCCGCTGGTGGCCTTCCCGCAGGAGCATCCGTTCTTCTCCTTTGACGACTGGTTCATGGGAAGCACGGTGATGGACGCCGGGGTTCCCGAGGATGTCAAGGCGCTGTCGCTGCGCTTCCGCTACGGCGACCTCGACAGCCTCGAGCGCCTCTTCTCCGAGCATCCCGGGCGCATCGCGTGCGTCATCACCGAGATGGCCACCACCGACGAGCCTCCGCCCGGCTTCCTTCAGGGCGTGCGCGAGCTGACCCGCCGCGAGGGAGCCGTGCTCGTCTTCGACGAGATGATCACCGGCCTGCGCTGGCATCCAGGCGGCGCCCAGTCGCTCTACGGCGTGACTCCGGATCTGTCGACCTTCGGCAAGGCGCTCGCCAACGGCTTCTCGGTCTCGGCGCTGGTGGGCCGGCGGGAGATCATGGAGCTTGGCGGCCTCGAGCACGACGTTCCGCGCGTGTTCCTGCTGTCGGCCACCCACGGTGGCGAGACACACGCGCTGGCCGCCGCCCGCGAGACGCTGCAGATGGCGCGCGAGGGCCAGGTGACCGAGGCGGTGTGGGACGCCGGGCGCAAGCTGCAGAAGGGCCTGAACCATGCGGCCGAGGCCGCCGGTCTCGGCGATGTTGTCGTGTGCCGCGGCTGCCCCTGCAGCCCGGTCCTCAGCTTCCGCGCAGAGCCAGGCGACGGGCTGCGCACGCTCTTCATGCAGGAGATGACGCGGCGCGGGGTGCTGATCCCCTACATCGCCCCCTCGATCGCGCACGGCGAGGAGGAGATCGAGCTGACCTGCCGCGCGGCCGAGGAGTCCCTGCAGGTCGTGCGCAGGGTCCTCGACGGCGAGCCGCTCGAGCGCCTGCTGGTGGGGCCGCCGGCGCAGCCGGTCTTCCGCCGCTTCAATCGCGCCACTGCATGAGGGTCCTCGTCGTCGGGCTCGGCTCGATGGGCCGGCGGCGCTTGCGCAACATCACCCACATCGGCGGCCACGAGCTCGCGGGCTTCGACATCGACGAAGCCCGCCGCGCCGAGGCCGGACAGGAGCTCGGCGTCCCCACCTTCGCCGACTTCGAGCAGGCGCTCGCGTGGGCGCCCGAAGCGCTCGTGATCTCCACCCCCCCGGATCTCCACACTCCGTATGCGCTCCAAGCGGTCGAGCAGGGGCTGCATTTCTTCACCGAGGCCAGCGTCGTGCCCGGGGACACCAAGCGGCTGATGGCCGCCGTCGAAGGCAGCGACCTCGTCGCGGCCCCTTCGTGCACGCTGCGCTTCCACCCCGGCATCCGGACGATGCGCCGGCTGATCGGCGAGGGCGCGATCGGCAAGCCGCTGCTGGCCACCCACCACGTCGGCCAGTACCTGCCCGACTGGCATCCGTGGGAGGACTACCGCACCTACTACGTCGCCCGGCGCGAGACCGGCGCGGCGCGCGAGATCGTCCCCTTCGAGCTCAACTGGATGGCGTACCTCTTCGGCGCGCCGCAGACGGTGAGCGGATTTCGCGGAAAGCTCTCGGAGCTCGAGGTGGATATCGACGACGCGTATGCGGGCATCGTCTCGTTCGCTTCGGGGCTGCGTGCAACGCTGGTAGTCGAGGTGATCAGCCGGCCGGCCATCAGGCGCGCGCGAATCGTCGGCGAGCTGGGCACGTTGGAGTGGGATTTCGCCGCCCGCGCGGTACGGGAGTGGACCATTGCCCGCGACGGCTGGGCCGAGCATCCCGACCCGCCGGCCGTCGAGGGCCCGGGCGGGGCATGGGTGGTCGAGAACATGTACATCGAGGAGATCCGCGGCTATCTGGCCGCGATCGAAGGGGACCGGGAGGCTTTCCCGTACTCGCTCGAGGAGGACGCCAAGCTGCTCGCGACACTCGCGGCCTTCGAGCGCTCCTCCGATGAGGGCCGGCGCCTCGTCCCCACCGCCTGAGGAGCACCGTGCGGCGGACGCACGTCGCAACGGCTCAGCGCGCCACCGGGGCCGACTCGGGAAGACGGGCGTCGGCGATCAGCGCCTCCGCCACGCGCTCGGAGCACCGGCCGTCGGCCGGCCCGAGATGCTCCTCCAACCACGACGCCACGATCTCGCCGTCGGGCAGTGCCAGCCGACCGGCGTCATCGAGCAGGGCGGCCAGGTCCTGCGGCGAGGAGGCCGTACGTGCGGCCATCACCGGATCGTCGCTGAACGGCGGCTGCAGACGCTGCTGGTTGACGCGGTAGTAGGCGACCGGCAGACCGCGCGCCGCGGCCTCGAGCAACGACGTCGAGTATGTGGTCACGTAGACGTTGGCCGTCGAAAAGAGGTCAACGACATCGCCGACGCTGCGCGTCTCGAGATCCAGGCCCCCGAAGCGCCCGAGCACGGACTTGTAGCCCTCGAGCCGATCGGCGGGGTGGAGCTTGATCAGCACATGCCCGCCGCGCGCGCGGCGGCTCGCCGCGATGCCTTCGAGCACCTCCTGCAGGAAGCGCTCGGGGTCCGAGCGGCGGCAGTTGAGGTCGCTGGGGGAGAACGTCAGCGTCCCCACGAGCACGCGCCGCAGCGGCTCGCCGGGCGACGGCGCCCGCCGCGATGGGCGCCGGCGGGCCTCGTCGCTGCGCGGGTTGCCAGTGACGAGCGTGGCGCGGCCGTGGCGGCGGCGAGCGTAGTAGTTGCGGGCGATCGACTCCGACCATGCCAGCGCGCGGTCGGCCGCCATGCCGTCCTGCTGGTGCTGGTCGCCCTTCCAGCCGTCGTTGATCACAGCCGTCGGTATTCCGAGCGCTTGTGCGGCCCGCAGCACCAGCCGCGCTTCGGGGGGTCCGTCAAAGGGAAGCAGCACCACCCCCACGCGCCCGGCCTCCAGCGCGCGACGGACCTTGCGCAGGCGTGGCTGCGCCCACGACGCGTAGTCCAGCGCGAGGGCCACCAGGCGTTCGCCAACCACCGGCCAGAGGTCGATCCCGGCCACGGTGAAGCGCCTCCCGAGCTCCTCGCGGTGCGTTTCGATGTACGTGGCCAGCGCGCGCTGCATGCCCGCGTCGCGGGGCGCCGCCTCCGGGCCTCGGAGCGTCGCCAGGGCCCGGTCGCCGGCGCCGATCATGGTCGCTAGTTCCCGCCTTCCGAAGCCGAGTCGCACGAGTCCCAACGGACCACCGCCATTTGCGCGGTAGACGCGCGCGAAGGCGGACGTCGGGTGGTAGCTCAGCACAAGCGCACGAACAGGCCCGCGGCCGCGCACGCGGTTCAGGAGGTTGACGCCCGCGGCGCTCAGCACCTCGACTAGGTGGGCCGGTGCAGGGTCGCGTGGCCTGAAGTCGGGGTTGCGCGTGTGCGCGTACTTTGCCACGAGTACGTCGTTGCGGGGGTCGGAGGCCCTACTCCAGCGGACGGATCCTCCGGCGGCCGACGCGAAACCCTCGGCGGTCACACGCTCGACCCGGTCGAAGCGAGCGTGCGAAGTACTGGGAACGGCGACCGTGACCGCCGCGACGGGCTCGAGCGCCGCCCGCGCGTCGAGCACCCCGCGGGCAGCTGGCAGCAGAATGGTGAGAAGTGCCTCGCTACCCGCGAGGTCGGCGGCGGAGACACCCTCGCGAAGGGTCGGGTCGGCGCCGTCCAGACGCGTCCACCTGTACGCCATCTCGGCCAGCTGCTCGTTGGCTGCCTGGGCCAGCTCGGGGTCGTAGCGCGCGTCCGCGAGCACCACCCGCGTCGCCGGTGGGGCAGCGTCGGCGACAGCGGCCTCGTCGGTGATCAGCAGCTCGCCGGCGGGCGCGCCGAAGCAGTTGGCGTAGACGACCTCCATGGTCTCAGCGGCGACCGAGGAGGCCCAGCACACGATCCTGGTCGGCCGGCGCGAGGCTCGCCGAGCTCGGCAGACACAATCCGACTTCGTGCAGGTGGGCGCTGGTCCGCGGGGGCACGGTGGCGCACCCGCGGTACGGCGCCTGCAGGTGCAGCGGGAGAAAGAACGGTCGCGTCTCGACGCCGCCGTCCGAGAGCCGCTCGGCGAGCTCCAGGCGATCCTCGCCGTAGCGCGCTTGATCGACCAGGACCGAGCTCAGCCAGAAGTTCGACCTGGCCCATGGCTGCTCGCACGCAAAGCTCAGGCCCTCCACATCGGCCAGGGCCTCGCCGTAACGCACGGCGTGCTCGCGCCGCGCCCGGAGCAACTCGTCGAGCCGCTCGAGCTGGGCAAGACCGACGGCGCCCTGCAGGTTGCTCATCGCGTAGTTGAAGCCGACGTCCGAGTGCAGGTACTCGCGCGAGCCCGGGACGCGGCCCTGGAGCGTGAGCAGCCGCATGTGCGCCAGCCGATCGGGGTCGCGAGCCAGCAACATGCCGCCTCCCCCCGTCGTGATGACCTTGTTGCCGTTGAAGGAGAAGCAGCCGATGTCGCCGAGCGTGCCGCAGGGGCGCCCCTTGTACAGGGAGCCGAGCGCCTCCGTGGCGTCCTCGACCACGAACAGCCCGGCGCTGCGCGCCAGCTCGAGCACGGGGTCCATGTCCACGGGATGGCCGTAGAGGTGGACCGCGACGATCGCCCTCGTGCGGTCGGTCACGAGCTCCTCGAGCTGCGCCGGGTCCAGCGTGTAGCTCTGGCGGTCCACGTCGGCGAGCACGGCGCTCGCCCCGACGTAGCGGATCGGGTTGGCGGATGCGATGAAGGTCAGGTCCGGGACGATCACCTCGTCGCCCGGACCGATCCCGAGCTCGACCAGCGCCGTGTGCAGGGCGGCTGTCCCTGTCACCGTCGAAACTGCGTCCTGGAAGCCGTGTCGGTCGGCGAACGCCTCCTCGAAGGCGCGCGTGAAACGCCCGTTGGTGGCGACCCAGTTCTCCTCGATGCACGCCTGCAGGTAGGCGCCCTCGTTGCCGGCCAGGAGGGGTACTGAGAGCGGTATGCGCGTCTGGGTCTGGCTCACCGGGGTCCTCAGACCACGTACAGGCCCGGCTTGAGGCCCGCGAGGCGATCGCGCAGGAAGGCGATCGTCTGGATTAGGCCGTCGCGCAGGCTCACCTCCGGTCGCCAGCTGGTCGCTGCGGCGATGGCCTTGGTATCTGCCAGGAGCGTGAACACCTCGCTGGCCTCTGGGCGAACCCGCGCCTCGTCGCTCTCCAGGCGCGCGTTCGACTCGAGAATCTCGAGGATTAGCCCGGCGAGATCGCCAATCGTGATGCCCTTGCCGTTGCCGGCGTTGAACGTGCCGCCGATCGCCGCCTCGCTCTCGGCCACGGCGAGAAAGGCGCGCGCCGTGTCCGTGACGAAGGTGAAGTCGCGCACCGGCGAGAGCGACCCGAGGCGGACTACATCCCCTGCGAGGGCTTGCGCGGCGATCGTGGGGATGATGGCGCGCAGTGACTGGCGCGGGCCGTAGGTGTTGAACGGTCGCAGGGTGTTTGCGGGGATGCCGAAGGAGCGCACGTAGCTTTCGACCATCTTGTCGGCGGCGATCTTCGAGGCGCTGTAGGGCGACTGGCCCTGCAGAGGGTGGCCCTCGTCGATGGGGGTATACCTGGCCGTCCCGTAGGTCTCGCTGGTCGAGGTGTGGACGAGACGCGTCCCGGGGTTGGCGCGCACCGCCTCAAGCACGTTCAGGGTCCCCGCGACGTTCGTCTCCACGTAGGATTGAGGCGCGACGTAGGAGTACGGGATGCCGATGAGGGCGGCCAGGTGGAAGACCTGGTCGCGGTCCGCCACTGCGCGGGCCACGCCGAAGGGGTCTCTGATGTCCCCCATCACGACCTCGACTTCGGCGCACACGTCTGCGGCGATCAGCTCGAGGTTGCCCCAGTCGTTGCGGGCGTTGTAGTCGACGAACGCCCGCACCTCAGCGCCGCGGCTGACCAGCAGCTCGGTCAGGTGGCTGCCAATGAAACCGCCGGCGCCTGTGACCAGCGTGCGCCGCCCGGACCAGTGGCTCATCGTGCGGCGAAGTGGGTGGCGTGATCCTCGTTGGCTCGCTCGTAGTCGGCGAGCTGGCCGATGTCCAGCCAGAACTCTCGGATCGGAAAGCCGCCAACCCGTTTCCCGCTCGCGGCCGTCGCCTCGATCAGATCCGTCATCTCGAAGCGCTCCTGATCCGCCGGCAGGAGGGCGACCGCCGCGGGATCGACGGCGTAGAGGCCGGCGTTGACGTAGAAGTCGAACGCCGGCTTCTCGGAGAGGCGCTCGACACGCGTGCCGTCCAGCTCGACGACGCCATACGGGACCTGCAGGCAATACTTGCGCACGCCCACGGTCACCGTGTTGCCCTCCTCGTTGTGGAAGTGCATCAGGCTGGAGAGGCTGACATTCGTGAGCAGGTCGGCGTTGATCACAAGGAACGGCCGATCGATGTGCTCATCCATCAGTCTCAACGCTCCCCCGGTTCCAAGCTGTCGCTGCTCGTGGAAGTAGGTGATCTCGACCCCATGCGCGTTGCCGTCGCCGAAGTGCTGCTCGATGACCTCGGCCCGGTAGTTCACCGCCATGAATACGCGGCGGAAGCCGGCCTGGCTGATCTGGTCGAGGATGGTCTCCAGCAGCGGCCGATCGCCGACTGGCAGCATCGGCTTGGGCGTGTCCTCTGTCAGCGGACGTAGACGCACACCCTGCCCGCCTGCCATCACCACAACCGGCTCGTCGCTCGTCTCGGGCAGTGCCAGATCGCGGATAAAGGCGAGATCGACGAGCACGCCGTTATTCACGAGCGGAATCTGCTCGATCCCATGCTCGATCATGAGCCTCAGCAGGGACTCTCTCGAAGTCCCCGGCGCGGCCTTTACGGGGGCTCGCGAGACGATCGGAGCGACCGCGTCCTCGAGCTCACTCCCGCGGAGCAGGGCGCGGCGTACGTCACCGTCGCTCACCGTGCCGATGAGCGCGCGGCCGGGGCCGACGACGAGGGCGATCTCGACACCTCCCGCATCGATCGCCTCGATCGCCTCGCGCGTGGTCGCCGTCTCGGGGATGCACACCTTGTCGAGCCGGGGAAAGACCATGTCCGCGGTCATTCTAAGGCGAGTGGTTCCGGCACTAGGGCTTGGACCGCTCAGCTCTCGCTACCAATCCACCCACCGGACGACCCTGAATCGCTGCCGGCGGTGAGGGCCGGACCGGCTGCGCACCCGGGCACCACGATGCGGGCGTGCGCCGCGTCCAGCGCTACGAAGCCCTCATCTGGCGAGCGCTGCGCAGCCAGCTCCGCCATCGCATCGGGTGTGTGAGGACCGCGGCCGCAAGCGCGGGGAGCGCCGGGAGGACGCTGCGCAGGGGCATCGCATGCCCGGCGCGCCGTGCAGCTGCGATCTCGGCCGCCGCCTGCGCCGCGCGCGCAACGCGCAGATGGTCGCCGGCGATTCGCCGCTGCTTGCGCGTGAGCCCGCCGCGCTGCAGGGCCCGGCGGTAGGTCGCTTGCGTCGCGCGTGCCATGCCCGCGGGATCGCGCGAGAGGCCCGCTCCGGCGTCGTTGTAGAGCGCCAGGATCTCGCGGGTGGCTACGACGCGATGGCCGCTGTGGAGGATCCGCAGCCACAGGTCGTGATCTTCGCACCCGCGGGAGCCGCGGCTCTCCTCGGAGAAGCCACCGAGCTGCTCGACGAGGGCGCGCGGGCAGAGCGTGCAGACGAACACCGAGTTGGAGCGCAGCAGGTCGGTCATCGACGCTCCGCCCGGGAAGCCGTGCAGAGGCTGGTAGGTGCGATCTCGCGGACCGCCGGGACCAACGACGGTGGCGTCGCACGCGACGATCCCCACGTCCGCGCTGCGCGCCTGCTCGGAGTCGTAGAGCCGCACCATCGTCTCCAGGTACTGCGGCAGCAGGCGGTCGTCCGCGTCCAGGAACACCACCAGCTCCCCCTTGGCCTCCGCGAGCGCGAGATTACGCGCACCCGCCGGGCCGCGGTTGCGCTTACCCCGCACCAGGCGCACGCGCCGGTCTCCGACGCCCGCCACCACCGCCGCGATGTCGTCGCTCGAAGCGTCGTCGGCGACGATCATCTCCCAGTCCCGGAAGGTCTGGCCGATCACGGAGGCGATGGTCTCCGTGATGTAGCCGGCGGCTTCATAGGCCGGCGTGATGACGCTCACACGGGGCATCGATCGCTCCCGGCTGGGTGTCGCTCCAGGCAACGTACGGCGTGCGCCGCAGCCCCGTGGGGGCCTACATGGCATCGTCTACGCTGAGCCTCCAGGATGGTTTCGGCGATCGTAATCACTGCTCGGCTGGGGTCCCAGAGACCGCTGCGTAAGGTTCTCACAGACATCGTCGCGATAAACGACACGTGCACGAGGCGTACATGCGGAGCTTCCGCGAACGCTATCCACGGGTGTCGCTGACGCTGTGAGCTGTATCGAGATCGCGGGCCGCCGCATCGGAGACGGGGAGCCGGTGTACGTGATCGCGGAGATCGGGGTCAACCACGATGGTTCGCCCGAGCGGGCGAGCGCGCTCGTGGCGGCGGCAGCGGCCGCCGGCGCCGACGCGATCAAGTTCCAGACCTTCGACCCCGAGGCGCTCGCCACCGCCACCGCTCCGCTGGCGGCCTACCAGCGCGAGGGCACCGACGCGGCTTCGCAGCGCCAGATGCTCGAGCGCCTGCAGCTCTCCGACGAAGAGCTGCGCGAGCTTGCCGCGCTCTGCCGCCGGCTGGGACCGCACTTCCTCTCGACCCCCTTCGACGAGGCGAGCGTCGTCAGGCTCGAGGCGCTCGAGGTCCCGGCCTTCAAGGTCGGCTCGGGTGAGCTGACCAATCTGCCTTTCCTCAGGCATCTCGCTTCTCGCGGGCTTCCACTGCTGCTCTCGACGGGGATGAGCGACCTCGACGAGGTGAGGGCCGCGGTTGCCGCCATCGCCGGCGCGGGAGCGCCGCCGATCGCGCTGCTGCACTGCGTGTCGAGCTACCCGGCGCCGCCCGAGCAGGCCAATCTCAGAGCCATGGACGCCCTCGCAGGCGAGTTTCCGGCCGCCGTCATCGGCTACTCCGACCACTGCCTCGCCCTCGAGGTGAGCATCGCCGCCGTCGCGCGCGGGGCGAAGGTGATCGAGCGCCACATCACGCTCGACCGGACGCTCCCCGGGCCCGATCACGCCATCTCGCTCGAGCCCGAGGACTTGGCGCAGCTGGTGAGGAGCATCCGCGTCGTCGAGTCCGCCCTCGGCGATGGCCGCAAGCGGGTCCAGGAGGCGGAGGCGAACACGCGGGCAACGGCCCGCCGCAGCCTCGTGGCGGCGCGCGATCTCGACCAGGGCCGGATCTTGGCGGCCGGCGACCTGACCTCCAAGCGCCCCGCCGGCGGGCTGCCGCCGAGCGCGCTCGACACCGTCCTCGGGCGCACACTCGCCCGTCCCCTGCGCTGCGACGAGCCCCTCACCGAGGCCTGCCTCGCGCCCCGATGAGCGAGCCTCGCAGACGCCGCGTCGCAGTCGTCACCGGGTCGCGCGCTGACTACGGCCTGTTGCGACCGACGCTAGCCGCCCTGCACGCAGACCCACGCTTCGAACTTTCGCTGCTGGTGTGCGCGATGCATCTGAGCTCGCGCTTCGGTGAAACGGTCGAGGAGGTCGAACGCGACGGCTTCCCGATCGCCGCCCGCATCCACACCGCCCCGGACGACGACGAGGCGGGCGCGCACGGCCATCGCCTGGCGCTCGCACTCTACGGCTTCACGCGGACCATGTGTCAGAGTCGCCCCGACGTGCTGCTGCTGCTCGGCGACCGCTACGAGATGCTCGCGGCGGCGCTCGCGGCCTCCGGCCTGGGCATCACGATTGCGCACATGCACGGAGGGGAGCTGAGCGAGGGCTCGCTCGACGATGCGATGCGGCACTCGATCACCAAGCTGGCCCACCTGCACCTCGTTGCCGCCCGCGTCTACGGGGAGCGGGTCTGCCAGCTGGGCGAGCGTCCGGAGTCGGTGCGGGTCGTGGGCGCCGCGGGCATCGAGGCGATCCGTACACTCGCGCCGCTCGACCGCGACGAGCTGGCCGCCGAGCTTGGGCTGAGTGAGCTGGGCGCCCCGCTGATCGTCGTGACCCTCCATCCCGAATCGCAGGATCCCGATGCTGCCGGCGCGCAGGCGCGGGAGGTCGCGGCGGCGCTGGAGACGCTCGCCGGCGAGGGCGCGACGCTGGTGGTGACGCTTCCGAATGACGACCCCGGCAACGCCGCCTCGCGCGAGGAGCTGCTGGCGCTGTGCAAGCGCAGCCCGCGGGCGCACGCCTTCGACTCGCTCGGCCAGCGCCGCTACCTGTCGATGCTCTCCCACGCGGACCTGATGGTCGGCAACAGCTCCTCCGGGCTTCTGGAGGCGCCTGCGTTCCGTCTGCCGGTGGTCAACGTCGGCGATCGCCAGCGCGGGCGACTGGAGAGCGAGGGCGTTCTCTCGTGCCCGATCGAGCGCGGATCGATCCTCGCCGCCGCGCGGCGGGCGCTCGAGCCCGGCTTCCGCGCCGCTCTCTCCGGGAGGCCGGGGCCGTTCGGGAGCGGGCGTGTCTCCGAGGCCGTCGTCGCAGCGTTGGTCGAGCTCGCGGCCGGCGACCCGCCGCCGGCTAAGCGCTTCCGGGATCTCCCCGATGGGCCCTGGCGGGAGGGACTCGGACTGCGAGAGCCGTTGTGAAGGTCGCGATCGTGGGCGCCGGCGGCCACGCACGCTCGGTCCTGTGGGCGCTGCGCAGCACCGGCGAGCACGAGGTCGTCGCCCTAACCGACCCCGACGCCAAGCTTCACGGCACGGAAGTGGACGGCGTGGTGGTCGCCGGCGGCGATGAGCGCCTCGCCGCCCTGCGCGAGGAGGGGGTCCAGGGCGCCGTGATGGGAGTCGGCGGCGTGCGTGACAACGGGCCGCGCGAGCGCCTCTTCGAGCTGGCTCGCGAGCTGGGCTTCGAGCTGCCGTTGGTCATTCATGCAGCCGCCGCGGTGTCCGACCGGTCCGTACTCGGCAGCGGAGCAGTCGTGCTCGCCGGCGCACTCGTCGGCCCGGGCGCGACGGTGGGCGAGAACGTGCTCGTCAACAGCGGGGCGGTGCTCGAGCACGACGTGGTCGTCAGCGACCACGTGCATGTCGCTTCGGGAGCCGTCCTCGCGGGAGGGGCACGCGTCGGGCAGCGCGCGCACGTCGGCGCCGGTGCGGTCATCCTCCAGGAGGTCGCGGTAGGCCCCGGCGCAGTTGTCGGAGCCGGCGCGGTGGTGACGACCGACGTCGAACCGGGAGCGGTCGTGGTCGGAGTCCCGGCGCGCACCGTCCACCGCTAGATCACTCCGCGAGCGCGGCGCGTCCATGCACATCGGCCTGAACCTCGTCTTCCTCGTCCCCGGCGAGACCGGCGGCATGGAGGTGTACGCGCGCGAGCTGATCCCCCAGCTCGTCGCGCACGCACCGGCGGGCATGCGCTTCACGGCCTTCGTCAGCCGTGCGCTAGCGGCCGAGCGCGAGGGCCCCTGGGGGGAGCTGCTGCCGACGGTGACGGTTCCGGTGGACGCGAGCTCACGCGTGCAATGGGTGCTCGGCGAGCAGCTGCCGCTGCCACCGATGGCGATGAGGCGCGGCGTGGCGCTCGTGCACAGCCTGGCCTCGACCGCTCCCCTTTGGGGGCGCTTCGTCCGCGTCACGACCGTGCACGACCTCATCTACGCGCGCTTCCCCGAGGCGCACCAGGGCATACGCGACAAAGGGATGCGCATCCTCGTGCCGCTGGCGGTGCGACGCTCGGAGCGCGTGATCGCGATCTCGCAGTGCACGCGCGAGGACCTCGTGGGGCTGCTCGGCGCGGATCCTGCGCGCATCGACGTCGTGCCCAACGGCTTTGGCGCGACCAAGCACGCGCAGCCGCTGGCCGAGGGCGAGACGCGCCGGCGCCTGCGCCTCGGAGACCGGCAGGTGCTGCTGAGCGTCTCGGCGAAGCGCCCGCACAAGAACCTGTCCGCGCTGCTCGAGGGCCTCGCACTGATCGCGCCCGAGCGCCGCCCGCTGCTGGTGCTGCCCGGCTACCCCACGTGGCACGAGGCGCAGCTGCGCGAGTGCGCGGCCGCCCTAGGCGTGGCCGGCGACGTGCGTTTCCTGGGGTGGATCTCCGGTGAGGAGCTCGAGGGGCTCTGGGCGATCGCACGGGCTTTCGTGTTCCCGTCGCTGTATGAGGGCTTCGGCCTGCCGGTGCTCGAGGCGATGGCACGCGGCGTGCCGGTCGCCTGCTCGAACGCCTCCTCGCTGCCCGAGGTCGCGGGCGACGCCGCGCTGCTGTTCGACCCCGAGGATGAGCGAGCGATCGCAGCCGCCATCGAGCGGCTGCTCGGCGATCGTACACAGGCCGAGCGCCTGGTCGCAAAGGGGAGCGAGCGCGTGCGGCTGTTCACCTGGGAGCGCAGCGCGCGTCTCACGCTCGCGAGCTACGAGCGCGCACTCTCGGGGCGTATCGCTTTAGGAAGCTCGGGTAGTACGCCCACTCGCGGCGGCACGTGGGCTAGCACGTGAGGGCACGCGAGGCGTCGAGGGGACGAAACCCGGTCTAAGCTGAACGGACTAAGCGCCGTAGCCGACCGTCGCGGTGTCCTCGCTGGTGGTGCCGTACTCCGGGATCGGCCGAACGATGTTCAGCCGAGCGGCAGACGCTTCGTCCCATACCGACTGCGGGAAGCGTGACGCCCGCCAAATGGGATGCGTGTACTCCCGCGACCGCTGGTACTCGAGCCAGCTGTCGAGGTCAGCGCCCGGGAGCCCGAAAGTTGGGAACATCACGACGCGCTCTCGCTCTTCGGGGAGACGAAGGCTCTTAGGGAGACGCCCCTGCAGGCCAAGCGGCAAGGCCAGTGACGGTGCAGGTCTAAGACGCACGACCTCGCCGGCGTGCAACGTCCGCATGTCCCACACGACGAGATCTCCAGGTGTGGTGGCGACCAACTTTGTCCGTAGCCGCGAGCGGATCTTCTCGCGGACGCTCGGGGTTGCAGCGTGGGTTCCGGCACGAACGGCGAGCCCTCCGCTGTGGTGCGCCGTGTCCTGCAGATACAGACCGCAGCGAATAAGCGGGTATCTCGGTCCATGCGTTACGGGTGTGTCGTAGGCGTCGGTGTGCCAAGCCCGCGCACCGCCCCAGCTGCCGACGACCACTGAGCTTTCACCCCAATAGCTGGGGTCCCCGCCCAGGATCTCGCGCACTGCACCGAGTAGCCTCGCGTCGAGTAGCACGCGCCGCAAAGGCTCGTAGGTGAGCATGTCAGCTTGGGGGTGAATCGCCCGTCCATCGCTGCCCTCCTCGATCCACGCCTCGCCAGCAGCGTCAATGCGCGATGCAAGCTCAATCGTTTCGTTTCGAATCTGCTCGGCCTCGTCGCGAGGGAAGACGCCGTGAATGACGGCGTACCCCTTAGCCCGAAACTCAGCCACATCAATCGACTTGTGCATGCTCGCCTCCGATAGGTGCTGAGCCGCATCGACCGGCCCGTTCGTTGTCGTGTCCCTTGCCGCTTCCGTCCTCGCGTTCTCCGACGGCGAGATGCTACCAACGGCAAGAAACGCCACGACGAGGTCGTTAGTCCCGGAACGATGGACGCCGCGCCCCTCCAGACAGCGCTTTGGCCCACCGAGGGCGGCGCTCGAGTGGTCGCGGTTGAAGTACGTCACGCGGTGGGTGGCCTTCCCGTCGTCGAATGTTGAAGATCTGGGCTCCCAATCCGCCGGTCGGCCCCTAGCTCCAGTCCGCTCGCTTGACGCCCGCCGGCGCAAACTCGGCCATGGCTGGGGGGCCGCTGGTAGATTGCCCGCTCGTGTCGCCTGACGGGGCACCCCCGATAGACCAGGCGCCAGGCCTCCTGGCGGAGATGCTGGACGCCGCACGTCGCCAGCCAGCGCTTTACCAACCAGGTCCGTACTGGCGCGCGAAGACCGAGGCGGCGGTTAGACAGATTAGCCGCCACGGCCTTGAGGGATTTAGGGGGGAGGAGTCGGGCCTGGGAACGAGCTACGCCGACAACCTGTTCACCGACGTGAGATCGACGCTCGACACGCGCAGGGGACGCCCGATCAAGTTCCTACTGGAGAGGCTCTGGCCGTTCTCGGCTGTCTTTGACTCCCAGGTGGCGCTCACCCGCGGGTATGCCCGTGACGAGATTCGGCTGCGGGCCGCGAGGATGCGCGAAAGCGACGCTGCCCGGAGCCTCGTAGAGCGGTACAAGATCAAGAACTCGTTGCTCGGCGGGTGCGTTGGCACAACGCGAATCAAGGGACAGGAGTATTCGCTCCACCACCTTCGCACGCTTCAACTGATCGATCGCGTCAGTCGCCACGTCAATCTTGAGAGTGTTCACGCAGTCTTTGAGATCGGCGGTGGCTTCGGCGCACTCGTGCAGCTGCTGATCGACAACTTCTCGGCGATTCGCAAGGTTGTCTATCTGGATGTTGTCCCAAACCTATACGTGGGGACCTGCTATCTCCGAACGCTTTTTGGAGCGGCGGTTCGTGACTTCTCAGAGACTTCTCCGCTGGCCCGCATTTCGTTTCGCGATACGGACACGCTGGAGATCCTCGCGATCGCGCCGTGGCAGATCGAGAGGCTCGACCTCTCAATAGACCTGTTCTGGAACTCGAACTCGTTCGTCGAGATGCCCCCCCCTGTGACGAGTAACTACGCGCGGCACGTGCTCTCACTAAGCCAGCCCAACACTGCGGGACTGGTTCTCTCCACCTACGGCGGTGGAGAAGCAAACACCCTATCGCCACAAGACTTACCCGCCCTCTTCCCCAACCGCGAATTTACGAACGATCAGTACCGCGCACTCGATCATCCAGAAAGGGACGGCCTTGGCTCTGATCGTGATGCCACCTGGGAGACCTACCTGTTCGTGAGTGCCGGCCAACACACCGCTTCAACATACCCCGTCGCTGCTCCGGCGTCGACATCGGACTGATGCAACGGCCGCTGAGCAAGGGTGCACATCGGCAAGCCCGGTCAGCCAGACGCCCACGCCAGTAACGGTGAACCCAATACTGCACGGTCGGGACCGATATTTGCCGCCACTAAAGCACTTGGCGGCGCGTCATGCCTCAACCAGACCCTGCTCACAGCGCAACCGAACCCTCCGGGTGAGATGAGTGCTCGCCGACCGTAGCGCTGGAGCGTAATTCCGCTCCGCGCAGCGCTACCCGCTGCGCTGGCGCTGCGCGACTAGGAACTCAGCGAATTGGAAGTCCAACTCGGTGTCGATATCGAGTGCGCGTACTGGCGGCACGACGAAGAAACGAGTACGCGTCGTTAGGAATCGGTGGTGCTCACGGAAGGCCTCTGTCGTGATCGCGTAGAGCGGTCCGTCGAAGTACGTCGGCCCTAAGTCTTGCCTCCGCGACAGGTACTCAGGTAGCGAGAACATCGGACCAAGGAATCCGGCGGCGTCTGGAAGGAGTCCCCACTGAGGCGGATCGGCTGGCTCGAACACCGCCATAACCGAGTCGCAGTCTTGGTCGAGGAAGGTTGCTGCCGCCTGGATGTCTTCCGCGTTGCGGAAGGGAGAGGTCGGCTGGAGCAGGAAGATTCGGTCCGGCACGCCGTGGGTCGCCTCATACCACGACAGCGCATGCTCAACGACGTCCGGCATCGATGCTTCATCAGTCGCCAGGAAGGGTGGTCGCTCGATGACGACGGCCCCGAACTCCGTGGCGGCGTTCGCGACATCTTCGTCCTCGGTGCTGACATAGACGTTACTGAATACGCCGGACTCGGTTGCCGCGAGGATCGAGTGGGCGACCAGCGGGATTGCCCCTAGAAGCCGGACGTTCTTGCGGGGCACCCCTTTACTTCCGCCCCGCGCAGGGATGATCGCGAAGTCAGCCAATCGACCTAGACCGCGCCTCGAGCTGGCCGGCTCCGTGTCAACGCGTGTGCGCGACGATACGCCCGGTGACGAGGGACCCCATCGCTGGCTTCCCCTCGCGGCGAGGATCGCCGGGGAGCGCGAGCGCGTTCTGATGTTTCGGTCGTTCGGACTCCCCGAGGGGGCGTCTCTTCTCCAGGCCGCCGAGGATCACCTCGGGGTCTTTTCACTACGGCCGCTCTTTGCTCACCTTTCACCCTGGCGCTCACTTTCAGCTTTGGCACAGTGCAGATCTACCGCCCGCCCTGGAGGCCGTGGCTCACGGTCGTTCCAAGCAATTGCAGAGTTCTTCGCGCTGGCGAGCGCCGCCACTCAATCCCTGCCGCCTCAATCTATATGTCCGGCAGCTGCGATCGGCCGGGCGTAAAGTTACTCCGTTTGCGGCGACTGCGTCGTGACCGGCCGCGGTGTGCCTGGCCGCCGACAAGCGTTCCCTCGGGTGGATCTCCGGTGAGGAGCTCGAGGGGCTGTGGGCGATCGCACAGGCGTTCGTGTTCCCGTCGCTGTATGAGGGCTTCGGCCTGCCGGTGCTCGAGGCGATGGCACGCGGCGTGCCGGTCGTTGCGCAAACGCCTCCTCGCTGCCCCAAGTCCCGGGCGACGCCGCGCCGCTGTTCGACCCCGAGGATGAGCGAGCGATCGCTACCGCAGTCGAGCGGCTGCTCGGAGACCCGCAAACTGCGCGCGCGGCTCGTCGCGGCGGGCCGCCAGCGCGCGGTCCAGTTCACCTGCAAGCACACCGGCCAGCTGACGCTCGAGAGCTACGCGCGTGCCCTTGGCGGGTCGCCGGCGTAACTCGCGAGCACCACCTCAAGCGAGGCCTCCAGCGACAGCCGTCGGGCGTTGCGGGAGAACCACTCCGCGGTGCGCTCGCGCAGCGCCATCCCCTGCTCGTGCACGCGCACGACCGCCGTCGCGATCGACTCAGGGCCCGCGTCGGGAGCGACGATTCCGTTCATGCCCTCCTCGATCAACTCCGTCGCAGCGTTGTCCTCCGCCGCAGTCACGATGCTCGGGGTCGCTTTGGAGGCCGCCTCCACGACGACCATCCCATAGCCCTCGCGGCGCGACGGCAGGAGCATGCAAAGCGCGCGGGCGAGCGCGGCGTCGACCTGCTCGGCTGGCACAAAGCCCGGCGCCGAGATGTAGCCCGAGGCCCCGAGCCGCTCGATCTCCGCTTGCACCTGCCCTCGCTCGGGGCCGTCGCCAAAGAACGTGCCGTGCAGACCGGGGATCAGCTGCGCGGCCCGCACCACGCCGGCCACTCCGGCCGGCGCCCGCTTCTCCTTGATCATCCTGCCCGCGAACACCACCTCGAGCTCGGCCGATCGCGGCTCGGGCGCCTGCAGCGGACCTGCGTACTCGCCCTCGAGCACCGTCACTTCACCGCGCAGCCCCTCTTCGCGCAGGCGCGCCGCGTGCAGGCGCGAGAAGCAGAAAGCCTGCTGACGGATGCGCGCGCAGGCCAACTGAACGGCGTAGCCGATCGCGCCGCCGACCGGACCGAGATACTCGCTCCAATAGCCGCGGCTCCACACCTCGTGCCAGTCGACCACGAGCGAGAAGCCGCACAGACCGCGCAGAGCACCCGCAGCGAGCAGCGAGAAATACGGGAAAGAGGCGGTATGCACGACGTCGTAGGAGCGCCCGCGCCGGAGCAGATGCGCGAAGACGCCGACCCCGAACACAATCGGCGGCAGCGCGCGACGGCGCCCGCCCCTGGTGTAGAGCGCCATGCGCGGGCCCGCGCTCACCACGCGAACGCCAGCCCCCATCTGCGCGCTCTCGCCGCGCTCCCACTGGCGCAGCGTCAGATACGTGACCTCGTGGCCCGCCGCGGCGAGGCGTTCGGCGAGATTTCTGTACCAGCGCTCGGCGCCCCCGACCGTGTGCGGGAACAAGCAGTCGTAGACGATGCAGATGCGCACCCCGCTAGCATCCCATCTCGTCGGCGATGCTTCTTTGCGTCGAGCGCGCCACTTTCCGCCCGCCCGCGCGTTATAACCGCGAGGGCGGGCGGCGCCCATCGTCAATCCTCTAAAGCGCGAAAGCGACTTTCGGCATAAGCACACTGGCCCACACAAGCGTGCCCGCGGCGGCGACGGAAGCAACGGCAAGCTCCGAACCCCTGGTCTCGGTCGTCATCCCCTGCCTGAACGAGGCCGAGAACATCGAGGCCTGCGTGCGCGCCGCTCGCGATGCGATCGACGCCATGGGTGTCAGCGGCGAGGTCGTCGTCGCTGACAACAACTCCGAGGACGACTCCGCGCGCCTGGCCGAGCAAGCCGGAGCTCGCGTCGTCCTGGAACGCCGTCGTGGCTACGGCAGCGCATACCTCGCCGGCTTCGCCGCGTCCACAGGCCGCTACATCGTGATGGCCGACGCCGACCTCACCTACGACTTCGAGGAGATCCCGCGCTTCGTCGCGGCGCTCGAGGAGGGCGCCGAGATGGTCATCGGCGACCGCATGGACAACATCCAGCCCGGCGCCATGCCCTGGCTTCACCAGTACATCGGCAACCCCATCCTCACCGGGCTGCTGAATCTCTTCTTCCGCACCGGCATCAGCGACGCGCACTGCGGCATGCGTGCGCTGCGCCGCGACGTGCTCCCTCGCCTCGACCTGCGCACCACCGGAATGGAGTTCGCCTCGGAGATGGTCATTCGCGCCTCCAAGGAGAAGCTGCGCATCGCCGAGTTCCCGATCGAATACCACCCGCGCGGTGGCGAGAGCAAACTCTCGAGCTTCCGCGACGGCTGGCGCCACCTGCGTTTCCTGCTCGTCCACAGCCCGAACCACCTCTTCATCGTCCCGGGTGCCCTACTCGCCGGGCTCGGCACACTCGTTGTCGCACTGCTCGGCTCGGGCCTAGACATCTTCGGACGCGCCTGGGGGGTGCACGCGATCATCGGCGGCTCGCTGCTGATGATCGTTGGCACGCAGGTCCTCGCGCTCGGTCTCTGCGCGCACGCGTACGGCACTTATTTCATGGGCGAGAAAGATGCTTGGTTCGACCGCATGCGAGCACGCTTCCGGCTCGAGCACGGCCTGATGCTTGGCGGCGTTTTCATGCTCGCCGGCGTGGCCATGGGCGCGGTCATCCTCGCCACCTGGATCTCGCATGGCTTTGGGTCGCTCGCCGACGAACGCCTCGCCGTCATCGCTGCGTCGCTGCTCATAGTCGGAATCCAGATCTTCTTCTCCGCCTTCCTGCTGAGCATCCTCGGGTTGCGCCGCCGCTAGCGTGCGACATCTGCGCCGGATCCCGGCGGTCGTCTTCGCCGGAGACCGCCGCGTTTGGCGCGTCGCACTCGTGGTCGGGGTGCCGCTGCTCGCACTGGTCGCCTACTACTGCCTGCGTCCGCTCCCCTACTACACGGGCACGAACAGCGTCGAGTTGTACACCTACGTCGCCGAAACACCGGCCGGCGAGCCGCTCTGCGTCCCGGACCTGGAGATACCCGCCGAAACGGCACGCATCCAGCTGCAGCTGATCTCGCGTACGACGGTGCGCCCAGCAATGAGCATGTCGCTGACGCTGCAGGGGCCATCGTCCAGGGTCATCCACACCAGCCTCAAGCCCACGGACGTGGCGGCGAGCCACATCAGCGTCGCGGACTTCCCGGTACCCACGTTCGCGTCTCGCCCGGCAGAAACGCACGCACGACTCTGTGTGACGGCGAAGGATCTCGTCAACTGGGGTGGAACCCCGCTTCCGACGGCACCGGCGCAGCCGCCCACCGCCGGAGGCCATCCACTCGCCGGCCGAGTCGCGATCTGGTATCTGCCGTCAGCCGGGCGCCACCTGAGCTATCTCGCGCGGCTTGGCCGGATCCTCAAACGGGCCTCGCTGTTCCGCCCCGACGGCGTCGGCCCCTGGCTCTACTACCTCATCCTGACCGGTGTCCTGCCGGGGCTCGGACTCTTGGCGGTCCGCTGCCTCGCGGTCGCGAGCGCCGCCGGGAGGACGCTGCGCGCCCGCCGCATGGGCGCGACCCTGTACGTGATCGCGGCCGTCAACTTCGCCTGCTGGGCGCTCATCACGCCGCCGTTCCAGGCCCCAGACGAGGTCGACCACTTCGCCTACACGCAGTCGCTGGTGGAGCGCGGCGAAGCTCCGAGTCGCAACCTCGGGTCCCCGCTCCCGCGCTGGTCCGCCTCGGAGGCGCTGCTGCTCGAAGACATGAGCGTCCTAACCGACCACCAGATCGGCAACACGCGCGCGCCATGGAGTCGGGCGGAGCAGGACGTTTACCGCCAGCAGATGCGAACCCTGCGCCCGAGCTCGTCCGATGGCGGCGGTACCGAGACCGCGGCTACGCACGGGGTCGTCTACTACGCCGCGCTCGCGCCTGCGTACCTGCTGGCGAGCAGCTCGCCGCTCGATCAGCTCACTCTCATGCGCCTGGCCTCCGCCCTCATCGGCGCGCTTGCGGTCCTGTTCGCCTTCCTGCTCGCGCGCGAGCTCGCCCCCGGCAGGCCGTGGGTCGCTGTGCTCGCCGCCCTGCTCATCGCGTTCGAGCCGATGTACGGCTTCATCTCGGGGACAGTCAACAACGACGTCGGCGTCAATGCCGGCGCTGCTGCCTTCGAGCTCGTGCTGCTCATGATCATCCGCCGCGGGTTCAGCTGGCGGCTCTGCCTGCTCGCAGGCGGGCTGCTCGCAACGATCCCACTCGTGAAGGGCACCTTTGATTCGCTCTTCCCCGTCGCCGCGATCGCCGTGCTGCTCGCGCTCTGGCGCCACCATCGCCGGCGCGACGCCCTAGGTTTGGCGGGCCTTGCCGGCGCACTGTTCGCGATCGGCGCTCTCGCCACGCACTTTGACGGTCTGTTCCGCAAAGTCGAAGCCGGCGGGTCAGGCAACGGGGCCGGCGCTACAGCGGCCGGAGGCACGATCGAAGCAGTGCTGCAACACCCCCTTGGCTATCTGGCCTACCTCTGGGAGGTCTTCCTCCCTCGCCTTTCGTTCATGGCGCCCCACTTCGAGACCGCAGGGCCGCCATTCTTCCTGATCTACGTTGAACGCGGTTGGGGGGCATTCGGGTGGTACGTCGTGTTCTACTCACATTGGGTCTACGACGTGATCTTTGGGTCGATCATCCTCGTCGTCGTGCTGGCGTTGGCGGCGGCGTGGCGCGAGCGCGCCTTCCTCCGCCGCAACCTCCCCGAGACGGCGATCCTGCTGCTCTCACCGATCGCCGTCGTCGCAGGGGTCGAGGCCGCCTTCTACACGATCGGCGTGCGCGGGGTGGTTGGCGAATTCGGCCGCTACGCCTTCCCCGCGATCGCGCCGCTGGCGGTGCTGGTGGCCGCCTCCCTGCACGCCTTTGGCAGGCGCTGGGCGCCCATGGCCGGCGCCGTCCTGCTCGTGGCGATGCTCGCGCTCAGCTTCGCCGGGCAGCTCGTAACTCTCACGGGCTTCTACGCGTGAGCGGCACGAGGTACTACTCGTGAGCGCGGTGACCGTGGCGATCCCTGTCCGAGACGGAGGCGCACTGTTCGGTGGGGTCCTTGCGGCGCTCTCTCGTCAGACGGTGGGGCACGAGCTGCTGGTCTGCGACTCGGGTTCGACCGACGGATCGCGGGAGCTCGCCGAGGCCGCGGGTGCGCGCGTCCTGGAGATCCCTCCCGAGCGCTTCAGCCACGGCGCCACGCGTAACCTGTTGATGGCGCACGCCTCGGGCGCCCAGGTCGCCTTCCTCACGCACGATGCCGAGCCGGGCGACGAGAGCTGGCTCGAGCGCCTGCTCGCCGGCTTCGAGCTTGCGAGCGACGTCGGACTTGTGTGCGGGCCCTACCGGCCGCGTTCGGGTGCCGCCCCCGCGGTCCGCCTCGAACTCGAGCGCTGGTTCGAGTCGCTCGCGCCGGACGGCGCTGCGCGAGTGGAGCGGCTCGACGCGGGTGAGCGGACGGAGCTCTCGGCGCAGGCCCTGGTGGGCTGCCGCGGCTTCTTCACGGACGCCAACGGCTGCGTGGCGCGGACGGCATGGGAGCGGGTCCCCTTCCGCGAGGTCTCCTACGCGGAGGACCGCCTGATCGCGATGGACATGCTCCGCGCCGGTTACGCCAAGTCCTATGTCCCCGACGCATGGGTGCTGCACTCGCACGACTACGGCACGCTGCAGGAACTCCGTCGGTGCTTCGACGAGTGGCGCGCTCTGCGCGAGGTCTACGGCTGGCGGGAGCCCGCGCGCCCCGCCGAGCTCGTGCGTGGACTGCGCGGCCAGCTCGCCTACGCGCGCAGAAATCTGGATTCCGGAGAGCGCGGGAGCATCGGCAAGCGTGCGACGCTTCTTGCCGTCGCCCGTCACCATGTGGCGCGCACAACCGGCGCGCTGCTGGGCTCGCGCGCGGACGTGATCCCGTCGCGACTGCGAGGGCTACTCTCGCTCGAGCGGCGGGACGGCTTCGCGCCGCTCGATGTCTGGAATGACCGTGCGAGCAGCTAAGAATTGAGCAACTCGATGGATCTCAACGAGAAAAACAGAGTGCGTGCGCCCATCACGGCGCCTGGTTCGATCGCCGCGAAAGCCGTCGACGGCCGGTTCCACGGCCCGTTCGCGAGCGTGCGCAGGCGCATCTACCTGACCTACCAATACCTCGGCTGGCGGACGCTGCTGTTCCGCACAGTGACGTTCCCGCTGCGCTTCACGCCACTGAACAGAGTCCTGCGGCTGCGTTCGATGCCCTTCAGGGATGACGCCGCGCGCGCTCTCTCCTGGTATCGCGACCACGGCCATCCCGTCGACATCGTGATCCCGAGCTACCGCGACGCGGCGCTGGTCGCGAAGCTCGTTGCCTCGCTCAGGTGGACGGTCGACGAGGGCATGGCGCGCATCATCATCAGTGACGACGCCAGCGGCCCGGAGCACCTGGCGGCGCTGCGCGAGATCGAGGGGATCGAGGTGATCGCGGGCGAGCGCAACGAGGGCTTCGCCGTGAACGTGAACCGCGGGCTGCGCGCGACGCGCCCCGACCGCGACGTGGTGGTGCTCAATTCGGACATGGAGGCGCGCTCTGGCTGGCTCGCGTGCCTCCAATACGCGGCGTCGCGAGGCGAGGACGTCGGCGTGGTTGGCCCGCGACTGCTCTATCCGGACGAACGGATCCAGTTCGCCGGCACGGTCAGGCACCTCGACGCTCCCGAGTGGTTCGACCACCGCTACCGCTTCAAGCCGCACGATTGGGGGCCCGCCGCCCTCGCTGGATCGGTGCTCGCCGTCACCGGCGCGTGCATGTACATCCCGCGCCACGCCCTCGAGCGCGTCGGCCTCTTCGACGAGCGCTACCCGATGGCCTACGAGGACGTCGACTGGTGCCTGCGCGCCTGGCAGGCCGGCTACCGCGTCCTCTACTTCCCGGCCGCCTGCCTGTGTCACAGCGAGTCGACGACGCGGGGAAAGCAGATGGGAGACCGTGAGCGCCGCTCGCAGCAGCTCTTCTGGGAGATCTGGGACGACTTCTTCAACGCGCGGGACGTGCGGACCCCGGACGGAAGGCTGCGCGTGGCCTACGTGACCGAGGGCACCGGCATCGGTGGCGGCCACCGCGACATCTTCGAGCATCTCAACCGGCTTGCCGCGCGCGGACACGAGGTGACGCTGTACACGCTCGGCGACGCGCCCGACTGGTTTCCGCTGCGGGTGCCGGTCCGCAGTTACGAGTTCTACGACGAACTCGTCGAGGATCTCGCACAGGTGGACGCGATCAAGGTCGCGACGTGGTGGAACACGGGTGCGCCGGTGTGGCGCGCGAGCGTCCTGCGCGGCATCCCCGTCTACTTCGTCCAGGACATCGAGACCTCCTACTACCCCGACGACGAGACGGTGCGCCACGCCGTGCTCGATTCCTACCGGCCGGAGTTCCACTACATGACGATCTCCGCGTGGAACCGCGACCGGCTAGCAGAGCTCGGCTTGAAGGCGGAGCTGATTCCGCCCGGGATCGCCCTCGAGACCTTCCGCCCGCTCGAGAGCGCCAACCGTCGGGCCGACATGCTGCTCGCGATCGGACGCGCGAACCCCTTGAAGAACCTTCCGCTCACGATCGATGCCTGGCGGGCGCTGCCAGAGCCGCGACCCGAGCTGTGCTTGTTCGGCATCGAACCCGAGCTCGCGCGCGAGCAGGGCATGCGCTACGTGACGGCTCCGTCCGACGAGGAGGTCAACGAGCTCTTCAATGAAGCGACCGTGTTCGTACAGACCTCTACGCACGAGGGCTTCGCGCTGCCCCCGCTCGAGTCGATGGCCACCGGCGGCGCGGTGGTGTGTACCGACGCCCACGGCAACCGCGATTTCTGCGTAGACGGCGAGAACTGCATGATGCCGGAGCCAAGCGTCGAGGCAGTGAGTGGCGCGATCTCGAACCTGCTGTCGGACCCCACGCTGCGTGCGCGCGTCGGCGAGGCGGGCATCCGCACCGCGCAGGACTACGCATGGGAGCTGCGCATCGACGCGCTCGAGCGCTTCCTCGAGGGCGTCGCGGAACCGAAGCGGATGCGGTTCTCGGGCGGCGCGCCCGAGGTGCAGCGGGCGGTCGGCTGAGCGCCGAGGTGGGCCCGCAGACGGAGCGGCATCTGTGAAGCCCGCGTTCGCGGGTGCGCTTCGCTGCCCGGCCTGCCGCAGCGACGGCTCGTTACGCGTGTGCGTCCAGTCCACTGACGAGCGCGAGGCGCGCGAGGGCTTTCTTCGCTGCGGCGTCTGCGCAAGTGAGTTCTCCCTGCACCGTGGCGTACCCGAGCTGCTGCACGAGCCTCCGCAGCACATCCTCGCCGAGGCCGCCGGACTCGAGCGCTTCGCGGTGCACATGCGCGCATCGGGATGGGATCGCGAGACCGTGCTCAGCCTGCCCGACAACGAGCACGGCTACTGGTATGTGCAGGCGCGCTCGATGCACCAGCTGCTCACAACGGTCCCGTTCCAGCCAGGCCAGAGTGTGCTCGATGTCGGCTCCAACACATGCTGGGCGGCCAACCACTTCGCCGAGCGCGGCCTTCAGGCGATCGCACTCGATATCGCTACGCCCGAGCTCCAAGGCCTGTACACCGCCGACTTCTTCCTCGAGCGCGGGCGCGTCTTCTTCGAGCGCGTGCTCGGATCAATGGACGCGATTCCGCTGTCCTCGAGCAGCGTCGACTACGTGTACTGCTGCGAGGTGCTCCACCACAACGATCGCGCCGGCCTGCGGCGGACATTCGCCGAGATCTTCCGCGTGCTGCGCCCCGGGGGACGGCTCCTGATCGTCAACGAGACGTTGAAGACCCTGCGCGACCCGAGCGGTGTGAACGTCGAGGGGGTCGAGCAGTTCGAGGGCTACGAGCACGCCCACTGGGCGGCCGCCTACCGCTGGGCGGCTGTGCGCGCGGGCTTCATGACGGAGCTCACGGAGCCCCACTACAGGCCGTTCTTCGGGGACGCCGAATACACGCAGCGCGACGTCGGGCGCCTGCGTGCGCTCGGTGGCAGGCTCGGATTCGGCCTGCGGCGCTTCAGCGTGGCGAGACGCATCTACCTCGCATGGCTCGACCACATCTGGGGCGGAGTGTCGCTGAATATGATCGCCACCAAGCCCCGCCGCTACGTCGGCCGTCACGAGGCGATGCGCGCCCCCGAGCGCATTCTCCGCACCGAGGGTGCGCGGGCGCGCGGTCTCTACGAACGCACCCGCGGCCGGGGCCCCGAGCGGATACCGCGGACCCCCGAGCAGGCGGCGGACGCGCTGCTGCGCGCAACGCGCTCGCGCTAGAGGTTCTCGGCGACGTGGGGCGCGGAGCGGTTGAAGACCCAGAAGCCGAGCGCGAAGACGCCCAGCACGATGCCCAGCGGCGCGAGCAACGCCCACCAGCTGCCGAGAACCTGGCCCGCGCTCGGCGCGGCGTGGGTGATCATCGCGTGGCGGAACTGCTCGAACACCACCGCGAGCGGGTTGAGCATGTAGATGTGGACCCAGAAGGAGGGGAGCTTCGCGCTGATCGTCGCGATCGAGATGATCACCGGCGAGGCGTAGAACAGGATCTGGTTGACGACGTCCCAGATCGGTTGGATATCGCGCAGCGTCACGAACAGCGCCGACAGCAGCATCGCCGTGCCGGTGGCGAACACCGCCAGCATGCCGATGATCAGGGGTAGCTCGAGCCAGCTGAGCATCGGCGTGACGCCTTCCGCGAGCGCGAAGCCGAGTACCACGATGAGGTTCAGCGCGAGGTTGAAGCTCGTCAGGAGCACAACCGAAAGCGGGATCACCATGCGCGGGAACTGGATCTTGCGCACGAGGTTCTCGCGGTCGACCACGCTGCGCACCGACCCGGCGGTCGCTTCCGCCCAGAAGGTGAACAGCACGATCGAGCCGAGCAGCTGCGCGCCGTAGTGCTCTTCTCCCGGCCCCTTCGAGCTGTTCACGTGCGCGACCTGCGTGAAGAACACATACAGCACGCCGAACAGCAGAAGCGGGCGCATGAGCTGCCAGAAGTAGCCGAGCACCGAGCCGAAGAAGCGCAGCTTGAAGTCGTTGCGCGCGATGTTGTACGTGAGGTGCCAGAAGCGCGACCAGTCGTCGGTGAGCGCGCGCGGGCCCTTGATCGGCCGTCCGAGTTCCTCCCGCGTAAACGCCTGCGTGCTCATACCCGCACCTCGCCGGGGAGCGCGGCCGGGCTGCGCTCGACGCTGACTTCGACGGGGACGTCGACGAGCCCGCCGAGCGCCTCCGCGCCGGTAACGAGGAACGCGAGGCTGCCCTCGAAGCGGTCCATCAGGTCGAGCCCGGTGCCGCGGTGGGCGAGCGTGAGCAGGGGGCTGTAGCGACCGGGGGCGAGCACGTTCTCGAAGCTGAAGGAGAAGAGCGCCTCCTCGCCGGCAGCGAAGCGCCCGCTGCGCTCGTGCTCGCGCGCGGTCGTCGTCACGACGATCGCAACGTGCTCTTCGTTCAGCACGTACACGCTGGCTGCCGGGTCCTCGACGTCCACCATGAACCTCACAAGCGCTCTCAAAGTCACGCGCTGGCCCTGCGGGAGCGTCGTCCTGCGCTCGCCGGCGGCGTCCTCGGCCCACGCTTCGACGATGCGCGCCTCGCCGTCACCGCCGCCACCCTCTCCGCCTGCAGCGGGCTCGCCGGCGTCGCGAGCGAAGTTCAGTTCCAGGTAGCGGTCGGCCACCTCGTGAGGCTCGCCGAGGAGCACCACCCCGCCGCGCTCGAGCAGCAGCGCGCGGTGGCAGAAGCGGTTCATCGCGCCCATGTCGTGGGTGACAAACACGATCGTGCGCTTTTCGTCGCGCATGCGGTTGAAGACGTCGAAGCACTTCTGAGCGAAGGACGCGTCGCCGACGGCGAGCACCTCGTCGACAAGCAGGATTTCCGCATCGACCTGGATCGCGACGGAGAACGCGAGCCGGACGCGCATCCCCGAGGAGTAGTTCTTGAGCTTCAGCTCCTCGAACTCGCGCAGTTCCGCGAAGTCGATCACGGCGTCGTAGCGCGCCCGAGCCTCGCGCGGGGAGAGTCCCATCATGATCCCGTTCAGCACGACGTTGTCGCCGGCGGCGAGGTCCTCGTTGAAGCCGACCCCGAGCTCGATAAACGTCGATAGGCGGCCGTTCATCCAGATGCGTCCGCGGTCAACTCCGTAGATCCCGGCGATGCACTTCAGCAGGGTGCTCTTGCCGCTCCCGTTGCGCCCCGCGATGCCGAAGAACTCGCCGGGCCTGACGTCGAAGGAGACTTCTTTGAGCGCCTCGAAGCTGTTGTGGCGTGTCCTGCGCCGCGGATGCAGAACGCGCTCCTTCAGGGTGTGCGTCCGCTCCTCCGGGACCCGAAACGTCTTCGAGACGGAGTCGACGACGATCGGGCGCAGCGGCCCGCGCTCTCCTTCGGACATCAGTCGAAGCGTACCGTGGGGTCGTTCAGTGCCAGCGCGGTAGTGGCGAGAGGTACTGCGACGCCGCGTCTGACCGCGCGGCTAGGCTCTCGCGACCTCGTGCGTATCCCTTACCTTCGAATCCTCTTCGCCGCGGCGCTGCTCGTGGCGAGCGTGTTGCTCGCCCAGGCGAGCGCGGAGGCGGCGATCACGACCTTCGGCAGCCCGCTGGCGGTCCCCGCGACGCTCAACACGTCCGAAAACCTCAACTACGAAGGCACGAACACGAACGTGCCGCCCAGTCCGGAAGCGCCCGCCGGCGTCTTTCACACGTTCCACAACGGTGCCGACACGGCGCTCTGGAACACCGCGCTCGCCAGCGGCACGGTGGCGGCTCCCGCCGCCGGCCAGGCACTGAAGGTGATGCTCGAGGGCTGCGCCCAGCCGGCCGCTGGCGGACCGAGGCCGCTCACCCAGATCCACTTCCAGGACATCACCCCGCTATCGGGCGGCGGCGCCAAGGTGGACACGACCTCAGGGGCGTTCGACATCCCCGTATGCGGGGAAGGCGGAGCGAGCGGCACGACGGTGACGACATACGAACCGGTCAACCTGTGCGTCAGCGCGGGCGACTACATCGACTTCAACGACGAGGGCGGCTACGTCGAAAACATCTACCGCAACGGCGTCCCATACAAGGTCATGGGCGCGGTGCCCGGCTCGACGATGGACTCCTTCATCAAGGGCGGCGGCACCAACAACGGTGACACCATGTCGAGCAGCGAACGCTCTTCGATGGAGGGCTTCGCGAAGAACGAAAACGAGGAACTGCTCCTCCAGGTCGAGCTCGGAACGGGCGAAAACGCAACCCACTACTGCAGCGGCGGCAAAGGCGGATTGCCGCCACCGCCGCCTCCGCTCGCACCCTTCCGCGTGAGCGCGCAGACGGACGGGATCAACGCGAGAAGGGTCGTCTCCGTCGCGTTCTACTGCCGTCCGAGCTCGGGCTGCAGCGGAGTGGCGACCGTGACATACCAGGGGAAAAAGGTCGGCCGCGCCACCTTCAGCGTGCGCGGCAACAGCACGTCCCACGTCGCCGTCAAGTTCATACCGAAGATGATCCCGCTGCTGCGAAAACACCACAACGCGGTCACGACCACCCTGAGCGCGGTCGTCGGCGGCGAGACCTACACGCAGAAGCTCGTCGTAAAGATCTTCTGAGGCGCGCCCGAAGAGGCGTCCCATTGTCCGTAGCGCACCCGCGACGGCGGCGACGGGCGGCGACGGCCGCGAACGCGCCTTGCGATGGGGCGGCCAGGTCGCTGACCCAGACCTCCCTCCCGGGGGACAAGGGGAGCTCCGCCGGCGCCGACGCGGCACCCGGTGCGCTTCGCCCACCGGGTGCTCCCCAGATCCCCTGCCCACGGCACTTCAGCTCCGCCTCGCGTCGCACCCACCGGCGCAGGAACTCATCCCTGCGTGCCTCGCGTTCGAGCTGCGCGAGCTGCGCCGCCACGTCCGCATCAAAGGCTCTGCGGGCGACCTCTAGCTCGTTACTCAAGTGTCTTCGTGGCATCTCCAGGTCGACGGCTACGGGACCGTTAGCGCTGAAGGCGTACAGAGCGGCCGCGCCGGAGTGCGAGAGGCCAAACCGCAGTGGCGGCGCGCCGTCGATGCGCAGCCGCGGCCGTCCGCTTGCCTGCTCGAGCTCGATCGTCTCGGGCTCGCGGCCGAGCTGTGATCCGAGCAGCACCCTGAGCGCCGCACGCGAGCGAGCCGACAGCTCGCGCCGTGACGCGGGGAGGATCCGCGCCGCGCGGGCGCTCTCGTCCCTCGAGAGGACGAGCGCGAGCGCGGGCGGAAGGCGCGAGGTCGAAATGCCACACCTCGAGCGCGCATCGGTCGGTGGGAGGGGGGAGCGGTTTCGCCGGCGAGGCGCCGCGAGCGCTTCATCGGCCGCCGGAGGATCCAGCCGGCCGTCTTGTCAATGCCGCGAGAACTCAGGGCTAGTCCAACCTAGGCCCGGACGATCGGGACGAGCAGATCGTAGGCCAGCAGGTCCAATACCCGGATCTGCGTCTGGGGAACCCGCAGCTCTGAGCGGCCGAGGCGTCGCAGCAGCGGATTTACTCCCTGGCTGACGAGCGTCCCCAGACCGCCGACGTAAACGGGCGAGAGCGGGCGGCCGCCTTCCCGGCGCGCCAAGGAGCCCAGTTCACGCGCGGAAAACGGCACCTCGGTCCCGAGCGTCCACGTCCCTCGCCGCTTGGCCAGGCCCATCCAGGCGCGGTAGAGCGGCGAAAGCTTGTTTGGCACGTTGACCATTGCGATCCCGTCCGCGTTCAGGAGATCGACGTGGGCGCCGACTACGCGGCGGCGATGCTCGCCGAGGAAGTGCTCGCAGAGCCCGAAAGACATCGACACGTCGAAACGTCCGAGCAGATCCTCGGGCAGCTCGAACACGTCGGCCTCGACCGTTTCGACGGACAGGTCGTGGCGGGCAAAATGTTCCGCGGCCTGCTCCAGCGCAACAGCCGAGCGGTCGAGCACCGTCGCCGAAGCGCCATGCAGCGCATACAGCAGCGCGTTGGTCGCGCGCCCGGCGCCGATCTCGATCACTCGCAGGCCCTTGATGGCACCCCGGCGATCGGTGACCAGCTCGCGCTGAACCCGCCAGCGCAGGCCCCGCAGCTCGGCGTCCACATCCTCAGACTTCGGGGTGTTGCGCCAGACTTCGTCCCAGTCTGCCGCCTGCTCGCCGCGCGAGGACATGCGGCCAGAAGATATGCCATCTCGACCAGACGCCACTGCGCTCGAAATGGCGCGCTCGGCGGCGGATGGCCGCGAACGGGCGGCGCAAATGCCTGCGCGGACCGAGGGAAACCGCTGATCGGAGAGGATCCACATGATCGCCTGCGCCACGGATGACCATCTCCCCGTCGCTCGTGCGTCGGTGCGCGTCGATCGTCTTCTCCCGTGGGAGATCGCAAGCGCGGGCCACTAGGCTCCCGAACCCGCGTGCACGTCATCCCCACCCCACTACCCGGCCTGCTCGCACTGGAGCCAGCCGCTCACCCAGACGAGCGCGGGTTCCTCGTGGAGAGCTATCGTCGCGCCTGGCACGCCGAGCTTGGCATCCCGGCCGAGCAGCTCTTCGTGCAGGACAACCACTCGCGCTCGACGCGCGGGGTGGTGCGCGGAATGCACTTCCAGATCGGCGATGGCGTGGCGAAGCTCGTGCGCTGCGCGCGCGGGCGCGTGCTCGACGTGGGCGTCGACCTGCGCGAGGGCTCGCCCACCTACGGCAGATGGGCCGCTGTCGAGCTCGACGACGAGAGCATGCGCGAGCTGTTTGTGCCCGTGGGCTTTGCGCACGGCTTCTGCGTGCTCAGCGAGGTCGCCGACGTGCTCTACAAGCAGACCGCCTACTACGACCCGCAGCTTGAACGTGGGATCGCCTGGAACGACCCCGACGTCGGCATCGAGTGGCCGCTGCCTCGAGGCGAGCTGATCGTCTCAGGCCGCGACGCCGGGGCGCCGCTGCTGCGCGACATCGCCGGCGAACTGCCGTTCAGGTGGCATTCTTAGGGGCCATGCGGACCCGTTTCGAGCGCCTGCGCGAGCGCACCAACGGCTTCACGGTGACGCCGGCGGAGTACGTCCGCTTCGCATACTTCGCGCTCGGAGCGCTCACCGTGATCGTGCTGACGGGGGCTGCCGTACGGCTGACCGGCTCGGGCCTCGGCTGTCCGACCTGGCCCAAGTGCTATGGCAACGTCTACCCGCCGCTGAACTCGCACGCGATCATCGAGTTCTCCAACCGCGTGATCACCGGTCCGGTGGCGATCGCGGCGGGGTTGGCGTGGCTGGCCGCGCTGCGCAGGCGCCCGTACCGGCGCGACCTCACCCGCATCGCGGCGCTGCTGCCGCTCGGCGTCGTCGGCCAGGCGGTGCTCGGCGGCTTCACCGTCAAGGGCGCGCTGGACTACGGCTGGGTGATGGGGCACTTCGCGCTGTCGATGCTCATCCTCGTGGCGGCGGTGATCCTCGTGTGGCGCTCGCTGCACGAGCCCGCCGTGGCACGATCGGAGGTCCGCGACAGCGGCGACCGCACGCTCGTGCGCGCGATCCGCGGCCTCGTCGCGCTGGGGGCGCTCACCATCTTCGCGGGCACGGCCGCGACGGCCACCGGCCCGCACGCTGGCGGCTCCCCCGGGCAGAAGATCAACCGCCTCAGCTTCGACGGCCGCGCCACGATGGACTTCGTGATCCACCGCCACGCCGAGATCGCGCTCGCCTTCAGCCTCGCCGCGGTGGCGCTGTGGTGGCTCGCGCGCCGGCGCGTCGCCGCCCGCGGGGTGCGCCGCCCGCTAACGGTTCTCTGCCTGCTGCTGGCGCTACAGGGGCTCGTGGGCCTCGATCAGTACTACACGCACCTGCCTGCGGGTCTCGTCTGGATCCACGTGACGCTCGCCTCGTGCTCCTGGCTGGCGCTGATCTGGACGGGGTGCGCCTCCGGGGCGTTACTGCCGCGCGCGGCCGCCGCGGCCCTCTCAAAGCGCTTGGAGACCCCGCTCCGCGCAGCGGAGGCAGTCAGATTCCCCGGAAATTAGGGCTGTTCGCACGCACCAAACTCCGAGGATTTCGTGTGGTCGTCCTCGCCAGCGGTTAGCCTGCGCGCAGACAGACACTCACGAAGGGAGTCTCATGACGAAGAACGAGCTAGCTGAGCAGGTCGCGGAGCGCACAGGGATGGCCGCCAGCCAAGCGCGGCAGGCGGTAGAGGCCACGATTGAGGTTGTCTCCGACGAGCTTGCCGGCGGTGGCGAGGTATCGCTTGCCGGCTTCGGGAAGTTCAGCGTCAGCCACCGTGCTGCGCGTGATGGCCGCAACCCCTCAACCGGGGCCACGATCAGAATCGCCGCCTCGAAGGCGGCCAAATTCTCCTCGGCGTCTGCGCTGAAGAAGCGCCTGAACGGCTAACCGTCGCTGCGCCCGCGCGGGTACCGCTCGAGGCCGTCGTCTGGGATCGCCTCCCATGCGACGGCTGAGTCGAGGTACTGACGGAACTGCGGGCGGATCCCGGGATCGCCGTCGAGCGTGCCAAGTCTGACCGCGACCTGCGGGTCGGTGAACGGGTCCCCACTGAACATCGCCGAGCCGCAGGTCGCGCAGAAGTGCTTGGGCACGCCCGATGCAGGGGGCGCGAAGGAGCGCAGCGCCTCGCTGCCCCTGAGGAGGCGAAAGCCGTCGCGCGGGACCCGTCCGTTCGCGGATGACCCCGTGCCGGTGCGCCGCTGGCAGTGGGTGCAGTGGCAGTAACCCGCTAGCGCGAACGGAGCCGTGATCTCGAAGCGGATCGCGCCACACAGACAGCCGCCCTGCAGGGGGTGATCCGGAGACGGTGCATGGGGCTCGTGCTTCATCGGCCAGCCAGATCCTAGGCGCGGTTGTCGCTCTCGCGGTCCCCGAGCCGCAGCGTTCTAGGTTCGACAGGGGCTGCGTCTGCTGTGCTCCAGTACGTGCGAGGTATAGAAGATCTCCTGCGCCGCCTCCTCCGCGCGCGCCGGCAGCTGCCGCTGTGGGCGCGTTGGTTGGTCGCGGTATTCGTCTACCTCGTGGCGATCGCGATCGTGGTGATCGTCGTCCACAAGCTCGCGAGCGAAGGCTCGGGGTCTGCCAGGAAGGCAGAAGTCAGCGCCGTAAACGAAGCCAACAGGGTCGGCAAGATCGCGATCGCTCAGGACGAGGCGCCGCACACCGCGCGGGTTCCGGTCGGCGCGCAGCTTGCTCCCGCCCTGCAACACGCGATCGCCGCCGACGTGGAGAGGCGGATGAGCCACGGCGAACTCACGGGGCCCCTGCAGAGCGTGAGCTGTGTGCGCAGCGGTTCGTCAGTCGCGGGTTCGCTCCCGTTTCGCTGCACCGCCAAGAGCGCCGAGATCGACTACGAATTCCGCGCTGTCGCCGATGTCGGCGGGCAGCTCACGTGGTGCAAGCTGGACGTCGCTCCTGCGGGCGACGCGGCGCTGGAAGTGCCGCTGAGTCCCCGCTGCCTGCGCTGAGGACCAACTTGCACGCCCGTCGCGCGGTGACGATCCTCCGTCAGTGATGCTTGACGATAAGGCAGGCGGGTAGATCGCGGTCTGTGAACGGGCGCTCAGGGATTGACGAGATCGCAAACCAGGCGGTCAATGAGCCGGATCCCGAGCAGGCGCTACGAGCGCTCCAGGTGATGCGTACCGAGCTCGTCGAGTTCGAGCGCGAGCGCGTGGCGCAGGCCCTCCGCGCCGGCGCGAGCTGGAGCCGTATCGCGGCTGCTCTGGGCATCTCCAAGCAGGCGGCGCACCGCAAGTACCGCGACGCCTTGGAGCACCATCCGCCCGCCGAGGATAAACCGCCGGCATCCCATGGAACGGACCAACCGCTCCTACGTGTCAGCGCTGAGGCCCGCGCATGCGTTGAATTCGCACGCGAGCGCGCAAGCGAGCAGGGGCAGGACTTCGTGGGGACCGAGCACCTTCTGCTCGGCATCCTCAGCTGCGAGCACAGTCACGTGGTCCTCGCGCTCAATTCCCTGGGGATCACATTCGAGAGGGCTGCGGAGCAGCTGCGACCTACGCTCGCCGGCGCAGACGCCCGCGGTGTGCGGGCACGTGGAGGGATCACTCCCCACGCGCGCCGGATCCTCGAGGGTGCCACGCGGGAGGCGATCGCGATGCGCGATGGCTCGGTCGAGGTCGAGCATCTTCTGCTTGCGCTCCTCGGCGACAAGGACAATGGCGCCGTGCTGACGCTCGAGGCGCTCGGCGCCCAGCCGGTCGACGTTCGTGAGGCGATCAGCGGCGGCAGCTGAGACGGGCCCAGTGCGTTGGTCGGGCGGCGAGCCAAAACGGCTGCTCTCCCCCTGACCTGGCATCGGTATCGCCGACCGCTCGCTCAGAGCCGCCGAGCGGGGCGGGCGCTGGCCGCGCTCAGCTGCTATGTGTCGCTGCAACCGTGCGGAGGGCCTCGGGATGACCCCCGCCGAGGCGATGGCGATCGACACGCCCGTCATCGGGACCGGCTACTCCGGGAACATGGACCCATGAGTGATCAGAACAGCTACCTGGTCGACCACGCGACCACGATCGCCCCGCCGGGCTCGGAGACATCCCGCCGGCAGGAATGCGCGGCGCCCGACATCGAGCACGCCTCCGCGCGCGGGTAGATGGCGCGCACGAGCGTAACCTCGCCGCGGTGGGCGTGTCCGTCTGTGCGCATGGGATCCGTGGGGCTTGCCCACCTTCAGCAGCTCCCACGACTCTGCGACGAGCGGTGCGTCCGCGATGACTGACTCCGTGGAGACGATCGAGGCCGGGCCCGCTCTGCTCGCTCCCCCAGCGGGACTATCGGCTTCAGAGCGACTCCGGGGCGGACTAGGCCGAGCGACATCCGTGATGGTCGTCCTGACCCTGCTTGCGAGCATCACGAACTATGCGTCCAACATCGTCTTCAGCCGGCTGCTCTCCGCCGCCTCCTACGGAGACCTGACGGCGCTCACAGCCTTCGTCGTGATCGCCGCCGTTCCCACCGGCGCAGCGCAGACGATCGTTGCCGGGCGAGTCGCGGTGCTGCAGGCGGACGGCGACGCAAACGGCGTTCGCTACCTGATCCGCCATGCCGCCGCCCACATCGCCCTGATCGCCCTGATCCTGGGAGTGATCTATACGGCCTGCATCCCGCTCGTGAAGACGGTGCTCGGGCTGCAGACGGTCGGCCCCGCGATTGCGCTTGCTCCCCTGCTGGTGCTCGCCTTCTTCATACCGGTCGCCTACGGCGTGCTGCAGGGCATGGAGAGGTTCGTCGCGCTTGGCGCGCTCATGCTCGCGAGTGCCTGCTCGCGTCTGGTCATCGGGTTGCCGTGGACGCTTCTTGCGGGAGGTGGTGCCGGCGGGCCGCTGCTCGGGCAGGCGATCGGCAACCTGCTCGCGCTGCTCGCCACCGCCTGGTTGATACGCCAGTACATGTTGCGGAGCGGCACCGGAGCCGCGAGCTCTGGACTGCGCCGGCGTCCCGACGCGCGAACGCTCGCCGCCGGCGGCGCGTTCATCGCCTTCGCGCTGATCTCGAACCTCGACGTGCTGCTCGCCAAGATCCTGCTGTCCGCGCACGCCGCCGGTGAGTACGCGGCGCTCGCAACCATCGAGAAGATCGTGATCTTCCTACCCGGGGCGATCGCCGTCGTGATGGTTCCGAGCGCCGCCAAGGCAAGGCATGCCGAAGGCTCAGCGGCGCGCGTGCTGCGACTCGCCGCGCTGCTCGTCGTGCTGACCACGATGCTGGTCGCCGTGCCCGCGGCGATCGCGCCTCACTTGGTGCTGCAGACGATGTTCGGCGCCAAGTACGTGGGTGCAGCGGACGGGGTGCTGCCGATCGTATGCGCCGGTGCCGGTCTCGCGCTGCTCTATCTGCTCGTCGTCTACACCGTCGCGATACAGGATCGCCGCTGGGTCTGGCTGCTCGCCGGCGGGGTCGGCCTGCAGGTCCTCGCCATCTCACTCCTGCACTCCTCTCCCGCCGAGATTGCGGTCGTGCAGGCTTCGGTGATCGCGATCGTGCTGGTCGTCAACGAGCTCGTGTTCCATCCCGTCTTGCGCGCCGAGCGGCTGTTCGCGAGCCTCGCGCGCAGGCGAGCGGCATCAGTGCGCCTGTAGCGAGCCCGTGACCGAGATCGACGCCGAAAAGCCGCTCCTGACCCTGATCGTGCCGACGTACAACGTCGCGGCTCATATCGCTGCGAACCTGCGAGAGATGACGCTCGCCCTCGAGGTGCTCGAGACGCCATTCGAGGTGCTCGTTGTGTGCGACGGCAGCACGGACGGCACCGCCGCCGCGGCCGCCGGCCTCGGCGATGAGAGGGTGCGGGTGCTGCGCTACGAGCAGAACCGGGGGAAGGGCTATGCGATCTGCTTCGGCGTCACGCGCGCCCGCGGCAGGCTGGTGGGCTGGCTCGACGCCGACCTCGATGTAGATCCGCAGGCGATCGTGACCGCCGTCCGTCGGCTGCAGGATCGCTCCCTCGACGCGGTCATCGGCAGCAAGCGCCACCCCGAAAGCGACGTGGACTACCCGATCGGGCGGCGGTTCTTCTCGTGGGGGTTCCAGCTCCTGGTTCGGCTGCTGTTCCGCCTCGACGTGCGCGACACGCAGGTCGGCGCCAAGCTGTTCCGCAGGGAGATGCTCGAGACGGTCGTGCCGCTGCTTCTGATCAAGCAATACGCCTTCGACCTCGAGGTGCTCGCCGTCGGCGCCGAGTTCGGCTTCGACCGCATCGAGGAGATACCCGTGCGGCTCGATTACAAATTTCGCGGGACGGGCGTCAACAGGGACGCGGTCCAACGCATGTTCCTCGACACGTTGGCGATCGCATACCGGATCCACCTGCGCCACTGGTATGCCCGCAGGTTTGCCGCTCTGCAACGCCAGCGCGCTGACGCCGAGACGGGTGTCGAGCGGGCGCCGCTCGTGCCAGATGCCAGCACGTGGTCTGAGATTCTCGCCGACCATCCGTGAGCGATCTGGCCATCGATGAGCACGCGCGCCTGACCATCGCGCCCGAACGGATGCAGGGGAGGGTCGCAGTCCACCGCCGAGGCCTGGAGGTGCTGCTCGCGCTCGCGATCTATTTCGGCTTCGCGTGCTACTTCACGTGGCCGCTCATCACTCACCTCTCACACAGCTTCTACGGCGCGGCCGGCGACCCATTAGGGACGATGGCCTTCTACCGCGAACTGGTCGTCCACCACCACAACCCGTTCCTGCCGGGAACGATCACCCAGCTCGCCGCACCCGAGGGGCAGCCAATCCCATGGACGCGAGATCTCGCCTCGATGCCGGGAATCCTCACGCTGTACCTCCTCACCGTCGTATTCGGCTCGGTGCCCGCTTACGGCCTGTACGCGCTCATGGGCTACACGCTCACGGGTCTCGCGACGTTCTTGTTGGTGCGCCGCCTCACGCACAGCACCTGGGCCGCGCTGATCGCGGGATGGGCCTTTGCGTTCTACCCCTACGCGATCATCAATGGGCAGGGCCACGACGACAACATCCAGGGATGGGTGCTCGTACTCGGCGTGTGGCGAATGCTGGAGCTGATGAAAGTCCCATCGCGGCGCAATGCGCTGCTCGCGGGCGCGGGCATCGTGTTCGGAATGTGGTGGACGCCGTACTTCATCCTGCTCGGAGGCGTCATGTATGCCATGGCCGCGGTGGCTTCGCTCCTCGTCTGGTGGCGTCGCGGGAAGCTGCGCGAAGTGCTCGTGCCACAGGCGATCACGGCCGTGATCGTCGTCGTCTTCCTCGGCTTCCTCGTCGTGCTCGCCACGACCGGACCGCAAGGCAACTCGATCGGCCTTCGCCAGAACAACGTAAAAGGGTTCGATACCTATGCAGCACGCCCGCTCGAGTATCTGCTGCCAGATGCACACAGCCCCCTGTTCGGTTCCGACACCGCCCACTACCTGAAGACGCATATCCATGGCTCGAATCCCTCCGAGGCGACGCTCTACCTCGGGATCACGATCATCGCGCTCGCACTGTTCGCATGCTGGGCCGCGTGGCGGCGCAGGTTGCCCGGCGGTGTGCCTGCTGCTGTGTTACTGCTGGGGCTCGTAGTGCTCGCAGCACTCGTCACGTCTGGGGCCCCGCAGACCAGGATCCTCGGCGTTCTCGTCCCGTTCCCCTCGCACTTCATCGCGAAGGCGACGTCCACCTGGCGCGTCTATGCACGCTTCGTGATCGTCGTAATGCTCGGGCTCTCGGTCCTCGCGGGAATCGGCCTGTCCGCCCTCGCCCAGGGGCGTACGAGATCGGTGCGGATGGCGATCATGCTCATAGCGAGCGTGGTGGTGGCGCTCGACCTCTGGGCGCGACTGCCCGAGCGGACCAACACGACGGTGGCGCCGGCTGTTTATGACGCGGTTGCGCGCGAGCCGTCCGGGCTCGTGGCCTCCTACCCGCTCACTCCCGTGGGGCAGAACAAGTACGAGGAAATCTTCTACCGAGATGCGCTCAACAAGCCGATGATCAACGGCTACCTGGAAGGAACCGTGGAGGAGAAGCGCGCGCTCTCGCTGGCGAATCTGGCAAATCCCAGCACGGCGCCGCGTCTCGCGGCGCTCGGGGTCCGCTATGTGATCCTCGAATCGACGCCTCCGTCCTACGGGTTACCGTCCGCCGGCAAGCCCGGGCGCGGGTTCCGTTTGCTCTACCGAGAACCGTTCGGCGATGCCTATGTCGTTACGGCGCGCCCGATTGGGCCGGCCCTTCCCTTCGCTGGGGAAGGCTTCGGGGCCGATAAACGGTCTCGCTCGGGCATCTTCAACTGGCTTGAAAAGCCGAGCGGATCGATCGAGCTCGCGGGCAGCTGCGCGCATTGCCGCGGACTACTGAGAATGACGGTCAAGTCGTTCGACAAGCCCCGCCTGCTCGTCATCGCCACGGCGAGCGGGAAGGTCCTCCTGCGTCGAACGGTGACCGGCCCGACGAAGCTCACGATCCCCGTCGCCTTCGCGCACTCGACCGCCCTGCGCGTTTCGGCGAGCCCGGGGCCGCAGTCGATCGTCAGGAAGGTCCGGGGTACTCACACGGGACTCCTCAGTGTCCGGATAGGGAACCTCGAATTCACGACACCGAGCCGGCGTGCGCGAGCCACGCATTCCTAAGGGCGTGAGGAGATGGTGAACACCGAGCAGCTCGAATCGGTCGGCCGGCGGCTTCCGCCCATCGCTGGGCAGTTGGGAGCAGGAGCCTTCCGGGCGCAGGCCGCAGCCAGAGGAGCGATTCGCTACATCCGCGACCTACGGGCGTATCGCCAACTGCCCCACGCTGAGCGCTTGCGGCTACGTGACATGTTCCCGCAGCTTGGGGACAGGGTGAGCAGCTCGCCCTTCGACCGTCACTACTTCTTCCAGGACGTCTGGGCAGCGCGTCGTGTTGCGGATCTCGCCCCCGACCGGCACGTCGACGTCGGCTCACGCGTGGACTACGTCGGTTTCCTCACGACCATCTGCGAGGTGCTGTTCATCGACATCCGGCCACTCGCCGCAGAGCTCGACCGACTCGAATCGCTCGCCGGGAGCATCCTCGCGCTGCCTCTCGCAGACCAATCCACGACGTCACTGTCATGCCTTCACGTCGCCGAGCACATCGGGCTCGGGCGCTACGGCGACCCGCTCGACCCTCTCGGCACGCGGCGTGCGGCGGCTGAGCTGCAGCGCGTGCTCGCCCCCGGCGGGCAGCTGCTGTTTTCGCTCCCGGTGGGACGCCCGCGTGTCTGCTTCAACTCCCACCGCATCCACGATCCCCGCGCTGTTATGGCGATGTTCGAAGAACTCGACCTGGTCGAGTTCTCGGGAATCGATGATGCTGGAAGGTTCCGGCGAGAACTCAGCCCCGAGGAGCTCGCGGACTGCAGGTACGCGTGCGGGCTCTACCGCTTTGAACGTAGGAGCGACCGGCTCCGTTAGCCGCCGCCGACGCTGCGCACCCGCCCGAGGGGGCCCAGGAGCCCCCCGAGGACACGAGACGGCAACCCGACCGCTGCGTCGTGGGCACGACTGCCGTAGGTGTCGAGCACGTGTCTTGCCCGCTGTGGGACCGCGAGCACCTGGTCGGAGAGCAAGGTCACCAGGTGGTCTGGCCGATGGGCGCGGATCGCGTCGAACACCTCCACGATCTGGGGCCAGTGCGCGGGATCGTGAGGCGGAGGGGGCGCGCTGGTGAACAGCCGCGCGTCGTCGATGACAAGGCAATCGTCCTGGTTGCCCGCGCCGATCGCGGCAAGCTCATCCAGCACGGGGCACTCGTTGCCTGTGCCCTCCGTGGCGCCCCCGCTCCAATGGCCGTCGAGAAAGTACAGCGTGGGTGTGTCGGCGCCCGCGAGCGGTCCCAGCACCTCGGCGGAATGGCCGTGCACGGCCTCGACGTTCGGGAGGTCGCGCAGGTTCCTGGCTGCGCGCTCGTACAGTGGGCGCGCGAGCTCGATCGTGACGACGCTGTCGAAAACGGAGGCGAGCGCCCGCGCCGTCACACCCCTGTACGTACCGGTCTCGATCGCCCGCGTGAGGCCCAGCTGGTCACGTAGCTCCTTGGCGAGCTGCAGATCGATCGTGCCCATCGCAGGAGGACCACCCTAGCGGGCGCGCGACGCCCGGCTAGGAACCGCCAACACGACTGCTCATCCAGCTTTCGACATTGGCGTCGTGGATCTCCCGCAGCGTGCGCTCGACGTCGTAGGTGATCTGCCAATCCGGATAATCGTGCCTGAAGGGCGCCATGTCACTGATCCACCAGCGGTGATCACCAATCCGCGCCTGGTCAGACAGTACGTGGGCCAGTTCTCTGCCCGCGATCGCTTCGCACAGTGCGATCGCCTCGAGCACGGAGACGTTCGCCTCACGCCCTCCTCCGAGGTTGTATACGGCCGCCGGCCGCGGCGTCTGATGGACAGCGTGAAACGCGCGCACGACATCGTGGGCGTGGATGTTGTCGCGCACCTGCTTGCCCCCGTAGCCGAAGATCGTGTACGACTGGCCGGTTATCGTGCAGCGCATCAGGTAGGAGAGGAAGCCGTGGAGTTCGGCGCCGGCGTGCCGTGGACCTGTCAGGCATCCTCCCCGGAAGCACGCGGTCGGCATGTCGAAGTACCTGCCGTACTCTTGCACGAGGAGGTCAGCGGCGAGCTTTGATACGCCGAAAAGCGAGTGCGTGCAGGTATCGATCGACATCGAAAGGTCGATGCCGCCATACCAGCGATGATCGCGCGGCAGCTCGAGGCGCGTCCCGATGTCTTTCAGCGGCAAAGCGTTCGGGCGGTCGCCGTAGACCTTGTTCGTCGAGGTGAATACGAAGGAGGCGTCGGGGCAGTGGGTCCTCGCCGCCTCGAGTAGGTTGAGTGTCCCAACCGCGTTCACTCCGAAGTCGGTGTGAGGCTCAGTCGCCGCCCAGTCGTGCGACGGCTGCGCAGCGGCGTGAATGATCAGCTCAATCTGGCTGGCGTGACGGGAGAACAGGCGCATGACGGCCTCGCCGTCGCGGATGTCGAGCTCGACCGGGGAGAAGTCCTCACCGTAGTCTGCCCGCAGCCTCTCAGTAACGGGTTTCGTCGTCGCGCCCGGGCCAAAGAAGTATGACCGCATGTCATTGTCGAGGCCGATCACATGGAAGCCCTGCTCGACGAAGAATGCGACCGACTCAGAGCCGATCAAACCGCCAGATCCGGTGACGATGGCGACAGGCATGAGGGGTGTCCTATGCCTGAAGGCCTGCGGCAGTGAGCACGTTGCCGATGATCCTATTCCAATCGAAATTGCGCGCATGAGCGAGTGCGTCGCCGCGCCGGCGCTGCCAGTCATCTGGGTTGACGAGCGTGCGTTCGATCGCATCGGCGAACGCGATGGGATCGTCAGCGACCACTTCGGCGCCGCCGTGCTCCTGCAGTTCGCTCGCGTTCGGAGGCACGTCGGTAAGCAGGATCGGGAGCCCTGCGGCGAGGTAGGACTTCAGCTTCGAGGGGTCGGCGTAGCGCGTAAAGGACTCCACGCGCGTGCTGTATGGCGCCAGCGCAACCGCGGCCTGCGATAGCAGGCGCTCCAGCTCACTATGGTCGGACATGAAGCCGTGGAAGCGCACGCGCTCCTTGAGCCCGTGACGCGCCGCCTCCTCCTGGAGTCGGCTCTCGAGCGGGCCACGGCCAGCAATGTCGGCCGTGACATCGAAGCCTCGCTCGGCCAATAAGGAGATCGCCCGGATCGCCGTCTCGCAACCCATCCGCTCCACCAGGTGCCCGATGAAGACGACGCGCCGAGATCTCCACCCCTCCTCGGACGACACGGGCACCCGCTCGAGCCAAGCACCGACGGGGGCAACCACCCGCGGTGCGCCCACGTCGCGAGTCAGGTTGTGACGCGCGTCTCGCCCGTCCAAAGCGGCGCCCGAGAGCTCGACGCGCAGATCGGCGTGCCGACAGCAGTAGGAATCGAGCGCGTCATACGCACGTGTCATCGGGTTGTGTGGCCCGAATCGATCGGGTACGAAATCAACCGCCCAATAGATGACACGACGCGCACGGCCACGGCGTCGCTCGAGTAGCCCCCGTGCGCAGAGCAGGTTGTTGAAAGCGAACCAGCCGTCGACCCGGGGCGTGCACACGGGCACGAGCGCGTCGAGAGGGTAGGTGTAAGGCGGCCGCGCCGGCAGCCTACGGACGCGCGTCCGTGGCTCTCGTCCAGGTTCGTAGGTCGTGATCTCGTGAGCGTTACCTTCCTCGACGGTGAGGGGATGGGCGACAGCGACGACGCGCGCGCCGCTTTTCACCAGATATTCGAGCAGGCCGCTCGCTGGTGGTGATCCCATCGCTCCGTTGACGAGCACCATAAACGTGCTCTCGCTGAGGCTCCTTGGCGGCGCGTGTTGCAACGGGCGGACCCTACCAACGAGTCGGCGCCACCAGGGATGTCCCTATACTTTGGCCATCTGGCAACGAGACGACCATGCAGGCCGCGCGCGAGCAGACAGCGCTCCTCGGGAGGCCTTCTTACTCGTCCGCTGGCGTCGCCACAGATGATCGTCGCTGTATACGGAACAACGGCTGAGCTGATAAAGCTTGCGCCGGTACTGCGACGCCTGAATGACCGCCAGGCACCGTTACTCACACTCTGCACGGGCCAGCACGTCGAGCAGATGCCAGCGCTGCTCGACGACCTCGCGCTACCGCACCCAAACATCTGGCTGGGGCACGGAAACAACGGTCGTGACCTGGAACGCAAGCGCAACCTCCCGGGGTGGCTCTTTCAGGTGACGAGGGCCTTCGCTCGCGCCAGAGGCGACCTGCTTGAGCGGCTCGCCTCAGACTCAGCCTCCCCGCTGCTGCTGGTCCACGGTGACACGATGACGACGGTGCTCGGCGCCCTGATGGGGCGTTTGATGCGAGTGCCCGTGGCCCACGTGGAGGCCGGCATACGCAGCGGGGATTGGCGCAACCCCTTCCCTGAGGAGCTCGATCGGATGGCCGCGGCGCGACTGGCACGGATTCACTTTGCGCCGGGTCCGCATGCGGCCGCAAATCTGCATTTGATGAATGTGCGTGGCGAGATAGTTGACACCGGCGGGAATACCATCCGCGATGCGCTGGAAATGGTCCCCGCGGTAGCGCATGGGATAGATCTCCCGAAGGAGCCCTTCGGCATCGTGTCGCTGCATCGCTCCGAGCTGCTCGGGAGGCGCAGCCCGTTCGCGGCGATCCTGGAGGAGCTGCGCACGGCCTCACGCAGGACTCGCTTGGTGTTCATCGATCACCCGGTGACGGCGGCGGCGATCAGCGCGCATAGACTGGAGTCTCTCTTCGATGAGCGTTTCCGCCGGATCCCGCGGCAGCGCTTCTTCAGGTTCATAGCGCTGCAGAAGGCGAGCGCCTTCGTGGTGACCGACTCCGGCGGAAACCAGGAGGAGTGCGCGCAGGCCGGGCACCCGTGTCTGGTGCACCGTGCCGTCACGGAGCGGCCGGACGGCTTGGATGGGGGCTCGGTGGTGCTTTCCCGCATGTCCCTCGACGTCGTGCGCGCGTTTCTCGACGATCCGTCCGCACATCGGACCGTACCGGGGGATGATCGCGCCCACCCGTCGGACTCGATCATCCGTCACCTCGAGCTCCGTGGATACCTGAGGCCCCTCAGCGTCGCGCAGAAGCCGACGGCATTCGCGGGCTAGGGCGCACGCACACGCGCGCGCAGGGCGAGCCACAACCCGCGCCACATTCCCGCGGCGTACATGCACAGCCACGCTGGCCCGAGCATCCCGAGTGCGGCGCTGTCGGAGCGCGATCGCCTCAGCGCTACGCCGACACCCGCGCCGGCCGCCGGCGCCGCGAGCGCGAGTGCGCGAAGCATCCGCGGCCTTAGCAGGGTCGCCAGAGCGGCAAGTGCGCTCAACGGATAGAAGGCGACGATGACGGCGAAGAAACGCCCACCCGGTCGAGCCCAGCCGTCGACGAAGATCACGCCCCGGTGAAAGGCGTGTCTGAGGAACGGCACGAGCGCGTCGCGGGAGCGGTAGAGGCACGCAAACTCCGGCGAAATATTGATCGGGCCGATCCGCAGCGAGCAGTCGAATCACGCTTGTGTCATCGTTGGCGTCACGGGTGTCTTCGTAGTAGGAATCGAATTTCTCGATCGCATGCAGCAGTGCATCTCGGGGGGCTAAAAAGCAGGTTGTGCCCTTGGGGTAGCGGTCGAATTGATCAAGGCCGTAGGACATCGTTCGGGGATTATCGAAGTAATCCCTGTAGGCCGTCTCGGTGAGGACGTTCCAGAAGCGCGCATACGGGTTCCGCGTGACGTCGATGTGGCAGTGGGCGTTCCAAATCGGTAGCTCCGCATCCGCTTGCAGCCGCTCCGATATGAATAAAAGGCTGTCCTCTTCCAACGACACGCGCGAGTCGAGTAGCAAGACGAGGTCGCCCGTGGCGGCCTCGACGCCTGCGTGCCGAGCGAGAAAGCGTCCGCTGTTCTCCTGGCGGATGATGCGCGTGCGAAATGGTGTAGACAACCTGGACAGCACCTCTTGCGTCGCCTTGTCGGAGCCGTCGTCCACTATTAAGACTCTGGATCGGCGAACGTCGAACGCTGGACCGCCGTCACGGCGTCCGCTACCGCGACAGCGATCCAGTGCGGCTCGTTGTAGACGGGGATGACGATCGACAGCGTCGGCGGCACGCCTGAATGCTAGAAGCTGGACTTCGCTCGTCGCTCGGGCCGGACAATCGCGCCGTTTCGGCGCCAACTCGCTCAACCTAGGCGTTATCCGGAGGTGGCGTGACGAGCCGACATGGTGATGAAATCGCGTGCCCACCACGCTTCGAAGAAGATCCCCGGACCCCGTACCGTCCCGGCGAGCAGCTTACGGCCGGCGGACGCCGAAGCAAGACCGTTGTCGCCTGCCGGATCGTATGTCGCGAATATGGGCCAGTCAGGGTTGATGTCGAGCTGCATGCCTCTCACGACGCCGGCACGTGCCAACAAGCTCGCGAGCTGTAGAGGATCGAGCGCTGGACCTTGGGCGTACACGAGCGCACCGTTCGCCGTCACGCCTACTGCAGAGCGCCACTGGTGCTCGATGCCGGGTACGCTAGAGGCGCACGAGCTCGCGCCGCACGTCGCGCCCCATTGCTGCCAGTCGGCGCTGGCTGCGCGCGCCGTGGGACGACCGCCCGCGACGAGCGGCACCAGGTTCTGGCGCACGGCAACGACCCTCGGGGTCATTCTCACGTCGCGGCCCCACGCTCCAACGTTGACGGAGCCATCGGCATAGATGACTAGCGAGGCCGCTCCAGCGCGCAACGGATCGATTATCCGGCCTTCGGTGTAATAGCCGCCTTTCGCGACGTTCATGATGAAGCCGCCGTTGAATGCGGCAACCAGCGAGCGCGCACTAGCTGGCTGGACGGGCGCTGTGTACCGGTGCGGGCCGCCGCCCGGGCTCTCGGATCCCGAGTAAAGCCGGGCCGAGAGCAAGTTCGTGTCCATCCACGCAATTCCCGCAGGCTGCGAGCCGCCTGGTGGGATCAGCGTGGTCTCATACACAGCCTTCCTGCCTTCGACGCGGCGCCCGGCGGGCCGCCAAACCCCTTCGGCGCGAGTCAGGGATCGCCGGAAGGGAGTGAGGTTTGCCGGTCTCGTAAGCGGCGTGAGCGGCCTGCCGAACAGCGTCACCGGGGCGCCGGGCGAGGTCGGCGTCGACTTGGGCTGCGTCGAGTTCGAGCGTCTCGACAAGGCCGCGGTGGTCGAGCCGGTTGCCGCTCGCCTAACGCGAGCTCGCGGTGTGCTGGCGCCGCACGAGGCGAGCGCCAAGACCGTCCCGGCGAGCAGCCCGAATCGCATGATCGTCAAGCTCAGTACTGGAAGGTGCGTGAGTGTGGCGCGATGCGCCATGAGCACGGTTCTATCGGGATCAGCGAAGAAGACCATGTTGCGGGCGCCAGTGTCGAGTCACCTATTAATCCGGGCCCATCACCGATGGTGAGGCGCTGAGGCTCCGGCCCGCCGCAGCGGCCGCCTCCTATCAGCCGCAGCCGGTGTTGTTGCCGCAGCTCGAGCACGTGTAGCACGCGCCGGTGCGCTGCATCATCCCGCCGCACTGGTTGCAGGCAGGGCCGAGGTCGAGGCCCTGCAGGCGCGCCGGGAGCACCGGCGGGGATTCCGTCAGCGCCGTGGTCGCCGGAGCGCTCGCACCGCCGTTGCCGCCGTTGCCCTGGGTCGTCTCGGGAGTGGGTGCCTCTTGCTCGGCGGGCCCTGCCGTGTCCGTCGTCGCGATCGCCTGTGCTGCGTCCTGCGCGGCTTTGCGGGCACGCACCTCGGGGGTGAGGATGCCGAGGTCCTCCTGGGCGTCCACGTCGAGGAAGCGCGAAGCCAGCCAGCGCATAATGTAGTCGGGCATCGACTTCGCGAACGGGATCTCCGGGTTGCCGGTGATCCCCTCCGGCTCGAAGCGCATATAGCTGAACTTCCGCACAAGCGTCTCGAGCGGCACGCCGTACTGCAGCGCGATCGAGATCGCGGTCGCGAACGAGTTCATCATCCCGCGCAGCGTCGAGCCCTCCTTGCCGATGTCGGTGAGGAAGATCTCCCCGACCGTGCCGTCCTCGTACATGCCGGCCGTGATGTAGCCCTCGTGGCCTGCGATCGAGAACTTGTGCGTGATCGACTGACGCTCGCGCGGCATGCGCTTCCGCCTGGGACCGGCCTCAGCAACCGCCTTCTTGACGGCCTGCTCGATAAGCGCGTCCACGTCCTCGGGCTCCTTGCGCTCCTTCTGCGCGTCTGTGCGCAGCGCCTGAGCGGTCTTCGAGCCGTCGCGGTAGATCGCGAGCGCCTTGATGCCGAGGCGCCACGCCTGCAGAAAGGCGTCCGCGATGTCCTCGACGCTCGCCGACTCCGGCAGATTCACAGTCTTACTCAGTGCCCCGGAGATAAATGGCTGCACCGCTCCCATCATCTTGATGTGGCCCATGTGCGAGATCGCGCGTTCGCCCACCGCCACGTCGAAGACCTCGAGGTGCTCATCGGCTAGGCCCGGAGCCCCGATGATCGTGCCGTGCTCGGCGATGTGCGCCTCGATCTGCTCTATCTGCTGCTCTGAGTAACCGAGCGTCTGCAGCGCAAGTGGGATCGTGCGGTTGACGATCGTCATCTGTCCGCCGCCGACGAGCTCCTTGAACTTCACCAGCGAGAAATCAGGCTCGACCCCCGTGGTGTCGCAGTCCATCAAGAAGCTGATAGTTCCAGTGGGTGCCAACACCGTTGCCTGCGCGTTGCGGTATCCGTACTGGTCGCCGAGCGCGACCGCCTCGTCCCACGAGCGGCGTGCCGCCGACAGCAGTTCGGCGTCCGTGCACGACTCGTTTGGTATCGCGTAGGAGGCGTCACGGTGCATACGCATCACGCCGTTGTGCGGCTCGCGGTTCTCGGAGTAGCGCTCATAGGGCCCGAGCACAGCCGCGACCTCAGCCGAGCGGCGGTAGGCGCGCCCGGTCATCAGAGCCGCCATCGCCGCGGCCGTGCCACGGCCGCCGTCGGAGTCGTACGCCACGCCGTCAGCCATCAGGTAGGCGCCGAGGTTCGTGTAGCCGAGCCCCAGCTGACGGAAGGCGCGCGCGTTGGCGCCTATCTGCTCCGTCGGGTAGCTCGAGGGCCCCACGATGATCTCCTGCGCGAGCAGCATCGTGTCGACGGTGTGCTCGAAGGCCTCCACGTCGAGCGTGCCGTCGGAGCGACGGAAGCGCATCAGGTTCAGCGACGCGAGGTTGCACGCGGAGTCGTCTACGTGCATGTACTCGGAGTTGTGGACCACCACCCCCTCGCCATCTTCCGCGACCGCGACGACGAAGTTGTGCACGTCCTCGATCTCCATGTCGAAGACCGGGACGGGCTCGGCTGGACGCTCAGTGGCAACGCGCGCCACCGCAATCGTCGTCAGCACCTTCACCGCGTAGGGGGATCCTCCCTCTGGAACGTCTGCGACCGCCTGAAGGCGAACGCCCGAAACCAACGCCCGCGCCGGAAGCCATTCACCCGACTGCGTGAGGAAGCGATGGTCTGGTGTGCAGCGGATGAGCGTCCCGTCCTGTAGTTCGACACGGCTCAGCTCGCTCGCCAGGCCGCTGACCCACACCTTCTTGATCGCGCGGCTCACTCGCTCGTCAGTGTCGAGATCGAGCGCCTCCACCATCGGCAGCGCGCCGTCCTGCGCCGACATCTCGTACAGATCTTCGAGACTCCGTTTACCCGATGAGGTGCACACCATCGTCTCGCCAACGAAGCAGCACGGGTTGGATGCGTTGATCCGCCCGCTGTTGGGGCTGGTGTGCCAACGGTTGATCACCGTGTCGTACTGCACGCCCGGGTCCGCGCAGCGCCACGCTGCTTCGGCGATCTCCTGCATCAGCTGGCGCGCCGGGATCGGCTCGCCGACAGGCTCACCGGTGGTGCGCGCGGTCAGGTGCCAGTCGCCGTCCTCCTCGACGGCGCGCATGAACTCGTCGGTGAGGCGCACCGAGTTGTTCGCGTTCTGGTACTGGATCGACTTGAAGCCGTCGCCGTCGATCGACATGTCGAAACCCGCGTCGCGCAGGGCCTCCGCCTTGTCCTCCTCGTTGGCCTTGCACCAGATGAACTCGCGGATGTCCGGGTGGTCGATGTCGAGCACGACCATCTTTGCCGCGCGCCTCGTGTTCGAGGCGTAGATCCCGTTGGCGCTCAGTAGGTGTGCGTCTTCTACCTCGATGTCATAGGTCTCGGCGATCTCTGTGGGTTCGACGGACTCGAGCGTGAGCTGCACGCAGGTGGAGATCTCCTGGGCGTACGTTGCGATGGCCTGCGCCGGATGGCGCGTCAGCGCGGCGACGGCGCGATACCCGCTCGTCTCGTTCATCCCGATGCTTCGCTCGACCAGGCCGTAGCCGCCGTGCTCGCGGGTGAGGGTGTGGAGTGGCTCGAAGAGCGACGGGCGGTATCCCCATCCCTTGTCCGCTCCCGGCGATGGCTTGTAGGCAACCTCCGCCTTGGCCGAATGTGCAGCGATGCGCTCTACAAACCGCTCGATGAACGTATGACCGACGACGCTAAGCCGGTATAGGGCCTGCCAGGTCCCATTCGCCTCGCGGCTGAGCTTGATCTTCGAGGGAACACCCAAGCTGAGGATGAGCCGCTGCAACTCGACAAGGAAGGCACGATCGATGGAGCTGATGCTCCAACCGCCGCGCTGCTGATAGGTCCCGTCGGCGTCAACCACGCCAGCGATGAACGCCGCTCGAACGTCCGGCCTGGCGCGCGCGAGCAAGCTCGGGAAGCCAAGCGAGCTCGCTTTGCCCTTGGCGATCCCGTTGACGGCCAAGAACTCGATCAGGCGTTTGCGGGTGAAACCGAGTTGCTGGTGGCCTTTCTCGTCGCCGAGCAGCAGCGGTTCCTCGCCGAACAGCTCACTGCAATAGCGGCGGAAGCGGTCGGCGGACACGCGCCCAGCGTCGTCCTTGCAGAATGCGATTCGCAGTCGGTAGGGATACTCGGTCCGAAGCTCACCGTCGCCGTACGCAAGCCCGATCACGTATGCGAGCTGCTCGTTCAACTCACTCGGCAGCTGCATCTCGACGGTGGTCGTGGCATGGCGCGAGTCCGCTGCCTCGGGTGGCAAGAGTGGGATCGTCACCCCCTCTTCGCTTGGTGCGAGGAGGGCATATAGCGCGTCACCCGGCTCGAATTCCTCAATTGGCTTGACCTCGAAGCCACCGTCGAGGCTGTTCCAGAAAGCGAACTTATGGCCTGCCGTTACCTCTACCTCGTAGCCCTCGCGCGTCTGTACGCGATAACACTGCTTACGGCCGTTCGGCATGAAGTCGGCGACCGCACGGGGGCCCATATGCGTGAGCACCTGCTCCCCGACGCCCAGGCGCTCGATCGGCACCTGTCCGCCGGGCGTCGCCACGAGCGTGCCCTCCTTGAAGCACTTTCCACCGGACTTGATCGTGCCTGCCCAGGAGTCCGCGCCGCGCATGAACGACACGGGGCCCGAGGCGGTGCCGCCCTTGGCGAGCGGCTCCATCGAGCCGCGGATGTTCGAGAGATTGATGCCCGAGCCGGAGCCGCCGCGGAAGATCATCCCCTCCTTCGTGTTCCAGTCGAGGATCGACTCCATCGTGTCGTCGACGCTGAGGATGAAGCAGTTGTGCACGGCGATGTTGTTCGTGAGGAACTCGCCCGACTCGGTCTGGATGTCATAGACGTCCATCTCGCCGAGCGGCTCGATCGACACGATCTCCTCCTCGCGAAGATCGCCGCAGCGCTTGGGGTTGCGCAGCGACAGCGAGCGCAGCAGCTGCTGCTGCTTCTCGTGCGAGACGAAGCCGACGAGCTCGGCGAAGCGCGCGCGCTCTGAGCCCATGCCGATCGCGACCTCCCACAGATCGTGGCGGTCAGCGCGCTTCTCGCGCTTGTGCAGGCGCCGCGAGTAGATCCCGAGCACCCCGAGCAGCAGCTGGACGTCCTCGCTCCAGCGCTCGCCGATGACCGCGAAGCCGATGCGCGCGTTCTCGCAGCCGTTTTCGTGACGCACCGATATGTAGCCGTCGGCCTGGAAGATGCTGCGCAGGTACGCCGCGATCTCATCGTGGGAGGCGGTGAACAGGCGGGCCGGCACACGCATATCGGTGCCGCGTGCGAGCAAGCCCCAGCGCTCGACGAACTCGCGCAGCACCTCGCCGTGGAGGCGCACCCGCCGAACGGGCGACTGCTTGGTGTCGGCGTCGCGAACCTTGCGGTGCACCTGCGGCAGCGCGACGTCGAGGTTCGCGAGCACCCACGCGAGCTCCTCGCCGCCGGCCACCTGTGCCTCGATCGTCAGCGAGCGGTTGGTCCCGCTCAAGTCCTGCCCGACGAAGCCATCCGCCTGCAGCCAGCCCGCGAGCGCCGCTTCAGCGACCGCGACGCGGTCGCTCTCCTGGATCAACTCCTCGGGCACCTCCCCGCCCACCGCGGCCGGCTCGGGGCCATCGCTGTGAGCGAGCACCGCCACGGGGTCGGCGACCTTCGCGCGGTGGGGGTGCAGGTGCATGCGCATCCCGGGCTCGAGCTCATCCACGCGCAGCCACTGCGGCTGTGCGCGGCGCTCCGCGACCGCCTTCACGACGTGGTCGGGCGTGGCCTCGATGAAGCTGCCATTGCGCAGCCCTACGCGCCACACCGGCTTGCGGCCGTTGTGCTTGACCGCGAGGATGCGCGTGCTACCGCGCGAGTCGTAGACATGCGCGCCCACCTGCTCGTTCTCGACGAGCGTGCCGATGGGGACCATCCCGTGCGGCGTCGAGACGAGCGCATGGTGCGGCAGGCAGGCCGAGCACTGCGGGGACTCCTCGAAGCCCACGTTGAACCACACCGGCGAGTTGAACGCCGCCATCTGGTGAAGGAGGATGTGGGTGAGCTCGTCGTCGAACGCGCTCGCGGCCTCCTCGCTCGCGAAGTAGCCGCCCGTCCGTCCCCAGCCGGTGATCGTGCCCGCGACGCGGCTGATCATCTGCCGCACCGAGTGCTCGCGCTGCGGTGAGCCGAGCTGTCCGCGGAAGTACTTCTGGGCGACGATGTTGGTCGCGTTCTGCGACCAGCTGCGCGGGAACTCGACGCCACGCTGTTCGAAGGCGACGCGGTCGCCATGGCCGATGCGGGCGTCGCGCGTCTCCCACTCGATCGTCTCGAACGGGTGCACGCCGCGCGTCGTGAAGAAACGGTTGATCTGGAGCGCCTTACCTGTGGCGGCGGCGTCGGAGACGGTTGGGTTGACTGGCGGGTTCATCTGGGCCTTCCTCCTCTGCTGCGCCGGCCGTTATGACGCTCTAGAAGCTGTTGTTCAGGGCCGACCATGCTCGCGCGAGGACCGGACGGAATGGGAACGCGCGGCACCTCTCATTTTAGGCGCCAGCAGGGGTATTTCCGGTCCTCGCGACGGCCCGAGGCCGCTACTTGCGGACGCCCGCGGCGATGGCCGCGGATGGCCGTCGGGAAGGAGGCGAGCGGGCCTGCGCCACGCCCGCGGGTAGGCCTAGCGGCCGAGCCTCGCCCAGTCCGCGAATTCGCTCCACGTCGCAGAGGCGCGGTAGCCCGCCTCGGCGACCGAGTGGCGCATCGAGAGCATCCAGCGCGGCTCCCACGCCCACGCGCGCACGAGCGACCAGGCGATCGAGATCAGGATCAGCGCGCCCGCCAACGCCGCCAGCACGATCGCGATGGTCGCGAGGCCGCCGCTGGAGTGGTGGGCGGGGACGGGCAGGGTCGCTGCCGCCAGCAGCGGCGAGCTCAAGGGCGCGAGAGGGGGAGGGGGCGCATCTGACCCCACAGGCTAGATCCGCTGGTCGCCGGCCACGGCGGCCGCGGCATCTAGAGCAGGTCCTCGATCGCCGCGAGTGCCTGCGCGAGCACCGCCGCGGGCGGCGCGTCGGCCTCGATCACGCGCACCCTCGCCGGCTCTGCGCGCGCAATCTCCTCGTAGGCCGCCGCGACGCGCTCGAAGAACCCTTCCTCCTCGAGCTCCAGGCGATCGGGCTCGTGCGCGCGCTCGCGCTGGCGCTCGCGACCCGCCGCCGGCGCGATTCGCAGCAGCAACGTGCGGTCGGGCTCTATGCCGGCGACCGCGAACAGGTTGATCGCACGCACCTCCTCGACCCCGAGGGAGCGCCCCGCGCCCTGGTAGGCGAGCGAGGAGTCAAGGAAGCGGTCGAGCAGCACGAGCCGGCCCTCCTGCAGCGCGGGGGCGAGGCGCTCCTGCACGAGCTGGGCGCGCGCAGCCGCATACAGCAGCGCCTCCGTGCGCGGCGAGATCGACAGCGCCGGGTCCTTCACGAGCGCGCGGATGCGCTCGGAGGCCTCGACGCCGCCAGGCTCGCGCAGGAGCTCGGGCTCCAGCCCCCGCGCGCGGAGCTCGCGCTCGAGCCCTTCCGCGAGCGTCGTCTTGCCGGCGCCGTCCAGACCCTCGATCGTGATCAGTCGCCCGCGCGCCACCGAGTGCGGACTCTACGATGCCTCGCACATGCCCACAGCGAGCGCCACGCAAGCAGCCGAGGGAGTCGAGCGCCTCGAGCGGGCGCTGCCGGAGATCGACGCCCAGCCGCACGCGCGCGCGGTGCTCGGCGCCGCGCTCACCGCAGGCGGCGAGGCCTCCCACGCATATCTCTTCCACGGGCCCTCCGGCTCGGGCAAGCGTGCCGTCGCACGCGCCTTCGCGGCCGAGCTGCTGAAGGACGGCGCGCGCACCCCCGAGACGGTCGCCGAGCGCGTCGCCCGCGACGCGCACCCCGACCTCACCTGGGTGCGCCCCTCCGGCGCCGCGGAAATGCTGGTCGGCGACATCGAGCAGCCAGTGGTCGCCGCCGCCACGCGCACTCCCTTCGAGTCCGCGCGCCGCGTGTTCGTGCTCGAGGGCGTCGAGGCGCTCAACGACCAGGCCGCGAACCGCCTGCTGAAGACGCTCGAGGAACCACCCGCCTTCGTGCACCTCGTGCTCCTGAGCGAGCGCGTCGAGGACGTGATCCCGACGATCGCCTCGCGCTGCCAGCAGATCCGCTTCGACCCCGCGCCCGCCTCGCGCATCGCCGAGCGGCTGCTCGCAGACGGCGTCGAGGCCTCGCGCGCGGCGAGCTGCGCGCGACTCTCGCTGGGCGACGCCGCGCTCGCGCACAGGCTCGCCTCCGACGAGGGCGAGCAGCTGCGCAGCGCCGCCGAGGAGTTCGTGCGCTGCGGCTTTGCTCACAGCGCCGGCTCGCGGCCATGGGCGCCGCTGCTGGAGTCCGCCAGGGGCGCCGCCGAGGCCGAGGGCGAGCGCGCCTCGGAGCTCCTCGCGCAGGAGCTCGAGCTGATCCCGAGCAAAGAGCGCAAACGCCACGAGCGCGAAGCTCTCGAGGCACGCCGTCGCGGCGAGCGGCGGGTGCGCGTGCAGACGCTCGACCTCGCACTGCTCCTCGGCGAGCTTTGGCTGCGCGATGTCCTCTGCGTCCGCGAAGGGGCCGCCGACCTCATCTTCGCCCGCGATCGCCGCGAGCAGCTCGAGGCGGACGCCGCCGGCGTGGGTCCGCGGGCGTTGCGCCAGGCGCTCGAGCTGCTCGCCGGCGCGCGTCTCGGCCTCGCGCTGAACGTCTCCGAAGAGCTCGCGCTCGAGGCGCTCGCCTACCGGCTGCAGTCGCTGCTCGCCCGCCACGCCTAACCGTCTGCCCTTTGCGCGCGGGCACTGCGCGGTTGCTCAGGCAGGGTCGGCGATCGTCCCGAGCTGCGGTTGCAGGCCGTAGGTCTCGAACGCCAGGAAGCGCGAGAACTGGGGGTTCTCGGGGCCGTGGAAGTCCGCCGAGCCGGTGCTCAGCAGCCCGAGCTCCGCGCAGCGCGCGGCCAGCAGCTCGGTCTGCTCGCGCGTGTGCGTGATGTAGAAGGCCTCCACGCCGTCGATCCCGAGCGCCTGGAAGCGCTCGATGCTCGCCAGCACCTCCTCGGGGTCCTCGATGTCCCAGAAGGGGTGCGCCCACACCGCCACGCCGCCGGCCTCGTGGATCGCCTCGATCGCCTGCGCGACCGTCGGCGTCGCGCGCATCCGGAACGACGGCCTGCCCTCGATCAGGTAGCCCCGGATGAGCGAGCCGATGTCGCCGATGCCCTCCGCGCGCAGGCGCTCGGCGTTCGCGGGCGCGCGCAGCACCGCCTCGGCGAGGTGCGGGCGCCCGATCGGCTTCCCCGCCGCCACGCGCTCGCGGATCTCCGCTTCGTCCAGGTCGAAGCCGACCTCGCGCAGCGCCGCTGCCATGCGCAGCGTGCGCTGCTCGCGATCGGCGAGGAACTCCTGCAGGCGCGCCGTCAGCGCGCTGCCGGTGTGGTCGATGTCGTAGCCGAGGATGTGAAGTTCGCGCGGCTGCCGCGCACCGTCGTCGACCGCCGAGATCTCGACCGCCGGCACCACGCGCACGCCCACGCGCTCGCCCGCCGCGATCGCCTCCGCGACGCCGCTGACGGTGTCGTGGTCTGAGAGCGCCAGCAGCTCCACGCCCGCGCTCGCGGCCCGCTCGACGACCTCCGCCGCGGGCAGCGCCCCGTCGGAATGCGTCGAATGCGACTGCAGGTCAAAGCGCGGCGTCAAGGCCCGCAGCCTAGGCGATGCGCTCTAGCCCGGGGAGCACCAGGCGCTCTGCTCGCGCTCCCGCGGGCCGGTGAGGCCGCGTACGCGCGCCTCGAGCTGATCGCGCAGCCGCCGAACCGCCAGGTAGTAGCGCCGCGCCCGCTTGTGCAGCACCTGGCAGCGCTCGCTGAGCTCGGGGTCCAGGCAGTCGAAGGCGGCGTCCGTGTCGGCCGCGCGTCCTCTCGCGTCCAGCCACAGTACTTCCAGATACGCGAGCGCCGCACCGAGCTCGTCGTCGGGGAGAGCGTGCGCTCGCTCGAGCTCGCGAAGTTGAGGCTCGAGCTCGGTGCTCAGCCATTGCTGCTCGGCATATGCCCGCAGCAGCAGGCAGATGTCGGGAGGGTGGGAGAGGTCGGGGATGCTCGCCATTTCAGGTATCCAGGCTTGGCTGTCGGCTGCGCCAGGGTGCTGCTTTAGAAGCTCCGCCAGCACCTCCACCATTGGGCAGCTCGCGCGTCCAGCCGCCGGCCATGGCACGCGCCCGCCGCTCACGAAAGCGTCCACGCGAGCCGATGCTGTAAGCGAGGCGCCGCCTCAGGGACGAGATATGCACGCCTTCGGCACAGACCCCACCCGCCGCACGGCGGGCCAGTATGCACGCGCCACCGTGCAGCGGCTACGCATGCGCACGCTCGTCTGGCTGGGTGCGCTCGCCGTCGAGACCGCGGCGGCCGGCAGGATCTTCGGCCTGCACGACGTCCGCTTCGTCGGCACCGAGATCGTCCTGCTGGCAAGCATCTTCGCGATCTCCCACTTCGTGCTCCCCCGCGTCGACCGCCAGGACCGCGGCGCCGTCGGCGAGGAGCAGGTCGGCGCGCTGCTCGACTCCTTCTGCGAGGGCGACTGGCGCGTCATGCACGACGTCACGCTCGGCCATGGCAACGTCGATCATCTCGTGATCGGGCCGGGCGGCATGTTCACGATCGAGACTAAGAGCCACCCCGGCCCCGTGCGCGTCGCGCGGGTGCATGGCGCGACGCTCGAGCAGGCGGCCGCAGAGCGCCGCTCGATGGAAGCGCTCACCGGGCTGAAAGCCGAGTCGCTGATCGTCTACAGCCGCGCCTGGGTGGACAGGCCGCTCGCGCGGCGCAAGGGCGTGCGCCTGCTGCCAGCGCGCATGCTCGTGCGATACCTGCAGAAGCGCCCGCCGAGGCTCACGCCCGAGCAGATCGACACCGCCCGCGCGCAGGTCGCACAAGCGGTGATCGACGAGCACGCGCGCTCCGCGCGCCCCCGCAGGCACCTGGTGCTCTGAGCACAGACCCCGGCGCCGCCCCGGCACCTGGTGCTCGGAGCGGGCGCCCCGGCCCCGAGACTCCCACGCGTCGGTACGGTTGTCCTCAGAGGAATGTCGATCTCACCCTTCAACGCCCGACCGATGGCCCCCGGCAGCTCCACGCCGGAGAGCGAGCGCAGGCGCGCGCGCCTCGTCGTCGCGATCTGCATCGTCGGCATCGCCGCCGCGCTGCTCGCCTATGGCATCTCGCCCGGCGTCAGGCACGCCGTCGGCCACGCCGCGCACAGCGTCAAGCACGCCGTCAGCCACGTGCTCGATCCCGACGCCGCCGCCAAGCGCGCCGCCCACCACCGCGCGCACCTCGTCAGCCCTCTCCGCGGCAGCCGCGGCGCCCTGAAGTCGAGCGTCCGGCACGCACACGCCGCGCCGGCCCCCTAGATTTCCACCGTGGCCTCCGCGGCCTCCACGACGCACGCCTCCCTCCCTCACGACAGTGAGGGACACGCTAAAGCCGTCCCCTCGCTGCCACCCGGGCCGCGCGCGCCCGCCATGGCCCAGACCATCGCCTGGGCGTTCGCGCCGACGTGGCTCATGGACCGCTGCGCGCGCACGCTCGGCGAGGCCTTCACGCTCACCTTCGCCCCGAGCGGGATCAAACTCGTCTTCCTCAGCGACCCGCGCGCCGTCAAGGAGGTCTTCACCGCGCCGCCCGAGCTAGCCCCCTCGGGCGCCGCAAAGTCACCCGTCGCGCCCGTCATGGGGCCCAACTCGGTGATCGTGCTCACCGGCCCAGGGCACATGCGCCAGCGCAAGCTGCTGCTGCCGCCCTTCCACGGCGAGCGCATGCGCGAGTACTCAGAGACGATCGTGCAGGCCACCCGTCGCGAGATCGCCAGCTGGCCGCTCGGGCGGCCGATGCGCGCCCAGGTCGGCGCGCGCCACATCACGCTCGAGGTCATCCTGCGCGCCGTCTTCGGCGTCGAGGCCGAGCGCATGGAGCCGATGCGCGCCGCGATCGCCGAGCTGCTCGAACCAGCGCGCACGCTCACCCTGCTGCGCAGCGCGCTCATGCGCCCCCGCGAGGAGCGCCCCGACGGCGCCTTCGGGGCCGCCCTCGACCATCTCGACGAGCTGCTCTACGCGGAGATCGCCCTGCGCCGCTCGCAACCCGACCTCTCCCAGCGGCGCGACATCCTCTCGCTGCTGATGCAGGCGCGCGACGAGGACGGGCGCGAGATGAGCGAGCACGAGCTGCGCGACGAGCTCGTCACGCTGCTCATCGCCGGCCACGAGACGACCGCCACGACCGTCGCCTGGACGCTCGAGCGGCTCGTGCGCCACCCTGCCGTGCTCACGCGCCTGATCGCCGAGATCGACGCCGGCGAGGACGAGCGCTACCTCGAGGCGGTCATCGACGAGACGCTGCGCGTGCGCCCCGTCGTGCCGATCGTCGTGCGCGCCCTCACCGCCGAGCTCGAGGTCGGCGGGCGGCTGCTGCCCGCCGGCACCCGCGTCGCGCCCTGCATCTACCTCACCAATCGCAATCCCCGCTCCTACGAGGACCCCACCGCCTTCCGGCCCGAGCGCTTCCTCGACTCCGGCCCCGAGACCTTCTCCTGGATCCCCTTCGGCGGCGGCATCCGCCGCTGCATCGGTGCCGCCTTCGCGCAACTCGAGGCGAAGCTGATCCTGAGCACGATCCTCTCCGAGCTCGAGCCGCAGAGGCCGCCCGGCCGGCTGTTCGCGCGCGGCGAGCCGATCCGCCGGCGCGCGATCACGCTCGTGCCGGCCGCCGGCGCGCGCGTGGTGTGGCGGCCGCGCGATTCGCACGCCCACGCCAGCACCGCCTGATCGTCCTCCCGCTCGTGCTCAGCGGCGGCTGCCTCTGGCTCACCGTCGTCCTCGGCAGAGCCGCGCGGCGTACCGGCCGCAGCGGGGTCTAGGCTCCGCCCGCGTGGCCCACGCTGCGTCCATGAGCGCGCCGGCGGCGCCGGTGGACACGCCGGCGCCATCTCCGAGCACGGCCGCGGGGTCCGGGGCCGCCTCGCCCGAGCAGCTACTCGCGCGCTTCGGCCTGAGCTCCTTCCGACCCGGCCAGCGCGAGGCAGTGCAGGCCGCGCTCGATGGCAGGGACAGCCTCGTCGTGATGCCCACCGGCGGGGGCAAGTCGCTGTGCTACCAGCTGCCGGCGCTTGCTGACGACGGCCTCGTGCTCGTCGTCAGCCCGCTCATCGCCCTCATGTCAGACCAGGCCAGGCGCCTCGAGAGCAGCGATGTGCGCGCCTGCATGATCGCCTCGGGCATGCCCGAGGGGCACAACGCGCGCGCGCTCGCGCAGATCGCCGCCGGCGAGCTGCAGCTCGTCCTCGCCGCGCCCGAGCGCTTCGGCTCGCTCGGCTTCCGCGAGGCGCTGCACGCCGGCAGGCGCGTCAGCCTCTTCGTCGTCGACGAGGCGCACTGCGTCGCCGAGTGGGGGCACGACTTCAGGCCCGACTATCTGCGCCTGCGCGAGGCGATCGCCGCCGTCGGCTCGCCCGCCGTCATGGCCGCCACCGCCACCGCCACGCCGCGCGTCGCCGAGGAGATCGCGCAGCGGCTCGGGCTGCGCGACCCCCTTTCCGTGCGCTCCGGCTTCGACAGGCCCAACATCACCTTCGACGTCGCGCTCGTCGAGGGCGACGGGTCGCTCGCGCGCAAGCGCGCCGCGCTCCTGCACGTGCTCGCCGGTCCCGACGCGCTGCCCGCGATCGTCTACTGCGGCACGCGCAAGGCGACCGAGGAGGTCACGCAGCTGCTGATCGACGAGGGGCTCGCCGCCGTCGCCTACCACGCCGGCATGAGCGCGCAGGCGCGCCAGCGCAGCCAGGGCGCCTTCATGGACGCGCGCGCCCAGGTCGTCGTCGCCACCAACGCCTTCGGCATGGGCGTCGACAAGGCCGACGTGCGCACCGTCGTGCACTGGGCGCTGCCCACGAGCCTCGAGGCCTACTACCAGGAGGCCGGCAGGGCCGGCCGCGACGGCACGCCCGCGCGCGCCCTGCTGCTGGCCGCGCGCATGGACCTCGGGCGCCTCATCCGCTTCATCAAGGAGCGCGAGACCAGCGTCGAGGACGTCAGGCGCTTCGTCGCGCGGCTGCGCGCCGGCGCCGCGGACGGGCAGCTCTCGCTCGCCCACGGCGAACTCGACGAGCGCGGCCGCGTGCTGCTCTCGATCGCCGAGCGCGCCGGCGCCGCGGAGCTCGCTCCCGGTGGCGCCGAAGGGCTGCTCGTGCGGCTCACCGGGCGCGGCAGCCCGCGCCTTGCCGACGCCGCGATCCGCGCCGCGCGCAACCGCTCCTGGGAGGCCTACCACTCGATCGAGCGCTACAGCTCCGCCGCCGAGGCCTGCCGCCGCCTGCAGATCCTCGAGCACTTCGGAGACCCCGAGGACCCCGCTCCGAGCGGGCGCTGCTGCGACGTCTGTGAGCCCGACACCGAGCTGCAGGCCGCGATGGCCGCCACGCCCGCGCGCGCCGCGCGGCGCTCGCGGCGAGGTGGTGAGCGGGGCCGCGCCCGCGGTGCGCAGGCCCTGGAGGCCGGTCCGTTCTCCGAGCTCGAGGAGTCGCAGTTCCAGCGGCTGCGCGAGTGGCGCCTCGAGCGTGCCGAGGGCAAGCCCGCCTACACCGTCGCGAGCGACGCCGCGCTGCGTGAGGTGCTGCGTCTGCGCCCGCGCAGCCTCGGCCAGCTGGGCGAGGTCGCTGGGATCGGCCCCGTCTTCTGCGAGCGCCACGGCGGCGCGCTGCTCGAGTTCCTCGGCGCCGGCGCCTAGCGATCCGCGCGCAGGCCCTCGAGCAGCCGCTCGAGCGTCGCCGTGACCTCGTCGCTGCTCTGCGGTTCGCGCACGATCATCAGCGCCGCCTCGTCGAGCGCCCCCATCAGCAGGTGCGCGAGCGGATCCGCAGCCACCGGCGCGAGCTCGCCCGCCTCGATCGCCGCGACTATCGCCGCGCGCATCAGCCCGAGCCCGTAGCGCTCGGCGACCTCCCGCCAGCGCACCCAGCCGAGCACCGACGGCCCGTCGATCAGCACGATCCGCTGCACGTCCGGCTTGCGGCAGGCCTCGAGGAACACGCGGATGCCCGTGCGCATCGCCTCGTAGGGGCCCGCGCTCTGGTCGAGGAGCTTCTCGAGGCGCTCCATCAGCTCCTGCTCGATCTGTTCGTAGACCGCCAGGAACAGCTCCTCCTTTCCCGGGAACTGGTGGTAGAGCGCTCCCCGCGTCACGCCCGCGCGGCGCACGATCTCCTCGGTTCCCACATTGGCGTAGCCCTTGCGCGCGAACAGCGTGCGCGCAGCCCGCAGCAGCTTCGCGCGCGTTGAAGCCGAGCGTTGCGCTTGTCGATTGACAGTCATACAGTGTGTATGTATCTTACGTGCAGCCTGTACGCAACCTGTGGGCCGCACGCGGCGAGAAAAGGAGACCTGAGAGCCATGCACGCGAGCATCGAGATGAGCCAGGGCACTATCCACTATCGCGACGACGGCGCGGGCGAGCCGATCGTGTTCGTACACGGACTGCTCGTCGACGGGCGCCTGTGGCAGCGCGTCACGCCGCTGCTCAGCCGCGAGCACCGCTGCATCGCGCCCGACCTGCCGCTCGGCTCGCACTCGACCCCGCTGCGGGAGGGCGCCGACCGCTCCCCGCGCGGCATAGCGCACATGCTCGCCGACCTGCTCGAGAAGCTCGAGCTCGAGCGCGTCACGCTCGTCGCCAACGACACCGGCGGCGCGATCGCGCAGATCCTCGCCGCGGAGCGCCCCGAGCGTGTGCGCGCGCTCGTCCTGACCAACTGCGACTGCCTCGAGAACTTCCCGCCGCCGCTGCTGCGCCCGATGCAGTGGTTCACGCACGTTCCCGGCGCCTACGCCGCGCTCGCGCGCATGGTGGGCTCCGCGCGCCTGCGTCGCTCGCCGCTCGGCTTCGGCCTGCTCAGCCGGCGCCCGCTCGCGGACGACCTCACAGGCGACTGGGTCGCGCCGCTGCGCAGGCGCGCGATCCGCGCCGACGTGATCGCCACGATCCGCGCTATCGACAGCCGCGACACGCTCGCGGCCGCCGAGCGTCTGCGCGAGCGCCCGCTGCCACTGCTGCTCGCCTGGGCGCCCGGTGACCGCTTCTTCCCGCTGCGCCACGCCGAGCGTCTCGCCGAGATCGTGCCCGGGGCCCAGCTCGAGCTGATGCACGCGAGCCGCACCTTCGTGCCACAGGACGAGCCCGAGCGCCTCGCGCAGCTGATCGACGGCTTCATGCGCGCGCAGGCGCCGCGCTCACAGCAGCACGACCTCGCGGCCTCCGCCTGACGACGATCGTAGGCGTCGCCCAGCGCGGCGCGCTCCCCGGCCCGGCACGGGCCCGCGGCGCGCTGCCGGCCTCGCTCGCCGTAGGCGCGCGTGGTGCAGCGCGGTCGGTCCGCGAGCGCGTACGCGTGATGGAGCGTGGGCCGAACGAACGTTCGTTCGGTTAACGTCGGGCCCGCCGTCGAGCGAGTGCGTGCGGGGAGGGCCCGGCCCGTCCCCAAGCGCGTGCGTGCGTGCGCGGAAGCTAACGTGGCCGGGGTAGCAACCGGATGAGCACCTTGACGCGATCGCCAGCAGATAGCGAGATCCTCGATGTCGGGCGGCGGCTGCTGGAGCGCTTCCCCGCTCCCAGCCGCAACCCACTGCGCGCAGCCGACGATCGCGCGGTCGAGCTCGCCTCCCAGGATGCCGCGCTGCGCGCCGCGCTCTTCCGCTTCGTCGACGTCGTGCCCGCGTGCCGCTCGCTGGATGAGCTCGCGGCGCATCTCGTGAGCTTCGTCTCGGAGGTCGAGCATCCGCCGGTGCCGCTCGAGGTCGCGGTGCGGATGGGCGACTCGCGCGCCGGCCGCATAGCGCTCGGCACCGCGGCCGCGGCGGGGGTGCGCCACATCGCGCACCGCTTCATCGTCGCCGAGACCCCTGCGGGCGCCGCGCGCGTGCTGCGCGAGCTCTGGCGCGAGGGCGTCGGCACCTCGGTGGACCTGCTGGGCGAGGCGACCGTCACCGCCGAGGAGGCAGATCGCTACGCCGCGCGCTGCGGGCAGGCGCTCGAGGAGCTCGCCTCGGTGTACTCCGGGCTGCCGCCGCGGCCCGAGCTCGAGGTGGACTCGCTCGGAGCGATCGCGCGCGCGAACCTGTCCGTGAAGGTCTCCGCGCTCACGCCCCTGCTGCGCGCCGACGCGCCCGAGATCGGCGAACGCGACGCAGCGCCGCGCCTACGAGCACTGCTGCGCCAGGCGAAGCTCCACCGCGCCCACCTGCACGTGGACATGGAGTCCTTCGACTCGCGCGAGGCGATCACCGAGCTCGTGCTCTCGCTGCTCTCCGAGGAGGAGTTCCGCGATGGCCCGAGCGCGGGGCTCGTCCTGCAGGCCTACCTCGTCGACTCGCCGGCGCTGTGCGAGCGCATCCTCGCTTGGGCCCGCGGCTGTGCGCGTTCGCAGCCGCTCGTCGTGCGCCTCGTGAAGGGCGCCTACTGGGACCACGAGGTGGTGGACGCACGACAGCACGGCTGGCGCGCGCCGGTGTTCGAGGAGAAGGCCGAGAGCGACCGCAACTTCGAGGCGCTCACGCTCGAGCTGCTGCGCGCGCGCCCGCTCGTGCGCCCCGCGATCGCGAGTCACAACCTGCGTAGCGTCGCGCACGCGATCGTCGCCAACCGCGAGCTCGGCGCCGGGCCGCGCGAGCTCGAGTTCCAGGTCTTGCGCGGTCTCGGCGACGACCTGCAGCAGGCGCTCGCGGCCGAGGGCTACCGCGTGCGCGCGTACTGCCCGATCGGCGAGCTCATCGCCGGCATGGCGTACCTCGTGCGTCGCCTGCTCGAGAACACCTCCAACGAGGGCTTCCTGGCCGAGCGCGCGCACGGGCGTCCGCTCGAGGAGCTGCTGGGCGCTCCTTGAAGCTGCCCGCCTTCGCCAACGAGCCGCTGCTCGAGCTGCGCCGGCGCGACGTGCGCGAGGCGCTCACCTCGGCGCTCGCCGCCCTGGAGGCGAAGCTCCCGCTGCGCGTGGCGGCGCTGATCGGGCAGGAGCGCCGCGAGGGCGAGGAGCTCGTATCCGATGACCCCGGGCATCCCGGCTCCGTGGTCGCGCTCGCGGCGCTCTCGGGCGCGGCGGGCGCCGACGAGGCGCTCGAGGTCGCGGTAGCCGCCGCGCCCGCGTGGGCTCAGGCGGGGGCCGAGACCCGTGCTCGCGCGCTGCTCGGCGCTGCCGAGTGGATGCGCGCGCGGCGCATGGAGCTCGCCGCGCTGTGCGTGCGCGAGTGCGCGAAGCCGTGGATCGAGGCCGACGCGGACGTCGCCGAGGCGATCGACTACCTCGAGTACTACTCGCGCGGGGCGCTCGCGCTCGAGCGCGGCGGCGCCGTGCTCGACCTGCCCGGCGAGCGCAACTCGCTGCGCTACGGCGCGCGTGGGGTGTGCGCCGTGATCGCCCCCTGGAACTTTCCGCTGGCGATCCCGATGGGGATGACGAGCGCAGCGCTCGCGACCGGCAACGCGGTCGTGCTGAAGCCCGCCGAGCAGTCCCTGGGCTGCGGCGCGATGGTCGTCCAGGCGCTGCGCGCGGGCGGAGTGCCGCCTGATGTGCTCGCGCTGCTTCCGGGCGAGGGGGAGGTCGGCGCTGCGCTGGTCCGCGACGCGCGCGTGCAGACCATCGCCTTCACAGGGAGCGCCGCGGTGGGGCTCGAGATCCTGCGCACAGCGGCCGAGGTCGGGGAGGGCCAGCGCCACATCAAGCACGTCATTGCCGAGCTCGGCGGCAAGAACTGCGTGATCGTCGACTCCGACGCCGACCTCGACGAGGCCGTGCCCGCGGTCGTGCGCTCGGCGTTCGCCTACGCCGGCCAGAAGTGCTCGGCGGCCGCGCGCGTCATGGTCCACGAGGCGATCGCGGAGCTGTTCCTCGAGCGGCTCGCGGGGGCGGTGCGCTCGCTGCAGCTCGGCCACGCCGACGCCTTCGGAGTCGATCTCGGCCCCGTGATCGAGCGCGCAGCGCGCGAGCGCATCGAGCGCTACCTGCGGCTCGGCGAGAGCGAAGGCGAGGTGGTCGCGCAGTGCTCGCAGGGGATGCCGACGGAGGGCTGGTTCTGTGCACCGACGGTCGTGGGCGGCCTGCCGGCCGATTCTCCGCTGCTGCGCGAGGAGATCTTCGGGCCACTGCTCGTCGTAGAGCGCGTGGGCGGCGTCGAGGAGGCGCTCGAGCGCGTCGCGGAGCTCCCCCAGGGGCTAACCGGCGGTCTCTTCTGCCGCAACCCGCGCACCGTCGAGCACGTGATAGCGCGCATGCCGGTCGGCAACCTCTACGTGAACCGGCATATCACCGGAGCGATGGTGGGGCGCCAGCCCTTCGGGGGAAATCGGCTGTCCGGCGCGGGAGCGAAAGCCGGCGGGCCCGACTACCTGCTCGAGTTCGTAGAGGGCCGTCTCGTGAGCGAGAACGTGCTGCGCCACGGGCTCGTCGTGTAGCTCCCGCCAGCTCCCGCCAGCTTCGACTAGGGCCCGGGCTGGGAGCGATCTCACGACGCGGGCGCCGCGACTGCCGCCACGAAGCCGGCGATGCGCTGCGCCACGTCGTCCGCGACGGCGGTCAGCCCGTGGCGGAGCCCCGGGTATACGTGAAGCTCTGCGTGCTCGAGGCGCTTCAGCGAGCCCCGCAGCAGGTCGATCTGCGCGAACTGGTCGCGGTCCCCGGAGAGCAGCAGCACAGGGCAGGCGATGGCCTGCCAGTGCTCGACGCGCAGCTGATCGGGGTGGCCCGGGCGGTGCAGCGGGTAGCTGATTAGCGCGAGGCCGGCGGGCGGCGTCTCGGCGGCGACCATGCTCGCGACGCGCCCGCCGAAAGAGTGCCCGCCGATCACCGAAGCGGACAGCTCGACACCAACCTGCTCGCGCAACGGCTTCATCGCGCGCTCGGCGGCGCCCCGCGGCAGGCGTAGCGCGGCGGCGTCGACGCCCAGTCTGCGCAGACACTCGAGGTAGGGCCGCATCGTCTCGGGCCCGCCCGAGGCGCCGTGCGCGAGCCACACCTTCATCCTCGTCCCGCCACGATTCGAGCGTAGCCTGCGGCCGCGCCGCCACGGCGGATTCTCGCTGCTCGGAGTCGCTCCGCCGCGCCTGGCGCCGTCAGCGGCGGATCTTGATGCTGGCCGTCGCCGAGGCGCTATGCAGGCCGCGCCGCGCCGGCTTGAGGGTTACGCGCACCTTCACCTTGAGCTTGCGGTGAGCGCTCATGGCGGCGAAGCCCTTGTGGTTGATCGGCAGCTTCAGCGTGACCGTGGCGGCGCGATGCAGCTTGCGCGAGGCGCCCTTGAGGTACTTCCCGCCCGCGCTCAGCCGCCCGGCTAGGAAGGTTCTGACCCTCACGAGGATGTCGTTCCCGGCACGCCTCGTGGAGAGGATGCGGAACAGGCGGTGCCTGCCGGTGACCCCTTCCGCGCCCGCGGCGCCGCATTCCTCGACGGCGATCGGCGTCTGCTGGTGTAGCTGCGTGCCGTTCTGGGCGACGATAATGGTCGGCATCGTCAGAGGCTGAGCACACGGCTTCGCCGTGGGGATGGCGAGCAGCGAGTGCGGACCCGTGGGGAGCGTGAGCGAGAAGCTGCCGATCGGGACGTCGGGCAGCGAGGCGAAGGTCGTGGTGAGGATCCCCGCGCGCGTGATTTTCGTGTTGCCCACGAGGATCACGCGCACCCCGTCGCCTTCGAGCACGACATCGAGGTCGGGGAACGCCGCGCCGCCGTGGGATACCAGGATGGCGGGGCCGCGGAGGGTGCCGGGCAGCACGGGCGTGGTGGCCGTCGCGCTGCCGACGGTCGCGCCGGCGCAGCCAAGCGGGTTGGCGGCAAAGGTGGCCTGCAAACAGGCCAGGTGCAGGGTCGTGTCGCGCACGGAGAACTCGCTCGGCAGTTCCGTGGTGACCGAGTGGATGTTCGCCTGGTGGGCGCCCTGCTCGATGCTCACGTCGAGGCTCGCGCCGCCGACTTTCGAGATCTTTGCGGTGGTCGAGGCGCCGAGTGTCGGCGTGAACGACAGCGCGCCGCACCCGCCGAGCTGGAACGAGCTCGAGGCGGCCCCGATCGCGCCGAGCACCGAGGTGAGGCTCGATTCGGTGGAAAGCGCCGCGCAGCTGGTCGGGTTGTAGAGGAAGTTGTGACGGTTGACCGTCACGCTGAGGGTCTTCAGGCGAAGGGGCACGCCCCGCACGATCGTGGGCAACGAGGTCGAGACGACTACGCGCCCGCTGTACGGTTCAACGCCCACGCCCGCGCGCGTGACGACGCTGCCGAAGTTGAAAGGACCGGCGACGGCCGCGACCGGAATCGACAGGCCGTACGGGCTGCCGCCGTAGGGGCCCGTGAGGTAGACCGGGCCACTGAACGCATAGGGTTCGCTGCCCGCGCCGGCGGAAACGACGGCCGCGCCGATCTGGCTCGTCGCGGGGCAGGTGCCCTGCGCGGCCTGCGGTTCGCCGCAGAGCGGCACCGACGGTATCTGCCCGACCACGCCTGGCGGCAGCTCGACGCTGAGGTGCTGCAGCTCCTGCTGGCCGTCCTGGCGCGCGAGGTTGAAGGTGTAGGAGGTCGAGCCGAAGGCGCCGGCGCCCGATGGCGAGGCCGACGTGCTCTGTGTCCAGCTGAAGGGGATCGAGGCGGGGCATCCCGTGCTCGCGAAGGGCGTCGAGCTATCCCAGGCCGAGGGCTCGGTGTATGGAGTGAATACCGATTCCATCGCGGCCTTTGCGCAGCTGAGCGGGTTTGCGAGGGGGGCGCGCGGGCCGCCGTTCAAGGTGAGCAGCAGCGCGCTGAAGGGCAACGGGGGGTTTTCGGTGAAGCTCGTTTCGAGCCTGCCGGTGCTGGGGTTGGCGTTGACCAGCCCTTTGAGCCTCACGGACACTCCGTAGATGCTCTCGGCGTCGAAGTAGATCGTGAACGGCGGTCCCGTGATCGGCCCGCCGCTCGGATCGCCGAGGTACACGCCGCCGGTGAGCGAGCCCGGCGGCAGATCGGTTTCGATCGTCACCGTGCCGACGCGCGAGGCCGCGGGGCAGCTGACGGAGGCGGCGGAGCCGATGGCTATCTGCGTGGGCGTACAGACGGCCAGCCCGTGGGCGGCAGAGGGGTTCAGCGTCAGTCCTTCGGGCATCGTGACGTGCGCTTCGCGCAGGTCGGCGTCGTTGATCGAGTGGGTGTTCTGCGGCACCTTGACGACGACCGTGGCACCGTCGGGCTGGTCATACGCGGGGGTGCCGGCGACCACGGACGCGCTGGGCGTGAACGGCACGGCGGCGCAGCCTTCTACGCCGACGGGCGTGGTCGTCGGCCTGCGCGCCTTTTCGTGCGCATAGGATTCCACTTCGAGGTGCGATTCGGTGCTCGCCGAGCACACGCTCGGCAGAGTCAGGAAGTTGCCCTGGCCCGCTTGCCCGTTGAAGTTGAGTTTCGACTTCAACGTCTCCAACGGGCTTTTCAGGCCGCCGAGCGTTTCAACTTCTGGGGGGATATTGTTGATTTCGAAGTACTCGTGGTAGTCGCTGCTCCAGGCGAGGTGGCCTTCGAGGTAGATTTTCACCGGCGAGATGATCGGGCTCTCGGCGTTGATTTCGATCCCGAACAGCAGCGGCAGCCCTTCCTGCGGCGGCAGGTCGTACACGTTCCCCGAGATCTTCAGCTTGGTGAGCAGGACGAAGACTTCCATTTCGGTCGTGCCGACTTTCGTATCGGACGGGCAGCCGCCGAGTTCGAAGGTCGACAGCGGGCACTGGGGCAGCGCCTCGGGGTCGGCGGCGAGCCCCGGCGGAACGTCCACGCGGACGCGCTTGAGGGGGGCGCCTTCGGGTTCGCCGTTGCTCTTGTGGCTCAGTTCGAAGGTCGTGATCCCCCAAGGGGGGTGGCCCGCGGCCTGCGTGAAGGCCGCGCCGGGATTGGCTTCGATGCTTTCGTAGGTGCAGGAGTTGTTGACGCAGGTGCCCGCTTCGAAGTTGGCTATGCCGAAGCCCGCGTGGGCCGTGGTTGCGTGCACCGCGAGGAAGGCCAGCGCGGCTAGCAGGCATGCTGGGAGAAGTCGTGCTTTCAAAATCATCGAGAGTTGGACCTCCTGCCGTGCTCTCTCTGACGCCCGGCGGACATCTCGGCATCGTGCCGTCGAATCCCTCTTCCTTCCATACCCCGGCCTGACTTGTGTGAATCAGCGGAGCCGTGGTGGGCGCTCGCCGGCTGATGCGGTTGACGCCTCGGGAGGCCCGAGTTGGCACGCCCATCCGGCGCGAACGGTGACGCTGACGCTCACCTCGCTCAGCTGGTAGAGCACCTCATGGGTCGGCCCGGCTGCTCTGAGCAGCGTCGTCCAGACGCCAGCCCCCAAGACGCTCACCGAGGACCTCGAGCGCTTTCCCGCAGCGGTCATTGACCCGTTCCGCAGTTGAATCGGGTCATGCTCGAGACCTCCGTCCTGATCGCAGGATTCGCCCCGGAGGACGTCGAGGCTGCGATCAGCGTCGCATCGCTCGGCGAGCTCCACTTCGGTGCGCTCGGAGCGATGACCCCGACGAGAGCGCGCGCCGCGCACAGCGGCTCGGCGTTGTCGAGGCGACGTTTGATCCCCTCCCGCTCGACACCGCGTGGCCCGAGAGTGGGGTCGCCTGGCGCGGCGATCACGCAGCGGGGCGGAGCGCCAAGCCGTGGGCTTTCGGACTCGGACTTGGAGCGCTCGGGCTCTTCAGTGGCCGGTCGGGAGAGCTGAGGCCCCGGGGAGCTAAGGTTTCATGCCATATCGCGCCGACGTAGCTCAGCTGGTAGAGCACTTCACTCGTAATGAAGGGGTCCGGGGTTCGAGTCCCCGCGTCGGCTTCGCGTCGTGCCTGCAAAACGGCACGTTCGCGGGGAGTCCGGGCACTTACGAAAAGTAACCGTGTCCCAAATACGTCCCAAGCATCGACGTGTCGTCGGGCACGCGGGATACTTGCCTGCGTGATGCCCGCGGAGTCCACGACACCCGACCTGGTTGACCGGTGGGAGCGGTATGCCTGGGCCGCGGGAATCGTGTTCGTCGTCGCGCTGGTGGCCGAGATCGTCGTTGCTGTTGGAGTCGAACTTAGCCAGAACGACTCGGCGGCGAAGATCGCGAACGGTCTTCACGCCCACGAAACGCGGCTGATCGTGATCGCATGCCTGTCGGTCGTCTATGCGGTCATGTTCGTGATCTACCTGAGCACGCTGCACAACCTGCTGCGCGGCGACACCCATGGCACGCGGGTCCTTGGTTCGTTGGTGCTGGTTGGAGGAGTGCTCTTCGTGACCCTCCATGCCGTCAGCGACATCGGTATCACGGGATTGGTCGGAGCGAAGCTAGCCTCATACGGCGCACACCACGCCCCAGGCCTGTCCTACACGCTCTATCTGATGACGTTCGCACTGGAGAGCGTTGGTGACGCCTTCGGCAGCCTGTTTGCTTTCGCTACAGGCGCGCTAGTGCTCAGGAGCGGGGTCTTGCCGCGCTGGCTCGGCTGGGTGTCGATCCTCGCCGCGAGCATGCTCTTCCTCCAGGGCTTCGGCCTCGGCGGCGTCATCTCCTCGTTCGGGCTAGTCCTCGACCTCATTGGGTTCCTGCTCCTCCTGGTCTTTGTTCTGGCGAGCAGCGTCACCTTGCTAACGCGCCCGGGTGCGGCACCCCGACACCGCGAGGCTTGAGGAGCAGGCGGTGTAGCAGGAGAGCTCATGACGCCATTGGCGTCACCCTCGAGGGATGAAAATGAGGCGATCCACGGCGCGGGCGATGACCGTGTCGTTGGCGTCCTCCGGCAGTGGGGCCGCTCCAAGTCCGCAGGCGTGCTCGTGGACATGGGTACTCATGCGGCGCCATCCGCTGATCGGCAAGCGGATGGTGCTCGCAGCACCCGCCCTGGCGAGCACTGCCCCGATCATCCGCGCAAGCCACGAGCGAATGGACGGGCACGGATACCCGGATGGGCTCGTCGGTGAGAACATCCCGCTCGGGTCGCGGATCATCGCCGTATGCGACGCATACGACGCCATGACCACCGACCGCTCCTACCGACTGTCGATCGGCGCTGAAGCAGCGATCGAGGAGCTGCACGCAAACGCGCGTTCCCAGTTCGACAGCGCCGTGGTCGCCACGTTCTCCACACTCCCGGCCGCTGGCGGCGTCCGCGCAGGCGCGCTCCGGAGTGCTATTTGATGCCGGATGCTTCCGAGCGACGAGGCCCAGCTCGACAATCCGGTGTACGCAGCGCTGTGCGGACCTCACGCGCGGTTTGCGCAGGTGCGTGGCCGCGTGCGCCGATATCCGGACGACGTCGCTCCGTTCCTTGCTCTGCCCTCGCTTCCGTCGGCACAGGACTGGCGGGACGCGGCCGGTCTCATCGCACCGGGCGCCTATGTGGCCGTCGGGTACAGCGGCAGTGAGCTACCCGCCGCTTGGCAGGCGGTCGCGACGTTTGACCTCGTGCAGATGATCGGGGAGCGCGTCACCGGCGTCGATTGTCCAGAGGCGATCCCGCTCGGCGCCGCCGATGTGCCCGAGATGCTCGAGCTCGTCGCTCAGACGGAACCGGGACCGTTTTTGATGAGGACCATCGAGCTTGGTGATTACCTCGGCATCCGTCGCGACGGCGCACTCATCGCGATGGGCGGCGAGCGCTTTCATCTGGACGGTTGGACCGAGATCAGCGCCATCTGCACCAAGCCCGACCATCGCGGTCGGGGGCTGGCCTCCCAGCTCGTCGGGGCCCTGATAGCCGGCATCGAGCGTCGGTCAGAGCGCCCGTTCCTGCACGTCCTCAGCACCAACAACGGAGCGATCCGGCTCTACGAGGAGCTTGGGTTTCGCGTGCGGCAGACGGCGACGATCACGGTCGCGACGCCTGAGTCGCTCCGCAACGCTCAGACATAGCTCGCGTCGTTGACGTCTTCAGGATTGAGCCGGAGCCGGCGGCTCTCTCGGCAACAGACGGTGGCCGTCGACGACCGCCGTCGCGAGGTCGATGAGCTTGCGGTTGTCGATTCGGGAGTGCTGGCGGAGCATCTCGAAGGCGCTCGCCTCGTCGATTCCATGGCGCTCCATGAGAATCCCCTTGGCTCGCTCCGTGAGAGCACGGCGCCCGAACGCGCCCTGGAGGGCCTGGTACTCGGCGAAGCGTCGGAGCACGATGTCGATCGCGCTCTGCCAGTCCCTGACGTCGGAGTCGCTGATGTGGGCGAAGACGCCTCGCTTGGAAGCCTCGCTGATGAACTCGGGGTCGCGGGCATGGAGCAGGACGATCACCGGGCAAGCGGCTTCGCGCACGATCTTGTCGATCAGCGCAAGGGCGTGTTGTGAGCTCTCTCCGAGCCCAACAAGCGCGACGTCCGGCCGCTCTCTGGCGGTCGCCGGTCCTACGTCCTCGACGTCGATCTCGCGTGCGATCACCTCGTGGCCGAGCGCGACGACGATCGGAGCGACGAGCGCTAGGCGATCCTTTCGCTCGTTGGCGATGAGGACACGCAGATGCTCGGTCTCGCGGTAGCTCATGACGCGGTGCGGGAGAACTATCCCGCGGATCGCGGTGATACGATACTTCCAAGCTCGCCTCAAATCTCGGCGGGCTTGGGATTTCACCGGCTCCGACACTCGGCCGGCGTCCGTAGACCACGCGCGCGTGGTCCAACGCCTCGATATGCGTCAGGAGCCTCTCATCGCCACACCTCTCCAATCGCTCGGCCGCCGACGGTGCTCTGCACGCAGCGCCCTCGTTTCGCAGAGCCAACGGCGAGTTCGCGCAACGGGCCAAGCCCGACACGAGGCCGACAAGCTCACGCGAACGCCCCCTCAGGCGCTCGCCCACCAATGTTCGATGGAGACCCCTCAGTACCCCATCGACGAGCAAACCGCGCTCCCCCATAGTCGCGGCAAGGAACTGGCTAGCTGCTCGCTCCGTAACCCCTGCGGGGCGAGCAGTGCCAGCTCATCCAGGAGTTCGACGGGATCGTGCCCGCGCTGCCGGGACGCCGAACCCAAAGCTCTAATCCCGGCAACTGCTGGCAACCCCGGCGACGGCAGACGCAGCGCTCGCGCGCGCGTCACCAAGCGGATGTCGAGGCCCGGGCAAGCGCGGCCGGCGTGAGCTCCGTCTACACGGCGGTCGTGGGGTCGATCGTCAACCTAAATCATCCCTCGCACGTGGTGAGCTGGCAGTTCATCCACCTCTCGTTACCGAACGTCATCGTGATCGTCGTGATGTTCGTTGTCTTCGCGCTCGCGATCGCGCTGCCGTTCCCCGGTTCGGCGGGCCGCCGCCGCGGGCGCGTGTCGTGAGCGTCGCGCCCAAGCAGGAGCGCTCATGGACGGTGCGTCTCCGCGAGGCCGGCGTGCGTTCGTGGCCTCCGGAGAAACTGCTCCCCGATGGCCAGCCGACCTACGTGGCCTCGTGGATCTACGTCTTCGGGGTCGCGAGCCTCGCCTCGCTGATGGTGATCATCGGCTCGGGCATGATCCTGTCGCTAAAGGGCCCGGCGTGGTGGCACTCCACGGGGATCGGGCACTTCATCAACAGCGTCCACCTCTGGGCCGTCGAGCTGTTCTTCTTCGTGATGGTCATCCACCTGTGGGGCAAGTACTGGATGGCAGCGTGGCGTGGCGGGCGCGGCGTCGTGTGGATCACGGGTGTGGTCACGTTCCTGGTCGCCGTGCCGACCGCCTTCACTGGGTACCTCTCGCAACAGAACTTCGACGCACAATGGATCGCCACGCAGGCCAAGGACGGCATCAACTCGGTCGGGGCGGGCGCGTTCTTCAACGTCCTGAACTTCGGGCAGATGTACAGCTACCACGTGCTGCTCCTGCCGCTCGCGGTCCTCGCGCTCGTCGCCGCCCACGTTCTGCTGGTGCGCCGCCATGGAGTGGTCCCGCCGTTCGTGCTCAACGCCAACGGCGGAGTTGAGCACGACGAGCGCGAGGGCGGGCCGGCCCCCACGCTCCCCGAGAGGCCTTCCGCACCTTCCGGGGCAGGGCGATGAGCCGTCTCAGTTCGCTGCTGCGCAGCAAGGACGACACCCAGCCCTGGGCGGGCGGCTACGCCCCTTATGACCTGATCAAAGAGCTGTGCATCGCGTTCGGCGTGATGGCGTTGCTCGCGGTGCTGCTCGCAGCGCTGTTCTCCTCCCCGGACGAGCAGCCGAGCACGATCAAACAATGGTCGCGCCAGCTTCCCCAGGACTTCGTCACGACCGCCGTTAAGGAGCTCGATCGCACGAGCCCCGTGGCTGAATACGGGCCGCCGTACAACCACGTCGGCCAGGGCCAGCACGCCTGGTTCCTCGAACCGCAGAAATGGCTGGGCGTGAGCCATCCGACCAACACCAGTCAGGAATTCGTCGTCGGGCCGCTGGAAACGATCCCCAACGACCCCGCGCTGCAGAGCGCCCTCGCACGGTACCGGGCTGCTCCCGAAAAGCAGCAGAAGGCGTGGGGCGAAGCGTATGCAAAGCCGCTGGAAGACGCCGCGGCAGCGGCCGAAGAAAAAAAGCCAGCGCCGGGCACGGTGTCGGTCGACGAAGGCACCGGTACGGTCGCGGTGAAGCCCGCGGGGGACGCGGGGCCGGTGCCGATGATGATGAATAGCCTGCTCGCCCTGGCAAAGAGCGGCGGCGTTGACGGCAGCCTGCTCACCAGCAAGCAGTTCTTCCAGACCGACTACACCAAGCCGCTGCTTTTCATGTCCGACGGTGGCCTACTCGCTGAACGCGCCGAAGCTCAGCACCTGCTGGGCGACCAATGGGGACTGATGAATGAGACCGGTAGTTACCCGGGCCAGGCGTGGCTGTGGCTGTACGCGCTCTGGTACCAGGTCGAACCGATCAAGGCCTCGCCCAACGCCGACATCCTGGTGTTGCTGATAGTGGCCGTGCTGAGTCTCGCGCTGATCTGCATCCCGTTCATCCCGGTACTTCGCGACCTCCCGCGGCGCCTGCCGATCTACAAGCTGATCTGGCGCGAGCACTACCGATCGATGCCTGCTCGCGTCCCTCCTGCTGTGTAGACATAAGGCTCCTTTCAGCGGAGGCGGGTTCGATGTAGCGCAGCCCCCCGCCGAGGCCTCCGAACACCCTTATGGCTCCCTGTGAATGTGCTGGGAGCTGCCGTGTCCGCGCGAGCTCCAGTTGCGGTCAGCCGCGAGGCTAGGCTTGGTTCATGGCCGACGAGCTCCGCTGCGATCCACGCGTGTCGTGCAACGCCCCGTCCGGGCGGGCCAGCGGGCGAGCGCTCGCCCAGCGGTGCTGACCGCCTACGGCGTCCTCGTCCTCACGTTCATGATGCTCATGTACGCGCTGGAGCGGCGCGGCCCGGGCTTCGTCGCAGCCTTCGCGTGCGGATGCCTGCTCTCCAGCAGCTACGGCTTCCTCGCCGGCACCTGGCCGTTCGGCATCGTGGAGGCGGTCTGGGCTCTGATCGCGATCCGCCGCTGGCTCGGACTGCGCCGCGAGTCCGCTGACGCTCGCGCGTCTGCGCAGCGGCCGGAGAGCGCGCGCTAGATCGTCGGTTGCGGTGGTTCGACCGTGAACTCGGTCGTTACCGTCGTGTACGGGGCTTCTTCGAGGCTCGCTTCGATCAACGCCGTTCCCGGCGCACACGACTGCAGCCCGAACAGGACCACGAAGGCGTTGCCGTCGTCGTCGAGCGTCACCGTATACGTCGCGCTGAAGAAGTGGGGGAGCGCCTCGAACGGGCCCGCCCAGATCAGGTGGGGTTCCACGCGGCAGCGCGCATAGAGCTGCCTGGCGCTGATGGACACTCGATCCTCCGCGAATTCGGGCGGGAACTCGACCTGGATGATCGTCGCGAAGCTGCTCACCTCGCCCTGCTCCACCTCGTGGCTGGGAAGTGCTTCCACTCCAGGTTCCGTGGGCGCCGGCGGCAGCACCGTGAACGAGGTCAGCACCGTGACGTCCGGCGCCGCTTCGACATCGGCCGCTATCAGGCTTTCGCCCGCCGCGCATTCCGAACCCCACATCACGAAGGTCGCGTTGCCGTCGTCGTCTAGGACCCCTTTGAACGAATTCCCGAGCGCGCCTTCCACGAAGGTTTCCGTCGTCGACCACAGCAGATTCCCTTTGCAGCGGTCGAAGAGCTCCTGGGCGCTAACCGTCACGCTCCTGCCCGCGTCCGTCGGATCGCACTCGACTTCCACCACATCCGCCACGTCCGACCCGCCGATGCGGAAGCCCTCGCCGAGTTCGAGGCGCCCGAATTGGTCGCGGAACGTCGGCAGTGACTTCACCAGGCAAGTCGATGTTTCGCTCAGCGGCGCCGGCGCGGACTTGTGGTGGCGGCTTCGGTGGCTCGTGCGGGCCGACGCGCTGCCCGCGAACAGCATCAGGCAGAGCAATGTCGCGGCGAAGCCGCAGAGGAGATGACGTCCGTTCATCCGATGTCCCGATCCATGGTGCTGCTCCACTGCGCCCCCCCGCTGAGGGCAACCGCGTACTGGGCACTTCTCCCGTGCCCTTCGCGAAGCCTACCAGTGCGTCTGCGCGGGCGCCAGCGCCGGTCCCCCGTGATGCCCTCGGTGGAATGGATCTCGCCAGCCGCGCGGGCCCCCGGGAGGGCCGCTACGCGAACGCGCCGCTCGGGATGAACGGGCTCAGCGGGCCCGGCTCGCCCTCGAAACAGAGCGCGCCGTAGCGCTCCGTCCTCATGCCCGCGCTCTCGAAGACGTCGAGCGCCCAGCGCTGATCCTCGGTCACCCAGCGCACGCTCGTCCGTTCGCACTCTCCGGCGAGCGCCAGCGAGCACAACAGCAGCGCCGCCGCCTCGTCCTCATCGCGTGCCGCGAGGAGCCACACGCCGTTGCCCGGGCGCACCACCGAGAACGCTCGCTCTCCGAGCAGCAGCCGCGCGTCACCGCGCCGCAGGGCAAACAGGATCTCGCGCGTGTGCGGCGCGCCGCGGACCTCGCGCGAGATCTCCTCTAGGCCAGCCACATCGCCAGCGCCGCCCTCGCGAAACCAGCGCGAGGCTCGCGCGGCGAGCGCGCCACGAATGCTCCCTTCCGCTTGCACGGTGGGGCTGAGCCGCAGCCCCATCCGCGCGTACAGGGCGAGCGCGCTCGCATCGTTCGAGCTCACGATCAGCCGGCTGCTGCCCTGGGTGCCGTACGCGAATGCTCGCTGGAGCAGTGAGCCGCCGACACCCCCGCCGCGCGCCTCGACCGCCACTGCGAGCGATGACAGCACCCATAGCCGTTCCCGCTGCAGCGCCTGCGCGAGGCCCACGAGCGCGCCGTCGCTTTCCGCCACGAAAGACCCTCGAGGGTCGGTTTCGAGGCTGAACGCGAGCCGCTCGCACGCCGAGCGCCTTGCCTCCTCGTCGGGCAGCTCGATGCCGAACGCCGCCGCCCACAGCTCCACCGCCTGAGCCAGATCCGCCTCTACGAACGGCCGCAAGCTCATCGAGGTCGGCTCGCGCCCTGCGTGCAGCGTCTGCTCATCCATGCGACTCATATTGCCCGAGCGCCCCCACCGACACCCGCTGGCCGCTGCGGGCGCGACCCCTCGCGGGGTCGCCCGTGGCCTGCGCCGAAAGAGCGCGCGTCGCCGCCATCGGCTACCGTAGGAGTCGTGCGGGGCGGCCGATGCGCCAGCCCCGGCGGGGAGCGATCGGAGGAGGGGAGATGGCAGCGCTGTCCAGCATGAGTGAGCACTCATTCGTCGGGGCGCGCGCGTGCGCACGCGGCGCCCTCATTTTCGCGCTGGCGCTCGCGCTCACGCCCAGTGCGGCCAGCGCGGCGCGCACCAAAACCGTCTGGCTCTGCCAGCCCCACAAGATGAACGACCCCTGCAAGGCCTCGCGCGAAGCGACCGTCGTCACCTACGAAAACGGCGTGCGCGAGGAAGCGCTTCAGAAGCAGCAACGGGTCCCCTCGCCGCCGATCGACTGCTTCTACGTCTATCCCACCGTCAGCGAGCAGGAAACGATCAACGCGAACCTCGAAATCGAACCGCAGCAGACGCAGATCGCGATCGACCAGGCCTCGCGCTTCTCGCAGGACTGCAAGGTCTACGCGCCCGTCTATCCCCAGCTCACGCTGAAGGCGATCAACTCGCCCGGCGGCATTCCCGAAGCGGACCTGATCAAGGCCTATCTCGGCGTGCTCGAGCCCTGGCAGGAATACCTGCGCAAGTACAACAACGGTCGCGGCGTCGTGCTCATCGGGCACTCACAGGGCGCCGCGCTGCTGATCCACCTGATCCAGGAACAGATCGACAAGAACAGCGTCGAGCGCAAGCTGCTCGTGTCCGCGATCCTGCTCGGCGGCAACGTGCTCGTGCCCGAAGGCGCGAGCGCAGGCGGCTCATTCCAAAACGTGCCCTCCTGCCAGTCCGACTTGCAGACGGGCTGCGTCATCGCCTACTCCTCCTTCGCCAAAGAACCTCCAGAAGGTGCCTTCTTCGGCCGTCCCGGCAGCTCGCTGCTCGAAGGCGGAGTGACGCCCGCCGGCGAGGAAGTGCTGTGCGTGAACCCCGCCCTGCTCACGCAGGACGGCTCGGCCGGGCCGCTGCTTCCATACGCGCCGACGACGCCGTTCCCTGGGGAACTCGGCGCCGGTTCGCCGACTCCCGAAGCGCCTACCCCCTGGGTTGGGGCCCCGGGCGCGTTGACCGGGCAGTGTAAGCACCAGAACGGCGCCACCTGGCTGCAGATCAGCCCCGCCAGCAGCGTCACCGAAGCCGAGCTGCATGAACGCGAAACACACCACGAAGCCCCCGAGGAACTGATCGGCCCCGACTGGGGACTTCACCTCTACGACGTCAATATCGCGCTCGGCAACCTCGTGAACACGGTCGCGCTGCAGAGCGCCGCGTACCGCTTCAACGGCTAGCCCCGGGCCGGGCCTCCGCGGCGCCGCCCCGATCGGCGGCCGCTCGGCTTCGGGGACGTGCGCGCCGAGCCGGTGCCCGGCGCGCACCCGCCGACTCTAGTGGACCGAGTTGATCTCGATTTCGCTACGGCCCTTCAGCGCCGGCGCCATCACGACCGCGCCTTTTTCGAAGGCGCCACCGCCCGTCGAGTTTTCCGGCAGATCGACGCTCTTGCCTTCGAAGCGTTCCACGATCTCGAGGCCTTTCGAGGCCGCGAAGGTCAACGTCATGGACTTGCTCATCTTGTTCGCCTTCACCGTGGCGATCACCGAGCCGCGCCAGACCTGCGGGGTCGAGCCGCAGACGAATTCGAACATCACGGTGCCCGTTTGCGCGCTCAGATCGAGGCCAAGCTCGTTTTCGCTCGCTGTGGCCCCTTTCTGGATCACGCCGAATTCGCCCGTCAGTACGGCGCTCGACACTTCGCCTTCCTTCAGCGCACCCGCCGTCGAGCATTTGGTGCGGCCTTCCTGACAGCCCGTCAGGTTCAGCTTGACGGCCTTCAGCCCGCGCGCACCGAAGTATTCGCCGGTTCCCTTCACCTCTTTGCACTGCACCGAGATGCCGCCCACCGTTTCGAGCGCCACACCTTTCGCCTGCGCTTTGAAGGCATTCTTGAGTCCCGGGCCGCCTTCCCATTCGTACCTTCCTTCGGTCGATTCGACCGTGCACCCCGGGTCGCTCCACTTGCCTTTCACGCCGTGGCTTTTCTTGCCGCCCGCCTTCTTGCAGCGCCCCAGTTCGGGCGCTGAGCTGCCGTAGGTGAACTTGTCCGCCGCCACCGCCGTGCTCGTGCCGCCCGGGCCCGTCAGCGTCACGTCCACCGTCCCAACCCCTGCTGCCGAGAACGCGATCACCTCCGTCCCCGATTCGTCTTTGAAGCTTTTCGCGGGGCTGCCGCCGAACTTCACCGCGCTCACGCCGGCGAAGTTCGTGCCGGTGATCACGACTTCGGTGCCGCCGACCTGGGGGCCGGTGTTCGGGCTGATGCCGCTCACCACCGGCGTGTAGCTGAAGCGGTCGGCCGGAACCCGCGGGCTCTTGCCTCCCGGCACCGTCACGGTCACGTCGACCACACCCGTGCCCGCCGGCGCGGTCGCGCGGATCGTCGTTTCCGATTCCACCGTGGGGGTGACGCTCACCGAGCCGAAGTGGACGCTCGTCACCGAGTTGAAGCCCGTACCCGTGATCGTCACCGGCGTTCCGCCGCTCGCCGGCCCGAAGCTCGGGCTGACGCCCGTCACGTTCGGCAGCGCGGGCCCGTACGCGAGCGCGTACACGCTTCCCGCGGCGATGCCCTTGACTTCCGCGAGGTTCGAGATCGCCCCGGGCACGTCGGTCGACGTCGTGTTGCCGTCGCCCAGCTGGCCTTCGCCGTTGCCGCCCCACGAGTCCACCACGCCGCTCACGAGCAGCGCGAGGCTGAAGTTCCCGCCCGCCGCGACAGCCGTTGCTTCGGTGATCGAGGACACCTGCACAGCTTCGTCGGTCGAGGTCAGAGCGCCGTTGCCGAGCTCGCCCTGCGAGCCGTCGCCCCACGCGTAGACGGTGCCGCCGCTGACGAGCGCGAGCGCGTGCGCGGCGCCGGCAGCAACCGACGTCGCCCCGACGACGCCTTTCACGGGCGCCGGCAGATCGGTGTTGGTGGTGCTGCCGTCGCCGAGCTGGCCTTTCGCGTTGGCGCCCCATGCCTCGATGTTGCCGTCCGTGAGAACCGCGTAGCTCGACAGGCCGCCCGCCGCGATCGCCTTCACGCTCGTGAGTTCGCTCACCGGAACCGGTTCGACCTCGCCGTTGGCCGTCGTGCCGTTGCCGAGCTGCCCGTCGTTGTCCGCGCCCCACGCCTTCACGCTGCCGGAGTGCAGCAGCGCGAGGCTATGCCTGAGGCCGGCCGCGAGCGCGGTCACTTCGGTAAGCCCGCTGACCGCCACGGGGACGTCCGAGTTCGTGATGTTGCCGTCGCCGAGCTGACCTTCGCCGTTCTGCCCCCAGGCCATCACCGTGCCGTTTTCCAGCAGCGCGAGGCTGAATTCGCCTCCGGCCGCGACCGCGATCGCGTTCGTGATCCCTTTCACTTCGACCGGTACGTCGCTGCTCGTGGTGGTGCCGTTGCCGAGCTCACCGCTCGCGTTGTCTCCCCACGCCATCACCTTGCCGGAGCTGAGGACCGCGAGACCGTGGTCCTTGGCCGCAGAGATCGCCGTCACGCTCGTGAGGCCGCTGATCGGCACCGGGTCGGAGCTCGCGGTCATCGTGCCGTCGCCGAGCTGTCCGACGGAGTTCCCGCCCCAGGCCGCGGCACCGGGCGATCCGCTGGCCCAGGCAGCGGTCGCGGTCAATGCGCTGATCGCGCTGGCGCAGACAAGCGCGGCGCACGTCCTCCGGTAACGTCCCATACTCGCTCCCTCTGTAGCTCCGGCCCCGTTTTCGACCCGCGACCACGATAACGGTGCATGGCTCGCGTGGCAAACGCCTACGGCAACCCTGTAACAAGCTCGCCGGGCTCCTGCGTCTAGTACGATCGCTCGCTGCAGAGAGTTCGCTCGCTGCAGAGGGGCAAATCAGAGCTGGTCTTCAAGCAGGCCGGGGGAGGTCGTGATGCGGAGGATTGCTGGACTGGGCCTGTGCCTGGCGGTTGCGTGCGCGCTGTGCGCGCTGTTCGCTGGCGCCGCGATGGCGGAAACCGAACTGCAGGAAGAAGAACGCGGGCGCGAACTAGGCATCAAGGCCTACGACTACGGCCAGCCCGTACTGGACGCCGAGCGGATCTACAAGACCTCGACGAGCGTCACGGTCGCGACCGAACAGGGATACGCGCCGATCAACCAGTTCTCGCACTTCAAGCACCTGACGACCAACAAAGAGAGCGTCGTCGTCGCGCCCAACGACGACACGCTCTACGCGGTCGCCTGGCTGAAGCTGCACCCGCAGCCGATGGTGCTGCACGTGCCCGAAGCCAACCGCTTCGACGTCGTCGAGATGGTCTCGCCGTGGACCGAGAACTTCGCGAATATCGGCACCGAGGCGTCGGGTATCTATGCCCCCGGAAACTACCTTGTCGTCGGGCCTGGCACCGACGAAGGCATGGAAGAAGTCGATGGCCTGAAGGTCATCCATTCGCCGTACGACCGCGTCTGGCTGATCGGGCGCGTAGTCGTCGAAGGCCCCGCCGACACGCCCAACGCGCTCGCGATCGAGGAACAGATGAAGATCGTCCCGTTCAAGAAGTGGGACAAGGAAGGGCTCGCCTACAAACCGCCTCCGCCGAAGAGAGAAGTGACCGAACCAACCGTCGCGCACATACCCGGCACCGAAGGAAAAGAAAGCAAGCTGCGCTACTGGAAGGCGCTTGGCAAGGCGCTCAACGAATTCCCGCCGCCCGCAGCTGACAAAGCGATCCTCGAAGAACTCGCGGCGGTCAACATCGGGCCCGGCAAACAGCCGACGAAGTTCAACGACGGCAAAGGCGTGATCACGGGCCTCAAGGACGCCGTCACGGCGGGTCCCACGCTGATCGCCCTACACGTCAAAGAAGCCTACGAAGCGGGCTTCGCCAAACACAACGGCTGGCTGATCGTCAACGCCGGCAAATACGGCACCAACTATCTCCTGCGTGCGGAGGTCGACAGGCTCGGCGTGGGCGCGCTCTCGCCCAACGTCTCGATCTACCCGCTGGCGCTCACGGACGACACCGCCGCGAAACTCAACGCCACGAGCAAACGCTACGTCGTGCACTTCCCCGCGGGCGACTTTCCTTTCCCCGTCAAAGCGTTCTGGTCGCTGTCGATGTACGAAGCGAGCGGTTTCTTCGTCACGAACTCGCTCGAACGCTACGCGCTCGGCAACCGCGCCCAGCTGCACTTCAACGAAGACGGTTCGCTGAACGTCTACCTCCAGACCGGCGAACCGACGAGCGAACAGCAGGCCGAGAATTGGCTGCCCGCGCCGGCCGGAGAATTCCACGTGATCATCCGCCTGTACGCGACCGACCCCGAAGACATCGAACCGATCCTCGAAGGGACCGCGGGCTGGCAGACGCCGAGGATCGAACCGTGCCTGGGAAGCGGCTTGACGGCGGGCGGGCAGGAATGCGCGCACTGACGCCCGCCGCACGCTGAGCGTCTTCGGTCTGCGGCGCGGTCGGGCTGGCGGAGCGCGTCTACGCGTGCGCCAGATAGCCGTGGCGCGCGCGCACGATGACCGCGCGGTGCGTGTGCAGGTCGTGCACCTTCACGGCGCCCCGCGCAACGTAGGTGAATGTGCCCGCGCACGTTTCCACGCTCTCCCACTTCGTTCCGAGGACCGTCGCCACGCTGTTTGCGCCGTAGGTGCTGTAGCGGCCGTGGTTGTCTTCGGCCCACAGCCGCGGACCGCTACTGGCGTGGTGGTGTGACCTCGTCGCCGTCGCCGCGCGGCAGGAGGGCCGCGCGCCGCGCAGCAGCAGGCGCGTCATGCCTCCCGCGCTGGGTCGCTGGGCGAGCGTGAACTCGCCGTCCCACACGCGCACCGCCTGCGTCGCGCCTGTCGTGTTCAGCGCCGTGAGCACGCGCAGGCTGCCGTGCCGAGCGTCCACCAGCGATCCGACCGGCACGGTGCGTGCGCTCGCGAGCCGCGCGAAGCGACGCGTGCGCGGGAGCTTCACGAGCACCGAGCCGCTCAGCGGCACCACCGCCGCCGTTCGTCCGAGCTGCGGTCGCAGGACCGCCTGCGCGATCGCAGCCGGCGTCGAGAACGAGGCTTCCTGCCCGTAGGTCACACCGGAGGCGTTGCTCGCGACCACCCTGAAGCGGTAGCTCGTCTGCGGCGCGAGCCCCGACACGCTCGCCGAGACGACTACGGGGGATGAGCTGCTACCGACGGCGGTGCTCGCCGTGCGTGACCCCGAGACGCTGGTCGTGCCGTATTCGAAGTAGTAGGAGGTTTCCTGCGCGTTCGCGCCCACGCTCGCGGACAGCGTCGCGCCGATGCTGGTCGCCGCGGCCGCCTCCGATGAGACGCTCGGTGCGATCGTCAGCCGCGCGACATCGGCCGGATTCCCCTGCTCGGTGAACCAGATGTTCCCGTCCGGGCCAGATGTGATCGCCCACGGTTCGCCGTCGAGCGTCATCCCCTGCGTGTACTGGGCGATCGTGCCCGCCGGCGTGATCTGCCCGATCGCGCCGGGCTTGCTGGCCTCGGTGAAGTACATGTCGCCGTTGCTGCCTGCAGCGATCTGGGTCGGGGCGCCACCGGTGATCCCGCTCGAGAACTGCTGGATTTCGCCGCTCGCGGGTACGAGCCGGCCGATCGCGCCGGGCTGGGTGTCCTCGGTGAAGTAGATGTCCCCTTCCGGACCCGTCGCGATGCCGGTCGGGCGGCTGTTGGGGGTGATCGCGCTGAAAAGGCCGAAGGCGCCCGTGGCCGGATCGAAGCGCCCGATCCCGCCCGGGTTGTTGGTCTCCGTGAAATAGATGTCGCCTTCGGGACCGAACGTGAGCGAGCTCGGCTTGCTGTTCGCTGTAGGGATCTGGAACGGCTGGACCTGTTCGGTGAGCGGGTCCACGCGCGCGAGCGCCGCCGAGGCTCCGCCCTGCAGCAGGAACCAGATCTCGCCTTCGGGTCCGCGCGCGATGCCGCTCGCGTTCGAGTTGTTCGCCAGCGGCAGTTCGCGGATCGCGCCCGTCGCGGGGTCGAGGGCGCCAAGGACCTCGTCGCCGCCGAGCGAGGTGAACCACAGGTCGCCTTCGCCGCCGGCGATGATCGCGAACGGCGAGGCCTTGCCCTTGATCGGAAAGCCCGTGAACGCGCCATTCAGGGTGACCCGCTCGAGCGACTTACCGCCCCCGTCGAGCGCCAACCAGAGGTCGCCTTCACCCCCGGCGGTGATTCCGAGTGGCGCGCCGGCGCCGGCGGGCAGGGGGTATTGGCTGATAGCGGGCGCCGCCGAGGCGGCTGGGGTCGCGTATAGCGCGAGCAGTGCGAGGCCCGCAGCCGCGGCCGTGCGGCGAATCATGTTCTCGGGCGTCGGTCCGCCGCGGGGACCGCTTTAGTCCTGCAACCAGCAGCCCGCGACGCGGTCGAACAGCTCGAGCGCCCTTGTGCGGGCGCCGTGGGCGTCGAGCCTGAGCGCGCGCTCGACGCACGCCAGATCCTGCGCGCGGTCGACGAGCGTGCGGCCGGACGCCGCGATCCAGCCCGCCGCGATGGGAGCATCCGCCTCGGGGTGGAACTGCACGCCCACGCTCCTGCCGGCCAGGAACGCCATCGGCACGCCGCGCGCCCTTGCGATCTCGCGCGCCCCCGGCGGGACCGTGAAGACATCCTCGTGCCAGCGAAGCCACGGCCCTGCGGGGATCAGCTCCTCCTCCCGCCAGTCCGGCTCGCTCCACTCGACTGCTATCCGCTCGGCACGTTCGACCGCGCCGCCCAGCGCCGCCGCGAGCGCCTGCGCCCCGAAGCAGATGCCGAGGACGGGCAGGCGCGCGTCGTGCGCGGCGCGCAGGTAGTCAAGCTCGCGCGCGATCCATGGCTCGCCCGAGCGTTGCACCGAGCGCTCCGAGCCGAGGCTGACGACCGCGTCACAGCCGCCGAGCGGGGGCCAGTGATCGAGCCGTGCTACCTCCAGCACCCGCAACGCGTGGCCCCGCTCCTGCGCCCAGTCGGCGAGCAGTCCCGCCGGCGCCTCGCGTTCGTGCTCCAGGACGAGGATCTCCATCACTCGCGGCGCGCTGCGCCGGCGCGCTCGAGCCAACGGCGCAGCCCGAGCGGGCTCTGCCGGGCCATCGCGATGAACTCGTAGTCGTCGATCTCGGCGGCCGGTACGCGCGCGCGCAGGTGCTCGTGCAGCTCCGCCGCGAACTCCTCTACACCTGCCGCGGCCCAGCGCTCGTGGCGCACGAGCGCCTCGCGCAGTAGCGCGATGTGCTTCCGCGGGGACTCGACGCGGCCGAAGTGCGCCAGCGCCAGGGCGCGCGGCTGCCAGCGTTCGAGCAGCTCCAGCGAGCTCTCCCAACGGCGCAGGTCGATGTCCGGCGGCGGCGTCGGAGGCAGCACCAGCCCGCCCGCCAGGCGTACACCGGCGAGATCCCCGGTGTACGCGAGCCCCTCCCGCGGGTCGAGGAAGGCGACGTGGTGGGAGGCGTGGCCAGGCGTCCAGGCGGACAGGAAGCCCTCAATCCGCTCTCCGTCCGCGAGCTCGTGCACGTTCTCCGCAGGCACCGGTAGCACCTCGCCGAGCAGCGGCTCGAGCTGCTCGCCGAATACGCGGCGCGCGCTCCTGACCAGCCGGGCGGGGTCGATGAGGTGCGCCGCGCCGGCGGGGTGCACGTACACCTGCAGCTGCGGCCAGCGCGCCGTGAGCGCGCCGGCCGCCCCGGCGTGATCGAGGTGCACGTGCGTGAGCAGCAGGGCCGTCGGTTCGCGAGCATCGAGCCCGTCGAGCAGTGCCTGCAGGCAGGAGCCGGGGCCGCAGTCGATCAGCACGCCGTGCGCGAGCCAGGCGCCCAGCACGCCGCGGCGGCCGTCGTAGCCAAGGTCGATATTCTGCGCGCGCATCGCCGCCACCGTACAACGGCGCGGCGCTCGCGCCCTCCGGCCCGGTCGTGGCGGGAGACGCCCTCGGGAAGCCGTGCTCAGCGCCATCCGCAAGCGGGCCGTGCGGCCATCGCCGAGCCGCCGCAGCGCAGCCGCAGGCGCGGAGCGGCGCATCGGTCTGGAGCTCCTGGCATCTTTGCGACCGTGTCGATGAAGACAAGCCGGCTGCTCGCAGGCGCAGCCCTCTGCTTCGCGAGCGCGCTCCCGCTGGCCGCCTGCGGCGGCAGCTCCACGACGAGCGCCGCGACGCTGTCCTCACACGCAGCGGCCACGAGCCTCGGCGGCCTCGCCGTGTCTCCCGAGCCGGGAACGCCGGACGCCTCGCCCTCCACACAGATCAGCTTCCTCGGCCCCGCTGGGATGACCGTCGGGCACGTGCGCGTGGTCGGCTCGCGCACGGGGGCCCACGCCGGCGCGCTGCGCGCGTATTCGACCGGCACTGGCGAGAGCTTCCTGCCGAGCCGTGGGTTCGCCGCGGGCGAGCACGTGACGGTGAGCGCGCCGGTGAGCCTGGGCGGCGCGACGCACACCGCGCAGACGAGCTTCACGATCGCCCACCAGGCTGGCGTGAGCCAGAAACAGTTCCCGAACAACGCGGGTAACGCGAGCGAAGTCCAGCACTACGCGACGGCTCCCGCGCTCACCCCCTCGGGCGTCCGCATCACCACCGCGGCGCGCAGCGGCGCGGCGCCCGGCTACCTCTTCCTCGCGCCCTACCAGGGCGACGGCAGCCCGGGGCCGATGATCGCCGAACAGGACGGCGGTCTCGTCTGGTTCCACCCGCTGCCGGCCAGCGAGGCGGCGACCAACTTCCACGTGCAGCAGTACGAAGGCAAGCCTGTACTCACCTGGTGGCAGGGACGGATCCTCGAAGTCGGCTTCGGCCAGGGCGAAGACGAGATCTACAGCACCGCGTATCAGCACGTCGCGACGGTGCGCGCCGGCAACGGCTACCACGCCGACCTGCACGAAATCCGGATCACCCCCGAAGGCACAGCCTGGATCGACATGTTCGACCCGATCGGGATGAACCTCTCGAGCGAGCACGGGCTCTCCAACGGCACCCTCACCGACTCGGTGATCCAGGAGATCGACATCAAGACGGGCCTCGTGATGTGGGAGTGGCACGCGCTCGGGCACATCTCGCCGGGCGACAGTCGCACCTCGGCGCCGCGCTCGCAGTGGCCGTGGGACTACGTGCACATCAACTCCGTCGATCCGCGCGGCCCCGAAGAAGTGCTGCTGTCCTCGCGCGCCACCTGGACGATCTACGACGTCGACAAACACAGCGGCGCCGTGATGTGGCGCCTCGGCGGCAGCAAAAGCAGCTTCGGCATGGGGCCCGGGACGCACTTCTACTGGCAGCACGACGCCGAATTCCAGCCCGACGGCCTGATCTCTGTCTTCGACAACGGCTCCGACCCGCCCGAGGAGAAGCAGTCGCGCGGCCTGCTGATCGACGCGAACCTCTCGACGCACAAGGCGACGCTCGTGAAGCAGTTCACCAACCCCAGCAAGACGCTGCTCGCGACGAGCCAGGGCGACACGATCAGCCTCGCCGGAGGCGACTGGCTGCTCGGCTACGGCGGGCTGCCCAACTTCACCGAGTTCAGCTCCTCGGGCCAGGTGTTGATGGACGGCACGCTCGGGCGGAACGTGCAGGATTTCCGCACCTACCTTGGCGAATGGAAGGGTCAGCCGCCGGGCGCTCCGGTCGCGCTCGCGCGTCCCGCAGGCAGCGGCATCGATGTCTCGGTCAGCTGGAACGGAGCGACCGAAGTGGCCTCCTGGCGCGTGCTCGCGGGCCGCTCTGCGAGCGCGCTCGCGCCCGCAGCGACCGTCCCCCGCCAGGGCTTTCAGACGACGATCACGCTGTCCTCACAGGCGCCCTACGTGCAGGCGCAAGCGCTCAACGCGTCCGGCGCCGTGATCGGTTCTTCCCCGGTGCTGGCGGGCTGAGGCGCTCGCCTTCGCTGTCCTGCGCGCTCTCGCTTTCGCTCCCGCCGGGCGCTTCGGCGGCGGCCTGGGGTTCGCGCGTCAGGCGTTCGAGTTCTTCTAGCTCCTGCTGGCGACGCTGTTTGCGGCGTGCGATCGCGCCCTCGGCCGCGTTGCGCGCGGTCGAGAAGTAGTCCGCGAAGCCGCGCGCGTGCGCCTGCACCAGGCGCGGCGGCACCGCCTCGCGCAACTCGCTGCGCATTGCCTGTTCGGCTTGTTCGCGCACGCTGTCTTCGAGATGGCTCTCGCCGGCGCTGTTGTGCAGCTCGAGACGCCCGGCGTGGGTGCGGTAGTCGTAGAGCTCCTCTTCGCGGCCGACCGCCGTCGGCTCGATGCCCTGGTTGACCCAGTTGGAGTAGGTCGCGAACTTGGCCTTCTCGCTGCGCATCGCGACGACGTGCAGGGGCGCATTGGCGCCATAGGGTTCGATCGCGTACTCGGTGACGATCTCGTCGGTCGCGTGCAGCACGAACTCGCGCCCGCGGGCGTCCGGGTTGGCGAGGATTTCGGTGAGGTCGGGCCTGCGCGCGAGGTGCGCGTAGAAGGACTCCTTCCGCCAATCCGAGGAGCCCGTCGCGATCGTCAGGAGCATAGGCGCGACATCCACGCTCGAGGTCAACTGTGTGCGTCCCCGCAGCGGTGCGTTGGTCAGCAGGCCGCGCATGTCCTTCACCAACAACGGCACGCGCAGCGCCTCCTCGTATGCGCTCGCGCCCTTGCCGCGCAGGCCGTGCGAGGAGCCGTACTCGCCATGGTCGGAGGTGAACACCACGATCGTGTTCGCCGCGATCTTCGGTTGGCTTTCGAGCGTCTGCAGCACGGCGCCGATCTGCTCATCGACGCGCTGCTGGAGCTTCAGGTAGAGGTTCATGAACTGCGTCCATTTTTCGAGCGCTTCGGGCCCGCTGAACGGCACCGCCCCGAACGACGCAGCCGCGGTTTCCTGGAAGGACAGCTGCAGGCGCGGCTTGCGCCGCCTGACCATCATTTCCGGGGTCTCGTAGTTCGGCGGGAGCTGGAAGACCGAGCGCGGCGCTGAGGACTCGTCCGGTACGCGGTCGCTCCAGATGTACCACCAGGCGATGTCGTGCGGGTTCACGAGCGAGACGGTCGTGCACCATGGCTCTGCGCTGGCCTCCTGCTGGAACCAGTCGACGAATGCCTTCGCGATCGCCGGGTCCTTGCGCCAGCCCTGGCCCGGCGCGCCATCCGGCGAGGGATAGACGCCGCCAGCGAAGCCGTACTTCTCGAGCGCCGCTTCGCCCTCGGAAGGCGTCCAGCGGTTGTCGTGGTGGGTCAGGTGCCACTTCCCGAACCAGTGCGTCTGGTAGCCGTGGTTTCGCAGCATCGAGCCCCAGGTGGGGAAGCCCGGGTCGAGCGTGCTTCCGCCGGTGATCATGCAGCCCGTCTGGTGGGTGTAGAGGCCGGTGAGCAGCGTGGCGCGCGCTGGCGTGCAGTCGTTGGAGGCCGTGTAGTGGCGGGCGAAGCTGACCGCGCCCTCGCGCAGGCGTTGGAGGTTCGGAGCGAAGCCGAGACCCGTCGCGGCGGGCGAGAACCACACCGGGTATCGCAGCTGGTCGACGACGATCACGAGGATGTTGGGCTGACGCCCGGAGGCTCCGCCCGCACCGGGGGGATTGCCCTGCGTGGAGCTGCCCGGGGCGCGCGGGGCGGTCGCCGCGGAGCCCCGCCCGTCCCCGCTGACAACGTCGGCGACCGCCGCGATCGCTGCACCAGCGCCTCCGACGGCCGCGCCCGCGATGATTCCGCGCTTGAGCACGGCGCGCCGGGTCAGCTTCTTGTGGCGTTTGGGATCGCTGTCTTGCATCTGCGCGGTTTGTGTCGCTGCGCCTGTGTTAGTAGGCGGTCTCCCCGCCGTGGCCGCCGCTGCCGCGCAGACGGCCCCCCTGTGCGTCCCCGCCACGCCGGACAATTCGGCTTTGCAGGGAGGCACGGTGACCGTCTCGCCACTCGCGGGCAGCCGCGACGCCTCGCCGTGGACCCAGGTCAGTTTCCTGGGTGTACCTATAAGGCAGCTTAAGGACGTATCGGTCGTCGGGCAGCGCAGCGGGGTGCACAGCGGGCGACTGGAGGCCTACTCCGGGGGCGACGGCGCGAGCTTCGTGCCGTCGCGGCCCTTCTCCCAGGGCGAGCGCGTGACCGTGCGCGCCCAGGCGAAGGTTGGCCGCTCCACGCGCCGGCTGCTTGATGTGTTCCGGGTCGAGACGATCGACCCGATCACCACGACGCCGGCCCCGACCCACCCAGCGTCCTCCGCTGAAGAGCAGCACTTCCTCTCGCGCACCGATCTCCTGCCCCCGGTCGTCACGGTCACGAGTTCCGCCGCCGGCGGCGCCGCCGGATATGACTTCCTCGCCCCCTACGCAGGGCCCGCGCAGGCCGGCCCGATGATCATCGAACCGAACGGCCAGCTGGTCTGGTTCAAGCCGCTCGCCGCCAACGTCTCCGCCACCGGGCTGAGGGTCCAGAGCTACGAGGGCGAGCCCGTGCTGACGTGGTGGCAGGGGGACGTATCGGTCCATGGATTCGGCCTGGGCGAGGACTACATCGCCAACGAGGCCTACACCGAAGTCGCTCACGTGAGCGCGGGCAACGGCTACCACGCGGACCTGCACGAGTTCCAGATCACGCCAGCGGGCACCGCGCTGATCACGGCGTTCGACCCGATCAGGTGCGACCTCGCCGCCTTCGGCGGCCCGGGCTACGGCGCTGTCACCGACGCGGTGATGCAGGAGATCGACATCAGGACCGGCCTCGTGATGTACGAATGGACGAGCCTCGACCACGTCGCGCCGAGCGAATCCTACGAACCCGTGGGGCACTCCTCGACCGCCTCGCCGTGGGACTACTTCCACATCAACTCGATCAACGTCGACCGTGACGGCAGCATCATGGTCTCCTCGCGGAACACTTGGACGGTGTACGACCTCAGCGCCGCCAGCGGCCAGATCCGCTGGCAGCTCGGCGGCCGCCACAGCAGCTACAGCGAGGCGGCGCCGTCGCGCACCGCCTGGCAGCACGACGCGCGCGAAGTGGAAGGGGGGCTGATCAGCATCTTCGACAACGGCGCCTCCCCAACCGTCCACAGCCAGTCGCGCGGGCTCGTGTTGCAGCTCGAAGCACAGGCGAAATCGGCGAGCGTGCTGAAGGAATTCGTGCGTTCCCCGCCGCTGATCGCCGAAAGCGAGGGCAACCTGCAGCTGCTCGAAAACGGCAACTGGTTTGTGGGCTGGGGCCAGGAACCGGTCCTCTCCGAATACAGCCCGCAGGGCGCGCTCATCTTCGAAGCGCACCTGCCGCGCTACGAGCGCTCCTACCGCGATCTGCACTTCAGCTGGAGCGGGCGGCCCGCCCGCGCGCCCGCGTTCGCCTTCGCGCCCGCCGGCGCGGGCGGAGGGACGGTGTACGCGAGCTGGAACGGCGCCACCGGTGTCTCCTCATGGAGGCTCCTCGCCGGCGCCTCGGCGGCGGCGATGAGCGCTGTCGAGCAGGCGCCCCGTGGCGGCTTCGAGACCGCGATCGCGCTGCCGGCCGGGGCGACGACCGGCCCCTACCTTGCCGTACAGGCGCTCGGGCCCAGTGGCGAAGTGCTCGCGACCTCTAGCGCGGCGGCGCAGAGCGGGCTCTGACAGCGCTCGCCGGAGGTGACGTGAGCCAGCCCATAACGCTGCATCTCGGCGACATCACCTCAGACGGGCACGCCGACGCGATCGTAAACGCGGCCAACGAGGGCCTGCTCGGCGGTGGCGGCGTGGATGGCGCGATCCACCGCGCCGCCGGGCCGAGCCTGCTCGAGGAATGCCGCCGCCTCGGCGGCTGCGCCACCGGCGATGCGAAGATCACCGCCGCGGGCCGACTGCGAGCCCGGCACGTGATCCACGCCGTCGGACCCGTCTGGCGTGGCGGCGGCCAGGGCGAGGCCGAGCTGCTCGCGCGCTGCTATCAGCGCGCTATCGAGCTCGCCGCGCGGCACGGCTGCGCGCGCGTTGCGATGCCCGCGATCTCCACGGGCGTCTACGGCTACCCGCTCGAGCAGGCCGCGGAGGTGAGCGTGGCTGCGGTCGCCGCCGCGATCGCAGGGCACCCGCAGGTGAAAGAGGCGAGGTTCTGGCTGTTCGATGGCCGCAGCTACGAGCTCTTCGGCGCGGCGCTGGCGCCGCTCAGTCTGCGCGAAGCCCGCTGAGGCGACGCTCGATCAGGCGGTTGGAGACATGCCGCGCTCGCCGTCTGGGGCGACCCGCACGCCGCCGTCGAGCCTGACCTCGACGCTCACGCGTCCGTTCGCCTCGGCGGCGAGCGCCTCCCCGGCGCGCACGTGACCGCGAAGGCGCAGTTGCACGGGTGCGCTCTGACGAAGGTTGCGCCACCAGCGCTTGCGCGCGGGCCAATCCACGGGGATCCTGACGAGGTCCCCCTCGAGCTCGTAGAGCACCGGGATCGTGTAGGAGCGCCCGCTGCGTCGACCGGTGAAGGTGATCAGCGCGATCCTGCCGCTCAGCAGCGGGTGCAGCGCCGAGCTCAGGATCGAGCGCAGCAGCGGGTTGACGAGACGGTTCATGAGGGCGAACGGCGCGTGCGCGCTCTGGCTCGGTGCGGCCCCGCGGCCATTCAGGGCCGCCCCGTCGCTCGTCGGTGCCGCGAAGGCCCGCTCCGCGCCTCGCAGGATCGTCGTGAACGACCAGCGCAGCACCGGCTCGAGCAGCCGCGCCATCGCCCGCCCGCCCCAGACCGCAGGCACGTCGTAGCTGGTGCTCCAGGTCGCGCGGGTGCCTGCCTCGAGCTCCTCGAAGACGAGGCTGCCGCCATGGTGATCGATCCCAGGGAGCGACTTCAGGATCAGGTAGCGGAACTCGCGCGGGCGCTCATACAGCGTGATTTCCTCGCGAAACCAGGCTCCGAGAGCGGTGATCTCGCGTACCGCTCCGCGCCCATAGGGAGCCTGCTCGCCGTCGCGCACGCGATGCTCGCGCAGGACGAGCGGCGCGCTCGTGTAGTTGCTCGAGTCAACGAGCCAGTCGAACACCGCCGCCGGGGCGGCGGCGATCTGTCGCTGCACGGTGAAGGCGATCAAAGGCCGGGGGCTCGCGTCGGGGCGGCAGGGATGCTCCCGAGAATACTCCCGCGCGTATGAGCTGCGGGCGACGGTGCTGCGCGATAGTGTCGATCGATGACGGTGACCCTCATCACGGGCGCCAACAAGGGCCTCGGGTTCGAGAGCGCCCGGCAGCTCAGCGTGGCCGGCCACCAGGTCTGGATCGGTGCCCGCGACGAGGCGCGCGGGCGAACTGCGGCAGACGCGCTCGGCGTCAGGTTCGTGCAGCTGGACGTCACGGACGATGCCTCGGTCGAGGCCGCGGCGAAGACCGTCGGAGCGTTGGATGTGCTCGTCAACAACGCGGCTATAGGCGGCCTGGGTCAGGCGGCGCGAGAGTTGCCCGCCGACGAGCCGCGAACGATCTACGAGACGAACGTCTTCGGGCCCGTACGCGTCCTACACGCCTTCCTGCCGCTGCTCGAGGTCTCGCAGGCGGCGGTCGTCGTCAACGTCTCGAGCGGTCTCGGCTCGCTGAGCCTCGCGTCCGAGCCGGGCAGCCGCTGGGCTGCGTTCGCGCCTGGCTACTCCTCCTCGAAGGTCGCTCTGAACATGCTGACGATCAAGTACGCGGCGGCCTTCCCGGCCATGCGCATCAACGCGGTCGACCCCGGGTACACCGCGACCGACCTGAACGCGCACCGCGGTGAACAGAGCGTCGAGGAGGGAGCGACGGCGATCGTCCGCTACGCGCAGGTCGGACCTGACGGACCGACCGGGGGCTTCTTCGACAAGAACGGCATGGTGCCGTGGTGAGGCCGCGCTGGACGCCCTAACCGCCCTGCTTGAGGGCCGCCTGAAGCGAGGAGGCATAGCCGTCGCTGGTGTACGTTGCCCCCGAGATGACGTTGATTTCGGCGCTCTGTGCCTGGAGCGCCTCGTTACGCAGCATCGGCGCGACCTGTTCGCTTATTTCCTGCGAGAGCGCATGTTCGGTCGGTAGCTGGAGCGCCTTTACGTCGACGATCTTGCCGCCTTCCTCGGCGACCGCGACCTGCACCGGACCGTAGGGATTTTCGACCACCGGGCCTGTGTAGGTCCTTGTCGTGGAGGAGCCACGCGTGGGGCTCGATCCGGCTGTGCCGCCGGCTTGCGAAGTGCACACGCGCGGGGGTTCGCAGGGCCCGGACCCGGCGCTGCCCGCTCCGCCCGCGCTCGCCCCGCGTTTGCCGCCGGTGCCGCGGCTCGCACTCGCCCGCGTTCCCGGTACCAAAGCGCCGGTGCCCTTGCCTTCGCTGCGCACGTAAATCGCGGCCAGCACCGCTACGACAGCGACCGTCGCCGCGGTGCCTGCGACGCGGCGAATGAGCCTGAGCGTCTTCGCCCGGATCACGGTGTGCCTGCGATCGTCATCCTCTTGCGGCCGCTGCGAGCAGCGCGCCGAACGCCTGTCGGCACCGCGTCCGGCGGGTCCTCGCGCCGGCGCACGGTGACTCCGGCGGGGCTCGGAGCCGCGCGGCGTGTGTCCACATCCCGCAGGTACGCCTCGATGCCCGCGGAGTAGGAGATCGTTTCGTCGTCGAAGATCACGACTGCGCCGAAGCCCGGAAGAGCCGCCGCCCACTTCGCGCCGCCTCGGCCCATCGCGAATGCAGCGGTGGCATAGGCGTCCGCGACGGCAAGGTCCCGGCCCACGATCGTGACGGACAGCACCCCCTCGGGGGCAAGGCGGGTATGCGGATCGAGGATGTGCGTACCCCGCTCGTAGGCGCCGGAGGTCGCGATAGCTCCCTCCCGAAGGCCGAGTACCGCGGCGACGGCGCGGCGCTCAACAGGGTGCTGGACGCCGACCCGCCAGCAATCGCGCCCACGCGGGGCACCGCACAGGCAGATGTCTCCGCCCGCGTTCACACACCAGTTCTCCGCTCCCGCCCTTCTGAGCAGGCGTCCCGCGCCCTCTATCGCCCAGCCCTTCACGAACCCCGACGGGTCGACGCCGCCACCGAGGCCCGCCATAGGCGCGGCCACGTCGAAGTAGCCGCGCGTGCTCCGGCGCAGCGACTCGCAGCGTCTGAGCACAGACCGCACGCTCAGCTGCGCGTCTGCAAGCGCGATCTCGCCCCGGTTGAGCCTGCTGATCTCGCTGTCCTCCCTGTAGGTGCTGAACGTCTCGTCGACGAAGCGCAGCCACGCGAACAGACGGTCGAGGACTGTCTCGTCGAAGCCCACGTCGCACACCTCGACGATCACGGGCATGCCCATGACGTGCTCGACCCGCTGGATCGCGGGAAGGGCAGCTGTGCGGGCAGTGACGCCCTGCGCGCGCGGTCTGGATGCGGATCGCGCCATGGCCATCTCTCAGGCTGCGAGCGCGAAGCGCTCGCTGTGGATCTGCTCCTCGGGCACACCGAGCTGTTCGAGCGCCTGCCGTGTGGCATCTATCATCACCGCGGGTCCACAGATGTACGCGTCGCGATCCGCGATCCCGGGGACGAGCCTCGCGAGATTCTGTGAGCCCAGCAGCATGGCGCCCTTGCGCGTGCGGTGATCGCCGATCAGGAGGTGAAGCGCCGCGCCAGTGCGTCGCGCTATCTCCCTCAGCTCCTCCTCGAAGACGATCTCGCTCCTCGAGACAACCCGATAGATCAGCGTGACGTCGGCCGACTCGGAGAGTTCCTCGAAAAGGGTTCGCAACGGGGTGATGCCGATCCCGCCCGCGATCAGGACGGCCTTGGGCCGTCGCCTGAGCGCCGAGGTGAACACCCCGAACGGTCCCTCGACGAACACGCGTGTTCCGGGTTCGACGTTGCCGATCGCCCTAGAAAAGTCGCCGACGGCCTTGACGGTCAGCCGCAGCGAGTCGCCATCGGGAATCGCGGAAAGCGAGAACGGATGTGACTGCCACCAGCGCCCCTTCGTGATGAACCGCCACAGCATGAACTGGCCGGCGTGCGCCCTGAGGGCGTACAGGTCGCGGCCCGCGACCTCGATGCTCGTCACGCCGGGCGCCTCGACTGTGACGCTCCTCACCCGCAGCCTGTACCTGAACGCGTCTCGGATCGGGCGGACGACGCGGTAAGCGATCAAGATCGCGAGCGTCGTGACGTACAGCGATATCCAGTAATCCGCCTGTACGGGGTGCACGACGAATTCGTTGCCGGTGGGCAGCTGGTGCAGGTAGCCAAGCGCGATGCCGGCATAGACGGTGAAGTGCACGAAGTACCAGGTCTCGTATCTCAGCCGCCGCCGAGCGATCGTGATCGAGCTGAGCACCACGAGCACCAGAACGGCCGTGCCGATCGTCGCTGTGACCATTCCTGGATAGACGCCGAGCAGACGTGAGAACTCGTGCACGAACGTGAGCCTGTCGGCGAGCGAATAGCCCCCGGTGATCAGCAGCACATGCGCGACGATCAGCGACACGCATGCCTTGCCGTTCAGCCTGTGCCAGGAGGTCAGTCTGTCGAAGCCGATGAGCCGCTCCAACGGTGGGAGCCGCGAAAGCATGAGCACCTGAAGCAACGCGAGGTAGACGCCAAGCAGGCCGGTAATCCTGCCGAGGCTGGTGAGCGCTTCAGGCCGGCCATGCACACCGGAGATGCCTCCGCCATGCAGCCACATCCACACGATTGCGGCGCCGTTCCCAGCGACGATCAGCAGGAGCACGGCTGCGCTCGCTGCCCTGCCCGCCTGCTGCGGCCTGGGCCGCCACTCCGGGGCGCGCGCCACCGTGGCTCCGTCGCGGGCGAGTTCCTCTCCCCGTTGTGGGAGCGCCGCCACTCTGACCTCGAGATCTCTTGACGGCATTCAGGCTCTCCCACGTGCAGGGAATCGGATTCTCCTAAACGCCCACGTCGGTGGACGCTGAGAACTTGCTCATCCGGGCCGACGCGCCGTGCGCCAAAAATCGGCTCGGAGCGCGCCTCTGCGGGTCAGCGCCTTCCCGGCGATGCTGCGCGAGATCGGGCGCGCGCGGAGTGAGCGCGCGGCGCCTCGGGGCCGGCTGACACCGGCGCGTGGGGAGTGGAAGGGGCTTAGGACCCCGAGACGGCGTTCCGCATCCGCCTGCGCCGCCAACGCGGGTCCTCGCCGGCGCCGTGGCGCCAAGCGCACCCCGACGCCGCGTGCTGTCAGGCGTGGGCGAGCGTTCCCGGGAGCCTCTCAGGCCCTTGGACAGGCCTTCTCAGGGAGCGGGCTCATGGTCTCGGTGACTCCACAGAACCAACCGAAAGGATCAAATCGATGCTCAAGACAACCAAGAGAGTGATGGCTGGCGTCGCGGCACTCGCGGAGGGCGATCGCGCGCCTACTCACCAGCGCCCGACCCCAGTAGTAGCCCAGTTTCCCAGGTGCCTTGGCCTGCACCGCCCGCTGGCCTGAACGCGTGGCGCGGACCGAGGTCGACGCCGGTGCCCGCGGCCCACGGCGCGTCGAAGCGCATACTCGACGGACTTCGCGACGCACCGGGGCCTGCGACCCTGGAGGAGCTGGCGTGATGTGCCTGGAGGCTGTGGCTGGAGCGCCGGACTGTGAGCGTGACAATCTTGGTCACCGCGAGCCCGCTGCGCGGATGGAAGGTGACGGCGACGGTCACCCGCAGGGTTCGGCGGCGGCGCAGGAGCGCGGCGCCCCGCTGGCTCGCACGGATCGTCAGCTTGATCGTGCCCCGGCCTGTGGCGGCGCCGTGCGCGCTTCCGTAGCGCAGCGGTGGTGGGCGCTTGTGTGTGGGATTCGACGTGGACGAGGTCCGGGTCGTGGCGTTGGCGGTGAGCGTGCCTGCCGCGGGGACGCTGAGGGTAAGCGTGATCGTGCCGCTGGAGGAGGCTTTCGCGGAGCGGATCGTGAAGGGTTGCACGCCCGGCGTGGGTATGGAGTTGTGTGATTCTGAGCCGCCGGTGCCGGTGCCGGTGCCGGTCCCGGTGCCGGTGCCTGTCCCGCTCGAGGTGCCTGTGCCACTCGAACCGCCCGAGTCGACTAGATCCGAGCAGTTCTGTGGGGGCGGTATCGCGGGCGGACCGAGGGTGCTGGGCGTGTAGATCGCGCTGGAAGCTCCCGTTTCGCCAATGCCCAACACGATTACGTCGCCGTTGCTGAGCGTCTGCGCCTCGGCGGTGATGGCTTTCGAGTTGGCGGGCAGCGGCGCGGCGCTGGACCAGCTGTTCGTCGCGGGGTCGTAGATGTCGACGTTGTCTGTGGGTGTTCCGGCGCTGCTGAAGCCGCCGCCGACGATCACGCGCCCGTCGGACAGGCGCGCGGCGAATCCCTGCACGTGCGGCGTGGACATCGTGTTGGCGGTCGGCGTGAAGGTCCCTGTCGCGGGATTCCACAACGAGGCCGTGTCCAGCGGCGTTTCGTTCAGTTCCTCGCCGCCCGCGATCAGGACCTTGCCGCTTGCCAGCAAGGTCGCAGTCTCGTAGCTGCGCTGGAAGCTGCCCTCGCTGCCGGCTGGCGAGAACGTGCCCGCAACGTAGTTGTAGGTCGTGGCGGTCTGGTTGTCCCCGACGATCAGCACGCGGCAGTCGGGCAGCAGCGTGGCCGTGTGCCCGAGCCTTCCGGCGGGCATCGAGCCGGTCAGGGTCCATTCGTTCGTCGCCGGGTCGTAGAGTTCGGCGATGGCTGAGCCGGCGCCGCTCTGGAAGTCGGGCGAGCCACCGACGGCGAGCACCTTGCCGCTTGGCAACGTGGTCAGCGTTAGCGCCTGGCGGGGAACGTTCATCGCGGTGCTGGCTTTGAATGCCCCTCCGCCCGCCGCACTCCAGACTTCGGCCGTGGCGGGCACGGGCATCGATTGGTTCTGGTTGGGGTCCCCGCCAGCGATCAGCACGCGGCCGTCGGGCAGCAGCGCCGCGGCGGCGAACAGCCGCTCCTGCTGCATGGACCCCGCCGCCGAGAAGGCCGTGGCCGGGCTGTCGAGCAGTTCGCCCATGGGCGTCAGCGTGTTGTCGCCGCCGGCGACGAGCACTTCGCCGCTGGGCAGCTCCACGCTCACGCCATCGGGATGCATCTGCGACGAGCTAGGCCCCGCCGTCCACGAGTCCGCCACGGTGGGACTCGACGAGGCGAGCCCACATCCGACGGCGAGAACAAATGCGATCGCGCAGGCCAACGTTTGTGCTGTCGTCCGAGCCGCCGTTGGGCGAAGTCTAACTACGCTGCGAGGTGGCGGGACGATGCTTCAGCGACAGCGGGGGAGGACGCTTTTTTGCGGCTCGTTGTTGCCTGGGAGACCTTCGTCTCGGAGTGGTTCATCGGGTGCGTGAATCGAGACGCCACGCGCTACAAGCAAGCGTCCGAGACGCGTATGAACAACTGGCTCCGGGCTGAGGCGGAGAAGAAGTACGACCGATACGACCCGACGTTCCCCTGGCCGACGCTGTCGCTCGGTAGGACTCCGAAGCTGTCGGAGGTCCGCGAACTGCTCGATCCGCGCGAAGGCAATATCTAGTTCAGCACCCTCCAAGCCCTCGCCGAGAGGGCGAATCAGGAGCTTGCTCCTCGGCACGCGTCACGGAGTCGCCCTGGCTCCACTTTCGCCGGCTGCACACCGACTCGGCCCGCCGCTAGATCGTCGGTTCGGGCGGAAGGATCGTCAGGTCGGTGTAGAAGGTCGTGTACGGCGCGGCTTCGAGGCTCGCTTCGACGAGGGTCTTCCCCGCCTGGCAGGATTCGCCGCCGACCACGACCACAAAGGCGTTGCCGTCGTTGTCGAGCTGTACGGTCGCTGACGGTTCTTCCTCCGCCAGTTCGAGCTGGTGCGGGCCGTAGAACGTGACTTTTTTGCCGAACTTGCACTTCGCGAGCAGCTGTCGATCGCTGATGTTGACGAATTCCTCGGCGAATTCGGGGTTGAACTCGACAGTGATGATCGCCGCCATGCTGCTGTTGTCGGCGTTCTCCATCACGGCGCCTTCGCCGGCGAGCAGAGGGTGTTCGACCGACGGGAACACGAAGACGCCTTCAGTCGTCGGTTTGGGCGGTTCCACCGAGAACGTGGTGATCGCCGTCGGATGTTTGCCGGCTTCGAGATCAGCCGTCACGAGCGTCTCGCCCTTTGCGCAACGCGAGCCGAACACGACGAACAGCGCGTTGCCGTCGTTGTCGAGCGTCGCTGCTCTTGCTTCCGCGCCGAAGGAGGGGATGTCCGACGGCGGGATCATCCATTCGATGCCGTCTGCGCAGCGGGCCTCGAGCTCCTGATCGGCGACGATGACCCTCGCGCCGGCGTATTCCGGGTTGCACTCGACTTCTACGATGTCGACGACGCTCGAAGCGTTGTCGGGACCGCCCCTGAGCGACTCGCCCATGTCCATGAACGAACCTGGGAGCGTGTGCACGACGCATTCTTCTCCCGCGGGCGCGACCGCTTTGCGGGCGTGCTTGGCAGAGTGGTGGGCCGTGCGCGCGAGCGCGGCGGCTGCGGGCAGCAAGAACAGGCTCAGGGCGAGCACGACGAGGCCCAACAAGAGATTGCGTCGCTCCATGACTTCCTCCGGAATCCGTTTTTTCGGCGCCCGCTGCTCCATCTCGGAGCCTCAGAGGACCCGCTCCCATTCGTGGGACCCCCGCGGACCAACGTGCAATGGGTAGCACACTACCTCGGCGAAGTCCAACCGAACCAGCGGGAGCGAGCGCGCAGTCAAGTCCCGGGTAGTGGTGTAGGAGCGTGGCGCTGTTCTCGTTGGCGAGGCGCCAGAGCGGCTTTTCGCGACTGCTAGGCACCTGGCGTCTTGGGCCGGACAGTGCCCCGGCAACGACCAGTCCGCCGGGCGCCGGCGCTCGGGCAGAACCCGCAAACGGCTCCAAGTGGCTGGACTGGGCGCTGGAGGACACCGCGAGGGAGCGATCCGGGCCAGCGACGTCTACCTCGCAGCCCAATACCAACGCCTACGGCCCCGCCGCGGCCACAAGAAGGCGTTCGGCGCAGTCAAGCGCTCAATCCTCTGCTCGATATGGCACATGCTCACCACCGGCGAGCTCTACACCGACCTCGGCGGCGACTACTTCCGCAAACGCGACCCCGAACGCACCGCCAAACGCCTCACCACCGAACTCGAAGCGCTCGGGCACACCGTCACCCTCCAGCAGGCCGCAGCCGCCTGAGCGCTATTTTCTTGTCAGCGGCAGGGACGCGCAAAAGACCGGGCGAGCTCGACGACCGCCTCTTGGTCGGCGTGCCGTCAGCTGAACTTCTCGTTCTTGCTCTGACTGATAAGTGTTTCGGTGGCGCTATAGACGGTGCTTGCGCCTTTGGTGACCTTCAGCGTGACGCGCGTATGGGCGCTGGTCTGCTTGAAGACGAAGCTCATCGCATAGCCGGGCTTGCCCTTCACGGTCGCGGTGCCCCTGCCGCTGAAGACGGCTTCATTTTCTGTTCTCGCGCATTCGGCTTCTTCGAGCGCGCCCAAGGCCGCGAACGGCGTCTTTTCGCCGACCGAGTTTGAGATCGTGAACTGCTGCGCAGCGGCGAGGTTTTCAGTGAGCGACTCGACCAGGTTCTCACCCGATTTGCCGGCCGGTGAGATGTGCCCGAACCCGGCTAGACGGGTGCAAGGGATCGCGTAGTTGATTGTCACCAAGCCGTTGCCTGATCGCACGCCGGTCTGAAAGCTCGAGGACAGGGCGGAGGCCGTTATGAACCCCGAACCTCCACCGCCGGCATCGCAGCCGCCGCCGCCTCCCCCGCCGTAGTACCCGCCGCCGCCGCCGCCTCCAGCGAACTCGCATGCCGTAGCGCCGGTGGGGGCTCCGGCTCCGCCCTGACCAGCTTCGCCGTTGGCGCCGCCGGCGCCAGTTCCGCCGGTGCCGCCGCTGCCTCCTTTCCCACCTTCAATCTGGGTGCCCGGTTCCCCAGCCGACCCCAAGTCGGAGCCCCCTTCGAACTGACCTGCCGTGCCCGTCAAACCCCCGCCGCTGCCACCGAGCTCGCTGCCGTGGGGCCCGGTGACTTCACCCGCTCCGCCTCCGCCGCCGGCGGCTAGGAGCAGTGCGGAAGTTGGGCCGCTCACCGAAGAGCCGCCTCCACCCCCCGCACCACCTATACCGCTGCCGCCTCCGCCGCCGAATCCTCCAGCGCCCTTGTTGATCCCTCGACCCGCGGCGACGATCGCGTAGGCGGCGCCCGGCGTGACGGACAGAACCGCGTTCGCTTCACCTCCGAGTCCTCCATAGCCGCCGCCCTGGGCTCCGAGGACGTCGAAAGTCGCCCGAGTGACCCGCAATGGCACGGTCCAGGTCTGCGCGGAGCCATCCGCGCCCGTCGTTCCGTCGTAGGGGCACGTCACCGTTGCGATCGCGCCTGAGACGACGGGCGACCCACAAGGCGGCGATGTCGCTCCGGCTGCCGGGCAGAACGCGAGGTTCGCGAGGGCGGCCGCGATCGTCGCGCAAGCCGGCGCAGTCGCGGACCGCGGAGTTTTGCGAACCGTCGCGCTGAAGCGGTGCCTCCCGGCACCCACCAGCCCGACGCCCCCGACAGCGAAACGATTCCCTAGCCGCATTCGGACTCCTTCCCCTTCTCGTCAGCCCCTAAGCCCTGCGCCGGACCGGTTACAGCGCCAAGGCGTGCGCGCGAGAGCGTACCAGGAAGCACAAGCAGCAGCAGGTGCAACTCACCGGCCCCGACAAGCGCTTGCAAAGCGGGACGATGCTGGCTCTACGAACGGAAGGGCCGGGATTCGAACCCGGGAGACGGGGGTTACCCGCCTAACGGTTTTCAAGACCGCCGCATTCAACCGCTCTGCCACCCTTCCAATGGCCGAGTGTATGGTGTCACTTGGACCCCCTTCTCGGGAGGTGAAGCGTTCACGCCTGGGAGGCAGGGCAATGCCGATCGAGCACCGTGTCTCTCAGCAAACGCCATCTGCTGGTTCTCCTCTGCGCGCAGCTCATGCTCGTGGGCATCGCCTCCGTCCCGGGCGAGGCCGCCTCCGCTCGCGAAGCCTGTCCGCCGCCCGCCGCATCCCATAGCGGGCGCGCTGGTGCGACCGGGCTGCGGGCTCGCCTGCCCGCTCCGCTCAGGCGCGTTCTCGCATGTGTCGGATCCCAGCGGATCTCAGGGGCAACGGTCGATCACTGGGCGGCGATCGCACGGAAGAGCACCGGCGAAGGGCGCCACCGGTCCGGCAAACGCCACCGCGTGAGCACAAAGCAGACGATCGGGGAGGTCATGGGCTTCCTGATCAGCTCTGACTGGGTGCTCGGCGAAGCGAAGCAGCTCGGCGTCCAGGTGTCCGCGAGCGAAGTGCTGCGGACATTCGACCGCATTCGCCACCAGCAGTTCCCCAAGCGACGGGAATTCCGCGCGTTTCTGAAGAGCAGCGGCGAGACGGTGGCGGACCTGCTCCTGCGTGTACGGCTGAACCTGTCCTCGGCGGCGATCCAGCAGCGGGTCGTTGCTGGGCAGGCCACGGAAGCCGGCCGCGAGCAGGCGCTGGCGAACTTCGTGAAGTCGTTCCGCCTCACCTGGCGGGCGAAGACCTACTGCCTGCAGGCGTTCGCGACGCCAGATTGCGGCACCGTCGTGCGGGCTTCGCTGTAAGCGGGCCTCGGCGCTGAAGCGCGTATGGCAGGCTCTACACTCCGCCAGAGCGACTCCCCGGGAGAGGTGGCCGAGTGGCTGAAGGCACTCGCCTGCTAAGCGAGTATGGGGGTCAAACTCCATCGCGGGTTCGAATCCCGCCCTCTCCGTTTCGCCCGAACTCCGAGCGGCGTTTGGGGCTAGCGCCCCGTCGCGCCCGGGCACACGCCGCTGCCACTGCGCCCGGTTCCGAGCTCCACGCGCATCAGCAGCAGCGTGTTCGCCAGCGGGGTGAATGCGTCGAGGGCGTTGTTGCCCACGCCGCCGCCCGCTACATACCTTCCGGTGCGCGCTCCCGCGACGTCTGCGAAGACCTGGAATGGCAGACCCTGTGGATAGCGCCCCGGCGCAAAGCCGCCGTCGGTCGTGAAGCCGACGAGGTCGCCTCGGCGCACGCACAGGTTCACCGGATGCACGGTCGTGATCCTCGTCTCGGCGCTCGCACCGGGATGCGAGCTGCTGGGTAGCGACAGAAAGCCGGACGTGGCCTTCACCCGATAGCGACCGCCGGCCGGTGCGAGGTCCTGAAGATGGAACTTGGGATCGACTGCATTCAGCGGCGGGCCCGCAGTCAGCGCAACGACCCCCTCGACCTGCGCCGCCACGATCTGACCGGACGCTGGCATGCGTCCGCTGGCGAGGCCGCCCGCCGGATCACTCAGGACTGCGAACACGTCATCGACGGGTGCCGGCTCGGCAAGCGTGGCGTGCTGGCCGACGAGCGTGGGTCCCAGCCAGCGCAGCGCGCCATAGCTGCTGACCGGGAAGGCAAGTGCGCCAAGCACCGCGAGCGCCGCCACAGCGGCGCGCGGCGTCGCGCTCGATCGCGATCCAGACACAGCGCGCGAGTGTATCCGCCAGCGCTTTCCTCCCCGCCCGAGTCGGCGAGGGCGAGGCTAGGGCTGTTCGGGCGCGGCGACCGCGAAGACGATGTGGCGGCGTGCGAGGCTGAGATAGGGGTGAAGTTCCACGGGGCCGCCTTCGAGCGGCTCGACAGTCACGTCCGTGAGCGTGATGAACTCGCGCTCGGAGGCGTTCAGCACGTCGGAGACGCGGCTGCGATAGCCGTCGCGGGCGAGCGTGATGACACCCTCGATGCGGTGGCGCTCGGTCTCAAGGCGCACGCGCTCACGGCGCTGGCTGATCCCCGGGTCCTCCTCCTCGAGGATTGGCTCATCACTGCTCATCGCGACCGATCAGCCGATGCGCTCGGCCGTACGCGCCGCGAGCCCCGCGCGTCCTGTGGCTTCGCCAGGGGTCCTGCTCGCGCCCGTGGGGCGGTTGCGCTCCTCGCGCACGATGTAGAGCGGGCGGTGCTTGACCTCGTCGTAGATGCGCCCGACGTACTCACCGATCACCCCGAGCGCGATCAGCTGGACTCCGCCCAGCAACAGGATCGCGATCGTGATCGAGCCGAAGCCCGGCAGGTAGGAGTGCAGGATGCGAAGCACGATCACCACTGGAATGGCGATGAAGGCGACGCCCGCGCAGAGCATGCCGATCCAGGTCGCGAGCTGCAGCGGGAGGTGCGAGAAGGAGGTGATCGCGTCGAGCGAGAACCGCAGCATGCGCCGCAGCGTGTACTTGGTCTCGCCAGCGTGCCGAGCGTCGCGCTGGTACGAGACGGCGGTCTGGTTGAAGCCCACCCACACCGTCATGCCGCGCAGGAAGCGCGAGCGCTCGGTCATCGCCAAGAGCGCGTCGAGCGCGCTGCGGTCGAGCAGGCGGAAGTCGCCCGAGTTGGGCTCGAGGTCCACCTGTGCGAGCTTGTCGAACAGCTTGTAGAACCACGATGCCGTCGCCAGCTTGAACGCGGTCTCGCCCTCGCGCTGCTTGCGCACCGCGTAGACCACGTCGGCTCCCTGGCTCCACTGCGCGATCATGTCGGGGATCAGCTCGGGTGGGTCCTGCAGGTCGGCGTCGATCATCGCCACCACGTCTCCGATGGCGTGCTCCAACCCGGCCGTCAGCGCCGCCTGATGGCCGAAGTTGCGTGAGAGGTGGATCACGCGGATGCGCGGATCGGTCCCCGCGACGCGGTCGAGCAGCTCGCCGGTGCGGTCCGAGCTGCCGTCGTTGACCAGCACGAGCTCGTACTCGAAGTCCGCGACCGCGGCGGCTGCGCGCGCTACGAACTCCTCGACGAGCTCCTCCTCGTTGTACACGGGCGCAACCACGCTGAGCAGCGTGGGCGTGCGAGGTGAGGTCTCTGTCATGTTCGGCCTTGGGGTCCTAAGGGGGAAGCCGCGACGGGCTCGGAGTGGCCTTCTGGGCTGACCCCTAACCCGAGCGTCAATCTAATGGGTCATCCTCTTGGCGTGACTCGTGCGCGCGACGATCGGCGCGATCCGATCATCAGGGTAGCCGCACCGCGGTCATTGCCGGGCGGCCACGTCGTCGTGCAGTTCGTGAAGTTCGGGATCGTGGGCGTCTCGAACACCTTGCTCACGCTGCTCGTCTACGTGCTCCTGCTGAAGGTGTTCGGCGTCTGGTACCTCGCCGCCTCGGCGATCGGCTTCGCCGTCGGCGCGACCAACGGCTTCCTGCTGAACCGCCGCTGGACCTTCCGCGATCACATCGGCGACTCGCTCACGCCGGTGCGCTGGGCGGTCGTGCAGTCCTGCGGCCTCGGCATCAACGAGGGGATGCTCTACCTGCTCGTGCACGACGCCCAGCTCGACAAGCTGCTCGCGCAGGTCGCGGCCACGGTGCTCGTCACAATCACGACCTTCTTCGCCAACAGAGCCTGGACCTTCCGCGCGCAACCCGACGCCGAGGGCGCGCCGCTCTGAGTTGTGCCCCCGCGGGCGAGCGCTGCGGAGGGGGCTAGCGTGGCTGCCAGGCGTCGCGGAGGGCGTACTCGAGCGAGCCGGCGCCACTTCGCCAAACCACGAGCGCGCGGTCACTCGTCGGGTCGATCGCGACGGCGGCTTCGCCGTTGGGACCGCTGGGCGCAACTTCTTCGGGCGCTCCGAAGATCGTGCGGCGCGGGCGAGCATCGACGCCGCGCGCCGCGAAGATCGCCTCGCGCTGGGTGTCCGCAACTCCGCCTTCCCCCTGCTCGGGCTCGCTCCACAGCACGAGCGCTTCACCGTCCGGGCCGGCTGCGAGATCGCACAGCAGCGCATCCCCGTCGGGAGCGGCGATCGTGCTGGGCGCCCCCACGCCGTGCTGGTCGATGGCGGCGGTGCGCACGACCCAGCGCCCGGAGGCCACACCCGCCCAGGCGAGCATCACGCTCTCGTTGCTGAGGCGGATCAGCCGCGGCGCGGACACCGCGGGTGCGGGGCCGCCGGGGTCGCGAAAGCTTTCGAGCAGCCCGGGAGCGCCGAAGCGCACGCCGACTGCGGACTGGTCCAGGTACACGCTCGTCTGCCCGCCGCGCTGCTCGCTCCAGGCGAGGATCGCGCGGCCGTCGTCGCTTGCGAGCGCCACCACGGCGACGTGCGTGCCCACGCGCGCGATCCGCTGGATCGGCTGCGGCGCGTACCTGCCCGGCAGCTCACGCGCGTACAGAATGCCGTCGTGCTCCCAGGCGACGAGCGCGTCGGTGCGGTAGTCGAGCGCGACCGTGAGCGCGCCGACGCTACCCGCCGCTGCGTCGATTGGCTGGTTGCGCACGAAGGCATGCGTGAAATATCGCTCGACGTGCACCAGCAACGGGCCCGCGCGCGCCCCCCCGCGCGGAGGTGCGGCGAGCGCGAGGTCGCCGAGCGAGGCGGTCGCGACCGAGAACGGCGCCGCGAACCCCGTGGCGGTCGCGATCGGCACGAACCGACCGCCGGCACGCCCCTGGATCGCCTCGGCTTCGCGCGTGCCCGCGGCGGCCCCGACGATCGCGATTTCACCGCGCGGCGCGGCTGTTGCGAGCGGCGGGCCACGCAGCGCCACGAGCTTCCCGCCCGGGGCCTCTAACGCGGCTCCCGTCCGCGGCAGGTCCCCGGCGGTCACCTGTGCGAGGCGCACGCCCGTCCCTCCGGGGCAATCGCCCGCGGCGTCCCAGACGATCGCGCCGGGGCCGCTCGCGTGGGTGGGTTCTTCGCTCGGGAAGACGATCTGGGGCCGTTCGCCGCCGCAGTCGCTGAGGACGCTCGGGATCGTCCACGCCGACGTGGCATGGGGCGCCTCGGACGCGCCATGGGGCGGCTGCCGCGCGCGCGAGGAAGCGCACGCGCAGATAAGCGCCGCGGTCAGGAGCGCGCCCGAGAGCCTGAGCATGCGGTCGAGACCGCGCCGCACGCGGCGGGCGTCGTCAGGAGCTGAGCGCTTCGCGCAGGAAGCTCACCGTACGCTCCCATGCGAGCGTGGCGGCCTCGGGGTCGTAGGTTCCGAGCCGGTTGGTGTCGTTGAAGAATGCATGACCCGCGCCCTCGTAGAACTGGAAGCTCACGCGCGCTCCCGCCTCGCGCATCTCGCTCTCGAGCTTGTGTGCGTCCTCGACCGGCACGAATTCGTCGGCCGTCCCGAAGTGCCCCAGCACGGGCCCGCTGATCTTGCTGAAGTCGGGCCTGCCGTGCGGCATCACGTAGTAGAAGGTCACGACGGCGGCGATCGCGGGACACGTCGCGGCCGCCCAAACCGAGAGGCCGCCACCGAGGCAGAAGCCCACCGAGCCGACGCCCTTGCCTTCTACGCCCGGCTGGGAGCGCAGGTGCTCGGCCGCGCCGCACATGTCCTTCTCGACCTGCTCCATCGACAGCGCCATCATCTTCTGTTCTGCCTCGCTCGGCTGCGTGGTCGTCTCGCCGCGGTAGAGGTCTGGCGCGAGCGCGAAGAAGCCCTCCTGCGCCAGGCGGTCGCACACCGAGCGGATGTGCGAGTCAAGGCCCCACCACTCCTGCAGCACGATCGTCGCGGGGCCGTGTCCTGAGCTCGGCACCGCGAGGTAGCCGGGCGCGGTGCGCTCGCCTGCCTGGAACTCGATATCGGGCATCGATGCTTCCTTTCGCTCGTTGATCGGCCGCAGATGAGGCTCTCGGCGGGCCGCTGCCGGCGCTCGCGCAGCGAAGATACTCGCACGCGAGTGCCGCGGCCGGCCATGCGCGGGGGGGTGACGGGCGACCTCGGCGGCCCGAGGCGCCGCGGCGGCCCGGCTCGCGGCGGCTCCGCGCTCAGCTCGCCGGCAGCGAAACCGAGAGGTTGCTCAGTTCGACGGTGAAGGGGCTGTTGCTGGCTTTGTAGTAGGGGACGTCCCGGCCGAGCAGTTCGAGCTTCATCGTGTCGCCTTTGGCGAATTCGTAGCCGTTGCCGTGCAACTGGAAGGTGACGGCGCCGGTCTGATTTTCGCTGAGGCGGTAGACCCCGCGGCTGACGAGGCGCTCCTCGCCGCTTGAGAGCACGTCCCACAGGCGCGCGTCGATCTGCCCGTAGGCGCCGGTGGCTTTCACGTCTGTCTTGATCGTCGGCAGCCCGAGCATCGTGAAGCCCTGGCTCGTCGCGGTGTAGGTAGCGCTGTCGGCTTCCATTTCGGATTTCGTTTCCTTGCAGACGTTGCCTCCCGCTTCTTTCTCGCTCTCGGCGATCGGGTCGAATTCCGCGGCGAGCGTCGGGTTCGCGCCGGCGGAGGTGAACGTCTGCGCCGTCGCGGACCCGAAGCTGACGGCGCTCGGGTGCAGCCCGGCCCAGCTCTTGGCGCTGAAGGGACCCGCCGCGGGGGCGCTCTTCGGGCAGGTCTCGGTGTAGGCGCTCGCGCTGCCGTTGGCGGGCTTTTTGCCCTTGTGCTGAAGCTCGGCCGCAAAGAACTGCGCCCCCTCTTCCTGGAAGGCGTGGTCGGTGTTTTCCTTGTTGGAGGCGGGCGCGTGGCCGAGGTCGCCGAACATCAGTGCGGCGTAGCCCTTCAGCGAGCGCACCTGTTCGTAGACGCGCAGCGACTGCTCGGGCGGGAACAGCGCGTCGGTCCAGCCGCTCTCGAGCAAGAGCGGCGCCGGCTTGCCGTTCAGCGGCATGCCGTAGCCCTGGTGGTAGTCGTAGATCTGGTGGGCGATCGCTTCGTCTTCGGGCGTGATGGGTTCACCTGCGGTGATGTCGCCGTACCACTTGGTGAGGTCCGCTTCTTCGTCCTTGCCCGCCGGTGCGTAGTAGCCGCTGCCGGCGAGACCGTCGGCGTAGAGCCCGCTCACGTAGCTCTGAATCGTGACGCCGATCGGTTCGTAGCTCTGGCCGAGGGGCGCGACTTCGCCTTCGAGGAAGCGGCCGTTCGGCTCGAGGGCGTCCACGAGATCCGACCATGGCCAGCGCGGGAAGGCAGCGCGGATTTCCATCTTTCTGCCGCCCGGGCTCGTCCACGGCGCGAATTCGCCTTTCGCCAGGCGGATGCGGTTCTTCAGGTAGGCGAGCTCGATGCTCTGCCCGCCGCCGTAGGAGATACCCGTCACGCCGATCGCGCGCGGCTTGACGAGGTGTTCGTCGGCGAGCAGGCCGAGCAGGTACTGCGCGTCGCGTGCCTCGTAGCGCGTGTCGGCGAGCCGGATGTAGCCTTCTTCGCAGGCCGGCGTTTCCTTGCGCGAGGCTTCGCTTCCACAGGAGTTGCCCCAGCCGCGCGCGGTGTAGTTCACCACCACGTAGCCGTGCTGCGCGAAGTAGACATTGTTGTAGTCGAACGTTTCGTTGCCGTTGCCTTCGGGGCTCGTCGCCTCGAAGGAGCTCTTGCTTCCGCCCCAGCCGTGGATCATCACGATCGTCGGGAACGGCCCGCTGCCGCTGGCGGGCAGCGTCACGTCGACATCGAGCGGCACGCCGTCGAAGGAGGGCACGCGCTGCGCGAGCGTTTCGGTGGGGCAGAAGCGCACGCCGTCCTGCGCCTTGCAGCTGTGGCCGAAGGGAGCGGGTGCCGCCTTCACCGCGCGCGCCTGCGCGCCCGGCGCGGCGAGCAACGACAGCGCGGCCGCGGCGAGCACGCAGCTGCAGACGACCGACCGACGAACACCGACCCCGCGCATGAACTCCTCCTCCGCTCCCCTTAGCTAGACCCGCAAGTGCTACCCAGACGAGCCGCTCGGCAAACCCTCGCGCCCTAAGCTCGGCCACAGGATGAGCTGGGATGCGCTCGTGGTCGGCTCGGGCCCGAACGGACTGACCGCGGGCGTTGAGCTCGCCGCCGAGGGCTGGCAAGTGCTCGTGCTCGAGTCCGCCGAGCGCGCGGGCGGCGCGGTGGCGACGGAGGAGCTGACGCTGCCGGGATTCCGCCACGACACGTTCTCCTCGGTGTTTCCAGCGGGGGCGGCCTCGCCGGTGTTCGCCGCGATGGCGCTCGAGCGCCACGGCCTGCGCTGGGTGCACCCGGCGGCGTGCCTTGCCCACCCGCTCGGCGAGGGCCGCGCGGCGGCGCTGTACCGCGATCTCGACCGCACCGCGGCGAGCCTCGAGAGCCTGCACGCCGGCGACGGCGAGGCCTGGCGGCGCTTCGCGGCGCCACTGCTAGCGCACTTCGAGCAGCTCAGCGCAGCAATGCTCGCGGCCTTCCCGCCCGTCGGGGACGCCGCGAGGCTGCTTGCGCGCGCCGGCCCGGGGCCGACGCTGGGACTCGGCCGGGTGCTGTTCGAGTCCGCGCAGTCCTTCGGCGAGCGCCTGTTCGAGGGAGACGGCGCGCGTGCCTGGCTGTACGGCTCCGCGCTTCATTCCGACGTGCCGCCCTCGCGGCGCGGCAGCGCGATCGCGGCCGCCTACCTGGCCCTGCTCGCCCATGGCGCGGGCTGGCCGAGCCCGGCCGGCGGGGCGGGCGCGCTCGCGGGCGCGCTCGTGGGTCGGCTGCGCGAGCTCGGCGGCGAGGTGAGGACGTCCGCGCGGGTCACGCGCGTGCTGGCGGCGGGCGGGCGCCTGAGCGGCGTGCAGCTCGCGGACGGCGAGCGCCTGGCGGCGACGATCGCCGTAGCCGACGTCACGCCGCGCTCGCTCGCCCGGCTCGGCGAGGGCCTGTTCGGGGCGCGCTACGAGCGCGCGCTGCTTCGCTATCGCTACGGACCGCCGACGCTGAAGCTCGACTGGGCGCTGTCGGGACCGATTCCCTGGCAGGCGCCGCAGGCGCGCGAAGCGGGCACGGTGCACCTCGGCGGCGGCGCCGGCGAGGTGCTTGCCTCGAGCGCGTCCTGGGAGCTGCCACGCAGGCCCTTCATGCTGCTCGGACAGCAGTCTCTCGCCGACGGCTCGCGTGCCCCCGCGGGCGCTCACACGGCGTGGGCGTACACGCGCGGGTGGCGGATCCCGTCCGGCGCGGCGCAGTGCGCGCGCCACGTGCAGCGGATGGAGGAACAGGTCGAGCGCTTCGCACCCGGCTTTCGCGATCTCATCCTCGCGCGCCACGTGCTCGCTCCGGAGGATCTCGAGCGGCGCGATGAGAACCTGCTCGGCGGCGACGTCGGCAACGGCAGCTACGCCATCAGGCAGCTGCTGTTCAGACCCGTGATCTCGCCAGCCCCCTATCGGACCCCGCTGCGCGGCCTCTACCTCGGCAGCGCGGCGGCGTTCCCCGGCGCGGGCGTGCACGGCGTCCCCGGCGCCGCCGCGGCGCGGCTGGCGCTGGCCGACCACCGCCGCGACGCCGTCGACCCGCGGTCGGCTTCCCCCAGATCCGGGGCGGCCTCGCCGCGCGCGGGCGAGCTGTGAGACTCTCGCCCGCCATGGCGCCGCGCGAACTGAAGATGGCGGTGGTGGGCCACGTGGAGTGGGTGCAGTTCGCCCTCGTGGATCGGGTGCCGGCGGCGGGCGAGGTGGTCCACGCGCGCTCCCCCTTCGAGGAGCCGGCGGGCGGCGGCGGCGTGGCCGCGGTCCAGCTCGCGCGCCTGAACGACGGTGCGCTGCTGATGACCGCGCTCGGCGAGGACGAGCACGGCGGGCGCTCGCAGACGCGCCTGGCGCAGCTCGGGGTGGACGTGCGCGCGGCGCTGCTGCAGAGCGACACGCGCCGCGCGCTGACGCTGCTCGACGACGCGGGGGAGCGCACGATCGTGACGCTCGGCGCGCGCCTCGAGCCGCCGACGGCGCTGGTGAGCGAGCAGTGCCAGCGCGAGGGGCCCTTCGACGGCGTGTACTTCACCGCGGGCGACGCGGACGCGCTGCGCGCCGCCCGCGCCGCCGCGCGAGTCCTCGTGGCGAGCCCGCGGGCGGCGCACGCGCTGGGGCACGGGGTGGAGCTGGACGCGCTCGTGTTGAGCGCAGACGACGAGCATGAGCGCTCGATGGCCGCCGGCGCGGAGCAGGAAACGCGGCTGCTGGTGCTCACCGAGGGCGCGCGCGGGGGCAGCTACCGCACCCGCGAGAGCACCAGCGGGCGCTGGGATCCCGCGCCGCTGCCGGGGCCCGAGCTCGACACCTACGGCTCCGGCGACTCGTTCGCCGCAGGGCTCACGTTCGCGCTCGCGGCGGAGTTGGCGCTCGAGCAGGCGCTCGCGCTGGCGGCGCGTTGCGGCGCGGTGTGCGCGACCGGGCGCGGCCCCTACGAGCGGCAGCTGCAGCGCTCGGACCTCTAGGCTTAGCGCGCCGATGGCCTTCGAGACGATCAAAAGCGAGCTGGCGGAGGGGATCCTCACGCTCACGCTCGACAGGCCCGAGCGCCTGAACGCGTGGACGGCGCAGATGTGCGGCGAGCTGCTCGAGAGCTTCGACCGCGCCGACTCCGACGACGAGGTGCGCGCCGTGATCGTGACCGGCGCGGGCCGCGGCTTCTGCGCGGGCGCCGATCTCGCGGCGGGGGGCGACACCTTCGACTACCGCAAGCGCACGGTCGCGCACTCCGAGCAGCGCGACAACGGTGGTGAGCTCACGCTGCGCATCTTCCGCTGCACGAAGCCGGTGATCGCCGCGATCAACGGCCCCGCGGTCGGCGTGGGCGCGACGATGACGCTGCCGATGGACGTGCGCATGGCCTCTGAGGAGGCGCGCATCGGCTTCGTGTTCGCGCGCCGCGGGATCATCCCGGAGGCCTGCTCGAGCTGGTTCCTGCCGCGCGTGGTCGGGATCAGCCGCGCGATGGAGTGGGTCGCGACGGGCCGCGTGTTCTCCGCGCAGGAGGGCCTCCAAGGCGGCCTCATCCGCAGCCTGCATCCGCCCGGCGAGCTGCTGGGGGCGGCGCGCGCGCTAGCGCTCGAGATCGCTCAGAACACGGCGCCCGTGTCGGTGGCGCTCGCACGGCAGCTGATGTGGCGCATGCTCGGGGCCGAGCACCCGATGGTGGCCCACCGCGCGGACTCGCGCGGCATGGCCGCGCGGGGACAGTCCGCGGACGCAATCGAAGGCGTGACGGCGTTCCTCGAGAAGCGCCCCGCGCACTTCCCCGACCGCGTCAGCGAGGGGCTGCCCGAGGTGATGCCGTGGTGGCGCGAGCCCCAGTTCGAGTAGCTCGCGCATGACCCGCGCGGCGAGCGCCGGCCCGCGATCGACAAGGCCGGCGCTGCCCGCTCAAAACGGCTAGCGGCCACTACAGTTCCTCGACCCCGAGGTTCCCGTCTTCGAGGTACAGCCCTCTGAATTCACTTTCCCAGATGCTCGTCGTCTGGCAGCTCTTCGCGCTCTTCTTCTTGTTCTCCTTGAAGGTCTCGCTGCCCCCTTCTTCGGAGTAGCCGATGTAGGCGGAGAAGAATTCCGGGTCGTACGTGGTCGATCCCGATATGGCGTGTGTTTCGTACACGCATTCCGGCGTTTCTTCTTCATTGAAGGTGACCGGAACGGTGTAGGCGATCTTGCCCTTCAGAACGATCTGGCCTTTGGGGCCGAATTCGAGTGTGCTCGGGACCATCCGCGCGGTCCCGAAGCGGCATTCTTTCGTCGCCTCCTGCGTGAGGCTGACCACGTCCTTGGACTTGCCATTGCTCTTCACCTTTCCCTGCAGCTGCTCGTAGCAGAATTCGTTTCCCACTTCGGTTCGAAATTCCACGCTCGCGCCCCTGGCCAGAGCGCTCTTCCCCGGTCCCAAGAGGTAGATGTTCGTCTTCTGCGCGAGCGCCAAATCGGTGCTCGCGGCCATCGTCGCGCCGACACACATGAGTGCTACTGCCAGCCGCTTGCCAATCATTTCCTTGCCTCCCATTTGGATCGTCGGTCTGCGCACGATGACCCGCGATGCGCTGCGTGTCTGTGAATCAGGGCACACAGGAGCGTTGCTCGGCCGAGCGCCGTGGCGAGTCGCGCGCAGGGCCTCGGCAGCCGCGGGGTGGGCGCCGAGGTCGCTCACAAGGCGGGGCGCCGTCACGAAGGCGCCCCAGCAATCCTTCAGACCTTCGGCAGCTCCTGCGAGAGTGAGAGGACCGGCGCGAACAGGTCGCCGAGCTCGCGCACGCGCTGAAGCACCTGCCCCGCCTCGAACACCAGGCGCTCGGCCTCGCCTGCGCGCAGCGCCTCGTCGAGCTCCTGCCAGGCGAGGGGGGTGGAGGCTGTGGGGCGCTCGGTCGCGCGCAGCGAGTAGACGCATACGGTCGTCTTCTTCGCGTCGTTCTGGCTCCAGTCGATCAACACCTTGCCGGTGCGGCGCGCCTTGCTCATGCGCGAGACGACGAGCTCCGGTTCCGAGCGCTCGAGCAGCTCCGCGACGGTACGCGCGAACGGCTTGGTCTGCGCGTAGCTCACGTCGGACCGGTTGAGCGGCACGTACACCTGCAGCCCCTTCGAGCCTGAGGTCTTCACGAAGCTCTCAAGGCCGACGCGCTCGAAGGTGCCGTGCAGGGCGAGCGCGACGCGCGCGCACTCGAGCACGCCCGCGGGTGCACCCGGGTCGAGGTCGAACACGAGCATCGTCGGGCGCGCCATCGCCTCGGCGCGCGCGAGCGGGGTGTGCAGCTCGATCGCGGCGAGGTTCGCGAGCCAGACGAGATCGGCCTCGTCGCGCACGAGCACGTAGTCGATCGGCTTCTTCTCGCTCGCCAGCGTGACGGTGCCGACCCACTCGGGGCGGTGCGCGGGCGCCTGCTTCTGGAAGAAGGACTTGGCCTCGACGCCGTCGGGCCAGCGCGTGACCGTGAGCGGACGGCCCTCGAGGTGCCCGAGCAGCACGCCCGCGACTCCGAGGTAGTAGTCGATCACCTCGCCCTTGGTGAAGCTGGCCTGGGGATAGAGCACCTTGTCGAGGTTCGACAGCTTCAGCTCGCGTCCGCTCACCTCCGCGATCGCGCTCGCGCCCTGGCGCTCGCGCACGGCGAGCCTCGCCGGCTCGCCGCGGTCCTGCGCAGCGAACGCCTCCCGGCGCGCGAGCGCCGGCGCTCCCTGCTTCCCGCCCTTCACCGGCTCGCGCTCCTTCCCGGGCCGCGCGACGGTCAGCTCGCGCACGACCTCGGACGCTGGCTTGTCCTCGCGCAGCCCGAGGTAGACCGGGTGGCGCAGGCTTGCCTCGCTCGTCCACTCGGTGAAGGAGACCTCGGCGACGAGCTCGGGCTCGCAGAAGACCGCGCCGCGCGGTGGCTGTGGGCCGCCGGAGAAGGGCGAGGTGGGGCGCTGCAGCGGCGCGAGCTTCTCGCGCAGGCGGTCGAGCTCGCTCTCTGAGAAGCCGCTGCCGACGCGACCGACGTAGCGCAGCGCGCCGTCGGGCTCGAAGACGCCGAGCAGCAGCGCGCCGATGCGCTCGCGCCGTCTTCCCTGTCCCGGCAGCCAGCCGCCGAGGACGAACTCCTGCCTGCCGGGCAGCTTGATCTTCGTCCAGCTCGAGCTGCGCCTGCCCGGTTCGTAGCGCGAGTCCAGGCGCTTGGCGACCAGGCCCTCGAGGCCTTGCGCGACGGCGGCGCTTAGCAGCTCTTCGCCGCGCCCGTACAGGTGCTCGGGCGTCTGCCAGTTGGCGCCGGAGAGCCCGAGCCCGGCAAGGCGCGCGCGCCTCTCGGAATAGGGCAGCTCGATCAGCGAGTGCCCGTCGAGCCACAGCAGGTCGAAGATCATGTAGTGCACGGGCGTCTCGCCCATGCGGCGCCCGGCCTGCTCGCGGGTGGAGAGCTGCATGCGCTGCTGCAGGCGCGCGAAGCTCGGCCTGCCGTCGGCGTCGAAGGCGACGATCTCGCCATCGAGCACGGCGCTGCTCGAGCCGAGCGCGCGGCCGAGGGCGCCGAGCTCGGGGTACTTGTGCGTGATCTCGATGAGGTTGCGGCTCTCGAGCGCGAACTCGCCGGGACGGGAATAGGCGATCGCCCGCACGCCGTCCCACTTGATCTCATACGCCCAGCCGCGCTCCTGCCTGGGCAGATCGCCCGCCTTCGCGAGCATCGGCGCGATGTGGCGCGGCATATCTTCGCGCTGCGGGTCCGCGGCGGGGTCCATGCGGTGGATCAGCCAGTCCTTGGGCTGCTCGCCCTGCTCGCCGTGGCCAGGCGCAGCCTGGATCGGGAACAGCGCGTAGCGCGCCTGCAGGCGCGCTCCGTGTAGTGCCACCTCTACCTTGCGCGGCTCCCACTTCAGGCACTCGTAGGTGCCCTTGTCCCAGATGATCATCTTGCCGGCGCCGTAGTGGCCCTTCGGGATCTCGCCGTGGAAGTCGAGGTACTCGAGCGGGTGGTCCTCGGTCGCGGCGGCGAAGCGGTTCTCGCCAGGCGCCTCGGGCAAGCCCTTGGGCAGCGCCCAGGACGCGAGCGCGCCGTCACGCTCGAGTCGCAGGTCCCAGTGCAGCCGGCGCGCGTGGTGCTCGTGGATCACGAAGCGCGGCTGCGCGGTCTTGCGCTTGGCGCGCCGTGGCGCGGGCGCGGGCGCGGGCTCCGGCGTTGCGGAGAAGTCGCGTTTGGCGCTGTAACGCTTCAGCTGCTCGGGCTTCTCCGAACGAACGTTCGTTCGGTCTACCCGACCGCGCGCCACCTAGCGGCGAGCTGCGGCCCGCGAGGGTCCGGCTTTTGCTTTCGCTTTCGCCTTGCCTTTGGCGGCGGGGGCTTTCGCGGCCGGGGCTTTGGTGCCAGGGCGCGGTTTCTCGCCCGCCGGTTTGCGGCCGGCTTTGGCTTTCGCCTTGGCGCCGTCGCCGGCGATGTCGCCCTCGCGCGCGCGCACTGCGTCGAGGCTCGCCTTGAGGGCGCTCATCAGGTCGGGTGCGGGCGCCTGGACCTCCTCGGCGATGGGCTGCACGGCGATCTGCTCGCCCTGCGCCTTGCGCTCGATCAGCGCGAGCACTTCCTCGCGGTAGGTGTCGCGGTACTTCTGCGGTTCGAAGTCGGCGGCGAGCGAGTCGACGAGCTGCACGGCGATCTCGAGCTCGCGCTTGGTGGTCTTCACCTCGTGCGTCTCGGCGATCTCGTCGATCTGCTCGGGCAGGCAGGATTTCGTCTGCGAAGAGCATCGTGGCCATGCCGAGCGCGTCGCCCATCGGGCGGATCGCGACGAGCGACTCCTTGGAGCGGATGACGACGCGCGCGATCGCGACTTTGCCGGCGTCGCGCATCGCTTCCAGCAGCAGCCGGTAGGGCTTGGCGCCGCCGGGGCCGGGCGCGAGGTAGTAGGGGTGGTCGTAGTAGACGGGGTCGATCTGCGCCGAGCTCGACGAACTCCTCGATCTCGATCGTGCGCGACTTCTTCGGCGCGAGCGACTCGAGCTCGCCGGGCTCGATCACGACGTAGCGCTCCGGCGAGATCTCGAAGCCCTTCACGATCTCCTCGTAGGGGACCTCCTCGCCGGTGGAGGGATCGACGCGCTTCTGCGAGATCCTCACGCCGCTCGCGCTGGACAGCTGGTGGAAGCGCACGGCCTTGCGGTTGAGGGCGCTGTAGAGCTTGACCGGCACGGTGACCATGCCGAAGCTGATCGCGCCGGTCCACATCGAGCGGGGCATACGAGCAAGTACTACCACGAACCCCTCGGAGCAAACACCCCTGCAAAGCGCGTGTCCCGGGTGCGCGCGAGGCTCCAGGGCGCGGATACGGGAGACTTGACTCTGAGCATGAGCTCCCCGGCCACCGAGACGCCCACGCCCGCGGAGATCCTTCAAGGGCTGATCCGCTTCGACACCAGCAACCCGCCGGGCGGCGAGCGCGAGTGCATCGAGTGGGTCGGCGGGCTGCTCGCTGGCACGGGCGCAGAGGTGCGCGTGGTCGCGCGCGATCCCGAGCGCCCGAACCTGATCGCTCGTCTGCGCGGTCGCGGCGAGAAGCCGCCGCTGCTGCTGCAGGGGCACGTGGACGTGGTGCCCGCGCGCGGGAACTGGCGCCACGAGCCCTTCGGCGGCGAGCTCGCGCGACGGCTACATCTGGGGCCGCGGCGCGCTCGACATGAAGGGCGGCGTGGCGATGATGCTGGCGGCGTTCCTTGCGCGCGGCCGCTTCGCCGACGCCTCCGCCCGGCGACGTGATCCTGTGCGTGCTGTGCTGACGAGGAGGCGGGCAGCGACCTCGGCGCGGACTTCCTCGTCGGACGAGCACCCCGAGCTGTTCGAGGGCGTGCGCTACGCGATCGGCGAGTTCGGCGCGTTCACGCTTCCGCTCGCGGGCAGGACGCTTCTACCCGATCATGGTCGCCGAGAAGCAGGTGTGCTGGACGCGCGCGCTGCTGCGCGGCCCGGCGGGCCACGGCTCGCTGCCGGTCCGCGGTGGCGCGATGGGCCTGCTCGGAAGGCTGCTCGCGCGCCTTGACCGCCACCGCCTGCCGGTGCACGTGACGACGGCGGCGCGCGTGATGATCGAGGCGATCGCGGCGGAGCTGCCGCGCCGCTCGCGCTGCCGCTGCGCGGCCTGCTTGGTGCCGAGCCTCACCGACGCGACGCTGGCGCTGCTCGGGGGAGCGCGGGCGCACGTTCGACCCGCTGCTGCACAACACGGCGAGTCCGACGGTGCTGGCGGGCGGGGAGAAGACGAACGTGATCCCCGGCGAGGTCACGGTCGAGCTCGACTGCCGCCTGCTGCCGGGGTTCGGGCCGCGGGAGCTGTTCGCGGAGCTGCGCGCGCTCGCGGGCGTGGAGATGGAGCTCGAGGTGATCCGCCACGACCCGGTCGCGGCGGAGCCCGACATGGGCATGTTCGCAGCTGCTCGCCGGCACGCTGCGCGAGCTCGACCCCAAGGCGCGGCCGGTGCCGCTGCTGTTGCCCGGCGGTGACCGACGGGCGCTTCTTCTCGCGCCTCGGAATCCAGACCTACGGCTTCCTGCCGATGCAGCTGCCGGCGGAGATGGCGTTCATGGAGCTGATCCACGCCGAGGACGAGCGCCTGCCGGCGCCGGCGGTGGAGTTCGGCACGAGCGCGATCGCGCGCGTGCTCGAGCGCTTTTAGAGAGGAGCGCTACTCGAGCCCCGGCAGCGAGTCCGGCAGGTGGTCGCTGGGCGCCTCGGGCGGCTCGCCCGCGGCGGGGCGCTCACCGTCGGCGCGCTCGCGCTCCTCGGCATCCAGCCCGAGTGCGCCGCCTGTGGTGATGCGCGCGGAGTAGATCGAGGGCGCGCCGAGCATGCGCGCGAGCACCGTTGCCTCGACGACGGCGAGCAGGATCGGGACGATCAGCGCGTCGGCGTGGTGGGTGAGCTCGAGCAGCAGCACGATCGCGGCGAGCGGCCCCTGCATGGCGGCGGCGAGCACGGCGGCGCCGCCGATGATCGCGTAGCTGCCGAGCGGCGCGCCCGGCCACAGCTCGTTCCAGCCGTAGCCGAGCAGCCCGCCGAGCAGCACGCCGAGCGCGAGTGTGGGGGTGAAGAGGCCACCGGGCGCGCCGCTGCCGAGGCAGGCCGCGGTGGCGAGCGGCTTCAGCACGAGCAGCACGGCGAGCAGCCCCACGCCCAGCTGGCCGACGAGCGCGAGCTGCACGACCGGTTTGCCGTTGCCGAGCACCTGCGGGTAGGAGATCGCGAGCGCTCCGAGCGCGCCGAAGACGAGGATCGGCGCAGCGACGCGCAGCGACGGGCGTGCGGGGGCGGAGCGTGTGCGCGCGCCTGATGAGGGCGTTCCAGCCGACCGCGACGAGCCCCGCGACGGGCCCGGCGCCACAGCGCCCAGACGATCTGCGAGGCGATGCACCTGGTACTGCGGGATCGCGTAGGTGGGGCTCGTGGGCAGCGCGATCCAGGCGGTCGCGGTGGCGATCAACGAGGTCGCCAGCGCGGGCAGCACGAGCGGCAGCGTGAGCGTGCCGAGCAGCACCTCGAGTGCGAACAGCGCGCCCCCGAGGGGGACGTTGTAGACCGCGGCCATGCCCGCGCCGGCGCCGCACGCGACGAGCAGCCGCCGCTGCCACTCGGGCAGGCGCGCGTGCTCGCTGACGGTGCTCGCGAAGGCCGCGCCGGCGAGCTGCGGCGCGGCCTCGCGCCCCAGCGATGCGCCGAGTGCGACGATCACGATCGAGTGCACGGCGCGCAGCAGGCTGCCGAGCAGCGGCAGCCGCGCGCCGCGCAGCCAGATCGACTCCGTGACCTCTCCGGCGCCCGCGCCCCGGCGCGCGAGCGCGAGGCCGCCAGCGCCGGCGACGACGCCGCCGATGAGCAGCACGAGCACCTGCTGCGCGGAGGAGGCGTGTTGCACCGCGGGCAGGAAGGAGCCCGCGTGGTAGCCCCAGGCGAGGTGCTGCACCGCGCGCAGCAGCGCGATCAGGGCCGCACCGGCGAGGCCGGCCGCGACGCCGACGAGGGCGACGAGCACCCAGAAGCGCACGCGGTAGGAGGCGACGATTCCCCTGCCCGGTACGTTCGGCTGCGGGGAGCCGGAGCTCACGTCCGCGCTGCGCCGGCGCGGACGCCCGCCGTGCCGTACCGCGGCGATCACGCGATCGCCGGCGCCTGCGGGCAGCCGCGCGAGCGCGTCGCTCATCTCCTGCTCTGAGAACTCCGGGTCCTCGAGCTCGCCCGCGAGGTAGGCGTCGTAGGCGGACGAGGTCGAAGTGCCCGTGGCCGCAGAGGCCGAACAGGATCACGCGCTGCTCGCCCGCCTCGCGCGCGGCCTCGGCCTCCTCGATCACCGCGCGGATCGCGTGCGCGGGCTCGGGCGCGGGGATGATGCCCTCGCAGCGCGCGAAGCGCACGGCGGCCTCGAACGTCTCGTTCTGGCGGTAGGCGCGCGCCTCGATCGAGGCCGGCGCGCACGAGCGCGCACAGCATCGGCGCGTCGCCGTGGTAGCGCAGCCCGCCCGCGTGCACCGGCGGCGGCACGAAGTCGTGGCCGAGCGTGAACATCGCCATCAGCGGCGTCAGGCCGCGCGGTGTCGCCGTAGTCGTAGCGGTAACTCGCCGCGCGTGAGCGTAGGGCAGGCGCTCGGCTCGGCCGCGAGGAAGCGCGTGTGCGTCTCGCCGCGCAGCACGCGCGCGCATGAACGGGAAGGCAAGGCCGGCGAAGTTGGAGCCGCCGCCGACGCAGCCGATGATCACGTCGGGCTGCTCGCCGGCGAGCTGCATCTGCAGCGCCGCCTCCTGCCCGATCACGGTCTGGTGCAGCAGCACGTGGTTCAGCACGGAGCCGAGCGCGTAGTTGGTGTCATCGCGCGAGGCGGCCACCTCGACGGCCTCGGAGATCGCGATCCCGAGCGAGCCCGTGGGGTGGGTCGCTGCTGGGCGCGCCCGGACTCGGTGAGCGTGCTCGGCGAGCGGTGCACGCTCGCCCCCCAGGTCTGCATCATCGAGCGTCGGTAGGGCTTCTGGTCATAGGAGGAGCCGACCATGAAGACCTCGCACTCGAGGCCGAAGAGCGAGCAGGCGAAGGCGAGCGAGGAGCCCCACTGCCCGGCGCCGGTCTCGGTGCTAAGGTCGCTTCGCGCCCGCGCGTGCGTTCTCGTAGGCCTGCGCGACCGCGGTGTTCGGCTTGTGCGAGCCGGCGGGAGAGACGCCCTCGTACTTGTAGTAGATGTGCGCGGGCGTGCCGAGCTCGCGCTCGAGGCGCCACGCGCGGTAGAGCGGCGTCGGGCGCCACAGCCGGTAGGCGTCGAGCACCGGCGCGGGGATCTCGATCTCGGGCTCCGGCGAGACCTCCTGTTCGATCAGCCCCATCGGGAAGATCGGCGTGAGGTCCGCGGGGCCCGCGGGTTCGAGCGTCTGCGGGTTCAGCGGCGGCAGCGGCTCGCCGGGTAGTTCGCCGAGCAGGTTGATCCAGTGCGTCGGGATGTCGCGCTCGCCCAGCAGGAACTTCACCGGCCCCTCGCTCATCGCTTGGCTCCTTGAGAAGTAGTTGTGAGGAGGACCCGGGCATGCGCCGCAGGTCGTCGGGGATGGAGCCTATAGCGCGCAAGCCCCGCCAAATTTGGCCAGCCGGCCAGTACTCTTCAGGCAGTGAGGCGCGCGCAGCGCTCGAGAGCGGCCTCACATCACGAGCGAGCGACGGAGGTAGCGCTGATGGCGACTGTGGGACGCGATGTGCGGGACGTCGAACTGACCGAGGAGGAGCTCTGGAGCGACGGGCCTCCGGTCGAGATCTTCAAGCAGATGCGCAGCAAGTGCCCGATCCACTGGACCGAGAACTTCGAAGAGTTCCCCGAGGAGCCGGGCTTCTGGTCGGTGACCACCGCGGACGACGTCCACACGGTCAGCCGCGACTGGCAGACCTACTCCTCGGAAGCGGGCGGCGTGGTCGTGGCCGCGGCGGGCTTTCCGATCGAGCTCGCGCGCGCGATGTTCATCGGCATGGACCCGCCCAAGCACGATCGCCTGAAGGCGCTCTTCCAGGCGGGCTTCACGCCGCGGCGGATCGCCGCCCACGAGGACGCGATCAGGCAGATCGTGCGGCGCGTGCTCGACCGCCTCGAGGGCCGCGAGCGAGGTGGACCTGGTGGGCGAGGTCGCCCAGCCGGTCGTGGCGCGCGTGATCGGCAGCTTCATGGGCATCTCCGAGGAGGAAGACGCGATCTGGGCGCGGCTGATGAACTCCACGCTCGGCGCGGCCGACCCGGACCTCAACCCGCTCGGCTTCGAGGGCGCCGTCCAGAAGGACATCCCGGAGATCTTCGAGCGCTGCCAGAAGCTGATCGCCGAGCGCCGCGAGCACCCGACGGATGACCTGACGAGCGTGCTCGTGCACGCCGAGGTCGACGGCGAGAGCCTCGAGGAGCACGAGATCGTGATGGGCTTCTTCCTGCTGATGGCGGCGGGCAACGACTCGACGAAGGCGACGTATTGCAGCGGCATGCGAGCGCTCATGGAAGATCCGGAGCAGCAGCGGCTGGTGGTGGACGATCCCTCGCTGGTGCCGGCTGCGGTGGAGGAGTCGCTGCGGATGTTCCCGGCGTTCGCGCACTTCCGCCGGACCGCCACCTGCGACACGGAGCTTCACGGCCAGCACATCAAGAAGGGCGACAAGGTCGTGATGTGGTACGTGTCCTCCAACCGCGACGAGTCGCGTTACGAGGATCCCGACCGCTTCGACGTAGCTCGCAACCCCGAGCACCAGGCATTCGGCGCTGGCGGGCGGCACTTCTGCCTGGGGACGGCGCTCGCGCGCCTCGAGCTGCGGATCCTGTTCGAGGAGACGCTCGCGCGCTACCCGCAGATAAGCCTCGCGGGCACGCCGGCGCACGCGGAATCGCTCTTCCTCAACCAGCTGAAGTCGCTGCCGGTCAAGCTCGGCTGATCGCGCCAGGCGCTGGACGCCGCGCCGCTCCCACGGCCTGCGTCCAACTTGCGATAAGTCCTAAAGTCGGCGTCGCGGGCCGTCGATGCGGGATCCATGAGACTCCCCAAGCCTGCGGCTGTGGGCGCCGCGGTCGTGATCCTCGGGGCCATGGCCAGCGCGAGCGCCGCGAGCACAGCCGCCGCCGTCACGCCGACGATCACGCAGTTCTCGAGCGGTTTGGCCGCGACGGCGGAACCCGTGGCGATCACGGCAGGGCCTGAAGCGACGCTGTGGTTCGGGTTGCGCGGCGCGACCGCGCTTGGTCGCAGCACGCTGCAGGGCGGGATCTCGAGCTACTCGACGCTCGACAACGCGAACGTGGTCGCGGTCACCGAGGGACCGGAAGGTGATATCTGGTTCCTCGAGACAGGCGGCGGGGCGAAGGTGGGCAGGCTCGAACCCGCGAGCGGCCTGATCAGCGAATACGCCGAGCCCACGACCGCGAAGCTCGCGGACCTCGTCTTCGGCCCCGATCACCAGCTGTGGTTCGTGGGCGAAACGGGCTCCACCGCCGCGATCTATCGCATGAACCCCGCGACGGGCTCCTACGACGCCGAATACAAAGTTCCCACGGCGGGTGCGAAACCCGCCGGGTTGACGTTCGGACGCGAAGGCGACATCTGGTTCACGGAGACCGCCAACCCCGGCGCGATCGGCGCCTTCGAACCGGGCACGAACCTGTTCGCCGAATACAAGCTGCCGACGAGCAATGCCAACCCCACGGGCATCGCGACCGGCCCCGAAGGAGACATCTTCTTCACCGGGACGAACGATGCGTCGATCGGGCGCCTGAACCCGATGAGCCACGAAATCGCCGAATTCTCGAGCGGCCTCGTCGGCGGAAAGCCCCAACAGATCGTGGCCGGCGCGGATGGTGCGCTGTACTTCACCGACAGCTCCGGTGCGGTCGCTCGCATGACCAACGAAGGCGCGATCACCGAGTACAAGAGCGGCCTTGAAAAAACCGAACCGTGGGGCATCAGCGACGGTCCCGACGGCAACGTCTGGTTCACCGAGAAGAACAACCCCGGGCGCATCGGGCGCCTCACCCTGGCGCCAGGCGCCGCGAGCGCCTCCGCCGAACACGTCGCCCCCACCACCGCTACGCTCGCCGCGAAGGTGTCTCCGAGGGGCCAGGCGACGAGCTACTTCTTCGAATACGGCACGAGCACCTCCTACGGCTCACACACCTCGAGCGCCACGCTCGCGCCGGAAAGCTCCCCGGTGTCTGTCGCGGCGGGCGTCGCCGGCCTGTCGCCGCGGACCACCTACCATTTCAGGGTCGTCGCGATGAACGCGACCGGCACCACCGACGGCGGCGACGGCGCCTTCACCACTGGCGCGCCGGAAGTGCCGCCGCCAACAAAACCGCACGTCCCGTCGCTCGAAGAAGACGCCGTGTTGGGCAAGGACGCCGGCGCCGCTGCGGCTTCGGGGACGATCCTCGTACAGAACTCCTCCGGCACGTTCGTGCCGCTGCAAGGCCCGCAGGCGCTGCCGATCGGGGCCGTCATCGAAGCCACGAAGGGGACGGTCAGGCTCGTCACGGCGCTGGCGAAGAAGGGGACCACGCAGTCGGTCCTCATCTGGGGCGGGCGCTTCAAGCTCGCCCAGAGCACGCATGGCAACGGACTCACCAAGATCATCCTCCGTGGCTCGCTGCCCACCTGCACGAGGAAAGGCGCCGCACACCTCGCGAGCAAGAAGTCCAAGAGCCGCAAGCTGTGGGCCGAAGACAACCACGGCCGCTACAGCACCTACGGCGCGAACAGTGTCGCGACGGTGCTCGGAACCAAGTGGGAGACGCTCGACAGCTGCGCGGGGACGCGCACGCGCGTGCTGAAGGGAAAGGTGCGCGTGCGCGACGTGCACACCGAGAAGACCGTGGTCGTCAGCGCCGGCCACAGCTTCCTCGCGCGCCGCTAGGCGGTGCGCTGCGGCGCGGGTAGTCTGCGCTCCCCGTGCTCCTGTTCAACTCCCAGGTCTCCGGCAACTGCTACAAGGTGCGCCTGCTGCTGGCGCAGCTCGGCATCGCCTACGAGCGCCGCGAGTTGAGCGTGATCGACCGCTCCGACCGCGCCGAGCTGCTCGGCGAGCTGAACCCGGCCCTGCGCGTACCCACGCTCGTGCTCGACGACGGCCGCGTGCTCGCGGAGTCGAACGCGATCCTGTGGTACTTCTCGCGCGAGAGCGAGTACCTGCCGGAGGACCCCTACGAGGCGGCGAAGGTGCTGCAGTGGCTGTTCTTCGAGCAGTACAGCCACGAGCCGAACCTGGCGGTCGCGCGCTTCCTGCTGTCGATCTCCGATCGCCCGGTTCCCGAGCAACACGTGGCGATGCTCCAGAAGCAGGGCTATAAGGCGCTCGAGGCGATGGAGGCATGGCTGCGCACGCGTTCATACCTCGTGTCCGAGCGCTACACGATCGCGGACATCGGGCTGTACGCGTACACGCACGTCGCCGGTGAGGGCGGCTTCGAGCTCGAGCCCTACCCGGCGATCCGCGCGTGGCTCGCGCGTGTGGCTGCGCAGCCCGGGCACGTGGCGATCACGGCGTAGGCAAGCGCAGCGTCAGTTGCAGATCGCGCAGCGGCCTTGCACGCAGCCGCAGTCGTACCTGGGCGTCTGCAGGCGCACGGGGCGCCAGCGCGAGAGCCAGTCGAGCGCGATCAGCTCGGAGCGGTCGCCCACGCCGCCGGGCCAGCAGTGTCCGACCATGCTCGCGGCGAGACGGTCGCTCTCCGCCGGTGCCCGTGCCGTCAGCGCCGCGATCAGCGCTGGGAGGCGGCGAGCATCGCGCGAATCTTCCACGGCAAGAGTATCTACCCAGCCTCGGAGGGCATTATCGGCAAATACAGCGCTGGCGCCTCACGGGCTGCGAGACGCCAGCGATTTGCTCGGTGCTGCTAGGCGGTCTGGGGGACCCGCGCGACGCTCTGCTGGTAGAGCGCCATCTCCCGCGAGATCCCGTCGTTGACGAACCCGTCGACGAGACGGACGTCATCGACGATTAGCGTCGCGTCCGCGAGCATCCTGCGGAAGTCCTCGCTCCCGCGAACCGCCGCGAGCTGCTCGGCGGACCCATGTAGTTCGACGTAGCCGTTCAGATCCGTGTTCGGATCGAGCAGGACTACGTTGAACCTCTCGATCCGACCGTCCTGCTGCATCCGCCCGTACAGCCCGATCGACTCGTTGAACACCTCGAGGCCACGCTCCTCGCGTCCGCGGACGGGTGTTCCCCAGCCAACGAAGAGCATCCGGTCAGCCATGCTGACCCCCCTTTCTTCGCGGCCCGGCCCGGTGCCGGGCCTGCAGGGAGAAGCTAGCACTCACAAGCGTGCTCCGCTCATCGCCGGGAACAGCTCACACAGGCGACAACTCCTGGGCGCCAAGGTCAATACCCCCGCGCTAACCGCCGCCCGGACGAGGACGCAGTTGCGCCCTCTACTAGGTGCGCCGTTTGAGACCGTCGAGGTTGTCTTTGCGCCAGCGCCGGCGCGCCCGGTAGATGGTGGGCGCGGCCTCGGGCGGCGGCGCATCTGCGGGCGAGCCCGCGGGCGGTACTGGAGTCTGGGCCTGCGACGGGGCCGCCGCCTGTGCGGCGAGTCCCTGCGCCGGGGAAAGCGGCTGCGCCGGCACCCTGGGCGGCTCAGGGCCCTTGGGCTCCTGTGGCGCGAGAGCGGGCACCGGCGGCTGCGCCGGCTTCGCGGGCTGCGCTTGTACGCCGGTCTGCGCCGGTACGCCGGCGTGCGCCGGTGCGCCGGCGTGCGCCGGTGCGACTGGCTGCGCTTGTACGCCGGTCTGCCCTGGTACGGCCGTCTGCGGTGGCGAGCCGGTCTGCGCGGGGACGCCGGGCTGCGCCGGTATGCCTGGCTGCGCGGGGACGACGGGCTGCGCTGTCGCGGTGGGCTGCGCCGCGGGGGGCGTTGCCGCGGCCTGCGGTTTCGCAGGCGGTGGTAGTCGCGGCTGTATTGGCGCTGCGGCCGACGGAACACCCGCGGCGCCGGCGGCGAGCAGCGGGCGCTGGCGCGCTTCGAGCGCGAGCGCGCGCGCGACCTGGTCGCGCAGGCCGTTCAGTTCGCGGCTGCGGTAGAGCAGCAACATGGCAAGCAGTGCGACCAGCCCGACCGTGATGAAAGCGAGCGCGGCGCCGACCTTCGAGAACACGCTCGTCGCGCTCGTCGCGCGAGGGGGCAGGCGGAAGTTGCGGACGCTCGCGATCGCCGGAGCAACGGGATCGCTGGTGAGGCGCGTGCTCACCACCGGCAGTGTCTGCGTTGCCATCGCGACCATCTCGCGCGGCTGCACGCCGTTGGTGAGCGTGTTCTGGATCCAGTAGACGCCATTCCCTTCACGCCACGCGATCGTTCTGATCTCTTCGCCGGCGTAGTAGAGGCTGTAGGTCCGCGAGCCGACCTGGACCGTCTGGCTCGGGTTGCCGAGCAGCGGCGGATCCTTCCAGGTGGTTCCCATCACGTCGTAGTATTCGCCGAGGCCGCCGCGGTCGACGACGACCACGTAGGCGGGGTGGAGGTGCCGCTGCCGGTCGCGGATGTCGTACACGCGCAGCGCGTCTGGTTCGGCTTCGCCGGTGGTGTTGCGCACGCGCGGGTACTCGAGCGGGAATGGCAGCTGCGTGGCGGCGCGCCGCGCCTGTGCGAGCGCTTCGGCGGAGGTCGGAGTCAGCGACACGGCGGGGGTCGGCGTGTGAGCGTGGTGGCGTGCGTGGCGGCGCGGGCGGGCGGCGGTGACGGCCTGGTCGAGTTTCTGCGTCTGGATGGCGGCGGTGCCGTTCAGGAAGGAGCGCACCGCTTCGCTTATCTGTTCGGGCGAGGCGATGTCTTCGCTGGTCAGAAGCGTGACGTGGAATGGCACTTGGCGCACGGGCTTGCCCGCCGCTTCTGCCAGCAGCTCGAGCAGCGCCAGCACCTGTTCTTCGCTATGCAGGTCGGTTTCCATTGCCTTGCCGAGGATGCGCTCGAACTTTTCGCGGCTTTCGAACAGCGTCGCCCCGTACTCGGCCTTCACTTCGAGCAGGAAGCGCTGGTCGCGGGCATCGCGGATGAGCGAGGTGCTTTCGTGGCGGTTGGAGACGAATTCGAGCGCTTCCTTGCCACACAGCCGCTGGTAGCCGGGCTGGAGGTTGATTTCGAAGTACTGTTCGCCGCCGGGTTCGTTGATGTGGTGGTAGCGCTTGTCGACGGTCATGTAGACGCAGCCCATTTCGGTGACAGCTCGCCTGAATTTCTTGAAGTTGGTTACGAACACGTGGTTGATCACCTGGATGCCGAGGACTCGCTTGATCGTTTCGACCATCAGCTTCACGCCGCCTGAGGTGCCACGGTGGTCCTCGTAGCCGTAGGTGAAGGCGGAGTTGATCCTGTTCGTGATCACTTCGCCGTTGGGCGCGGTGAAGGTGACCCGCAACTCGCGCGGGATCGAGAGCATCGAGATCGTCGGCTTGCTCGGGTCGATGCGCACGAGCAGCATCTCGTTGGAGTGGGGCAGTACCGCCCCGCTGGGGTTGTTTTTCGGCGGCGGGCGTTCGTCGTTGCCGATCAGGAGCAGCGTCTCGGGCGCGCCTTTGTGGGTCGGGGCGAGCACCTTCGGGGCCAGCTTCACCGCCCTGTTCTGGTCGAGCGCTTCGACGACCCTGCTGACCTCGTTGCGCGCGACCGCGTACGCAGATCCACCCGCGAGCACGACGATCCCGACCGCGGCCAGCACGACGCGCTTGGCCATCCACCAAGCGCGCCGCGGCGGCTCGGGCGGCATCGAGGCCCCTGGGACCCCGCCCGGGGGCGGCAGCGGCGGTGGAGTTGCGACTGGGCTCAAACGCTCCGGCAGTGTTCGTGGGTGACCGCTAGCGGCTGGCGAGCGCGCAGGAAGGGCCCTGCTGCTGTCTAGGGGCCGAACGCTACGCCCGCCATCCGACGTGTCCCGAGCCCGCACAGCCCCGGGCCGCGCGCGGCCTTGGTTCGCGTAATCCTAGCGGCCGCCGCGAGGGCCGATCGCAGCAGGCCGGGTGCCCGATCACGCCGGCAGGTGGAAGGGCACCGTGACCATCACGATCCCCTCGTAGCCGATCAGGGCGGCGCGCAGGCGTCGCGCCGTGCCGTTGTGCAGGATCCGTTGCCACGGGTGCGCGACGACGAGCTCGGGTACGACGAGCGTGAGCGTCACGTCCGGGCGCTCGCGGTGCAGCGCCGCGATGTAGCTCGCTGCAGGCGCGACCGTCGCGCGGTAGGGCGACACGAGCACCTCGAGCGGCAGGTGCGCGCCCCACGCCTCCCAGGCCCGATGGAAGCGTTCGGCCTCATCGTCGGTCGGGCTCACGTGCAGCGCGAGCACCGGCTGACCGAGCGAGACCGCGTAAGCGAGTGCGTGCAGCGCCGCCAGATCGAGCACGGCGACCGCCACCACCGCGAAGTTCTGGATCTCCGTCGGATCATCCTGCGCCTCCGCGAGCAACCCTGAGAGCTTCGGTGCAAGCGGCGGCGGTGTGACGCGCACGCGCGGCTCGAGCACGGCGTTCGGCCGTGGCGTGAGTGCGTCGCGGGCGCGCTCGTAATGCGCGTGCACGCGCCGGCACGCGAGCACAATCAGCGGAATCAGCAACGCCACCACCCACGCGCCCTCGGTGAACTTCGTGATCGCGGCGATCAGCACCACCAGGCCCGAGAGCGCCGCGCCGACAAGGTTCGTGGCGAGCGCACCGCGCCATCCGTGCTCGCGGTGGCGCCACCAGTGCACCACCATCGCGCTCTGGGCGAGGGTGAAGGCGAGGAACACGCCGATCGCGAACAGCGGGATCAAGGGTTCGGTGCGACCGCCGAAGGCGGCGTAGATGGCTGCGGCGGGCACCGCGAGCACGACGATGCCGTTGGTAAAGGCGAGGCGGTCGCCCAGGCGCAGGAACAGCCGCGGCACGTAGCTGTCGCGAGCCATGAAGTACAGGAGCCGCGGAAAGCCGTTGAAGGCGGAGTTCGCGGCGACGAGCAGCACCAGCGCGGTCGCGACCTGCACGAAACCGTACACGACGCCGCTGCCGACGCTGTCGTGCGCGATCTCGGAGAGAACCGTCTGGTTGGAGCTCGGCGTGGCGCCGTCCAGGTGGGCGACGAGCACCACACCGACGAACATCGAGACGAGCAGCACCAGCATGACGGTGAGCGTCTGGCGGGCGTGCTTGGCCTCGGGTGGGCGAAACACCGATACGGCGTTCGAGATCACCTCGATCCCGGTCATCGCCGTCGCGCCCGAGGCGAACGCGCGCAGCACGACCAGCACCCCGAGCGCCTCGATCGCGCGATGGGGCTTGGGGGGAGCGGCGTGGAACCCGTGCGAGGCGGCGTTCACGAGGCCGGCGATCACGATCAGCGTGATCGCGATGACGAACAGGTAGGTCGGTGCGGCAAAGGCTGCCCCGGCCTCGCGCACCCCGCGCAGGTTGCCCGCCACGAGCAGGACGATCACGGCCAGGCCGATCACCACGTTCGCCGAGGCGAGCGAGGGGATCGCCGAGGTGACCGCTTCCACGCCCGCGGCGACCGAGACCGCGACCGTGAGGATGTAGTCGACGATCAGCCCGGCGCCGGCGATCAGGCCCCAGCTCGGACCGAGGTTGTCGCTGGCGACTATGTAGGACCCCCCGCCATGGGGGTAGGCCCTGATCACCTGGCGATAGCCGAGCCCGACCGAGATCATCAACACGACGATCGCCGCCCCGATCGGGAGCGAGAGCTTCAGGTTGCCCGAGCCGGCGAGCAGGAGCACCCCCATCATCGCCGCGGGTCCATACGCCACCGAGGAGAGCGCATCTGGCGAGAGCACTGCGAGCGCGAGCAGGCGGCCCATGCGCTGCTCGACGAGCGCCGTGCTGCGCAGAGCCGACCCGATCAGCACCCGTCGCAGCGCGTACGCGATGCGGGCGTCCCTGGACGCGCCCATCGCGGCCTCCACGGTCGCTTCGAGCTCGTCGTCGGCCGCGCCAGGCTTCGCGCTTGCGACCCGCACGAAGCGGCTGCGCCCCTGCCGAGGATCGAGGAACTCGAGCTTCCGGTCGACCGGGAGCGCGCGCTCCCACACCTCGCGTGGGGGCATGCAGCCTGCCCAGCTGCGGCCGACCTCGCGCAGCGCGGCGAGCGCGTGGTCATCGAGCGCTGGCAGCTGCGCGCTCGGCGTGACGGTGGCGTCGCTGACGCTCGTGCCGCCGCGCGCTTCGGCGCGCTCTGCCTCGGGCTCCCCGTCGTGCTCGGGTACGGGCTCCCCGTCGTGCCCTGAAGAGGATGGCATCAGTCGAAGGTGGCGATCTTGGGGCGCGCCGATGGTGCGCGGGTCGGTCCGCTCGGATCGATGGGGAGACGCGGCTCTCGGAGGATGCTCGCACACCACGGAGAGCGCACCGCCAAGGCGGTGGGCTCCGACGGAGCGCTTTCTGTGGGCCGCCTGTGCCCCGGGCGCGCCCTTAGCGCTGGTAGACCGCGAGGAAGTCCCGGTCGTCGGGTTCCAGGTAGCGCGTGTTGGAGCGTTCCATGGCGGGGAGCAGGTTCTTCGGTTCTTCGGCGCCGGCTCCCCCGTAGGTGATGAAGCTGGTCCAGTAGGAGTTGATGTCGAGCTCCATCGCGCGCACGGCGCCCGCTCGTATCAGTAGCCGCGCCAGGCTGCCGACTGTCTGGTCTTCGCCGGAGGCATAGATGAGGTTGCCGCGCGAATCCACCCCGATCGCCGAGCGCCAGACGAGGATCGCGTTGCCGACGGTCGCGCCCCACTGCCCGGCGTTTTCGATGTTCGGCGCTGCTTTGCCGTTATCGACGATCAGCGGAAGGTTCTGGCGCGCGAACGACACGCCGGCTGGCGCGCGCGGACCAGACCCCCAGTCGACCACGCCGACACGCCCGTTCGTGTATCCGACGAGGGTCCCCTGACCGTTCTTCATGGGCGCGTAGGCGTGTCCGCCGAGGATGAACCCGCCTTTCGCGTCCGCGAGCTTGAAGCCGCTGTTGAAGGTGGCGAGGAGCGACGAGCGGCGGTCGAGCGGGACCTCCATCGGACCGCGGGGTAGTTCGACCGCCGGCTCGAGGCGGCCGGGATAGAGCGTCAACGAGGTTCGTTCGCTGTTGATCCACGCAAGCCCGGCCACCACCTGCGGGTATTCGGGCTGGTCGCGAACCGTCGTCAGCAGGACCGGTGGATGCGTCGCCAGGCTCGGGCGGGTCGCGTGCCAGACGCCCTCGCCCGGCAACGCCGGGTGCAGGAGCGCGGGTACCGAGCCCGGACGGTATTCCTGCGCGCCACCGGCCACCGCGGCGCCGACGCCAACCTTCGGCAACGCGCGCACGGTCGGGCCACCCTTGCTCGGCGCGGTGAGCGAGTAGTAGATCGACTCCACCTGAGCGACGATGCCCGCCGCGCCGTTTTCGCGCAGCCACTCGACCGCGCGGATGCTGAACTTCGAGTTGGACGCTTGCGTCGCCGCCCCGATGAACGAGATCGTGACCGGGATCAGCGTCAGCACGCAGGCCGTTAGCACGACGCGCATCAGCCGGCCACGGGGTGTGATCTTGTGGGGCGGCTGGTCCCGGCGGGGACGGGCACGGGGGCGCGGGCGCGCAACTACACCGGACTCCATCTCCACCGTACGGTACACGGCCGTGTTGACCCCTCTCACACCGCGACGAACGTGACGAAGTCGCGGCTGTATGGCTTCAGGAAGGCGCCTGTCACCCCGCGCTGTCCGTCTACCAGGGGCACGGGCGTCGGCCCCCTGGGACCATGCCGATAAAGGTAGCCGGCGACCCACCATGGGTTTATGTCCAGCTCGATCGCGCGTACCGCACCCGCGCCGATCAGGGCTTCGGCGAGCCCGCGCGGCGTCAGGACCTCGCCCGCAGCCCACACGAGCTGCCCGCTCGCCGTGATCCCGAGACCCGAGCGGGCGACCCTCGTGCGCAGTTCGACGGTTCCGCCCCAGCACTTGATGACGCAGTCGGAGACCGTTGCTGCCCGGGCGCCGTGATCGACGAGCAGCCTCTGGTTCTGCAATACCGAGAACACGGTCTTTCGCCGGCTCGGGACGCCTGCGTCCCACGCGCCGATGTTCGTGCTTCCATCCGAGTAGGTGACGAGCGATGCGAGCCCCGCCTTGAGCGGAACCGCCACACGACCGCCTGACGCGAAGCCGACGTCCCTGTAGGTGAGCTTGAAGCCGCCATTGATCGCGGCCACGAGTCGATGGACTTCCGCGCCGGCGACGCTGTCGCCGTGGACCCAGCCGATCGTGCCGCCGTCGCTCGAGCCCGAGTGCAGAACGAGGTGCACGAGGCGCTGATCGAAGCGCATCAGCGTCACCCGCGCGTGTCGCCACACCCACGCGGCGGGCTGGCCGCCGACACGTGCCGCCGTCTTCCACGGGCTCGCGGGGGCGCCCGCACGGTGACGCACCCGAGCGCCGGCGTCAAGGAGCCCCGTCGAGGCTCCCGCCGACCGCGGAGCGAGCGCGGGTGTATGCGAGCTGCCCGATCCAGCGACGGCAATTGCGATGCCCACGGCGGCGGCGAGCGCGAGCGCGGCCAGGAGCGCTACCGCGACCCTTCGCGGTAGCGGATGAGCGGAGGCTTCGGACAGTGAGGCGCCGCCCGCACGACGGTGTACACGCCGACTCGACATGCCGCAGGCGCCACTCTAGCCCGGGTGTGGGGCGCTGGTGAACGGCCGAGTCGCCGTGCCCTCACGGGCAGGCACGCTCGAGAAGCCTGTCGGCCGAGTTCCCCGCACGCCCCGGCGAGCCGCTTGTGAGGTAGTGCCAGGACGAGTGAGAGTGTCCGAATACGTATGCCCTGACGCCGGCTTCGGTGCGTCGGCATACGACGGCGAGATTTGCGTTGGTCCGCGATACGTAGACGCCGTCTATTCCGCTGCTCGAGCCGTCGTTGGCGACGAAGGATTTCAGGATCGCGACGCGCTCAGACTTCGTCGCCGGCCTCGCGACTGATCCGCCGGCGAGTGCATCTCCAGCGAACGCCGTCGCGAGCGCAGTTGCGATCAGCGCGGCTATGAGCTGACACCGCATGCGAGTGAAGCGTCTCGGTCGCGGCTAACCGTCGGCTAATCGGATGATGAGAATCCTCACGCCTTGCGGGCGATGGCGATGCCGCCCTCGTGCTCGAGCGAGCGTACCTGGACGCCCACGAAGCCCGCAGCGGGCAGCGCCTCCCGCCACCAGTCGATGCTCGCGGGATGCTCCCAGCGTCCGGTGAGCCTGCGCAGTGCATTCTTCGCCAGGCGGGCTACGCCCGGGAGGCCTTTTCTCATCATGCGCTTCATCAGCAGCAGGAGAACCGCGCGGTCGCGCGGATCCGCGACGCCGACGCGGAACATCATGTCTGAGATGACGAGGCGCCCATCGGGGCGCAGCACGCGATGGATCTCCTCCAGGGCTCGCCGCTTTTCCGCGTCGCTCATGTGGTGGAAGCAGTAGTTGGAGAGTGCAACGTCGATCGAGGCGTCGGCGAGCGGCATCTCGGTCGCCGAGGCGAGTACGGTGTGGACGTTGCTTATCGCCATTCGCTCGCGGTGGCTGCGCAGGCGCTGACACATGGGTGCCGAGACCTCGAGCGCGGTCACATGCTGCACGCGTGTCGCCGCCGCGAACGCGAGCAGGCCGGTCCCCGCCCCGACGTCAAGGACGTGGTCCTCGGGCTGCAGCGTCGCCAGCTCGAGAATGTTCTCGCGAAGGGCGGCAAACGCGGCGGTCTGCGCCAATGCTTCGACGTGATCGACATGCTTGTCCCAGTTCTTGGATCGACCTGCACGAAATCCGCGTGAGCGCTCCGCGGCCGGGTTCGTGACGGTGTGAAGGCTACGAGTCACCATTGCTGGTCTCATGCTGCGTCGCGTCGGTGACGAGGCAACCCGACCGATTGTTACCTACCGAAAGTCGCCCACCGGTGAGATTTCTCTAACGGCATGATGTCGTCCCCCGTGCCCCCCGATTCACGAGATCACACGCGCGCGCAGCGAAGCTCGCCCGCGCGTGAGCCGCTCGACAGAGCGACGATCGTGCGTCGACGCGCGGTCGCGATGATCGCGCTCGCGCTCGTCGCAGCCGCGGTGGTCGTCATCGTCCTCGTGTCCGGCGGCGCCCGCATTCCGACGCGCCACGCCCGTGCAGTACTTGGCCAACGCACGCATCGAGCGGCGCCAGCGCGTTCGCTCGCGGTAGGGATTCGCGTCCTGAGGCTTGTGGACCACACGCGCACGGCCGCGCTGCCTACGGGGCCCGCGCCGAGATCGCTGCTCACATTCGTGCGCTACCCGGCGTTCGCGCCCGCCTCCGGGATCGACGTGCGGGACGCGCCGGCGGCGCGCCCGCGGGGTCCGTATCCGCTGATCGTGTTCGGGCACGGCTTCGCGGTCACGCCCGCGTTGTATGCGCACCTGCTGCAGGCCTGGACGAGAGCCGGATACGTCGTCGCCGCTCCGGAGTTCCCACTTGAGAACGCGAACGCGCCGGGGGGGCCGAACGAGTCCGACCTCACAAATCAGCCGGGCGACATGCGCTTCGTGATCTCCGAACTGCTCGCGCTGTCTGCCGCGCGCTCGGGTCCGCTCGCCGGGCTCATAGACCCGGCGCGGATCGCGGTCGCTGGCCAATCCGACGGCGGGGACACGGCCCTGGCGGTTGCCTACAGCCGGCATTTTCGCGACCCACGCGTGAAGGCTGCTGTGATTCTGTCGGGCGCCGAGATACCCGGCGTCGAAGGCTTCTCCTTCGGCCCCGGCGAGCCCCCGCTGCTCGCGACCCAGGGCACCGCCGACACGGTCAACCCGCCCAGCGCCACGAGCGCCTTCTTCACCGCGGCGAGCGCTCCCAAGTACCTGCTGAACCTGATCGGCGCTGAACACCTCCCGCCCTACTCGAGTGAGCAGCCGCAGCTCGCGATCGTCGAGCGGGTGACGATCTCCTTCCTCGACGGCTATCTCAAGGGGCGTTCGGGCGCGCTACGGGAGCTGCACACGGCTGGCAGTGTCGCCGGTACCGCGAGCATCGTGACCGACCCGTAGCTGCGCTCTCGCTCGACGCAGGCGCTAACTTCCACATGCGGTGTGCGCGCACCCGACGTATGACATTTCTCACCTTCCGAACACATGAGGCTTAGCGCGGTGGGGCAAAGTCGAGCGATGAGCTGGGAGGCGGAAAGCTGAGCACTCGGCGGCTCGTGACGGGCATAGCGGTCGCCGCAATCGCCGGCGCCGCCCTGACGGCGGCGCTGAGCACGGGTTCCAGCGCCGGCCGGCACGCGCTCACGCGCTCGACCGCGGCTACGAAGCCGGCTGCGGGGACGCTGGCGCCAACGCCGACACCCGCGTCCTCGCCGACGACACCCGGCTGCGCTGCCGCGAGCGCGAGCACGATCGCAGCCGTCGACTTGAGGGCGGCGCAGGGCATCTACACCTCGGAGCTGCAGGGCGGCGAGGTCGCCCAGGACATGGCCCACATCACGACCTCCGAAGCGCTTCTGAGCGCGCTCGCACGCAACGACACGGCGGGCGTGTACGCGGCCGTGCACGAGATCGTCTACCACCCGATCTGGCACATCGTGCGGCTACGCGTCGTAAAGGCCGGGCGGGTGCTCGCTGACGTCGGCGGCCCCGACATCATCGCTCCCGTGTCGGGCCCGCTCAGATTCAAGGGTCACAACGTCGGGACCTACGTGATGTCGGTCCAGGACGATGCCGGCTACGTGAAGCTCGTGACGCGCTTCGTAGGCGTTCCGATCGATCTGTACCGCTTCGGGAGGTTCGTGATGGGGACCTTTCAGCCGGCGCCGGCCAAGCCGCCGGCGGCCAGCTCGATCATGCGCGGTGGCACGACGTATGCCGTCAGCCTCGAGAACGCGCTCGCGTTTCCGAGCGGCAATCTGACGGTTGCCCTGTTCGCCGCAAAGCCCTCTCAGGCGGTCGCGCAGACGAGCTGTGCGGCGGTCACGCTCGCGGCCTGGGGTTCGGTCGCGATGCACATCGCCGCGCGCCTGAGCCCGCTGCCCGCCCACTACGGCGATCTCGCGCACATCCTCGGGGCCACCAGCGGCGGCCTCGTGTACGTGCGCGAAGGCGCGAAGCGGATCGCCGGCGGCGCCGGGCCGGCGTCGCTGCCGAAGAGCGGCACGGTGAACTATGCGGGCCGCTCGTGGGCGGTCTTCTCCTGGGCGCCCGACCCGCCTGCGCGGATCTATTTCCTCACGCTCCCTGGTTGAGCCGGAGCGTGCACATCCGCAGACGGATGGCGCTGCTTGGTGCGGTGGCCGTGATCGCCGCCGTCGCCGCGGTGCTCGCAAGCTCCGGCGGCAAAACGCATTCGCCGCGAGCGGGCGCGCTGAGCGCCGCCGAGCACGCGACCGGCGCGACGCGGCGATCGGTGAGGCGAGTCGTCCGCCGGCCCCCGCGAGCGCTGGTGGTGAGCTCGCCGCCGGCGCACGCTACGGCGAGCTGGAAGGCGGTCGCACGCGTGAACGGAAAGCCCGCGGTGTGGGTCGCCCAGCGCGCCGGTGCGACCCTGCTGCGCTTCGACCAGGCGCTCGTCCACGTCGATCTCCACGCCGGCTCGAGCGACGGCGGCGTCGTCGGCTGGCGCTACGGGGATGAGATCACCTCACAGGAGATCCACAAGGTCATCGCCGCGGTGAACGGCGGATTCAAGCTCACCTACGCCAACGTCGGCTTCATGGCGGGCGGGCACGTAGCGGTCGCGCTGAAGCCGGGGCTCGCGTCGATCGTCACCTACAGCGACGGCACCACCGATATCGGCGCGTGGCTCGCCGGCGTACCAAGCGCGCACCGCGCCGTCTACTCGGTGCTCCAGAACCAGCGCCTGCTCGTCGATCACGGCGCGATGGCTGCGAGCGTGTCCACCTGCATCCTTTCCTGCTGGGGGGAAACGATCGGAAACCGCACCTCGGTGGCGCGCTCCGGTCTGGGCATAACCGCCGACGGGCAGCTCGTGTGGGCGGCGGGCGAGGAAATGCTGCCCGACCAACTCGCCGCTGCGCTCATCAGCGCAGGCGCGATACGGGCGATCGAGCTCGACATCAACCCCGACTGGGTCGCGGGCTACCTCTACGTACACCATCCTCCGGCTCCGACGCCGGAACCCGTCGTGCCCGGACAGCTGGGGATAGCCGGCAAACTGCTCCAGCCGGACGCGCGCGACTTCCTCACGTTCGTTGCCAACTGAGCGCAGGCCGGCGCTCAAGGATCGGCGACGAGCGCGGACGTGCCGGCGACGGTGCTCGCCGCGAGAAGGCCTTCGAGCGCTGAGGGTTCTCGCTTCAGGTAGAGGTCGAGGAACTGGAGGCTCACGCGCTCGACGATCGCGAGCTGGGGCTGCTCGTAGGTGAACGGCGGCAGGTGCCCTGCTCCGAGCAGGCGCAGCAGGAACTTCGGCTGCTGGGCGCGCTTGAAGTAGGCGCGCGTGTACCGAGGCTCGTTGAACCTGTCGGCGGTGCCCTGCGCCGCGAGCAGCGGCGGGCCGCCCAGCGGAAAGCGGTAGCCGCCGATGCCCGACATCTCCGCGCCCGAGAAGATCATCGCCGCATCCACGCGAGGGTCGTGGAAGCGACGGCCATAGGCGACCGCGAGGGCGCTCTCCCCGCCGTCCGAATGCCCCGCCACCGCCACCTTGGCAGGATCGATGAGGCCGGCGAGCGGGCTCGCCGCGGAGGCGCTCTGAGCGAGCAGGCTGGAGATCACGAAGCTCATGTCGGCCGGCTGGTTGACCACGTCCGCCTCGTCGGGGCCGCCGGGCGCCTCTGGGCTCGTGAGCGGAAACACGGGCGCCGCGACCACATATCCGGCGCTCGTCCAGCTCTGCAGCAGGCGCGCGTAGACCTGCGGCGTCACGTCGAAGCCACCCCCGAACACGACCAGCGGATACGGTCCGCTGCCCGTCGCCGGAGCCGCGTCGGGAACGTCGCTCGCGCCGGCCGCTGCGAGCGCGGGGTAGCGCACGTAAGTCAGGAGGCTGCGCGGAATCAGCCTCCCGGACCTCAGCCTGATCGTCCGCGTACCGTCGATGAAGCGCATCACGCGCAGACCAACTGCGAACGGCGAGGGCTGGGCGGGCGTGCCTGGGGGCGCTTCTTCGCCGCCCGCGCGCGATGCGGGTCGGCCGACGAGCGCGTGCGACGGCGTGGGGCTCGCCGAGACCCCGACGGCGCCGCTCACACCGACGAGCGCGAGCAGGAGCGCCGCCAGCCCGAGCGTACGCTTGCCGCAGCCGCTCACGGCATCGACGGAAAGCCGGATGGGTCGGTGGCCTAGCACGTCGAGGACGGCGCCGAGGCTCCAGGCCCGGCGGCGGGTTCATCGACGACTCCGCCTTCGCTCGAGCGCAGGACCGCGCCCAGGTGAACGACGTACCACACTCCTCGCCAGGAGATCATCGAGGCGATCCCGAACGAGCGCTCCTCGCCGTCCTCCCGGTAGACGACGCGTGCGTTCGGCATCTCGTAGTAGCCGATGCTGTTGTAACAAGACGCCCGGGGGAACCCAATGCCCGTACGCCGACACCGCGTCGACCCCGACGAGCCGCGCGTGCGCAGCATCGTGCCCGAGAAGTGCGTGCGCCGCCTCGATGTCCAGACGGTAGTCGCCAACCAGGCGTTCGCTCCAGTCAGAGCTTGCGGAGCCGATCGCCTTCAGCTTCACGTACGCCGCCTCGGGAAAGAACGCGCCCAGCGCCGGCGAGAGCGAGTCGTGCACGACGCCCGCCCAGAGCGAAGCCATCAGCGACCGGAAGTGCGCGCTCGTGCTGGACGGGAACGCGTCGGTCTGCGGGAGCAGCCCCGGCGAGGGAGGGGGTGCGGTGACACGCGCGTGAGCGCGAGTCTCCGCCGCCCGACTGCCGTGCTCGGCGGCCGCCCCCACGGGCGCGCGGTCGAGCGATCCTGCCCGCACGGCGCCCGCGCCGCCGCCGAGATTGCCGATCACGACGCCAAGGATCGCCAGGAGCGCGATCCCGGCAACGAGCCCGAGCCGCCGCCGTCGAATCACGCGAGCGCGTTCACGGCGGGAGCGCTCCTCGCCAGGGCGCCGACGATCCGGTTCAGAGCTGGTCAGCGGGCGGGGCGGGGGCATTGCGGCGGGCATCATCGGCGCACGGGCGACCGAACCGTCCTCGGCCGCCGGCGACGCACCTCATCTCGCTAAGGCTCCCACAGCGAGTAGTGCTCGTGCGCCCATGCCCGATCGACCTCCCCGGTCAGCATCCCGTGCAGCGCTGGGCGCGTCGCCCGGTTCAAGAGCGCCATGTAGAGATGGCCCGCGACCAACACGCCGAGGGCGATCGTCGCGAACTTGTGCCCGGCGAAGATGAGGTTGTGATGGGTGCCCGCGATGATCGTGTCGACGCCGGTGATGTACAGGACGGCCAAGAGGATGCAGACGAGCGCGTAGTTGACCTTCTGACCCGCGTTGAAGCGCCCGGCGGGCGGCTCTGGCCCGTGTGCGCGCGCCCGCGCCGGTAGTGCTCGAAGCCACTCGCGATCCTCCGGTTGAAGCCGTCGCAGCTCGTGAGCGGTGCGTAATACAGCCTGCCGGTCACCGACGATTGTGATCAGAGCCACGCCGGCAACCAATACGCCGGCCGAGCCGAGATGCAGGGCGTACATGACATCGTGGAAGGTTCCTCGCCGCCCGACGACGAGGCCGCTGATAAGCAGGGTGAAGAACGCGAGCGCCGTGAGCCAGTGAACTGCCCGCTCCGACACGGTGAACCGCTTGACGCGATCCGGCACATGGCCAGTATTGCGCCGGCGTCGGGTGTTCGGCGCGACCGCGTGGATCGACAAGGCGCGACGGCGTCGCGACGAGCGTTGATGCGTGACCAGCGCTCGTCCGCGCGAAGCCCGCCCGTGATCGAGATCTCTGGCATGTCGGCGTGCGTGCCCAGTGACTGCGAGCCGGCCGGCCGCGGCGATGCTGGGCTCGGTGGCACGCGCCCGGGTTTGACGAGTCTGACCTTCCTCGGCCCAGAAGCGCGCCGAAGGCACGGGTGTTGCGCCGCCTCGAGATCCCGGCTCACAGACTGCGTTTCCAGCGGAACCACCAGAGGACCATCGGTTAGACGGCAGCTACGATTATGGGCGCGGCGGGTTTCGAACCTGCGACCTCTCGCGTGTGAAGCGAGCGCTCTCCCACTGAGCTACGCGCCCTCCGACGCGATTGTATTGCCGCGCCGCGCCGCGCCGCCGTGGTGTCCGGGCGCGATCGTGGTGTCGCGGGCCTGCGCCGGACACCCGCTTCGCCGCGAAGCGCCACGGCGCCGCCGGGATGTAAGTTGAGCGCGGATGACGCTCGAGCTCGGCAGGATCGGAATCTGGACGGGAACGCTCGACGCGCTCGAGGTGCCGGCCGCGCGGGAGGCCGTGGCGGAGCTCGACTCGCAGGGGTGGGGGTCGCTGTGGTTCGGCGAGGCCTACGGCCGCGAGGCCTTCACCGCCGCGCAGTTGTACCTCGGTGCCAGCTCGCGGCTCGTGGTCGGGACCGGCATCGCGAACATCTACGGCCGCGACGCGGTCACGGCCGGCGCGGCCGCGCGCACGCTGAACGCTGCCTACCCGGAGCGCTTCATCCTCGGCCTCGGGGTGAGCCATGTACCGCTCGTCGAGCGCATGCGCGGGCACAATTACGGGCGCCCAGTAGCCGCCATGAGCGAGTACCTCGACGCGCTCGACGCCGCGCCCTACATGGTCGCCGGCACGCCCGCGCTGCCGGTGCGTGTGCTCGCCGCGCTCGGGCCGCGCATGCTCGAGCTCGCACGCGATCGCGCCGACGGCGCGCACCCCTACCTCGTGACGCCCGAGCACACCGCGAGCGCACGCGAGCTGCTCGGACCCGATCGACTGCTTGTGGTCGAGCAGGCCGCGGTGCTCTCCGAGGACGAGGACAGCTGGCGCGAGCGCGCGCATGCGCACCTCGAGATCTATACGGGGCTGCCGAACTATCGCAACTCGTGGCTGCGGCAGGGCTTCAGCGAGGAGGACGCCGTCCGCGGCGGCAGCGAGCGGCTGAAGCGCGCGCTCGTGCTGCGCGGCCTCGAGGAGGTCTCGGCGCGCGTGCAGGAGCACCTCGACGCGGGTGCGAGCACGGTGCTCGTGCAGGTCCTCGGCGCGCATGTCGCCGAGGTGCCGAAAGCCGACTGGGCACGACTGGCCGAAGCGCTGCTGTGAGCGCCGACGCGCCGGCGCCGGCCAAGTGGCCCGCCTACGAGCAGTGGCTCAGCGGCGGGCGCCGCGTCGCGCTGCCGCGACTCGGCTACGACGTCTTCCTCCGCAGCGACGGTCCCGAGGATGGCCTCCCGCTCACGCTGCTGCACGGCTTTCCGAGCAGCAGCCACGACTGGGCCGCCGTGCTGCCTGCCCTCGCCGCCACCCACCGCGTGCTCTGCCTCGACTTCCTCGGCTACGGCGACAGCGACAAGCCGCACGGGCACCCCTACTCGCTGCTCGAGCAGGCAGACCTCGTCCTGGAGGTCTGGGAGACGCTCGGCGTCCCCGCCGATGGCGCTCTCGTCGTCCACGATTACGCCGTCAGCGTCGCGCAGGAGCTACTCGCGCGCGGGCTCACGCCGCGCCGCCTGGCGTGGCTGAACGGTGGCCTCTACCCCGACCTGCACCGCCTCACCCAGGGCCAGCAGGCGCTGATGGGGCCCGACGGCGCGGCGATCTCCGAGCAGCTCACGCCCGAGCTGCTCGCCGCCGGCGTGCGTGGGGTGCTCGCGCGTGAGCTCCCCGACGCGGTGCTGGGCGACCTCGCTGCGGCCGCCGCGCGGCGGGAGGGGTTGCGCAACGCGCACCTGCTGATCGGCTACGTGCACGAGCGGCGCCAAAACGAGCAGCGTTGGGTCGCCGCGCTCGAGAGCGTTCCGGTGCCGTACGCGTTCGTGTGGGGGATGCGCGATCCGGTCAGCGGCGCGCACATGCTCGAGCGCATCCGCGCGCGCATGCCGCACGCCGCCTACACGATCCTCGAGGACGTCGGGCACTACCCGCAGATGGAGGCGCCCGAGCTGGTCGCCCCAGCGCTCGTCGACTTCCTCGAGCCCTGAGCCGGGCGCTCGATTCAGAGCACGCGCCGTGCCCAGGCGAAGCTCTGCCCCAGCCAGCCGGAGCTCAGCGGCTCCACGTACACGCCCTCGCCGGATGAGTGGATCGCCCATTCGCTGCTCAGCGCGATCCCCTCGTGGACCACGTTCGACTCGCTCGCTCGCGAGTTGAAATGCGCGCTGCCGAAGAACAGCAGGTCGCCGCCCTGCACGTCCTGCATGCGGATCCGCTGGGCGCGCGGGATTTCGCCCGCCTGCTGGGCAGCTGTGCGACCGAGGATCTTCGCTCCCCAGGCGAGCCCGCTGAGCTTGTAGACGCGCCACGCGAATCCCGAGCAGTCATAGCCGCCGTGTTCGAGCCCGTCTTCGGTCCCGTCGGTCGTCCCGCCCCACACGTAGGGCATGCCGATCTTCGCGACCGCGATCCGCAGGACCGCGAGCTGGTCGGCGCCGTAGCGCGGCAGCGAGAAGCCCATCAGAGTCGTGCGCGCGTCCGACAGCGCCCATTCCCCGGCTGCGAGCACGCTCGCGAGCGAGTACGCCGCTTCCGCGCGCGTGATCGCGTTCCAGGGGTAGAGGTCGAAGGCCTGTTCGCCGACCGGGTGCTCGTAGCGCAGGTTCAGGTAGCGCGCGAGCACCTCGCTGCCGAAGTAGCTGGGCGGCTGCAGCCCGGCCTGCTGGGCGACGCGCTGCACGTGTTCGGCGACTTCGGCGAGACCGAGCTGGTCCACGAGCAGCGCGTCGAAGCGCGTCACCGTGAGCGGCGCGCCCGCGTCGAAGGTGATCGGCGCAACCTGCTCGCGCTGCGCGAGCCCGGCCAGCGCCGCCGTCGCAGCGCCAGCCGAGAGCGGCTGTGCGCCCGCGAAGCCCGCACCCGGCGCTTCGCTCATCAGCCCCGCGCCGACGACCGCGCGCTGGGATGCGCTATCCCAGTTGCCCGCGCTGAAGTGCGCTCGCTTCGCCGCCGCGGCCACGGTCGGGGCACAGAGTGCAGCCAGCAGCGCCGTCAGCAGCAGCAGCGGCCGCGCCAGCCGCAGGGCAGGCGCGGCGCGATCTCGCGGCGCGGCTGCGAGCGCTCCAGGCTGGCTTCGCACACGGCCTTAGATCGGCACGTGGCGCGCGCGCCTTACCGCCCGCACGGCGACGCGGACGGACGTGCGGTAGCCGGTGCGCAGCGGCTCGCGCACCGTACGCCGCGCCCGGCGCCCTCAGGAGCCGAGCCTCACGCGCTCGTGCGGCGAGAGCTCGTCGCGCGCCCGCGTGTAGGAGGCGGCGAGCTGGGCGACCGCGCTTTCGCTCAGCACCGCGCCGAGCACGGGCGCACCGCCGAGCGCCTTGTAGGCGGCCATCACCTGCATGCCGGCTTCCGCGATCGAGTAGTGCGCGTCATAGATCCCCTCGATGTAGAGCGCCGCCGTCGCACGCGCGAAGCGCGCCGCCCGCGGGGAGCCGTGTTCGATCTCTCCCAGCGCCGCCGCCAGTTGCTTCCAGCTGTCGCGGCACAGCCCCCAGAAGTCGCGGTAGCGCCCGGCGAGCGGCGAGCCCGGGCCGGTGAGCGCCGCCGCCTGCCTTTCGGCCAGGAGCGCCGGCAGCGGCAGGCGCAGCGCGCTTTCCAGCGCGGCCAGGATACGCGATCGGGCCGGAGCGCCGATCTGCGCCGGGAGTCCATCGAGTACGAGCGGCCACGCCGCCCGTGCGGCCGCGACCTCGCTGTCCACGGCCGGCTCGACGCTCTGCAGCAGGCGTGCCACCGCGACCAGGTCTTCGCGTTGGAGGTGCGCCTCCACGGGGTTGGCGCTACTTGCCTTGCCGCAGCTCGCGAGCCCGATCGCCGCCAGCGCCAGCGCCAGCGCCAGCTGCGGGCTGCGTGTCCTGCCGGCGCGGCTGAGGGCTTGCGAGGAGCGCGTGTGGTGCAGCCGACCGGCCGCCTACACGCCCAGCAGGTCGATCACGAACACCAGCGGTTCGTTCTTCGGGATCTTCCCCGAGCCTTTGGAGCCGTAGGCGAGCGCCGCCGGTATCACCAGCTCGCGGCGGCCGCCGACTTTCATGCCGGGCACGCCCTGCAGCCACCCCTGGATCACGCCCGCTTTGCCGAGTTCGAACGTGAACGGTTCTTTGCGTATCCACGAGGCGTCGAACTCTTTGCCGCCGTGGAAGAGCACGCCGACGTAGTTCACCGTCACGCTCTGGCCGTTCTTCGCTTCGGCGCCTTTGCCGACGATCAGGTCTTTGATTTCGAGTTTCTTCGGCGCCGCGCCGCCGGGCGAGGTCACCGTGGGTTCTTTGGAGAGCGGGCCGCTGGTCGGGGTGGTGGCCGTTTTCGTTTCGCTCGATTCGGTCGATGTCGTCGATTCACCGGATTTGCCCGATTTTTCGCCTGCTTTCACGAGCGCGTTGTCGGACTTGTTCTCGTTGCCCACCGTGATCGTGCTCGAGCCGCCCGAGCCGCAGGCGGCGAGCAGCACGCCCGCGCACAGCGCGGCGAGCGCGAGCGCGAGGCGTGGTCCCCCGCGAGCGGCGAGCCGCGCGCGTCGGCGCGGTCCGGCGGGGGAGGAAGGGAGGTCTGTGGCTGGGGCTGGGGGGATGTTGGAGTCGATCACGGTGGCGCAGACTAGCGGACAGGGCAGGCGCCATGCGTGCGTTAGCATCAACGGTGGACCGTGCTAGGCGGGGAGGTAGCGGTGCCCTGTAACCCGCAATCCGCTCTAGCGGGGCTGAATTCCCCATGAAAGGGACTCCGGCTCCGGTCGTCTCAGCCGTCTGGGGCGTCGATGGTCCGGGTCCCGCGCGGTGCCGGCTCGCGAACCAGGTCAGGTCCGGAAGGAAGCAGCCTTGAACGACCACCGGCAGGCGCAGCGGGAGCTCCCGGGCTGGAGTCGCAGGCGGCAGGCAGACACCGGAGCCAGCGATTTCGATCTGGGGTGCACGGTCCGTCACTCACAGCGCCTGTAGATCCGCCACGAGCGGTTCGCCGCGACCTCGCTGAATCCCGGCGGCACGCTCGCGTGCTCGTGCGGATCGTTCTTGTCGAGCACGTAGTCTTCTTCGACTTCCCGGCTGGCCGCCTGCACGTATACGCCCCTTTCGATGTGCCCCGCTTCCGGGCTCACGATGTTGCGTGGGCTCGTTCGCAGGTACAGCGCGAGCAGCGGTATCGGCGCGTGGTTGGGCACGCCCACCGGGCCGCACCGCAGCGTGATCGCGCCCGAGCGCACCAGCGCCACGAGTTCGTCTTCGATGCGCTGCTCGCGCCCCAGTTTGCGAAGTTCGCGCGAGTCGCCTTTGTAGAAGCTCGGCGCGTAGGCGATCAGCGCGAGCGCCGTGAGCGCCCCGGCCGCCAGCCACCAGCGCCTGCGCCGATCACCCGCCGGGAGCCCGAGCCAGCCGAATACGCCCGCGCCGCAGAACACGCACAGGATCGCCGCCGCCAGGAACGCATAGCGCGTGTTGATCGGGAGCCCGAAGGAGGCGAAGAGCGCGAACACGAGCACCGCGAGCACCCCCGCCACGGCTCCCGCAAGCGCGCGCCGTCGCAGCCACGCGAGCGACAGCACCCCGCCGACCGCGGCGCCGACGAGCACCGGCACGCGCAGGATCTCGCCGATGCGTTTGGGGATGTACAGCGGCACCTTCGCGATGCCCGTCGCGCGGTGCAGCGTTTCGGCGTCGTGCTGGGTGTGCGTCAGCGACCACAGCGCATCGCCCGTGATCGCGAGGTCGCTGAGGATCCAAATCAGCGGCGCCGAGGCGGCGATCGCGGCGAGGCCCACCAGCCGGCGGTAGGAGAGCCGCGCCGGCGCCGTCGCGGCGAGCGCGGCCACGTCGGCGCGCTTGCGATCGCGGCGCTCGCGCAGCCTCGGCAGCGCGTCCGCCAGATACAGCCAGTAGATCGCCGTGAACACCCACGCCTCCGGGCGCAGCAGCCCCGCCAGCGCCAGCAGCAACAGCACGGGTGCGCCCGCGCGCGGGCGCCGGCTCTCCACGAGCAACGCCGCGAGCACCGCCAGCAGGTAGGGCAGGTCGATGTAGGCGCGCACGCCGTAGGACAGCACCTGCGAGCGCGTCAGGAAGATCAGTGCCGCGAGGGCGCCCGCGGGGCGAGAGAACCAGCGCTCGCCCAGGCGGTAGATCGCCCAGCCGCAGCCCGCCAGCGCCGCGAAGCCCAGCGCCACCGCCACGTCCTCGGCCGTCCGCGGCCCCAGCGGATAGAGCACCAGCCCGAGCAGCTCCACGAGCGGGTGCGGCGTCGGCGCGACCGGCACCGCGTAGGCCGGCGTCTGCCCGCGCGCCAGCTGCCCTCCCCACACGAGCGCATACAGCGTGTCGTAGTTGGCGAAGCCCACGCCGCAGATCAGCCGCAGCGCGAGCGCCAGCACGGCGGTAGCCGCAAGCGCCACCAATCGCCGCCCCGCACGCTCCATCCGCGCCCACATGGGCGCGGACGCTATCCGCTCCCGGCAAGCCTTCGAGCTGCTCTCACCACGCCGGTAGACTCAGCTGGAGGTGGCTTCAGAGCAGCAGCAACAGCCTCAACAACGCTCGCTTTACCGCAGGCATCGCCCCCGCACCTTCGACCAGGTCGTCGGCCAGGAGGCGGTCGTGCGGACGCTGCGCAACGCGATCGAGCAGGACAAGGTGCACCACGCCTATCTGTTCGTCGGCTCGCGCGGGACCGGCAAGACCTCGATGGCGAAGATCCTCGCGGCCTGCCTGAACTGCGAGCAGGGACCGACCGTCGAGCCGTGCGGGACATGCGACTCCTGCGTCTCGATCGCGCGCGCCAGCTCGCTCGACGTGATCGAGATGGACGCGGCCTCGAACAACTCCGTCGACGACATCCGCGAGCTGCGCGAGAGCGTCGCCTACGCCCCCGTCAGCGGGCGGCGCAAGGTCTACATCCTCGACGAGGCGCACATGCTCTCGACCGCCGCCTGGAACGCCTTCCTGAAGACGCTCGAGGAGCCCCCGCCCAACACCGTCTTCGTGCTCGCCACCACGGAGGCCGCCAAGGTGCTGCCCACCGTCGTCGATCGCTGCCACCGCTTCGACTTCCATCGCCCCACGCTGGAGCAGCTCGCCAGCGTCATCCGCCGCGTCGCCGCCGAGGAGGCGATCGAGATCCCGCCCGCCGCGGTCGCCGCGATCGCGCGCGCCGCCACCGGCAGCTTCCGCGACGCGCTCGGCACGCTCGAGCAGCTCGTCACCTACAGCGGCAGCCAGATCGCGCTCGAGGACGTGCTCGCGGTGCTCGGCATCGCCGACTCGCGCCTGCTCGAGCAGATCGTCGATGCGGTCGCCCAGGGCGACTCTGCAGCCGCGCTCAGGCTGCTCGAGGACTGCCTCGAAGGCGGCCGCGACGCAGCGGCCGTCATCCGCGACCTCGAGTCGCGCGCGCGCGAGCTGCTGCTCGTCGCGAACCTCGGCGAAGTGCCCACGGAGCTTTCGCTCACGCCCGACGCCGACAGCGCGCTCGCGCAGCAGGCGCAGCGCTGCCCGCCCACCGCGATCGTGCGCCTGCTCGAGCTGCTCGGCGAGGCGATGGAGGGGGTGCGCGCCGGCGCCGAGCCGCGCACGCGCCTCGAGCTCGCGCTCGTCAAGGCCGCAAGGCCTGCGCTCGACGGCTCCCACGCAGCGCTGCTGGCGCGCATCGAGCGCCTCGAAGCGGGCGCTCCGCAGGCTCCGGCGCCGCAAATTCGGCCCGCCGTAGCGCCCAGCGGGCCTGCCGCCAGCGGCGCCGCGGTCGCGCAGGATGCGCCCGCGCCCGCGCCCGCAGTCGAGCCTGGCCTCGCGCCCGCCGCCGGGGCCGCTGCGGAGCAGGTGCCCGCGCAGAGCGACGCTTCCCCCGCCGCGGTGCCGGCGCCCGCCGAGGGCCCGCCGGGCGGCGATCTCGAGACGATGCGCTCGCTGTGGCCCGCGGTCGTCGATCTCGTCAGAGCCGAGAACGCGATGCTCGGCGCGATCGTCGAGGTCGCCCAGCCCGTGCACGCGAGCGAGGGCAACCTCACGCTCGCGTTCGCCTCGGCGGCGCAGTTCTACCGCAAGAAGGCCGAGGACCCCGCGCATCGCGCGCTCCTCGGCGAAGCCCTGCGCTCGCTCACCGGCGCGCGCTGGAGGCTGTCCTTCGAGCTGCGCGAAGTCGCCGGCGAGAACGGCGAGGACGGCGAGGAGCCCAGCGAGGACGAGCTGCTACGTCGCTTCATCGAGGAGTTCGACGCCGAGGAGGTACCCGGCGACTGGAAGTCCGAGCCGGCCGGGCAGGGCGAGCACGACGCGGACGCGCGTGCCCACGCCGCCACCAGCAACGAGAAGGCGAGCTGATGCCAAAGCCCCCGCGGATGCCCAACGTGCAGCAGATGATGGCGCAGGTGCAGAAGATGCAGCACGACATGGAGCTCGCCCAGGAGGAGCTGAAGAACGAGGTCGTCGAGGCCTCCGCGGGCGGCGGCATGGTCAGCGTGAAGATCAGCGGCGACCTGCGCCTGCAGGAGGTGCGCATCGACCCCGCCGCCGTAGACCCCGAGGACCTCGAGATGCTCTCCGAGATGGTGCTCGCCGCCGTGAACGAGGCGCTGCGCATGGCTCAGGAGCTGGCCGAGCGCAAGATGGGCGGTGCGACCGCAGGGATCGACCTCGGCGGCCTGGGCGGGCTGGGCCTGCCGGGGCTGTGAGCGACGCCTCCTACGCGCCGCCGCTGCGCAGGTTGATGACCGAGCTCGCGAAGCTCCCGGGCGTCGGCAACCGCACCGCGCAGCGACTCGCCTTCCACATCCTGCGCGCGAGCGCCGAGGACGCCGCCGGGCTCGCCGAGGCGATCAACGAGGTGAAGCTGAAGATCTCGCTGTGCGAGGTCTGCTTCAACCTCACCGACGAGGCGCGCTGCCGCATCTGCCAGGACCCCCGCCGCGACCACGCGCTCATCTGCGTCGTGGAGGAGCCGAGCGACGTGATCCCGATGGAGCGCACGCACGAGTACCACGGCGTCTACCACGTGCTCGGCGGCGCGCTCTCGCCGATCGACGGCGTCGACCCCGAGGACCTGAAGATCGCACAGCTGCTCACGCGCGTCGACGGCGCGCTCGGCGGCGACGGCGCCGTGCGCGAAGTCGTGCTCGCCACCAACCCCACCACCACCGGCGAAGCGACCGCGCTGCACGTCGCCGATCTGCTGCGCGAGCGCTTCCCCGAGCTCACGGTCACACGCCTCGCGAGCGGCCTGCCCGTCGGCTCGGACCTCGAGTACGCCGACGAGGTCACGCTCGGGAAGGCATTCGCCGGCCGCCGCGCCCTATGAGCGCCCCGCTGATCGTGATGAAGTTCGGCGGCACCTCGGTCGCCGATGCCGAGCGCATCAAGCGCGCCGCGCGGCGCATCGTCGCCACGCGCGAACGCGGGCACCCGGTCGTCGCGGTGCTGTCCGCACGCGGCAAGACGACCGACGAGCTGATCGCCATGGCCGAGGAGGTCTCGCCGGTCCCGGACCCGCGCGAGATGGACATGCTGCTGTCCTCCGGCGAGCGCATCTCCTGCGCGCTGTGTGCGATGGCGATCAACGACCTCGGCCACCGCGCGATCTCGCTCACCGGCTCGCAGGCAGGCATCGTCACCGACGAGTCGCACACGAAGGCGCTCATCCTCGACGTGAAGGCCGACCGCATCCGCGCCGCGCTCGAGGAGGACAACATCGTCCTGGTCGCGGGCTTCCAGGGCGTGTCGCTGAACGCCCGCAACGTGACCACGCTGGGGCGCGGCGGCTCGGACACGAGCGCCGTCGCGCTCGCCGCGGCGCTGGGGGCCGACGTGTGCGAGATCTACACCGACGTCGCCGGCGTGTTCTCGGCCGATCCCCGCATCGTGCCGCGCGCGCGCAAGCTCGCGAGCGTGTCCTTCGAGGAGATGCTCGAGATGGCCGCCTCCGGCGCCGGCGTGCTGCAGCTGCGCTCGGTCGAGTACGCCCGCAACCACGGCGTGCGCATCCACTGCCGCTCGTCCTTTGACGAACAGCCCGGTACCCTCGTGCAGGCCGAGGCGGACATGGAGCAACCACTCATCACAGCGGTCACGCACTCCACCAGCGAGGCCAGGATCACGCTGACCGGCGTGCCCGACGCGCCCGGCGCGGCCGCGCGCATCTTCGGCGCGCTCGCCGAGGCGAACATCAACGTCGACATGATCGTCCAGACCGAGCCGGCCGCCTCGGGCGGACAGGCGGAGATCTCCTTCACCGTCCCGCGCGAGGACCTGCGCGCCGCACACGCCGCGCTGCAGCCGCTCAGCGGCGAGGCCTTCGCCGACATAGTCACGCACGAACAGATGGGCAAGGTCTCGATCGTCGGCGCCGGCATGCGCTCGCACCCCGGCGTCGCCGCCAAGGTCTTCAGCGTGCTCGCCGGCGAGGGCGTGAACATCGACATGATCTCGACCTCGCCGATCAAGATCTCCTGTGTGATCGACCGCGACCGCGTCGAGCGGGCGGTCCAGGCTCTGCACAGCGCCTTCGAGCTCGCCGGCGAGGACACCGTCCACGCCGAGGACCCCTTCGGCTAGCTGCGCGACGCGCGGCCCGGCGGGTCTAGCGAACCTCGATGGATACTCCCGCCGCGATGTCGCACCAAGATGGCTGGGCCGCGCCGGCCGCCAGACGTCTAAATCGACAGACGCGATGAGCGAGAGCGATGTGAGGTTGATGGAGGTGTGGGCCGAGCAGCTGGCGTGCGCGCCTGACCCCGTCGGCTTCGAGTACGAGAACGTGTGGGCTCCGGACATCGACTACCGCGCTATCGAGGGAGCCCCCGACGACGTCGGGCCGATACTCGGCCGCGACGCGATGCGCCGTTATACCGCCGAGTGGCAGGAGATGTTCGACGACTTCGCAGGCGTCGCCGAGGAGGTGATCGATGCGGGCGACGGCCTCGTCATCACCATCGTCACGATCCGCGACGGGAGGATCGTTCGTGGGCGTGAGTTTCTCACGCGCGAGGAGGCTCTCAAGGCCGCGGAGTCGCGGGACTAGCAGCGCTCGGCGCCCCGGCGTCCAGCGAGCGCTGCAGCTGCTCGAGCACGCGCACCACGCGCACGCCGCTCGCGCCGTCGGTGCTGGGGGTCCTCTCATCGCGGATGCTCGCCAGGAAGTGTTCGCACTCGATCCGCAGCGGCTCGTCGTTGGGGATACGCGGTGAGTAGATGTCGCCCGAGCGCGCGATGTACTCGCCCCACGAGCGCGTGTCCTCGTCAAAGCCCTTGTCGTAGATCGTGAGCTTGCCCTCGAGCAGCATGTCGTCGAAGGTCGCCATGCGGCGCGCGCCCACGACCGTGATGCGCCGGTCCTTGTGCGGGTCGAGCCAGGAGAGGTGCAGGTGCGCGAGGATGCCCGAGGGGAAGCGCAGCGTGCAGAAGACGACGTCCTGCACCTGCTCGCGCACGTAGCACGCGCCCTGCGCGAGGCATTCGACGGGCTCTTCGCCGATCAGGTAGAGCGCCACCGAGACGTCGTGCGCGCCGAGGCTCCAGAGCGCGTTCTCATCCGCGCGCAGCTTGCCGAGGTTCAGGCGGTTGCCGTAGAGGTAGTAGAGCTCGCCGAGCTCGCCGCTCGTGATCAGCTCCTTCAGGCGCGTGACCGCCGGGTGGTACTCGAGCAGGTGCCCCACCATCAGGATCCGCTCCGCCACCTGCGCCGCGGCGAGCGCGCGCTGGGCATCGGCGGCGCTGGTCGCGAGCGGCTTCTCGACGAAGCAGTGCTTGCCGGCCTGCACGACCGCGATCGCGAGCTCCGCGTGTGTCGGCACGGGCGTGGCGATCACGACGGCATCCAGCTGCGGGTCTTCGAGCAGGTCATCGAGGTTCGCGCTGACGCGCGCCTGCGGGAAGCTCCGCCGCGCGCGCTCGCGCGCCTGCTCGGAGGCGTCGCACAGCCACGCGAGCTCGCAGCGCGGCAGCTGCGAGAGGTTGCGCGCCAGGTTCGGGCCCCAGTAGCCGAGGCCCGCGACGCCGACCCGCACCGTGCGCTCCTGCTCGCCGCCGCTCGCGCTCATAGCTCGAGGATCGCCTGCACGCAGCGCTCCGCCGCGTGGCCGTCGCCGTAGAGCTGCGGGCGCTCGGGTGGTAGCGGGCTCGCGAGTGCCGCGAGCGCCGCCCGCGCGTCGAGGTCCACGAGCGTGTTCCAGCCCGCCTGCACCGTCTCCACCCACTCCGTGTTGGCCCTCAGCGTCACGCACCGCACGCCCGCAAGGTATGCCTCCTTCTGCACGCCCCCGGAGTCACTCAGCACCGCGCGCGCGTGGCAGAGCAGCGCGCTGAACTGCAGATAGCCGAGCGGCCCGGTCAACACCAGCCCATCGATGGCCTCGAGGCGCGCCGCCAGCGCGCTCTCCTCCAGACGCTTGCGCGTCCTCGGGTGCACGGCGAACAGCACTCCTCGCGGCAGCGCCTCGATCAGCTCGACGAGCATCTCCAGGCGCTCCGGGGCGTCGACGTTGCCCGCCCTGTGGGCGGTCACCAACAGGTAGCCGCCGGGCTCGAGGCCGTAGGCGCGGGGCGCGCTCTCGTCGGCGCGCACGCGCTCCTGCCAGGCGAGCGCGACGTCCACCATCACGTCGCCCACGACCACGATGCGCCCGCTCGCCGCCTGCGAGCGCAGGTTCTCGGCGGCGGTCTGCGAGGAGCACAGCAGCAGGTCAGACAGGTCATCGCTGAGCACGCGGTTGAGCTCCTCCGGCATCGAGCGGTCGAACGAGCGCATGCCCGCCTCGACGTGCACGACCGGCAAGCCGGCCTGCGCCCCGCAGAGCGCGCCCGCGAGCGTCGAGTTGGTGTCGCCGTAGACGAGCAGCGCGTCGGCGTCCACCTCTCCGACGAGGCCCTCGAGCGCCAGCAGCATGCGCCCCACCTGCGAAGTGTTGCTGGCGCCCGAGATGCCGAGTTCGCGCTCCGGGCGCGCAAGGCCGAGCTCGCTGAAGAACACGCTGGAGAGCGCGTCGTCGTGATGTTGGCCGGTATGCACGAGCACCTCCTCGGCGCGCTCGCGCAGTAGCCCTGAGACCGCCGCGGCCTTCACGAACTGCGGCCGGTTGCCCACGACGGTCAAGACGCGCACAGGTTCGTGGAGGCTACGCGCCCGCGGCGGGGAGCTCGCAGCGCCTCGCTAGGCGGCGGCCGCGACGACCGAGGCGGACCAGTCGATGACCGAGGTGGGCCGGACCACGTGGCGGTTCATGCCGAGCTCCTTGGGCTCGAGCCCGAGCGCGAGGCCGACCAGCTGCGGCAGGTGCAGCACCGGCATCCGCAGCTCGCGACCGACGACGCCTTCGGCGAGCGGCTGCTGCAGGTCGAGGTTCAGGTGACACAGCGGGCATGGCGTCACGAGGCAGTCGGCGTCGGCGTCGACGGCGTCGCCGAGGTGGCGCCCGGCCTGCTTCAGCGAGGCCTCCTTGTTCATCGTGATGATCGGGAAGCCGCAGCACTTGCGCATGCCCGCGTAGTCGATCACCTCGCCGCCGAGCGCCTCGATCACCTGGTGCAGGTAGTGGTCGCGCGGATGCTCGGAGTCGATCCCGAGGCGCGGGCGGGGGCGCACGATGTAGCAGCCGTAGAAGGGGCCCACCTTCAGGTGCGTCAGCGGCCGCTTCACCCTCGCGCGCAGGGCGTCGAGCCCGATCTCCTCGACGAGCAGCCACAGGAAGTTCTTGTTGGTCAGACCCTTCTCGTAGGTGAGCCCCTCCGCCGCGAGGTTCGCGTTCACGAGCGTGCGGTACTCGCCGCTCGCGTCGAGCCTTTCCTGGCACTCGCTCTGCGCGCCCTGGCAGGTCGAGCAGATGTTCATCATCATCTCCGCTCCCTGTACCTGCTGGGCGAGCGCGAAGGTGCGCGCGTTCAGGGTGTCCGCGAGCTCCTGGTTGTGCTCGGCGATCACGCCTGCGCCGCTACAGCAGGCGCGGTCGAGTTCGACGAGCTCGATGTCCAGCAGCGGTGCGACCTTCGCCATCGAGCCGTGCAGCTCGGGTGTGAAGCCGCGGCTGACACAGCCCGGCCAGTAGGCGACCCTCATAGTCCCGCTCCGACCTCGGGCCCGGTCGGGGCGGGCGAGGGCGAGCCCTCGGCCGCGCTCGGCGCGTCCGCCGCCGCCGCCGGCGTGGCCGCGGGCGCTTCGTCCTCGCCCGCGATGTACAGGTTCAGCTCGTAGCGCTGCTCGCGACGCTCGATCCTCTCGTAGATCGACTGCACCGCCTTCAGGTCCTCGCGCGGGATCTTGTGCCCGAAGATCGCGATCCTCGGATTCACTTTGCCCCGCAGGACGCCCTTGACGATCACCGGGAGGGAGGAGAGCAGCTCCTTGCCGGCGGCGGGGGTGAACTTCGCGAACCACGAGTCGCCGCCGTAGGAGCGGGGGATCAGCTCCGCCTCGTGGAGCAATCCGTAATCGCGTACCAGGTTGGTGATCGCGATCTCGTGGCGCTCGCCGTTGTTCTTGTCGACGATGTGGTGGTCGGAGGTGGCGATGCGCCGCAGGCGCATGATCTGGCCCATCGGGTTGACGCCCTTCGGGCAGGCGTCGACGCACTTGAAGCAGTGGGTGCAGTCGAACAGCCCCTGCGGGTCCTGCGCGAGGTCGTTCAGGCGCTCGAAGTGCTCCTCGTCGCGCGGGTCGCCGACGAAGCGGTAGGCCTTCGCGAGCGCCGCGGGGCCGATGAAGCCCGGGTCCACCTCCATCGCCAGGCAATCCGATACGCACGCCCCGCACTGGATGCAGGCCATCGTCTGCGTGACGTCGACCATCGACTCGCGCGGCACCAGGTACTCGCGCTCGGGCACCGGCTGCTTGGGCAAAAGCCACGGCGTCACGCGGCGGATCTTCTTCCAGTGGACCGCGTCCATGTCCACGATCAGGTCCTTGATGACCGGCATGTTGCCCATCGGTTCGATCTCGATCGCGCCGCCGTCCGCGCCGCCGCGGGCGGCGTCGAGGTGGGTGTGGCACGCGAGCGCCGGCTCGCCGTTGATGCGCACGCCGCAGGAGCCGCAGATCGCCTGCCGGCAGGAGCAGCGCACGGCGATCGAGCCGTCGAAGCGGTCACGCGCCTGCAGGATCGCCTCGAGCACCGAGCGGTGCGGCTGGAGCTCGACGGTGTGCTCCTCCCAGTAGGGAGCGTCGCCGGACTCGGGGTTGTAGCGGCGCAGGCGAAGCGTGAATGGCTCGGGCGGCCGCTCGTGCGTTTCGGCCATCTAGGTGGACCTGCTTCGCATCAGTATTTCCTCTCTTCCGGCTGCCACTGGGTGATCGTCACGGGCGAATAGGTGACCTGCGGGCCGGCCCCGTTCATCGACACGTCGATGTGCTTGAGCCAATGCTCGTCGTCGCGCTCGGGGTAGTCGGTGCGGAACTGCGCCCCGCGCGACTCCTTGCGCTCGATTGCCGACACCACCGTCGCCTCCGCGCAGTCAACCATGAAGCCCAGCTCGATGGCGCCGAGCACATCCTGGTTGAAGATCGTGCCGCGGTCGTCGATCCACGCGCGGTCGGATTCCTCGCGCAGGCGGCCGATCGCCTCGAGCGCGCTCTGCAGGCCCTGCTCGTCGCGGAAGACGGCCGCGTGGCGGTTCATCAGCTCGCCGAGCTCGTTCTTGATCTCCGACACGCGCCGGCCCTCCCGCGGGCGCGCGATGATCGCGTCGATGCGCTCGGCGTCGGCGTTCAGCTGGGACTTGCCGTCGGGCCTCGGCATGCCCATGTGGGCGGAGCGCCGTGCGGCATGTTCACCCGCGCGGCGACCGAAGATGAGCGTGTCGAGCAGTGAGTTGGCGCCCAGGCGGTTGCCGCCATGGACCGACACGCAGGCCACCTCGCCGGCGGCATAGAGGCCCTCGATCGGCGTGCGCCCGTCGATGTCGGTCTTCACGCCGCCCATGATGTAGTGCTGTCCGGGGCGGATCATGACCGGCTCGCGCGTGATGTCCACGCCCGCGAAGTCGCGCCCCAGGTTGACGATCTCGCGCAGCGCCTCGAGCGTGCGCCGGCGCGGCACGACGGTCACGTCGAGGTAGATCCCTTCGCCGTTCGGGCCGACTCCGCGGCCCTCGTTGATCTCGATCTGCTCGGCGCGCGAGACGACGTCGCGCGAGGCCAGCTCCATCTTGTTCGGCGCCATCTTCTCCATGAAGCGCTCGCCGTTTGAGTTCAGCAGGTGCGCGCCCTCCCCGCGCGCGCCCTCGGTGATCAGGATGCCGGTCTCCACGAGCGTCGTCGGGTGGTACTGGACCATCTCCATGTCCATCAGCGGCGCGCCGGCGCGGTAGGCCATCGCGATGCCGTCACCGGTGACGATGAGGCCGTTGGTCGTGGGCTTGTAGACCTGGCCCGCGCCGCCGCAGGCGAGGATCACGTTCTTGGCGATGAACGGCTCCATGCGCCCCGTGCGCACGTCGCGCGCGATCACGCCGCAGCAGCGCCCGGAGTCGTCCTTCAGCAGCGAGGTGGTGAACCACTCCTCGAAGCTCTCGACGCTTTCGTGGTGCTTCATCAGCTGCTCGTAGAGCACGTGCAGCATCGCCTGGCCGGTGATGTCGGCGACATAGGCGGTGCGCTTCAGCGAAGCCCCTCCGAACGCCCGCAGATCCAGTTCACCCTCGTCGTTACGGTGGAAGGTGACGCCGATGTGCTCGAGGTGCATGACCTCCTTGGGCGCCTCGGAGCACATCACTTCGATGGCGTCCTGGTCGCCGAGGTAGTCCGACCCCTTGACGGTGTCATAGGCGTGCGAGCGCCAGTCGTCGTCGACGCTGATGGCGGCGTTGATGCCGCCGGCGGCGGCCACGGAGTGCGAGCGCACGGGGTGGACCTTGCTCATGATCGCGACGGTCGCGCCGTTCTCGGCGGCCGCCAGGGCCGCGCGCTGCCCGGCCAGGCCGGCGCCGATTATCAGTACGTCATGTGAGGGCATTCGCGGTGCTTTCGGGGTAATCCGGGGGAGAAATCAGGGGTTTCGCGCCGAGTCTATTACTCGGCGGTGAGGCTCATGTGGCCGTGCGCGCGGGCCGCAGCGCCTGGCGCACGTGCGCCAGCGTAACGACGCCCTGGAGCACGCCGTCCTTGTCGACGGCCACCATCGCGCCCAGGCGCCCGATCCCCTCGGCGCTCAAAAGCGCTTCCAGCGGGGCCTCCTCGCCGATGCGCACGGGCGCGTCGTCCTCGACGAGCTCGCCCACCGCGAGCGCCGGCCTGCCGGCCGCGATCTCGCTCTCGACGCGCTGCTGGCGCACCACCCCGAGGAAGTGGCGCGTCGGGTCCACGACGGCGAACCAGGGCCAGCGGTAACGCAGGAAGAACTGCTCGCGCGCGTCCAGCAGGGTGACGTCGGCCGGGATCGTGACGGGGTCGCGGTCCATGATGTCCGCGACCGTAACGTGCTCGATGCGCCGCGCGAGCGCGCCCTGCACGACCGCCGCGCCGGCGGCCTGGTAGAGGAAGAAGGCGAGCACCAGCGTGAGCAGCCCGAGCGACGTGCCGTTGAGGAGCCCCCACAGGCCGAACAGCCCGAGGAGCACCGCGAAGGCCTGTCCGGAGCGCCCGGTGGCGAGCGTCGCGCGGTTACGGTCGCCGGTGCGCCACCAGATCGCGGCGCGCGCGATGCGCCCGCCGTCGAGCGGGAACGCCGGCACGATGTTGAACACCAGCAGCGCGGCGTTGATGAACGCCAGCCAGCCGATCAGCGCGAGCGCGGGCGTCGTCATGTACCCCTGGCGAGTCCTCACCACGTTCGTGAACGGCGAGGTGCTCGCGATGATCGCGGCCACGCCGAGACACACGCCGAACAGCAGCAGCGTGACCAGGGGGCCGGCGGCGGCAACCTTGAATTCCTCGCCGGCGCTCTTCGGCTCGCGACGCATCTGCGAGAGCCCTCCGAAGAACCACAGGTCGATCCCCGCGATCGGGATCCCGAGCCGGCGGGCAGCGAGCGCGTGGCCGAGCTCGTGCAGCACGAGCGAGGCGAAGTAGCCGAGCGCGGCCGCGACCGCCACCGCGTATGCGGTCGTCCGCGAGCCCCCGAGCTCTTCGTGGAAGTAGCCCGAGAGGATGTAGATGAGGAAGAAGAGGACGAAGAACCAGCTCGGCCCCACGCCGATGCGGATCCCGAAGATACGCGCGAGCTGCATGTTCCTGCGCGGGGGCATCTGTCTCCTCGGGCTCATGGTAGGTGCGCCCGTGCCCGTCGCGCCGGAGCGTCTTTAGAGGACCGGCAGCGAGCGCTCGATGATCGCTGCGAGGTCCGCGGCTGCCGGCAGCGTGCCGTACTCCAGTCCGCCCTCGCGGGCCAGCCTGGAGGCGCAGAAGGCGTCGGCGACCGCCGCCGGCGCGAAGCGCACCAGCAGCGAGCCCTGCAGGCAAAGCGCCATCGCTTCGACGACGCTGCGCGCGCGTGTCTCGATCGTCGCCGGGTCGGCGAACTGACCCTTCAGCTCCCGCACGCGCGTGTCGAGTTGCGCGTTGGCGCCGTGCGCGAGCTCGACCTCCGCGAGGAAGACCTCGAGCGAGCGCGGCGAGCGCGCGAGCGCGCGCAGCACGTCGAGGCTGATGACGTTGCCGGAGCCCTCCCAGATCGACGCGAGCGGAGCCTCTCGGTAGAGGCGCGGCATCCCTGACTCCTCCACATAGCCCGCGCCGCCGAGGCACTCGAGCGCCTCGAAGGCGTGGTTCGGCGCGCGCTTGCACGTCCAGTACTTGCCAACTGCCGTCGCGAGCCGCTTGAACAGCTGCGCGTCGCTCGAGTCCTCGCCCGCCTGCGCATCCAGATGCGCCTCGTCGTAGGCGCGCGCCAGGCGCATCGCGAGCGCGGTGCTCGCCTCCGCCTCCAGGCACAGGTCGGCGAGCACGTTGCGCATCAGCGGCTGCTCGATCAGCAGCTTGCCGAAGGCCATGCGGTGGGCGGCGTGGTGGGTGGCGTTGACGACCGCCGCGCGCATGCCGGCGGCGCTCCCGATCACGCAGTCAAGGCGCGTGTGCCCCACCATCTCGATGATCGTCGGCACGCCGCGGCCGGGCTCACCGAGCATCTGCGCCCACGCCCCGTGGAGCTCGATCTCCGATGAGGCGTTCGAGTGGTTGCCGAGCTTGTCCTTCAGGCGCTGGATGTGGAAGGCGTTGCGCGAGCCATCCGGCAGGATCCGCGGCAGCAGGAAGCACGACAGCCCCGGCCTGTCGGCGTCGGGCGTCTGCGCGAGCACGAGGAAGATGTCGGACATTGGAGCCGAGCAGAACCACTTGTGCCCGACGAGCTCGTACTCCGCCCCCGCGCCGCCGCCGTTGAGCGGATGCGCGACGGTGGTGTTGGCGCGCACGTCCGAGCCGCCCTGCTTCTCGGTCATCGCCATCCCGGCGATCGCGGAGCCCTTCTGCGCCGCTGCAATCGGGCGCGGGTCATAGCTCGTGGCGGTTACGAGCGGCTCCCACTCCGCCGCGAGCTCCGGCTGCGCGCGCAGCGCGGGGACGACCGCGAAGGTCATCGTGATCGGGCAGCAGAAGCCGGCCTCCGCCTGCATCGCGGTCATGTACAGGGCGGCGCGCGCGGTGTGCGCGAACGGCTGCTCGCTGCGCCAGGGCAGGCAGTGCAGTTCGTTCTCGATGCCCATCTTCATCAGCCGGTGCCAGGCGGGGTGGAACTCGACCTCGTCGATGCGGTTGCCGTAGCGGTCGTGGGTGCGCAGAACCGGCTTGTTCTCGTTGGCCAGGCGGCCCCAGTCCTGCTGGGGCTCGCCGCCGACGAACCTGCCGAGCTCCTGCGCGCGCTCGCTGACCCAGCCGGCTCCTTCGCGCTCGACCGCCTCCACGAGCGCGGTGTTGCTGGTGAACAGGTCGAGCCCCCGTAGCGGCGGTGCCTGGTTGAACACGGTGTGCGTCTGCCACGGCACCTGTCCCGACGGGGGTTGAGAGACCGTGCTTGCCATTACTTGAAGTGAAGCAGACCCGCGCGCGGGCACGCGCGGCGGCACCCGCGCTCTGGGCGCGGTCGCTAGCATCGGCAGCCCCACCCGCTCGGCGAGCGCTCGCAGCGCGGCCCTCGTCCGCGCGCACGAGCGAGCGCCCCTTTCGTCGAGGAAGCGGTGTGCGCGCAACGCAACGCCAGCAGCCGGGCGCCCCGAAAAACGACAGCAAGGTCCCCACATGCCAAAGATCAAGGTGAAGAACCCGGTCGTCGAGCTCGACGGCGATGAGATGACGAGGATCATCTGGGCGTTCATCAAGGAGCAGCTGATCCTGCCCTACCTGGAGATCGACCTGCGCTATTACGACCTCTCGATCGAGCACCGCGACGAGACCGGCGACCTTGTCACCGTCGAAGCGGCCGAGGCGATCAAGCGCTACGGCGTCGGTGTGAAGTGCGCCACGATCACGCCCGACGAGGCGCGCGTGCGCGAGTTCTCGCTGAAGGAGATGTACCGCTCCCCGAACGGCACGATCCGCAACATCCTCGGTGGCGTGATCTTCCGCGAGCCGATCGTGATCGCGAATATCCCGCGGCTCGTGCCGGGCTGGACGAAGCCGATCGTGATCGGCCGCCACGCCTTCGGCGACCAGTACCGCGCCACCGATCTCGTCGTGCCGGGCGAGGGCAAGCTCACGCTCACCTTCACGCCCGCAGATGGCGCGCAGCCGACCGAGCTCGAGGTCTACGAGTTCCCCGGCAGCGGCGTGGCGCTCGCGATGTACAACCTCGACGATTCGATCCGCGACTTCGCGCGCGCCTCGATGCGCTACGGCCTGCAGCGCGGCTACCCCGTCTACCTGTCGACCAAGAACACCATCCTCAAGCGCTACGACGGCCGCTTCAAAGACATATTCGAGGACGTCTTCGAGAGCGAGTTCAAGTCCGACTTCGAGCGCGCGGGTCTCACCTACGAACACCGCCTGATCGACGACATGGTCGCCTCGGCGATGAAGTGGGAGGGGGGCTACGTGTGGGCGTGCAAGAACTACGACGGCGATGTGCAGTCCGACACGGTCGCACAGGGCTTCGGCTCGCTCGGACTGATGACGAGCGTGCTGATGAGCGCCGACGGCAACACGGTCGAGGCCGAGGCCGCGCACGGCACGGTCACACGCCACTACCGCCTGCACCAGCAGGGACAGCCGACCTCCACAAACCCGATCGCGTCGATCTTCGCGTGGACGCGCGGCCTGATGGCGCGCGGGCGCATGGACGACACCCCCGAGGTCACCGCGTTCGCGCAGACGCTCGAGCGCGTGTGCGTGCAGACGGTGGAAAGCGGAAGGATGACCAAGGACCTGGCGCTGCTCGTGGGAGCGGATCAGCCATGGCAGACGACGCAGGACTTCCTCTCCTCGATCGAGGAGAACCTGCGCGGCGCTTCGTGAGCGAGCGCGAGCACACCCAAGCCTTCAATCGAACAGGACCACAGGAGATGAATTCGTGAGCAACCCAGTAAGAGTCACCGTCACCGGGGCCGCCGGCCAGATCGGCTACAGCCTCGTGTTCCGAATCGCCAGCGGAGAGATGCTGGGGCCCGAGCAGCCCGTCGATCTGCGCCTGCTCGAGATACCGCAGGCGATGGGCGCGCTCGAGGGCGTGGCGATGGAGCTCATCGACTGTGCGTTCCCGCTGCTCGCGGGGCTCGACCTGCATGACCGCCCCGCAGACGCCTTCGACGGCGTGAACATCGCGCTGCTGGTCGGCTCGCGCCCGCGCACCAAGGGGATGGAGCGCGCGGAGCTCTTGAGCGCCAACGGCGAGATCTTCACAGTTCAGGGCAAGGCGCTCGCGCAGGTCGCCGCGCCCGACGTGAAGGTGCTGGTCGTGGGCAACCCGGCGAACACCAACTGCCTGATCGCGATGAACAACGCCGGAGAGATCCCCGGCGAGCGCTTCACGTCGATGATGAGGCTGGATCACAACCGCGCTATCGCCCAGCTGGCGTCGAAGCTCGAGATCAAGGTGACCGAGATCACGCGCATGGGCGTGTGGGGAAACCATTCGCCGACGATGTATCCGGACCTCTTCCAGGCGCTCGTGCGCGGCACCTCGGCGGCGGTCGCGGTCGACGACATGGCCTGGACAGAGAACGAATTTCTTCCGAACGTGGGCAAACGCGGCGCCGCCGTGATCGAGGCGCGCGGAGCGTCCTCGGCGGCCTCCGCGGCGAACGCAGCGATCGAACACGTGCGCGACTGGGTGCGCGGCACGAACGGCGGCTGGGTGTCGATGGGCGTGCCCTCCGACGGCTCCTACGGGATTCCCGAGGGCCTGATCTGCGGCTTTCCGTGCACCTGCGAGAACGGTGAGTACACCGTCGTGGAGGGAATCGATCTGAACGAGTTCTCGCGCGCGAAGATAGACGCCTCGGTGCAGGAGCTGATCGGCGAGCGCGACGCCGTCAAAGAGCTCGGGCTGATCTAGCGCTCGAGCAGGGCAGCAGCGCTCGAGCACAGAATCTGGCGCGCCAGCACAGACGGGGCGCGCGAGCAAAGACCGGGCGCTGGAGCACACCTCAGAACGAACAGAGGGGGCGCCACGACGATGCGTGGCGCCCCTCTCGCTGCGGGTATTTATTCAGTCTTAAGGCGACTGTGAATCCAAGGGCGCTCTGAACGAGCGGCCGAGAGCTCCCTCTCAGCTGCCTTTGGGGTGCCAGCCGCGACCGCGCTTCTCGACCTTTTTTTCGGACTCGAGGCCGGGAAGCACCCTGTAGAGGTAGTTCTGCTTGATTCCCATCTTGGCCGCGAGCTCCGGGATCGTGATGCCGGGCTGGCCCTGAACGAAGGACAGCGCCTCGGCTGCGCGCGTGCCGCTTCCTTTGCGGCGTCCCGCGCGGCGTTTGCCTGGCGGGCGTCCGGGTTTTTTGGCCGCTTTGGGGGCGACGGTGGTGGCTGCAGCGGTTGTGGTGGTGGCTTTCGCGGAAGCCGCTTTGCGTTTCCCGGACCCGCGCGGGCGCCCGGGGCCTTTTTTGCGTCTTTTGACGGTCCGAATGGCCGTGGCGGCGTCGGTGGCGGCACTGGAGGCTGCCGCCCCGCCGACGCCCGCGAGGGCCGCCACCGCCTTCTCGAGTCGTTTGAACTCATCGACGGCCGGGCGCAGCTCTTTCAAGCGTTCGCTGATCTCACGGCGCTTGTCGTCAAGAAAGTCGGGCAATTTCAATTCCTCTTCACTAGTGGATCGGGCACGGAACAGCTATGGGTGATACGTGCTGACCTTACACTAATGCTATTTGCGTGCCTGCTCGATGTGGGAACGCAGACATGCAAGCGTGCGGTTTGCCTCGCGTTCTGGGATCCCGCCGACGAGCGCGCGGCCGACGATCGCACCGATCGGGCCGAGCGGCGTGCGGAACTCGTTGCGGTAGTCAAAGCGGGTTCCACCTTCCTCGGACTCGAGCAGATATTCGGTGTGCGCGCGCGAGCGCGCGGGTCCGCGTCCCTCCCACACGGCGAGCTCCGCGGGCCTGCACTCGGCGAGCGTCCAGTGAACTTCGATGTTGACTCCGCGCAGGTGCAGCTGCTGGTCCATCGTGTAGCCGACGCGCACCGGCCCGTCGTCGGCGCGCACGAGCCGGCGGTGAATCGTGACCCAGTCACCGAGACATGCGGGGTCCATGACCACCTTCCATACCTCTGCGGGTGGTGCATCTATGTGGATCGACGCTGTGACGCGGCTCATCTGAAAGCTCGCACGTTTCACCGTGCGGCGAGCGGCTCGCTACGCTCCCACTCCGCGAGCGCGTGTTCCACCGCGGAGTCGAAGCTGTGCAGGCGCACGCCGAGCAGATCGGCGGCGTCGTCGCGGTCGGGAAGCAGGTCTCCCTGCAGCCCCTCCATCAGCGGCAGCACGAGGTCGGGATCCTCTCCGGCGATCGCCGCGGCCACGCGCGCTGTCAGGGCGGTCATCTTCACGGGCACCGACAGCGCGGGGCGCCCCACGAGCATGACGTCGGCGATCCGCCTGACCATCTCTCCATAGGTGATCACGTCAGGACCGCCCACCTCGAGCGCGCGGCGGGGCGGGCGCGCGTACAGGCATGCGCGCAGCATCTCGATCACGTCGCGCTCGTCGATCGGCTGGGTCCTGTAGCGCTCCCACGTGGGCAACGCGAGCAGTGGCATGCGCTCGACGAGGCGCACGAGCAGGCGGAAGGAGCGCGAGCGCGCGCCGATCACGATCGAGGCGCGCAGGGCGATCGAGTCCTCGACGGCGGCGAGCAGTATGCGCTCGACGCGCTCGCGGCTTTCCAGGTGACGCGAGGCCGCGAGGGCGCTGGCCCCGCCGTTCGCGGTGGCGCCCTGCCAGCGCGGGAGCAGCCCGCCGAGGTAGACGATCCGCCGCACTCCCGCGCTCGCTGCGGCGGCGCCGAAGTTCTCGGCGCCTGCGCGCTCGCGCTCCTCGAAGGAGGCGCTCGTGGCGGCGGTGCGCTCCATCGAGTGGATCAGGTAGTAGGCGACCTCGACTCCCTGCAGCGCGGCGCTCAGGCCAACACCTGAGACCGCGTCGCCGCGCGCCAGCTCGACAGCCGCAGCGTCGGCGCCCGCGTCCGCGCCGTAGCCGCGCGCGAGCGCCTCGCGCAGCCGCTGCTCGTCACGGCCGAACACGCGCACGCTGTGACCGTCGCGCTGCAGCCGCGGCACGAGCGCCCCGCCGACGAAGCCGCTCGCGCCTGTGACGAGGATCCGCATCTTCCGCGCAGATGATGACGCGGACGGTGTGCCGGCACGGGAAAACGCTCGCAAACACCGCTCCCGCGCGCCCGCTTGACACAGGAAAGTGACACGACGGCGGCTATTTCCTGGCAACTAGTTTTTTCTGTGCGATTTGCGCGGTGGCTGCTTGAGTCGCCCTCGCGACGGTGCTTATCTACGTGCCGTCGCGAGTCCAGCCACACCCACAGGAGCCGGGGGCGCAGTGCAGATACCAGACAAGCAGGTCACCCGGGCGCAGGGACGCGCCACGGGCAAGGGAAAGATCAGCTGTGAGCAGTGCTACTTCCGCGTGAACCTGCTGTGCGCGCTCGTGGTCTCCGAGCCGTGCACCACCTTCCGCCCGAGCGAGGCCCAGCTGAAGCCGCCGCAGCAGCTGCGCTTCGTCTTCCGCCAGGAGCGGCGCACCCGCGCCGCCTGGTCGTTCCCCTCCGCGCAGGAACAGGCGGCGCTGCACGCCTGAGCGCGCGTGAGCGGGGCGTCCGCGAGTCGCGTCGATCACGCAGTTGAAGGGTATATTGGCGCCTGAGGCAGGACGAAACCCTCTGGCGAAGGCGGTGGCACCGATGGCAGCGAAGGACAGGTTGAGCAAGGCAGAGGAAGCCGCGCGCGCGGCGCGCAGCAATCAGTACCTGCAGCGGCTGATCGAAGACGACCAGCTGCGCGGGAGCCTCCTCTCGGCCTACGAGGCGGCACGCGGGGCGTATGCGCGCATGAGCAACGGCAAGCCCGCGGGGCGCGCGCTGCTCGAGGACGACAAGCTTCACAAACAGCTCGGGCAGGCTGTGAACGCGCTGCGCGATGCGAGCAGCTCGCTGCGCGAGACGCCCCAGCGCAGGCGCCGTCGCGGTAAAGGTCTGATCCGCATCGTCGCGCTCGTGTCGATCGGCGGCGCGCTGGCGATGGTGGCCAGCGAGGGGTTGCGCTCGAAGGTGCTCGACCTGCTGTTCGGCGCGGAGGAAGAGTTCGATTACAGCTCGAGCACGGCGCCGGGCAGCGCGGCGCCGACCCCGGTCGCGGGCTAGCGCCCGCGCGGGACGTGAGCGGGTAGAGAGCAGCCACAGGTGAGTGCACTCGATAGCGCCGTGCCGGCGCATGCTGCGGCGCAGGATGAGCAGGAGCCGGCGGAGGGGTCTTCCTCCGCGGCCGCCACGCGGAGCCTGACCGGCGAGAAGGCGCAGCGCATCGTCGCGGCGATGCGCGCGAGCGTGGCGCGGCGCGGCAGCGCCGCCTCGACGTTCGATCACGTCTCGCGCGAGGCGGGCGTCTCGCGCGGCCTTTTGCACTACTACTTCGGCAGCAAGGAGCAGCTGCTGGTGGAGGCGGTGCGGCACGACTGCGAGCTGCGCCTGCAGCGTCTGGAGCGCCAACTCTCGAAGGCTGCGACCTCGCAGGACTTCATCAGCATGCTGGGCCAGGACCTCCAGCAGGCGCTCGCGGATGACCCTGACTTCGTGACGCTGCTGTTCGAGCTGTTCACGCTCTCGCGCCGCAACGCCGACATCGCCGTGGAGTACGCGGACCTGATGCGCAGGACGCGCGAGCAGGTGGCGCGCATGCTCGCGGCCGCCCAGCGCGAGGGAGTTCTCGTGCTGCACGCCGAGCCGGAGGTCGTCGCGGAGGTGCTGTTCTCGCTCGGCGACGGCCTCGCACTGCGGATGCTGAGCGAGCCCGAACGCGATTTCACAGCCACGCTGCGGGCGGGAATCGCCTGCGCGCAGGCGCTCCTGTCCGACTGACACTCCTATAATCGGCAGGTCAGATGCCGATTTACGAGTACCGGCGCCCGGACGGGACGACGTTCGAGCTGCGTCAGTCCTTCGCCGAAGACCCTCTGACCTCCGACCCCGAGACGGGTGTACCGGTCGAGCGCGTGCTTCACGCGCCCGCTGTTCACTTCAAGGGGAAAGGCTTCTACAACACCGACTACGGTACGCGCAACCGCCAGCGCGAGCACGCCGCGGAGAAGTCCGCGTCGGAGAAGTCCGCTTCGGAGGCCAAGTCCGGGGCGGACAGCTCGAGCTCCTCGAACGGCAAGGCCGACAAGGACACGGCCAAGCCGAAGGACACCAAAAAGTCGGTCTCGACCGGCAGCTAGAGAGAGCGGCCGCCTCGCGGCGGCGGAGGCGTGCGTGGTTGCGGTTCGGGCGCTCAGCCGTTGATGAAGCGTGATTGTGGTTCGGGCGTTCAGCCGTTCATGGAGCGTGATTGTGGTCGGGCGCTCAGCCGTTGATGAAGCGTGATTGTGGTCGGGCGCTCAGCCGTTCATGGAGCGTGATTGTGGTTCGGGCGCTCAGCCGTTCATGAAGCGCGTGACATCGGCCTGCTTGGCCGTTTCGGAGATGGTGAGTCCTTCTTCGCCGCTCGGCAGCCTGGCAGCGCCGGTGGGCTGGAGCACGTGCGTCGGCGGCGTGCCGGAGGTGGCGATCGCCCCGAACAGCGCGAGCAGTTCCGGGCCGCTCATGTCGGAGATGATCGCGGGTGGCGCGTTCCAGGCGATCAGCGGCAGGCGCAGGAAGCTCGTCGGCGAGAGCAACTGCTTGCGCATGTCTTCGAACAGCGCCTGCTGGTGCTGCTCGCGCTGTATGTCGGTCTGCGCCGGCGCGCACAGGTTTTTGCGCGTACGCGCGAGCGCGAGCGCTTCCTTGCCGTTCAGGTGATGGGTTCCCGCGCCCAGACGCAGGGTGTAGCCGCCGTTGCGGGTGCCGCCCGAGAGTTCGGAGGTGATGCAGCCGCCGCTGTAGGTGATGCCACCCATCGCGTCGATCAGCTGGGGGAAGTTTTCGAAGTTGACTTCGACGAGGTGGTTGATCGGTATCCCGAGCCAGTGCTCGATCACGGAGATCGACAGCGCGGGGCCGCCGAATATGTGCGCCGCGTTGACCTTCTGCAGCCCGTGTCCCGGGATTTCCACGATCGTGTCGCGTGGTATCGAAAGGCGCGCGGCATGGCCGCCGCCGACCCGCAGCAGCATGATCGTGTCCGAGCGCCCCGGGCCGCTCGTTTCGGCGCCCGGTTCCTTGCTGCCCTTTTCGCGCCGGTCGGAGCCGAGCACGAGGATGTTGTTGGCGGAGGTGAGCGGGAAGCCGCCGGGGTCGAGCACGCCGGACACGTTCGAGGGAGGCGCGGTGCGCTCGAAGTGCGAGCTGATCAGGAACAGCACGACCGACAGCGCCACCCAGCCCACGATGATCACGAGCAGCGTGAGCGCGAGCCTTTTCGGGCGCGTCCAGCGCCGCCAGCCGCCGCCGGCGGAGAAGGCGCGCCAGCGCGCGAGCAAGCCGTGGCCGCCGCCGTCCGCGAGCAGGCGCCCGCGCAGCCCTTCGCGCGGGGCCCGCGCGGGGCTCGCCGCGCGCGGCGGGGCGCCATCGGCCTCGCCGCCGTCGCCGAGCAGCCGTCTGCGGGCGCGGTAGCGCGTGTACTGCGGGGGATCTTCGGGCTCTGGCAAGGGCGAGGTTCGCTGCTCGAGGGGGGTTCGGCGGGGTGGCAGCTTCGGCTGGGGAGCCCGAATCGCCCTTTCCGCTGCAACCCTATATTTGCGTGATGGGCGAGCCGGCGGCGCAGGCGGGGCGGCTGGTGGTGTGTGCCACGCCGATCGGCAACCTCGAGGATGTGACGCTGCGTGTGCTCGCCGCGCTCGCGCGCGCCGACGTGGTCGCCTGCGAGGACACGCGCCGCACCGCGCGCCTGCTCGAGCGCCACGGGATCGACGTGCGCCTCGTGAGCTACCACGAGCACAACGAACGCGCCCGTGCGCGCGAGCTGCTCGCGCGGATCGAGCGCGGCGCGGTCGTGGCGCTGGTCAGTGACGCCGGCATGCCGCTGATCTCCGACCCCGGCCACGAGCTGCTGCGCGCCTGCCTGCATGGGGGCGCGGCTGTCGAGGTGCTGCCGGGCCCGAGCGCGGTGGAGACCGCGCTGGTCGCCTCCGGGCTGCCGGCCGAGCGATTCCGCTTCGTCGGCTTCCTGCCGCGCGCGCGCGGCGAGCGCGAGGCCCTGCTGGGCGGCGCCCAGGAAACGCTGGTCGCCTTCGAGTCCCCGCGGCGGCTGCTGGCGACGCTCGAGCTGCTCGCCGCGCTCGACCCGCAGCGGCCCGCTGCGGTCTGCCGCGAGCTCACCAAGCTGCACGAGGAAGTGCGCCGAGCCAGCGCCGAGGAGCTCGCGGCGCACTACCGCGAGCACCCCCCGCGCGGCGAGGTCGTGCTGGTGTGCGGGGCATCGACCGCGTCGCGAGCGGGTGCGGGAGCGCTCGAGCGAGCGGACGTGGCGAGGGCGATGCGCGAGCTCGTGGCCGCCGGCGCGAAGCCGCGCGCCGCGGCCAAGGCGCTCGCGCGCCTGTCCGGGATCCCCGCCAACGAGCTCTACGCGCAGCTCACCGGCGGCGGCGAGGTAGCCTCAGAGCCCCGATGAGCTTCTACGTCACCACGCCGATCTACTACGTGAACGCGGCGCCGCACCTGGGCCACGCCTACACCGAGATTGCGGCCGACGTGATGGCCCGCCACCATCGCCAGCGCGGCGAGGAGGTGTTCTTCCTGACCGGCACCGACGAGCACGGCGAGCCGGTCGCGGACGCCGCGCACGCTCTCGGGATCGAGCCGCAGGAGCTCGCCGATCGCAACGCCGAGCGCTTCCGCGCGCTCGCGCCGCAGCTGTCCGCGAGCAACGACTTCTTCATCCGCACCACCGACCCCGAGCACGAAGCGAAGGTGCAGGAGGTGCTCAGCCGCGTGCGCGAGAACGGTTACGTCTACGAGGGCACCTACGAGGGCTGGTACTGCCCGCGCTGTGCGGACTTCAAGACCGAGAACGAGATGGAGGAGGGCAGGCGCTGCCCGATCCACCACATCGAGCTCACGCGCGAGCAGGAGCAGAACTACTTCTTCAGGCTGTCGGCCTTCCAGGAGCGCCTGGAGGCGCTGTACGGCGAGCGCGCGGACTTCGTGTCGCCGCGCACGCGCTTCAACGAGTCGCTCGCGTTCATCCGTTCGGGGCTGCGCGACGTTCCGCTGACGCGTCACCATCTGCGCTGGGGCATCCCCGTCCCGTGGGACCCCGAGCACGTCTTCTACGTCTGGTTCGACGCGCTCCTGAACTACTACTCCGCGCTCTCCTACGCGCGAGCGGGGGAGGACCTGACGCCCCGCTTCTGGCCGCCGGGCTACCACCTGATCGGCAAGGACATCCTGCGCTTTCACACCGTCTACTGGCCGGCGCTGCTGATGGCCGCGGAGATCGAGCTGCCGCGCCACGTGTTCGTGCACGGCTACCTGCTGATGGACGGCGAGAAGATGAGCAAGTCGCTCGGCAACGTGCTCGACCCGTTCGAGGTGATCGAGCGCTTCGGCGCCGACGCGCTGCGCTTCTACCTGCTGCGCGAGGTTCCCTTCGGCCAGGACGGCTCGGTCTCGACAGCCTCGTTCGAGCTGCGCTACGAGACGGAGCTCGCAAACGAGCTCGGCAACCTCGCGAGCCGCACGATCGCGATGCTGCTGCGCTACCGCGACGGCGCTGTGTCCGCGGGCGACCTCGACGAGGCGCTGGCGGTGGACTTCGCCGACATGACGGAGGCCACCTGCGAGCTGATCGACCGCGCCGAGCTGACGCTCGCGCTCGAGGAGGTCTGGCAGCGCGTGCGCAGGCTGAACCGCTACGTCGAGGAGACCGCGCCGTGGGTGATCGCGCGCGATGACGCGCGCACGCAGCGAGCTCGACCGCGTGCTGCGCACGCTCGTCGAGGGACTGCGCTCGGTCACCGTGATGCTGTGGGCGTTCCTGCCCGTCAGCTGCGAGCGCCTGCTCGACACGCTCGGCGCGCCCGAGCGCTCGATCGCCGGCGCGGCGCTCGGCGCGGGGCGCATCGAGCGCGTGCGAGCGATCGACTCGCTGTTCCCGAAGGACGTCCCGGCGGCGAGCTGAGTGATCGACTCGCACACCCACCTCGACCTGTGCGAGCCCCCCAACGCGCAGCTCGTGGGCGCCGCCGAAGAGGCGGGCGTGAAGCGCATGCTCACGGTCGGCATCGACGGCGCCTCCTGCCGCGCGGCGCTGCGCGCCGCCGAGGACTTCCCGCAGGTATTCGCCGCCGTCGGCAGGCACCCCAACTCGAGCCGGGGCTTCGACGACGCGGACCTCGCGGAGCTGCGCGCGCTCGCCGCGCACGAGCGCTGCGTCGCGATCGGCGAGACGGGGCTTGACTTCTACCGCGAGGGCGCGCCCGCGGAGGACCAGCAACGCGCCTTCGCCGCGCAGATCGAGCTCGCCCGCGAGCTCGGCAAGCCGCTCGTGATCCACACGCGCGCCGCGGAGGAGCAGACGCTCGCGCAGCTCTCCGCGGAAGCCGAGGGCGTGCGCGTGGTGCTGCACTGCTTCTCGATGCCAGAGCGCCTGCCGGAGTGCCTGGAGCGCGGCTATGAGATCTCCTTCGCCGGCAACGTCACCTACCCCAGCGCGAAGGAGCTCGCGCGCGCCGCTGCGAGCGTCCCCGAGGAGCGGCTGCTGGTCGAGACCGACGCCCCCTACCTGACCCCGCAGGCGGTGCGCCGCGAGCGCAACCAGCCGGCCTTCGTCGCGCACACCGCGCGTTTCCTCGCCGAGCTGCGCGGCGTCGCGCTCGAGCAGCTCGCGAGCGCGCTCGAGAGCAACGCCGCGCGCGTCTTCGGCTGGCGATGAGCTCGTTGGAGCAGGCGCCCGTGCAGCCCACACTGCGGCGCCTGCGCGCGTTTGCGGTGCGCCCCGACCGCGACCTCGGGCAGAACTTCCTGATCGACTCGAACATCCTCGGCGTGATCGAGCGCGCCTCCGAGCTCGACCGCGAGGACACGGTGCTCGAGATCGGTGGCGGCCTCGGCGTGCTCTCCGAGCACCTCGCCGAGCGCGTGCACCACGTGCACGTCGTCGAGGTGGACAGGCGCCTGCGCGAGGCGCTCGAGGATGCCACCGCCCAGCGCGCGAACGTCACGGTGCATTGGGCGGACGCGATGGCGCTCGAGCTCGAGCGCCTGCGGCCGGCGCCGAGCAAGCTCGTCTCGAATCTGCCCTACGGGATCGCCGCGGGCGTGCTGCTGCGAACGATCCACGAGCTGCCCTCGATCGCGCTGTGGGTCGCGATGCTCCAGCGCGAGGTGGGCGAGCGGCTCGCCTCCGCACCCGGGAGCTCCGCCTACGGCACCCCCTCGGTGCTCGCCCAGCTCGAGTGCGAGGTGCAGGTGCTGCGCACGATCCCGCGCACCGTCTTCTACCCCGTCCCGAACGTCGACTCCGTGCTCGTCAGGATGCGCCGGCGCGATCAGCCGGCGCGCGGCTCCGAGGCGCAGGCGCTGCGCGCGCTGGTGAGCGGCAGCTTCGCTCACCGGCGAAAGACGCTCGCGGGCTCGCTCGCGCTGGCCGGCGGCGCGCCCCCCGGCGGGCGCGAGCAGGTGCGCGCGGCACTGGAGCGGCTCGGGCACGCGCCCGACGTGCGCGCCGAGCGCCTCGCGCCCGAGGACTTCGCGGCGCTCGCGCGCGCGCTCGAGCTGTGAGCGCATACCGCGCGCTGGCCGCGGCCAAGGTCAACCTCGGACTCTTCGTCGGGCCCACGCGCCCGCGCGACGGCAGGCACGAGCTCGTCAGCGTGATGCAGTCGATCTCGCTCGCGGACGTGCTCGAGCTCGCCCCCGCGCCCGCGGGTGCCGCCGCCGACGAGCTCGAGTGCCCGGGCATCGCACCCGCGCAGAACCTCGCCGCGCAGGCGCTCTCGCGGTTCAGGGAGCGCACCGGTTGGGATGCCCCGCCACTGCGCCTGCGCATCGACAAGCACATACCGATCGCCGCCGGGCTCGCCGGCGGCTCCGCGGACGCCGCCGCGACGCTGCGGCTCGCACGGGCGGCCTCCGGCCTCGGCAGCGAGGAGCTGCTCGCGGAGATCGCGCGCGGCCTCGGCGCCGACGTGCCCGCGCAGCTCGCCCCCGGCCGCTGGCTCGCCGGTGGCGCCGGCGAGCGCCTCACGCCTCTGCGGGCACCCATCAACGCGCTCGAGCTGGTGCTGGCTCCCTCCGAGGAGGGGCTCTCGACCGCCTCGGTGTTCGCCGAGGCCGACCGCCTCGGGTTGCCCCGGAGCGCGCGCGAGCTCGAGGACCTCCGCGCCCGCCTGGACGCCGCGCTCGCGCGCGGGCAGGCGCTGCCCGCCGAGCGCGGGCTGCTGCACAACGACCTGCAGGCCGCGGCGCTGTCGCTGCGCCCGCAGCTCGCCGCCTCGCTGCAGGCGGCGCGCGAGGCGGGCGCAGAGCACGCGCTGCTCTGCGGCTCGGGCCCGACGGTCGCCGCGCTCTTCTCCGGGGACGGAGCGCGCGAGCACGCCGACGCGGCCGCGAGCGCGCTCGCCGCCCGCACGCCACCGGTCATCCGCGCGCACGCCATCGACGCGGGCCACGGCGAGCCCGGCAGGGGCGACGCCGAGGGCGATCCCGACGCCCGCTTGCGCAACAATCCCCCGAGCTAGCGCGGCGAACCATGAGCAGATCACAGATCAACGAGCTTGTCCTGGGCGGCGCCTGCGTGATCGGGCTCGCGCTCTACGTGGGCCTGATCCTGCGGCCCGCGTGGGTCTCCTACGCGCGCGTGTGGCAGCGCATCGCGGCCGCCGTGCTGTCCCTGTACGTACTCGGCGCGCTGATCGGCGTCGGAGTCGGCGGCGCGCTCGCGGCCGTCTACTTCTGGGGCTAGCGGCGCGTGTCAGAGCTCGCGGCGCTCGACGCGATCACGGAGGCGATCGAGTCGGGTGCTGGATTGCCGGAGGTCGTGCGCGCCGCCGCGCGGGCGCTTGATGCGAGCCTCGCGGTGAGCGACGCGTGGGGCGCGACGCTCGCCGTCGCGGCGCGCTCGCCCGCCGAGGAGCGCGCGCTGCTCTCCGGCGGGGAGGGCGTCACGAGCGCGCCGCTGCGGGTCGCGGACGCGGTCGTGGGGACGCTCCACATCCGCTCCAAGAGCGAGCCGCCCGCCTCGATGCGGCGGCTGCTGCTCGCGATGATCGCCTCCGAGGTGGAGCGCGTGCGTGCGCCCGAGCGCGTCGCCGAGAGCGCCGCCAGCGACTTCCTGAAGTCGATCCTCGCGCGCGCCTGCTCCGATGAGGAACTGCTCGAGCGCGCGCGCGAGCTGTCGTTGCCGCTCGACGGCGGCGCGAGCATGATCGTCGCGCGCGCCCATCCGCAGGCGCCCACCGACGAGGGCTGGCGCGGGCGCGTGCGCGCCGTCGCCGAGCGCGGCGCGCGCGCCGTCGTGGGTCGCTCGATCGCCGCGCTCTCAGAGCGCGAGGGCGTCGCCGGCGCGGAGGTGCTGCTGCTCGTCCCCGGCGAGGAGGCGCTCGCCGCGCGCGCGGGCGAGGCGGTGATGGCGGAGATGAGCACCGCGCTGCCCGGCTACACGTTCGCGCTCGGGCGCAGCCGGATCGCGGCCGGTCCCGCCGAGCTGCCGCGCGCGGCCAGCGAGGCGCTGCTCGCGGCGAACGTCGCCGAGGGCTCGCGCGACGGGCAGGTCCCGCTCGCCTTCGAGGAGACCGGCGCCTACCGGCTCCTGCTGAGCGCGATGAGCGAGAACCCGAGCGAGCTGCAGCGCTTCTACTCCGAGACCGTCGAGCCGCTCGTCGCCTACGACGAGCAGTACGAGACCGACCTCGTGCTCACGCTCGAGACCTTCCTCGAGGCCGACGGCAACGTCGCCGGCACCGCGCAGCGACTGTTCACCCACCGCCACACGATCTACTACCGGCTCGAGCGCGTACGCGAGCTCTCCGGGCTTGACGTCAGCTCGAGCGACGGGCGCGAGAAGCTGAGCCTCGGGCTGAAGTCGATGCGCGTGCTCGGCATCGCCTCCTCCGGCGGGCCCGCCTCGGAGGCCGGCGCCGAGGGCGGACGCCTGCCGCGACGCTCCGGCCGGCGCTCCTAGCGCGCCGGCGGCTGTGCCCGGCGCCTCCTAGCGCGCTGGCGGCTGTGCCCGGCGTCCCGTAGCGCGCCGGCGGCTGTGCCCGGCGCCCCGTAGCGCGCCGGCGGCTGCGGCCGGCGTCCCGTAGCGCGCTGGCGGCTGCGGTGGGCGCCCCTAGCGCCAGGCGGCTGGGGCCGCTCCAGCTCGACCGAGGCGCTCGCTGGCCTCTTAGGGGCGGGCCTTGCGCCTGCGAGGATGTGCGGCGATTGGGGAGTGGGGTAATGGCAGCCCGGGAGACTTTGGCTCTTCAAGTCCTGGTTCGAGTCCAGGCTCCCCAGTAGGGGCGCGGCGACTGGGGCGCCCCCGAGGCGGCGACTCGTGCCCGCGAGTGCGCGCGCCGCCCCGCGTCGCGCGTGCCGGAGGTGCGAGCGCGCTCCTTTAGCATCACGGGAATGGCCGCCCCCACCGTGCTGATACTCGCCGCCGGCGAGGGAACGCGCATGCGCTCGCACACGCCCAAGGCGCTGCACGAGATCTGCGGGCTGCCGATGATCCTGTGGCCCGTGCGTGCCGCGCTCGCCGCTGGCGCCGAGCGCGTCGTCGTGGTGGACTCGCCGGCGCGCGCGCTCGCGGGAGTGCTTCCCGATGGGGTGATCCTCGCCGTGCAGCCGCTCGCCAACGGCACCGGCGGCGCCGCCGTCGCGGGGCTCGCCGCGCTCGACGGGCAGGCCGACTCGACCGTCGTGATCCTCAGCGGCGACGTTCCGCTCGTCGGTGCCGACACGATCCGCGAGCTCGTCGCCGCGCACGAGCGCATCGGCGCCGCAGCGACGATGGCGAGCACGATGCTCGATGACCCGACTGGATACGGGCGCGTCGTGCGCGACCGCGACGGCGCGGTGCTGCGCGTCGTCGAGACCAAGCAGCCCGGCGACGCGACCCAGGCCGAGCGCGAGATCCGCGAGGTCAACACCGGCATCTTCGCCTTCGCCGGCGGCGCCCTGCGCGCGGCGCTGCCCTCGTTGAGCGCCGACAACGCGCAGGGCGAGCTGTACCTGCCGCAGGTGCTCGGCCTGCTGCGGGCCGAAGGCCGCGAGGTGGCCGCCCACGTGGTGGAGGACCAGCGGCTCGTGCTGGGGGTCAACGACCGGGCCGCGCTCGCGCGCGTTAGCGCGCTCGCTCAATCCATGATCCACGAGCGACACATGCTCGCGGGCGTAAGCATCCTCGACCCGCGCGCCACCGCGATCGACGCGGACGTCGAGATCGGGCAGGACACCGTGATCGAGCCCTTCACCACGATTCGCGGGCACACGCGCATCGGTCGCGAGTGCACCGTCAGGCACTCCTACCTGATCGACTGCCAGCTCGAGGACCGCGTCAGCGTCGGGCCCTTCGCCTACCTGCGTCCAGGCACCCTCCTGCGCAGCGGCTCGAAGGCCGGCACGTTCGTCGAGGTGAAGAACTCCGACATCGGCGAGGGCGCGAAGATCCCGCATCTCTCATACATCGGCGACGCCGATGTCGGCGAGGGCGCGAATCTCGGCGCCGCCACGATCACCGCCAACTACGACGGCCGCGAGAAGCACCGCACGCGCGTCGGCGCGCAGGTGCGCACCGGCGTGGACACCGCCCTGGTGGCGCCCGTCAGCGTCGGCGATGGCGCCTACACCGGCGCCGGCTCGGTCATAACCGAGGACGTTCCCGCCGGCGCGCTCGCGATCGCGCGCGAGCGCCAGCTGAACATCGACGGCTGGGCCGAGCGTCGCGCGGGCAAGAGGTCCTCGGCGTGAGGCGCGAACCGGCTCGGTGTTTAGACTCCGCGCTACAGAGATGAGCGCGCTGGACACGAGTACACGCTCCTCGCCTGCGAGCCTGCCGATCGACTACAACAAGCGGCTCATGCTCTTCAGCGGGCGCGCCAACCCGCAGCTCGCGGTGGCGATCGCCGACAAGCTCGGCGTCGAGCTCGGCCCCGTGACGCTGAAGACCTTCTCCCAGGGCGAGGTCTACTGCCGCTACGAGGAGTCGATCCGGGGCGCCGACGTCTTCATCGTGCAGTCCACCTGCGGCAACCCGCAGACCGGCGTCACCGCCAACGACTCGCTGATGGAGCTGCTGCTGATGATCGACGCCGCCGTCGGCGCCTCCGCGCACCGCGTGATCGCCGTCACCCCCTGGTTCGGCTATTCCCGCCAGGACAAGAAGTCCGCGCCGCGCGAGCCCATCTCCGCGCGCCTCGTGGCGCGCATGCTCGAGTCCGCCGGCGCCGACAGGGTGCTCACGATGGACCTCCACGCCGGCCAGATCCAGGGCTTCTTCCAGAACCCAGTGGACCACATGACCGCGCTCTTCATGCTCACGCAGTACTTCATCGACCTCGGCCTACCCGACATCGTCGTCGTCGCCCCTGACGCTGGTCGCGTGAAGCTCAACAAGAACTTCGCCTCCAAGGTCGGCGCCGAGCTCGCGATCCTCGACAAGGAGCGCCCCGCCCAGCAGGTCGCCGAGATCGGCTACGTGATCGGCGACGTGCGCGGCAAGACCGCGGTAATCGTGGACGACATGATCGACACCGGCGGCACGCTCGCCGCGGCCGCCAAGACGGTCATGGAGGAGGGCGCCAGCCGCGTCTACGCCGCCGCCACCCACGCGGTCTTCTCCGGCGACGCCTTCGAGAACCTGGGCAGCTCCGCGCTCGAGCAGATCGTCGTCACCGACACCATCCCCGTCCCGATCGATCGCCCCGACAACGTGCGCGTGCTGCCCTGCGCCGAGCTGCTCGCCGACTCGATCCGCCGCATCTTCGTCGATGACTCCGTCAGCGAGGTCTTCGGCGGGGAGAACCAGCTCTTCTGATGACTGCAGCGCTGGTGAAATCTCCCTCCGGCTGCTAGCTTTCCGGCCGGTCACGACGGCCCGCCAACTGGCAGGCAGCGCGGAGATGCGAGCGATGAAGGGCACGACAAGGACGTTCTCGGCACTAGCGCTGCGCATCGGCGCACCCACGCTGGTCGCGCTCGCGCTCGCGCTGCTGCTGCTGTCCGCCGCCGCCGCCGGCGCCGCCGCCGCCGAACTGCAGGTGACGAGCCTGAAAGCGTCCGGGCCCGGGTCGCTGGCGCAGGTGATCTCAGAAGCTCCCGAAGGCTCGACGATCAAGTTCAAGGTCGCCGGCACGATCACGCTTACCGAAGAGGTGAAGATCGAAAAGGCCCTCACGATCGCCGGTCCGGGCGCGAGCCATGTGATCATCTCCGGCGCCGGCAGGCACCGCATTTTCTACGTGCAGGCACCCGGCCTCGTGAGCATCAGCGGCTTGAGCCTTTCCCACGGGTACAGCCTCATCTCCGGCGGCGCGATCGAAGCCTTCAGCCCCCTCAGCCTCAGCGCGTGCACCTTCGAAGCCGACAGGACCGGCGGCCCCGGAGGCACGAGCACGACGGCGCTGAGCGGCTACGGCCGGGGCGGCGCGATCGACGCCGGCGCGAACCTCACCGTCGCCTCCAGCGCCTTCAAGAGCGACAGCGCGGGCGGCGCGGGGGGAGCGGGCTCTGAAAGCGGCGCGGGCGAAGGCGGCGCGATCTTCGCCGGGGCCGCCGACGTCTCGATCCAGGCCAGCACCTTCACCGCCGACAAAGCCGGGGGCAAGGGCGGCAGCGGCTTCATGAGCGGCAGAAGCGGGGGCGGCGCGATCTGGGTCAGCGCCCAGCACGTCACGGTCGACACCAGCACCCTCAGCGCGGACACCGCCGGAGGCGCCGGCTCGAGCGGGGAATTCTCCGGCGTGGGGGGTGGCGGCGCGCTCTACGCCCCCGGCCCCGCGGAACTGACGCTCGAAGGCGACAGCTTCAGCGCCGACAAGGCCGGCGGGATCGGCGGGATGGGCCCCTTCAGCGGCGAGGGCAACGGCGGCGCGCTCGTCCTCGGACATGACAGCCCCAAGATCGTCGCGAGCTCGTTCAGCGGCGATCTCGCGGGCGGACAGGGGGGCGCCGGAGAGGAATCCGGCTCGGGCTTCGGCGGGGCGATCCACGCGTACGACAGCGAAACGGCGGTGCAAGTCTCCGCGAGCACGTTCGCGAGCAACAGAGCGGGCGGCACCGGCAGCGGCGGCGAATTCAGCGGCCGCGGGCACGGCGGGGCCCTCGACGCGGTTGCGGCCGAACTCGCCCTGCGCGACAGCACGCTGTCCGGCAACCACGCCGGCGGGACCGCCGGCAAAGGCAGCGGAAGCGGGGCCGGCGAAGGCGGCGCACTGTTCAGCAGCGGCGGCAGCTCGATCTTGCTGCTGCTCGACACGATCGACGCGAACGTCGGCGCCTCCGGCAAGCACGCGAGCGCCATCCAGGCGAGCGCGGAAGTCAACGCGCGGGGCACCATCGTCTCGGGCAACAGCGGCGCCCCCGCCTGCTCGCTCGCCAGCGTGCCGGTCGGCGCCAACGACCTCGAATACCCGGCCCATCAGGGCTGCGAATTCCCCGAAGGGTCCGTGATCGGGCTGAACCCGCTGCTCTCGGCGCTCGCGAAAAACGGCGGGCCGACGCTGACGCAGGCGATCAGCATGAAAAGCCCGGCGGCCGGTGCGATCCCGAACGCGACCTGCGAAAGCTTCGAAGTGAAAGTCGACCAGCGCGGGCTGGCCCGCCCGGGGACCCCCGGCGGGCCTTGCTCGATCGGGGCCTACGAAATCGAGCCGAAAGTCTAGGCGTCCCTACGCCGCCTCCGACCGCGCGACGCTCTGGCGGTAGGGCACGAACGCCCCGCCGCCGCACTCGGCGTCGGCGACCGCCCAGGCGATGCGCTCTGCGACCTGGCGGCCCGAGTGCTCGTCGTCCAGGTGGACCCGTTGGACGTGCTCGTTCAATAGCACGCGCTCCCCTGCGTCATCAGTGACCAATACCCGAGCCATCCTCTGCTCCCCTTTCCGTCGTTCGCGGAATCCGCTGAAGCCACCTGCTTCCCCGCTCGCGCGCTCCTAAACCTGATGCTGTACAGACCTTTCACGGAACTGCGCGCAAATAGCGGGCGCCGCGGCGCCCTCAGCCGGCGCTCGTGCGCAATCGCGTCAGCCCGAGCGCGTAGTGCACGGTAAGTTGCGCCGGCGTCGTGCCCTGCTCGAGCAGCCTGCGCACCTGCGCGAGCGTCGACGCGCGCTCCCCGGCGGGCAACGCCGCGACCCAGCTCATCGAGGCGATGTGGTCGACGATGCGCTCGAGCTGCGCCGGCGCCTGAGCCGAGATCCGCACCTCCCGCACCTCCTCCCACGCGCCGGTCTCGGCGAGCGCCTGCTGCCACGGCGGGCCGTCGAACTGGGGATGCTCTGGGCGCAGCCGCATGATCAGCGTGCCGAGCTCGTGCGCCCACGACGCGCCGCTCCAGTCAACCGCCGTCATGATCACCGCGAGCCCGCCCCCGGGCGCCAGCACGCGCGCGATCTCCGCCAGCGCGGCGGCGTGGTCAAACCAATGGAAGGCGTCGGCCACGGTCACCGCCTGCACCGATCCCGCCTGGAGAGGGATCCGCTCGGCTAGCCCATCGTGCGCGCGCTCGCTGCCGACGGCTTGGGCCAGGCGCTCGCGCAGCTCCCGCTGCGGCTCCACGGCCACCACGTCGAGCCCCGCAGCCAGCAGCGCCCTGCTGAGCTTGCCCGTGCCCGCCGCGAGATCGAGCACGCGCGCGCCAGGCCCCAGCATTAGCTCCTCAGCGAGCGCATCCGTGACCGCGCGCGGGTACTCCGGGCGTCCGCGCTCGTACTCGCCGGCGACGGCGGCAAAGCGGTCGGCTAGGGGATGGAGCGCCACGGCGTGCGCGAGTGTACGCCCCACGGCGGTGGGCGCTGGAGCGTGCGGCCGCGATCAGCCATGCTCTGCTAGAAGCCGCGCATGGCCACCCCGACGGCGAGCAGGCGAAGGATCAAACGGATCACCCTGATCTGCCTCGGGCTCGCGATCTTCATCGCGATCAGCGGCCTGCTCGCACGCTGGCTCACCGTCGAGAACCTCGAACGGGACCAGGACCTCGAACTCGTGCAGGCGCAGGCGCGCGGAGACGCCGCCGCGATGATCGACAAACTCAGCGGCTGCCGTGCGAGCCCGAGCTGTGAGGCAGCCGTGAGGCGCCTGGTCGCCAACCCGCGCCTGCGCCGGCCCGGAGAAGTGAAGATCCTCAACCTCGAATCGCCGACCGCCTACTCGCTCGCCGGCGCGACCGGCAAGACGCGATTCGCCTGGACCGTCATCAACACGCTGCCCGTCGTGCAGTGCATCGACGTACGCCGCAGCGGCAACTTCATATCCGGCTTCAAGGTGCAGCCTGCTGGCGATCACGCCGCCGATTCCAAACGAAGGCGATTGCTAGAGTCAGCAGCCGCACGAGATGGCCAACACGACCACCAAACTGAACGTCGCGACCCGCAGCGCGGAAGGCTCGCGGGCCGCGCGCAGGCTGCGCAGGAGCGGCCGTGTGCCCGGCGTCGTCTACGGCGGCGGCGCCGAGGCGATCGGCTTCGACGTCGACGCGCGCGAGCTGCGGCTCGCGCTCGCGGCCTCGGGCGCCGTGCTCGACCTCAGCGTCGACGGCGCCAAAGCGACGCCCGTCGTGCTGAAGGAAGCCCAGCGCGATCCCGTGCGCAGCCACACCACCCACGTCGATCTGCTGCGCGTCCGCCTCGACGAGAAGATCCGCTCGGTCGTGCCGCTCGAGCTCGAGGGGGCCGAGGAGTCTCCCGGCGTGAAGGCGGGCGGCGTGCTCGAGCAGATCACGCGCGAGCTCGAAGTCGAAGCGCTGCCGAACGAGATCCCCGAGTCGATCACGCACCCGGTCGGCGAGATGGAGATCGGCGAGACGATCATCCTCTCCGCCATCACCGTGCCCGAGGGTGTGCTGGTGCTGAACGACCTCGAGGAGACCGTCGTGGCAACGCTCTCGCCGCCGCGCCTGCAGACCGAGTCGACTGAGGACATCGAGGCGGAGACCGAGGTCGTGGGTGAGGGCGCGGCCGAGCAGGATGGCGAGGACGGCGACGCGGAGAGCTCCTCGGGCGGGGAGTAGCGGCTCCTGCGACGCCCCTTCGGTGGCGGTGGCAGGCCGGTCGACTGGCTGATCGTGGGGCTGGGCAACCCCGGCCGCGAGCACGCCGGGACACGTCATAACGTCGGCTTCATGGTCGCGCAGGCACTCGCCGAGCGCTGGCAGCTTCCGCGCGCGAAGGACCGCTTTCGCGGGCGCATCGCCGAAGGGCGGGTGCGCCCGCCGGCCTCCGAGGAGACAGTGCGCGTCGCCGTGCTGTGCCCCCAGACCTACATGAACGACGCGGGGAGGTCGGTCGGCCCCGCGCGCGGGGCGCTGAAGCTGCCGCTCGAGCGCGTGCTCGTCGTGCACGACGAGATCGACCTGCCCTTCGGCGAGGTCCGCACCCGCAAGGGCGGCGGCCTCGCAGGGCACAACGGCCTGAAGTCGATCCGTCGCGAGCTCGGGGGCGCCGACTTCATGCGGGTGCGCGTCGGCGTCGGTCGACCGGACTCGACAGACCCGGAGATCGTCTCCTCCTACGTCCTCGGGCGCTTCGCCGAGGACCCGGCGCAGGTGCGCGAGCTGATCGACCGCGCCTGCGAGCACGTCGAGGCCGTGCTCGCCGACGAGCGCGCCGCGCTCGCGCTGGAGGAGGGCTAGGTGGCGCCCGCGACGGGAGCCCTGCGCTCGCTGCTCGCCTTCGCGGGAGACGACGAGCAGCTGCTCGCGCTCGCCCGCGACGGTGGACGCGCATTCGTCTCCTCCGCGCTGCGCCCATACGTGATCGCGGCCCTCGCCGACCTCGACGAGAGCGCGCGCTCGCGGCCGGCGCTCGTAGTGGTCGGCGACGATCGCGCGGCGCGCGACCTCGCCGGCGACCTGCGCGCGTGGCTCGCGCCGCGCAGGGTGCGCTACTACCCCTCGCGCGGCGTGGCCTATGAGTCCCATCTCGCGCCTCCCGCGCACCTCGTCGGCCTGCGCGTGGCGGCGCTCGACTCGCTGCTCGCCGGCGCCGGCGCCGGCGCTGCGCGCGAGGAAGACCCGGCGGGCGCGCCCGTGGTCGTCGTGAGCGCCGTCGCGCTCTCCGAGAAGGTCCCCGACCCGCAGCTGCGGCCGCGCTCCTTCACGCTGCGCGTGGGCGAGCTGCTCGACCTCGACGAGTGCGCCGCCGCGCTCGTGGCGGCCGGCTACGAGCGCGTCGAGCAGGTCGAGGAGCGCGGGCAGTTCGCCCTGCGCGGCGGCCTGCTCGACGTGTTCCCCGCAACCGAGGACCGCGCGGTGCGGGTGGACATGTTCGACGTCGAGATCGAGTCGCTGCGCTGGTTCTCGACCTTCACCCAGCGCTCGCTCGGCGACGTCGAGGAGGTCGAGATCGCGCCCGCCGCCGAGCTCGCACTCGAGCACCGCGAGCTCGCCGAGATGGCCGCCCACAGCGGCGCCTTCGCCGCCGGTGGCGAGGAGAGCGAGCGCCCCGACATCGCCGAGCTGCTCCCCCTTGAGCGCTTCCGCGCACTGCTCGAGCTGATCGGGGAGGACGCCGCGGTGCTCGTCGCCGCCGAGGAGGAGCTCGATCCCGCGCTCACCGACCACTGGAGCGACGTCTGCGCGGCCTTCGGCGACGAGGACGCCCACCACCTCTACCTCAGCCCCGCGAGCATCCGCGCGACGCTCGCCGAGCGCACGCGCGTCTGGCTCTCCGCGCTCTCGAGCGACCAGCCGATCGAGCTGCGCGCGCAGGCGCCCGACGTCGCGGCGCGCTCGCTCGCCGAGGCCGAGCCCGAGCTCGAGAAGCTCGTGCGCTCCGGCTACCGCACCGTCGTTGCCTTCCCGCGCCGCGGCGAGGGCGAGCGCGCCGCCTACAACCTCGGGCGCATGAAAGCCAGATGGCTTGGCGAGGACGCGCTCGACAGCGCCGGCTCGGGACCGGCAGCGGCCGCGCCCGAGCCCTCGCTGCGCTTCGCCACCGCCTCGCTGCGCGAGGGCTTCATCGCGCCGTCGCTGAAGCTCGCCGTCTACCCCGAGCATCGCCTGCTGCGCCGCCGGCGCAGCGAGCGTCCCGGCGCGCGCGCGGGCGGCCCCTCACGCAGGGGGGCGCTGCGCTCGTTCACCGAGCTTCGCACCGGCGACATCGTCGTGCACGAAGACCACGGCGTGGCGCGCTTCGCCGGCTTCGAGACGCGCACCGTCGCGGGCGTCACGCGCGACTACCTGTATCTCGAATACCAGGGCGACGACCGCGTCTACGCTCCCACCGACCAGCTCGCGAAGATCTCGCGCTACGTCGGCGCCGGTGGCGCGCACCCGCCGCTGAGCAAGCTCGGCGGCACGCGCTGGGAGGCGATGAAGGCGCGCGCGCGGCGCGCCGCGCAGGAGCTCGCGGGCGACCTGCTCAGCCTGTACGCCGAGCGCAGGCGCCGCAGCGGCCACGCCTTCGGCCCCGACGGCGACTGGCAGCGAGAGTTCGAGGCGCGCTTCCCGTACACCGAGACGCCCGACCAGCGCGAGGCGATCGAACTCGTGAAGGCCGACATGGAGGCGCCGCGGCCGATGGACCGCCTGATCTGCGGCGACGTCGGCTACGGCAAGACCGAGGTCGCGCTGCGCGCCACCTTCAAGGCGGCCGCCGAGGGCAAGCAGGTGCTGATGCTCGTGCCCACGACGATCCTCGCCCAGCAGCACTACGGCACCTTCGCGGAGCGCCTGGCCGACTATCCCTTCACGCTCGAGCACGTCTCGCGCTTTCGCACCGCCGCCGAGCAGCGCGAGGCCGTCAAGGGCTTCGCCGGTGGCCGCGTGGACATCCTCATCGGCACCCACCGCGTGCTCTCGCGCGACGTGCGCGCGAAGGACCTCGGGCTGCTGATCGTCGATGAGGAGCAGCGCTTCGGCGTCAAGCAGAAGGAGCTGCTGCGCCAGCTGAAGCTGAAGGTGGACGTGATCTCGATGTCGGCGACGCCGATCCCGCGCACGCTGCAGATGTCGCTCGCGGGGCTGCGCGATATCTCCGTGATCGAGACGCCGCCCGAGGGCCGCCGGCCGGTGAGCACGTACGTCGGCGAGTACGAGGAGGAGCTCGTGCGCAGGGCGATCGAGCGCGAGCACGCGCGCGGCGGGCAGGGCTTCTTCCTGCACAACCGCGTCGAGACGATCGATGAGACCGCCGAGCGGCTGCGCGCGATCTGCCCCGGCGTGCGCTTCGCCGTCGCGCACGGGCAGATGGGCGAAGGCGAGCTCGAGGCGGTCATGATCGACTACCTGCGCGGCGGCGCGGACGTGCTCGTGTGCACCTCGATCATCGAGTCCGGCATCGACATCCCGCAGGCGAACACGCTGATCGTCGAGCGCGCCGACACCTTCGGCCTGGCGCAGCTCTACCAGATCCGCGGGCGCGTCGGGCGCAGCCGCGAGCGCGCCTACGCCTACCTGCTCTACGACTCCGCCGCCGCGCTCTCGGGGGAGGCGGCGCAGCGGCTCGCCGCGCTGTCGGACTACACCGAGCTCGGCGCCGGCTTCAAGATCGCGATGCGCGACCTCGAGATCCGCGGCGCCGGCAACCTGCTCGGCGACGAGCAGTCCGGGCACGTCGCGGCGCTCGGCTTCGAGCTCTACATGCAGATGATCGACGAGGCCGTGCGCGCCGCCGAGCCCGAGCAGGAGGGCGAGACGCTGGCCGAGCCCGTACGCCTGGACGTGAACGTCGATGCCTACCTGCCCGCCGACTACATCGCCTACGAGCAGGCCAAGATCGACATCCACCGCCGGCTCGCGAGCGCCGTGGAGGTCGCCGAAATCGAACAGCTGCGCGAGGAGCTCGCCGACCGCTTCGGGCCGCTGCCCGAGCCCGTCGAGAACCTGCTGGCGCTGCAACGCGCGCGCATCAAGTTCGGACAGGCGGGAGCTCGCACCGTCAGCTTCCGCGGCGAGCGCCTCGCGGTCGTGCCGATCGAGCTCGACTCGCGGCGCGCGCGCAGGCTGCGCGAGGAGCTGCCCGAGGCCTCCTATGAATCGAGCCGCTCACAGGTCTCGGTGCGCGTGCCGAAGGACGGTGTCGAGCGCTTCCCGAGTGTCGTCAGGGCAGCCGACGCGCTGCTCGCGGTGGTGCGCGAGGCCGCCTAGCAGCTGCGGGCGCGCTTAGGAAACCGTTAGATGTTCCCTAATGACACCCGCATGCCTATACGCTAGAGTGCCCGCGTTGTGAACAAGCTTGTCCGTCCCACCGCGGCGCTCGGCGCCGTTTTATTTGCGCTCGTTGGCCTCGCGGCGTGCGGCGGCATTCCCGGAAATGCCGTCGGGACCGTGAACGGCACCGCGATCGGGCGCGAATCGTTCAACCACTGGATGTCGGTCGCCGCGCACTCGAGCGCCACGACCACCGCGGGAAAACCCGTCGTGCCGGAACCGCCGAGCTACTCGGCGTGCATCAAGCACCTGGAAGAAACGACCGGCAAACCCCTGAAAGGCTCGAAACCTCCGAGCAAGTCAGAACTGAAGTCCCAGTGCGAACAGCAGTACAAATCTTTGAAGACCGAGGTGCTCGGCTTCCTCATCTCCTCGAACTGGGTGCTCGGCGAAGGCGCGGCGCTGAACGTGAAGCTCACCGACGCCGAAGTTAAGAAGCAGTTCACGAAAATCAAGGAGCAGCAGTTCCCGAAAGGCTCCGAATTCGAAAAATTCCTCGCGAGCTCCGGCCAGACGGTCTCCGACCTGCTGCTGCGGGTGAAGCTGAACCTGCTCTCACAGAAAATCCAGCAGAAGGTCGTCAAGAAAAAGACGACGATCTCGCACGCCGAAGTCGCCAAGTACTACAACGAAAACAGCTCGCGCTACGGCACCCCGGAAAAACGCGAAGTCCGCATCGTGCTCACGAAAACCGAAGGCGCCGCGAACAGCGCGAAGAAAGAAATCGAATCCGGCAAGAGCTTTGCGAAGGTCGCAAAGAGCCACTCGATCGACCCCACGAGCAAGGCCAACGGCGGTCTCATCAAGGCGGTCGTCAAGGGCGAGGAGGAGAAGGCGCTGAGCGAAGCGATCTTCTCGGCCAAGCAGCACGTCCTCGGCGGGCCCGTGAAGACGCCTTTCGGCTACTACCTCTACGAGGTCGAAGCGATCACGGCCGGGACCACGACGCCGCTGAAGAGCGTCGAAGCGTCCATCAAGCAGCAGCTGATGGCGACCAGCCAGCAGAAAGCGCTCAGCAACTTCGTGAAATCCTTCAAAAAGAAGTGGCTCGCCAAAACCGAATGCCGCTCGGAATTCGTGGTCGCGGACTGCAAGGAGTACAAAGCGCCCAAGGCCTCCTCGAGCGCCGCGAAATAGCCCCGCCCGAGCCCGAACGAGGGGCAAGAGCGTGAGCAAGGTCGAGCAGCTTCACGCGCGCCAGATACTCGACAGCCGCGGCAACCCGACCGTGGAGGTCGAACTGGCGCTCGCCTCCGGCGCGCGGGGGCGCGCGGCGGTGCCCTCCGGCGCCTCCACCGGCGAGTTCGAGGCGACCGAGCTGCGCGACGGCGGCAGCGCCTGGCAGGGCAAGGGCGTCACGCGCGCCGTCGCCAACGTCAACGGCGAGATCGCGCACGCGCTGCACGGGCTCGACGCCGCCGACCAGGAGGGCCTCGACGGCGCGCTGATCGAGCTCGACGGGACCCCCAACAAGTCGCGCCTCGGCGCCAACGCGATCCTCGGCGTCTCGCTCGCGGCGGCGCAGGCGAGCGCGGCCGAGCTGGGCCAGCCGCTGTGGCGCCACCTCGGCGGTGCGCAGGCGCGCGTGCTGCCCGTGCCGATGATGAACGTGCTCAACGGTGGCGCGCACGCCGACAACAAGGTGGACTTCCAGGAGTTCATGATCGTGCCCTGGGGCGCGAGCAGCTTCTCGGGCGCCCTGCGCATGGGCGCCGAGGTCTTCCATGCGCTCAAAGGCACCCTGCACGCACGCGGGCTCGCCACCGCGGTCGGCGACGAGGGGGGCTTCGCCCCCGATCTCGCCTCCAACGAGGCGGCTCTGGAGATGCTGATCGAGGGGATCGCGGCCGCGGGCTATGAGCCCGGCGCGGATGTCGCGATCGCGCTCGACCCCGCCACCAGCGAGCTCTACCGCGACGGGCGCTACGAGCTCGAGCACGAGCAGCGCTCGCTCGACGCGGCCGCGCTCGCGGACTACTGGGCCGAGCTCGCCTCGCGCTACCCGATCATCTCGATCGAGGACGGCATGGGCGAGGAGGACTGGGAGGGCTGGCGCGTGCTCACCGAGCGCCTCGGCACCGATGTGCAGCTCGTCGGCGATGACCTCTTCGTCACCAACACCGAGCGCCTTGCCCGCGGCATCGCCGCCGGCGTCGCCAACTCGATCCTCATCAAGGTGAACCAGATCGGCACGCTCAGCGAGACACTCGGCGCGATCCGGATGGCGCGTGAGGCGGGCTACACGGCCGTCATGAGCCACCGCTCCGGCGAGACCGAGGACGTCACGATCGCCGACCTCGCGGTCGCGACCGGCTGCGGGCAGATCAAGACCGGCGCGCCCTCGCGCACCGACCGCGTCGCGAAGTACAACCAGCTGCTGCGCATCGAGGAGCAGCTCGGCGCGTCCGCCGAATTCCCCGCGCGCGGCGCCTTCCGCGGACGCGGCAGCGCCATCAGCGGCGCTTGAAGGAGCTCGCGCGGCGAGCGCGAATGCAGCTCGTGCATGCCGCCCGCGAAGCCAGCCGCTCTTGTCGGCCGCCGCGCCGCGGCAGCCGGCGCGCGCACGGGCCCGCGCACGAGCCCGAGCGCGCGCGCACGGGCGAGTCCGAGCAGGCGGCCGCGCCGCGCCCGCGCAGCGGCGCCGCACGTGCGCTGGGACCGTCTGGCCCGCGTCGCCATGCTGGGCGTGCTCGTGGCCCTGCTGTACCTCTACCTCAGCGCCGGCGTGCACCTGCTGTCGACCTGGCGCCAGGCCGGCCGGGATGACGCGAGCGTGCAGACGCTGCAGCGCGAACACCAACGGCTCGCGCACCAACGCGCGGTCCTCGTGAGGCCCGAAACCGTGGAACTCGAGGCGCGCCGGCTGGGGATGGTCAAGGCCGGCGAGCAGGGCTACGTGGTCAGCGGCCTCCCCGGCGGCGGCTAGCAGCCGCGGGCGCGGCGCTGCTAGCCTGCGGCGGGCTAGAGCGTGCCGTTCGAGAACGTCCACTACCAATGGCAGCAGGGTGAGCGCCGCCTGCGCGCCTCGCCGCCCGAGCGCGCGCAGCTGCTCGAACGGGTCACCGAGGCGCTCGTCGCCGAGCTGCGCCGGCGCCTCGGCGGCCGCTTCACCAGCGAGGAGCTCACGGATCTCTACGAGGCCGGCACCTCCTGGTGTTTGCCGGTCGCGATGGCCGCGGCACCCGAGGACCCGTGGGCGTGGGACGCGGGCACCGTCGTCGATGCGGCATTCGCGCGCTACCTGCGCGAGGCCGCCGATTACGCCGGCGGGCGGCGCGAGGTCAGCGACGCAGCCTAGGCCGCGGCCCTAGTCCTCCTCGCCGACGCGGCGGATGACGATGCGATCCTCCTCGACGGCGACCTCGACCGGCCTGTGGCCGGCCCAGTGCTCGGCGTACACGGGGTTGTCCTGGATGGCCGGGTCGAGCCACAGCCCGTAGCCCTCCTCGCCGTGGTCGAAGGTGCCCTCGAGCGGTGCGCTGCGCGCCGAGCGCCGCCCGCGCCCGCCGCGGCGGGTGCGACGCGTGCGCGCCGGCGCGTCCTCGCCATCCTCCTCGGCCAGGTCCTCCTCCAGCGCCTGTTCGCGGGCCTTCTCGGCCTCCGCTTCTGCCGCCTCGAGCTCGGCCGCGATCAGCGCGTCGTCCTCGGCGCGCAGATCGATCTCCTCGGGGAAGCCCCCGCTCGGCGCCTCCGCGGAATCGTCCTCGCCGACGAGCTCGTTCTGGCGCTTGAACTGCTCGATATCGCGCACGCTGACCTCCAGCTGGTGGGCGACCCAGGCGTCGGTGCGCCCCTGCCGCACCCATGTGCGGATCTGGTTCAGGTGCGGGCGCAGGGATTTGCGGGCCATGGACGGTCCGTGAGACTAGCGCAAAGTGCCCTGCTGGAGCCGATCCGGGCTCCGGGATTCCTTTCCACCGGCCCTGTGACTATGCTTGCGCGACCGGCATTCGGGGTCAGAGGCCGGGTCGCCAATCGGCAAAGAGGAAGGGCGCAACCAATGCTGGTTCTGACGCGAAAGTCCAACCAGAGCATCATGATCGGAGACGACATCGAGGTCTCGGTGCTCTCGGTGATGGGCGAGAAGGTCCGGATCGGCATCCAGGCGCCGCAGTCGATCCCCGTTTTCCGCAAGGAGATCTACCTCGAGATTCACCGCGAAGCAGCTGCGACGCCCGTCGAGGGCGGCTCGGGGCCGGCACGCGGGGATCATGAGCAGCCGCTGCCGGACCCGCGCGACAGCAGCTGAGCCCGAGAACGGCAGACTCGAAGGCCCTCGCGCGAGGGCCGCTGCGCCCCGGTTGACGGGGCGTTTTTCAGCCCAGCAGCAGGTACAGCGTCCTGAACATCACGACGGTCACGATCACCGCCGTGAGGATCAGCGCGAGCCACCAGCAGGGCGAAGCGCAGCGAGCCGCGACGGTGGCGACGCTCCACCTGGCGGCGCAGCGTGCGCTGCTCGGCGGCTGACGCCTCAGCGAGTCGCGCGCGGTGGCGGTCGAGCGAGATCTCCCTGTCGAAGGCGCGCTCCCACTCGGCGAGGCTCTGGCGCATCCGCATCGGCCGCTCTCCCGGGGCCTCGCGCTCAGGAGACTGGCGCCTTGGCGCGCTCGTAGACGGCGACGAAGTGCAGGTAGTTCTCGGCGATCTTGCGCGCGCCGGCGGCACGCTCGATCTTGCCGTCGACATAGGCCTTCAGCGGATCCCACCAGATCGAGCGTCCGATCGCGAAGCCGATGAAGCCGTCGACGCCGGCGGCCTGCGTGAGCCAATGGTCGACCTTCGCGTCATCGGCGCCGCGCCCGAGCACGACGCAGGAGACGCCATCGCGTCCGCCGATACGCGCCTGCGCGACGAGCATCTCGCAGTCCGAGCGCTCTTCGACGCCCTCGATCTTCCAGATGTCGGCCTCGACGCCGGCGTCCTGGAGCTCCGCGATCGCGCGCCGCATCAGCTGCGGGCGCAGCTCCGCGTCGTAGCGGTCGCTGTCGCCGCCCACCTGCTCGAGCTGGTACTCCTCGGCCGGCACGAGCAGCTCGAACAGGAACTTGCGCTCGTGCGCCGTGCAGCCAGTCGCTCAGGCGCTTGAGCTTCTCGCGCTGCGTGCGGTTGGCCTCGGCGTCGCCGTCGGGGTTGTAGCGCACCAGCACCTTCGTGAAGTCGGGGTCGAAGCGCTCGATGTGCGCGCCGAAGTCATCGCCGTACTGGAAGTCGAAGTACTCCTGCCCCGAGCGCTCGGCGGGCATCGCCAGCATGAAGCCGGCCTCGCGCGCCTCGCTCGGCACGGTTGAGCCGAACTGCTCGTCCACGAGCACGCCCGCGGCACTCGCATCGGCGCCCGCGCCGACCGCCTGCAGCAGGCCCTCGAAGATCAGGTGCTTCGCGTCGGCGATGATCGCCGTCTGCTCGCTGTCCGGTTCCCCCTCGATCCCGAAGAACCGCTTCTGGAAGGAGCCGCGGTGGTCGAAGGCGAGGATGTAGAGGGTGCTGTCGTATCCGAGGTCCATGGCGCGTGAAGTATTCCAGAGTACTCGCGAAGCGGGCTAGGGAGGCCCGTAGAATGGAGCGGTAATGACCTCGGGCGCGGACCTCTTCGTGGTGTGCAAGCAGTGCGGGTCCGAGGTGAGTCCCTACATCACCGAGTGCCCCTACTGCGGCAGCAGGCTGCGGCGCCGGGCACCGAAGCTGCCGCGCGTACACGCCCCCAGCCGGCCGGCGCGGCACAGGCGCCTCAGCTCGCTGCTGCGCGGCAGGCGCCGCGGGCGCGCGGGCGTGCTCGCCAGCGGGCCTACGCACGCCAGCGAGCGCTGGGCGTACTCGCGCCCCTACGCCACGATCCTGCTCGTGGTGCTGAGCTGCGCCGCCTGGATCGCGATCCGCGCCGAAGGGCAGCTCTACCTGAAACTCGCGATCGTCGGGCAGCTGCACGGGGACTGGTGGCGGCTCTTCACGAGCGAGTTCGCGGACACCAGGGGGGTGCCGGCGTTCCTGATGATCGCGACGATCGCACTGTTCGGATGGCTCATCGAGCGTCGCCACGGCCCGCTTGTCACCGCGGCGCTGTTCCTCGGGGGCGGCGTCACGGGTGGCCTCGTCGCCGCCGCCGTCTACAAGGCGCCGGGAGAGCTCATCATCGGCGTCGGGCAGTCGCTGCTGGTCCTCAAGGAAGGGCTCAGCACGGTCAACGGTGCCGCGCTCGCGCTGCTCGCCGCATGGGTCTCGCCGGATCTGCTCGCACTGCGCTCCGGCTCCTATTACGAGGGCGACCTGCTGGGGGCGGCCGCGATCGGGGCGCTGCTGCTCGCGCTGCCGTTCGCCTTCGCGCAGTCCGAACTGAGCTGGCTGGTCGGAGCCGTCGGCGCCGTCTTCGGCCTGCTCGTCGGCCTCGGCATGCAGCAGCGGGGCGAGGCCCGCGCCTAGCGGGCTGGCGGTTGCGCAGTCGGTCGTGCGCTGCGCGCCTGGCGCGCGCGTGCGACAGGCAGCCGCCTATCATTCCCGAGCGATGTCCATGACCCACGCGGTCGTCCTGATCGAGGCGGAGCGCGACTCGCTGTCGTCGCTGGGTGGCGCCCTGGCGGACATCACCGGCGTCGCCGAGGCGTACTCGGTGACGGGGGAGTGGGACTTCGTCGCGATCGTCAGAGTGCCCCACCACGAGCAGCTCGCGGAAGTCGTGACCGAGCAGATCGGCATGCTCGCGGGCGTCGTGCGCACGCAGACGATGGTCGCCTTCGCTGCGTACTCGCGACACGACCTCGAAGCGCTCTTCTCCGTCGGCGAATGAACGGCTAGAGCTCGTGCCGCGACCGGGTGTAAAGCCGGCCTACGGGCCCACGCTCGCGCGTCTGCTCGCGCCCAGCTGGCGCGGCGCTTCCACGCGTGCGCGCGTGGCGGTGCTCGCGGCGTGCGCGGCGCTGCTCGTGATCGTGATCGCGGTCGCGCTGACCCTGCTGAACTCCGAATACTCCCGCGGCGGGCGAGTGCCGTTCAGCTTCAGCTACCGCGGCCTGTCCAGCGTCGCTCCCGAACCCGGCGGCTACGTGCGCGTCGAGACCCGCCGCCCGGGCGGCGTGCTGGAGTACTCCTTTGCCGTGGACCCGCTGAAGCTGCCCGGCTACCGCGGCGGCCTCACCGGCGCGATCGCGCTATACGCGACGGCCTACGAGCGCTCATTGGAGAGCCGCCTTCCGGGCTTCGAGCTGCGCGGGGAGGGCAAGACACGCATCAGCAACAGCCTCACCGGCTACGAGGTCGCCTACACCGCGCGCGTGGAAGGCCGCGAGATGTACGCCCGCGACGTCATGCTGGTGCCCGAAGGCCCGGGCGAGCGTGAAGGCGTGACGATCGCGATGCTCGCCCAGCCCGGAGCCACCGCGCAGGTGCTCTCGCCGCTTGAAGTAGCCACCACGGGCACCTTGCTGCGCCCGCTGAAGACGTTCGAAATCAGCTAGCCGGAGGGGGTGCCGGCGGTGCCTTCGCCGGACGGCGCGGGGGTGCCGCCGGATTCGCTCACCGTCGTCGTAGCGGCGGGGGTGGACGTCGTGCCGTGCGCGGGTTCGCCCGCCGGCACGGGTTCGCCGCCCACCGGCGTCGCGCTCGGCGGGGCCGGCTCGGTCGCGGACGTGGACAGCTGCGTGCTTTCGCTGGTGACCTCGGTGACCTTTTCAGGGGTTTTCGGTGGCAGCACCGCCTTGCCGGGGCCCGAAGTGGCAGGTGTCGGCGCGCCCGTGGTTGGGCTCACGGGCGCGGCCGTTGAGCCGGTCGCTGTCGCCGTGAGCGTCGCCGTCGGCGCTGTTGCTTGGGCGGCACCCGCACCGGTCGCAGGCTTGGCGGCGAGCGCGGCCTTCTTGGCGGCCGCGGCCTTCAGCGCCGCCGGCGACAGCGGCGAATGGTGGTGAGCGGGCTTGACGCCGCTGCTGGCGGGCTGGGTCCGCTGTTGGACGACCTGCGGAACCGCCGGCTGGGGCGCCACGGCCGCGTACATCTGGCTGACCCTCGGCGCGTGCCGGTGCGTGGGGGCGACGGCGTGATCGGCGGCGACCGCTCCCGCGGTCACTATCGCCGCGGCGGCGAGGCCCGCGACGGCCTTCGTGGCGATCGCGCCGGCTCCCGCGGTGACGACGCCGCCGGCGAAGCTCATCCCGCCGCCGGCGGCGGCCGCGCTCGCGCCCGCCCCTGCGGCGGACGCGCCCGCGCCCATCGTGGCTCCCGCGCCGCCGGCAACGTGCGCGCCGCCGGCGGAGGCGGTCGATCCGAGCTTGGTCAGCAGCAGCTTCTTTGCGAGGAACAGCGGCGCCACTGGCATGATCGCCGCGAGCGCGCGGTTGTTGTCCTTCAGGTGCTTGCGAAAGATGCGGCAGCGCTGGCAACCGCGAACGTGGCGACGGGCCGGCGTGCTCAGCTTGCCGAGCCCCTCGGCCGCTTCGCCGAGCTCGAGCCGTACCTCCTCGCAGCTCAGCTTGCGCGCCTCCGCGGCCTCGGCGAGCGAGATGCGGGCCCGCACGAGCAGCGACTTCACCGACGGGATGGTCGTCTCCATCGCGTGCGCGATCTGCTCGTAGGAGAGCGCGTCGATCTCGCGCAGCAGCAGCGCCGTGCGCTGCGTCTCGGGGAGCTCCTGCACGTCGGCGATCAGCTCGCGGAAGTTCTCGCGGCGCATCACCTTGTCGCTCGTCGTCAGACCGCCCTCGGCGTAGTGCACGTCCATCGTGTCCACACCGATCGGTGCGACGCGGCGGAGGTGGTTCAGCGAGCGGTTGCGCGCGATCCGGTACAGCCACGGGCGCACGTTGATCTCGCGCTCATCGGCCAGAACCGCGTTGTAGGCCGCCGCGAAGACCTCCTGGAGAACGTCCTCGGCGTCCTCGCGCGAGCTCAGCATGTGTCTGCAGAAGGCGAGCAGACGAGTTTGATAGCGCGCGCACAGAACCTCGAACGCGGCGGGGTTGCTGCGGCGTGTGAGCGCGATCAGACGCTCGTCTGACTGCAGGCGCAGCAGCGCGGACGGGCCGCGAAGGCTCGGCATGCTGCCTTGATGTGTAAGGGCGGAGACCTCCACGAGAGTCTTCCCGTCACTCCTCTCTAGGCGAATAGACACCGTAGCAAGCGACAAGTTGCGCCCCGGCGGGCGATAGCATCGAGCCCGCCCGGGTGGACAAACAGGCAAAGTCAGCGGACTTAAAATCTGCCGCTCGCAAGAGCATGCGGGTTCGAATCCCGTCCCGGGCACCTGCGAACAGGTAGAGTCGCGCCCCGTGTCCAGCGAGACCGCTCAGGAGACGCAGACCTACCACGGGGGGCGCCTCGTGGCGCGGCGCCTGAGCTCACACGGGGTGAGCAAGCTGTTCACGCTCTCCGGCGGGCACCTCTTCTCGATCTACGACGGCTGCCGCGAGGAGGGCATCGACATCGTTGACGTCCGCCACGAGTCGACGGCGGCCTTCGCCGCCGAGGGCTGGGCCAAGGTGACGCGCGAACCGGGCGTGTGCGCGCTCACGGCGGGACCGGGCGTGACCAACGGCATGAGCGCGATGGGCTCCGCGCAGGCCAACCACTCCCCGATGGTGGTACTCGGCGGGCGCGCTCCCGCGCTCCGGTGGGGGCAGGGGTCGCTGCAGGAGATCGACCACGTGCCCTTCGTGAGGCCGCTGACCAAGCTCGCCACCACAGCGGCCTCCACACAGGAGATCCCCGGGCTGGTCGACGACGCCTTCGCGGCCGCGCTCGAGCCCCACTTCGGCCCCACCTTCGTCGACTTCCCCCTGGACTATGTCTTCATGGAGGCCGCCGAGGCCGAGGAGGCGCCCGGAGCGCCTGCGGGCGCGAGCACGGCGCCGGCGGCGGAGGACGCGATCGCGCGCGCGGGCGAGCTGCTCGCGGCCGCGGAGCGTCCGGTGATCATGGCCGGCACCGACCTCTACTGGGGCAGGGGCGAGCTCGCGCTCCTAGAGCTCGCGCAGACGCTCCGCATCCCCGTCTTCCTCAACGGGCTCGCGCGCGGGTGCGTTCCCGCCGACCACGAGCTGTCCTTCGCTCGCGCGCGCTCGCAGGCTCTCAAAGGGGCGGATGTGGCGCTGGTGATAGGGGTGCCGATGGACTTCAGGCTCGGCTTCGGGGCCGCCTTCGGGGAGGAGACAGAGATCGTCGTGATCGACGTCGCCGAATCAGAGCGGCGTCCTGCGCGGCCCGTGGCCGCGGAGCTCTACGGCGCGCTCGAGCCGACGCTGAACTCCCTGCGCGCGGCCGCGGGCGACGCCGAGCTCGCGAGCAGGCGCTGGGTCGAGGAGCTGCGGGAGGCCGAGCAGCAGAAACGCGCCGGCGAGCAGGCCGAGCTCAGCGACGAGCGCGCGCCGCTTCACCCGATGCGGCTGTACGCCGAGCTCGCGCAGGTGATCGACCGCGACACGATCGTGATCGGCGATGGCGGCGATTTCGTCTCCTACGCCGGCCGCGTGGTCGACAGCTACAAGCCCGGCTGCTGGCTTGACCCGGGGCCGTTCGGCTGCCTCGGCACCGGTCCGGGCTACGCGCTCGCGGCGAAGCTCGCGCGGCCGCGGAGCGAGGTCGTGCTGCTGCTCGGCGACGGCGCCTTCGGCTTCGCCGGCATGGAGTTCGACACCCTCGCGCGCCACGGCGTGCACGTGGTGGGCGTGATGGGCAACAACGGGATCTGGGGCCTCGAGAAGCATCCGATGGAGTTCCTCTACGGCTACTCGGTCGCCGCCGATCTCCGCCCCGCGACCCGCTACGACACGGTCGTGGAGGCACTCGGCGGACACGGCGAGCTGGTCGAGCGACCCGGTCAGCTGCGCGGCGCGCTCGAGCGCGCGCTCGCCGCGGACGGCCCGGCGCTCGTGAACGTGCTGACCGATCCCGCGATCGCCTACCCCCGGCGCGCCAACCTCGCCTAGCTCCCCGCTGGCTCACCCGCGTCGGCGGCGAGCCGCAGCGCGGCTCCGTGGAGGATGTCGTGCTCTGAGACTTCGACACGCACGAGCGCGAACGCCTGCATTGCCTCGCTAAGAAGGATCATCCCGGCGACGATCGTCGGCGCACGGGCGGGGTCGAGTCCGACGACGCGGCGGCGCTCCTCTTCGCGCATGTCGGCAAGGCGCGCGAGCAGCAGTTCGACGGTAGCCAGGGAGAGCTCGTAGCCGTCGACGCGCTCGGGGTCGTAGGGGTCGAGCTCCTGGTCGATCGAGGCCGCCGAGGTGGCGGTCCCGGCCACCGCTATGCCACGTCGAGCACGCGCGCGCTCCGCATCGGGAAGTCCCTCCCGTAGGACCGAGCGCACGTCGGCCGCCAGCGCCTGCAGCTCCGCCGGGTCCGGGGGGTCGGAGTGGATATGGCGCTCACTCATGCGCACGACGCCCGCGCGCAGGGAGACGTGGAAGCTCGCCATGTTGCCCTGGCCGATCACGAACTCGGTCGATCCGCCGCCGATGTCGATGACCACGGTCCGCTCCTCGTTGCGCTCGCGGCCTGCCATCGCTCCGAGGAACGTCAGCTGCGCCTCTTCCTCGCCCGCAAGGACACGGGCGTCGAGGCGATACTCGGCGCGCACGCGCGCGGCGAACTGCTCGCCGTTGGAGGCGTCTCGCACCGCGGAGGTGAGCACCGCGATGTTGCGCTCGCAGCCGTGCTCGTCGATCTCGCGGCGGTAGTCCGCGAGCGTCGCGAACACGCGGGCCATCGCCTCCTGCGCGAGCGCTCCGGTCGCATCGACGCCTTCGCCCAGCCGCGTCACCTTCGAGCGTCGCACGAGCTCGCGCACACGCTCGCCCGCGGACCCCACCTCGGCGATCAGAAGCCTTGTCGAGTTCGTCCCGATGTCCACAACCGCCACGCGCACCGGCGGCATCCTAGACCGCGCGCGGTCGGGTCCGGCGCGCGTGCGGGCGCTTGGCCGGCAGTTCGCATGGCACTCCTCCAGCGCGAACCGGCTCGCGCTTTTTGCTAAAACGTAGGGAGCGACGCGGGGTGGAGCAGTCTGGTAGCTCGTCGGGCTCATAACCCGAAGGTCGCGGGTTCGAATCCCGCCCCCGCTATCGAAGAGGCCCCCGTAAATCGGGGGTTTTTTCGTTCCCAGGCAACGGGTCGGGGGCCTGGAGCGGGGTGCAATTCTGAGAGGAAATGCGCGAGGCGCGGAACCGAAGTCGTTTCCGGACCCGGTGGCGAAGGCGCGAGCCTGCGTGGACGGTCGTTCCTAGAACACCTTCGCGGCGACGTCCTCGACGTCAGCGTGCCTGTCGGTCAGCCTGTTAGCGCGTCATGGTGACCGGGGGTCGGGATCACTGCGAACAGGATCGCGGCGGATTTCAGGCCTCGTCAAGGGTCAGCTGAAGGTCGTTCCGTACGAGGTCGAACGGATCGGCGGTAGTTCGCGGCGGACGTCCTGCCCGTGCCTCGTGTCGTAGCTGACGAACACGGGCCGTGCTCACGTATCGCCTTCCTCGGCGCTCGCCGACGGGGTCCAGAAGGCCGGCATCCACTAGCGCCTTGAGATCACGTGTCGCGGTCAGCTCGGAAATCTCCTCGGCCATCGTCTCCACGACTAGCTTGCGATATGTCGCGTTGCGGAGCCGCAAGCCGAACGCGGCGTCGTACAGCGCGGCGGAAACGCGTTCTGGCAGCCGGTGCTCTGCAGCCAGCGCTTCGCATGCGCTCCATAGGCGCTCCGTCTCCTTGATTCGGCGAAGGTGCGTCATCGCCTGGCGGTAATGGGCGGTAAGGCAGAAGCGCACCCAAGGTCGGGCGTCGTGCTGCGGGTTCCAGGCGCCCTGTCCGGCGTCAGCGAGGATGTCGTAGTAGGCCTGCGTGTTCCGCCCGAGGTACTCCTCGATGCTTGAGAAGACTGGGGCGACGATTTGCTCTCGCGCAAGCACCAGGGTCTGAAGCGCACGCGCCATGCGCCCATTTCCGTCGCTGAATGGATGAACCATCACCAAGTTCAGGTGGGCCATCGCGGCCCGGACGAGGACAGGAGCGTCGCTAGATTCAAGCGTCTCGAGGGTGGCCGCCACGAGGTCCGGTACGACGTCTCGATCCGGGCCGTCGTAACCGATCTCTTGCGTGTCTTCTTTGCGTACGTAGATGGCCCCCGGACGCCACTGGCCAGGATGCTTCGCGAGATCGTGCTTGATCATCATGAAGTGGAGCGCCTTAAGGAGGCCCTCGTCAACTCTTGGTGCACCGGGATCCTGCGCAACCTGCAGGACATATGTCATCGCATCGCGGTAGCCAGCGAGAGCTAGCTGCGTCTCCTCGCTGGCATCCAGGGCAGGCTCATCCTCGGCGATGGCCATAACGTCATCGAGGCTTGCGTTGTAGCCCTCGATGCTGTTCGAGCCTTGCACGGCGCGCGCAAAGGTCATGCGTCGCAGGCTGCCCGACCACCGGCGAGGCTCTGCGACGTACAGCCCCAGCTCCTTGCGAGCATCTTGGATCAAGCGAAGGACTTGCGTCTCGGCGTCGCCGCACTCGGGGGTTATGTAGACGGGCGGCAGAGTCATGATAGATAGATTCTATCATTCGCTCATGCCAGATCCATCGGGCTCAGGAAGGGCATGATAGAAAGAAACTATCTTTCCTTCACGCGCAGATCTTCGGACGCGACGCATCGGGAAGACAGCAAGGTCGAGTGAACGGCTCCGGCCGTGTGCCACGACGCATCGGAGCGAAGGCCCGGCTTGGATGGCGGGGACGCCTCTCGGCGTATTCGACGCACGCGTTGCTGCAACTCATGGCGCGCGGAGCATCCGCTCTCACGCGTCGTGCCGTCGCTGCGCGAGTTGTTGGCCCGGGAGAAGGCGCTGGGGTGAATGGCATGAAAGGACGGCAAAGAAGGCTGCCCCGGCGCTGAAGAACCGGCGCGAACCACGTCTACCTTCTTCATTGCGCGATAGTCCTCTGCGATCGGTCTTCGACGCTAGCGGATACGCCGTTTGCGATGTCGGACAGCGCCGAGGCGAGCTCCTTGCGGGAGCTGATCCCGAGCTTGCCGAACACCCTTGCCCAGGTGCCACTCCACTGTGCGCGGACTGAGGAAAAGCTGAGCGCCGATCTCGGGGTTAGTCTGTCCGTCGGCGGCCAGGCGCGCCACCTGCGCCTCCTGCGGGGTCAGCTCATCGAGCGTCTGAGCGGTGCGCTTGCGGACTGTCTCGCCGGTGGCCTGCAGCTCGCGACGGGGGCGTTCGGCGAACGCCTCGGCGCACATGTCCGCGAGCATCGAATGAGCGACTCGTAGCTGCTCCCGAGCGTCGACGCGGCGGTGCTGGCGACGAAGCCATTCGCCGTAGAGCAGGTGCGCGCGGGCCAGCGTCTGCGATCCGCCCGTGTGGATGCGGGACAGTCGCTTGATTGCTTCTCGGTAGAGCCGCTCGGCCGTGACTCCCTCGGCAACCATCGCCGCCGCGCGCGCGTGGATCCCAAGTGCTACGCCTTCTTCAAGGGCTTCCTCGACAACTTCAACAACGTCGACGTCCTCGCCCCCGACCGCATCAGCGACCAAGCCTGGCAAGCCATGTTCAACGTCGCGGTGGGCTCATCACCCTATGCGTCCTACGCCTGCGTGGATACATGGCTCACCGACGTCCGTGCAGACCTGCCGAAGATCGACGTCCCCACGCTGGTGCTGCACGGCACCGACGATCGCATCCTGCCGTTCTCAGCCACCGCCGCACGGCTCGGCGACCTCATCGCGGACGTCACGGTCGTGCCGGTCGAGGGTGGCCCTCACAACATCGGCTGGACGCACCCCGAGGTCGTCAACAAGGCGCTTCTCGGCTTCCTCGCTGCCACCACATCCGCCGCCTGAGAGAGGAGAAACGCATGGAGTTCCTGGTTGAGTTCGAGGTCAACGTCCCGGACGGGACTCCGGCGAGCGAGGTCGAGGCCCGCAACCTGGCCGAGGCATCCGCGGCGGCGAGGTTGGTGGACGAAGGGCATCTCCTGCGGCTGTGGAAGCCTCCGGCGGCGCCCGCCGAGACCAAGGCCCTCGGCCTGTACCGCGCCGAGACTGAAGCGCGTCTCACGGGCCTACTCCGCGCTCTGCCACTCTCCGACTGGATGCGCATCACGGTCACCCCGCTCGAGCCCCATCCCAACGATCCGGAACCCCCGGCGACCATCTCCGCCGCCCGCTAGGAGCCAGCGATGAGCGGCGATCAGCTTCCCGAGCCTCGCCTGACGTGGGTCTACCGCTTGGAGGCCACGCTCGGTGAACCGCTGGATCTCGGCGACGTCGCACAGGGCCACCGGCGCATCGTGCCCCAAACTGGCGGGACGTTCACCGGGCCTCAGCTCAATGGCAAGCTGCTTCCAGGCGCCAGCGCCGACTGCCAGATCGTCCTGCCCGACGGCACCGCGATCGGCGACATCCGCTACACCCTGCAGGCCGACGCCGGCGAGCTGCTCTACGTCCAATCACGAGGTCTGCGCCACGGTAGCGCCGAGGTCCTCGCACGTCTCGGGCGGGGTGAGGACGTCGACGCCAGCGAGTACACCTTCCGCACCTCAACCCAGATCGAGACCGCAGCTCCTCGACTCGACTGGCTGAACAAGGGCATCTTCATCAGCGTCGGCGGCCGCCAGGCCACGGGCGTGATCTACGAGACCTATCTCGTCGAGTGATCCCGCCGCCTGAGCACCATGAGCAGAGGGTCGCGATCATCACCGGCGCCTTGCAGGGCATCGGCGCCGGTCTCGCGAAGGCGCAGGACGAACTTCGGGCGGGGTGCAAAACGGGGTGCAATTTGAGCAAAACTGGGGGGTACCCAGACGCACAAGAATGGCCCTAGAAAGCGATATCCGCACCCATGCGATCCCCCCTTACCTTCCTCATAACCCGAAGGTCGCGGGTTCGAATCCCGCCCCCGCTATGAGAAAAAACCCCGCTCTTGAGGGGCTTTTTCTTGGAGTAGTGGGTGGAGGGGGACGGCCAAGGTTCCGATAGGGTTCCGTTTGACGCTTGAGCTGGCGTTCGGCACAGGTGTGGTCTCAGTCCGGGAGCCGGGCGGTCACAAGTTCAAGTCCGGTCTCCCCGACTCCTCGGCCTCCGCCGATCTCGGCGATCCGCACTGCCCCCCTCAGGATGATCGCGATGAGATCGATTTGACATCGGGGTAGTGGGTCAGTCTGACCCACTACCGACGTCGGTGGAAACCACCGACCCAGTATTCGGGTCTCTACGGAAGCGCGTAATGGACTCGACTCCGCACGCTTAAGTGATGGACCCGCTGCGTTGCGAGCGCTGTCAGGAGGTCATCGGTGTCTACGAGCCGATCCGGGTGATCCTGCACGACGGCGGCGAGCGCGCCGGGTCGCGCTTGACGTTGGACGCCGAGCTGCGCCAACCCGGCAGCGCGGCACTTCACGAGCACTGCCGCGCGTTAGCGATCCCGGTGGCGCGGGAGACTACTCGGGGCGTGCGAGCTCTCCGAGGACCGCCTGGGACTCGGTGAGGCTGGAAGTCAGGATCTGCCGCGACACTTCAAGCAGCTGGAACATGCGCGGGTCGCGCACCGTGTAGTAGACGCTTGTGCCCTCGCGGCGACCCTCCAGGATGCCGTGCTTGCGCAGCACTCCGAGGTGCTGGGAGGTTCCGCTGGAGTCCATCTGCAGCTCGTTCTGCAGATCGCCCACGGTCCGCTCGCCGTCTTTGAGCAACTCCAGGATGCGGACCCGGACGGGGTGTCCGAGGATGCGAAAGAACTCCGCCTTCATCTGGTAGACGGCCCGGCGCTGGACCGCCTCTGGCACCGCCTTCTCGCGCGACCGTGGACTCATGCGAGCGCTCTGTGTTGGAGAGGTAGGTTCATAGCTCCTGCGGCGGCGCGCTCGTCGTGGCAAAGCATTACGCACGCACCGGCCAACGTAATCTCATTGACTCGTAGCCTTATAAGTCGATAATACAAGCATATCTTCGCGGACGGCAGGCCCGCCCCACTGATTTCCCCAGCATCAGGCGAGCTTCGCACCCGCCGCCTGTCTAGGTGGCCTCGCTCGATGCTGCGGGCGGGTTGGGCGCGGGCGGTTTGCGCTGATCGCGCGCTCTGAGCAAACGCCTGGCCCGTCGCACGCTCCGCGACATCTGGATAACCCACTGCTGGGTGATCTCCTCGGCAGTGCGCGTGAGCGGGCGAGGTGCGCCGCCGGAGGATTCCTGTCGTTTTGGTCTTCGTCCTGGCACCCTGACACTCCACTTCCGTCGAGGACTTTCTTAGAATCTTAGTAGATGGTGAGATATCCGCCTAGGAGGTGGGCGTCGCGAGCGCGTCGCGCAGGAACGTCACGGTGCGCGTCCAGGAGCGCTGTGCGGCGTCTGAGTCATAGGTGCCCAGCCGGTTGGTGTCGTTGAAGAAGGCGTGCCCGGCCGCCGTGTACTTGTCGAAGATGACATCCACGCCCGCGGTGCGTAGCTCCATTTCGAGCAGCTTGGCGTCTTTGACCGAGATGAACGTGTCGGCCGTGCCGAAGTGGCCGAGGACCGGTCCCTTGATCTTGGCGAAGTCCGGTTTTCCGTGGGGCATCACGGAGTAGTAGGTGACCGCCGCGGCGATGCTCGGGCAGGTCGCTGCCGCCCACAGTGAAAGCCCGCCGCCCAGGCAGAAGCCGACCGCTGCGACATCTGGGCCCTCAAAGCCCGGCTGGGAGGCAAGAAAGTCGGCTTGCGGCGCACATGTCCTGCTCGACTTGGTCCATCGAGAGCGCCATCATCTTCTGTTCTGCCTCGCTGGGCTGAGTCGTGGTCTGCCGTCGATAGAGGTCGGGGGCCAGCGCGAAAAACCCCGCGGCCGCGAGCCTGTCACAGACCGATCGGATGTGCTCATCCACGCCCCACCACTCCTGCAGGACGATCGTCGCCGGGCCGCGCTTTGCGGCGGTACTGCCAGGTAGCCCGGCGCGCTGCCGGCGCCAGTAGGGAACTCGATCTCAGGCATGTCGTTGCTCCTCAATGTCGGTGTGAGGCCCGCCGGCGTCAGTCGGCGGGGTGCTCGTGTTCTCGTCAGAAGATCGGGGTACGGAAGGGTCTCGCCCGCTCTCGGCCATCATTCCGAGCAGTGCGTCCGCGATCACTTGCGGGGTGGGTGGACAGCCGGGGATGCGGAGGTCGACGGGCACGATTTCCTCCAGCGGCCCGGCGAGCTGCGCGGGATCGCCAAGCAGCGCGCAGCCGGACGCACAGTCGCCGAGCGCGGCGACCAGGCGTGGCTCGGGCATCGCCTCATATGCGCGGCGCAGCGGCTCAGCCATGCGCGTGGTGATCTGCCCCGTCACGAGCAGCACGTCGGCGTGGCGCGGCGAGGCGACGATGTTCAGCCCGTGACGCTGCAGGTCGTAGTAGGGGTTGGCGGCCGCGGTTAGCTCGTGCTCGCAGCCATTGCAGGAGCCGGCGTCGACGTGGCGCAGAGCCAGTGAGCCGCGCCGGTTCGGTGCTGGAAGGGCAATCTCTCGGCGGACACGCTGCAGGTGCCTGAGCAAGATGAACATCGCTCAGCGGTCCGCGCAGGCGTAACAGAGCTCGAAGCTCTTGTTGATCAGCGGGAAGTCGGGGAGCAGGTTCTCGCGCGCGGCATGCGCGAGGACAGGCCAGTTGGCGTAGGAGCCGGTGCGCAGATGCAGGCGCTCGAGCGTGCTCCCGTCGCTCACGACGGTGCAGACGGTCTCGCCGCGCGGGCTCTCCACGCGCGCAACTCCCACCCGGGCTGACGCCGTCTCAAGCGGTTCGGCGCCACCGCGAAAGATGCCGCCGCTGAGCAGCTCGTCGAGGATCGTAAAGGTCTGCCTCAGTTCGACCTGACGGATGTCAAGGCGAGCGGCGACATCGCCGCTCGCTCGCTCGAGCCTCGCCGGCGTGAACCCGTGGTAGGAGAGTCGTGGGCTTTCGCTGCGCGTGTCGTGGTCGATTCCCGCGGCGCGTGCGGGCGGACCGACCGCGCCGAGGTGCAACGCGTCCGCGTGGGTCAACTTGCCGACGTCGCCGAGGCGGTCCTGAACGGACGCAGCGAAGCGCAGCTCACGCCAGAGGGCGCGCTCCTCGCTGGCGAGCGCTCGCAGCTCTTCGCGGGCTGGGCGCGCGTCAGCCATGCCGATGCGCAGCGTGCTCGAGGCGAGCGCCACGGTGTCGGACAGGAAGCGGTGGCCGCCGAGGCGCTGGTTGAGTCGCTGCGCGCGCTCCTTGAACGCGGCGAATGCCATCGAGCCTGGCGCGAAGCCGACTCCGGCACAGATTGCGGAGATGTCGTTGAGGTGGTTGTAGAGGCGCTCTAGCTCCAGCAGCAGCGTGCGGGCTTGGCGCAGGTTGCGGTCCGGCGCCAGGCCGAGCAATGACTCACACGCTTGCGCGTAGGCGACCGTGTTGGTCACCGCGCACGCTGCGCACACGCGCTGGGCGTAGGCCAGCCCGTCGGCCAGCGGCCGGCCCTCGGCGGCACTCTCCAAGCCACGGTGCTTGTAGAACAAGCGCAGGTCGAGGTGCAGGATGCGCTCGCCGACGACGGTGAAGCGGAAGTGCCCGGACTCGATCACCCCCGCGTGGATCGGGCCGACAGCGACCTGATAGGCGTCGTGGCTCTGGACGGGGACCGTCCATGCCTCGGGCGCGACCGGGTGCGCAAGCAGGGGGCGCAGCGGCTCGTGGCCGTCGAAGCGCAGACCGAAGCAGTCGTGTGCCTCGCGCTCGTCCTGCCCGGCCGACGCGAACAGGTCGACGACCGTGTCGATCGCTCCCGACGGCACAGCCGCGCAGAGCGCGTGGTCTCCCCCCGGCTTGGCGAACACGCAGTGCAGCAGGGGTCCCGGTGCCCCGTCGCTCGCGAACAGCCCGCAGAAGCGTCCGCCCTCCTGCGCTTGACGCTCGCACGCCGCACGCCAGTCCCACGGCGAGACGAACTCCACCGGCGCAAGGCTCGCTCGCTCGTGGCTACTCACGCGACACCTCTCATCAGGCTGGCGCCGGCATCAGAGTCGGCGAGCAGGTACGCCGCGGCCGTGAGCGAGAGCAGGCCGAGCGTGAGCGCGACGGTAAGGCGGGAGGTGAGGCGCACTGTGCGCCCGGAGCGCCAGCGACGCCCGCGGCTCTCTCCGGCGAGCGTCTCGATCAGGGCGTGTGCCAGGCCGAGGAACCCGAGCCCCATCAGCACCGCGGCGATCGCGACGATCGCGACCTGATGCGCGGCGATCCCGCCGAGCAGGATCAGCAGCTCGCTGAAGAACAGCGGCGAGGGCGGCAGGCCGCTGAGCGTCCCCAGGCTCACCCCGACGCCGGCCGCGACGGGCTTGCTCAGGCGTCCGAGCCCGCGCGGGGCGCGCTTCGCGCTGTCGGGGTCGTGGCGCAGCAGCGGGATCGCCGCGTAGAACCCAAGCGACTTCGCCAGGGCGTGTCCGGCGAGGTGAATGATCACGCCGACTGTCGCAAGCGGTGAGGCAAAGCCGATCCCGAGCGCGAGGATTCCCATGTGCTCGAGGCTCGAATACGCGAGCAGTCGCTTCCACGCCATCGGGCGCCAGAGGAAGGGCACCGCGACCGCCAGCGACGCCAGCCCGAAGGCGAGCATCAGGTGCTCGGCGAGATGATGGGGGACGGCGACGCCCAGCGTCAGCACGACTCGCCAGGCGATCAGCATGACCGTCGGCAGCAGCGCCGCGGACAGCAGCGCGCTGACCGGCGGCGGCGCCTCGCTGTGGGCGTCGGGAAGCCAGTTGTGCACCGGCGCCCAGCCGATCTTCGCCGCCAGCCCGACGAGAATCAGGATCAGCGCGAACAGCGCCGTCTGGTGGGGCACGCCGTGGGCGTGTCGGGCGATGCGCTGCCAGTCGAGCGTCGTGAGCGTCCCGCCATGTGGGGCCAGCCCGACGAACAGGATCAGGATGCCCAGCAGCGCGACGGCCAGGCCGAAGGTCGTCAAGACGAGGTACTTCCAGCCGGCCTCCAGCGCGTCGCGCCGCCCGCTGTAGGCGACCAGCAGCGCCGAGGCGCCCGTCGTCGCCTCGATCAGCAACCACGCGACGCCGAGGTTCTTCACCAGGGCCAGCGCGAGCAGCGCGCTCCAGAACAGGTAGAACGCGCTGTAGTACCAGGCTCGAGCTCTGCGCGCGGTGAACAGGCTTTTGCCCGCCCCGGCGAGGTAAGTCGGCGAGACGATCGCGCTGCACCACCCGACGACCGCGATCACCGCGAGAAAGCTCGCGCCGGCATGGTCGAGCACAAACCAGGAGCCGTGCAGCCCTCGCGCGCCATGAACGAGCCCGACGATGCTTGCCGTGAGCGCCACCGCCGCGACGATGCTGGCGCCGAGCAGGTTCACGCGATCGGCGCCGCGGGGTGTGCGCGGCAAGCGCACCAGCAACGCTCCAAGCACCGGCACCCCCGGCACCGCGATCAACAGCAGGTTAGTCACGCAGGGCCTCCAGCAGCGAGCTGTCGCCGCTACCGAGCTGCTCATGGATCTTCGCCGCGAAGGCCGCCGCGACCGACACGATCACCACGAGGTCGAAGACCAGTCCGAGCTCGATGAACACCGGCAGACCGCCGGGCAGCGAGAGCCCGGCCAGATAGATCCCGTTCTCGGCGATCAGGAATCCGAGCGCCTGAAAGATGACCGCGCGGCGCACAACCGCGGTCAGGATCCCGAGCGCGAGCACGCCGACCGCGGCGTGTTCCACGCCCACGCCCGTCAGGCCAAAGCGTGGGATCAGCTGCTCGATCGTCAGCGCCGCTGCAACAGCGATCGCGAGGCGCCCCAGCGCCGGCAGCTCGGTCGTGATCAGGCGCTCCTTGCGAGCCCGCCGCACGGTGAACAGCAGCAGCGCCGGGAGGACCAGCGCCTTGGCGATCAGCACCGTCTCTGCCACGGCGAGCGCCGTCGAGGTGTGCGACCCCTGCGTGAGCGCGTAAAGGCCAAGTCCGAGCGACTGTGCCGCGACAAGCGCGATCGCCACCGAGCGACGACGCACCACGATCACCGCCAGCGAGCTGACCACCAGCCCCCAAGCCACGGCGGCGGTCATCCGCCGCCCCCGGCGAACCAGCTCGCCAGTCCCAGCAGACACAGCGCGGCCCCGGAGCCCAGCAGCAGCGGCACGCGCAGCACGCGCATCTTCGCCTGCACGGTCTCGCACAGCGCCAGCGCCGCGCCGAGCGCGAGCACGCCACCAGCGAGCACGGCGAGCTGCGCGACAAACGGCCCCGGGTGGGGGATCAGCAGATCACACGCGAGCACCAACATGATCCAGTGCCGCGCCGCCGCCGCCCACTGGAGATAGGCCAGCTCGCGTCCGGCGTACTCAAGCAGCGGCCCCTCGTGAACCATCGTCAGCTCCAGATGGGTGTCGGGATTGTCGACCGGCTGGCGGCCGGTCTCGGCGACGATCACCAGGCAGAAGGCGAGCGCCGCCGCCCAGTGCGCCGGCCTGGCCCACACTTCGGACAACGTTGCCGCGTGGCTCATCGAGAGCAGGTCCGTGCGGTGAAGCGGCAGCGCGAGCAGCACCAGCACGAGCAGCAAGAGCCCCTCGACGAACACAGAGAACATCAGGTCTCGCGCGGCGCCCATCAGGCCGAACGCGCCGGCCGTGTCCCATGCGGCCAATGTCACCGCGAAGCGAGCGAGCGCCAACAGGCCCACGAGCACGAGCGCGTCGTGGCCGAGTCCCCATTCAGGCGCGCGCCCACCGATCGGCAGCAGCAACAGCACGAGCGCGGTGGCTGCGACGGCGACCGCCGGCGCCAGCGTGTAGATGAACGTGTGCGGCTCGGGCGTCACGCCGGATTTGCCCCACAGGCGGCGAAGCTCGCGGTAGGGCTGCAGAACGGGTGCTCCGCGCCGGCCCTGCAGGCGGGCCTTCAGCTGCTGGATCAGCCCGACGGTCGCCGGCGCGGCAAGCACGCCGCCCGCGACTTGCACGAGGCCCGCGAGGGCCGTGGTCAGGCTCATCCGATGGCCCCGATTCGAGCGAGCGCCAAGAGCACGCCCAGCAGCGCGAGCAGGTAGATCAGATAGGTCCGCAGGCTGCCCGATTGCAACCGGCGCGCGACCGAAGCGGCGTGCAGCGCCCCGCGCGAGACCGGCCCGTAGAGCAACGTGTCGAACAGGTGGGGGACCTCGGCCTCATAGGCGACGGACTCGACGACCCCCGAGAAGACGGTTACATTGACCTCGCGCCGTGGACGCAGCAGCGCCTCGAGCACCAGGCGCAGGGGCTTGGTGAAGCCCGCCGAGGTCCACTGCAGCCCGGCTGCCGGCAGCTGGCCGCACGCCCACATCGGCGCCGGCGCCGCACGGTGGCTGCGGGCGAGCCTCACCAGCCCGGCGACCAGAACCAACAACGCCAACGCCAGCCCGAGCGTCGGCAGCGACCCGGTGCCTGGCACGTTCAGCCCGGCGGCCTCGTGCAAGCTCACGCGTCCCGGTCCCAGTCGAGCGAGCGTGGGCACCAAAAGGCCGGGGATCACGCCCAGCACCACACACGCCCCCGCCAGCAAGACCATGCTCGCGCGCATCCCGACGGGAACCTCGCGCGCCTCGGCGCACTCTGCGCGTCGCGGCTGCCCGAGCAGCACCAGCCCGATCACCTTCACAAAGCAGTACACGGCCAGCGCCGCGGTCGCGGCCAGCGCGGCGGTCGCCAGCGCCCCGGCGAGCGCGACCCCGAGATGGCTGGCGATCCCGAGGTGAAGAAGGGACTGAAGCGTCAGCCACTCCGAGGAAAACCCGTTCAGTGGGGGCACGCCGGCGATTGCCATCGCGCCGAGCGCGAACGTCGCGCCGGTCCACGGCATCCGCCGCAAAAGGCCGCCCAGTCGGTCGAGCTCCAAGGCGCCGACTGCCTTGCTGAAGGCGCCCGCGCCGAGGAACAAGAGCCCCTTGAACAGCGCGTGGTTCAGGGCATGAAGCAGCGCCGCCGCGAACGCTATCGCGCTCCACGTGGGCTGGCCGACGTCGCGGAACACAAGCGACGCTCCCAGCCCAAGCGCCACGATCCCGACGTTCTCGATCGAGTGAAACGCCAGTAGACGCTTGAGCTCGTGCTGCATCAGCGCGTAAAGCACGCCGCCCAAACACGACAGCGCGCCGAGTGCCATTAGCGTGATCCCGACCCACAGTCCGGGCGGGGCCAGCCACTCGAACAGCACGCGCACGAGGCCGTACAGCGCGAGCTTGATCATCACGCCTGACATCAGCGCCGAGATGTGCGCAGGCGCCAACGGGTGCGCTCGCGGCAACCAGGAGTGAAGCGGCATCAACCCGGCCTTCGTGGAGAAGCCGAGCAGCGAAGCGCAAGCGACTAACGCCGCCAAGCCGCCACCCAGCGGGTGGCCACCCAGCGCGCCGTGTTGGGCGAGTACGAGCATCGACACCCACGCGCCGGCGCCCCCGATGTGTGTGATCGCCAGGTACACGAACACGCCGTGACGCGCCTCGCGATCCTGCCGCGCGAGCAGAATTGCACCCGCCGGCACGAGCGTCATCAGCTCCCAAAACACCAAGAAGGTGCTCACGTCCCGCGCGCACACGAACCCGACCAGCGCAAGCAGGAACACCCCCGTCGCCACGGCGAGCGAACGGCCCTGTCTGTCCGTCTCCAGTGCGTCTCGCGCGAACAGTGCAGCGGGGGCGCCTACGAGGGCGATGACCAGCAGGAAGAAGCCGCTGAGCCCGTCGATACCGAACGCGGCGTGCACGTCGCCGCGAAACCCCGCGCCCACCGGATGGCCGGAGGCAAGCACCCATACGCCGGCTGCCCCGAGCAACGCGACGCCGAGCGACTGCGCGACAAGCCCGCCGCGCGAGAGACGAGCGAACGCCGCGGCCAGAGTGCCGACAACGACCGCCGCCGCCCCGGCGAGAACCAGCGCGTTGGCGACGCTCATTAAGCGTGCAATCCAGAAGCGAGCAACGCCGCAACCGGCCGGCCGAGAATCTCCGCGTCGATGGCGGCAGGAGCGCCGAGCCCGCAGCTCACCGCATGGCGAGCGGCGGGCTCGGTCGTTAGTTGGCAAATTGGGCCGGTCACGACCCGACAGATTTATAGCAAGGAACTTCTAAGCAACTAGTCTTAGAACGCAATAAGACTGTGGTGCATCCACTCGGCCGGCTCGACGCCGCTCAACGCCGCAGACTCTCGAGGCAGATCGCGGCCACGAAAGCGCACGCAACCAGAGAAAGGACGCCGGTCGCGACCGCCTGAAGGGCACCTGACGGGCTCACGAGCGCCGGCGGCAAAGCGACCAACGTTAGGAGTCCGATCAGCGAAAATGCCACCGCGTGCTCGCGGAGAAAACGCACGGGCAAGCGCGGCCCGTTCTTTGCCGGCCGGTCGACGATCCGCTCCGCACCGACCGCGCTCTCGGGTGGAGATGGTAGATCGTGCGCACGGGGCCCGCGTAGCCTCATCCGAGCAGCTCGGTGAGGCGCCGCTCAAGCTTGCGCAACCCCTCGGTGGCGAGCGGAGCAGGAGCGTTGTCGTAAACCACCATTAGCGGCAAGCCGTCATCTGTGCCCACGATCGCCTCGGCCACGAGCCCCACATGCCCCTCGGGGACGGCTTCCACATCGCGTCGCACCGCACGCGGGAGGCGCATGCGTATCTCGTTGAAGTCACGCCGGTCCAGTACGTAGCTGCGCAGTCGCCATCGGTGAGGACGGGAGCGTTGATCTTGTGAGGACACGGCCGCGAGCTAGTCCCAAGAGAGGTGCTTGACGTGACGGTAGGTCTCCCAGGCGTCCGCGACGCAGTGGAAGGCGTCCTGCGTCACCGTGCCGAAGTCGGCGAGCAGCGCGACTGCGGCAGTGAACGTCGGAGGATCGGCGTATTCCAACAGCGTCATCGCCGCCGTCGGCGCGGCCGTACCGCCGTCGAGAATGCTCCGGGCGAGCCGCGCATCGTAGCGTTCGGAAACGGCGACCTTCACGGCTGCTCTCAACGGCATGGCCGGCTCGCTTGGACGGACGAGCGTATGCCCTCGTCAACGGCCCAGATCGCAGCGAGCGCCCGCGCCAGCCTGCGCAAGGCAAGCTGCTGGGCACGCACGACCTCATCTGGCTCGCACGTCTGCAAGGCCCGGCACACGTCGCTCACCAGCGCACACAATGCCTCGCCGTGACTCTCCCACGCGTATACATGGTCAAAGTCGCTCGGACGCCGGCAGAGCCCGCCAGCCATCAGTGCGATGCCCGCGCGTGAGCTGACCGCGCACCCCAGCCGCTCCTGATCGCCGAAGGTCCCGATCGCCAGCAGGTCATCCAGCCCCTGCACGACAGCCCACAGCCCGCCGGCCAACTCCAGCCAGCACGCGCGAAGCGATCGGAGCGCATCGGCGCGCAAGCACGGATCGCCGCCGCTCACGCCGGCAAGCGCGATCGCGTCGGCGGGGAACGCGACGCTAAGCGTTGTCCTAAGCAGCACGCCGAGGTGCTCCTCCTCTGCATTGTTGGCCCTCTGCGATCCATGCCCACGTGCGACGGCCTCAACCTCCGCGGCGAGCGATTCCAACCCGCGCCTGAGCGTCGGCGGCTGCTGGGTGTATCCGCGCCGAGCGCCACCGACGCCGTTCAAGTTCACGGCAACGCGAACCGCCAGCGCCGCGAGCTCGACCGCGGCGTCCTCCAGGGCAGCAAGTGCCTCAGCGCGGTCGACCGTAGCGCCGAGAAGGTCGTCGATCGCGACGCGCGCTCCGCGAGCAGCCAGAGAAACCGACGGGCGATTCACCAGCAGCGGCCGCTCGGCGGCCCGAACCTGGCGCTCGGTCCGGGCGAGCGTCTCCTCGAGGCGGCGCAGCAGATGAAGGTGGCGCTGACCGGCCGCGGGTCCAAACGCCTGCCAGATTCGCGCGCTGCACTCCAGCGTCACGACTGCCGACCGCAATACCGCCCCATCGCTCGCTTCAGACCGGTTCCAGCTCGCGAGCAGGTCACGCTCGACGACCACAAAGTGCTGCTTGGCGTCGATCGCCACGCACCTCGGATCGGCGCGATGGCCGACCAAGTCAGCCGTAGCGACCTGGCTCCATAGTTCCCCAAACGCCCGGCGCCAACCCGCGCCCCCGGTTGGGCGCCTGGGCCTCGTATTCACGCGAGAGTCGGTGAGACTGAAGGCATGAAGCGGGGACTCCGCTGAGGCCGATCTGGGCAGTCTGCCCTCCAAGCTCGCCATCCCTTACTACCCTACCGTCTTCTAAGATAACGAGATGAGCGTCCAATCGGGGGCGACCCGCTCCACCGTCGAACTTCCCTCTGATGTCGCGGAGGACTACGCGGTCTATCTCAACGGCGTCTTGCAAGAGCCGGGTGTCGATTTCGATGTCGAGGGGCGCTTGCTCGTCTTCAGTCGCGCGCTCCGCAAGGACCGCATCTCCGGCTGGAGATGGTTTCTCGGCGCTTGGGGCGTCGGGACCTATCGCCAGAACGACACCGTCGACATCCGCTACGAAATCGACGGACAACCGCGCCTGGCCCATAGCGTTGAGGTCACCGTAGCCGGCGATCTGGCCACCTCGTAAGGGCTCTCTCGATACAGCAAACCGCTTACCTCTCGCCTGCTTCGAGCGCGCGTGCGAGATCGGCTGCGCTGATCCCGTCGACCTGCACAACCTTCTGCGGGAGCTTGCGCCCCGCACAACCGAGACCGAGCGGATTCCCACGCCCGCGCGCTTGGCGATCACGCGACATAGCGCCTCATTCGCGCGACCGCCCTCGGGCGGGGCGGTCACACGCACGCGCAGCACACCGTCCCGTTCGCCGGCAAGCTCATTGGCCTGCGCACGCGGAGTCAAACGCACGGCGATCTTAGGGCTCTCCACAGCGACATGATCGAGCATCCGGTAACCATTGGACGTATTGCTGATGAACTCGAACAGCGGCAGCGCCGAAACGATTGCAGTGAGACGCGCAGACGGTTGGCGGCCACCCGCGAATGGAGCCGAGTCAACGCCGCGGTCGAGCGGCGAGCTCCTGCTCTGGACCTCTAGCGTTAGGGCATGAGCTCTCACAGCGTTCCCTTGCCGATTCTCGAGCCGGCCGGCAAGACTCGCTCGCGGCTGATCCGTCGCGCAAGGATGCTCTCGCTGCTGAGCATCGGTTGGATGACGGTGGAGGCCGCTGTCGCGATCGGCTCTGCCCTGATTGCGGCACCACGCTAACCATCGATGAGGCAAGCTCGCAGGTACGCCGCCGTTCCGAGTTACCGCTGGCCTCCGATGAGCAGTCTCTCCTCGCCGACCGTGGCCACGCGGGTCAGCGGGCTGCGCGCCAACGCACTCGCAGCCGTGGTGATGCTGCTGATGCAGTATTGCCTTGGGATCTCGGTCAGCCTGTACTCGGTTCTGCCTGTCAGCGATTCCGGCAAGTCGCTGTTCGCGGGCTTCACTTCCGCTGTCGGCGGTGGCCCGCCGCTCCTGAGCCTCCACGCACTCCTGGGGACCCTCCTCCTCACCACGGCCTCGGCGGCTCTCGTACGCTCCTCGCGCTTAGGCGCAGCACCACCCATCGCGCTCACCGCCGTCGCCCTCCTCGTCATCATCGCCGCGTGGTTGGCCGGCTCTGAGTTCGTCGGTCATATGAAGAACGGCACCTCCCTCGCCATGGCGCTTGCCACAGCGGTAGCAATCGCCTGCTACGCACTCGTGATCTTTCTCCTCGGCACCCCACCACTATCACCCCCGAGCTAAAGCCAGCAGAGCGCGAAGGTGGCTGCTTTTCTCCGCGGAAGTGCTCATAGCCAGGCGACGCTCGGCTAGCGCTTGTGCCGTCCCTCGTATCCGCGCTTTCCGGGTCTGGGGGCGGGTTCGGGGTCGAATACTCTGGTGGGGCGAAAGCACGGAATTCGCCTCATGCCCACGTGGACGGCCTTGCAGCACCGTGGGAGCGGCGGCGCCGTTGACGCGGACACGCTCGCAATCGGGGACGAAGCAGTAGTCAGCGCAGTGCCGCTGGGCGCTGCTGCAGATGGTCCGCAGCGGGCACCTGCGCCCCCGGACGGAGGCTGTCGCATCCGCGGAGCGACGGTGTTGCCCCAGGCTCTGGCGCGAGGGTAGCCTCTTCGACCTTGGGGGCGATCGTGACCGTGCAGGTAAAGACCTTGGCAGCTCAGCGGGCGTTGCTTCAGCTTGCGAGCGTCGACATCGACGTGCAGGAACGTCGGTCGGGCTCCGGAGCTTTTCAGCTGTGGCTCCACTCGCCTGCCATCGACTCGGGCCGCGGAGGCGAGAGGCTGTACGCGCTGATCGAGGAGCTCTATCCAGAGCTCGTCGGCGAGATCGTCGTCGGCGAGTCTCCCGCCTGATCGAGGTGACACAGTCTTTTGGAGTGCGTCCGGCCTGGGCAACGCGGCGGCTCTCCACGGATCGTCTCTTCGGACATCTGTCCAGCTGCCCTAAACCAGCAGGTACAGCTGTCGACAATGCTCGTGAAGTACCACAACAATAAACCCAACTGCAAGGGCAAACTCGTCGTGAGGCGGGGACGCAAAGCAAGAGGTCTCAGCAGAGATAGCTCAGCCGCCAGCGGACCGTCATGGAGGATTGTCCATGTTCTCACCGTCCCGACGCGTGTCCAGAGATCACGGAAGTTCCGCTGCGGGGCTCAAGGCGTGGCTCGGGCGCGTCGAGGTTCATGGCGTGAGCGGTCGTCTCTCAGTCGCCATCGGTTTCGCGCTTGTCGCGATGACCGCCGCCGCCGCCGCTGCGGCAGACGACCCGGCGATCACCGAATACCACTCCGGGCTTCCGGCCAACGCCAGCCCGCTCAACATCGCTACGGGCCCGGAAGGCGACCTCTGGTTCACTGAGAGCGGCGGGGCCCACGCGATTGGCAAGGCCACGGTTGGCGGCGTCATAACGAGCTATCCGACGGAACCGTCGATGAATCCACAAGACATCGCGCTGGGTCCAGACGGGAAAATGTGGTTCACAGCGAAGGGCGGGACCAACGAGATCGGGACGGTCAATCCGCGTACCGGCGAAATAGCAGGATATGCGCTCGCGGGGGGTAGCAACCCGTCGGGAATCACCGCCGGTGCTGAAGGCAATGTGTGGTTCGCTGTCGAAGGAGGCCCAAAGGGCATGATTGGCCGGATCGTTCCCTCCACCGGTGAAATCACCGAGTTCGACGTGCCAACCGAAAACAGCCATCCTGAACAGGTCACGCTTGGGCGCGAAGGTGACATCTGGTTCACGGAGAATGCTGACCCTGGCGCGATCGGGCGCTTTGACCGGACGACGGATACGTTCGTCGAGTACAGGGCAGGGTTGACCGAAAAGAGCAAGCCGTCGGGGATTACGACAGGGCCGGAAGGCAACATCTGGTTCACCGAGGCCACGAACCCAGGGCGCATCGGGCGCATCAGCCCGGTGACTGGAGCGATCACCGAGTTCTCCTCAGGACTTACGGTCGGGACGCCACAGGACATCGTGACTGGCAGTGACGGGAACCTTTACTTCACCGAGAGCAACGGGACTGGCGCGCTTGGCCAGGTCACGCCGAGCGGAGACATCACCCAGTACGCCGAAGGACTCACTCCAAACACGCAACCCTGGGGAATCACCTCCGGACCCGATGGCAACATTTGGTTCGTCGATCGCCGAAACCCGGCCGGGGTGGGAACCCTCAAGGTGGCGCCGAAACCCGGACCGCCGCCCGCACCTGAACAGCCGCCCGCCCCCGCTCCCTCCCTGGTGAAACCGCTGCCGCCAGTGGTAGGGCGCTACATGGGGGTCGGAGTGGTATCGGGCACGGTGTCCGTCAGAATCCCTCCCTCCAGCACGTTCGTGACCATCCAAGGGGCCGAGACGATCCCCCTCGGGGCGACACTAGACGCGACCCATGGGGTCGTTCGGGTCGTGACGGCACTCCCCGGTGGGGGGTCGCAGTCGGTAGTCGCCTCGGAAGGAGCTTTCCAAGTGTTCCAGAAAGCGACTGGCATGACAGACCTCTTTCTTCGGGGACCAGCGCTGTCGTGTGGCCGGCGGGCGAGCGCGAGCTCGGCGAAGAAGCGTCCGGTCGCGTCGCGCAAGCTCTGGGCGGAAGACGACCACGGCCGCTACGCCTCCTACGGCTCCTACAGCGCCACAACTGTGCTCGGGACCAGGTGGGAGACAGTCGACACCTGCGCCGGCACGCTCACGCGAGTGGCTCGCGGCGAGGTGCACGTGAGCGACCGCTATGGCCACAAGACGGTTCTCGTCTCCGCAGGCCACAGCTACCTCACGCGCCCCTGAGCGCGGCCTCCGTCAGATGCGCGCCGCGAGGCATCCAGCGAGGCCCGCACGACTAGCTGTCTTTGTGGGCAGCGGCCGCGGCCATGGCTCCCACCGCCGGGCGATGCTTGTTGTCGCCCTCGTCGCGGTGATCGCCGGCTCTGCGACCTACCTCCTTGGAGCCTGGCCGAGCCTAGAGAACGCGAGCGTCGATCTGCGCTTCGGCCTGCGCCCCGCACAGCGCCCCTCGAACCTCGTAGTCGTCGCAGTCGACGCCACCACGCTGAATGCCCTGAAGCTACGCTGGCCGTTTCCGCGCTCGCTGGACGCCCGAGCGGTGGAAGTGCTGCACGCCGACCATGCGCGAGCGATCGCCTACGACGTCCAATTCACACAGCCGACAGCTCCCCGGGAAGACCTCGCTCTCTACAACGCGATCGCGCGCGCAACGGGCGTCGCGCTCGCCACGACCGAAATTGGTCCCGATGGTGCGACCAACGTGCTCGGGGGCAACGCCAGCCTCGCAAAAGCGCACGCCCGAGCCGCGGCCTCAATCCTGCCGCCCGACTCAAGCGACGTCATCCAGAAGTACCTGTACTCGATCGGAGGCCTGAACACACTGTCGGTCGCAGCCGCCGAAGAGGCCACGCAGTCACCATGTCTCACCATCGATCTTCCAAAACGGCTCGGCATGGATCGATTACCGTGGGCCCACCGGAACCATTCCGTCGGTCTCCTTCTCAGAACTCATCAAGGGCAGGGTTAATCCCGCAAAGATAGCCGGCAAGATCGTTGTGATCGGGGCGACGAGCCCCGTTCTCCAGGATGTTCACGCCACCTCGACTTCCTCAGGAGGCGGGATGCCTGGCCCGGAAGTGCAGGCAAACGCGATCTGGACGGTGCTGCACGGCAACCCGTTGCGCGAAGCTCCCGGCTGGATCACGATCCTTACGATCGTGCTCGCCGCGCTCGCGACCCCACTGTTCTGCCTGAGCATGCGCGCGACGAGGGCATTCGCCCTCAGCCTGCTGCTGGCCGCCGGCTATGCGGTGATCGCGCAGGTCGCCTTCGAGGCCAACGTGATCCTCGTGGTCACCTACCCGCTCGCGGCGGCCGCAGTCGGAGCGCTCGGAGCGCTGATCGTTAGCTACTTGATGGAGAGCTGGGAACGCCAAGTCGCCGAGCGCTACGGGGCCGTACTCGAGGCAACCGTACGCGCGCGCACCACGGAGCTGCGAAAGAAGGCCAAGGAGCTAGGTCGCACACAGCTCGAGGCGATCCGCCGCCTCGCCCAGGCGGCCGAGCTTCGAGACGAGGACACAGGTCTTCACATCGAACGGATCGGGCGCATCTGTGAGTTGCTGGCTCTGCGGGTCGGCATGTCGCACGAGGAGGCCGAGCGCCTGCGCATCGCATGCGCACTGCACGATGTCGGCAAGATCGGCGTCCCGGACCGGATCCTGCTGAAGTCGGGGAAGCTCGACGACCGCGAGTGGGAGACCATGAAGGCCCACACGACAGCCGGGGCAGCGCTCCTGTCGGGCTCGAGCTCGGCACTGCTCCATGCGGCAGAGATAATCACACTCACCCATCACGAGCGCTGGGACGGAACCGGCTATCCAAGCGGGCTACGAGGCGAGGAGATCCCGCTCGAGGGACGCATCTGCGCGATCTGTGACGCCTTCGACGCACTCTCATCCCGACGCCCGTACAAGGAGCCATGGCCCTTCGACCAAGTGCTCGAGGAGATCATCCGCTCGCGCGGAACCCACTTCGACCCCGAGCTCGTCGATGCATTCCTCACACTCAAGCCCGACCTGGAACGCGCGCATGCCACGGCGGCCGCGCAATCCACGGCGAACGACTTCGAGCAATCACCCTCGAACGCGATCGAGCCTCGCGAGGCGCACGACGTGCAGCCGTCACGATTTCGTGAAGAAGTGCCCCCGTCAGTGCCGCCGGCCTGACAATGCATCACCCCACCTCCGACTAATGCCGCCTCCTCCCCGGCCGAGCGAGCACGCTATTCCAGCGGCCCCAGTAAGCAGCCCGGTGCCTCACAAGACTGCCCGCCAAGCGAACAGTCCCCCTTTTCGCAAAAGCAGGCATGTCGTCGGACCGAGACGCAACAAAATGTCTTCGCTTTTCTTGGATATACTTCTCGGTAATGCGAACGTCGGCTCCCTCGCTACTGCCGATCTTTCGCTCGGAGATGCAGGCGCGACTGCTCGCGCTCTTGCTTTTGCAGCCCGAGCGTCGCTGGACTCTTCAGGGGCTCGCGGAGGCGCTCGACGCCCCTCAGTCCTCAGTCCATCGCGAGCTGGCTAGGGCGCAGGCAGCAGGCGTAATCCGTCGTGATGACGGGGCGCGGCCGTATCTGTTCTCGGCCGCGACGGATGATGCCTCCTACGCACCGCTCGCCGAGCTGCTGCGACGCTCAGTCGGTGTGGAGAGCCAACTGCGCGCAAGCCTTGATCGCCCCGACGTTCATGCTGCGGCGATTTACGGCTCCTGGGCATCCGGCAACCGCCGACCGGACAGCGATATCGATGTCCTGGTCGTTGGCGACGCTGATCTACGGGAGCTACGCCGTCTGCTCCGCCCAATTGGCAAGGACACCGGACGTACCGTAGATCTGACGGTCATGCGAGACGACGAGTTCCGCCACTTGCTCGCCGAGCGCTCGAGCTTCGCCCGGCGCGTGATGGAAGGTCCCATAACGTCCCTCGTGGGTGACCTGGCGAGCGTAGCGACTCAATGACCGAAGCCCGTGTGGAAAAAGTCCATGCAGACCGGCTCGGGGCTCTCTCAGGCGGAGAAATTTCAGCGCGACGCGGACGCGCCAGGACTCAGCTCGGAATCCCGGTCCGTACTGCTCCACAACGCCGTGATCTCCGGGTGCGACGCGATCCTCCAGGCATCCGGCCTGCGGGTGACCTCGGGCGAGGGTTCTCACGTCGTGCGACTCGAAGCCGCGCTCGCAGAGATTGATCAAGACACAGACGACCTGCTCGAGCGCCTTGACGCGTCCCGGTCGAGAAGAAGCGAGGCCTCTTACGCTGCTGGGTTCGTAGCGCAGGCCAGCGTTGACGAAGCGCGCGAGGCGACAGCTGAGCTCATCGAGCTTGCGCGCGTTCTCGTCGGCGCGTGAGCCGGCTTGTCAGGGTTCCATTCAAGGTTCCGTTTTGAGCAAATCCAACCCCACCGAACCTGAGCTAACCCAGCAAACACGGGGCAGCAGGCCCCACCTGACCCCCCTTTGGCGACCTCATAACCCGAAGGTCGCGGGTTCGAATCCCGCCCCCGCTATGAAGGGAAAGCCCCGCTCAGGCGCGGCTTTTTCGTGGCGCAGAGAAGCGAGACGGGTACCAACTGGGTACCAATTTTTCGTGATTGCTCTGTTATGGGGCGGGTTGGGTGTCCGATCGCGCCGCGGAGGCGGTCAAGCTACGCCGCGCACTCGGAGACTTCGGCGCCCCGGGCGACGTGATCGGCATGGATCGGGCCCTTGTCGACCGCCGCGCGAAGGTTCGGGGCACGATGGTCGATCGCGCTCTGTGCGAGGGCCGAGTTGTCGCCGAGTCCTGAGCAGGTCGAGTACGCCGAGATGCTGCTGCGCCGTGCGAACGGCGATCTCCGTCTCGGGCGCTCGAGGCTGACATGAGGTCGACGATGGCCCGATCGGCTTTCACGCCCAACAGGCCGTTGAGAAGGCGCTGAAGACCGCCCTCGCGCTCGCCGACGTGGAATTGCCGCGGACCCACGGTCTCGAGTTCCTGGCCCGGCTGGTCCGCGACTCCGGCGTCCGACATTCCGTCCGACCTGTCGAACCCTGAGTGGCTAACGCCCTGGGCGGCCGGCTTTCGCTATGGCGATCCGGCGGCGCTCGATCGGCCGGCGGCATGTGCGGTGGCCGAGACCGCTATCGGCTGGGCGGCTTCGCTGCTCGTCGAGCTGCCGAACGAGCGTGATTCCCGCTGGACAGCTTCCCGACGGTCTAGCTCAGGTGAAAATAATCTGACCACCGCCCGCCAGGGCGTAGAACTCCCCGACGGTGATGATGTCCTGAACCTGGGGTATGAAGTCGTCGTTGCTCAGCTTGAACAGGTCCACCGACGCCTTGCAGGCGTACAGTCCGGCGCCCGAGTCGGCGATCATCTCGACGAACTCGGGAATCGGCGGTATGTCGAGCTTCTCCATCTCCCCGGCGAGCTGGCGGGTGACGAGCGCTGACATGCCTGGAAAGCCGCCGGCCCAGGTAGCGAGGTGCAGGCCGGGGTTGCCTACTGTCGCGACCTTGACGTGAGCGTGCTTCGCCTTGTTGATCGCGTCCAGGCCGAAGAAGGTGAAGAAGAGGTTCGCCTCGATGCCCTCCATGCGGGCTCCGTTGGCCATGATCAGCCCGGGGTAGATCCCCTCGAGCGAACCCTTGGAGATGATGATGGAGACCTTCTCGATGTTGGTGTCGCTCATGTACGCCTCTATCTTTTGGGGCTTGCGAAGGGAGAGTGTTTAGATACAGCCGCGCGGCTTGGGAATGCCGCCGATCTTCGCGGCGAGCTTGGCGGGACCTTTGGGGAACAGTTCGTAGAGTTCCTTGATCGGTACTCCGGATGTCTTACCGAGGCTGCGGATCGAGGGTGCCGAGCCGGTCTCCAAGTAGGTCTTGCGCATGAAATTGATGACCTGCCAGTGGCGGTCGCTGAGTTGCTCGATGCCGTTGTCGTGAGCGATCTCCTCGGCGACCTGCTCGTTCCACTGCTCTGCATGCGCGAGGAATCCCTCGGCGTCGACCTCGATCGGCGAGCCGGCGAACGTGACCGTTGTCATCGAGCACCTCCCGATGTCTGGGGCACCAACGGTGCGGCGCCAAAGTGAAACGACGCGCTGACGCCGGGTATGTCGTGCCCCGGCAGTAGCACGTGCCAGTAGAGCGGCTGGAACGCGAGCTTCGCCAAGTGGTTGAGCCTCGACTCGGCCAGCAATGGAAGCGGACCGAGGTGTGGCTCGGGGTAGCGGCCGGGCAGCGGCTCGGTCTCGTAGTCGAAGTCGATCAGCAGCGCCTTGTGAAAGCCCGTCTCGATGAAGCAGTTCGCATGGCCGTCGTAGTACCCGGTCAATTCGTCGCCCGCGAGGAATCGCTGGATGTTCTCCGCCACTGCCTCTCCCTCGAAGTGGGTCACCGAGCCGGCCTTTGAGGTCGGCACGTCGGCGGCGTCGCCGATCGCGAAGACGTTCGGCGCGGCCTTTGCCTGGAGCGTGTGGCGATCGGCCGGCACGAACCCGAGCGCATCGCCCAAGCCCTTCGAGCGCGCGATGTACTCAGGGCCTCCGTGCACGGGGATCGTGACCAGCAGGTCGTAGTCGATCTCGCGCTCGTCCCAGCTATACAGCCGCCGTGCAGCGGCCGTCGACGCGGCCCGTCGCGAATTCGGACTCGACCCGGATGCCGCGCTCGGCCAGCAGCGCGTCCAGGTGCGCGGAGGCGACGGGCTTCGTGAACGCCCCGTCGAGTGGCGTGACGAACGTGAGCTCGACGTCGTCGCGCAAGCCGCGCTCGCGTAGTTGCCAGTCGGCGAGGAAGCAGAACTCCAGCGGGGCCACTGGGCACTTGATCGGCATGTCGACCACGTTGACCACGAGACGGCCCCCGTCGAATTCATCCAGCGCGCGTCGTAGGGCGGTTGCGCCCCTAAGCGAGTAGAAGGTGTGGATCGAGCGGCCCCACTCGGGTCCCTCAAGGCCCTCGGTCTCCTGGGGCTGAAGCGTTGCGCCAGTGGCGATCACCAGCACGTCATACGGGATATCCGCGCCGTCAGCGAGATGGACGGTGTTCTTGGCGAGGTCGACGCTTCTCGATCTCGGCGAGGCGGAAGTCGATGCTGGCGCGAAGCTGGGCGTGGCGAGGCCGGACGATCTCCTCGGGCTCCGCGAGCCCGAATGGAACGAACAGCAGCCCAGGCTGGTAGATGTGGGTGTCGTCGCGGTCGATGACCGTGATCTGCGCTTCTTCGCCGAAGCGTCGTGCTAGCCGGTTGGCGAGCAGCGTCCCGCCAGTGCCACCGCCGAGAACGACGATTCTCTGTGTCATCGCATCAACCATCCTGGCCGCTGGCGCTCGCTGCTAAAAGGGGATTACGCCGCGCGGTGACTGCGGAAAACTGCGGAGCCGCGACGATCGCTCACGAGTGTCCGAAGCGGACGTCGGGCAGGACGCGGCGCATCCACTTGGGCAGGTACCAGGCGCGTGCGCCCATGAGCCGGAGCAGGACCGGGAGCAGGAGCAGCCTGACGAGGGCCGCGTCGAGCAGCACCGCGACGCCGAGGATGATCCCCATCTCCTTGGGCGGCAGCGGCCCGGAGAGCGCGAATGTGAAGAACACGGCGACCATCACCGCAGCGGCGGCGAAGATCACGCGTCCGGAGTGCGCCATCCCGTTGACCATCGCGTCCTTGGCGCTCTTGCTGTGGTCCCAGTGCTCCTTGGCGGAGGAGAGCAGGAACATCGTGTAGTCCATCGAGATCGCGAAGATCATCGCGAAGAAGAACACCGGTCCCCAGGCGTCGAGGAAGCCCTGCGGCTGGAAGCCGAGCAGCGAGTGCAGGTCGCCGTCCTGGAAGATCCACTTGGAGACGCCGAACGCGGCTCCGGTGGCGAGCAGGTTGGTCAGCACGCCGGCCGCGGCGAGCAGCGGCGCCTGAAGCGCGAACAGCAGCAGCAGGAACCCGAGCACCAGCACGACGCCGATCACGAGCGAGGTCTTCGCGGAGAGCAGTTTCTGCAGGTCGTGGTTTTCGGCGACGGCGCCGCCGAGCACTGCGCCTGCGGGCACCTCGCCGCGGAGCCGGTCGATCGTTGTGCCGACGGCTGGGTTCGAGGGGTCCTGGCGCGGGATGGCCGTGACCAAGACGAGGCCGTCTGCTGCCCGGCTGGGACGGCATGACCTGGGCGATGCCCGGGTCTGACTTCGTGATCGCGGCGACCTTCGTGGCATCGGCCGCGGGTGTGATGAGCTGCAGCGGGCCGGTGGCGCCCGGACCCATGGCGGCTTGGACCTGGTTGTAGCCGATGCGTGAGGAGTCGCTGGTCGGGACGACCTTGATCGAGGGCATGGAGGTCTTCAGCTGCGTCACCGGGTAGGCGAGCGCGAGCAGCGCCACCAGCGCGGGGATCCCGTATCGCCAGGGGTGGCTCCACAGTCGCTCGCCCCATGCCGCGAACCGCGGGGAGCGGTGCTCGCCGCTGTGCGCCCACGGCAGCGCGAGATTGTCGACTTTCGGGCCGAGCTTCGCGAGCACCGCCGGCAGCAGCGTGAGCGTCGCGGCGAGCACGAAGATGACGGCGAGCATGATCCCGAGGCTCATGCTGCGGAACGCCGGGCTGGGCACGAGCATCACTGCGGTGAGCGAGATCAGGACCGTCACGCCGCTGAACAGGACGGCCTTGCCGGCCGTGTCCATCGTCACGGCGGTCGCTTCCTCGGCGTCCATCTTGGAGCCGAACAGGGCGCCGCGGAAGCGCATCACGATGAACAGGGCGTAGTCGATGCCGAGCGCGAGCGCGAACATCAGCGCGAAGTTCATCGCCCAGATCGAGATCGGCGTGATCTTGCGTTCCGAGGTAGAGCATGCCGGCGGCTGAGAGCAGGCCGACCATCGTCAGCATCAGCGGCAGGCCCGCGGCCACGAGCGAGCCGAACGCGAGCAGCATGATGCCGAGCGTCACCGGCCAGGAGATGACCTCCGATTTGAGCATCGCCGAGCGGTTGGCGGCGTTGAAGTCCGACCACATGCCGGCCGCGCCGGTGAGGTTGACGACCACCGCGCTGGTCGAGAGCCCGTGCAGGGTTCCCTTGAGTTTGTCGGCCGCAGCGACCATTTCGTTGGGGTTCTTCGCGGCGCCCGCTTGGACGATCGCGGTGTGGCCGTCGCGGGAGATCGACAGTCCGGGCGCGGGCGAAACCACGGTGCGAACGGCGCTGTTGGTGCGGAGCGTCTGTTCGACGCGCGTGATCGCCGACCTGAACGCCGGCGAGCTGACGGTTTCAGTCGGCGAGTACACGACGGTCATGAGCCCGTAGCTGCCGAGGCCCGCGAAGTCCTTTTCGACCAGCTTGCGGGCCTGCACCGACTGCGAGCCGCTCGCTTCCCAGCCCGCGCCGGATAGAGCCGTCTCGACTTTCGGTGCGAAGAAGCCGAGCACCACAGCGACTACTGCCCAACCAATGAGGACCGTGCGGAAGTGGGTGGCCGTGTAGCGTCCGAGGCGTCCGATCGGCCCGACGTGCGTGTGGTGCGTGATCGGCTCCCCGGCGGGCACCGCGGCAGGGCGGTGCAGTGGTCGTGCTCACGAGCTGGGCCTCCTGGCGCGGGTAGAGGACGGAGCGCAGCGAAAACAGGCGGCGCAAGATCAACGAGGCGGGGCACGCGCCCAGGAGCACGTACAGCCACTGGTTGACGCCGACGAACGCCGTCAGCAGGAGAAACCAGGGAGAGATAAGCGCCGCCAGCGCAGCGCTGAGCAGCGTCATACTGCCGGCGAGCGCGAACAGCACGCGCTCGAGCGGCCAGCGAGAATCGCCGGCGCCGGTTTCCTTCTCGCGCCGCGCGGGTGCATGCGGTCGCGCTCATCGGTTGGCTCCTCCTGGCAGTAGTGAGTCGAGCTCGTCCAGCTGGCGGCGCAGACCGCCGCAGACCTGCTCGCACAAGCTCGAACACGCCCTCGTCGGCGATCGCGTAGAGCGAGAAGTTGCCCTCCTTGCTGCGGCTCACCAGCCCGCTGCGAAGCAGCACGCCGAGGTGCTTGGAGACGCTTTGCTGGGATGCGCCGGTCGCCCGCTGGAGCTCCTGGACGGTGGCCGGAGCCTCGCGCAGCGCGTCGAGCAGACGGATGCGCATCGGCTCGCCGAGGACGCGAAAGCGCTCTGCGATCAGCTCGACCAGCGGCGCCGGTAGCGGGTGCGGAATGTCAGTGGCGGTGCTCATGTTGCCACCATAGCACAACTGTATCGTTGTATGCTACTGTCGTTGTATGGGTACCAGCTACGGATCGGGTCGGGTAGTTGCGTCGGATGGCGCTCAACGCGATCCGAGCGACGATCGAGTGAAGACTCCACAGAGGAGGAACGACATGGTCAACAGTCCCCAGCAGATGTTCCCGACGACCCGCAAGTGCGCCCGCGTGATGCTCTGATGGCGATGACCGCCACAGCCCGCCGCGCGGGCAACAGCCTCAGGCACGAAGTGGACGTCAACGGCCGCCACACGATCGTCACCGACGAGCCCGAGCGCCTCGGCGGCACCGACGAGGGGCCCGCGCCACACGAGCTGCTGGCCGCGACGCTCGCCTCTTGCGTCGCGACGATGATCGCCATGTACGCGCAGAACCGCGGCTGGGAGATCGGCGAGACGGCCGTCGAGGTCGGCTACGACCCTGACAGCTCTCCGCGGCGCTTCGCTATCGACGTGCACCTTCCCGACTGACCTCACGCCCGATCAGCAGCGCAGGCTCGAGCGCGTGGCCGAGACCTGCCCGGTGCGTCGCGCAATGGAAGCCGGATTCACCTTCGAGGAGCGGACCGTAACCGCGCCGGCACCGAGCGCTGTAGCGTAGCCCGCGACGCCGGCACCTTCCGGGAGCACGATCCAAGAGTGACTACTCAGAGCTTGCCCGGTTTGGAGCCTCGCGCGTGCCCGACTGAGACCGAATCACTTCGGCGCGCGGAGACTGCGTTTCGACGCGACCAGCCCCTCTACGCAGACACAGCGGCGCTCGACGAGCTTCGCCTTAGGGACTTCGCGCGTTTGGAGCACGGCCGCCACGTTTACCTCGATTACACCGGCGGCGGGCTGTACGCCGACTCGCAGCTGGTCGAGCACATGCAGCTGCTGCGCGAGAACGTGTTCGGCAACCCGCACTCCATCAACCCCACCTCGGCGTTGAGCACCGACCTGCTGGACCGCGCGCGGGTTCGTGTGCTCGAGTTCTTCAGAGCCTCCCCTGAGGAGTACGTCGCGATCTTCACGCCCAACGCGACCGGCGCGCTGCGCCTGGTCGGCGAGGCCTACCCGTTCCGCGCCGGGGATCGCTTCCTGCTCACCTTCGATAACCACAATTCGGTCAACGGAATCCGCGAGTTCGCCCGCGCGCGTGGCGCCGAGACGACCTACGTCCCGAGCGTCGCACCCGATCTGCGCGTTGACGAGAGCCTGCTGTCGCGCTATCTGACGGAAACGCCAGGCGATCACCACAACCTGTTCGCCTACCCCGCACAGTCGAACTTCTCCGGCGCGCATCACCCGCTGGCGTGGATTGAGCAATCCCACTCGCACGGCTGGGACGTGCTGCTGGACGCTGCCGCATACGTGCCAACCAATCGGCTGGACCTGAGTCGTTGGCACCCGGACTTCGTCGCGCTGTCCTTCTACAAGATGTTCGGGTGGCCGACCGGCGTCGGCTGTCTGCTCGCCCGACGAGAGGCCCTCGCCAAGCTCGAGCGCCCGTGGTTCTCCGGCGGCACGATCGTCGCCGCGTTCGTACAGCGTCAGTACTACCAGTCCGCTCCCGGTGCCGCGCACTTCGAGGACGGCACGCTCAACTACCTGAACCTGCCCGCCGTCGAGATCGGCCTGCGACCTCCTCGACCGCATCGGGCTCGAGACGATCCACACCCGCGTCGTCGCGCTCGGTAGCTGGCTGCTCGACGCCCTCGGCGCGCTGCGGCACTCCGACGGCTCGCCGGCCGCGACCATCTACGGGCCGCGGTCCTGGGAGGAGCGAGGCGCCACGATCGCGTTCAACTTCCTGCATCCGGACGGCCGCGTAGTCGATGAGCGCTACGTCGACCGCGTCGCCGGCCGGCACAACGTCTCGCTGCGGACCGGGTGCTTCTGCAACCCCGGCGCAGGCGAGATCGCGTTCACGATCTCGCGGGCGACGCTGGTCGGCGGGGAGTTCGGCGAGGGCATGGCCCTCGACGACTACGTTCGCGCGATCGGCCTGCCCTCCGGCGGCGCGATCCGCGCGTCCCTCGGGCTCGCCTCCAACTTCGCCGACGTCCACCGCTTCATGGATTTCGCGGCTGCGTTTATCGACCTCGCAGACGTCCCGGCCGATCTCCCCCCACGCATAGCCTGCTGAGCGATCGTGCGTAGTCCGGCCACACATGAGCCCGACTCTCGCCGCGGCGGCCGGGGCGGCGAGTCGCGGCAGCGGTCACACTAGCTGCGTCATAACCCGAAGGTCGCGGGTTCGAATCCCGCCCCCGCTATCGAGGCCGACCGGAAGGTGAGACCCGCGAGGGCCGCGCCGGAGGCCGACCGAGACCCCGAGGGCCGTCCGCAAGGGCGGCTCTCGCCGTGAGGTGGCGCTCGCACCAATTGGATGGCTCGACTTCTGGGCTCCCGCGCCGGTGGCGACCACGCGACCGCTCTCAATCTGTCAGAAGTACTTGCTGGACCCGCCGCGGGCGCTCTTCGGGATGGACGCGCACCCGGCCGTCGTAAACGGCGTCGTCCAGGAACGCTCGCATGAGTTTTTCGTGCGCGCGGTACCGCAGCGCTTGCGCTTCGCGCACCACGGCCGCCGCATAGTCGGCGTGGGTCTGCCGGCCGTTCCTCAGCGAGCCGTCGCGCGAGGATCTCTTCTGCGGCCCACGCTGTACAGCGTGTTGGCTGCAACCTCGACCTCGAGCATCCGGTAGGGCAGGTATTCGCGCACCCGCGCTTTCGACAGCCCCGACGCGACGTGCTGCCCTCTCGAGGGCCTTGAACTCTCTCCGGCCCTCGTACACCGTCACAACGCCCGTTTCCGGATCGAAGTGCGCCTCGATCTCAGCGTCCTCGTCCTTGCGAGCGATTTCGCGGACCCATCCCGTGGCGTGGTGACGCACCACCAGCACAACGAGCTCAGCCGTGTAGCCGGCCGGCCTCGGCGAGCACACTGAGACGCGCGCCGGGCTCGGCAGATACGCGGCAGCGCAGGTTCGCGTCGATGCGCGACCAGCCGCTGCGGTTTGGCTCGGGAACGGCTTCGGACCACAGGTTGATCCCCAGACCCGGATCGACCGCCACGTGCATGGGCGTGCCGGGCGCGATCCGGTCCGGGTCGACGAGCAGCGAGACGCCCCGTCGCTCGCGGGGGTGCAGCCGCACGAGCGCCTGCTTGAACCGCAGCGGCGCCTTCTCGACGGCCGAAGCGCCGCCGCCGTGCCACGGGCGGTGCGGCTGCCGTCTCGGCGCTCTCTCGTCATGACGCCACCGGCGGAGCTGCCGACGGCGGCTCCACCGGACTCAAAACCAGCCTTGCCGGGAGTGTCGAATGCGTTCTTGAGCGCGTCGTTGAGGCGCGCAGACCGACCTGGTCCCTCGCGCGCAGTGCCCCGCCGGTGCGAACGAGATGCGCGCCTGCGCGGCGCTCCTCCTCGGCGACGATCGGGCGCAATACACCGTCGATCGCGCGCGTACAGCGCCTTGACGACCGGGTGGTTCTCGTTGAGCCCGCTGCGATCGACCTTCACGACCACTTCCGGCCGTGGGCGATTGAGAGCCGCGCGCTGCAGCTCCTCGAGCGCGTCGCATCTGACCTCGCCGTACAGATGCCTGGTCCCGGGCAGGCCCTCGTGCCCTGCGAACGTCGACTCATGCGCCGCGCGCCCGGATCGCACGACCAGGCCCACCGAGACGAGTCGCGCGGGAGGTTCCCGGCGGGAGCGGCCTCGCGCTGCGGCGGACGGTCACGCGCGCACGGACGCCGCGGCTCACCGTGACCTCGTCGTCGAACAGCACCGGGCGCTCGGGATCCGGCTCCGGTACCGGAAGGCGCACGATCTCGACGGCGCCCGACGGGAGCTCAAGCCAGAGCTCGCGGCCTGGATCCTCCAGTACCGGCCGGATCTGGACCAGCTGCGAGACCAGCGTACGCAGGCGGCCGTCGGCCGGCAGTCGCTCGAGCGCGAGCGGCACCGTCACGCGTGTGCGCGAGCCGCTCGCTCGGCGCCGGATCGTCGCGGACATGCAGATACGCATACGGATCATCGCCGGCCGCCGGGAAGAACCACGACTCGACGGCCCGACCGTCCCGCACGCCCTCGATACGACCCGCCCCCTGTGCCAGCCACACGTCGCGAAGGCCGCGCCCGAACAAGCCGCGCTGTCCGCCCTGCTCTGGAAGCTCCCCGAGCGCGCCGAGGCGGCGGTCCACCGTCGCGGCGTCGACACCCACGCCGTCGTCAGCGCAGCTCACCTCGAAGCGCCAGGAGAGCAGCGCCGGGACCCGCAGCGCCCGCATCTGTGCCCGCCAGGCATCGAGGAACGACGCATCAGGTGCGCCGAATCGCACCTCGATCCGTCCGCTCGCGCGACCGCCAGCCGCGATCGCCGCGTCCGCATTCGTGACGAGCTCGGGCACGATCTGCACCAGGTCGATACCGCCCTGCGCGAAGTTCTCGCGGAAGTAGCGTCCCCGAACCGCGCCAACCCGCACGGCCTCCGCCGGACCACAACCGGCCCATGCTCGGGCAGCGTACTCGGTGAGGGTGAGGCACCTGGTCGGGTACCGGCCGCTGCGCCGCGAGCAAGGCCGCTGCCCGGCGCTTTGGATCAGCCGCGGTAGGCGCGACCGCGCGGCAACACGCGCGTGACGACAATTGCGCGTGCGGACGCGTCCAGAAGAACGAGCGCGCGCCAGTCCCCGATTCGCAGCCTCCACTCGGGAGCGCGCGTGAGTTTGCGTAGTGCTCCAGCCCGCTCTGGGTCCTCCGCGAGGAGTCGTAGTGCGGCCTCGACATCCTTCCGGAACGGAGGATCGAGACGACGCAAATCACGTTGTGCTACGCGGGTCAGCTGGACGCCCACGATGCTTCGCTCAATCCGTGTCTCGCAGGGCCTCGTCAAAACGGAGACGGTCTGCCCGGCCGCAACGTCGGCTCTGCCCGTCGTCGCCGCGTCCTCGTCCTCCTCGGTCCGGGGCTCATCGAATGCCGGCGCGATCACGGAAGGGCAGTCATCACAGCTGGATTCGAGCACGACGCCCGTTCGATCCCAGATGGTTAGCTCCCGAGCAGCTCCTCTAGAAAGAACCGCGTCTTCGCCGGCGGCTCCTTCCCGGGATAGAGCTTTTTGAGCACATCCAGCGCCTCCTCGGCGCTGTGGATGTCGCACTCGCGCAGGAGGATCTCAATGTCCTCGTCGTCCTCGCCGAAGCGCATCGCCATCAGCTTCATCGCCAGCAGGTACCGGGGCGACGCCGTAGTCACCTCGATGCCCTTGATGGCGGGGACGGGGCGAGGCGCCTCGTCCGGGCCCGGGAGGAAGCCCTTGACCGCGTCGTTCAGCCAGTCCTCGGGCAGCCCAAGTTCCTCGGCCACTTTGGCGGCGGCAGTGTAGACCGTCTGCTTGGGCTCGAAGACTGCGTCGATGTCGTTCGTAACGCGCCTGGTCGAGTACGCGAGCGCCATCGCCGCGCCGCCGACGATGAAGATCTGCGCCCGCACGCCCTCGCGGGTCAGCTCCTCGCCGAGGGCCTGGAGCGCGTGCAGAATCCGTGCCTTTGTGAATTCACGCTCAGGCACGGTCGAACACCTCCCGGGCCATAAACACGCCATGGCGGGCGAACAATGCCGGGGTGTTGGCGAGGGTGTACGCATCGAACGCCGGGCGGCTCGCGACGAACCACCAGGGCTCCAGGAAACGCCCGGGGCCGTTCACCCATGCTGGCGCAGCGATCCCGGCCTCGGCGGCGAAGAACTCGGCGATCCCCGCGAGGGCAGCGTCGAATCGCGCGTCGCCAGTCGGTGGCGGCTCCTCGGCGATCAGCGCGATGCGCCCGGGCCGCGAGGATCCCCGGAAGTCGTCGGCAAACCCGAACAGCAATCGCACCGCGTCGCTCTCCCGGTCGCCAGCAGGTCTTCCGAGATCGTCGGGGGAGAGCTCAGCAAGCGACGCCGCACCCCGTCGCACGCGTGGGCGCGCGAGCATCTCCACGTCGTGTTCGCAGCCGTCGAGCAGCCGCGAGAGCGTCGCGAGATTCGGTCTCCTGGCGCCCGACTCATACGCGGCGACGGCAGGCTGCGTCGTGCCAGCTCGCGCGGCGAGCTCGACCTGCGTGATGCCCGCGGCGTATCGCGCGGTCCGGATCATGGTCATGGGTTCCGCGGACTTATTATATACGTTTAGATATATCCATTGCGAAGGCCGGTGGCCCATACGCATCGGCATCCGGTGGGTGCGCCACCACCCGGGCGTGCCTGGCCCCGATCGCCGCCGCGTTCGCGCTCATCTTTCGCCTGCCGATGCGCGCCCGCGAGCGACATACCTGACTCGCCGGGGGGAAGGGGGGCAGCGGCGCTCGCCAGTCCCGACCGCCCAGGCACCGCGCACAAGCAGCCACATGGCGAGCGCTGCGGCAGCCGCTCCGGCGGCGCGGGCTGTGCCTTCGTTCGGCGACGAGCAAGCTACTTGCGCGCGCAATCATCTTGGTGTAACTACACTTTCGTAAGCGCCCCCTATGCGAAGAAGCCCCGCTCAGGCGGGGTTTTTTTCGTGGCTTGAGGGCGAACAGTGCGTCGAGTTCGTACCAATTTCGTACCAATTTCTTGGGTGCTCCCCGTTGTGCCCGGCGTGTGCAGCTCGCTCGGCTACGACAGCGTCACCTCTTGAGCGGTAGATATGCGCGCGACCGAGCGCGTACTCTTGCGCGGTCGGTGACCAAACCAGAGGATCGAACTCCCCTCGACGCGAACGACTTCCGGCGCGTCCGAGCCTACCTCGCCCCACACGTCTACTTCCCCGCCGGGAGAGCGGACGCGATGCGCTCTCCCTCCTCTCGGCGCGGAGCAGGTGTCTCGCGACGCGTGCGCCGAGACCCGTATTCGTGCTCGCGGGGACGGGAGGTGGGCAGAGCCGTCGTGACCGCGTCGGCCGGAAGCGCAGCCGCGATCAGCCCAGCGCGGGTTCGACATAGGTGGCCGCTGGCGCCAGGAGCGGAAGCATGGATTGTCCGGGACCTGAGCCGGTTGGGTGTGCGAACAGGATCGGCCGGTCGTGGCGGCTAGTTTCAGCGACCCACGAGATCGGGACGCTTCGCCTCGAAAGGCTCAGTCGAGACGCGGGCTCGATGTGGTCGCGATGAGATGCACTCCCTCGAGGGCCTCTAGCGAGAATCCCATGGCGGGCCCGGGGGAGATGTCAATCAGGAGTGCGGGCTCATGCCAGCGCTGGTCCTGATCTGAGTCGATGTAAACGGGGGTGGCGCCGATCGTTCCGAGCAGCACGTCGCTCGGACCCGGGGGTAGCTCGTCGGCGGGTAAGCAGATCGGGGAGCTGCCATCACAGCAGCCCCCCGATTGGTGGATGATGAGTGGGCCGTAGCGTGCCGCGAGCCGATCGAGCAGTTCGAGCACCGGCAGGCGTCGCGTCTGGCCCTGTTGCGGGCATCTCAGAAGAAGCCGAGCGGTTTGGGGTCGTAGCTGACGAGTAGGCACTTGGTCTGGGTGTAGTGGTCGAGCATCATGCGGTGGTTCTCGCGCCCCACCCCGGAGGACTTGTAGCCGCCGAACGCCGCTCCCGCGGGGTAGAGGTGGTAGCAGTTGGTCCACACACGGCCGGCCTGGATCGCGCGTCCCATCCGGAACGCGCGGCTTCCATCGCGCGTCCATACTCCCGCCCCGAGGCCGTACATGGTGTCGTTCGCGATCGCCAATGCCTCGGCCTCGTCCTTGAAGGTGGTCACGGCGAGGACTGGGCCGAAGATCTCCTCCTGGAAGATCCGCATCGCGTTGTGGCCCTTCAGGACGGTCGGCTCGAAGTAGTAGCCGCCCTCAAGCTCGTGATCGACCTGGCCGGGGTGGCCGCCGATCAACAGCTCGGCACCCTCGTCGAGGCCGATCTGCACGTAGCTCTCGATCTTCTCGAGCTGCGCCGTGGAGACCTGTGGGCCGATCTGCGTGGCGGGGTCGAGCGGATTGCCTTGGCGGATCGCCCGGATGCGCTCAAGCGCGCGGCCCATGAACTCCTCATAGATCGACTCCTGGATGAGGGCTCGTGACGGGCAGGTGCAGACCTCGCCCTTGTTGAACGCGTACAGCACGAGCCCCTCGATCGCCTTGTCCAGCAGATCGTCATCGTCGTCGAGGATGTCCGCGAAGAAGATGTTTGGCGACTTGCCGCCGAGCTCGGTGGTCGAGGGGATCAGGTTCTGGGCGGCGTACCCCATGATCAGCCGTCCCGTGACGGTCTCGCCGGTGAAGGCGATCTTGGCGATCCGCTTGCTCGATCCGAGTGCGCGGCCGACCTCTCCACCTGAGCCGTTGACGATGTTCAGCACGCCGGCCGGCACGATGTCTTCGATCACCTCGGCGAGCTTCAGCAGCGACCAGGGGGTCGGGCTTGCGGGCTTGATGACCGTGCAGTTGCCGCCCGCCAGGGCGGGTGCGATCTTCCATGCGGCCATCAGCAGCGGGAAGTTGAACGGGATGATCTGCCCGACGACGCCCAGCGGCTCACGGAAGTGGTAGGCGTAGGTCTTCTCGTCGATCTCCGAGATCGAGCCCTCCTCGGCGCGCACCGCGCCGGCGAAATAACGGAAGTGATCGACCGCGAGCGGCAGGTCAGCGGCCAGCGTCTCACGGACGGGCTTGCCGTTCTCCCAGCTCTCGGCGACCGCGAGCATCTCGAGGTTCGCCTCGATCGCGTCGGCGATCGCGTCGAGCACCGCGGCGCGTTCGGCCGGCGAGCGCCGGCCCCAGTCGTCCTTGGCGGCGTGCGCTGCGTCGAGCGCGAGCTCCACGTCCTCCGGGGTCGAGTCGGCGACTTCGCAGAACGGCTCGCCCGTGGCCGGCGTCAGGTTCTCGCGATAGCTGCCGCCACTCGGTGCCACCCACTTCCCGCCGATGAAGTTCTCGTAGCGGGACTTGAGCTCGACGAGGCTTCCAGGGTCGCCCGGCGCCGCGTAGACGGTTGGGGTTTCAACTGCAATGGCCATCAGATATCTCCTTGGGTTCTTGGGAAACTCGGTTGGGTGGGGCGGTATACACGGGCGGTCAGGCGGTCGCGGGGATGCTCTGCCTGGTCGCGCTCGAATTCGGGACCTCGTCGAGGCGGAAGACCATCCGTGGTGCTGGTGCGCTGCCGTCGAGGACCTGCGCAATCGCCTCGTTTACGTCGAACGCGGACGGGCCGACTCTGAGTTTGTCTTAGGTGAAACGACGGCATAGCGTCTCCTGGAGGATCGTGAAAACCACACCGCCCATCAAAAATCCCGCGCGGGGTTCAGACATCGGCGGTGTTCCGCAGAGGCCCTGCGGCCTTCTACTGACCCTCTCTCGAGGCGGGGCTCAGCCACCACACGAGCGCCACGCCACGAGGGCCGCGGAGGGCACGTCGACAGGGAGATCTGCCTGCTGCGGAATGGCGCGCCCACCCGGCTTCGCGGCGTTTTCGCGATGAACGCGTCAACGCAAGCGTCAAGAAGATCCTCACCAAGTGGGCTCGAGGGTGAGCTGACAGTGGACTCCAGACCTGGACAGGGCACCATGATCAGTGCACGCATCCCGGTTCAGCGGCGCGAGCACCACGCCAGCGAACAGCTGCCGCAGGAATGTCGGATGGGCTAGCTCAGCCTCAGACCCGGCTCTTGCCCCGGGCGGATGTCGCTACCCGCGGCCGTCGCGGTGGCAGACCGGCGCTCAAAATCCTTGCTCGGCGAGTAGCGCGGAGTGTTCGCGTGGCGCCGCGAAGAGGAACCGTTGGGCCGCGACGAGTCCTGCCATGTCGCTGATGTCATGCGCGAGCTGCGGGACGAGGATCGGGGGCGTATCGGCGAGCTCGGCCGATAGGGGCTGCAGGTCGGCGGCGTCGCGCCGTTCGAGCGCGCGCAGATCGTCAAGCGCCCGTATCGACTTCGCGGCGAGACGACGGTCACCGTGGAGCTCCTCGAGGAGCGTTGATTCGTTGATTGTCTGCGGGTTGGGTGCCAGCAGGCGCACGCGATTGACGACTAATCGACCGAAAGGCATCCCAGCCTGAGCCAATCGCCGGCGCAGGAAGATCGCCTCCTCAACCGAAGCGGGTTCAGGCCTGCTGATGATCAAGAAGGTCGTGGCGGGATCGCCGAGCAGACGGGTGACCGCGCTGGCACGCTCGGCGAAGCCGTCGACGACGCCGCCTAATACCCCGAAGAATTCGGCGAGGTCGGCGAGGATCAGCGCGACGACGATGATCGCGACGACATCCGCGACGGAGTTTCCCACTCGCTAACAGAGGCTGACTTGCGGTGTTTTCCACATATGTTGCGTGGAACCCTGCGGATGCTCGGGCGACGACGGCGGGCTAGCTTGCACACATGCCCACCGCCGAGACAGGCCATACGCGATCGCGGAGAAGCGCATCGCCGCGCGCGAGCTCGCCGACAGCCGGCGCAACGAGTGTCTTTCGCGACATTCTCTGCGCGGTCGACGGGACGCTGGGGAGTACCGCGGCCGTGAAGCTGGCCACCTCGCTGGCTGGCCCGGACGGACACCTGACACTTCTGGCCGTGACCGCCGTCAAGGGTTCCGGTCCTTACGAGATGGCTGACATCAGTCCCGCGCGCGCCGAGCGCCTGCTCAAGCGCGCCAAACGGGTCGCCGACGAAGCAGGCGTAACAGCAACCGCAGTTATTGATCCTAGAGGGCCTGCCGAGGACGTCATCCTCGAGCGAGCAGCTGAGCACGAGCTGCTCGCGATCGGGCCGCCCGCTACCTCGCGGCTGACGGGGATGATCGTCGGGGGCGTGACGGCAGGCGCGCTGAGCCGGTTCACGATGCCCATGCTCGTCGTTCGCCGGCCGTTTGTCGACTCTCTACGGACACGCCAGATAATCGTCGCAAGCGACGGCGAAGAGGGCTCAGACCACCTCGTAGAGCTCGCCTCAAACCTGGGCCAGAACCAAGAAGCCCAAGTGAGCCTGGTCAACGCTCTCGGCCCCGAGTCCAAGATCAATCCCCAAAGGATTCAGGCACAGGGAAAGGCGCTGAAGCGTGCGCTGCCCGGCGCCGGCGAGCCGCACATCGAACCGGGCAAGGCCTGGGACGTGATCCTGAACGCAGCCAAGGCCACCGACGCCGCGCTGATCGTGATCGGCAGTCGGCGGCTGGGCGGAGTACGGGCTTTCGGGAGCGTCAGCCGGCGCGTAGTGCACAAGGCGCCCTGCGCGGTCCTCGTGGTGCCGCCAGCCGATTAGCGCTCGCAGACGTGCCTGCGGCCCACTCAAGATGCCGCGGGGGCCTGCCGGGTGGTGCAGTGGATGTTGGCGCCGCCGAGCAGGTTCTCGCGCGGCGAGAACCCCACACCTCGTGCTCCGTGCTCGACGGCGAGATCAGCAAGCGCTTGTATCGCGAAGGTCCATTCGATCCTGCTCTCGTCTTCGAGCGCGATCGCGCTCAGCTATCGGTCTGCGGAGGCTGCACCGAGATACGGAGTCTGCCGTCGTCGCTGGGCCTATCCTCCGGTCGATGTCGGTGCGAGCTGCTGGCGATGTGAAGGCGGCCGTCGAGTTTCAGCAGCTGACCGTCACCCGCGGTGGACGGGTAGTGCTGCACGGGCTAGAGGGGTCGTTTGCGGAGGGCCAGGTGACTGGACTGTTCGGCCCCAGCGGCAGCGGCAAGTCGACACTGATCCGCGCGATCGCCGGGGTGCAGGCGCGCGTTCGGGGGACGCTCACGGTCCTTGGGGCCCTGCCCGGAAGCGCTGCGGTGCGCCACCAGCTCGGCTACATGACCCAGTCGCCGGCGGTCTATGAGGACCTAACCGTGACCGAGAACCTCCGCTACTTCGCCTCGATCCGCGGGGGCGAGGTCGGGGACGTGATCGAGCAGGTCGACTTGAGCGCTCAGGCTGGACAGCTGGTCCGGTCGCTCTCGGGTGGGCAGCTCGCGCGGGTGTCGCTAGCCGCTGCGTTGGTCGCTGACCCACGACTGCTGTTGCTGGACGAGCCGACCGTAGGTCTGGATCCGCTGCTGAGAAGGGACCTATGGCGGCTCTTCCGCCAGCTCGCAGTCGGCGGGACGGCGCTGCTTGTCTCCTCGCATGTCCTCGACGAGGCCAGGCACTGTGACGAGCTGATCCTGCTGCGAGAGGGCAGGATCGTGGCGCAGTTGACGCCCGCCGAGTTGGTCGCGCGGACCGGCACCGAGGATATGGACGAGGCGTTCGTGCGCCTAATCGAGGACGCTGGCCCGACCGCGGAGCCGGGGCGGAGAATCGGATGAGCGCCACGCGAACTCTTGTCACGGCCCGCCGCGTACTGCTCCAGTTGCGCCACGACCCGCGCACGATCGCGCTCCTGATCCTCGTCCCATGCGTGCTCGAGACGCTGCTGCGACTGGTGTTCGCCCATCACCTCGTCGCCTTCGACCGGGCTGGAGCGCCACTGCTCGCGTTCTTTCCGCTGACGACGGTGTTCCTCGTGACCTCGATTTCGCTGCTGCGCGAGCGGACCAGGGGAACGCTCGAGCGACTGCTCACCACGCCGCTCGGGCGCCTGGAGCTACTCACCGGCTACGCGATCGCGTTCGGGATCCTGGCGGCCATCCAAGCCGGGATCGTGAGCGCGCTGACCCTTGGTGCGCTCGATCTACCCGTGCGCGGCCCGGTTCTCCTGGTGGTCCTCCTCGCCGTCGTCGTCGCGCTGCTCGGCACCGGCCTCGGCCTTCTCGCCAGCGCATTCGCGCGCACAGAGTTCCAGGTTGTTCAGTTCTTCCCGCTGATCGTGTTGCCGCAGCTGCTGCTCTGCGGGCTGCTGGTCGCCCGCCAGCGGATGCCGGCCGCTCTGCGTGCGGTCTCCGACGCGCTGCCTCTGTCGTACGCGGTCGACGGCATGCATCACGTGACGCTCCAGGCGGGCGCAAGTGCGGCCCTCTGGGGTGACATCGCGATCATCCTCGCGTTCGCCGCCGGCGCGCTCGTGCTCGGCGCCGCGACACTGCGCACGCGCACCGATTGACTGCCGCTGGGCCAAGGAGAACTGTGCCGGCCAGCTTCGCTCGCGGCACCTGTTTTCAGCTTGCTCGCGGCACGACGCGGGGCACTCTTGACGCCGGGGGTGGGCGGGCGTCGGGTTGGGCGCTCAGGGAAGCTCAGGCTTGACGCTCGCACGCTCTGGGCGCTGGCGCGCGAACTCGGCCGTGAAGCGCCAGCTCTGGTCCTCCTGCACTAGCCGAAACCCTTCCGGAATGCCCTTGTGGTGAGTCGAGTAAAAGGGAGTCGAGGAGGCTCCTCATGGATCGTGCAGCAACCCCCGCTCCGCGGTCGGGGTCGATTCTTTCACTCCTCGGTCAACGACCGGCGTAGTACGGCACTCAGACCGGAAACCGACCCCGATCCCCGATCCCCAGAGCCAGATCCGACGAGACAGGCAGGGGAACATTCCTGGGAGGCCCCTAGCGGATGGGCCGTGCTCTCTCTTGCCGGTAGGCGCCGTAGCACGCGGTTTGTTGTCTTTCACGAGCCGCCGCAGTCCGCCCGGCCGAGGCAAGGCGCCCGGCCGATCTGTAGACCGGACGCCTTGCGGTTCGCGCTCTCGCAAGCGCGGCGGACGTGATCAGCCGACGGGAGCCGGCTCGCGCTCGCGGACCTTCACCAGCTCGACCTCAGGCGGAGTCACGCGGGCGTGGCGGAATCCGAGCCCGACCAGCAGTGCCATCAAGACGGCCAGTGCGAACGCCGCGATCGCACCCCACATCATCACCTCACCGATCGTTGCGAACCCGTAAGCCTCAAGCAAGAGCCCGCGCAGCGTGGTGCCGCGGAACGAGGTCTGGACGAGTTCCTGCAGTTTCGTGTTCTTTGGTTCGTTGAGAGCGGCCGCACTGATCTTCGCGTAGATGCCGTGATAGGGCATCTCGCGTAGGTGCACCGCGATGAAATCGTCGGCCCACACCTTCGCCTGTGCGCCGGTGAGCAGCTGTTGGCCGGCGTACTGCGAGACCTTGGGGATCATCGACGGCGTGATCTCCGTTCCCGGCACGGGATGTGCGAATGCTGCCTTCGGCGGGAAGTAGATTTCCTGCGCTGCGAGCTGGCTGTGGACGTTCGATTTGGTGTAGCTCGCACCCCACGTCAGCAGTCCACCCGCCACCAGCAGGACGACCACCACGACGACGCCGACCCTACTGGCCACGATGTCAAAGACCTTGCGACGCATTGAGCACTCCTCTGAGTTGAATTGCGTTTATCCAAGGTCGAAGCTACGCGCCGCCAGGGCGTGCGCCATCGGCGCAATACACGCGCGCAGCTGCGTCTTTCTACGTGCGTCAGCGAGCAGATACACGCTCGTTTGCACCGGCAACACGCCTGCACGGCACGAGCAGGCGCAATGCACCGGCGCTCGGCTCGCTCCCGGCGGTGCCCCGTCAAGCCAGGCGTCTAGCGATCTTGAGGCGCCTCTACCGCCGCCAGGTGCCGCTGCGACTCGACACACCCGCGGCGGCAATCACCGAGTCGTCAGGGGCCGGGAGCGGCATGTGGCCTTCGGCGAAGATGCGTTGGATCTCGCGCAGCCACTTGGCGGTTCCCTCCGCAGCGCAGCACGCGGCTCTGGCCGGCCGGGCTCAACCGAGGTGAAGCGCGTGCCGGACGCGGCGATGCCAGGCCGCGAGATGCTGCCCGCGGAGGCACTCCACCGGTTCTCCTCTGCGAGGAGCATTTCCTGTGCCGTACGATCTGCCCTGCTCAGCGCAGAAAGAGCGATCTCGGGGCTCGTTCATCAGCCGAACCGTCGCAGCTAGGCTGATCGCCGCGTCAGCGGCGAGCGAGCCGGCTTGCTTAACGGCGCTCGATCGTGTCCTCACGTGGTGGCGTTGTTCGTCGGCCGCCAGCCCCACACGAGTCCCCGGATGACGTCAAGGCTCGAGATGACGCCGACCGGGCGCTCTGAGTCGGCTGCGGTAACAAGCAGGTGTGAACATTCGTGCTCGCCCATCATCTGCGCAGCGCGCTCGAGGCGCTCGCGGGAGGCGATCGTGACCATCTCACTCGCAGCCGCCCCGAAGGCCTCGCCGCTGAGGCGCCCGTTTCCGAGCGCGCGCATCAGGTCGACGTCGGAGATGAGGCGCCACGCGCGCACGTCCGGTGAGCTTGCCGGCCCGACGACGACGCTGTGGGTGTCTTCCTCGGCCATCAGCCGTGCGACCTCCTCGAGCGGCGCCTGAGGCTCGCACTGGATGACGCCGTGGTGCATCACTGAGCCGACGGTCAGCCGCTCGTATGTCTCGGGTGAGCTCATGATCGCTCTTCTTCCTCTCCGCGATTGCTCGGCACGGCGGTGACGGGCAACGGTGAGCGCATCAGTAGCTCGCTCGTGACTGTTCCGATCGCCTTGTGCAGTCGCGAGTGCTGCTTGCAGCCGACGACGATCGCGCTCGCGCGGTGGCGGCGCGCGGCCTCGATCAGCGCGTGGACGGGGTCCTCGGCGGAGACCTCTGCGTCCGCCGCGACGTCGAGTAGCGCGTCCCCGCCGTCGAGCGCAAGCTCGTCGAGGAGCGCCCGACCGATCCGGTCGCGCTCCTGAGCGGAGGAGAGCGGCGAGGGCGGTGCGTGAAGTGGCCGGCTCGCATAGACCAACACGAGCTTTCCATCCGCCGGTAATGATCCCGCCGCCCACCTCGCGGCGGCCCGGGCGCTCTCGCTGCCGTCATAACCCACCACCAGGCACGGTCCGGCGCCCCGCCCCGGGCCGCTCCCGGCACGATGGGTGGACGTCGCTCGACCGGTGCGCGAGCTCATGCCGTGACCTGCCTCCGGTCGAGACCCTCTAGGTACGGCGCGAGGTACTTCGCGGCGACCTTGCTCGGCGGGTCCCACGTGGGCGCCTCGGTTATCTCAGAGTTGAACCCGTGGCCACCGGTGATCTTCGCCGTTAGATACATGGGCTTGTCGTCGGTGAGCAGAATGCCGTGGATCACTGGGCTGAACGGCTCTGGTGTCACCGGGGCACCAGCCAGAGCGGCGATCGATAGCGCCGCCGCGTCGGCCTGCTGGGAGCCGATCCCGCCGTGCTTGATCGGGAAGTCGATCGCGTCGCCGGCGGCGTACACGCCCTCCACGTCGCGCACCCGACCAAAGGGGTCGACGCGGATGAAGCCGTGCTCGCCGAGCGGGATGCCGCGGATGGAGGGACCGTAGAGCTCTGGTAGCGCAATGACCCGCGTGACACGCAGATGGCGGTCGCCTGGGTTGATCACGACCTCACCGGCGCTGGGGACCTCGACGTAGGCGGAGTTCACGGTTTTGACGTGTGCGCGCTCGAGCCGCTCGGCGAGGGCGTTGCTAGGTGCGGCGCCGAAGATCGCCAGCGGGCTGTCCTCCGGGGTGATGATCGTGGCCGCAAGATCGATCCCCATGTCGAAGGCGCGTCCGGCTGTCATTAGCGCTAGCTCGTAAAGCGGCAGTGGCCATGCCATACGCCCCGGCGCCACGAACGCCAGGCTGGCCACGTAACCGCCCTCGATGTCCTGGATCAGTCCGTGCAGCGTCTCGTCCATGCGACGGTCGTCGATCGTGATCGCGTGGGTGTAGCGCGGGACCGCGCGCGCGCCGAGCGCCAACACGAGCGCGTCATACTCCACCGCCTCGCCAGCCTTCGTGTGAATCGTGCGCTCGGCGGGCTCGAGGTAGCTCAGCTCGCCGGCGAAGAGCTCTGCGCCCGCGTCCCGCACCATCTGGGCGAGCGGATAACGGCGCGCGCTGGCGTACGCGAACGGCTCGCAGACCGTCATCGGGCGATAGACGAACTCCTCATTGGGCGCGATCACCGTCGTGGCAGTTTGGTCCGGCGCAAGCTGGCGCAGTGCCAGCATCGTCTCTAGGGCGGCCACTCCACCGCCAACGATCACGACTCGAAACTTGGGGTGAGAGCCATGTGTTGTCATGGCCCTAAAGCTAACCCTTGGCGCCGGTAGCCCCAGCCGCAAAAAGCCGCCGTAGCTGACGGAAAACTACGCACCCGGGGCGAGCCGTGGCGCGCTTCAGTCTGTGAAGGCCCAGTCGCGGACGAGACGCTCGTAACACGCGCGGTGGTAGCGCTCGTCGTCACGATCCCAATAGCGACGGGAGCGCCCCCGCGAGCTTCACAGACACGCCGCAGCGGCCTGACGAGCGGCGGCAGCGCAGCGCATCGCCCCACTCGCGCCGGTGCCCGCTGCGCTCGACGGATCTCGAGCGCATGAGTAGGGCGTATCGATTAGGCGCCAGGTATCAACGTAGCTTAATCCTGACGCGCGGAACCCGGGGATTGCTCATGAGATCACTCGTATGAGCATTCGCCCAAGGGCTCGATCGGTGACGCCAGCGCCGAGCTTTTTGGCGGGATTTTTACGTAGCCGCCGCCCGCAAGGTCCGCTCGGTTGAGGCTAAGCTCAGCCGGGGCATGGGCGCTTCCTCTGAGGAACTGTGGTCTCGACGGCTGCTCGAAGTCGGCCGAGAGCTCGTGACCGAGCTCGACCTCGGCGCCGTCCTCGACCGGGTGCTTGAGGCGGCGCGGGAGATCACCGGAGCCCAATATGCGGCGGTCGGTGTCTTGAACGAGGAGCGCACGGAGCTCGAGCAGTTCCTGACCTCCGGCGTCGACGAGAAGACGAAGCGGGCGATCGGCGATCTGCCGCGCGGGCGGGGGGTGCTCGGGACGCTGATCGATAGTCCGCAGCCGCTGCGTCTCGCGAACGTGGGCCAGCACCCGTCGAGCTACGGCTTCCCGGCCGGCCATCCAGTGATGCGCAGCTTTCTAGGCGTGCCCATCCGGATCCGCGGACAGGCCTGGGGAAACCTCTATCTGACGGAGACCGAGGGCGGCGAGTTCTCAGAGCGCGACGAGGAGGCGGCTGTGGTCCTCGCGGATTGGGCCGCCGTCGCGATCGAGAATGCGCGACTGTATGCGAGCAGCGAGCGCCGCGGCAGGGAGGCCGAGCGAGCGATTCGGGGACTGGAGGCTACCCGCGACGTCGCGGTTGCGATCGGCGGGGAGATCGCGCTCGAGCACGTGCTCGAGCTGATCGTCAAGCGTGGACGCGCGCTCGTGGGCGCCCGCAGCCTCGTGATCATGCTGCGCGACGGACACGAGCTCGTCGTGCAGGCCAGCGCTGGCCACGTCCAGCCCATGGGCGCGACACGCCTACCGATCGCCGAGTCGACATCGGGGCAGGTACTCGAAGGTAGGCGTCCAGAGCGGATCACGGATGTCACCGCGCGCCTGCGGATCGCGCCGACGCAATTCGGCGTCGCCGACTCGCAGACGGCGCTGCTCGTGCCGATGCTCTACCGGGGCGAGGGCGTGGGCATACTCGCGGCGTTCGACCGCGGCGAGGAGGGGAGTGTCTTCAGCGAGGATGACGAGCAGCTGATGCGCACATTCGCCGCGAGCGCCGCGACGGCGGTGGCGCTTGCGCAGAGCGTGCAGAGCGATCGGCTGCGTACCTCGCTCGCCGCCGCTGACGCCGAGCGGCGCCGCTGGGCGCGCGAGCTGCACGACGAGACGCTGCAGGGCCTCGGGGGACTGCGCGTGCTGTTGTCCTCCGCGCGCCGCAGCGATGACCCCGAGCGGGCCCGCGCGGCGATGGACGAGGCCGTCGAGCACATCGAGCGGGAGATCGGGAACCTGCGCGCGATCATCAGCGAGCTGCGTCCCGCCGCGTTGGACGAGCTGGGTCTGCGCACGGCGCTCGAGGCGCTGCTCGACCGCCATCGCCAAGAGAGCGGATTCGAGATCGCCGGCGAGCTAGAGCTGCCGGACCCCTCTAGAGACGAAGCGCGTTTCAGTGACGCTCTGGAGACCACCGTCTATCGGCTTGTCCAGGAGGCCCTCACCAACGTCGCCAAGCACGCCGGCGCGACCCAGGTGACGGTCGCCGTGCGCGAGTCCGAAGGCGGCTTGCTGATCGAGGTGCACGACGACGGGACCGGCTTTGACTCTGGGCGCTCGAGCGAAGGCTTCGGGCTCGCCGGCATGCGCGAGCGCGCGGAACTCGCCGGCGGCACGCTGAGCATCGACTCAAGCGAGCAGGGCACCGTCGTCAAGGCGCGCGTGCCAACGATTCCAGGTGCCCACGTTGCGCGGTCAGGCAGCGAGCAGGCCGCGTCGTAGCGCGTAGCGCACGAGTTCGGCCCGCGTCGCAAGCCCGAGCTTGCGGTGGATGTTCGCGCGGTGCGTCTCGACCGTCCTCGGGGAGAGATGCAGCTTGCGCGCGATCTCGACGCTTGTGTGCCCGAGCGCGATCAGCCTCAGAACTTCGACCTCTCGCGGCGAGAGGGCGTCGTCGGTCAGCGAGCGGTGCAGGGCACTGAGCCGCACGGCGATCCGGGGGCTTACGAACTCCTCGTCCCGCGCGGCGGCGCGGATGGCTTGGGCCAACTCGCCGTCGGCAAGGTCCTTTGCGACGAACCCGACGGCGCCGGCCGCGAACGCCCGCTGCGCGAACACCGGGTTCTCTTCCATCGTCATCACGACGATCTTCGTGTCAGGCGCCCGTTCGCGCAGCCGGCCGATCGCTTCGATGCTCGACCCGCCTGGCATATTGAGATCGAGGACGAGGACCTGCGGCTCATGGCCGAGGACATGACGGGTGACGGCCTCCATGTCATCCGCTTCGGCGATCACCTCGACACCCGCCTCGCCGTTGAGCAACATCCGCAGGCTGCGGCGCACCATCGCATGATCGTCTGCCAGGACCACACGTATCGGAGCATCGGAGGCAACTGACTCGCGGTCGTCCGCGCTACGGGCAAGGTGTAGATGCGCGGCCATGAAACCAAGCTAGTCTCCCGCGGCGGTCGCCAACACCGGGGAAACACGCCTACGCGCCGCGGCAAAGCACGGATCCTCGCGAGCTACGTCTCCCCGCGCCGGGCGCGCCTCGCGGTCCTTCCACTAAGGCTCCGGCAAAGGCGGGGATGCTGCCGACCGGTCCTTCCCAGATCCTTCTTGTCGTGGCGGGTACGGTCCCAGAAGCAGTCCCAGGCGCCTGATCGATGTCGCAGACCCGCGGGCGCGTCGCGATCCACACCGCGGCGCTCAGCAAGCGCTACGGCGACACCCTGGCGCTCGACGGACTGGACCTCACCGTCGAGGAGGGGGAGGTGTACGGATACCTGGGGCCCAACGGGTCCGGCAAGACCACCACGATCCGGCTGCTGCTGGGGCTGCACCGTCCGAGCGGAGGGCGAGCAGAGCTGTTCGGTATAGATGCTTGGAAAAAGCCCGTGAGCGCCCACCGCCGCGTCGCGTACGTTGCGGGCGAGCCGTTCCTGTGGCCGGCGATGACGGGCGCCGAGACGCTGGAGTTCCTCGCGCGCCTGCACGGCGGCACCGACCTCGGCTACCGGGACACTCTCGTGGCGCGATTCCAGCTCGATACGCGCAAGAAGATCCGCGCGCTGTCGAAGGGCAACCGCCAGAAGGTTCAGCTGATCGCGGCGCTCGCGACGCGCGCAGCGCTACTGCTGCTCGACGAGCCCACCAGCGGCCTTGACCCGCTGATGGAGGCCGCCTTCCGCGGGTGCGTCGAGGAAGCAAAGGAACGCGGGCAGACGGTGTTTCTCTCCTCCCACATTCTCAGCGAGGTTGAGGCGCTTTGCGACCGCGTAGGGATACTCAGGGAAGGCAAGCTCATCGACGAGGGGACGCTCGCGGATCTCCGTCACCTCGCCGCACAAACGGTCGAAGTCACCTTTGCCTCCCAGGCGCCGACGCTCCCGCCGCTGCCGGGGGTACAAGTCCAGAGCGCGGGCCCGAACGCGCTTCGCTTCGAGGTCTCGGGGAGCGTCGGCCCGCTGATCGCCGCGCTCGCTCGGCATCCAGTTGCGACGCTCACCAGCCGTGAGCCTTCGCTCGAGGAGATATTCCTGCACCACTACGACGGCTCCGGGGACCGTGCCCGCGAGTAGCACGGCGATCGCGGCGCCGCGCAACTCCGAGTCCAGTCCCAGGTCCAGCGTCGCGCTCGATGCGACGCGCGCGCTGGCGCGACGGGCGTTTCGGGACGCGCGCGTGCGCACGATCTCATTCGGCTACCTGTTCGGGTTCTACGCCTATCTTCAGCCGGTCGCCTACCGCGACGCGTACAGGACGCTCTCGAGCCGGGCCTTGTTCGCTCGCGCGTTCGCCGATAACAAGGCGGTTCGCCTGTTCTACGGCGAGCCGCACGATCTGCTGACGGTCAGCGGCTACGCCGCCTGGCGCGTCGGCGGTACGCTCGCGATTTTCGCCGCGATCTTCGGGCTGCTGGCCGCGGTGAGAGCGATGAGGACCGAGGAGGATGCCGGGCGAGTAGAGCTCGTGCTCGCCGGGGCCGTCGGGCGGCGCTCGGCGTACCTCGCGTCCCTTGCCGCGATCGCGGTCGGCGTATTCGTCCTGTGGCTCGCCGAGACCGTCGGTTTCATCGCGGGCGGACTGTCGCCGGGGGGATCGGCATACCTTGCCTTGGCAACCACCTCGATCGTGCCCGTGTGCGTGGGCGTCGGTGCGCTAGCGAGCCAGCTCGCGCCGACGCGCCGGATGGCGCTTGAGCTTGGAGGCGCGGTCGTGGGGGCCTTCTTTGCGTTGAGGGTGATTGCCGACACCGCGACGGGTGTCAGCTGGTTGCGCTGGGCGACGCCGTTGGGGTGGGCAGAGGAGCTGCGTCCGTTCGCCCACCCGCAGCCCCTCGTGCTTCTGCTTCCGGTCGCGGCGACCGCGCTGCTGCTCGTCCTGTCGACGCGGATCGCCCTGCGCCGTGACATCGGCACGGGCCTGCTGCGGGCGCGCGACGGCGCCGCGCCGCGCCTTGCGCTGCTCAGCTCACCGACCGCCCAGGCGCTGCGTTCAGAGCGCACCAGCCTGCTCGTATGGCTGGGCGGCATTGGGGCCTTCGCGTACATCCTCGGCGTGGTCGCACGGAGCAGCGCTTCGGCCGGCATCTCGAAGAGCCTGAACCGCGAGCTAGGGAAGCTCGGCACGCGCTCGATCACGACGCCAACGGGCTATCTCGGGTTCACGTTCATCTTCTTCGTGCTCGCTGTCAGCCTGTTCGCGTGCGCTCAGATCGGCGCCGCCAGGCACGAGGAAGCCGACCAGCAGCTCGAGACGCTGCTTGCGTTGCCCGTCGGGCGCCGCCGCTGGCTCGCTGGCCGACTTCTCCTGGCGACACTGGCCGCCGCCGCGCTCTCGCTCACCGCAGGACTCCTCGCCTGGGTGGGCGCCGTCTCCGGCGGCGTGGACATCTCGCTCGCGAAGCTGCTCGAGGCCGGCGCAAACTGCCTGCCCGCTGCGCTCTTGTTCCTCGGCGTCGCGGCGCTCGTCTACGCGATCCTGCCCCGCGCGAGCGCCGGGATCGCGTACGGGCTCGTCACTCTCGCGTTCCTATGGGACCTCGTGGGCTCGCTGCTCGGCGCGCCGAAATGGCTAGTCCACCTGACCCCGTTCGCGCACATCGGGCTCGTGCCAGCGGCGCCCTTCCGAGTAGGCGCAGCCGTCGCGATGCTCGCGATCGCAGCGGTAACAGTGCTCGCCGCAATCTCGGCGTTCAGCCGACGCGACCTCACCGGTCAGTGACAGCCGGTACGTCAGGCTGCAACAGGTAGCCCCCCGGGCGCTCGACGCCTATGAAACTTCAAGCGACCGCTAGCAAGTAGCAGCGCGCGCCCGGCAGCGATGAGCGCGTTACGCCTCACGCTCGGACCAACCCGAAATAAGCTGTGGGTCGTGCCCGACGACCACGCAACGACTCGCGATGACGCAGGCCGCGGCGACGACGCCCCGTCGCAGCCGATTCGCATCGTGCTCGCGGACGATCACGCGGTGGTGCGTAGCGGCTTGCGGATGCTGCTCGACAACCAAAGCGACTTCGAGGTCGTGGCCGAGGCCAGTGACGTTGAAACCGCGCGCCGCTACGTGCTCGGTCACCACCCCGCGGTCCTCGTCCTTGATCTGAACATGCCGGGTGGCTCGAGCCTGGAGGCCATCCCTGCCATTCGCGAGCAGTCGCCCGCTACGCAGATCGTCGTGCTGACAATGCAGCAGGAGCCCGCATTCGCCCGGGAGGCTCTTGGCGCGGGGGCACTCGGCTACGTGCTGAAGGAGGCCGCCGACGAGGAGCTCGTAAAAGCGGTGCGCCTAGCCGCGGCTGGTGAGAGCTACCTGAACCCCAGACTGGGGGCCCGGATCGCATCCGCACCGCCGCCCGGCCCACCAGACGACCTCTCAGAGCGCGAGGTCGACGTGCTGAGGCTGATCGCGCTCGGGCACACAAACGCCGAGATCGCGCAGCAGCTCTACCTGTCGGTGCGGACGGTCGAGACACATCGCTCCCACATTCAGCAGAAGCTCAGGCTCTCCACGCGCGCTGAGCTCGTCGGCTATGCGCTCGAGCGCGGGCTTATCGACACCGGCACCGACCGCGGCAGCTGACCCGGAGACGGCGCGACCGGCGAAGACTCACTTGCCCTGCTGCGCGCGGTAGTGCTCTCTCCAGATGCCCGCGCCGCGCGCAAGGTGGGTGGCGCAAGCCGCCGATGAGGCGTTCCGGCACCGTTTGCGTAGAAGTCCGCAATATCGATGGTGGCAAGCGCGGAGAACACACCCTGCGCCTCGGCCTACGCTTGACCCGCGACGGATCAACGATCGAGGAGCGATGGTGTTCAAGAACGTGCTCGTGGGAATCGACGGCAGGGCGAACGGCCGCGACGGCCTCGCTCTCGCCTCACGGCTCGTCGACCCTGACGGGAAGCTGACCCTCGCCCATGTGCACCCCGGCCGGCTGCGCCCAACCCACGCGGTCTCACCTGGCCTCATTCGCGAGGAGAGAAAAGCGTCGATCGGTCTGCTCGAAAGCGAGCGCGCGGCCGTTGGACGCGAGGCTCAACTCATCAGTCTCGAAGCGCTGAGCCCCGGACGCGGCTTACACGAGCAGGCGGAGGCCCAGAACGCGGACCTGCTCGTCGTCGGCTCGTGCAGTCACGGCGTGCTGGGGCGCGCGATGCTCGAAGACGACACGCGCTCAGCACTCAACGGAGCGCCGTGCGCTGTCGCGATCGCCTCTGGGGGTTACGCGCAGAACGCGAAGCCGCTCACGAGGATCGGCGTCGCCTACAACGACTCAGCGGAGAGCAACGCTGCTCTCATAGCAGCGCGTGAGATCGCGGCCGCGACGGGAGCGACGCTCCACGCTCGGGAAGTCGTCTCGCTTCCGACGGTCGCCTATGCCGGTTGGATGCCCGCACTCGGGGCCGAAATCGAACTGATGCTCGAGGAGGCGAACGCGCGTTTGCGCGAGTTGCCCGAGCTCGAGGGCCGGGCTGTGTTCGGCCTTCCAGGGGAGGAGCTAGCGAGCTTCGGCGACGAGGTCGACCTGCTGATCGTCGGCTCGCGCGGCTACGGACCCCTGAAGCGGCTGGTGCACGGCAGCACCTCCAACTACTTGCAGCGCCACGCGCGCTGCTCGCTGCTCGTGCTGCCACGTGTCGCGGTCGACGGAGTGCAACAGGAGAACGCATCCAGCGAGATGCCCGTCGAAGCGGAGGCGAGCCCCGCCTGACGTCGTCTCGATGGCGCTGGCGCTCGCTCAGCAGCAGGTGCCGGGTCCGCAGGCCCGCGGCGGTTGCGCCGCCGGTGCGCTACTTCAACCGGTCGAGCGCGCGCGCGACGCCGGCAACCTGCCTGTCGAGGCTGAGGGTCGTGTCGAGCTCCAGGACATCGCGCTCGAGGCGCCCGTCAAACGCGTCGAAATCGTGGAACTGCATCTCCGCGATCTGCGGCGTCGCGTCAGACACGCGCAGGCGATCGACCAGGCGTTGCGCGGCGCGCTCGCGCACGAGCGCGAGCGGTGCCTCGCAGCGAACGACCAGCAACCTCGCCGGTGACGCTTTGAGGCTCTCGAACAGCTGTGCCCGATGCTGCCGCGACCGGCAGGTAGCGTCCACGATCACGCCGCCGTCGCGCCGAAGGGCGACGAGCGCGTCGTGCGTGAGCTGCGCGTAGGTGGCTCCTGTGAAGCTGGCGCTGTAGTGCCGCTCGTCTGCCCGCTCGCTGGAGGCGAGGTGCGCGAGACGCTTGCGCACGAGGTCCGACGAGACGACCGGCAGCTGCGAGCGGCGAGAGAGCTCCGCGGCGAGGACCGTCTTGCCGGTAGCGGCGCCGCCGCAGATGACGACGGCGAGCGGCATCCGCGCGCGCCGACACAGGCGCTCGCTCAGTTCCCACAGTTGCTGTGCTCGGTGCAGCTGAGCGACGGCGACCGCTCCGTCGTGCTCTGCGGAGGCGATCAGCGTCACCTTCGCGCGCACCAGCGCCCAGTGGGCGGCGTAGAACGAACGCAGGGCCTCCTCGCCCGGGTCCATCCCGCTCTCCCGATAGACATCGATGAGTTCGTGGGCAGCCCAGCGCGCCCCGCTCGCCTCCAGGTCCATCGTCAGGAAGGCAAGGTCGCACGCGATGTCGGTGCGTCGCAGCGCCGGGTCGAACTCGATCCGGTCGACAGCGCGCAGAACTGGTCTCGCCAGCAGGTGCTCGCAGCGCAGATCGCCGTGGCCGTCGCGCGCGAGGTCCAGTCGCGCGCGACGGCGCAGCTCCGAAGCATGCGCCGCCACGAAGGCCTCACCGAAGCTCAGGGGCACGTCGAGACACCAATCCCGCGGGCGCTCGAGGCGCTCGAGCTCCGCAAGGTTGGCCCGCCACATCGCGAGCACCCGCTCCGGCCCCCACCTGCGCACCACCTCTGCGGAGCGGTGGAAGGCGGCGAGCAGGCGCGACGCGGCGGCGACATGCGCTTTGGTGAGCGCGTCCCGCGCGATCAGGGCCGCGAACGTGTCGCGTTCGTCGAAGCTCTGCATTTCCACCAGATACTCGACAGCGCCGGGAGCGCTCTCCGGTGCGATCTCAAAGCCGCCCTCCAGCGCGAGCACCGCGCGCACACCGAGGTAGACCTCGGCGGCGAGCTCCTGGTTCACGCGCACCTCCTCGCGGCAGGCTTCGCGCCGGAGCGCGAGCGTGCTGTAGTCGAGGAAGCCGAGCGCGACGGGCTTCTTCAGCTTGTATGCGCGCGGTCCCGCCACGAACACCCAGGAGGCGTGGGTCTCGTGCACGGCGACGTCGGGCTGACCCGGGTACATCGCGGGCGCCGCGAGCGCCGCCAGCAGGGCAGGGTCGCAGCGCCCTCGGGAACGGCCGCCCGCATACAAGATCGTGTCGCTAGTAGGTTGCATCGGAGGAGGAGGTGTGCGCGCACCCCAGATGCTGCCGACAACGCGAGAACCGACCCTCCGTGGAAGCCCGCGCCTCGCCGCGGCCGACTACCGGCAGGCGCGCGTGAGCGCGCCTGCCTCCTGCACGACCCTCGCGGCGAGCTCGCCAATGACCGCGAGCAGCTCCTCCGACAGCCCCGCGCCCGCGTCGAATCGCGCACCCTCGATCCCGTAGACGATCACCCGTGCCGGGAGGCGGCCGAGCGCGCGCGCGAGCTCGATCGTCTCGGCCAGACCGACGGCGTGCGTCGATGTCGGGCCGCGGAGCTCTGCGGGGAGCGCGCATAAGGAGGCATCGAAGCGGTGGATCGTCCCGGGGGGAGCGCCGGAGCGGGTCGCGTCGAGCACGATCGTCGCCGCAGCGCCGTCCCACTGCTCGATCAGCCCGAGCGCCTCCCCGCCGTGTTCGCGGACGCGGTATTCCGCGGCGTTCAGGCGTGGGGCTAGCTGTCGCGCAACCTCGATGCCGGCAGCGTCGTCATGGCGCAAGGGGTTGCCAACGCCGAGGACCACGAGTCGTGGTCGACTCGCGGGATACGCCGTGGCCGGCGCCGGGGCGGAGGCGTGTGCCCTCCCACACCCCGCCGGGCTCTCAGCCACGGTCGACCGTGAGCTTCAGGAAGTGCGTGGCGCAGGAGATGCACGGGTCGTGGTTGCGGATCGCCTGCTCACAGCGCAGCTTGAGCTGCTCGTCGGGAAGGTCGAGTCCGGCTTCGACGACGGCCCGCAGGTCGTCCTCGATCGCGAGCTGGTTCTGCGAGGTCGGCGGCACGATCTTCGCGTCGAGGATCGACCCATCCTCGTCGATCTCATAGCGGTGGTAGAGCATGCCACGCGGCGCCTCGGTGGCGCCGTGGCCGTACCCCCGCCGCGGCGTCACTTCGACGTGAGGTGCATCGGGCTGTTCGTAGTCCTCGATGATCGCGAGCGCTTCATCGCACGCTTGCACGAGCTCCACGGCGCGCACGATGATGCTCCGGAAGGGGTTGTGGCACGCTGCCCCAAGGCCTGCTTCCGCGGCCGCCTCGCGGGCGAGCGGACGCAGCGCCCCAGATGCCATCGAGTAGCGCGCGAGTGGTCCGGTCAGGTAGGTACCGCGCTCGCGGATACGCGCGTGCAGCGCGTTTGAGTGCTCGACCTGTTCCTCGACTATGTGCGCGTCGAATTCCGCCGGAGTGATGTCGAGGCCGCCGTCGGAGACGATGCGGCCGCGATCGATTGGATAGCCCTCGCGGTCGGCGAGCGCGACCAGCTCGGGTGTCCGCTCGAGCTCCGGGAACGGCAGCGCGGCCGTCCAGCTCACCGTCGCCAGAGCCGTCTCGCGTGCGCCCAGCAGCGGCTCGCGCAGCGTGCGCAGCTCGGCGCGGGTGGGGGCGCGGTAGAAGCCGCCAACGCGCACGTTGACGGGATGCACCTCGCGTCCCCCCACGAGCGCCATCAACGCGTTCCCCGCCTTCTTCATCTGCAGTCCCTGTTCGATGATCTCGCGGTGCTCGCTCGCCATCTCCACGGCGCCCGCGTAGCCAAGGAAGTCGGGCGCGTGCAGCATGTAGATGTGCAGGCTGTGGCTCTCGATCCACTCGCCGCAATAGAGCAGCCGGCGCAGGGCGCGCAACGGGCCGCTGTCGATCACGACGCCGCACGCGTCCTCCATCGCGCGCACTGCGCTCGTCTGGTAGGCGACAGGGCAGATGCCGCAGATGCGGGCTGTGATGTCGGGCGCCTCGGTGAACGCGCGCCCTCGAAGCAATGCCTCAAACAGGCGCGGCGGCTCGTAGATGCGCAGCTTCACGTCGAGCACCTCGCGCCCGTCGAGCTTTACGTACATCGCTCCCTCGCCCTCGACCCGCGCGAGGTAGTCGGTGCGGATCACCCGTGTGCGAGGGCCGCCCCCGCCGCCCGCCGCGATGCCGGAGTCGTCGCTCACGCCGGTCCTCGCCCCTCGTGCGCCTCGCTCGCCTCCCGGAACGGGGTCGCGGCGGCGTTGAAGGTGCGGTAGACCCTCACGAGATCCACCTCGTGAGCACCCAGCTCGGCCATACGCGCGCTCAGGGACGCAGCGTTGGGGGTCTCCATCGGCCCGAAGCAGCCATAGCAGCCCCGATCGTAAGCGGGGCAGAGCGCGCCGCAGCCCGCGTGCGTGACAGGGCCGAGGCAAGGGGTACCGCTGGCGACCATCACGCATACCGTGCCGCGACGCTTGCACTCGATACACACGCTGTGCGAGCGCACCCGCGGTCGCCGACGCGCGAGGTGTGCCCCGATCACCTCGAGCAGCTGGCGCTTGTCGATCGGGCAGCCGTGCAGCTCGAAGTCGACAGCAACGTGCGCGCTGATCGGCGTGGAGGTCGCGAGCGTCGAGATGTAATCCGGCGAGGCGTACACGAGTCCGACGAAGTCCTCGACGTCGGCGAAGTTCCGCAGCGCCTGGATGCCTCCGGATGTTGCGCACGCCCCGATCGTGATCAGCGTGCGCGAGCTGCTGCGCACCTCGCGGATTCGCGCGGCGTCATGCGCCGTGGTAATCGAGCCCTCGACGATCGAGACGTCATACGGGCCCTGTACCTGCGCACTCGTGGCCTCGAGGAAGTAGGCAATCTTCAGGCGCTCGGCGAGCACCAGCAGCTCATCCTCGCAGTCGAGCAGGCTCAACTGGCAGCCGTCGCAGGAGGAGAACTTCCAGACCGCGAGCGTCGGCGTGTGCGCCTGGTCCATCACAGTTCCCGGATCGTCAGCCAGGACTCGAGCTCGCTCCAGCGATAGACCGGGCCATCGCGGCATATCAGCGTCGGCCCGAGCTGGCAGTGTCCGCACTGGCCGATCGCGCATTGCATGTTGCGCTCCATCGAGGCGTACACAGAATCGGCGCCGACACCCGCTCGCGCGAGCGCAGCGAGGGTGAAGCGCATCATCACCTCGGGCCCGCACACGAGCGCGGCGGCGCTCGCCCGATCGAAACGCGCGCGCGCGACCAGGCGCGGAACCGCGCCGACGTGTCCGAGCCACTCCGGGCCCGCGCTGTCCACGATCACCGCCACGTCGAGCCCGCGCGCCCGCCAGCGGTCGAGCTCGTCTGCGTACAGCAGCTGGTCGGGTGAGCGCCCGCCGTAGAGCAGCAGCAGGCGACCGTAGTGCTCGCGCTGCTCCAGCAGGGCGAGGACCGCCGGGCGCAGCGGCGCCAGCCCGATCCCGCCTGCGATCACGAGAACATCGGCGCCCGCGATCGCCTCCAGCGGCCACGGGCAGCCGAAGGGACCGCGTACGCCGAGAACCGCTCCGGGCGAGGCCGCGCAGATCGCCTCCGTCGCGAGACCAACGGCGCGCACGGTGTGCAGCAGCGGACCGCCGCCGGGGTCCCCGCTGATCGAGATCGGCACCTCCCCAGTGCCGAAGGCCGAGAGCATTGTGAACTGCCCGGGTGCAAATGCCAGCGGCTCGCCGCGGCGCGGCTCGAGCTCGAGGGTCCACGTGTCGTGCGTCTCTCGCCGCTTGGAGAGCAACCTGAACGGCAGCGGCACCATCGGTCCCGCGCCGGCGCTGTCGGGCGCCGGCTCAGCCAACCGTGGCATGGCCGTAGACATCGAGGAGCTGCAGCCGCGTGGCCTGCAGCGCCTCGATGAGCGACGCCACGAAGCGCCGCATTAGTTCGTAGCCGAGATCGTGATCGGCCTCGCACTTTCCGCGCAGGCAGAGCCCGTCGAATGCGACCACGCTCGCAGGCTCGCTGGCGCGCGCATCGAACTCCGAGCGGTACGGCTCGAACAGCCATGACCAACCGGCGACATCGCCCGCCTGGAGGGTCTCGACCACGAGCGGCCCCCTTGCCGGGGCGTCGACCTCGAGTGCCACGGTGCCGGTTCTCAGCAGGTAGAAGCGCTCCGCTGGGGCGCCCTCGCGGAACAGATACTCGCCGGCGGCGAAGTGCTCGTTGCGCGCGCACCCCGCTATCACCACGAGGTGCTCCGGCGCAAGCCCGGTGAACACCCTTGCGCCGGTGATCAGCTGCTCAAGCGTCTGCATGATGCCCCGTCGCGCCGCCATCGCCCGGTATTGCCCGCCCCGACACACGCCGCGGATCACCCTCCGGGGCCGTCTCGCTCGCACGGATCGCTTGGACCTCCTCCGTGATGTCGATGCCCACCGGACACCACGTGATGCAGCGTCCGCAGCCGACACAGCCGGAGCTGCCGAACTGGTCGATCCAGGTGGCGAGCTTGTGGGTCATCCACTGCCTGTAGCGCGCGCGAGTGGTCGAGCGCACGGGACCGCCGTGGATATGGGAGTAGTCGACCGTGAAGCAGGAGTCCCAGCTCTGGGTGCGCTCGACGTGCTGCCCGGCGAGATCTGTCGTGTCCTCGATGCTCGTGCAGAAGCAAGTGGGGCACACCATCGTGCAGTTTCCGCACGCCAGGCAGCGATCGGCGACCTCCTCCCAGCGGGGATTGTCGTAGTTGCGGTAGAGCAGCTCGCGGATGTCGCTCGTGTCGAGCTGGCGGCCCATCTGGCTCGCGGCTCGTGCGTGAGCGGCGCTCGCCGCCTGCCGTTCGTGCACATCCGCCCGGGCATGCGGGAGGTCATTGACGAGATCGGCGCCGCGCTCGCTGCCGACCTCCAGCACGAAGTAGTGGCGTCCGCCTTCGAGCACCTCGGTGAGGGCAAGGTCGAACCCAGACGCTGCCGTGGGACCGCTGCCCATCGACAAGCAGAAGCACGTGCCTCCCGCCTGCGAACACTGGACGGCGACGATGAACGGAGCATTGTCCGGGGCCGTATCGCGGGCATCTGGGCCTGGAGTCCGGCGCAGCACGCCGTCGAGGATTCCCATCGCGTGCAGCTCGCAAGAGCGCGCCCCCAGGAAGGCATAGCGGACCGGCTCGCTGGTCTGCTCGGGCAGCACCGTGAGCTCGCCGCCGTCGTCCCGGCGCGCTCGCCAAAGACGCGCCTGCGGCGGAAGCTGGTAGCGCTTCCACGAGTGCGGTCCGACGTTGTAGCCGAACAGCGCTTCGTCGGACCGGCGGCTCAGCCGGTAGTGACCGCCGTCCTGCTCGTCGGTCCAGCCGATCGGCAGCTCAGCGCAGCTGCTGATCTCCTCGTAAACGATCGCTGCATCCCGAACGGTCGGGCCGATCACCGTATACCCGCGGCGGTGCAGCGACACGAACAGCTCATCGAGCGCGTCGCGTTGCACGATGTAGCCGCCGGACGGGCTCATCTCCGTCTCAGAGTCTACGGCTGCGCCACCGGAGGTAGGACTGCGGGTCCCGGGTTCGGTGAGTTCGAGGAGGCCTCGATGAGCGCTACCGCGAGCCGTCCGCGGCCGCAGACGCGGGAAGGACTACTGAACCCTCCCGCAGCGCCTCAACACCCGGCAACGGGCGGCCTTGGAGGAGCTCGAGCGTGGCGCCGCCGCCCGTCGAGAGGTGGCTCATGCGCCTCTCCAGACGGTAGCGCCGCAGAGCCTGGACCGTCTCACCGCCGCCCGCGACCGTGAATCCGGGGCAGCCGGCGATGGCCTCGGCGACGCTCCGCGTCCCGTCTGCAAACGGCTCGAGCTCGAAGACCCCCATCGGGCCGTTCCAGAACACGCTGGCCGCCCCGGTGATCGCGGCGGCGAAGCGGGAGGCCGTACGGGGCCCGATGTCGAGCGCCATCCACCCATCAGGAACCTCCATGCCCGCGAGGACGCGTCGGTCCGCATCGATGGCTGGCTTGCTGGCGATCACCAGGTCCGTTGGCAGCTCCAGCGCGGCGCGTGCCCCGTCGGCGCTGGCGATGGCCGCTCGCGCGATGGCCACGTCCTGCTCGCCGACAGGGCTAGAGCCCGTGGCATGTCCCTGGGCGGCGAGAAACGGCACGCTCATGGCGCCGCCGATCAGGATCGAGTCCGCGTCTTCGAGGAACCGCTCCACGACACCGATCTTGTCCAACACCTTCGCGCCACCGAGGACGATCACCAGCGGCCTCGGGGGCAAGTCGGTGAGTACGGCGAGGGCCTCGAGCTCGCGCTGCATCAGTCTTCCGGCAGCCGCCGGCAGCAGGTGCGCCACCCCCTCGGTGCTCACGTGGGCGCGGTGCGCCGCACCGAAGGCGTCATTGACGTAGCAGTCTGCGAGCGCCGCCAACTCCGCGCAAAAGGCCGCATCGTTCTCAGTCTCGCCGGCGTCGAATCGCACGTTCTCGAGCATCAGCATGTCGCCCGGAGCGAGCGAGCGAGCGAGCGACGCGACGTCGGGCCCGACGACGCTCGGGGCGAGCACCACGGGAGCCCCTGCCAGCTGCGAGAGCCTGGCTGCGACCGGGGCCAGCGACAGGCGCGGCTCGACTCCGCGGGGCCGGCCGAGGTGCGAGACCAGGATCACCTTGGCCCCCCTGCCCCGCAGCTCCTGGATCGTTTCGAGCGCCGCCACGATGCGGGTGTCGTCGGCGACCTCGACGCTGCCGTGCTCGTCCGTCTGAAGCGGCACATTGAGATCCACGCGCACGAGCACCCGCTCGCCCGTGACGTCGAGGTCCTCGAGGGTGCGCACCCGGCTCGGCTCGCTCACTGCGGCTCCGGGATCATTTCGATCGCCCCGCACGGACACTCCTCGACGCAGATGCCGCAACCCTTGCAGTAGTCCAGGTCGAAGGCGTAGCCGTCTGCGCTGTCGACCTTCAGCACGGCGTTGTCGGGACACACGCCGTAGCAGTTGTCGCAGCCGAAACAGTTGCCGCACGACAGGCAGCGGCGAGCCTCGAACAGTGCGTTGCTCTCGTCGAGGCCCTGCGTGACCTCCTCGAAGCTGGACTGCCGGCGGATCGCGTCGAGCTGCGGCGCAACGATCTTCGGTGCGTCGGCGTAGTACCAGCTGTTGAGCGCGTCGAAGTCGGCGAGCTCGGGCTGCGGGGGATGGATGAACTCCGCAGCCCGTAACCATGCGTCGATGTTGCGAGCGGCCTGCTTGCCGTGCCCGACGCCGACGGTCACGGTGCGCTCCGCGGGCACCATGTCACCGCCCGCGAAGATCCCTTCGCGGCCAGTCATCATCCGCTGGTCGACCTGCACGACGCCGTCCTCGATCTCGAGGCCGCGCACACCGTCGAGGAGCGACAGGTCCGCTTCCTGGCCGAGCGCGAGAACGAGCGAGTCGGCCGCGAGCTCCTCGGTCTCTCCGGTCGGCTGCGGGAAGCCATCCGCGTCGAGCGCCATCTTCTCGAGCACCAGCTTGCTCTCCTCGGCGTGCTTGACGGTGGACAGCCACTTCATCATCACGCCCTCCTCGAGCGCTTCCTCGACCTCGGAGTCGTGCGCGGGCATGCGCTCACGTGTGCGCCGGTAGACGACGATGGCCTCGTCTGCGCCGAGGCGCTTGGCCGTACGGGCCGCATCCATCGCGGTGTTGCCGCCGCCGTAGACCACCACGCGTCGGCCGAGCAGCGGGCGCTCCTGGCCCTCCATGCTGCGCAGCAGCGTGACGGCATCGAGGATGTGCGCAGCCTCGCCCGCGGGGATGTAAGCGCGCTTGCCGATGTGCGCGCCGACCGCCAGGAAGGCGGCGTCGAAGGCGCCCTCGCGCATCGCCTCGAGGATGTTCGTGACCTTGGCGTTCAGCTCGAGCGTGACGCCGAGGTCGAGGATGCGCTGCACCTCGGCGTCGAGTACCTCGCGTGGCAGCCGGTAGCGGGGGATGCCGAAGCGCATCATGCCGCCGGCCATCGGGCCGGCGTCGCGGATCGTGACCGCGTGCCCGCGGCGGGTGAGGTGGTAGGCGGCCGAGAGCCCCGACGGACCGGCGCCGACGACGAGCACCCGCTTGCCGGTGGGCTCGGCATCGACTTCGAGCTTCCAGCCCTGCCGGATCGCCTCGTCGCCGAGGAAGCGCTCGACGCCGTGGATGCCGACGCTCTCATCGAGCTGCCCGCGGTTGCACGCCGTCTCGCAGGGGTGGTAGCAGACACGCCCCATCACAGCGGCCAGCGGGTTGTCCTCCACGAGCTGGCGCCAGGCCGCCTCGTAATCGCCGGACTCGGCGTGGTAGAGCCAGCGCTGAATGTCCTCCCCGGCCGGGCAGCCGTGGTTGCACGGCGGCAGGCGGTGCACGTACTGCGGGCGCTCCTGCCGCCAGGAGCCCGTCTTGTTCGCGAGGCTCGAGCCCACGTCGAGCGTGATCGCAAACGGCTTGTCCATCACAGTGCCTCCGCGGCGGCGCCGTTCGACGACGGACCCTGGGGGCCCGCCCCGCATCCTCGAGCAGACCGAAGCGACGGATGTTGCGCTCGGCGCCGGCCTGGATGCGGGCGATCACGTCGATGTGAGGCTCGGGCGCGAATAGGTGCGCAAAGCGCGCCTGCGGGCGCAGGTAGTCCTCCACGGGCACCTGGCGGCGGATCTTCGAGACACCGCAGACCTCGCCGTCGCGGGCCTCGAAGACGGGGAAGATGCCCGACTCCTTGGCCAGCCTGGCGATGCGGACCGTGTCCTTCGAGGCGCTGCCCCAGCCGAGTGGACAGGGTACGAACACGTGCAGATAGCGCGCGCCGCGGATCTCCATCGCGGTCTGCACCTTGGCCTCGAGGTCGCGCAGCTCCGCGACGGTCGCGGTCGCGACGTAGGGGATCTCGTGCGCCATCGCTATCAGCGGCGCGCTCTTGCCCTGCCCGAACACGTTGCCCGGCTCGGGGCCGACGGCTTGCGTGGTGGCGGTGCGGGCAGCCGGCGGTGTCGAGCCCGAGCGCTGCACGCCGGTGTTCATGTAGGCCTCGTTGTCGTAACAGATGTAGAGCACGTCGTCGTTTCGCTCGAACATCCCCGACAGGCACGCCATCCCGATATCGACCGTGCCGCCGTCGCCTCCTTGGCCTACGACGCGTACGTGCTCGCGTCCTTTGGCGCGGAGCGCCGCCGCGATGCCCGTCGATACGGCGGGGGCGTTGCCGAACAGCGAGTGGATCCACGGGATCTGCCACGAGCTCTCCGGATAGGGGGTCGAGAACACCTCCAGGCAGCCGGTCGCGTTCGCGGCGATCATCTGCCCGTGCGTCGCGCGCATGGCTGCGTCCAGCGCGTAGCGGGCACCGAGCGCCTCGCCGCAGCCCTGGCAGGCACGGTGCCCGCAGGTGATCGAGTTCGTGCGCTGATCGTCCGCCTGCACCGCGCGCTGGTCGGGATCGAGCAGGCGGTTGCCGACCGCGAAGCTGCCGGTCTGGTAGAAGCGGATCGCTGGTGCCTTCATCGCGCGCCTGCTCAGACCGGGCCCGCGGCCACGGCTCCGAGGTCGCGCAGCATGTTCTCGGCGTGCGGCCCCGAGGTGCGCGAGGATGCCATGCGCTCGACCTCGCGGTTGACGAGATCCCAATCGAGGTCAAGGAACGTCAGCGCGGACAGATCGTCGGCGCAGGCCTGCAGGAACAGTCGCCGCAGCGAGGACTTCGTGATCGGCCGCCCGCCGAGACCCGCGATCACCGTATAGGCGTGCAGCTGGATGCCCGCAAGCGCCATACGGACGTTGGCCGAGACGATCCCGCCGATGCCCACGGCGAGCGCCTTCTCGAGTACGAGCACGCGCTGCGCGTCGACGAGCGCGGCGCGGACGGCCTCGAGGGGGAACGGCCGGAACGAGGTGATCCCGAGGGCGCCGATCCGCACTCCCTGCTCGCGCAGCTCGTCGACGGTGTCCTTGATCGTGCCGAGGACTGAGCCGAGGGCGACGACGACGGTCTCTGCGTCCTCGGCGCGGTAGGAGCGGACGAGGCCGCCGGAGTCGCGTCCGAATGCGCCGGCGAAGTCCCTGGCGATCTCAGGGATCACCTCGAGCGCCTGCATCTGCTTGGCGTGCGCAAGGTACTTGACCTCCATGAACGCCTCCGGCCCGACCATCGCGCCGATGCTCACCGGCTCCCCGGGGTCGAGCAGCTGGCGCGGCTGAAACGGCGGCAGGTAGGCATCGACCTGCTCCTGCGTAGGCATCTCCACGCGCTCGACGGCGTGCGTGAGTATGAAGCCGTCCATGCACACCATCACCGGCGTCGAGAGCTCCTCGGCGAGGCGGAATGCCTGGATGTGCAGGTCGAGCGCCTCCTGGTTGGTCTCCGCGTACAGCTGGATCCAGCCGGAGTCGCGCTGAGACATCGAGTCGCTGTGGTCGTTCCAGATGTTGATCGGCGCCCCGATCGCCCGGTTGGCGACGGTCATCACGATCGGAAGGCCGAGTCCCGACGCGTTGTAGAGCGCCTCGGCCATGTACAAGAGCCCCTGGCTCGCCGTCGCGGTGTAGGCGCGCGCACCGGTGGCCGAGGCCCCGATCGAAGCTGACATCGCTGCGAACTCCGACTCGACGTTGACGAACTCGCACGGGGTCAGCACGCCGCTCTTGACGAGCTGGGAGAGGTTCTCGACGATGTGCGTCTGCGGCGAGATCGGGTAGGCGCAGATGACCTCCGGCCGGCACAGCGCGACCGCCTCGGCGACGGCCCGCGAACCCTCAAGCTGGCGCGACACCGCTCAGCTCCCGCAGCTCGTCGACGACCCAAACGTGTGCCGCCTGCGCGGCGGCCCTGTTGCCCTCCGCGACGGTAGGGGTGAAGCGCTCGCGGATGGCACAGACGACCGAGTCGAGAGCGATCACGCCCGTGAGCGCGGCAAAGCCACCGAGCAGCGCCGCGTTGGCGACCGCCCGGCCGGTGTGCTCGAGCGCGAGCTCTGAGGCTGGCACGGTCAGCAAGCGCTCGTGGCGGAAGTCTCCGACGAAGTCGCCGAGGCCGAGCTCGTCGAAGCCCTTGGTGGAGTTGATCAGGATGAAGCCGTCGTGCTTGCAGCCGCCGAACACGTCGACCTGATGCAGCAGCGTCGGGTCCTGAACGATCAGTGCGTCGGGCTCCATGACCGGCTCGCGTGTGCGGATCTCGTGGTCGTCGATGCGGCAGAACGAGACCACTGGGGCGCCCATGCGCTCTGACCCGAAGCTCGGGAACGCCTGGGCGTAGCGGCCCTCGTCGAACGCCGCGACCGAGAGCATCTCCGCCGCTGTGACGACGCCTTGACCGCCGCGGCCGTGGATGCGGACCTCGAACACGCCTAGCTGCCTGTGTACGCGCGGTCGCGGCTGCCTGGAGTGATCGGGCCTCGTGGGGCGGCGATCGCCGCCTGGGCAGCCGCCACACGGGCGATCGGGAGCCGGAAGGGGGAGCAGCTGACGTAGTCGAGCCCCGCGAGGTGGAAGAACCGGATCGAGTTGGGGTCGCCACCGTGCTCCCCGCAGACCCCAAGCTCGAGGTCCGGGCGGGCCTGGCGGCCGAGGCGTACTGCGACCAACACGAGCTCGCCCACGCCGGCCTCGTCGATCGTCGCGAACGGCGATCCATCCACGATCTTCTCTTCCACGTAGCGCGGGATGATCCGTCCCTCGATGTCGTCGCGAGAGAACCCGATCGCGGTCTGAGTGAGATCGTTCGTGCCGAACGAGAAGAAGTCGGCGTGGCCTGCGATCCGGTCGGCGATCAAGCAGGCGCGCGGAAGCTCGATCATCGTTCCGACCGCGAAGTCGCGGCCGGGGGCCAAGCCCTCCTCCGCCGCGATCGACACCACCCGGGCCCGCGCAAACTCGAGCTCGCGCTCGTAGGCTACGAGCGGGATCATGATCTCGAGCCGTGGCCCCGCGCCCCCGTGCTCCCGCACTGCGCGCGCCGCGCGCGCGATCGCGCGCACCTGCATCTCGTAGATCTCGGGGTGCAGCACGCCGAGCCGTACGCCGCGGGTGCCGAGCATCGGGTTCGTCTCCTCGAGGCTGCGGATGCGCTCAAGTTCGTGCTCGAGCTCGGCTAGCCGCGGGCTGGATTCGATGCGCGCGCGCACGATCTGCTCATGCAGCTCGAAGCGGTCGGGCAGGAACTCGTGCAGCGGTGGATCTAGCAGGCGGATCGTGACCGGGAGGCTCCCCATCTGCTCGAACAGCCCTTCGAAGTCGCGCTGCTGAAGAGGGAGCAGCTCATCTAGCGCGTCGCGGCGGCCGGCCTCGCCTTCGGCCATGATCAGCGCGCGCATCCTGGGCTGGCGATCGGCGGCCATGAACATGTGCTCGGTGCGGCACAGCCCGATGCCCTCCGCCCCCAGCCTGCGCGCCCGCATCGCATCCTCGGGCGTGTCGGCGTTCGCGCGCACACCGAGGACGCGCAGCTCGTCGCACCATTGAAGGACGGTCTGTAGGCGCCGGTCGACGTGTGCCTCCACGAGGGGGACGTCATCGGTGGTGACAGTGCCGGTGCTCCCATCGATCGCGATGAAGTCGCCCTTGCGTAGGACGAGATCGCCGACCCGGACCTCCCCGGCATGAAGGTCCACGTTCAGCTCGCCCGCGCCGGTGACCGCCGGTCGACCCATGCCGCGCGCCACCAGCGCCGCGTGGGAGGCCTTGCCACCCTCGGCGGTGAGAATGCCCTTGGCGGCGTGGAAGCCGGCGACGTCGTCGGCCTCGGTGAAGGGGCGCACGAGGATCACGTCGGTTCCATCGCCCGCGCCCTCTACGGCCTCCTGGGCGGTGAAGACGATCGCGCCCTTGGCCGCTCCGGGTGAGGCACCGACGCCACGCGTGAGCACCTGATAGCGGGCCTCGGGATCGAAGGACGGGTGCAGCAGCGCGTCGAGCGAGCCGGCATCGATCGTGGCGATCGCCTCTGCCTTGCTGAGAAGGCCCTCTTGCACGGAGTCGACCGCGAAGCGCACGGCGGCCTGCGCGGGACGCTTGGCGCTGCGCGTCTGCAGCATGTACAGGCGCCCCTCCTCGACGGTGAACTCCGTGTCCTGCATGTCCTTGTAGTGCGTCTCGAGCAGCCGCAGGATCTCGATGAGCTGCTCAGCTGCCTCGGGGTTCCAGTCGTGCAGCGCGGACAAGTCGCGGGGGGTGCGTACGCCCGAGACGACATCCTCGCCCTGCGCATCGACGAGGAACTCGCCCGAGGGGTCTGGTGCGCCGGTCAGCTCGTCGCGGCTGAACGCCACGCCCGAGCCCGACGTCTCGCCCTTGTTGCCGAACACCATCTGCTGGACGTTGACCGCAGTGCCCCAGTCATCGGGGATGCGGTTGATGCGCCGGTAGGACACCGCCCGCTCTCCCATCCAGGAGTCAAAGACGGCGAGGATCGCCTGTTCGAGCTGTTCCCACGGCGCTTCCGGGAAGTCGTAAAGCTCTCGGAGGCGCCGTGTCAGCTCACGCAGCGCGGCGCAGTCGAGCTCGGTGTCGAGCTTGACGCCGTGCTCGCTCTTGATGCGCGCGATCTCCTCCTCGAAGCGTTGCCCCGGAATACCGCACACGACGTTGCCGAACATCTGCACGAGGCGCCGATAGGAGTCCCACGCGAAGCGCTCATTGCCCGTACGCTCAGCGAGGCCCTGGACCGATGCGTCGTTCAGCCCAAGGTTGAGCACCGTGTCCAGCATCCCGGGCATCGACTCACGCGCTCCTGAGCGCACCGAGAGGAGCAGGGGATCCTGCGGGTCGCCCAGCCGCTTGCCGATCTGACCCTCCAAGCGGACCAGCGCTTCCTCGACCTGCTCGCGCAGGCCGGGTGGCTGAGTGCGACCAGCGCGCATGTACTCCACGCACGTCTCCGTGCTGATCGTGAACCCGGCCGGCACCCGGCCAGGACCGAGGATGCGCGTCATCTCGGCGATGTTCGCGCCCTTGCCGCCGAGCAGCTCGCTCAGCTCACGCGAGCCATCTGCGAAGTCGTATATCCACCGGCTGGCAATGCGCTGGGCAGCCGTCATCAGAGTGTGCGCGCCTCTGTCCGGCTCGCTCGTCGATCCCCAGCCGGCATTGGCGTGGGCGCTGCTCGGGTTGCCGCCTGCTTGCCCATGAGATAAGTCAAGCTCGCGAGAGGGGCCTCTACGAGGGCGCTCCCCACTGAACGCCCTCCGTAGTTTTCACCGCCACGCAGGGGAGTGATCACTCACGAAGCGCCGGGCGAGCCGGCGTAGCGTGACGCATCGATCCTGAAGTCCAAACGCACGCCGTTCCCCGCACACAGGCACGAGCACGAGGAGACCACAAGAATGCCCATTCGAGTCGCCATCAATGGCTTTGGCCGCGTCGGGCGCAGCTTCGTTCGCATCGCACACGAACAGGGCGCGGACCTCGAGATCGTGGCGATCAACGATCTCGCCGACGCCGTCACACTTGCGCACCTTCTGCGCCACGATTCCGTCTACGGGGCCTTCCCGGGCGCCGTGGAATCCGCTCCGGGCGAGCTGCTCATCGACGGCCGCGCTGTCCGTGCGCTGGCCGAGCCGTCGCTCGCCGAGCTGCCCTGGCGCGAGCTCGGCGTGGACGTCGTGATCGAGTCCACGGGCCGTCACCGCACGCGCTCCGCGGCCGCCGAGCATCTCGGTGCGGGGGCCCACAAGGTGATCGTCTCCGCGCCCGGCAAGGGCTCGGAGCCGCTCGACGCAACGGTCGTCATCGGGGTGAACTTCGAGGAGGTCTACGACCCCGAGCGCCATCACATCATCAGCAACGCGTCGTGCACGACCAACTGCCTGGCGCCCGTTGCCAAGGTGCTGCACGACACGGTCGGCATCCGCCACGGCCAGATGACCACGATCCACGCCTACACGGCCGATCAGAACCTGCTCGACGGCCCGCATAGCGATCTGCGGCGCGCGCGCGCCGCCGCGCTGAACCTGGTGCCGACATCCACCGGCGCCGCGAAGACGCTCGGCCTGGTGATCCCCGAGCTGGACGGCCGGCTCGACGGGATCGCGATCCGGGTCCCGACGCCGACCGGCTCGATCGTGGACCTGACCGTCGAGGCCGAGCGCGCCACCAGCACAGACGAGCTGAACTCCGCCTTCCGCGACGCCGCCGAGCACGGTCCGCTCCGCGGCCTGCTCTGCTACAGCGAGGACCCGATCGTCTCGAGCGACATCGTCAAGTCGCCTTTCTCCTCGATCCTCGACTCCCAGCTGACGAGCGTCATGGACGAGACGCAGGTGAAGATCGTGGCCTGGTACGACAACGAGTGGGGCTACTCGAGCCGGCTGGTAGATCTCGCGAGCATGGTCATGGCGTCCGTGGCCGCGACCGCGTAGGACCATGCGAATCGTCTCCGAAGGGCAGCTCGAGCAGGCGCTCGCCGCGCTCCCGGAGGCACAGCCGCGGGTGGTGGCAAGCGGCAACCTCGCCACCCCGCGGGCGCTGCTCGACTGCCTGGAGCGCGCGGCCGAGCGCTACCGGCTGTTCATGCTCGGCGCGCAGGGCCCGCTTCCAGATCGAGACGGGGTGATCCTCGAGACGCCCTTCGTCGGACCTGGGATGCGCGAGGCAGGGGCGCGCCTGGACTATCTGCCGATGCGGCTGTCGCTCGTGCCGAGGCTGTTCGCGACGATGCGTCCCCCCGACGTCGTGCTGCTGCACACCTCCACCCCGCGACGTGCCAAGGTCTCGCTTGGGATCGAGGTGAACATCCTGCTCGCCGCCATCGAGGCGGTGCGCGCGCGCGGTGGCCTGGTCGTCGCGCAGCTGAATCCGCGCATGCCCTACACGCTCGGCGACGGGGAGCTGTCGGAGGATCTGATCGACCTGGCGATCGAGGTGGACGAGCCGCTCGCGTCGCCTGCCCGCAGCCGGTCCCACGAGCACACCGATCGCATCGGCGAGCTCGTGGCGAGCCTCGTCGATGACGGCTCGACGCTGCAGCTAGGCATCGGCCAGGTCCCGGACGCGACGCTTCTCGCGCTACAGGGCAGGCGCGAGCTCGCGATCTGGTCGGAGACGATCAGCGACGGCGTGATGGCGCTCGAGCGAGGTGGCGCCCTGGACGAGCGGCGCCCGATCGTGTGCTCGTTCCTGTTCGGATCGCCGGAGCTCTACACCTGGGTCAATCGGAACCCGAGGCTGCGGATGACCCGCACGGAGGTCACGAACGACCCCTCGCGCATCGCCGCGCAGCGCGCGATGACGTCCGTGAACACGGCGCTTCAGGTTGACCTCTCAGACCAGGCGGGAGCCAGCCACATCAAGGGGCGGCTGTACTCGGGCTTCGGTGGGCAGCCGGACTTCGTCGAGGGTGCCCTGCACTCAAAGGGCGGTCACGCGGTGATCGCGTTGCGCTCCTGGCATGAGCCCAGCGACAGCTCCAACGTGGTGCCGCGACTGACGGACCCGGTCACCTCCTTTCAGCATTCGGCCGTGATCACCGAGCAGGGCTGTGCGCACATCTTCGGGCGCAGCCAGCGAGCGCAGGCGCAGCTGCTTATCGACAACGCCGCCCACCCCGACGCTCGCGAGGAGCTGCGCGAGCACGTCGCCAGCGGGGGGATTCTGCTGCGCTGAAGCGCAACGGACGATGGCGGCCGCCAGCCCCGATCCGCTCGCGCCGGTAGCTCGCGTCCGCCATACGAGCCGAAGCGCTTTAGCCACGCCCTCGACCTCGATCATCGCGAAGCACGTCGTTGCCGACTCGAGGTGGGGCGAAGCGTCTTAGGAGCCGAAGCGCTCCCGCGACAGACGCCAGCTCGCCGTGGGGAACTCAACGGTCTCCTCGGGTCCCTCCTGGCGCACGACGCGCGCGTCGAAGCCATCTCTGAAGACGTCCAGAATCGCGTCGTTTTCGGTCAGCACCTCGGCAACGAAACTGGTGATCCCGCGGTGCTCGGCGGTGTTGGCGAGATGGTCGATCAGGATGGTCCCCAAGCCGCGACCATGGAGATGATCGGCGACCTCCACACCGACTTCCGCACGTGACTCGTCGAGCTGGACGTAGGTGGCATGCCCGACGACGGCGCCCGTCTCGTCGTGGGCGATCAGCCCGTAGTGCTCTCGGTCGACGGCGGCCAGCAGATGCGCGGCGATGCGCATGCTCGCCGCCTCGGTGAAGAACCGCATCCGCCGCGCTCGGAGACAGAGTCCGGACAGGAACGAACGTAGCGCCGGCTCGTCATCAACGCTCGCCGGGCGAATCGTCACCCAAGATCCGTCGCGCAACTTGACGAGCTCGGTCTGTGACCGACTGTCGGTCGCCGCCTCGGCGGCGGCGGTGAGCGTGCGAGCCGGGCGTTCCATGCTTCTTTGAACACTCGCCGAGGTCGCCAGCGCACGCATCCGGAGATCGACCCCGCTCAACGCGGAAAACTACGTTGCCTGTTGCGGGCCGGGGCTGGGCTGACGCCATCGGCCTCGCGCGCCGAGTGAGGGTCTCCATGGGGCCGAGCAGTCGCCGCCTGGTGGGCGCCGTTATCGTGCGCTGCGCTAGTTGCCGCTGATCGGCGGTAGCCAGGCAGTCCCGACGACCTGATGATGGGTTGCCGATCTGAAAGCGACGTGCGGGTTTCCATGGCCCATTGCTACGCCTTGAGCCAAAGGCCCAGGTTCGACGGACGTCTCTTGATAGTCCCAAGCTCGTACCAGTCATCCATCCGTGTCACCCGAGCAGCCCATCGAACTCGAAGACGTCGCCGTCACCCCGCTGAATCCCGAGCGCCTGGGCGCGGTGCTCGCACCCGAGGCGATCGCCCGCTGGGAGCACACGCTCAGCCGCGGGCGCGCGCTGCTCGAGTCGCGCACGTTCTGGAACGTCAACTCGACCGCCCGGGGCGGTGGCGTAGCCGAGATGCTGCGGTCGCTGATCGGCTACGCGCGCGGTGCGGGGATCGATGCGCGCTGGGTCACGATCACGGGTGACCCAGAGTTCTTCGGGATCACGAAGCGTCTTCACAACCGGCTGCACGGACACGCGGGCGACGGCGGCGCTCTCGGCGAAGCCGAGCGCGCCGCGTACGAGCGTTGCTGTGTCGCCAACGCCGAGCTGCTCGCGGAGCGCGTTCGCCCCGCCGATGTCGTGCTGCTGCACGATCCGCAGACGGCCGGGATGATCCCGCGGCTGCTCGACTCCGGTGTGCCTGTGATCTGGCGAGCGCATATCGGCATCGATCCCGCCAACGACCTCGCACGTGACGCCTGGCGCTTCCTGATTCCGTACGTCGAGCGCGCCGACGCGTATGTGTTCTCGCTGGCGGCCTATGTCTGGGATGGGCTCGACCCCGTCAAGCTGACGGTGATCGCCCCTTCCATCGACGTCTTCTCGCCGAAGAATCATCCGCTGGCCTTCACCGGCGTGACGGCGGTACTGGGTGCCGCTGGACTAGCTGCGGAGCACCAGCCGAGCGCGAGGGCCCTGTTCGAACGGCTCGACGGCTCGGTGGCGCGCGTGGAGTCCAGCGCCCAGCTCGTGGAGGAGCGCCAGCTCCGACTCGACGTTCCGCTGCTCGTACAGGTCTCGCGTTGGGACCGCCTGAAGGACCCGCTCGGCGTGCTTGCTGCGTTCGCCGAACACGTGCGCGACTACGACGAGCCGCACCTGGTCCTCGCAGGCCCCGACGTGACGGCAGTCGCGGACGACCCCGAGGGCCAGGAGGTGTTCGCGGAAGTCGAGCTTGCCTGGTCGCGGATGCCTCGCCGGATCCGCCGGCGCGTGCACCTCGCCCTGCTTCCGATGAGCGATCCGGACGAGAACGCAGTGATCGTCAACGCCCTCCAGCGCCGCGCCGACGTCGTCGCGCAAAAGAGCCTCGCCGAGGGCTTTGGCCTGACGGTCTCAGAGGCGATGTGGAAGGGACGCCCGGTCGTCGCATCGGGGGTCGGGGGCATCCGCGAGCAGATCGATGACGGCCGCACCGGCTTTCTCGTCGACCCCTATGACCTTCACGCGTTTGGCGAGCGCGTCGGCCTCCTGCTGGATGAACCCGACGCCGCCGAGCGCGTCGGCGTCGCTGCGCAGACGCGCGTCCGTGATCTCTTCCTCGCCCCGCGCCACCTAGGCCAGTACGTGGAGTTGTTGGAGAACGTGCTCAGCGGTCACACCTAGCCGCCGCTCGCAGGCGCAGGCAAGCCGAAACCGCGGCTCGTGCACGCCGGAAAGTCCGCAGTCGCGAGGTGGAGAAGGGCGGATGGTCGGGCGGCGCGTAGGAGTTAGCTTCATCCCTGCTGGAGACCTTCGAAATGCCGCGCAGGTCGCGGCAGGGAGCTGGGGGAGACATGACCGAACACCTCACACCGCTGGACGGGACCTTCCTCGAGCTGGAAGAGGTGGACGACAGCGCGCACATGCACATCGGCGCGATCATGGTCTTCGACCCGCCCCCGACGGGGGGCATGCCCACCCGCGAGCAGCTAAGACCCACATGGCGCATCGGCTCGGTCGGCTGCCCCGCTATGGCCAACGCCTATCACCGCCGACACCGGCGGGCTCAGCTGGCCGGCGTGGGAAGACGATCCCGAGTTCGATCTGAACGGCACATCGCCCACGCTGCGCTGCCAGCGCCGGGAGGCGAGCGGGAGCTGGCCGAGTGGGCGTCGCAGTTCTTCTCCCAGCGCCTGGATCGCCACCGGCCGCTGTGGGAGATGACGCTGCTCGAGGGCCTTGCAGGTGGCCGCTGGGCGCTCGCCACCAAGACGCACCACTGCATGGTCGACGGGGTCGGTTCGTCGATGTCGGGTCACTGCTGCTCGACGTCTCCCCTGACTCGCGCCGGGGCCCCGACGAGGGCGATCACCCGCCGCTCGGTGCGCGCGTAACACGACGCCGCACCCGGCGGAGGTCGGCCCGCTCGCGTTGCGCGTCCGGGTTTGGAAAGGCCTCGTGCCCGTTGATGCCGACGGCCCACGCAGCCGTACTGGGGGTACACGGCGCGCTGCATCCGCGTGCGGCGATCGCCAGCGCGCGCGCTGCGATCGAGCTGATCGTGCGCGAGGAGCTGCACGCGGCACCGTCCACGAGCTTGAACAAAGCGATCGGGACAGGGCGGCGCTTCGAGGTCGTGCGTGTGCCGCTGGGGGACGTCAAGGCGATCAAGGAGCCCTGGGGGGCACCATCAACGACGTCGTCCTGACGGTCACCGCGAGCGGGCTCAGGGCGCTGCTGCTCGCCCGCGGTGAGGCGCTGCCCGAGCAGGGCCTTCGAGCGATGGTGCCGATGAACGTTCGTCTGGCGAGCGAGCACCTTGCGTTGGGCAACAAGCATCTCCTCGCTGTTTATCGACCTGCCGGTCGCCGAGCCCAGCATGGTCGAGCGCTACTTCGAAACGGTCGCTCGCACGGCGGCGCTGAAGTTGGAGGGGGAGCAGGCGGCAGGGACGAATGCCGTGATCGAGCTGGCAGGACTTGCACCGCCCGTCGATCCATTCGACGATCGCGCAGGCCCTGTACGCCACGCGGCTGTTCAACGTGACGGTCACGAACGTGCCCGGGCCGCAGCAGACGTTGTACGCGTTCGGCGCGCCGCTCCGCGAGGTCCACCCGCTCGTGCCGCTCGCCGCCTCGCACGCGGTCGGGGTAGCGATCGTCAGCTACGACGGCAACGCGTTCTTCGGCGTCGTCGCAGACCGTGACTCCGTCGCTGATCTCGACGTGATGCTCGAGGGCATGAGCGCTTCTGTGCGAGCGAGCTGCTCGCCGAGGCCCATCCCTCGAAGAACAGCGCTCGCTGGGCTGGCCGGCGCGTCGGCCGCGCGCGGCGCGGATAGGGGCCTGCAGATGCAACGACTGAGCCCACTCGACGCGGCCTTCCTCGAGGTCGAGGACGCGGTCAGCCACATGCACATCGGCTCGGTCGCGCTGTTCGAGGGGCCACCGCCGACCGCAGGAGCAGCTTCGCGAGATGCTGGTCTGCGAAGCTGCCCCTCGTTCCGCGCTACCGGCAGGTGGTGCGCTTCGTGCCCGTTCGGCGTCGGCAGACCGGTGTGGGTCGACGATCCGCACTTCAACCTCGACTACCACCTGCGCCGAACGGCGCTCGCCGGCGCCCGGCGGCGAGCACGCAGCTGCACACGCTGTCGGGCCGCGTGATGTCCCAGCAGCTCGATCGCGGCAAGCCGCTGTGGGAGATGTGGGTGGTCGACGGCTTCGAGCTGGCGGGTGGGACGCGGGCTGGGCGCTCATCTCCAAGGTCCACCACTGCATGGTCGACGGCGTCGCCGGCAGCGGACCTGCTGACGGTGGTGCTCGACGCGCGACCGACACGCCAGCGCGCGCGTCGATCGACACGCTGGGCGCCGCCCTCCGGGCGCAGTGATCGTCGAGCTGCTTGCCCGCGCCCTCGCTGCGGCGGGCGCTGCAGCCCGGCCGAGGCGCTGCGGGCGGCTGCGCGCGCCGCGCGCGCTGGCCGAGCGCGGCGAGGGACACCGCGCAGGGCCTCTTGCGCATGCGCGAGGTCGCGCGGCCCACGCCCGACGTCCTCGCTCAACGGGCCGGTCGGCGCGCACAGGCGTTGGTGCTGGGCGCGCGCACGAGCTGGCCGATGTCAAGCGCGTCAAAGCGACGCTCGGCGGGACGGTCAATGACGTCGTGCTCGCGTGCATCGCGGGCGGTTTTCGAGAGCTCTTGATCTCCCGCGGCGAGTCAGTGGAGCGAACGGTGCGAACGCTAGTGCCGGTATCGGTGCGCACAGCCGAGCGAACACGGCACCTACAACAACAGGTTTCCGCGATATTCGCGGAGCTGCCGGTTGCGATCGCCGACCCGTGCAGCGCGCCTGGACGCGATCCACGCACAGATGGAGGACCTGAAGCGCTCAAAGGAGGCCGTCGCCGGCGAGGTGCTGACGGCTCTCGGCGGCTTCGCGCCCGCCGATGCTGCTCGCGCTCGCCGAGCGTCTCGCCACGCGCGTGCCCCAGCACAACGTCAATACGGTGACGACGAACGTCCCCGGGCCCCAGCAGCCGCTGTACGCGGCCGGTCGCCGGATGCTCGAGGCATTCGGCGTACGTTCCCCTCGGCGGGCACGTGCGCGTCGGCGTGGCGATCTTCTCCTACGACGGGCATCTCGGTTTCGGCGTCACCGGCGACTACGACACCGCCGCGACATCGCCGTGCTCTGCGCCGGGATCGAGGCGGCGATGGCCGAGCTCCTAGATGCGTGCAGCGCACGCACCGATCGCGTCGGCGCGAGCACATGACCGCCTTCGCGAGCGCGCTGTGCGCAGTCGATGGAACGCCCGAGAGCCTCGCAGCTGTGGGCAAGGCAGCAGAGCTCGTGGGCCCCGACGGTCACCTGACGCTGCTGATCGTGACCTCCTTCCGCCACCTCCCGGAGGTGCATTTTCCCGCGATTCCGCCTGGCCGCGCGAGTGAGATCATCGCGCAGGCGCTACAGGTGACGGAGAGCGCCGGCGTGTCCACGACCGTCGACGTCGACCCCGCCGGCCCGCCAGCGCAGGTCATCCTGCAGTGGGCCGCTGACCGGGACCTGCTCGCTATCGGCGCGCCAGCACCCTCTTGGTTCGGAGCGATGCTCAGCGGCGGGGTGGCCGCCGCGGCGGAGGCTTCTCTGAGCACCCCGCTCCTCGTCTACCACCTGACGGGCGACGTCGCCTCGCCACCGCACATCCTCGTTGCCAGCGACGGACGCGAGGAATCCGACGGGTTAGTCGAGCTCGCAGGCGAGCTGGCCGAGGCAGAGGGAGCCGGCGTCACACTTCTGCACGCGCTCGGTCCGGCGTCGCATGCATACCTCCCTCGGATCCACCGCCAGGCAAATCGACTTGCGCTCGATCGGATCCAGCGCCAAGCGAATCGACTTGCGCTGCTGACGGGACGCGAGTGCGACCTGCGCATCGTTGTCGGCGACGCCCGGAGCCTCGTCGTTGAGACTGCGCACGAGGTCGCGGCGAGCCTCATCGTGATGAGCAGCCGCCGGTTGCAGGGGCTGCGCACAGTGGGCAGCGTAAGCAGGCGCGTTGTGCATCAGGCCGGCTGTCCGGTCCTGCTCCTGCCGCCCGAGTATCTGCTCGCAAGGACCGCATCCGCGGCCCGCCGCACCTAGCGCAGGCCCCACACGGTGACAGGCCTGTCACTCGCGAGGGGCTATAGCTTCGAATCTGCCGATCGGTTCCAAGATCGCCGCCCCGACCCGCCAGCTACTACGGGTTAGTAGCTTTCACGGATAGATCTGGGCGCCGGTAGCCTCGTCGATCACGCGGATCGCGCTTGCCGGACAAGCTTCTGCGATCGCAATGAGCTGCTCCGCCGGGGCGGAGCCGATCACGGTGGCGATGTCGTCGACCCGGAATACCTGGGGCGCGAGCTCCTCGCAGTCGCCATGCGCGAGACAGCAGTACTCGTCGATTATCGGTCTACAGCCCATCTGGTACCTCGGTTCGTGTCGGGTCTGGAATGGCGGGGATGCGTCCATCTCAAGCTGCGAGTCGCGTCCAGCTGCGTTCGTCGGCGCCACTTTCGCCTTGCAGCGAGTCGGCGAGCCAACGACGGGCGTCCGGGATGGCGTCGGGACGGTCCACGAGCAGTGCTGCCGCGGCGCGTCCCTGGTGGGTCATCCAGGCCGCGAATGGCCCGCCGCGGTGACCGTCGATCTCGATTTCTGCTGTAGGCGGCGCGTGCCCGACGAGCTGGATCCGGCGCCCGTGCTGGTCGCTCCAGAACATCGGTGCGACCGGCGGGAGAGGCTTCTGGCGCATGATCGCCCGCGCAACGGCGCAGCCCTGCCGGGCCGCGGCCTCCCAATGCGGTGAGGCCACTCGCTCACCGAGAAAGGGGTCCGGGAAGCAGGCCGCGTCGCCAGCCGCGTACACGTCGGGGACCGCTGTCCGACCGCTGGCATCGGTTGCGACGAGACCGGGGCCGAGGCCGCAGTCGGCGAGCCAGTCTGTCGCGGGCCTCGAGCCGGCGGCGATGAGAACGGTGTCAACGGCGATAGTGGTGCCGTCGCTCAGCTCGAGCCTCGCCCAACCGGCCTTTAGCGAGGCGCGCCGCACCGTCGTCGCGAGCCGTACGTCCACTCCGTGCTGCGGTGCAGCGCGGCGATCCATCGTCCAGGGCGGGCGGCAGGGCGCGTGCGAGCGGCGTGGCGCTCGCCTCGATCATCGTGACCTCGCGTCCGAGGGCACATGCGGAGGCGACCTCCATGCCGATAAGCCCGGCACCCATGATGGCGATGCGCCCCACTCCCTCGTGCAAGGCGAGGCGCAGCGGAGTGCATCCTCATAGGTCCGCAACTCGTGCACGATCCCGCCGCGGGCTGAGCCGGGAAGCCTCCATGGCCGGCTGCCGGTCGCGATCACGAGCCGGCGATAATGAAACGTGCCGGCGTCTCGTCTGTGCGGCTGTCGCGCAGCGCAACGGCGCGTGCGGCCGGGTCGAGCTCCGTGCGCCTGCGCCCAGCAGCAGCTCGACCTCGTTCTGCTCGTACCACCGTCTCCGCGCTGAGCAAGGGCTGATGCGGCTCGTGCGGCCGTGAGCATGGCCTTCGACAGCGGAGGCCGGTCGTAGGGAGCGCGGCTCCTCGCAGAGGACCGTGATCGCTGCCGCGAATCCGCCGCCGGCGGAGCGTCTCGCAGCAGCGCTGTGCGGCAAGGCCTCCACCGGCGAGCAGCGACGTCGAAATCAGCTGGCCTCACGACGCTCGACTCCTGCCCAGCGTCGCGCCAGCACCCGAGGCCGGGGGGTGCTCCGGGCGCTGTCGCGCCTCGCCGACGGTCGTGGGCCTCCGCGCGCTTGGTAGCGCCCGGCGCGGCGAGGCCGGGAGCGGGCGAGGACCATCAGGTAGGTGATCGGGATCGCGGGAGCGAGGACGAACGCGCGAAGCCACGTGGTGGCGGCATCGCTGCCCGCGCCTAGCGTATGAACGACCCCCAGCAGTCCACACGAGCACGGTGGCGCGGTGCAGACTGCGCCACAGCTTCACGCCGATGCGCCGGCGAGCGTAGAAGCTGAGGCCGAGAAGCGCTGCGAGATAGCCGCCGATGATCCCGAGGCCCGGTGAAAAGCGGCCGATAGCCCATCGCGAACGGGATCGTCACGCCCGCGCAGACCTGGGTGCAGCCAGCGGTCCCCTAGCAGCGCCAAGTCCGTGAACCGCGATCGCGCCCAGGCCCACAAGCGCGACGTGCTCGTGCAGCCGCACGAGCGTACGCCGGCCCGGGCGGCGCAGCAGCTTGGTCGCCATCGTCAGACCTAGCAGGACGGCGAGTGTGACGAGGCCGAGCGCGACGATTCCGGACGCGCGGCTCATCGAGCCACGAGAGGTAGCGCGTCGGGTCCTTGCGCCGCGTCATGCGGCTCTCCCAGCCGTGGACGATCGAGTGGGTGGTGGTGAGCGGTCAAGCGGACCGATCTCCTCGACGCCGCCGTCGTCGTGGACGATCAGCCCGCCGTGTCGGTCGAGCACGCGTCTGGCGCCCAGCGGCCCAGCAGCAGGGCCATCTTGGACAGCGTCTCGGCCTCGAGAGCGCTCGAGGCGAGCGCCGTGACTCCGACCAGCCCCGTCCACGCGGGCTGGCCAGTGGCGGGATCGAGCAGGTGGTGCGCGAAGCCCCCTTGCCCGTCGCGCCAGACGCGTACGTTCAGACCCGACGTGGCGATCGCCGCCGGATGCGACCGCGCACGGTGCGGATCGTCTCGCCGGTCAGGGGGTGCTCGACCTCCACCTCGTAGGGGTCCAGCTGGCGCGCCGATCGCCGCCTATCGCGATATCGCCGCCGCAGTCCACGACGAAGCGGGTGTAACGGCGCAGCCGGCACGCGACAGCGTCGGCGCAGAGGCCCTTGCCAGTGCCGCCCGTATCGAGTTCCACGCCAGGTGGGCGGCGGACGCTGCCCTCGCGGATCATCTACCGAGATCCGCCGCCACAGCTGTGCGGGGTGCGGGCGCGCAGGGCGACGCGGGGGCGCGGCCGCGAGCGCCTCGCTGAGCGGCGCCGGTCGGTGGTCGGCGAGCGAGGTCGTGTACCCGGCACGCGTTCGAGCGCTCCAAGTAGCGTCGGGTCTACCAGCCCGCCGCTCCGTTCGGCTGCCCAGATGCCTGCGCGAACGGCCGCTCGCAGCAATGGCGATGCCGGGACCACCGGAGAGCGATCACGGTTGAGCGTGCTCAACTCGCTAGACGCCCGAAAGCGCGACAGGCGCATCGCGAAGTCCTCGACATACGCGCGCTCGCGTGCCGCGGCGGCTGCGGGTGAGGGCGCGCTGGGCAACAGCGCGGGGCCGATCATGAGGCGCACGTCGCTCCCCATCGAGCGGAAGCGTCAGGTCGTATTCCATGCTCACGAGACCCGTGTGAGGACCGGTGCCGCGGGCAGCGGTTCGGAGGTCGAGGACGCGGATTGCGTGACCGAAGTGCCGCCCGACGCGCCACCGCGCGCGCTCGGTGGGACGGTTTCGACGACTGTGGTGCGGTAGATCCGGCGGACGAGCACGGCGCGACGCGCGGGTCGGCCCACCGCCGCGCCACCGAGCTGGGTGCCGAGCAGTGCGAGGACGAGGAGGAAGGCGGCCAGCGAGAAGAGCCCGACGCTCAGGCGATCGGGACCGCCGCCCCGTGGTCGCCGCGACGTTCCACCGGACTCCGGTGAACGCTGTTGCAACGCCGCCATGCTTTCGTGACCCCGCTCAGTCATCGTGGCCAGCTTCGCCGGGGAGGCCGCCGCTCGTGCGCGTGATGACTGGGGCAGCGCCAGGGGCAACTTCTGGCTGGGTGCCGGATGCGCTGCTCCCCGAAATCACCCGGCCGCTAGCGGTGGTGCGGATGACCGTGCGGCCGCTGCGCGAGACCAATGCCGTGCTCGCCGTCGCCCGCAACGCAGGATCCTGACCGCGCGTCACACGCGCGGTCAACAGCGCAAGCACGGCGAGAAAGCAGGCAAGTGCGGCCGTGATGACCGGCAGCGCACGCCGCAGCGCGTCGCGTGCGCCGCGGCGTCTGCGTGGCGGAGCGTCAGTCACCGTGGCTCCCCCCGCCGTCGTCTTTCCCGCCACCACCGCTGGTGCGCGTGCGAACCGCCGTAGGCGATCCGCCGCTCGCACCGCTTCCCGCGCTACTGGTGCGCGTGCGCGGGGATGACGAGCCGCCACTCGTGCCCGGGCCGGGCGTGCCCACGGCGCTCGTGCGGGTGCGGGGTGCAAGGGGAGTGCTCGGAGCGACGCCGTGGACGCCGCTGGCGGTGGTGCGCGGCGGCGCGCTCACACTCGCAACTGGCGCGGCTGACCCGCGTAGGCTGGCCACCGCGGACGACCCTCGGCGAGTGGGGGGCCGTTCGTGGCGGACGATGTGGATCGTGCGTCTGATGACCTGGGTGCGAATCTCGGCCGGCTGTTGGCGCAGGGGCGCGGCGGACTGACTGGAGGCGCCGCCACGCAGCATGTAGGCGGCGAACACGCCGGCGACAAACGCGGAGGCAACGGCTGCGATGCGGGTGTTCAGTGGGTGGCGCACGATTGCTTACCCACTGTTGCCTACGCACTGCTAACGGCGCCCCAGCATCGGGTTAAGCTTTGGCAAAATCGCTAACGCTCGGCCGCGCTAGTCGTCGCGACCGCGTGACTGGCTTTCGCCGCGTCCTTCAGCCGACGCGTTTCCACCGCGGGTGCGGCCACGTTTGCTGTTGTCGTCGCCGCTGGGCGCGCTTCCACTGCTCGCCTGCGGGGATTCAGTCGTCTGCGACCCGGCGGCTTCGACAGGCGTCGTCGTGGGCGCGGCGGCGGGCGCGGTCGTAGTGCTGAGCGAAGGCGTGGGGGGCGGCGCAGTCGACGTGTTCTGCTTAGCGGAGGAGGTCGGCGAGGTTCGCTTGGAGCTCGTTGGCGATTGGCGCGATACTCGCGGTTCCAGCACTGAGGGTGCGAGGCTGCGTGCCGCGGTGAGCGGTTCTGAGGCAAGCCCGATGTGCTGGCTGGTGAGCTGGCTCGTGGCCCACGTCATGCCGGCGGTCGAGATGATGCCGAGCGCCGCGGCAAGCGACCACAGAATGGCATGGCGCCTCATGGCGACACCGTAGCCATGAGAAGGTTAAGCGCTGGCAAGGCCTTGCGTCGGCGGGAGCGACAGGGTCGCAATCGCGCCGCCGCCCTCGCGATTGCGCAGCGTTATCTCCCCGCCCCACTCGCGCGCGAGCTCCCGCGCGATGGCAAGGCCGAGACCGCTGCCGGGGGGGCCAGTCCGCCCCGCGGTGCCGCGGTGGAACCTCTCAAAGATCGCCTCGCGCTCCTCGTCGCTGACGCCGCTGCCATGATCTCGGACCTCGATCTCCCCGGGCGCCGCTGCGAGCGTGACGCGCGACCCCGGCGGCGCATAGAAGAGGGCATTCTCGACGAGCACGTCGAGAGCCCTATCGGCGTCGGCCGCCGCGCACCAAACGTGGCCCCCGCCACGCTCTCCACGCTCGAGGGCGATCGAATGCGCGGCGGCGGCCGCGGCCCAGCGGCCCATCGCCCGCTCGAGCACATCGTCGAGGTTCAGGCGCTCGCCTGGCAACTCACGCTCACCGGCCCGGCTGAGCACGAGCAGCTCCCCGACGATCTGTGCGAGGCGGTCCACCTCCCCCGCCGCGGCGTCGAGTTCGCCGGCCGCAACCGGGCTCACGCCGGCCGCGCGGGCCTCCTCCACCCGCAGGCGCAGCCCGGTCAAGGGGGTACGCAGCTGGTGAGAGGCGTCGGCCACAAACGCACGTTGAGAGTCGAGCAGCCGCTGCACGCGGTCGGTCATCTCATTGAAGGACACTCCCAGCGAGCGCTGCTCGCGGCTCCCCTCGATCGGCGCGCGAGCGCTCAGATCCCCGCCGGCGACTCGGCGCGCGATCCGCTCCAAGCGTCCCAGCGGACGCGCGATCTGGCCCGCGATCACAACCCCTACTGCGAGGCCGAGCGCGAGCACGATCGCTCCGATCAGCGCCAGTCCGAGCTCGACGCGCCGAACGGCAGCGTTCACCGCGGAGACGCTTTGTGTAACGCGCACGGCGCCCGCCGTCGCGCGGTTGCGGATGATCGGCACAGCGGTCGCGAGGATCTTTTCTCCGAGCGTGCTGCTCGCGCGCTGCACCTGCACGCGATGCCCACCGAGCGCACGGGCGATCTCTGGGCGTCCCGCGTAACTCGAACCGAGCTCGGGCGGCACGGCGCTGTCGGCGAGGACGATCCCCGTCCGATCCACGATCAGCACGCGTCCGCGCACGGCGGCTGCGGCTGTGTGGGCCAAGACCGCGAGGTCGCGTCGTCTCGACGGCGTGAGGAGGTCCGCCGCGGTCGCCGCCACGAGGTCTGCCTGCCCCTCGGCCTGGGAGCGCACCTCGTCGTTTATGCGCGCGCTGAGGTTCAGCCCCAGCGGCACACCGAGCGCCACGATGGCCAGCAGCAGCACATACGCTAGCGCCGCCAGCAGGCCCGTCCTCAGTCGCGGCGCCCTCGCTACGGCTCCCGCTCCTCGCTCGTCGCGCAGCGAAACCCGACACCCCGAACGGTCTCGATGTAACGAGCGTCTGCCGCGTCGTCGCCGAGCTTGCGGCGTAGTCCCGCGATGTGAACGTCCAAGGTCTTCGTCGACCCGAACCAGTTCTCATCCCATACCTCCGACATCAGCGTCTCGCGAGAGACGACATTCCCTGCATCTCTGGCCAAGCGCGCCAGCAGGTCGAACTCCTTTCGCGACAGGTCCAGCTCGGTCGCGGCCCGCCACGCGCGCCGCGCAGCGGGATCGATTCGGAGATCAAGCGCCGTCAGGAGCCCCGGCTGGCGCACGGCACCGCGAGCACGACGAAGCACAGCTCGTATGCGAGATATGACCTCGCCGGTTGCGAATGGCTTTACGACATAGTCGTCGGCCCCCAGCTCCAATCCGACCACCCGGTCGGTGACCGTCCCGCGCGCCGTCAACATGATGATTGGCACTTCTGAGGTGCGGCGCAACTCGCGACAGACATCGCGACCGTCTCCATCAGGCAGCGTGAGATCGAGCAACACCACGTCTGGCTCGGTCTCCCGAGCGAGCCGCAAGGCATCCTGTGCGGTGCGTGCAATCGTCGGTTCGAAGCCGCTGCGCGCGAGCGCCCGAGCGAACGGCTCGGCGATCGAAAGCTCATCCTCAACGAGAAGCACCCGCCCCGCGGGAGCAGCATCAGCAGACATTGCGCATCCCGCGATCGACCCACCCTCGAGCTGAGAGCGCGGCCTCGACTGTCGCTTCGGGGGCTGGGGCGCGATGATCGACCGTCTCGTCAAGCTGGGTCCGGCGGTCCTTGAGGTCCCCGCGCGCGAGACGCCAGACGAACAAGCGGAACAGACGCATGCGCACCAGCATCGCGCGCGGAACTCGTGCCCTCATCCGTATTGCGCCGTATGTCCTCGAGCCCGTGCTCTTCCGGGACGCAGCCGGCGGCTCCAATCGATGGGCAGCTCAGCTATGCGGGATCACGAGAGTCGCTCTAGTCGCCTGCTGCACCACCCCGATCGACACGCTCCCCAACGCGCCGCCAAACACCCCGCGGCGAGGGCCGCCGAGCACGATCACGGCGACATCCTGCTCCTCGGCAACGTGCAAGATCGTCGCGACGGGCTTGCCTTCGGCCGTCAGCGGCCGTGCGCTGAGGCCCACGTCAGCTGCTAGCCGGCATCCGTCGCGAGCCTGCCGATCAGCCAGCTCAGCGCCAATCTCATCCCACTCCCGGTAGAGGCCAGTCAACCTCCCGACGAAGTCACCGAGGGGCTCGAGCGGGAACCGGTCGGCTCCCGGTATCGCGACTGTGAGCACGATCGCATCGTATTCGGCAAGCAGCGAACCCGCACCGCGGACTGCGGCGGCGGCCTCCGCCGATCCGTCAAAGCACAACAGCGCCTCACGCTTCACGTTGTCGCGTCCGGCGTCACCATGTGATGCCGAGCTTACTCTGGGCGGCGGCAGTGATAGTCCGTGTCAGAGTCTCCCGCCGGGATCCTGCTCGCTAGCGGAAGCATCACTCGCAGGCATCGATTGCCGGGGTGCGCGGTCGCGCCGAACATGTTCGGGCACCCACCGGGGATGACGCTCACTCCGTGTTCGCGGCAGCGTGCGATCGCGCTTTCCGACATGCTCCCGGGCCCGAGACCCCGGTGCAGCCAAATGCCGGGTACGCCGACGCTCACACGGTCGAGCACGACGCGCTCGGCAACTTCCGGGGTCGTTACAACTAGAACCGCCGGCGACGCCGCGGGGTATCGCGGTGACCGCCGAATACGACCACCAGGGCATCGCGGAAGACCTCGAGCATCGCGCGGTTGTCGGGCATCAGCGCCGCGAACAGCTCACCGATGCCGCTCTCCTCCGCGAGCGCGGCGACACGCTCGATCAGGACGGTGCCGAGTCCTCGCCCGTGCATGTGGTCGGCGACCTCGGCCGCGACTTCGCCGCGTCCGGGCTCGGCTTCGATGCGCGGTGCATGGCCGATCAGCTTGCTCTGTAGCAGTGAACGGTGGGGCCGATCAAAGTTCCGCACTCGAGGATTATTTGCTCCTTCGGTCGTACGCCGCGCATCCGGGTGTCACGTGTTTGCAGAAGCGATCTTCGACTCGGGCGGCCACGGGGCCATCAGCACAGGCCAAGCGCGCTGCTGCGGGATTTCCACATTCGCAACGAGGGGTCAGCGCGGAGGGCAGCAATCCCGTGAGCGCGTTGACTAATTAATTAGCGACGAAGCGAGCCAGCGCAACGCCACGGAGGTGACGCCACATGCATGCGCCCGAGCCAACCCATGAGCAGGAAGTGCACGATCAGGCCGAGTTCGACGAGAACGTCGCGCGGGACGGCAAGCTTGTGCTCGGCTGGCTTGGCGGGATCGGCGTCGTAGCGGCGCTCGTGATGTCCATCGTGGCCGTCGCACAAAGCGGCCAGGCCCACACCGTGACCGTCACCAACGGCATGATGGCATCTGCTTTACCGGCGGGCGCGGCCACGACCGCGATCGCCAGCCTGCCGACGAGGACCATCAGCCTGAAGATCATCCCCGAGAGCAAGCCGGGCCTAGACGGCGCCAAGCACGACTACCTCACCCAGACTGAATTCGCCGTCAAGGTCGGCCAGAAGCTGGAGCTCAAGATCGACAACACTGACGAAGGCGAACACAGCATCACCTCGCCACAGATCGGCGTGAACATCGTCATCAAGCCCGGCGTCCATATCTACGAACTGGTGGTCAAAGAAAACGGCCGGTTCTCGTGGTTCTGCGTGATTCCGTGCGACAGCAACGCGAACGGCTGGGCAATGCAGCACGCAGGCTTCATGAGCGGCTACATCACAGCTACCTGACGCGGAAACCGCGGCTGACCGTTCGCCCTCAGCTTCGGAGCGAAACCATTCGAGGGGGGTCTCGGTGTTCAAGAACGTGCTGATAGGAATCGATGCAAAGCAGAATGGTCGCGACCCAGTCGCACTCGCCGAGCGTCTGTTGCGCGCGGACGGAAAGCTGACCCCTGGGCACGGGCAGTACGCAGAGCTGCATGGCCTTGACCCGAGGGGCCCCGGACTCCGCGCAGCCCAGCGCGCGGAGATGGAGAAGCTGCTGCACGCCGAGCGCGTCGCAACTGCGCCCGCTCCTGCGGAGTCGGCCACCCATCGGCGACAACGGTGGTTTGATCGCGTGCGACGCCTGCGGCTCCTCGCTCCTCTCGCGCTCGGCTTTGCCTATGTCGGGCTACTGCGTCGCCCGATCCTCACGTGGGGAGCCACGGAGGACGAGGCGGCGCGCAGCCTGCCCGGCGACGAGCTGCTCCCCCACGCCGATGGCGTCGCAACGCGCGCGATCACGATTGACGCACCCGCCGCTGCGGTCTGGCCCTGGATCGTGCAGATGGGTCCGTCACCGCGCGGCGGCGCATACACGTACGACTGGGTCGAGAACCTGTTCGGACTTAACATGCACAGCGTCGACCGTGTGCTTGACGAGTGCCAGCACCCGGAGCTCGGCGACACGATCCCCGTCGGCGCCAACAAGATGCGACTCGAGCGCCTCGATCCACAACGCGTCCTCGCCTGGCGATCCGAAGACGGCAACTGGGTCTGGACCCTCGTGATCGCCGAAGGCGATGGACGCACCCGGCTGATCAGCCGCAACCGCTTTCGACTGCCCTCGGTCGCTGCCCGCGTCGGGATGCTCCCGATGGAGCCCGCGTCCCTTCTCATGGAGCGAAAGATGCTGCTCGGCATCAAGTGGCGCGCAGAACGGCTTGCGGCTGCGTCCGTGCGCGTTGGTAGCCCCTTACAACGAGGCTGACGCCACGTTGCCGACGCGCTACGTGCCGTCCTGACGGTGTCCCGAACCCCCAACGCTACGACTTGGGGCGCAGCCCGGCATCCGCAGTTCCCCACGTGCCGGGGCGCAGAAGCCGGTCAGCGCACCCAAGATCCTCGCTCGACGAGGTCGAGCATCTTTCCATCAGGCGGCACCTAACCAGAACCGTGTTGCGCCGGCAGTCGTCGAGCTACCACGAGCCCAGCGTGCCATCCCGGAGCGCGGCCACCATCCGGTGGCTGGATTGACTCAGGATGCAGACCGGCGCTGGCGAGCAGCCACGAAATCACCGAATTGGAGTTCCACATTTCGCCTGCGGCGAGCTGGTCTCGACCCCAGACTGGCGTGGGGAGAGAGGGCACCAAGTCAAGCACTCGGCGTGCACAGTCTGAGTCGTCCGTCAGCTGCCGCGGGCTATCGACTGCCTCGCCGATATCCGGGATGACACCGTCACGCCAGCGCCGCACCTCGTAGCGGAAGATCCGAAACCGCCCCGCCCAACGCGCGCCAACCGCGCCGCCGGCAGCGACGCCGCGCCGTGCTCCGTGCCCGTCCGGGACCGGCGTCTGCTCAATTACGAAGCGTCCCTCGGGCACGCGAATCTCGAGCGCGGAGTGGTAGAGATCACACGCTGGCCGTTGCTCAAACCGTGACACCGCCGCCTCAAACACGCGACCATTGAGACGTACGAAATGGCCGCCCGCCCCCAAAGGGAGCCAGTAAAGGGCGACGCCGGAATCGGGCTGCGCCCCGCTCACCAAATCAGATCCTCGTACGACAGAGATGATCGTCGCCTGAACCGATTAGGCAGGCTCTTTCGCCGAAAAGGACCCGCCATTCGTCGATGGGCCGTCAGGCCGTCGTCTCCACCCGTCGTTTGAGGTTGGTTAGCTGTCGGGCCTGCATTATCCAGTGCGCCGGCTCCCAGAACAGAAAGTCGCCGATTGCGGTCAAGACCCGCGGGCTGGAGGCCGCGTAGCCACTGACAACCAGCCGCGTTCGTCCGGCTGGTAGCTCGTTGAGCAAAAAGCCCCACAGCGAGTCCACGAAGTGACGCGGCCGGGTCCCGCCGCGGTCGAATGGTCGGCAGCGAAGGTCGAGACGGGTACGCAGAGCCAGGAATCGCTCGGGTTCCAGGCCGCCACCTCGAAGCACGCGCTGTCCGCTCAGCGGAGGCGAGGCGGTCGCCGACGCCAATTTGCTGCCACTCGGGATGGATCGCCTGCGCGCTCGCCACGCCAGCGTTGTCGAGACGGTCCCAGCTATACCAGCCCGCGCGGCCATAGCCCATCTGCACCAGCCAGGGCCAGACCTTTGCAGGAGGGGCGTCGATCGTAATCGCCTTCGTCGCGCCGCGCTTTCCGCCCGCGATGAGATCCGCGCCCGGATACTCGGTGCGCAGCTCCTCGGTGGTCGCGCCCCAACGCAGAAGCCGCGGACGTAAAACGAGCACATAGACAGCACCCGAGACGCCCGCGAGCACGAGCAGCCTGCGACGCGTGCAAAGTGCGGAACTTCTTCGCCTGCGGGCGCCGCGCTTTCCGGTGTATCGAATCGCCTCATAGACGATGGCGGGCCGTTCGTCGATCACCCGCCGCTCGATCCTGGTCTCATCGAACTCCGGTATGGGACGTGCAGCGAACACGCCGACGAGCGTACGCCACCGTACGCGTCGCAGCCCGATCACCGCCAAGCCGGACTCGCCGATCCGACGGTCTAGCTCAAACAGAGTCGCTTCGTCGTGAAGGCTGCGGGCGCCTTGGGGCCACCCCCGCCTCCAACGCCAAGTGCTGGCCACCGAACCGCGATGGCGGTGCAGCTGGCCCGCGTTCGTCGCGATCCAGCGCTTCGGGTCGTACGCCCTCCGACTTTTACCCCGAGGGCGCGTGATTTGAAGCGGCTCGGCAAGACGTGGCGCAGCTGGCGAGATAACCCCTTCCGGGGGGCTGCTGATAGGGTTGTCATATATGAGGAGCGAGGCCATCCCCCCTGCGGAAATGTCTAAGAAGCCGCTTCCGGATCGGCACACGCGTCGTCGCGAGCAGACGCGCACGCGGCTTCTTGACGCCGCGCGCGCGCTGTTTGCGCGCCAGGGCGTAGAGGACACTCGGATCAATGAGATCACCGACGAGGCGGACGTTGGTTTTGGCTCGTTCTACAACCATTTCGATTCCAAGGAGGCGATCGTCGCAGCTGTCGTCGGGGAGGCTGTCGCCGCTCAGGGTCAGGAGGTCGCCTCCGTCACGGCCGATCTTGATGATCCGGCAGAGGTGGTCGCCGCGGCGCACCGCTATTTCGTGAACCTGGCGCGCAGCGATCCTGAGTGGGGATGGCTGCTGATCCGCCTCGACGCGTCCGAGAAGATCGGCCTCAGGGCGCTCAGCCCGTTCGCCCAGCGCGACCTCGAGCGCGGCATCAGGGCAGGCCGCTTCGGTGTTTCCAACAAGCGCGTCGCGCTGCTCGCTGCGGGCGGGGCCCTGCTGGCGGTGATGGAGGACGTACTGGCCGGACGCGCGCCGAAGGACGCCGACCGCCACCATGCCGAGGGAGTGCTGCGCATGTTCGGCCTATCGGCCGCGGACGCAGCGGAGGTGGCGAGGCGGCCGATGCCGCAGCTCCCGCCGCAGGTGGCGTGAGCCGGCTGCCTACCAGGCGTTGTTGGAGCGCGCCGCCAGCCTGCTGAGGCCTTAACCGGGCTCTCGGGATTCGGGAAGTTCGCAGCGCCGAACAGCAGCACACTCGCGAGCCGCACCGAATCGGCGTTCGTGGATCTCGTGCTCGCGCGAGGGGCGCGGGGTGAACCCGCGAACCGGCGTTGCGACGCGGAGGCTATCGACCACGGCCATTAGCGGCGGGTCGGCAGCGATCTCATCTGCAAGTCGCGGTCGCGGCGCGGCGCCCACGAGGGCGGGTTGGGCGGTCGTGAGGTCAGCGACGGCGCAATGAAGTCGGAAACGAGATCGCATGACGTTGCCGTCAGACTTGACAAGACTATCAGTATGCGGTTATGCTGGCTCCCGGTGGCGAGCCCAGGGCACAACTTCGACTGTGATGTGGCGATCGTGGGTTACGGGCCGGTCGGTCAGGCGCTGGCCGCGCTGCTGGGGCGAGCCGGTCATCAGGTAGTGGCGTTCGAGCGCTTCCAGGAGATCTACCGTCTCCCTCGCGCCGTCCATCTCGATCACGAGATCATGCGCTTGCTGCAGGCGCTCGGACTCGCCGAGGTGCTCGCTGAGGAGATGATCCCGGTGCATGACTACCAGTGGTTTGGCGCCGATCGCGAGTTGCTGATGCGGTTCGCGACTCACAGCCCGGCGCGGTCGGGCTGGGAGACGGACTACATGTTCTTCCAGCCAGAGCTCGAGCGCGCGATCGACAGGCACGCTTGTGGGCATCCGACGGTCACCGTCGAGCGAGGATGGGAAGCCACAGAGCTCGTCGACGGCGATGACGGCATCGAGCTGACCCTTCGGCGGGTTCAGGAGGATGAGGCGGGCAAACTTGCAGTGAGAGGCGACATCCGGACGGTGAGGGCTCGATGGCTGGTGGGTGCCGACGGCGCAAACTCGTTCGTGCGCGAGGCCAGCGGGATCACCCGCCGCGACCTCGGCTTCCAAGAGCGCTGGCTGGTGGTCGACGCCGAGCCACACGACATGGAGGCGCTCGCGCGCCTGCCGATCGCGAGCCAGTGGTGCGACCCCAATCGTCCGACGACTGTCGTGCAGAGCGGTCCGCGCCATCGGCGGTGGGAGTTCATGCTGCTGGCCGACGAGCAGCCGTCGGATTTCGAGGATCTTGACACGGTGTGGTCGCTGCTCGAGCCGTGGTACGGGCCCGACGACGGTCCGCTGACGCGGAGCGCGGTGTACGAGTTTCGCTCAATGCTGGCCAACCCGATGCGGAAGGGGAACGCGCTCCTGGTCGGTGACGCCGCCCACCTGACCCCGCCGTTCCTGGGCCAGGGCCTGTGCTTGGGTCTGCGCGACGCGGCGAACCTCGCGTGGAAGATCGACCTCGTGCTGCGCGGCCTGGCGGACGAGCGGCTCCTCGACAGCATTGACCCTGAGCGCCAGCCCCAGAACGAGGCGGTGATCAGCTTGGCGGTGGAGTTGGGGAAGGTCCTCTGCGAGCTCGACCCAAAGGCGGCCGCGGAGCGCGATGCCGTGCTGCGGGAAGCCGAGCCCCCACCGCCCCCCGAGCTGGCGCCACTCACCGGCGGCGTGATCAATCGTCCGGTCGGCGACCCGGACGCGCTCGCCGGGCAGCTCAGCGTCCAAGGCGTGGTCTCCCGTGCCGGACGCGAGGGGCGCTTTGACGATGTGGTCGGTGCAGGCTTTCAGCTGATCGTCGCCGAGGGCGACCCGCTTGAGAAGCTTTGCGGCGAGCACAGGGCGCTCATCGACACGCTCGATATGACGGTCGCATCGCTTGAGGCTGACGCACCCTACGGCGTCCGTGACATCGACGGCCGCCTGACCGCCTGGCTGTCTGAACACGGCACCTACGCGGTGATCACGCGCCCCGACTTCTACGTGTTCGGCAGCGCTTCCTCGGCGGCGCAGATGCCTGCGCTGCTGGACGACCTTCGATCCCAGCTGCACCTGACGTCGACACCCGCAACCGCAGGAGCATTCCCATGAGCGACACCGCGGTGACTCACCCCAAGTTCCATCACGTCAACCTCAAGACGACGAGGCTGCAGGAGATGATCGACTGGTATGGGGAGGTGGTGGGCACCGACGTCGTCTTCCAGGACGCCACCGGTGCGTGGTTGAGCAACGATGGCGCCAACCACAGAGTCGCTTTGCTCGCCTTCCCCGGTTTCGCGGATGACCCCGACAAGGACACGCGTACGGGTATGCACCACAGCGCGTTCGAGTTCGCGAACTTCGAGGAGCTCAACGACGCCTACCTGCGGCTGCGCGAGCGAGGGATCACGCCGGAGATCTGTCTGGACCACGGGATGACTTTCTCCTACTACTACCGCGACCCCGACGGCAATCACGTCGAGCTGCAGTGCGACAACTTCAGCGATTGGACGGCCTCAAAGCAATGGATGCGAACCTCCGAGGAGTTCCGCGCCAACCCGATTGGGCACTTCATCGACCCGGAGAAGGTCGCCCGGGCCGCCGCGGGTGGCGAGCCGTTCGCGGAGATTCACCGCAGGGCGACTGCCGACGAGCTCGCACCCGCACAGCCTCCGGTCGAGATCCCCCCGGCCTCCCAATGAGGCTCTGCCGCTTCGACGTCGGCGACGGCGCCCGCCACGGAATTGTCGAGGACGGCTACGTCGTTGAGCGCGGCGAACCGGCCGTGCGTCACTCGCTCGATGAGGTTCGCTTACTAGCCCCTGTACAGCCCCGAAAGTTCCTCGCCATCGGGCTCAACTACGCCGACCACATCGCCGAGAGCGGCATGGAGGCGCCGCAACATCCGGTGTTCTTCAACAAGCAGGTCACCTGCGTTGTCGGCCCCGACGAGGACGTACACATGCCGCGGGTCTCCAAGCTGCTGGACTACGAGGGCGAGCTGGCGATCGTGATCGGCAGTCGCTGCCGCCACGTGCCGGAGCAGCGCGCGCACGAAGTGATCGCCGGATACACGATCGCCAACGACCTCTCTGTGCGCGACTGGCAGATGCGCGCCCCCACGATGACTATGGGCAAGTCCTTCGACACCCACGGGCCGCTCGGCCCATGGCTGGTCACCCCTGACGAGCTCGGCGACCCGCACGAACTAGCCATCCGGACGTACGTCAACGACGAGCTGCGCCAGGACGGCAACACGCGCGAGATGATCTACAGCTGTTACCAGCAGGTCGCGCACCTCTCCGAAGCGTTCACGCTCGAGCCCGGAGACGTGATCGCCACCGGCACTCCTGCCGGCATAGGTGCCGCGCGCGCTCCGTTTCCCGAGGGCTTGCTACAGGTTGGGGACGTGGTCCGGATCGAGATCGAGCGGATCGGCGAGCTTCGCAACTCCGTGACCGAGGAGCCAGAGGGCTACCTTGCGCCCGAGACCGAGCCGCAGGCGGCATGTGCGCGCTGACCCACGAGCTGCGCGCGTTCCTGGAGTCACAGCCAGTCGGTGTCCTCGCGACGCTCGCCTCGGACGGCAAGCCGCGCCAATCGCTGGTCTACTTTGCGCTTGAAGGCAACCGGTTACACATTTCGACACTCACCGATCGGGTCAAGTCCCACGACATTCGACGGAGCGGCTGGGCATCGCTGTGTGTGATGGGCCACGAGCGTCCGTTCCCGTCGGCGACGTTCTCGGGGACTGCGGAGATTCTCACCCGGGACATCGGAGGGCTCACGGCCAAAATCGTGCAGCGGATCGCGCAGACCGCCGAGCCTCCCGAGCCGATGACCGACGAGGCGCTCGCGCAGGCGGGACGGGTAGTACTAGCCATTCACGTCGACCGCGTGAGCGCCGCGAGCTACATTCCGGCGGCAGGGGACCCGAGCGAGGGGAAACGATGACCGGGTAGCCCTCCGGGCAACGTGCCCTCAGCGCTGGAAAGGGGCATGCAGCGTGCCGCAATCAGATTTCGCGGACCGGCCTCCGCCTCGCCGGGGGACGCGGACAGACAGCCAAGCGCCGGCGCGGCCGGCGGAGGCGAACAGCGGGTGCAGAGAGCCCGCCCACCTCGCTGGGAGGGGGGCGGTGCCAGCGGGGTGCAATTTAGAAATAGTTGGGCCAAACGGGTGGAATCGAGCGGGTCCGGCTGCACGCCGACCGGACGATCCTCGCCAAGCGTGCGCGCTTGCCCGAGCGTGCGCTCGGCACTCGCGCCGTCAGGTGACATGCACTTTGGCCGCGTCGCGGGGCGAGGCGCCGGCGGACGAGACCGCGCGGACCGTAATGTTGTACGTGCCTGTGGGGGCGAGCTTCCCCTTGATCCTTCCGTTCCAGGTGATCCGGCAGCGACCGGGTTTGGAGCACGCAACGCTCACGACGGCAACTACCCTCTTCGCGCGCGATACGTTCATCGTTACCTTGGCTGCGCCGCTGAGGACGAAGGGAACCTGCACCGGCTTGCCGCGCGCCGCTCTGAAGCTCGTGGCTGACAGCCACACCATCAAGACCGGGCCAGCTCCGGTCTGCCCTGTGCAGCCGGTCGGCCCTGTGCCGCCGGTCGGCCCTGCGCGGCCGGAGCCCGAGGGCGCGGAGGTGGCGACCACGAGGACCTGCCTGGCGCTCCCCACGTTGCCGGCAGGATCTGTAGCCGAAGCGACGACCAGCCACGTGCCCTCAGCGACAACGGTGGTCGCGTTCCACGAGCCGTTGGGTTGCACCAGCGTAGTCATGGTCTGTCCGGCGATCGACAGCGTTACGGTCGTGCCGGGCGCGGCGTCGGAGGTCCCGGCGATGGTGGTGGTGAGGCTGTTGGTCGTCGCGGTCGCTCCACCGTTGATCGCGACGAACGGCGGCACCGTGTCCACCGTCAGCGTCTGGGTGCAACTGGCCACGTTTCCCGCTGCGTCGGGCACCGAAACGGCGACGCGATGCGGGCCGTCGGAGAGCGCTGCTGCCGTCACAGACCAGCTGCCGTCGCTCTGAACCAGCGCTGTCAGTGTCTGGTCGGCGAGCGTCACGGTCACGGTCGTACCGGGCGCTACGTCTGCAGTCCCGGAGATGTCCGGTGTCCTCAGGTCGGTCAACGCGTTCGCGCCACCTGCGACGGTTAGCCCGGGTGCAACGGTATCGAGGGTCAGTGCCTGGCTGTCGGTGCCGACGTTGCCTGCGGGGTCGGTGACAGCCGCCGTGACGGTGCGCGTGCCGTCGCTCAGCGCGGCCGCGGTCACGTTCCAGGTTCCATCCGACTGCACGAGCGCGGTGAGGTTCTGCGAGTCGACGCTCACCCGGACAACGGTGCCTGGGGCCACATCGCTGGTGCCGGCGAGCGTCGGGGTTGGGTCGTTGGTAATTACGGATGATCCGCCGTCGATTGTGATGACGGGCAGCACCGTGTCGATCGTCAGCCGCTGTGTGGCGCTTCCTTGGTTTCCGGCCCCATCGACTACCGAGGCGACGACCGGGTAGGTGCCGTTCGCTTGGCAATGAGGGTCTGCCCCGCGATCACCACGGTGACGACAGCCGGTTCCACGACGTCGGTCGTGCCGCTGATCGTTGGGGCCGACTGGTTGGTGACCCCAGTTGCCCCGCCGGCGATTGTGACACGAGGCGGGGCGCTGTAGAACTCGTTGGAGTCAAGCGAGATAGCGCCGTTGAGCGCCAACGCGCGGCCGTTGACCTCCGTGCCGGCACCGACTGCGACGGCGTTGAGTGCCATCAGCGTTCCCGTGAACGTGGCGTTCGCGCCGATTGATCCGGCGCCGTTGACCTGCCAGAAGACGTGGGACGCCTGGGCCCCGTTGGTCAGCGTCACACGGGCGCCGGCCGCCATGGAGAAAGCCCCCCCGATCTGGAAGACGAATACGGCGTTCGGGTTGCCTCCGCCATCGAGGATCACGGTTCCGGTGTTTGCGACGGCGCCGGCGTTGGAATACAGGCCAGGTGAGAGTCTCAGGCCGATCAGGTCGCCTGCCAGCGCGGCACCGCCCGTCCTGCTCGCGACCCCGTTGTACGCCGTGACGAGGTCACTGTGGGCCTGGGCTGCCGCGCTGCCAACCCGGGTCGTGCCGGTGACTACGCCGGGCGGGAAGCCGGTGGGCTGCGCTTCGGCACTCACGCCCAGGTCGCCGCGGAGGGTGGTGTGCGGGGCCCCCGGAGCGTTGACGGTGTTGCCGACGGAGGCTCCGCTCAATACCGCGTAGGTCGACGCCTGACCGAGTTCCACGGTCGCTGTCGAAGCTGCGACGGCGGATGGGACGGCCGGCCCGAAGCCTGCGATCAGCAGGCCGACGGCGAGCGCCCCGAGGGAGACGGCCTCGGCCCAACGGTGGCTTGGCTTCGCGACGGCGCGATCTCGAGCCGCCGCAAGCCCCGATGGTGGCCCTGAGCTTCGTCGACCAAGCGGCTGAACCAGTTTGGGACGACCTGACCACGGCAGACGGGACATGGACGAACCCCTTCCAAAAGGGGGGCTGTCCGAGCCCGGCGGCTGACTTTCTGTCAACTTGTTGTCGGCGTTCGGCTTCGCGGGCTTGACGCGAGTCACGTCCGGCGGACGCTTGATGCCGTCCCGCCTGATCTGCGGGCCACGAGGCGTCACGCGGGGTGAAGTTGTCTGGCTCGGCGGTGGCTCGAAGCTCTCGGGCACGGCGGCATGTCAGCGCGCCAACTCGCCCCGGAGCCGCTCGGCCAGGCGCACGCTCGCCTCGATCTCCAATCTGCGGATCGATACGGACTCGACGTTGATGCCGAACGGGACACCGAGGCGGCGGCAGAAGGAGATCAGTTCAAGCGCGGTTGCCTCGGCATGCTCGAGGGATGCGTCGAGGGCGTCGTCGGCGTGGCGCAGGTCGTTTACGACCCAACGCGGGACGTCGACGCCGAGCCATCGGAGGAACTCCAAGGTCTGCATCGAGCCGCACGCCGAAAAGGTGAACACGATCGGGACCGGATCGAGGCCGCGATCACGGCACTCGTGGGCATAGTCGGATACCAGATTCTTGGCAGCGTTGACGTCGTAAATGACCTGAGTGACGAAGTAGGAGCAGCCGGCGTCTTGCTTGGCGGCTAGGCGAAGATGCTCGTCGCCGTTGCGAGTGTGCCGCTCGGGTATCGCGACGGCGCCGAGGAGCAGTTTGGGGTTGACCTCGCTGCGGAGCTGCTGAGCCCTGCGGAGCGTCGTGGCGACACGTGTCTCGCGCGTGGAAGCACCGACGAAGACAGCCATTCTCGTGGCGGTGTCCAGGGACGCCATCCAGTCGCGAAGTTCTTGCTCGCTGTACTTCGCAGTTGCGCGGTAGACCACGACCGGCGTGCGCCAGTTCTTGAGGTGCCGGTCCAGATAGTCGGCCGGGTCCATCGTCGGAAAGAACGGGAACGGTCGTTCGTCGGGGTTGCGGTCGACCTCGTCGTCGATGTCGTAGAGGATCAGGCCGTCGACGTCGAGCGGTTTCAGGCGCTCGAAGGTGACATCAGCGATCTCCTGGGCCTTCTCCGGGGTGGTCGACAATCGTGGCGGGGTCAGCGCGAACAGCAGGAACTCACCCCGGAGGGCCACGATGCGATTCTGGAGATCCAGGCTCGCAAGGCTATCTGGGGTAGGGCGCAGGAAGCTCGGGTGGGCGCGCAGCCATCGGACCCCGTCGCGCGACGGTCCCGGGAGTAGGGCAGGCCGCTTGCGCCTCAGCTCTTGGAGGTGAGCTCGCGGAGGAAGCCGGGGAAGCGGCCGGCGCCGAAGTCGAAGTAACGCGCCCAGTCGGGGACGATGCTTATCCGCGCCATGCGGTCGTACGTTTCGCGGCAGGCCTCTTCGAAGGCGGCGAGCTCCTCGCCCTTCATCGACTTCGCCGCTGCCTCGAGGTACTCCGGCACCGGGCCGTCGAGGACCTCGATCTCGGCCTCGCCGCGCAGCAGCAGGGAGCGCGGCGGGCTGGGGGTGTCGATCGTCAGTGCCACCCGCGGCCGCGCGCGGAGCGCTGCGAACTTCGGCGCGGTTGGGTGCGTGGCGAGGACCACCGCCTCGCCGGTCCAGAGGAAGCCGATCGGGATCACGCGCGGCGTGCCGTCGAATCCGTCGTAGGCGAGCCGGGCGAGTGTTGCGGTACGAAGGATCTCCTCCCCGGCGTCTAGCTCGGCTTTCAGTTGGGCGGCATTTGCCTGGGTCACTTCGGTCCTCCTTGTCCGTCTTAAGCGCTTGGGTTCTGCTCGCGATTCCGGCAAAGGGGCGGTGCGCGGTGCAGCGCGATAGTTCTACTGCTAGCCAAGCACTGGGTGGCGCTGGTCGGCGGGGCGGGGCGGCGTGCAAGCAGGATGCGACTTAAGAAACGAAGTGCCCCAAGTCGCGCTCTCCGAGCTGTCGTCGGTTACACGGAGGCGATGTTCATCGAGCATTAGAGTTGCGGCCGTGTCGTTCACGCTCAGGAACCTCAAGGACGATGTAAAGGACGTCGGGTCCAACTTCGACGGCGCGCCGGACTTGGAGTTCCGCCTTGCAACCGAGGCGCTCGAGCTCGAGCAGTCCGGCCTGAGCTACCAGCGCGTTCCGCCCGACTATCGCTTCCCGTACGGCCACACGCACAGGGAGCAGGAGGAGGTCTACGTGGTTGTGCGCGGGAGCGGGCGGATGAAGCTCGACGACGAGGTCGTTGAGCTCAAGGAGTGGGACGTGGTGCGCGTCCAGCCCGGTACGTGGCGAGGCTACGAGGCCGGGTCGGAGGGCCTCGAGATCATCGTCTTCGGCGCGCCCAATCTCGGCGAGTCTCCGCGCGAGGACGTAAAGGGTGAGCGCGGCTGGTGGGCTGACTAGCGTCCCGCGGGCGCGGTGGACGATGACCCTGCCGCAGCCGCAGCTCAAGGCCGGCCAGCTGGGCACTGCAGACCTGACGGCCTCGACAGTCGCCAACATCGGGCTTGGGGAAAACTTCTACTTCGCCTTCGGGGTGATCGCCGTCACCGCCGGTGTCGCGGCGCCGCTGACGATCCTAGCCGCAGGTGTGGCCGTCGTCCTGCTCGCCTTCACGGTGGCCGAGTTCACCAAGGCGGAGCCCTCGGCAGGAAGCTTCATCACCTATGTCGAGACCTCATTGGGGGCGAGAGCCGGCGTCGTCACGGCCCTGCTCGTCACAGTGGGGTACACCGTGGCCATAGCGGGGATCTTCACGATGTCTGGTGGCATGGTGACGCTGACACTTTCTCACTACACGTCGTGGCACCTCCCGTGGGAGCCGCTGACGCTCGTGCTAACCGCTGGCGCCATCGGGCTGACGACACGCGGCGTCAAGCTGTCGACCAAGGCCGTGGGCGTAGCCGTCCTCGTGCAGGTGACGATCATGATCACGTTCTGCGTGATCATCCTCGTCGATCAGCGAGCGCGCCTCTCGGGTATCCCGTTCTCTTGGGCGCACCTCACCCGCGGTCTGGCCGGCCTGTCGGCGGGCTTCCCGCTCGCCCTCTACATGCTCATTGGATGGGAAAACGGTCCGGCGCTCGCCGAGGAGGCCCGCGATCCGCGCCGTAGCGTCCCGAGAGCGCTCTACATCTCGGTCGCGATCGGCACCGCCCTGTTCGTCTTCTTCGCCTATGTCACGGTGACCGGGTTCAACTACGACGTGTCCTCAATCGGTCGCTCGTCGATCCCGTTCCTGAGTGTCGCTGACCACTTTCTCGGCGGAGCGGCCGTCTTGGCATGGATCGGCGGAACCGTCTCCGTGCTCGCGACCCTGATCGCCGGCGCCAGCTCCCAAGCGCGCATGCTCTTCGACGGTGGGCGATGCGGATTGCTCCCAGCACGGCTCGGTCACCTGCGCCCACCCGGCGACACACCTGTGAATGCGTTGCTCGTAATGGCCGGAGGGGGGCTGGGGATCATCGGAGTCTGGTGGGTGTTCCACCTCATCGGCGTGGACACAGGGTCTACGAACCCGGTCGGCCTGTATGCCGAGTGCTCGACGATGGGCACGATCGTGATCCTGTTCGTCTACTTCCTGACGACACTCTCCCTCCCGGTGTTCATGTGGCGCCGCCACCGCCAGTCGTTCTCGGTGCTCAGGCACGCGGTAATCCCGGTGCTGGGGACCCTCACCCTGATCCTCCCCTTCGTGGAGCTATGCAAGCCAGGGCAGCCGGCGCCCTACAGCGAGTTCCCATACGTCGCACTCGCGATCGTGGCCGCGGCGACCGCGAGCGCGTTCGTTACCGTGCACCGCCATCCGTCCACCGGCTCGGGCGAGGGGACCGCATTCTCCGAATCGTGAGGCGAGTAATCAATCTCAACGCCATATAGACGGCTGAAAACCGCGCCCTTTACGGTGGGCGCGCGATCCGGTACTCCCACACGCCGTCGCCGTACGGGCCGCACCGGTCTCCACGATGTCGCTCGCGCGTGAACCGGTCTACTTAGCGGTCGAGTCGTGCGTCTGCCCGCTGGCGTGCACGATCAGCACCGCGCGCTTGGAGTGCGCCGCGACCGCCTCGGCGACGCTCCCGATCAAGACGCTGGCGAGGCCGGTCCGCCCGTGCGAGCCGAGGGCGATCAGGCTGGCGCTCTGCTGATCGGCGGCGTCGATGATGCCCTGCCAGGGCGGCGCGGCGCGGGCGGTCGCGGCCCGGGCATTGAATCCCGCCGCCTCGGCGAGCGCCACGCCCGCGGCGGCAGTCGCCTCGGCGGCTCTGCCCACGTCGCTCGCGTCAGCCGCATCGATGTCCATCTCGTTCGGCGGAATGAAACCGACGTTGAACGTCTGCCAGACCGTCAGCACGATCGCCTCACGTCCGGGGCTGAGTTCGCGGCCGGCTACGGCGATCGCGAGCTTCGCGAGCTCGGAGCCGTCGTAGGCGAACAGAACCGGGTCCGGAGCACCGGTTGCCGTGTCTGTGGCGCGATCCGACATCCGCCGCCCCTCAGCCAGAGCGCTCGCGAGCGTGCACAGGTGATGGAGCGCCGTGAGAGCTACCGTCGAGCTCAACCGGTCCGCCTCTGCTCGGCGGCGGTCCCTCGCCGACCGCGCCGCGGACGGCCGCGAGCAGCGGCGGCGAGTACCACCCCGGCTCCTCTCCGCCCTGCCAGCGCTCCAGCGACGGCGCTGGGGGGTTGCGCACGCCACCGAGCGCGTACAGCGAGATCCCTGTGAGCGCGCCGGCGACCGATAGGCCGAAGCAGATCCAAAGCGCGGTGCGCGTCCCTGCATCGACGCTGGGCCCCACCGTGAACGCGAAGTGCACGAGAATCGGAGCGATCATGAACGCGGCGACGCCTCGGAGCAGCTCGATTATCGCGAACACGCGCTGCACATTCGACGAGCGCAGCGAGAACCCGGCCAGGAACAGGGCCGGGGTCACCGCCGATCCGACACCCACGCCGATCAGCCCCGTCCCGACGAGCGTCGACGCTTCGCCGGGCGGGACCGCGTGGCCGATGACGAGGATCCCCGCCGACAGAAAGGCCAGACCCGAGAGGACGAAGTAGTGCAGCCCGCGAGTGCGGAAGACAAAGCCAAAGACGAATGCGGTGATGACCGCGCCACCAAACTCGGGCAGGTAGAGCAGCCCGCGATGTGATGGCGAGTAGAGCGGAGTGAGGATTGAGCCGCTCAGCGCAATCGCCGAGACCGACGCTGCTGCGGCACAGACCGCGACGAGGATGCCGGTTGTGGGCAGCGTGCTGAGGAGCGGTCGCACTTCCAGCAGCGCGCAGTGACCGCGGTACTCGGCCACGAGCAGCCCCAAGATCAGCACCAGCCCAACGAGCAGCGGGGCGAACGTGAGAGGCTCGAGGAAGCGGTGCGTGAGCAGCTCCGAGGAGCCAAAGAACGCTGCCACGCAGCCGCTGGCGGCGAGGCCAAGCGCTAGCGGATCCCAGGGTCGCTCGCGATCCGCGGGCGGTGCGTCCTCGAAGGTGAGCAACGAGAGGACGAGCGCAGCCAGCGCGATGGCCGCGATGATCCAGAACAGCGGCCTCCACGCGTGCGCCGAGGCCTGGATGCCTCCGATCACGGGCCCGAGCGCAACGGCGCCGAACACACATATGTTCAGGATCACGACCGTCCAGCGCATCTTCGTGAGCGGATAGCCGAGTACGAGCGGTGGCACGGCGGCGATGAGGAGCAGGCTCGTGCACAGACCCTGCAAGACGTGACCGGCGATGAACACCCCGGCGCTCGTGGCCGAGGCGGCGAGCACGGATCCAGTGACGAGCAGCGACCCATACACGAGCAGCATCCGCCGCTGCGGCAGACGCAGGGCGAACTGGACGGCGAACACCGTCCCGATCGCGTACCCGGCGTTAGCCATCCCCTCAGCGAGGCTCATGGCCTGCGCGCTCATGTGCAGCTGCCGGGAGATGATCGGCGCGACCGCCGAGAGCGCCGCCGAGAGCCCCAGGTAAGGGACCAGCGCCAGCACGACCATTGCTGCAACGGCCGGATATCGGCCTGCGAGCGGTCCCGGGCGAAACCTCACGCGCGCTCCTCCTGCGGTCGGGTTACTCCGGACATTACCCGCATCGCAGGGACTTCACGGTCCTTCGTACGCACTCCCGAGGACGAGGTCCGCGGCCGCGTCGTGCCGAGCACGAGACTTTCCCGATGAGCCGAGGAAGCAGACTTCTTCACGAGTGCTTGACTAGGCGCTCGAATGCTCGAAAGCGAGCGTCTCGCTGGCTCCCCGGCCCGACAACCTGGTCGGGGATGCGAAGGCGATCCCCGCCATTGACCCGCGGCGAGCGGAAGCGATCGGGCGGCGTTTGCTGGACGATCCAAGCCAACGACCGTCGCGAACCAGAACGGAGTCACTAATGCAGAATGCAATCGCCAGAGTCGACGCCGATGCCGCAGAGTTCGTGGACCGGTGTCATGGCGCTCTGAGGCAGCACACCAGCGGGAATCCTCAACCCTTCCTCGAACTGTGGTCACATGCTCCGGACGTTTCGCTGATGGGAGGTGTTGGTGGCCATCAGGTCGGCATCGACGCGGTCAGCAAGCTGCTCGAAGCGGCCGCTAAGACGCTCAACTACGAGACCTGGGATGCGGAGACGCTCGCCGCCGATTTTGGCGATGAGCTCGGCTTCACAGTCGAGTTGGAGCGGTTAACTCGCCATGTCGACGGCGAGACGGAGGCGATGGGTCTGCGGGCGACTTCGGTGTACCGTCGAGAGGACGGCGCCTGGCGGGTCATTCACCGCCACGGGGACGGCCTGATGAAAGTCGAAATAGATCCCGATGGACGGCGCTGAGCCGCCGACCAGCCCAAGCGGACGAACCGATCCGCGCGCCCAAGCGACCACGACACGCGTCGTTATCTTCGAGCGCATAACGATCCAACGAGCTCGCTCGAAGATAACGGCGCCGCTACGCTAAACGGTGCATGCCATGAGCGCTGTCGCCCAGGATCCGCTGTCAGCTGGTCGAGAGGCATTCTCCGCTGAGCAGTGGGAGCGCGCCTATGAGCTGCTATCCGCTGCCGACGCCGAGCATGCGCTCGCACCCGCTGATCTCGAGCGCCTGTCTAACGCCGCGCAATGGACGCGCCGCTATGACGGCATGCTTGATCTGCTCGAGCGCGCCGAGGCTGGCTTCGAGCGGGAAGGCGACCGACGCGCAGCGGCCCGTATTGCGCTGAAGCTCACCCAAGAGCACTATCAGCGAAATCACGGCGCGGTCACCAGAGGGTGGCTCGCCCGTGCGGCCAAGCTGCTCGAAGGGGAGCCCGACTGCCACGAGACGGGTCTGCTGCTGTGGATCAACGTGCGCGGCCTGCTCTTCGCAGCCAACGACGTGACCGGGGCGCTTGACGGCGCACGAGAGCTAGTCGCCCTCGCGCGGCGCCTCGGCGACCCTGACCTCGAGGCGCTCGGCCTGCTCCATCAAGGCCAGGCGCTGATAACGGCCGGGCGAGTGAAGGAGGGCTCGCCGCTGCTCGATGAGGCGAGCGCGCTGGCGATGACCGCTGCCACGAGGCTCTCGACCGCAGGCACCGTGTACTGCGCAACGATCTTCGCCTGCCGCAACATCGGCGACTGGCAACGGGCATCGGAGTGGACCAGTGAGTCGCTGCGCTGGTGCGGCCGACACTCCGTGAGCGGGTTTCCGGGTCTTTGTCGGCTGCACCGCGCCGAAATCATGCGCATGGGCGGATCACTGGCCGAGGCCGAACGGCACGCACAAGACGCGTGCAAGGAGCTGCTTGACTGGGCTCCGCGCTGGGCTGGGTGGGCTTACCACGAGCTCGGTGAAGTTCAACGGCGGAGGGGAAACCTCGAAGGGGCACGAGCTTCTTTCGCGCGAGCGCTCGATGTCGGGTTCGACCCGCAGCCGGGGCTGGCACTACTGCGCCTCGACGAGGCAGATCCTGCAGGCGCGCTAGCGGCGATCAACCGCCGCATGGCCGAGCGAGACGCCTTCACGCAGGCTGGCAGGGCGTTGCTGCTTCCGGCTCAGGTGACGATCGCGCTCGCCTGCGGTGAGCTTGGGCTGGCTCGAACGGCGCTCGCGGAGCTGGACGAGGCGGCGGAGCAATGCGGCGCGACCGCGATCCTCGCTAGCGCGTCCGTCGCGCGCGGGGCGCTCGCGCTGGCCAACGGGTTCCCCCGCGAGTCGATTGCGCACCTGCGCGATGGCTGGCGGGGCTGGTGCGAGCTACGGGCACCTTTCGAAGCGGCTCAGGCTCGCACGCTGCTCGGCCAGGCATACGCCGAGAGCGAGGAGCGTGCGGCGGCACGGTTGGAGCTGGAGGGAGCTCGGGCGACCTTCGCGGAGATGGGGGCCTCATTCGAGGAGCAACGGATCGAGCGGCTACTGGCAGGGCTCGCGCCGGGGTCGCGCGAAATTCAGACCTTCGTCTTCACGGACATCGTTGATTCAACTCGCCTGGTCGAGTTGCTCGGGGACGAGGGCTGGGACAGCCTGCTGCGCTGGCACGACCGGATCGTGAGAGCCTGCTTCGCTACCCACAGCGGACGCGAGATCAAGCACGAGGGAGATGGATTCTTCATCGCCTTCCCTGATCCGCGGTCTGCGCTCGACTGCGCGATCCTCCTGCAGCGGACGCTGGATGAGCATCGACGGGAGCACGGCTTTGCGCCACGCGTCCGGATCGGCGTCCACGCCGCGGAGGCGACGCGCCGTGGCGGGGACTTCTTTGGCCAGGGCGTCCACGTCGCAGCGCTCCGCGACGGTCGCGGACATAGGCGAGGGCTACTCGGCCTCCGAGCCGCACCGGCTTGACGTGAAAGGAATCGCCGAACCGCTCGAAGTCGTCGAGGTGAACTGGCGGTAGGGCACACCGGCTCCGCCGGTTCGCGCGTCTCGCCGATCCCCCGCGCGGTGGGGATTCAAGCCAGGTCGTGGCCCCGCTATGGAAGATGTTCGCGACCCCCGTCGCTCGATGCTTCTCAAGGTCCGCCCCGAACCTCGCGAGCGACGGTGGCGAGGAGCTCGGCGACGTGCGGGCAGCTCGCTGCCCCGTCTGGATACTGCGCTGTAGCTCCTCGGCCTGCCTCGTGTTGGGCGTGCCGGCCCGCGCTCACGCCCTCGCGCCTTGCGCGGACTGACTGCCGTGGGTGTTCGCCTCGCGTTGCGCGTGTCCCTCGCCGTTCGCGTCGGCGTCGCTGTTCGCCGCGCTGTGCGTGGTGGCCGGCGCGCGGTGGGGATCGACCGCCGCGACTACCACGGCGAGCGCGCAGCCGACCAGCGCGGCGGCGACCCAGAACGCCAGGTGGTAGCCGGAGGTCAGCGAAGCCGCGGTTGCGTGCCCGCTCGCTTTCAACGCGTTGCTGTGCGATGTCGAGAGCGTCGCGAGAACGGCGAGCCCCAGCGCTCCCCCGACCTGCGCCGTGGTGTTCACGAGGCCCGATGCGAGGCCCGCATCCTGCGGCGTCGCGCCCGACATCGCGAGGTTCATCAGTGCCGGGAACGCGGTGCCCGCGCCGAGCCCGAGCAGCAGCATCGACGGCGCGATCTGCGTTGCGTAGTCCGCGTGCACCGGCGCGCGCGCGAACACGATGAGGCCCGCGAGCACGAGCGTGAGGCCCGCGAGCAGTGCTCGGCGCGCGCCGAGGGCCATGAAGATGCGCTCCGAGTAACGGATCGAGAGCGTCCCCATCGCGATCGTCACGGGCAGGAACGCCAGCCCGATTTGAAGCGCGTCGTAGCCCAGCACGCGCCGCAGGTAGAGCGCGCCGAGGAAGAACATCCCGAACATCCCCGCGACCGACAGGACCTGGATCGCGTTGGCCGCGGCGATCGGCCGTGAGCGGAAGATTCGGAGCGGCATCAGCGGGCTCGGGGCGCGCGTCTCGCGCGCGAGGAACGCTGCCAGCAGCGCGATCGAGCACGCCCCGAACAGCAGGGTGCTCCCGGAGCCCCAGCCATGTTTCGCCGCGGGCCCAACGATCGTGTACACGCCGAGCATCAGCGCGCTCGTGATCAGCACGGCACCGGGGACGTCCGCGCCCTCGCTCAGGCCGATGCCCGGCTCGTCGGGGACCAGTCGCCGCGCCGCGAGCGCCGTAGCGATTCCGATCGGCAGGTTCACGAAGAAGATCCAGTGCCAATTGATCGACTGCGTAAGCACGCCGCCCGCGAGCAGGCCCACAGAGCCGCCGGCGGAGGCCACGAACGCGAACACGCCTATCGCCTTTGCCTGCTCGCGAGCGTCGGGGAACATCGTCACGATCATCCCGAGGATCACCGCCGCGGTCATCGCGCCGCCGACCCCTTGGAGGAAGCGCGCGGCCACGAGCCACGTCGCGCCCTGAGCGATGCCGCAAAGCAGTGACGCGCTCGTGAACAGCGCGACGCCGGCGAGGAAGATGCGCCGACGGCCGATCAGGTCGCCGAGGCGTCCTGCCAGCAGCAGCAGTCCTCCGAACGCGATCAGGTACGCGTTCACGACCCACGCGAGGCTCGACGTCGAGAAGCGCAGGTCTTCCTGGATCGACGGCAGCGCGACGTTCACGATCGTCACGTCGAGGACGATCATCAGCATCCCCACGCACAGGACATACAGCGCCAGCCAGCGCGCGCTGTCGCTCCCAGCGTCCGCGGCGCCCGGCTCGGGTGCGCGCCGCATCGGCTGGGTGGCGGCGGTAGCCCCGTTGCCCTTGCTCATACCCGGGCAGCCCCCTGCACGAGCGCCGCGCCGAGCTTGTCCAGCAGCTCCTTCGTCCCGCGCTCGCGCAGCTCGGGCCTGTCCTCGCCGTCGAGAAAGGCGCCCTGCTCGGTGTAGCGCAGGTGTGTACCGTCGTCGTCCGGGCGCAGCTCGACCGTCGTCACGGAGACCGACATCCGCACGCCGTCGCGGTGCATGTTGTATGTGTAGACGATCCGCTCGTCGGTCACGATGTCTTCATAGAGCGCGTCGTAGGAGTAGACGGCGCTCTCGAGGGCCGCTTGGAAGTGCTCGCGACCGCCCACGCGGAAGTCGAGCTGGTGCCCGTGCCCACCGGCCGGCCCGAACCACCGGCCCTTCGCGTCCACATCCGCCCACGCCGCGAACACGCGCGCCGGGGGTGCCTCGTAGTCGCGCTCGATCACGAACGTCGCGTGCGTTGCCGATCTGCTGCTCATTTCGATCTCCTTTTCGGTCTGGTCTTCTTGGACTGCTCGGGCAGCTCCGACTCATCGGTGTCCTCGGCGAGAAACGCGCCGAGGCGGTCGAGTCGCGCCTCCCACGACGTGCGCCGCTCGCTGATCCAGCGCTCGGCGCTGCTCAGTGCGAGTAGCTCGATCTCACAAGTGCGCACGCGCCCCACCTTCTGCGAGCGGACCAAGCCGCTCGCTTCGAGCACGTGCAGGTGCTGGACGACCGCCGGCAGAGATATCGCGAGCGGCCGCCCGAGCTCGCTCACCGACGCCGGCCCGTCGAGCAGGCGGTCGATCATCGCACGCCTGTGTGCGTCGGAGAGTGCGTGGAAGACGGCGTCTACCGGCGGCTCGCCGGGCGTCGGCAGATACTGAAGCATCTGCTTAAGTATTGCACACCCGGGACGAGATGACGCCACGAGCCGAGCACCTCGTGGCTCGTGATCGGTTGGCTGGAAACTCGGGGCGGCGTGGAACCGCCGCAGCGAGGGGGCGCTGCCGGCAGCACGCCGCCGCCAGCCTTGGCGAGAGGATGGCGACGGCGCAGCATCATCCTGCCCCCGGGAACTGGACCGCGGGGCGGCGCAGCGGGCACACCCGTGTTCTTCCTCTCCGCTCAGCGCTCCCCGAGGGCAGCGGCGGTCCGTTCAATCACCACGCCTCGCGTCGCCCACTCCGACGTGAGCGTCGCGCCGACGAAAACGTCGGTGTGGTGGCCGCCGGCAAGGATGCACGCGAGCTCTCGGTAGGGGTGGGATCCGACGGCGGAGAGGTAATCGTCGAGGACGCATGAGGCGCTGGACGCCGTCCTCAACCGGCGCCTTCCCAGGTCCCGGCGGCACGGGCATAGCGGAGTGTCATCACGTCAAGCCAAACCCCGCCCGCGAACCGATCCTTCCCAGCGCCTTCCACTGACACCGTCCGCGAAGTGCTGGCCGCGCCTGAGACTTCGAGCTCAGGCCCGACGCGCGAAGGCATGGGGTCGCGCGAAAGCAACGAGTGGCGCGTCCCGGTTCCGCTGAGGATCAGCAGTGGCTGGGAGCGCTGCCCGGATGAAGGTCTGCCGGCCGCCGATGCGGCGGTCGGCAGACTTCGACGCTACGCCGCGGGTTGGGGCGGAGCGGCCTCGTATACCGACTGCAGCTGCAGGTAGCCGGTAAGACCCTCTGGGCCGAGCTCACGCCCGATCCCGCTGGCCTTCACCCCACCGAACGGGGCGGCGGGATCGAGCATGTAGTGGTTGATCCCGATGCTGCCCGTCTGCACCCGCCTCGCGACGTCATTGGCGCGCTCCACGTCGCGACTCCAGACGCTGCCGCCCAGGCCGAATTCGGAGTCGTTGGCGATCGCGACGGCGTCGTCGACGGTGTCATAGGGGATCACGGCGAGCACCGGCCCGAAGATCTCCTCCCTCGCGATCGTGTCGCTGTTGTCCACGTCCGCGAAGATCGTCGGCTGGACGAACCATCCACGATCGAGATCCCGCGGGCGACCACCGCCCGCGACGATCCTGCCGCCCTCGGCACGGCCCTTCTCGATGTACCCCTCCACGCGGTCGCGCTGCCGTGCGCTTGCCACCGGACCGACCTGCGTGGCGGGATCGAGAGAGTCTCCGACAACGAGCGCGTCGGCGAGACCGCCGAATACTTCCAGGACCTCCTCGTAGCGCGAGCGCGGTGCGAGCACCCTCGTGCAGTTGAAGCAAGTCTGGCCGTTGTTCAGCAGCGTCGCACCGAACAGCGCTTCGGTCGCTCCAGCGAGCTCAGCGTCATCGAGAACGATCGCGGCTGACTTGCCGCCGAGCTCGAGGGTGACGGGGCGAAGCAGCTCTCCGCAGCGCCGCGCGATCACGCGGCCCGACGCGCTGGAGCCGGTGAATGCGACCTTGTCGACGCCCGGATGTTCGACCAGGTAAGCCCCGACCTCGCGGCCGGCGGGCACGATGTTCACGACGCCTGCAGGGAGGCCCGCCTCGATGATCGCCTCGGCGAGCAGCAGGCTGTCAAGCACTGTCTCAGGGCTCGGCTTCATGACGACCGTGCAACCTGCCGCGAGCAGTGGGGCGAGCTTGAACAGGGCAAGCGTCTGCGGGAAGTTCCACGGCACTATCGCGGCGACGACGCCGACCGGCTTTTTGAGTACGTGGATCGTGCCGCCGAGAAGACCGGCTCGGTCTTCCTGCAGCGGGGTCTGGCGGATCAGCCCTGCGTAATAGCGGGCCAGCACTGCGGGAAATACGGCCTCGGTCTGCAGCGCGAGGGAGATCGGCATGCCGTTCTGCAACGAGACGCGCCGGGCCGTTTCCTCGCCACGGCTTTCAAGTGCGTCCGCGAGGCGCTCCAAGGCCTGCGCGCGTTCCTCGGTCGACCACGACGACCAGCCGTCCGGATCCTCGAAAGCGCCGCGCGCGGCGCGTACCGCCACGTCGATGTCGGCATCGGTCCCATCCGGGACCAACCCGATCGGCTCCTCCGTGCTCGCCGCTAGCACCGTTATGCGCTCCGAGCCCTTCGGCTTGACCCACTCACCTCCGATGAACACCTCGTCGCTGGAGATCACTGTTTGCGTGCTCATCAACTCGCCCCTTTGTTAGCGATGTGCTCGTCAGTCAGACGGCAGATCGCAGCGTACTCTCTCGACATCGACCCGCGCCGTGCTCGTCGGCAGGTGCACGACCCAGGGCTTGACACCTAGCGACGCTAGGTATATGGTCCGCGTCGATGAAGGCCGAGACGCTGAAGGGCCACCTTGATGCGCTGATCCTCTCCGTTCTGGAGGGCGCGCCCCTCCACGGCTACGCGATCATCGGGGAGCTGAAGAGTCGCAGCGGAGGGGAGCTCGCGCTGCCCGAGGGCACCGTCTACCCCGCGCTGCACCGACTCGAGGCTAGCGGGCTGCTCTCGAGCGCGTGGTCGCGGGCCGACGGCCGGCGGCGGCGCGTGTACAGCATCACGCGCTCGGGTCGTCGCGAGCTCGGTGTGCGTCGCGGGGACTGGCGCCGGTTCGCGACCGTGGTGGATTCGGTGCTCGCCTCCAGTGCCCAGGCGGCGCCCGCATGAGCTCGGGAACAGGCACAGATGGCGGCGCTGACCGGCGCGGCCAGGCGACCAACTACGAGACGCGCCTCGCGCGCGAGCTCGCTGCTTCGGGGGTGAAGGGAGCCACGCGCCGGCGTATCCTCGCCGAGATCGAGGACCACCTCGCATGCGACTCCGAGGCGGAGCTCGGCGACCCCGCTGCGCTCGCGCGCCAGTTCGCCGACGAGCTCGGCACGCGCCGTGCGCGGCGAGCCGCCTTTGGTGCCTTCGCGGCCCTGGCGGCAGCTGGCACGCTCTTCGTCGCCGCCGTCCTCACCGTCGCGGCGGCCGGCGACTTCACTCAGCGCATCCACGAGAGCGCCCCTGCGCTCGGGCTCGCCGGGATCGCCCTCAGCGCCGTGGCGGCTCAAGTCGCACTCGTCGCCGGAGCGCTCGCCTGGGTGCGCGCCTGCCGGCGCCGGCGGACGCACGTAATCAGCAGGAATGAGGCGCTCGTGCTCGTGCGCCGCGCCACGGTTGGCCTCGCTGCGGGCCTGCTCACGATGGCGGGACTGGCGCTGACAGCGATCGGGTTCAAAGGGCACATCGCGGGCTGGTGGGGCACGCTCGCACTCTGCATCGCTGCCGCTGGGGCTCTCGCGCTCGTAGCCGCCGTCCCCGCCGTGCTGATTGCGCGCTCGCTGCAGCCCGGCCTCGAGGGCGGCGCTGGAGACCTCACCGACGATCTTCATGGATTTCTGCCGTTCCGACTCGACGCTGGCGGCCCTGGCTTCGCGGTCGCCGTAGTCGTTCTCGTCGCCCTCGTGATCTCCCTCGCGGGCGTCGTCCAGGACGACCCCTTCGACGGTTTGCTACGTGGTCTCGCCGACGGAGCCGCCTGCGCGGCCGGCTACCTGCTGCTCGGTCGCTATCTCGGTATCAGGAGAACCACCGCGCCGCACGGCGCGGCCGCCGAGTACCAATAAGCGCGCCGCCGCGCCCGGTCGCGCACCGCGCGGTCGCTGGAAGTACGCTGTCGAGCGGGAGGGCTGTATCAGCGATGAGCCGCCGTTCGATCTCGACGTCTGAGCAGGGTGCCGCCAAGTCCAATGGTCGGCATCGCGCCGACGCGGTCGGGGCGCGCGCTGCCGCCCGCTCGGCGCTCGATGTGATGCTCACCGACGCCGCCATCGACGACGGGGGCGTGCGCCGATTCATCAAGCCGACGGCGGCGGTGCGGACGGCCGCGGCGCTCGGCCGGCGCCCGAATCGCGTGGCGAAGCGTCTCGGCAGTCTCGGCCGCGAGCTCGCGCTCGCTGTCGCTGGTCGCTCCGAGCAGGAGCCCGCCAAGGGTGACCGCCGTTTCGTCGACCCAGCCTGGACGGACAACTGGCTGCTTCGGCGGATCCTGCAGTGCTACCTGGCCACGGTCGAGGTCGCCGACGAGCTCATCGACGACGCCGAGCTCGATTGGAGGACCGAACGGCAGGCGCGCTTCGCGGCCGGGAACGTCCTCGACGCGCTTGCACCGACGAACTTCCCCTGGTCCAATCCCGCCGTGCTGCGCGAGATCGTCGACAAGGGCGGCGCGAACCTGGTGGTGGGCGGACGCCGCTTCGTTCACGACATGTCGAAAGCGCCGCGGCTTCCGGCCAGCGTGGACACCAGCAAGTTCGAGCTCGGCGGCAATCTCGCGCTCTCGCCCGGATCAGTCGTGCTGCGAACGGAGGTCTTCGAGCTGATCCACTACCGCCCGAGCACCGAGAAGGTGCACGAGGTCCCGTTGCTCTTCGTGCCGCCGACGATAAACCGCTTCTACATCCTCGACATCGCGCCGGGCCGAAGCGTCGTCGAGCACCTCGTGGCTGCCGGGCAGCAGGTCTTCATGGTCTCGTGGTGCAACCCGGGCGCCGAGCAGGGGCACTTCGACCTCGACACCTACGCGCAGGCGGTCCTCGATGCGCGCGATGCGGTCGCCGAGATCACTCGTACTCCGGCCGTTCACGTCAATGCTGCGTGCTCGGGGGGCATCATCACCGCCTGTGCGGTTGCGCATCTTGCGGCGCTCGGCAGGCTCGACGAGGCCGCGAGCTTGACCCTGTGGGTGTGTGCCCTCGACAACGCTCGCGCCGGCACCACGGCAGCTCTCGCGAGCCGCGAGCTCGCGGCGGCGGCGGTCGCGGAGTCTGCTCGCAGGGGCTACCTCGATGGCCGCGCGCTCGCGGGCGTGTTCGCCTGGCTGCGGCCCAACGACCTCATCTGGAACTACGTCGTCAACAACTACCTGCTGGGCAAGGACCCGCCGGCATTCGACATCCTCTACTGGAACCAGGACTCCGTGCGGCTGGCAGCCGGACTGCATCGCGACTTCGTCCACCTCGCGCTCGAGAACTCGCTGACCCGCGCGGGCGCGACGAAACGCTCGGCACCGCGCTCGACCTCGGTGACGTCGAGTTGGACACCTACGTCGTCGCCGGCGTGAAAGACCACATAGTTCCCTGGGAGAACGCATACCGCAGCACGCAGCTGCTCGGCGGCTCCTCGCGGTTCGTGCTCTCGACGAGCGGTCACATCCAGGCGCTGGTGAATCCGCCGGGTCCGGCGAGCCGCTCCACCTACCGAGTGATCGAGGACGGCCCCGCGGAGTCGCACGCCTGGCTCGCGGAGGCCGATATGAAGCAGGGGAGCTGGTGGCCCGACTACACCGCCTGGCTCTCGGAACGCTCTGGAACGCTCAGGCCCGCACCCAAGTCGCTCGGCAGTCGCGGCCACAGGGCGACCGCGAAGGCGCCTGGGTCCTACGTGCGCTCGGCCTGAGCCGCTCGGCCGGGCCTCGCGCGGCTGGACCTATGCTCTGGCGCGATGCTGAGCCGGTCCCCGGCGAGCGCCGGCGTCCGTCCGACGCGGGCTCGTAAGAGATGAGCCCGCCCCTGGCGTCTCGCGTTGGCGCACCGAACGCGTCCGTGCTGGCGGCCTCGAGCTACGCGTCGCCCGCAGCGGCCGCGGCCGGCCGCCCTTGCTGCTGCTGACCGGCATCGGCGCAAACCTCGATATGTGGAGACCGTTCGAGCGCCTTGTGCGAGGTCGCGAGGTGATCGCGCTCGACGCCCCCGGGACGGGACTGTCCGAGCGGCCTCGCTATCCCATGCGGATGCGCGGGCTCGCGCGCGTCGTCACCGCGCTCCTCGATGAGCTCGACGTCGCGCAGGCCGACGTTCTCGGCTACTCCTTCGGCGGGCTGCTGGCCCTTGAGCTCGCCCATCGGGCGCCAGGGCGGGTGAGGCGACTGATCCTGTGCGCAACCGCCCAGGGAGTGCCGGTTGTCCCACCCAGTCCCGTCCCAGCGCTGATGCTGATGACCCCTGCGCGCTACTACAACCCGCGGCTGTTCCGGCTGATGATTCCGCGCATCGCGGGCGGGCGGACCCGTCGTGATCCCTCGCAGCTCGAGCAGCAGGCGGGCGCGCGACTCGCGCGACCGCCGCAGTTGCTCGGCTACTGCTACCAGCTGTACGCAGCTTCGGGCTGGACGAGTGTCCCGTGGCTGTGGCGCGTCAAGCAGCCCACGCTCATCATCGCCGGCGACGACGACCCGATAATCCCGCTCGTCAACCCCAGGCTGATGGCCCGCGTGATGCCCGCAGCGCAACTGCGTGTCGTTCGAGGGGGCGGTCATTTGTTCCTCCTGGACGAGCCGGAGAGCGTGATCGACGACATCCACGCGTTTCTGGATTGATGGCGCTCCAGCGCGAGCCCGCCGACAGCGACCCAGCGTCAACTCGTTCACGGCTCCCAGGATTCACCGGCACGCACCCGCTCGAAGCCGATCCAAAGAGCGTTCATGGCGCTCGCGACGACCCGCTCGCGGGGGACGTCTTGGTGCTCGTACCACCACAGCGCGAGTCCCTGGAGCACCGCCCGGGTCGCCTCCCAGTCCATGTCGAGTTGGTCGGTGTAACGCTCGTCGGCTCCGCGCACCTGTAGGAACAAGGGCATCACCGCGGCGCGGCTCTGCGCGATGACTTCCTCGTGGATGGCCCTGACGCGCGGGTCGCCCGTTGTGTCGCGGAACAGCATCCTCCAGGCGTAGGGATGTCCTTCGACGTAGGCGAACCAGGCGTCGACCGCTGCGGCGATGCGCTTCGCCGGTGGATCGTCGGAGCCGAGCCGCCGGCGCCAGATCTCTCGGAGATTTGCGAAGTGGCTCTCGAGCAGGTGGCGGTGGAGGTCCTGCTTGGAGGCGAAGTGGTCATAGAGGACCGGCGCAGTGACCCCGGCCCTCCGAGCGATCTCGTCGATCGAGGTCGCCTGATAGCCGCGTTCGGCGAACAGCCCGCTTGCCACCTCTTCGATCAGCGCCCGCCGCGCAGCCGCGGTCAGCCTCCTGCGTGGGTCTCGCGGTGTGCTGGTTCGACTTGACAACCTAACGCTCCCTAAGTAACTTCCCGAGTCTACCTAACCCCTACTAGGTTTTCACTGGCCAGGAGAGGATAGCGGTGGTTGGTGGCAGCGATTCAGAGATTTTCGAGGGCGGCCCCGAGCTGGAAAAGGCGCGGGCCCCCCGACCCATCGCGCGGGCTCGCTACGACGTGATCGTTGTCGGCGCACGCTGCGCCGGCTCGACACTGGCGGCGCTGCTCGCCCGCCGCGGGATCCGCGTAGCCGTGGTCGAGCGCGCGAGCTTTCCGCAGGACACGCTGTCGAGTCACATCTTCGAGACGGACGCGCTCGCGTTCCTGGATCGGCTTGGGCTGATCGAGGAGTTGCGAGCCACAGGCGCGCCGCTCGTGAACCGCACGGAGACGAGAGTCGAGGACGTGAGCCTCTCGATGGACCTGCCCCTGCGTCCGGGCGATGTCGGCGGGATGGCATCGGTGCGCCGCTCTCTGCTCGACCAGATTCTCGCGCGCTCGGCTGAGGCGTCCGGCGCCGAGTTGCACACCCCCGCGACGGTCACGGCCCTCCTCGAGGACGGGGGAAGGGTCACGGGCGTGCGCGTGAGCGAGCGAGACCGCGAGACCCAGCTGCACGCACGCCTGGTGGTGGGCGCGGACGGCAGACGCTCCACCGTGGCAAGCATCGCCAACGCGCGCCGCTACAACTTGACACCCAACCAGCGCCTGGCCTACTGGGCGTATTTCGAGGGCGCAGACATGGGGTCGCGGCCGACCTTCCTCACGCACCGCTGGGGCGCTCGTTTCGTCCTGGCGATCCCCACCGACAGCGGGCTCTACCAGGTGCTCGCGTGGCCGGAAATGTCCGAACTGAGGGACTTCCGAGCAGATCCCGAGCGCGCGTTGCTCGCGCACGTCCGCGCGTGCGAGCCGATCGCCGATGCGCTCTCGGGCGCGACACAGGTCGGCAAGACGATGGGCGCGGTCCGCTGGGAGGGCTACTTCCGCCAGGCGTCCGGCAGCGGCTGGGTCCTGGCCGGCGACGCCGGACATTTCAAGAGCCCAGCACCCGGTCGGGGTATCGGCGACGCATTCATCCAGGCCGATGGCCTTGCCAAGGCCATCCCCGACGCGCTCGCGGGGTCCGACGAGGGGCTCGACCGAGCGATGGGTCGCTGGGGACGCGAGCGCGACCGCCAGTTCGCCGAGCATTACTGGCTCGCCAGCGACCTCGAAGAGCCCGGCGCGGTGCCGGCTGTGCTGACGGAGATCTTGCGGAGACTGAAGGAGCGCGGCGACGCCGGGATGTTCCTTGAACTGCTCAGCCACCGCGTGCGGCCCTCGCAGGTCCTCAGCCCGCCGCGCGTCGCGAGCGCGGTCGGCCGCCTGCTGCGAGCGCGCGGCGCCGATCGGCGCGCCCGCGTGCGCGAAGTCGGCTCGCTCGCCAGGCGCGACGTGCACCGGCGATGGCTCAACGGACATCCCGCTTTCGCTGCTGCGCATCCCGGCGAGGAGCCCGAGACCGGATGAGGACTGCAGTGCGCCGGCGGCGGGACACACGAAGCCCCGGCTGTCAGCGGCGCGTCGCTTAGCGACTCCGGCTGGCAGCCAGACGTGAGCTTCAGCGCTGGGGCTGGCATGCGCGTTGTGCGCGCCCGGCCGGTGCGTAAGCTGGCAGCGTGTCCGGCGGCTCGACTCAGCCCGCTTGGCGCGAGACGCTCGAGCGTTTCGGCCTCGGCGAGGAAGACCTCGCCGCGTGGCGCGCGAGCGATCTCCCGGACACCGAGTTCGAGGACTGGCTCACCGACCGCGTCGCCCGCAGCCCGCGCGGACGGCGCGCCCGGGCGGTGTACGGCGCCGAGGAGATACACGACTTCGCCCGCCGCGCGATCCTCGACGCGCTGGCGTTGGGCGCCGAGGATCACGTGCTCGACATCGGCTGCGGCGGCGGGCTGCTCCTGCGCGACGCGATCGGGATTGGATCGCGCGCAAGCGGGGTCGACCACAGCGTGGAGATGGTCGAGCTCGCCCGCCAGAATGCTCCCGAGGCGAACGTGGTTCTCGCTGAGGCCGACAGACTCCCCTTCCCCGACGCCAGTTTCACCGCTGCCTCGATGTCGGTCGTGTTCTTCTTCTTCGATCGCCCGCTTGCCGTGTTGGAGGAGTGCCGGCGAGTGCTCCGGCCCGCGGGCAGGCTCGCGATCTACACGACCGCTCCCGAGCTGCGCGGCACGCCGGCCGCCCCGGAGCCGCTCGCGGCGCGCGCGCACTTCTACAACGACGAGCAGCTGCTGGAGCTCGCACTCGCAGCTGGCCTGCAGGCGGCCAGCGTTCGAAACGAGCGGGGCGGGCAGCTGCTGGTCGCGTCCAAGCCGGCGTAGGGCAAACTGCCCCCGTGGACGCGAGCGTCTACCCGACCGCTGCCTGCGCAAGTGGGCGGCGATGAGCGAGACCCTCGTCTCGACCCCTGCCGAGGACGGCTTTCGCATGCCCGGCGAGTTCGAGCCGCACAGTGGCTGCTGGATGCTATGGCCCGAGCGGCCGGACAACTGGCGCCTCGGCGCCAGGCCGGCGCAAGAAGCGTTTGCGGCCGTCGCCGAGGCGATAAACGTCTCCGACCCGGTCACCGTCGGGGTTTCTGCGCGGCAGTTCGAGCACTGCCGCGCCTCGCTCTCGCCCTCGATCCGGGTCGTGGAGCTCTCGAGCGACGACGCCTGGGCCCGCGATACCGGCCCGAGCTTTGTGCTCGACGCGAGCGGCGCGCTGCGCGGCGTGGACTGGGGGTTCAACGCCTGGGGCGGACTGAACGGCGGTCTGTACTTCCCATGGGACCGCGACGAACAGGTCGCCCGCAAGATGCTCGAGGTCGAACGCGCCGCGCGCTACTCCGCCCCGATCGTGCTCGAGGGCGGCGCGATCCACGTCGACGGGCAGGGCACCGTGATGGCGACAGAAGAGTGCCTGCTGAACCCGAACCGCAACCCGGAGCTCTCGCGCGAGCAGATCGAGCGCACGCTGTTCGACTATCTCGGCGCCGAGCGCGTGATCTGGCTGGGTCGCGGCGTCTACAACGACGAGACCGACGGGCACGTCGACAACCTCGCCTGCTTCGCGGCGCCGGGGGTTGTCCTGCTGAGCTCCTGCGAAGAGCGCGCGGACCCGATGTGGGCGATCACGCGCGATGCACAGGAGCGTCTGGCGGGCGCCCTGGATGCCCGTGGCGCCGCGCTGGAGGTCGTTGCCATGCCGATGCCCGGGCCGATCACGATCACCGCCGAGGAGGCGCGCGGGGTGGATGCGGCGGTGGGCACGCTCCCGCGCCGTGCCGGCGACCGCCTCGCGGCCTCCTATGTGAACTACTACCTCGGCAACAGCCGCGTCGTCTTCCCGCTGCTAGACGAGCGCTACGACGAGCAGGCCCAGGCGATCCTGAAGGCCTGCTTCCCCGAGCTCGAGGTGGTAGGCGTGCCGGCACGCGAGATCGTGCTCGGCGGCGGCAACATCCACTGCATCACGCAGCAGGTTCCAGCCGCGCCATAGGGCCTCGCGCGCTCACGGTGGTGAGAGCTCCTTGCACAGCAGGTAGTGCAGCCCGATCGGCTTGATGTCGAACGGCTCGCCGAGCACGGTCATGCCGGCTCGCTCATACAGGCTGCGCGCGCGCACGCGAGCGTTGCACCACAGCAGCGTGGCGCCCTGCTCGCGCGCGTGGCGCTCGCAGCTCGCGAGCAGAGCCGAGCCGATGCCCCGACCGCGCATGTCCGGTGCGCTCGCCATCCCGCGGATCCGCCACGCGTCTGCGGAAGGCATGGCCGGCAAGACCTCGCGCAGAACGCTCGCGACGCCGACGATGTCAGCGCCATCGAAGACCGCCAGGTGAAGCGTGTCTGGCTGATCGTCCCCCGCGAATTCCGCCGCCTCGCGCGGCTGGCCAGCCCGCAGCACCTCGCTGCGCAGCGGCATCACTGCGGCTGCCGGCACCGCAGTTGTCTGCCATGCGGGGGTGTCGCCGCGCAGCTCCCGGCAGCGACGCGCGCGGGCGATCCAGGGGAGCGTCGCTCTCTCCGCGTCGCGCAGCTCGTCGGCCTGATCCCAGAGCCGCTCGATCTCCGCAAGCAGCAGCGCGCGCTCGTGCTCGGGCATGATCGCGACGTTGCTGCGCGAGCAGGCGAGATCACGCAGCGTCGCGAGCCTGACCTGCTGGCTGTGGGGGAACTCCCCGTCGCCGACATCGGTGAAGAACCGCCGCAGAAGCTCCGGTGAGGGCCAGTGCCCAGGGCGCTGGATCGCGGGCGGCCCGAGGATCTCGCGCAAAGCGCCGACCCAGGCAACGGACACGTCGAAGGTGTTGCCGAGCAGCCCGAGGACCCCGCCGGCGCGCAGTACGCGGGCGATCTCCACCAGCGCGCGCTGCTGCTCGAACCAGTGGAAGGCGGCACCCACCACGACGGCGTCGACCGAATGGTCGGGCAAGGGAAGATGCTCGGCCGTGCCGGCGATGACGCGCGCCTGCGGCAGACGCTCCTGCAGGATGTGGCTCATCTCCGCGAGCGGCTCGACCGCCGTGACGCTGTGGCCGCGCCCGAGCAGAGCCTCGGTGAGCTTGCCCGTTCCCGCGCCGAGGTCCAGCACCTCGAGCGCCCGCTCGCCCAGCAGCCAGTCGACCGCCTGCGGTGGGTAGCTCGGGCGCCCGCGCTCGTACTGTCCGGCGACCGCAGCGAACGAGCCCGCCCGCGCCTCCCGCTCTCTCGCGGGCATGAACTCCTGCCGCTCCATCGTCAAATCACTACCAGCCTGGGGAGCTCCCGTCGCGGGTGGCTAAGAATGTCGCGATGGTCGCTGATCGCATCACCATCGCTGGGCTCGCCGCGACGCCGGTGAAGGGGCTGCGGATCGGCGCCTGCTCCTCGTTGCGCCTCGAGCACGGCCAGATCGCTGGCGACAGGCTCTTCTACCTCGTCGACGATCGCGGTCGCATGATCAACGGCAAACTCGCCGCCGGGCTGCAGGCCCTCACGGCGAACTACGACGAGGGCGGGCGAGGCCTGACGATCGGCTTCCCCGGCGGCGAGCGCGTAGAGGCGCCCGTCGAGCTAGGCGCGAAGCTGCGGACGCGCTTTTATTCTCGCGAGCGCGAGGCGCGGCTCGTGAACGGCCCGTTTGCGCAAGCGATCTCCGACCATCTCGGCTTCGCGGTGCGACTCGTGGCCCCCGCCGACGGTAGCGCGGCGGCCGACCGCGGCGTGGCGGGAGCGGTGAGCATGGTCTCACGCGCTTCACTCGCGCTGCTCGCACGAGTGGCGGGGGAGAGCGCAGTCGACGTCCGCCGCTTTCGCATGTCGATGGACCTCGCGGGCGCCGCCGCGCACGAGGAGGATCAGTGGGTGGGTGCCCGGCTTTCGGTCGGGGGAGCGCGGATCGCGATCGAAGGCCACGTGGGACGCTGCATCGTCACGACGCGCAACCCCGAGAGCGACGAGGTGGACCTGCCAACACTCGACCTGCTGCGCAGCTATCGCGCCGACGCGGCGACGAGCGAGCCGCTCGCCTTGGGTGTCTACGGCGCCGTGCTCGAGCCCGGCAGCGTGCGCGTTGGAGATGCCGTCGTGCTGGAGGCGTGACCGAGCGCAGCGCCTGCGCGGCGGATGATGCCCGCGCGCGAACGCGTCTAGGCGGAGAGCCCCTCGGCGGCCGCGCGCGCTAATCCAGCGCGATCGCGCGGATCGCGTGCTCGTCGGGCAGCTTGCCGAGGATCTGCTGCAGCAGCTTCATCTCATCGGCCTGGTCGCGTCGCACGTCGTTTAGCAGGCCGCGCAGTGCGCTGTGTGTGATCTTCATCTGCTGCGGGGAAAGAGCAATCGAATGCGTGCGCTCCTCGCGCGCCCCGGCCGTATCGAGCTCCGCGAGAACCTCCCGCGCAAGGCTGCGGATCTGCGGCTGGTGAGCCTCGTCGGAGATCAGCAGCCGCAGCGCGCTGGCGGTCAGCGGCAGCTCCTCGTCGGAGAGCAGTAGGTGGTAGGCGGCTTCTGTCTCGGCGGGGGGTTTGTCCATGAGGTGCGCGCAGCCTACCGATGCGGCGCCGGCGCCTGCTCGTGACCACGAGATCGCCGCCGCCGGCTGTGATCCGCGAGGGCAGCCGCGCCGTAAGAATGGACATAGATGTTCGGTCCCCTGCGCTCACGCGTCAGTAGTGCCTCCGCGGAGCGCCTGCGGGTGCTCGCCGACGAGGAGCTCATGCAGCTTGTCTACAGGGGCAACACCGATGCCTTCGAGGTGGTCTACGACCGACATGCCGACGCTGCCTTCTCGCTTGCCTACCGCATCTGCCTGCAGCGCCAGCTCGCCGAAGACGTCATCCAGGAGGCGTTCCTGTCGCTGTGGCGAAGCCGCGCGCGCTACGAACGCACGCGCGGCAGCGTGCGCTCGTGGATTCTCGGGATCGTGCACAACCGCTCGATCGACGCCGTCAGGAGGCGACGCGTGCGAGACCGCGGCGAGACGCTGGATGAGCAGATCGAGTCGCGCCTGGCAGCGCCGGAGCGCACCGATGTGGAGTTCGCGCGCCGCGAGGAGGCGCGCGAGGTGCGTGACGCACTCGAGCGGCTGCCGGCCGAGCAGAGCCGTGTGATCGAGCTCGCGTACTTCGGCGGGATGACGCACGTGCAGATCGCAACGCTGCTCGACGAGCCGATCGGGACGGTGAAGGGCAGGATGCGCCTCGGGCTCGCGAAGATGCGGATCGCGCTCGGGCCTGCCGCGGAGGTGGTGCAATGAGCGATCCCACGGTTCCGGGCGCTCACGCCGGCTGCGGCGCCAACGCCGCCCCCTATGTTCTCGGCGCCCTCACCGACGAGGAGCATCGCGCCTTCGTAGCCCATCTCGAGAGCTGCGTAGTCTGCCGCGAAGAAGTCGGGGAGCTGCAGATGGTCGCCGACGCGCTGCCCGGCGCGGCACCGCAGCTGAAAGCCCCGCGCGTGCTCCGCACGAAGGTCATCGACAGCGTCATAGCGGAGCCTGACGCGCCCGCGGCGCTCGCCCCGGAAGCCCGCTCTTCCTCGCCCTCGCGTGCCAGGCGACCGCGCGCGCGGCCCGGATGGCTCGTGCTCAGGCCGCTGCCGGCCCTCGCTGGTCTATCGGCCGCGCTCGCCCTCGCGCTTGCGCTCGTGGCGCTCGGCAACAGCGGCGGGGGGTCATCCACGCGGGTGATCCGCGCCGAAGTGCGGGCCCGCGGGGCGAGCGCCGCGCTTCACCTCAGCGGCGGGCATGCCGTACTCGACGTCAGCGGGATGCCGCCTAGCGCGCCGCGTCGCGTCTATGAGGTGTGGGTCAAACGCACCGGCGCGCCCGAGCCGACCGACGCGCTGTTCACGGTCACGCACTCGGGCGAAGCGAGCGTCGGGGTTCCCGGCAGCATCGCTGGCGTGAAGACTGTGATGGTCACCTCCGAGCCGCTCGGCGGTAGCCGCGTTCCCACCACGCCAGCGGTGATCGTCGCGAACATCGGCTGAGCTCGCCGGTCAGTGGCGCGCCCGATGCTCGGCGAGGGCAGCCGCATAGTCGACGATGCGCTCCGGGTAGGAGAGGGCAGCGCGCGCCCTGCCGAGCTTCCACGGCTCGTCCACCGCGGGGCCCGCCACGCCGGCGAGCTCCGGCACATAGCGGCGCACATAGTCGCCGTCCGGATCAAAACGCGCGGCCTGGCGCGATGGGCTGAGGACGCGGTTGGGTCGCGTGTCGTTGCCGGTGCCGGCGACCCACTGCCAGTTGCCGACGTTGTTGGCGACGTCGGCGTCGGCCAGCAATCGTGCGAAATGCGCCGCGCCGCGGCGCCAGTCGATGTACAGCGTCTTCGTGAGGAACGAGCCGACGATCAGGCGCGCGCGGTTGTGCATGTACCCCTCCGCTTTGAGTTGGCGCATCCCGGCGTCGACTATCGGATACCCGGTCAGCCCCTCGCGCCAGGCCTCGAGCGCGCGCGCATCGCGACTCCAACGGTCCCCTCGCGGCCGGTAGTCGGTGCTCGGCAGGTCGGGCCTCGCGGCGAGCACCTGATGGTGGAAGTCGCGCCAGCAGAGCTGGCGCGTGAACTCCTCGGCGCCGGCGCGGCGCTCCGCGCTCTCGAGTACAGAGCGCGCCGACACGCAGCCGAAGTGCAGGTAGGCGCTCAGGCGCGAGGTGCTCTGGGCCGCGAGCTCGTCGCGCTCCCCGGCGTACGCTTCCGCGCCCGCTCGAAACCAGCGCTCGAGCTGAGCCCGGCCCGCCGTCTCGCCTCCCCGCTGCACCTGCGCCGAGGGACTCTCGCGCGTGAGGCTCGCGAGCTCGGGCACCTCGCCGGCGTCGAGCCCGTCGGGCGCGCAGAGGCGTGGCGGGGTCCTGCTAAGCGGCGGCCGTGGACGCTCGCTCCAGACCCTCCAGAAGGGCGTGAAGACGCGGTAGTGATCGGCCCCTGTCGGCGTTAGCACCCCGGGCCGCACGACCGTGATGGATGGGTGCGTGATCAGCTCGAGGCGCTCGCGCGCACATGCGTCCTCGAGCAGCGTCTGGCGGCGGCGCGCATAAGGGGTGATGTCAGCGCTCATGTGGATCGCATCGAGGTCGTGGTGCTTGGCGAGGCGGATCGCCTCGCGCACGGTGTCGCCCTGGCAAACGACCAGGGGCGCACCGCGCGCGTGCAGCGCGCCCGCCAGGTCGCGCAGACTGTCGAGCAGGAAGCTGAGGCGGTTCGCCGAGCCGCAACTTGTGCGCAGCAGTTGGGTGTCGAGTACGAACGCGGGAACGAGCGGCGACTCCATGCGCGCGGCCGCCGCGAGTGCCGGCTGGTCATGGACGCGCAGGTCGCGCGTGAACAGCACGAGCGCTCCGGGCATCAGGTGCGGGGAGCGCGCGTGTCGCGGGCGGCTGGCTCGCGCTCCTCCGCGAGCGCCCGGCGCAGCGCCTCGTCAAAGCTCAGCGGCTTGATCCCGAAGGGCTCAGCACCCGAGGGATCGGTCACGATCGTCTCAGTTCGCAGCCCCTCCACCAGCGGGCGCGCGACCTTCGTGTCAACCGGCGTCACGAGTCCGAGCCAAAGTGCCGACAGCCAGGGCGTGATCACCGGGACCGGGATCTTCGGGCGCGGATCTAGCCCCATCGCGACCGCCATGCGGTCGAGCATGTCTCCGTAGGAGAGCACGTCGGGACCGCCGATCTGCACCTCGCGCCCCTCCGACTCCGTCACGTCGGGCGCGCGCGTCAGGTACGCGATGACGTCGTCGATCGCGATCGGTTGCGTCGCGATGCGCAGCCAGCTCGGGGCGATCATCACTGGCAGGCGTTTCACCAGGTGGCGCAGCGTGCGGTAGGACTCGCTGCCGGCGCCCACGACCATCGCCGCCCTGAAATAGGTCAGCGCAGGCCCCTCCGCGGCGAGCGTCAGCGCGGTTTCGTGGCGGCTGCGCAGGTGCTTTGAGACTCCCTCCTTCGCTCCGAGCCCGCCGAGGTAGATGATCCGCCCAACGCCCTCGCGCGCGGCCATGCGCGCGAAGTTGGCGGCGCCCGCCCGCTCGCGCTCCTCGAAGCCCGCGCCGCCCGCCATCGCGTGCACGAGGTAATAGGCGACGTCGATGCCCTCCCCGAGGCCTTCGAGGCTGCGTGCGTCGGTCACGTCAGCGCGGCGCACCTCACACCCCGAGCGCTCGAGTTGTGGCGCGCGCGCGGGATCGCGCGCGAGGCAGCGCACGCTCACGCCGGCCTGCACCAGCGAGTCTGTCAAGCGACCGCCTATGAAGCCGGTCGCGCCTGTTACGAGGGCGCTCGAAGCGATCCGTCGAGGGTAGCCGCGCGCCGTTCAGCCGGTCTTCGCGTGCTCCTCGGCGCTCGGCCCTGAGCCGTTGCGGCGCGCGTCGCCGTCGCCGCCCGTGGTGGTCGCCATCAAGGCACCGGCGCCACCCCCGATCACGCGCCGGGTGAGGGCGGGAGCGAGGATTCGCAGGGCTGCGGCGAGCGCATAGGCGCGCGGTACGTAGCGTTCGGGACGGCGCCCGACACCCGCCTGGTGGATCGCCTCCGCGGCGCGCTCGGGCGTCGAGACCAGCCAGCGCGTGAGCGCGCGCTCGGTGAGCTCGCGCTGCGGGAACCCCTCGGTCGAGATGAAGCCGGGCAGCACCAGGCCGACGTGCACACCGTATGCGCGCTCCTCTGCCCAGAGCGCATCCGACCAGCCCGCGAGCGCGAACTTCGAGGCGCTGTAGGCGCCGGTGCCAGGGCGCGCGACGCGGGCGGCGGTCGATGCGACGTTCACGATCGCGCTGGGCGCGCTTGCACGCAGCAACGGCAGCAGCGCCTCGGTGAGGCGCACGACGGCATCGAAGTTCAGCGCCATCGTCTGGCGCACGTTCTCGTGGCCACCGTCGGCGAAGCGCGCGCGCCAGGCACCGCCTGCGTTGTTGATCAGCAGCTCGAGATGGCCGTGGTGCTCGAGCACGTGCTCCAAGACCCGACGCGGCGCGTCCTCGTCCACGAGGTCGACTGCGAGATAGCTGACGCGATCCGTCCCGAGCGACTGCGCGAGCGCCCGCAGGCGCTCCTCGCGTCGAGCCACCAGAACGAGCGAGGCGTCGGCCTCGCGCGCCAGGCGCCTCGCGGTCGCCTCGCCGATACCGCTCGAGGCCCCGGTGATGAGCATCACGCGCGTAGCCATGCGCGCGTTAGCCTTTCAGAATCGCCGAGCAGATGAGCTCTCCCGGATCCACGCGCAAGAAGGAGGCGCTCGAGCTGTTCAGCGGCCTGCCGCGTCGCTACGACGCGCTGTCGGCCGCGTTGAGCTTCTGGCAGGACCCGCGCTGGCGGCGCGCGCTCGTGACCGCGGTCGCGCCCCGCAGCGGCGAGCGCCTGCTCGATGTCGCGACGGGGACCGGGATGGTCGCGGCCGAGCTGATCTCGCGCTCCGAGTGCACGGTCGTCGGCGTGGACCAGAGCGCCGAGATGCTCGCCGGAGCGCGGGCGCGCTTCGGTGCGAGTGGCGGGGGTTCGCGCGTCGAGCTGCTCGAGGGAGAGGCGGAGCATCTGCCGTTCGCCGATGAGAGCTTCGACGCGCTCACGTTCACCTACCTGCTCAGGTACGTCGAGGACCCGGCCGCGACGGTGGCCGAGCTGGCGCGCGTCGTGCGCCCGGGCGGGCGTGTCGCGTCGCTCGAGTTCGGGGTACCGCCGTTTCTCCCGGCTCGTGGCGCATGGCGCCTCTACACCGGACTTGCATTGCCCGCGCTCGGTGGCCTTGCCTCGCGCGATTGGCGGCGCGTCGGCAGTTTCCTCGGGCCGAGTATCCGCGGCTTCTACGCGCGCCACCCGCTCGAGCAGATCATCGCCTACTGGCGCGCGGCGGGGCTCGAGGACGTGCGCGTGCGGCGCATGAGCTTCGGCGCCGGCGTGGTCATGTGGGCCACCAAGGGCGCGCGCGCCAATGGTGCAGAGCCACGATGACGACTACGCCCCACCGCCCCGCGTTCTATGCCGTCGGACGTGGCCGGCGCGGAGAGTTGATCGCGTTGCTGCACCCGCCGTACACGCTCTGGCATCTGAGCTACTTCGCGATCGGAGCGGCGGTCGCGCCGAAGCTGCACGCTGACCGGCTGCTGTGGGGGCTCGCCGCGTTCGCGCTCGCCGTCGGGGTCGCCGCGCACGCGCTCGATGAGCTGCACGACCGTCCGCTTCGCACCTCGCTGGGGGACCGCACGCTCATCGCCGCGGCGGCCCTCGCGCTACTTGCGGCCGTGGCGATCGGCGTCGCGGGAACGCTGACCGTGTCGGCCTGGCTTGCGCCGCTGGTGCTGATGGGAGGGCTGTTCCTGCCCGCGTATAACCTCGAGCTCTTCGGCGGGCGCCTCCACAGCGACCTCTGGTTCGCCGTCGGATGGGGCGGGTTCCCGGCCTTCACCGGCTACTTCGTGAACGCCGAGCGGGTCGCGCTCCCGGGGCTCCTGATCGCTGCCGGAGCGATCGCCATGAGCGTCGCTCAGCGCAGGCTCTCGACCCCCGCGCGCGAGCTGCGTCGGCGCACCGCGGGCGTCGAGGGCACGAGGACGCTGAAGGACGGCCGCCAGGAAGAGCTGTCGCTGCAGGCGCTTCTCGCGCCGCTCGATGGAGCGCTTGCTGCGCTTTCGCTGGCGATGCCGCTGACGGCCGGGGCGCTGCTCGCGGCGCGCCTCTGAGCGCCCGGCCCGTGCGACGCGGCGCTCAGGCGCCGGCGGCGAGCAGGTGCGCTCCCGGGCTGGGGCGAACCTCGAGCGCACCGTCGGGCGCACTCACGCCGGGCGGCGAACAGCCCGAGCGCGCTGCCCCCGAAGCCGCCGCCCACGATGCGCGCGCCGGCGGCGCCCGCATCGCGGCAGCCGCGCCACCGCGCGCTCCACTGCCGGTGTGGAGACCTCATACAGGTCGCGCAGGCTCGCGTGCGAGGCGTCGAGCAGCCCGCCGACAGCCGCGAGGTCGCGATCGCGCAGCGCCGCCACCGCCAGGCGCACGCGCTCGCATTCCTCGAGCACGTGCCGTGCGCGGCGTGCCAGCGGCTCCGGCAGGCGCGCGAGCTGCCGTGCGGTCGGCCTCGCGCAGCGTGGGGACGCCCGAGCAGCTCGCAGGCGCGCGCGCATTCGGCGCGGCGCTCGTTATAGCCGGAGCTCGCGTGCGCGTGGCGCTCGCCGGAATCGAGCACGGCGAGGCTCCAGCCGTCGAGCACGAGCGGCACCGGCTCGAGCTCGAGCGTGAGGAAGTCGATCAGCACGGCTGCATCGGGCGCGCCGCAGAGGCTCGCGAGCTGGTCGAGCAGCCCCGTGTGGGCGCCGACCCAGTCGTTCTCCACTCGGGAGCACAGGCGTGCGCAGCGCGATGCGGTCCGCGGGCTTCCCGCCCGGCGAGGGCCCCGCGGCGGCGAGCTCGATGAGCGCCAGGCAGAGGGCGACCTCGAGCGCCGCCGAGGAGGAAAGCCCGGCACCCCGTGGCAGCTCGCCGCGGAGCTCGAGTCTCGCGCCGCGTAGCTGCCAGCCGGCGGCGCTGAGCTCGGCAACGACTCCGTGCACGAACGCTCGCCAGCCCTGAGCCGGCTCGGGGTGATCGAGCGCGAACTCATCGCGCTCGTCGAGGTCGATCGCGAGCGCCTGCACACGCCGCTGCCCCGCGGGCCCCGGATCGATGCGTCTCGGCAGCCACGGTCACTCCCTGCGCGATCGCGAACGGCAGGGCTAGGCCGCCGTTGTAATCGGTGTGCTCGCCGATCAGGTTGACGCGACCAGGTGCGAACGCGCGGCAGCGCTCACTGCGCACGCGCCATCGCCTCGCGCAACTCGGCGGCGGACTCCTCTGGAAGCACGTCGGAGATGAACGTGCCCGCGCCCTGCTCGGAGCCGGCCGGGTACTTCAGCTTGTGAGCGGTTCGCAGCGGGGGATAGAACTCGACGTGCAGGTGGCCGTGGCCCGCGGGAGGGCCTGCGGTGGGAGCCTGGTGCACTGCCATTACGTAGGGGAACGGGCGCTCGAAGAGCGCGTCGAAGGTGCGCGTCAAGCTCTGCAGCGCATCGGCGAGCAGCGCGAGCTCGTGCTCGTCGCACTCGAGCAGGCTGCTGCGGTGCTCGCGCATGTTCACGTGCACTTCGTAGGGCCAGCGCGCGGCCTCGGGCACGAACGCAACGAGCGCGTCGCTCTCGTAGACGATCCGCCGCCCGTCGTCTAGCTCGGCTGCCAACAGCGCGCACGGCGCACAGCCGCCGAGGCGGGCGTCCGCCGCGAGCTCAAGCCTCGGCACGGGCGGCACGAAGGGGTACCCGTAGATCTGCCCGTGCGGGTGATGCAGCGTCACCCCGACCTCGACGCCGCGGTTTTCGAAGATGTACACGTAGTCGACATCGGGGCGCGCGCCGAGCTCCTCGTAGCGCTGGCGCCAGACCCACATCAACTGTTGCGCGCGCGTGCGCGGGAGCGTCGCGAGCGAGAGGTCGTGGTCGTCGGTGTAGACCACCACCTCGGCGGCACCGGAGGGCGCCTCGAAGGCGGGGAAGCGGTTCTCGAAGACGACGATCTCGAAGGCCGGGCGGGGGATCTCCGTGGGCTCGCCGCCAGGCTTGGTGGGGCACAGCGGGCAGTGCTCGCGGCTCGGCAGGAAGGTGCGGTCCTGACGGTGGATCGCATATACGACCTGCTCGTCGCGCAGCTCGTTGTAGCGGATCTCGCTCAGTTCGAGGGCTCCCCGCCGGAGTAGTAGATCAGGACCCGCCCGTCGTCTTTGCGCGTGCGCTCGACCTCGAGCGGTCCGTAGCGCTCGCGCTCAGGGACCTCCGCGTCGAGCGCATCCTGCGCGGCGGGGGCTCGCCGCTCGCTGTTCTCCTGCTCGCTCCGCTGCTGCGGCCGCGGCACCGCTCGCTCGCCTTCGCTCATCCTCGCGAGGTATAGCGTGATGGGCTGTGGGGTGACGCGCACGCCGGGCATCTCGCTCGTCCCGACACGCGGCTCGAGGTGCCGCTCGCAGGTCCTCTCGCGCGCGAGCGCGAGCGCCCGCGCGCGAGGATGTAAGGTGCGAGCGAGAGCCGGGTAACGCCATTCGCAAGAGGAGGAGGTTGTGATGTCAGACACCGACCAGGCGCAAGAGGGGCTTGAGCAGCTGGGGGAGGGGAAACGCTCCGGCATCAGCTGGCCGGAGATCGACAGGCGCTCGTTCCTGCGCCGCACCGCACTCACGGGCGTCGCGGCGGGGTCGGTGGGATCGATACTCAGCGCGTGCGGATCGAGCGCTTCCTCGAGCGGGAGCAGTGGCTCCGCGTCCGTCTTCGGCTCGCACCCGAGCTACAAGTTCGTGTTCGTCAACCACGTCACGACGAACCCCTTCTTCACCCCGACCCAGTATGGCCTGGCGGACGCTTGCAGCCTGCTCGGATGCACCCACCAGTGGACGGGCTCTGAAAACAGCAACGTCAGTCAGATGGTCAACGCGCTGAACAGCGCGGTCACCGGTGGCGCCGATGGGATCGCCGTCGCGCTCATCGATCTGCACGCCTTCAACGCGCCCGTGGAAGCGGCGATAAAGGCAGGCATCCCGGTCGTCGCCTACAACGCCGACGCGCCTGGCAACGCCCGCCTCGCTTACATCGGCCAGGATCTCAAAAAGGCCGGTGAAGAAATGGGCAAGCGCATCGTCGCTGCCGTCGGCGAAGGCGAAGTCGGCCTTTTCATCGCGACTCCCGGGTCGGCCAACCTGCAGCCGCGCATCGAAGGCGCAGAAGCGGCCATCAAGGCTTCGGGCAAGCCGATCACGGCGAAGTCCGTCGCCACGGGCGCCGCCGTCGCCCAAGAGGAGCCCGCGATCGAAGCCTGGTATCTGAGCCACAAGAGCGCCAAGGGCATGTACGCCGTCGACGGTGGCAGCACTGAAAGTCTCGCGAAAGTGATGCAGAAGCTCGGGCTTGCCGGCAAGGTGCACGCCGGCGGCTTCGACCTAACCGAACAAACGCAGAAGTTGCTCCACGAAGGCAACATCGAATTCACGATCGACCAGCAGCCCTACCTGCAGGGCTTCCTTCCGGTGTTCGAGCTGTTCCTCTACAAGGTGTCCGGGACGCTGACCGGCCCCGGGGAAGTCGACACGGGTCTGAAGTTCCTGGACAAGGAAACGGTCGTCCCGTATCTGAACTCGAAGAGCCGCTACGAGGGCACGTCCACGGCGGCGAAGGTCATCTAGCAGGCGAGGCGGAGCGGGATCGTGGCCAGCGCGACGCACGAACCCACCTCGACCGGACCAGACGGTCCGCAGGGCTCGGCGCCTGAGCGCCGGGCCCTCCCGGGGGGCCGCGAGATCCTCTCGCGCCTGATCGCGCTGCGCGAGGGCAGCATCATCGTCGTCACGATCATCGTGGCGATCTACTTCTCCGCGAACACGAGCACGTTCTTCACGGGGAGCAACTTCAAGACGCTGCTGCCCTACTTCGCGCCCCTGGCGATCCTCGGCGCCGGCGAGGTCTTCGTGATGATCCTCGGCGAGATCGACCTCTCGATCGGCGCGATGTACATGTTCGCCCCCATCGTCTTCTACAAGTTCGACACCGCCGGGCTGGGGCTAGTTGCGTCGCTGATCCTCGCGGTGCTGATCTGCATGATCGTCGGCGCGATCAACGGCGCCTTCGTTGCGATCCTCGGCGTCAGCTCGTTCGTGACGACCCTGGGCGTGCTGTTTGGCTTCGAGGGTCTCTCATTGATCCTCGCGCACGGCACACCAGTGGCGACCCCCGGAGCTCAGGTGACGCAGACGACGGTGAACGTCCAGCACGTCGTCAACGGCCATACGATCTCACTGCCCGAAAAGGTCAACCACATCGGAGCGTTCGCGAAAATCTTCGGCGCTGGCGTGTACTCCGAGCTGATCTGGGCGGTGGCAATCGTTCTGCTGCTTCAGATCGTCCTCACGTTCACCCGCTGGGGTCTTTACACGGTGGCGATCGGCTCGAACAAGCTCGGCGCCGCTGAGGCCGGGGTGAAGGTGAAGTTGGTGACGATCCGCAACTTCATGCTGTGCGCGACCACGGCTGGGCTGGTGGGTGTCTTCGAGGCGATCCGCTCGCAGACGATCCAGCCCGACCCCTCGGGTCCCAACAAGATCCTGCTGTTGGCGATCGCCGCGGCGGTGATCGGCGGCACGCTTCTCTCCGGCGGGTCGGGAACGGTGGTCGGGGCGCTGATCGGGGCCCTGTTCCTGGGGATCCTCGAAGACGGCCTGATCCTGCAGGGAGTGAACGCCGACTACGAGCTTTTCTACACGGGAATCGCGATCATCGTCGCGATGACCGCGAACGTGTACGTCGCCCGCGCGCGCAGGGGCCACTCCGGCCGTGGCTGACGCGGGCGCAGCAGCGATGGGAGTGGTCGGCCCGAGTTCGGCGCCTGACGATGTGCTGCGCGTGGAGCACATCGCCAAGCGCTTCGGGCCCGTCACCGCGCTGCGGGACATCAACCTGCACCTGCGCAAGGGCGAGGTGCTGGGGCTGCTCGGCGACAACGGCGCCGGCAAGTCGACGCTGATCAAGATCCTCTCGGGGTTTCAGAAGCCCGACAGCGGGACGATGTCCGTCCACGGCGAGCCCTACCAACCGAAAAGCGTCGACGAGGCGCGGGCGCGGGGCATCGAGACCGTCTACCAGGACCTCGCGCTGATCGACGAACTGTCCGTCTACCACAACCTGTTCCTGCGCAAGGAGCGCGTGCTGAAGCCACTTCCGCTGCTCGCCAACCGCCAGATGAAGCGCGAAGCGCGCGAGGCGCTCGACCAGATCGGCATCAACATCCCACGCATCGACGTCGCCGTCGCGCGGCTGTCGGGCGGCCAGCGCCAGGCGATCGCCGTCGCGCGCACCGTCTACTCCGACGCCGACATCATCCTGCTCGACGAGCCCCTAGCGGCGATGGGCGCCAAGGAGGGCGCGATGATCCTCGACCTCGTCGCGCGCCTGAAGGCCGAGGGCCGCGTCTCGATCATCATGATCCTCCACAACTACGTCCACGTGCTGCAGGCCTGCGATCGGGTCAATCTGATCCAGGACGGCGAGATCGCGCTCGACAAGCCGACCGCCGCGACGTCCGTCGAGGAGCTCACCGAGATCGTCGTGAATGAGTACAGGCGCGCGCGCATGGAAGCGCAGGCCGAAGCACAGGCCCAGGGCGGCGTCGCCTAGTCCCGGCCGGCGAGCCGCTCGAGATAGGGGCCGAGCAGGCGCGCGATCGAGCTCGCGCTCAAGCTCGCGGGGCCGCCGGGGAGCACGGTGTAGCTGATCGCAAGGCGCACGAGGAACTCGCTGAGCAGCTCGGCGTCGTCGTCTTTCATGAGAGGCCAGCCGCTGCGCAGCAGCGTGCGCAGGCGTCCGGCGGTGCGTTCGAGCAGCGGCTCGCCGTGCGTGGTCATGAGTGGGAGCAGCTCGCCCGCGCCCTCCCCGCTGACGATCGCGCGCACGAGCGGGTTCTCCGCAGCCGCCCCGAGGTACAGGTCGAAGGCCGCGGCGAGTGCGCGCGCAGGATCGGTGTGGTGCTGCACGAGCGTGCGCTCAACGGAGTCGAGGAAGCGATCCGCTTCGCGCATCACGAGCGCCTGCGCGAATTCCGCGCGCGAGCCGAACTCCTTGTAGAGGGTCTGGCGGCTCACCCCCGCCGCGAGCGCGATGTCGGCCATCGTGATGTCGGCCCAGCGGCGCTTGCGCAGCTCCTCGCAGGCGGCGTCCATGAGGCTGTCGCGGAGCAATTCGCGTGCTGCCTGGGAGTAGCGCGTACGCCGCGTACGGGCCTGCACCTGGCGCTCGGTGCGAGCGAGGCTCAGGATTCGGGCGGGAGCAGGTCTTGCGAACCCGGCGGCCGACGGGAGGCCAGGTATTCGCGGTTCTGGCGGTGCTCCCCGCGGACCTGGATCGCGATGTAGACGAGCAGGACGTTGACGATGACGCCGATCCCCCCGAAGGTGACGAGGAGACCGAACGTCTTCACGAAGGCTTCGCTGGCGGCCAGCACCATGGGCGCAGCCTACCAATCGCTCTTGCGCCGTGGTGGCGTTCGGTTGGTGTGCGCAGTGCCGTAGGCTTGACGGCAGAACGAGCGGGCCAGTCGGCCCGCTCGCGCTCACAGACCGGAGAGGTGCCGGAGCGGTTGAACGGGCGCGACTGGAAATCGCGTAACGGGGGAAACCTCGTTCGAGGGTTCGAATCCCTCCCTCTCCGTCTTTTCACGCGTGAGCCGCGCCACCAAGCCGATGGCTATTTGGCGCTCCTTTTCGTGCGCGTCGCGCCTTTCGCCGGCGCCGTGGCTTTTGCGCGGCTGGTGGCTTTCGCGCGCGTCGTGCTTTTCGCGCGCGTGCTGTTTTTCACGCGGCTTGTGGGTTTCGTGCGTCCGCCCGCGGAGGCTCGCGGACGCGAGCTCGTGGATTTCGCGCTGGGCGTCGCCTTCGCGCGCGCGCCGCCGCGCGAGCTGCTGCCTCCTCTCGACGTTGCCGAAGCTTTGCGCGTCGTGCTGCGTTTCCGCGCGGGCGGACGGCGCTGCGCGGCGGGGATCTCGGCGCTGACGACGGCTTTCGTCAGCCGCGGGATCTCGCGCTCCAAGAAGGTGCTCATGCGCTCCTCCTCGCGCCGGTTCGTGCGCGCAAGCCGCACCGTCTCCCTATCGGCGAGGGACTCCGCGAGCGCCTCGATCGCGCGGTAGGTGGCTATCTCCTGGGCCTCGCTCGCGTACTCGGTCTTCGCGTTCTTCAACTGCTTCTCGGCGGCGCTCGTGCCGCGCAGCGCGTGCAGCGGACCCTGCGCGAGCGCGAGCGCCTTCTCAGCGCCGCCGAGGAGCGCGCCGGCGGTCTCGCTGACAATCTCCGGCCCGGGCGCCTGCACGGTCTCCGGGGTGCCGCCGAGGCTTTTGACGCGCCCTCTCACCACGCGCGCGTGGCGTCTGGTTTCGGTCAGGTGCTCTTTCAGTCGCTGGCGGTATTTGTTGTCGGTTGTCATCGAGATGTGCGCCTGTAGCGCCGTCTCGAGGTGCATCTCCATCGCGTAGGCCTCGTTGAGGTACTGGATCAACTTGGCGTCGCGGGCAGTCGTGTCTGTCATAGCTTCCTCTCGACGAGTTCAACCGGCTCGGACGTGTTCGTAGGCAAGCGCTCCGTCTTCGTCGCCCCCATGGCCTTCCGGCAGAAGAACTGCCCCCGCGCGCCCGTGCGTAAACGCGCGCCGCCCGCGCGCGGATGCCAAGCGGGCGGACTAGACTACGTCGCTCTGCGCCCGTAGCTCAGCTGGATAGAGCGTCGGTCTACGGAACCGAAGGTCAGAGGTTCGAATCCTCTCGGGCGCGCTTCGCGGTGCTCAACCGGTCGCGCCCGGATGCCGAAAGGGGATCATGGTGTTCCGGCGGCAGACGGTGGTCCTGATGGCGACCGACGCACAGAGTGGGTCTTCAGCCACAAAGAAGTGGCGGCCGCGATCGCAGACGCCGGGCCAACCCAGGCGCAGCTTCGTTCCGCGTTCGCCACCATCAAAACTCCGAGGGGATTTCATCGCTCCGAGAAATGCCTTTTCGGGGGAAAGGAAACGCTGTGCCTCGCGCGGGTTCCCTCCGTCCCGCTCTCCCGCGCGGTCGTACGCCGCTGGATCGCAGAAGCCGGTCTAGTACGGAACCGAAACGCGCCCGTGGTGGAGAGTGCGCGCGCCCGCGTCCCTCGCGCCGGAACCCTGGCCTCGCACTTGCCCACTGCACCACCCCCTTCGCCGAAGCGATCGTGGACCGGCAAAGCATCCTCATCGACGCCTTCTCAGTCGTTCGGTTGGGCCGCTCCATGCCGGAACGAGGAGGGAACTCGTCGGCAACGACGGCGAGCGCGTGCGCGGCACGGAACTGCTGTTCTCAGACCTCGGTGGTCCCGCGTCAAGTTAAGCTCAGGCGTAGAAGTACGGGCCGCCTGCTGGTTCAAGCTGCAACCGCGGACGCCGCGTGGCCGCACGACCCGCTGGATCGGCTCTTTTCCTGCGGGTCTAATCCGCCGCAGGCGGTGCGGCCGGGTGCGAACAGGGTGTGAACATGCCCCACACCGCTCTACGACGGTCGTAGCGGCCTGAACCGCCCGAAACCCCGAGATCTCGGCCTCCACGACGCTCCACGACACTCGCGGAGCAAGCTACGGACCGAAGGTCAGAGGTTCGAATCCCCTCGGGCGCGCTTCGCGGTGCCTGTTGTGGAGCCAAATCGGCTCTGCCGGCACGGTTACGAACAGTAACCGTGTCCCAAATATGTCCCAAGGTCGGAGCGGCTTTCGGGACATGAGCAGGCTCGATCACCACCCGGTCCGGCGTAGCCACTCGAAGTTCGACGTCCTTTGCGATCGCGCCCGGAATTGCTCCTCGGCCGGTCGGGGTCGCCCGGCCGGGGGCAGAACGCCGCCCCGTTTGGGACCAGAAGAGGACGCTTTAAGCGTCCCCTTCTGCCAAGCCCCCACCCGCAGGCTAGCTTTGCCAGTGCTCTGGAAGTCGCCCGATGCGGAAGGGACTCGTCACTGATTCGCAAGACGTCTCAATAGTAGGTTTGTGTCCAATGCTTTTCATATCCGTATGCGTCCATCCATACGGTGAAAGTATTGCTACCACCCCACTCGCCGCCTCCGGCGCATGTCCACTGTGCACCCCATTCGCTGTCTTTCCAGCATCCCCCGATGTACACGTCAATAAACCCATGGTTGTGTTCGGCGTACCACTGGGCGTGTTCCCGTGCTCCCCATGATCCACCGCAGCTGCGTTCACAGAGAGCGCTCGCCGACGTCGGTGTTAAGGCAGCAACGACACCGGAACACGCAATCAAGGTGGCTAGAACAGCTAGCTTAGCTTTCACCCTATCCTCCTTCATGAGACTGAAGTAGAGAAACGAGCGAGATAATCTCCAAGCAGAGCGGTTAGGCAGTGCTGGGCACCCCCGCTCGACAAGCGGTTACCCGGGGAGGCCTTGATTGAAACCGCTCGACTCCCCCGCTTCCGGGCTCCTTTGGCGCCGCAATGTGTGCCGCGCCCCGGCAAGGCGCCTCGGCCGAGTAGCGATCTAGCGTTTCGCCGTCGTACGGGTGCCCGCGGGGCGTTTGGGGGACGACGACGCAGTGCGTTTGGCGGCCCCTTCCGGCGCGCCTGGGTGCGGAGTGTCGCACGCCGCGTGCCGCCGGCACGTCGGGCGCGGATCGAGTCCTCGATCACCGGCGCGGATCGCGTCGGTGATCTCCGCCTCGCGAAGCCGTCGATCGCGGCGCCGCGCGGGTAACGGCTCAGGTAACAAGGGGCCGTCGGGGGCCGTCGGAACGCGCCGTTTCCATCGCAACCGGTCAGCAACCGCCGCAGCTGCTGCGTTCCGCCGGAGACTACGGAACCGAAGGTCAGAGGTTCGAATCCTCTCGGGCGCGCTGCCGAGAATCGCATCGTAAGCCGAATCGCTCGGCGGGGACGCGTACAGAAACGCAAGCGTTGGCGTCATCTGCGTGCGTTTGAGCGAGTCGAAGGGGTGGGCTCGGTGGACGCATCCGATGGCGCAGCGGACGAGCGCATCCACGCCGGCGCCTATCGTGCTGCCATGTCTGAAGCCCTTTTCTCAGCCTCGATGGCTCGCGGCGAGGCGGTGTTGCGCTTTCCCTACGACGAACGCCTGCGCCACCTCCTGCGGGCGATCCCGGGTCGCCGCTGGGATCCCGACCAACGCGTGTGGTGCCTGCCGCTCGAGCCCGAGCAGGCCGAGGCGCTCGCGCGCCTGCTGGCGAGCATGCCCGGCGAGCCCGAGGTGAGTGAGGCGCTCGCCCGCGCGATCCAGCGTCGGCGGGCGAGACGTCGCGCAGATGAGTGCCTTCTCGATCTCGCGCGGCCCGACGAGCACTGGTGGCTGAGCTTCGCGACCGACACCGCGCCCGAGGTCGTGGCCGAGCTGCTCGAGCACCCTGAGGCCCGCTGCCTGCCCGCCATCGGCCGCGCGCTGATTCCGATCGACGATGGCGCTGCCCAGCTCGTCGGAGAGCTGCGCGCACGCACCATGAGCCTGCGGCTCAGCGATGCCGCTGGCCGCGCGCTCCTCGCGCACAGCGCCCGCTCGGCGCGGACTGCAGAGCGTGAGCAGGCGGGGGTCCACAATCGTGACGAGCGCTACGACGTCGAGTTTCGCCGCGACCGTCGCGGCGGGCATTGGATTCTCGTCGCGCCCGAGTATGCGCCGCTGGCACGCGTGCTGGCCGCTCACGCCGGCCTGCGAGCGCTCGATGGTCCCGACGCCACGCTCGGACTCGCCGCCGACGGGAGCGACGCGGGGATGCTCCTCGAGCTGCTCGTGCAGCTCGAGGACGCGAGCGTGGACCCACGGGTCACAGGCTGGCTCGAGCACGCCAGCATCTGGCACGGCAACATCGACGTCCAGGGTCCCAGCGAGGAGCCCGTCTTCCTGCTGCTCGGCGACGTCGGCCGCCTGCCGCGGGCGCTGCGGGAGCACGCCGCGAGCGCGCCGGGGGGAGCGACCGTGCCGCTGACGCTCGATTCATGGCGGCTGATCGAGGAGCAGCTCGACGGCTGGATGAGTGGGGCTGCAAGTCGCTGCGTCGCCGCGCTGACGGACGGCCGGCCGGCGCCGCCAGCGGTCCTCGAGCTCTCGAGCGTTCACGAGGACCCGACCTTCGTGCTCGCCCCGGGACACGATCCGTCGCTGTTGGTCGCCTTCGCGGCCCTGCGCGGGGCGCTGCAGGGGCCGCTGCCCGGCGGGCCCGCACGAGCCGAGCGGGTCGAGCACGCCCGGCTTCCGGCGATCCGCGCCGACCCGTTCTGCGTGCCCGAGCTCGATCACTTCCTTGCCCTGCGCGAGGTGTGGGTCGCTCCCGAGGCGCTCGAGCTGCTGCAGGAGGTTCGCGAGCAGCACGCGCGAGCCGCCGGGCTCGTCGCATTGTCGAGTGCCACCGACGCGCAATGGGACGTTTGCCCTCTCGGCGGAGAGCTCAAGCCGTTCCAGCGCGCGGGCGTGCGCTACCTGCTCGCCCAGCGACGATCCTTCCTGGCCGACGAGCAGGGTCTTGGCAAGACGATCGAGGCGCTCGCCACGCTCGAGGCCGACTCTGCGTATCCCGCGGTGGTCGTCTGTCCGGCCAGCCTGAAGCTCAACTGGTTGCGCGAGATCGAGCGCTGGCTGCCCGATCGCAGCGTCCAGGCGCTCGCCGGAACCGGCCCTGGGCTGCCAGCCACCGGCCCCTCCCGCCGGGAGGCGGGCGCTGAGATCACCGTCGTGAACTACGACATCGTGGCCGCGCGGCTGGCGGAGCTGCGCAGCCTCGAGCCCCGCGCGCTCGTGCTCGACGAGTCCCATTACTGCAAGAACGCCGCCGCCAAGCGAACGCAGGCGGTGCAAAGGCTCTCGGCCGTGATGGCGCAGGATGCCCTCGTCCTCGCCCTCACCGGGACGCCGATCATGAACCGTCCCGCGGAGCTCATCTCGCAGCTGCGCATCCTCGGGAGGCTCGGGGATTTCGGCTCCGGCGCACAGTTCGGCAAGCGCTTCCGCGGCCCCGACGCCCACCTGCGCCTGCACTGGCATCTGCGCTCGCGCTGCTTCGTGCGTCGCCTCAAGGCCGACGTCCTGCCGCAGCTACCCGCGAAGAGGCGCGCGATCGTGCCCGTCGAGCTCGACAACGAGCCCGAGTATCGGCTCGCAGAGCGCGATCTGATCGCATGGCTGCAGAGCCAGCCGCTCGACCTGGGCGAGCTCCGCGCGAAGGTCGCCGCGGCGCTGCGCGCCGAGCGTCTCGTGCGGTTGAACGCGCTCAAGCTGCTCGCCGCGCGCGGCAAGCTCGCGGCCGCGCTCGCCTGGATCCATGACTTCTGCTCCTCGGGCGAGCGGCTCGTGGTGTTCGCCCACCACCGCGAGATACAGCGCGCCCTGCTGGGCCGCTTTCCTTCAGCGCTGCACATCCTCGGCGCGGACAGCTACGCCGCCCGCGATAGCGCGCTGCGCGAGTTCCAGGCACCGGATGGGCCCCACAATCAGCTCGTCGTCTGCTCCATCGACGTGGCGGGTCAGGGCATCACGCTGACCCGCTCCTCGAACGTCCTCTTCCTCGAGCTCGACTGGACGCCGGCCAAGCACGACCAGGCCGAGGACCGTTGCCACCGCATCGGCCAGGAGGATTCGGTCAACGCCACATACATCCTCGCCGCCGGCACGATCGACGAGACGATCTCGACGCTGCTCGAGCGTAAGCGCGCGGTGATCGGTGCCGTCACCGATGGTCGCGAGGATGACGAGGAGGGCGTCCTCGACGCGCTCGTGCGCGAGCTGAGGGGCGCGCCCTATCAGCGCCTGCGCGCGGTCGCGTGAGCGGGGCTCCCGCACCGGCCACCGCGGCGCTCTGATGCGCGCGGCGCGCTACGGCTCACGCCGAGCCGCGCGCCACGCCTGATCGCACGCAGCGCCCGGCCGGTGAAGGCTCTGATGTCGCGCACGCCTCGTCGAATCCGTCCTACTTCAGCTTCATCCCGGTCGGGCTGAGGCCGTACCAGATGCCTTTGAACTCCTTCACCTTGAAGTAGTAGGTTTCGCCGCGTCCCGGGTCGGCGGGGTGCGTGTAGAGCGGGTGCCCGGCGTAGGTGACCTGGCTGGCGCCGCCGCTAAGCGTGATCGTCGAGAGCAGCGCCGCGTTGACGCCCGGTCCTGCGGTCGGGGGGCCGCTGACCTCCAGTGGGGGCCACACTTCCGGGCACCCGCTGACTTTCACGCAGCGGTCCTTCTTTTTGGAGTCTTTGCTGAACTCGTAGAGCGTGTAGCCCGTCGAGTCGACGAGGATTTTCGAGCCGTAGATCGTTTCGTACACTTCGACGGTGGCGCCCGACGCCTTGCGCGCGGCCGGTCGGGCGGTTGCGAGCGCGGTGTAGCTGACCGCGGCGATCAGGACACCTGCAAGCAGCGCGTAACGCTTCATGATCGTTCCCCTCTCGTTTGTCCGGGCCCGGACGAACCCTCAATAGAAGCATGACGCCTTCCCGCCAGCAACCTTCCCAGATTCCGCTGAAGGCCGCGCGGGGGCCCGATCCACGGCCTTGCGCCAGGCGGCTTCGCTGTCCAGGGGCGGTTCGTGGCGGCGCGGCGGCGACTCAGGGGCGCGCGAGGTCGCTGTGCCCGGCGCTCACGATGACCGTCTTGTGCGTGTGCAGGTCGCGCACGCTGACCTTGCCCTTCACCACGCGCGTGAGCGTCCCGGCGCACGTGTCGATCGTCTCCCACTCCGTCCCGAGCACGGTCGCGACGCTGTTCGCGCCGTAGGTGCCGTAGCGGCCATGGTTGTCCTTCGCCCACAGCTTGCGGCTCTTGCCGGCGCGGGTCGTGCTGGCGCCGGCGAGGTGGGCCTGCGCGTGTTTGCGGCACGAGAGCGGGGCCTTCAGGATGAGCCGCGTGAGGCCGGTGCCGCGCCTGCTCTGGCGGATCTGGAAAACGCCTCCCCAGACCCTCAGAGACTGCGTCCTGCCGCGCTTGGGGAGTGCGGTCACCACCCGCACGACGCCCGCGGACGCATCGAGGACGGTTCCGAGCGGCACCGTCTGGTCGTGCTTCAGGGCCACGAACTCGTGCGAGGAGGGGAACTCGGCGAGCACCCTGCCGGATATCGGATCCGCTGCGGCGAGGCGGCCGAGGACCGCTTTAGGCGCGGGCGTCTGACCGGGGCCCACGAGCGGTGAGACCGGGGCGAGCCCGGTGCTCAGCGTTTCGTTGCCAGCGACGCTCGCGGCGGACGTCGAGAACGTCTGGTCCGATCCGGCGACGGTTCCCGAGGCGCACCCACCGCAGCTGCTCGCCACGAGCCGGTAGTGGTAGGTCGTGCTCGGGGACAGGCTGCTGAGCGCGAGCGACACGGCGCGTGCGCTCATGCCCGAGCCGGCGCTCGCGTCGGGATGGGGAAGCTGAGCTCCGTAGGCCGTGGTCGTGCCCAGCTCGAAGTGGTATGTGGTCGCGACGCCCTGCGGGTCGACGCTGCCGTTCAGCGTCGCCCCGAGCGCGGTGATTTCGCTCGCGGGGCCCTCGGTTAGGGTTGGAGGCCTGGCGGTGACCGTCAGCTTGGCTACCTTCGCGGGGTTGTTCTTCTCGGTGAACCAGATGTTGCCGTCGGGGCCCGTGGCGATCCCCCACGGTTCTCCTTTGGGGCTCAGGTTTGTCGCGTACTCGGATATTTTCCCCGCGGGGGTGATCTGCCCGAGTGCCCCGTTTCCGGCGCTCTCCGTGAAGTAGAGGTTGCCGTCGCTCCCGGTCACGATCGCCTGCGGCGAGCCGACCGTGATCCCGCTCGAGAACTCTTTGATTTCGAACGTCTGAGGATCGATGCGCCCGATCCTGCCCGGGCTCGAGGCCTCGGTGAACCAGATGTCGCCTTCCGGGCCGGTGGTGATGCCCCAGGGGTCACTGTTCGCGCTCAGCCCGTTCGAGTATTCGCTGAAGCCCTTCGTCTTCGGGTCGAACCTGCCGAGCGCTCCGGGTTTTTCGTCCTCCGTGAACCAGATGTCTCCTTCGGGGCCGACCGTGATCTGGGCCGGCGCGCTTTTCGGGTTGGGCAGGCTGAATTCGGTGATTTCATGCGATGAGGGAACGATTCGGCCGATCGACGCAGCGGATCCGTCGTTGGTGAACCACAGGTTGCCTTCGGGGCCCGCGGTGATGCCCGCCGGGCTGCTGGCGGGCGGCAGCGAGTATTCGTGGAACACGTCGGTCTGGGGATCGATCGTGCCGATCTGGCCGTTCGCGCCGGTGGCGGTGTACCAAAGGCTCCCGTCGGCGCCCGCGGCGATGTAGCGCGGGATCGAAGTCCCTCCCGTCTTCAGGAGCGTGACCGCGCCGCCGGGCGTGATCCTGTCGAGCGCGTTCGCGCCGCTGCTCTGCGTCGCCCAGAGGTTCCCGTCCACGCCCGCGACGATGCCGAGCGGCTGTCCGTCTTTGTATTCGAGGCTGTACTCGCTGATCGTGGGGGCCGCGGCCGCCGACGCCACGCAGGCGAGGGTTATGAGTGCAGCTGCCAGAGCAGCAGCGGTTCGCCGCGCCATGGGTGCGGATTCGGCCGGCTCGGCGCAAACCATGAGCCCTGCGCGAGAAACTTGCGAGCTAGGCGCGGTCTCCCGGGCCGGGGCTGGCGTCGTCCTTGGGCGCGCCCGGCTCCTTGATCGCCTCCATCGCCGCGCGCGCCTTCTCTGACAGCGAGCCGCCTTCCCTCGCGATTCCCCCGAGCTCGGCGGCGTCCTCCTCCAGGGACTTGATTCCGCCGCGCTTCTCGACGACATCACCGGCCTTCTTGGCGAGCTTCTCCCAATCCACCATTCTCGTGAACCTCCTTGGCTATCCAGTCGCGAGCTGCGCCGCCCCGGGGATCACTTCAGGGATCGACAGCCCCGACGATCGCGCCTGGCGCTCGAGCCCCGTGACTTCGGAGCCAGCCGACGACAGTGCGTTGCCGTCGACGTGGCCGCCTTTCAGGCTGCTGCCCAGCGCCGCGAGCCTGGCGATCAGCGCGTTGACGGGGGTGAGCAGTTTGGAGATGATCGGGCTGGCTTTCGCGTCGGCGACCGCGAGCTTCAGCTCGTGATAGGCGAACAGCCCCGCGAGCGCCGCCTTGACGATCGTCAGCTTGTGTTTCAGCAGGCCACCACCGCTGAGAGTCCCGGCCTTGAACGGCTTGTAGATGTAGCGGTGGAAGGCACCGAACGCGAGTCCCGCGTGCAGCGCGAACTTCGCGGTCGGCAGGTGCCCTACGGAAGTCGTCGCCGTCGTGGTGGATGGTCCGTTGGAGGACGTACCCGACTTGCTCCCGCATCCGGCGCACGCAAGCGTCGCGGCGAGGAGCAGCACTGCCAGACAGCTGCGACCAATCAGCGCCACCACGTTCCTCCTCGCTGTCGTAGGTCGCTCCGGGCTTGAGCGCGGCCGACGCGCAGCAAGCTATCAGCGATCAGGTGGTCGCGACAGCGCCGTACTCCTCGTCGCTGACGTGCTCTGCCCAGCTGGCGGCGCTGCCGTCGTCATCGACCTCCTGCATCGCTAGATGGGTCATGAAGCGGTTGGGAGCAGCGCCATGCCAGTGGTCCTCGGCGGGCTCGAAGTGGACGCGGTCGCCGGCGCGGATCACCTCGACCGGGCCGCCGCGGCGCTGGCAGCGCCCCATGCCCTCGGTGACGCAGATCGTCTGGCCGAAGGGGTGGGTATGCCACGCCGTGCGCGCACCGGGGCGAAAGTGGACGCTGGCCGCCTGCAGGCGCGATGGCGCCGTTGGCGCGGCGAGCGCGTCGATGTAGACGGTGCCGGTGAACCAGTCCCGTGGGCCGGTCGCGGTGTCGGCGGAGTTTCTGGTGATCTGCATGTCGCGCTCCTCGCTGTGGTGATCTTCGACGCTCGACTCTCGCACGTACCTCAGGCGCGCAGAGCACTGGGCCGCTGAGGCGATGTGGGCGATCGGCCGGCCCGCGTAGCTGCGGCCTGCCAGCTCGTGGGGTCCGCGGCGCCACCGATCGAGGCCCCTGCTCGCGGGGTAACGTCAGGCGATGGACCCGCGGCGCACTCCTGGGGAGCACGAGCCGCGCTCGGCGCATCCCCCCGGCAACGGACCGGAACGCAGCGGTCTCGCGCGCGGCACGCGCAGGCGCCGCTCGATCGCCCTCGGCGCGATCGTCGCCTGCATCGCGCTGGTGGCGGGCGCGGCGATGCTCGCGCCCGCGAGCCCCCGCCGCCGCCACCGGGCGCAGGGGCGCGCGGCGGGCCAACGGCGAGCGCCCGCGCGAGCAGCCACCCCCACCACCGGCGCCCCCTTGGGGCCCGCCGAACAGCGGGGCGAGAACCGCCGCATCCTCTCCTACACGAGCTATCTCTCGCGGGGAACGGCGCGCAAGCGCGAGCTCGCGCTGAGCTTCGACGACGGCCCCGGCCCATATACCTCGTCGGTGCTGAGGGTGCTCGAGCGCTTCCACGCGAAGGCCACGTTCTTCGAGATCGGGCGTCAGGTGTCCGAGTTCCCGCAGCTCACCGCCAGCCTCTCCAAGGCGGGCATGGTGATCGGCGACCACACCGAGGAACACCCGTCGATGACGCGCCTGGATCGCGCTTCGCAGGCGATCCAGCTCGACGAGGCCTCCAACGCCATACAGGATGCCGGTGCTCCGGCGCCGCTGCTGTTCCGTCCCCCCTACGGCGCGTTCGACTCGACGACGCTGCGGCTGCTGCGCGCGCGCGACATGGTGATGGTCCTGTGGTCCGTGGACACCAGCGACTACGCGCTGCCGGGCGTCAAGCGCATCGTGGCGAGCGCGCTCGCCGGTGCCAAGCCGGGCGCCGTGATCCTCATGCACGATGGCGGCGGCAACCGCGCGCAGACGGTAGCGGCGCTGCCGCGCATCATCGAGCGCCTGCGCGCCCGTGGCTACTCGCTCGTGACGGTGCCAGAGCTGCTCCGCGACGATCCGCCCCCCGCGGGCCAGCCGCCGCCGGTGTCGCTGTCGGGCGACTGACGCGCGCCAGCTCTCCAACCGGCCCTCTAACCATTGCCCGCGCGCGTGAGCGCTCGTCGTGCGCGCCTGCGCACGCGGGCGATGCGCGTGCTCGCGCGCTGTGCGCTCAGTACGCCCCGCTCGCGCTCGTCTTCGATGCGCGCGACCCTCACCTTCACGACCGCCGCGAGCAGGCCGTGCTCGGAGCGCCCGCGTGTGCCTGCGGCTATCTGTGCGAGCGATGAGCCGGAGCGCAGCCGCGTGCGCAGCGCGCTCACGCTGAGGCCGAGGTAGACCGCGGCGGCGCCGAGCTGCGTGCGCGTGAGGCCGATGCGCGCGCCGCCAGCCAGCGCGTGCCGGGGCGCCGGCGGGCGCGCGTGGGCTTTGGTGTCGGCGTCGGGGGCGGTGGCGATCGCGATCACCGCGCCGGCGATGATGGCGGCGCCGGCGAGCGCGAGCAGCCAGGGGCGGCGGCGGTCGGCGAGCTTCGTCGGCAAGCGCGCAACCCTAGAGGAGCTGCGAGGATTGCCCGGCATGACGCGCGAGCCCCTCGTCGCCCTACCGCCGGAGCTGATGGATGGGGCACCGGCCTCCTCGGCGCGCTACATCATGGGCGTCGACGGCGGCGCGACGAAGACGCTGGCGGCCGTGCTCGACCTGAAGGAGCGCAGGCTGCACCTCGGCCACGGCGGGCCGAGCAACGAGGACGCGGTGGGAGCGGACGCGGCCGTGCGCGAGCTCGAGCGGGCGGCCGATGAGGCGCTCGTGGGCGCCGGCGCGAGCGACGATCAGCTCGGCGCGGCGGTGCTCGCGATCGCGGGCACGGATACGGCGTCGGCGAGCGCGCACGTGCGCCAGGCGCGCAGCTCCTCGTGGATCGTGGTGAACGACGTCGTCGGCGCGTGGGCGACGGCGACGGGGGCGGGCCCCGGGGTGGCTGTGATCGCCGGTACGGGCTCGAACGTGTTCGGCGTCGGCCCGCGCGGGTCCTGGCGCGCGGGGGGTTGGGGGCACCTGCTCGGCGACGAGGGCTCCGGCTACTGGCTCGGGGTGCAGTCGATCAAGGCGGCACTGGCAGAGCGCGAGTGCTCGGGCCCGCAGACGGCGCTGAGCGAGGCGCTCGTGCAGTTCTTCGGCACCGACTGCGTCGAGGCGCTCGCCAGCCGCGTCTACTCCCAGCCGCTCACGAAGGGCGAGATCGCGGCGTTCGCGGTGCAGACCGCGAGGCTCGCCGAGGCCGGCGACGCGGTCGCGCGTGAGCTCTACGCACGCGGGGCGCGCGAGCTGGCGGTGCAGGTGGCAGCCGTGATCACGGCGACGGGCCTCGCCGAGGCGGCCTTCCCGGTGGGCCTGATCGGGAGCATCTTCAGGGCGGGCGCGGTCTTCATCGAGCCGCTCGCGGCGGCAGTGCGCGAGACGGCGCCGCGGGCGCAGGTGGCGGCGGTGCGGATGGCGCCGGTGGGCGGGAGCCTGCTGCTGGCGGCGCGCGCCGCGGGGCGCCAGCAGGACGTACGCTCGGATGAGCTCTCCACGCTGCTGGAGGGCTCCCTCGGCGCGGTCCCCACGGCCAAGGGCTAGAGCCGATCGACTAGCGCGCCCGCTCGCGAGCGCGAAGCTCCTGCAGGCGGCGCTCGATCTGCGTCCGCTCGGCGATCGCGTCGGCCCCGACGCCTTCGATGCGCACGGCGGCGGCGGCGGAGGCGAACAGCGCGGCGTCGTGCGCGTCGGCGCCCTCGTGCAGCGCGATGAAGAAGGCCGCGGCGAACACGTCGCCGGCGCCGATGTCATCGCGCACGACCCGCACGGGCGCAGCGGCCAGGCGCAGCTCGTGCTCGCCGGGCAGCAGGAGCGTGCCGTGGGCGCCGCCGGCGGTGATGACCACGGGCGATCCAGCACGCGTGGCTGCGGCGATGAGCGCCGCGCAGCTCTCGCGCTCGACCTCGCTGAGCACGAGCGCGTCGCAGCGCCCGGCGAGCTGCTCCTGCTCGAGGGCCGGCGCGCGCAGGTGGAAGAGCGCGTCCTCGCCGGCGCGCTCGTCCCACTCGCGCGCGAGGCCCTGGGGGGTGAGCGCGAGCAGCGAGCAGCTCCCCTTCCAGCTGGTGGGCGTCTCTCTGGCGACGGGCGCGAGATGCAGGATGTCGGTGTCGAGCTCGATCTCCTCGCCGATCTCCCCGGCCCAGGCGAGCACGCGCTGCTCGCGGCGCCCGCCCGAGCCGCGCGTGAGCAGCGTGGTCGTGTGCTCGCCGGGGAGCACCTCGAGGTCGAGCTCGCCGAGGAACGGCGCGAGCAGCAGCTCGAGCTCGGGCGCGACGGCGCGCGTGATGATGCGCGCGCTGAGTCCGAGCCGCGCGGCCTGCAGCGCGGCGTAGAAGGCACTGCCGCCGGGGCGCCGGGAGCCGTCCTGCAGGACGTCGCTCGTGACATGGCCGATGGTCGTGTATTGGTGGCGCAAGGCGGAGCCGGTTAGCTGCTGCATAAGAACTGCAAAAGGCGACCAAATCAAATGCGTCGCCCGTCTGTTCTTGAATGCTTGAGCGAGATGATCGCCGCCGCCCCCCGCCAACGCGCATTCCCGATGCTGATCGCGGTCCTCGCGCTGTCCGCGGCGGCGTGCCTTTTCAGCGCCCAGCCGGCGCTCGCGGCTGCGCGCGCCCGCGCCTCGGCGCCCCCGCGAACTCCCTATCCGGCGGGCGCGACGCGGGCGCGGGTGTACGCGCGCTCATCTGAATACGCGCACGCGGCGAGCACGAGCGGAGGCTCGAGCGCGCCGGCGAGGAAGAGGAGAAAGAAGCCCGCGCCGGTCCTCAGCGCCAACGCGACGCGCGCCCTGGCGAGCTTCGAAGCGATGCAGCGCGTGTATTACATCACCGGCTCTGGCCTTTATGCCGGCGAACCCTTCTCATACCTGTGGCCGTTCTCGCAGGCGCTGGCGGCGACGGTGAGCCTCGCGAACATCCCGCACCTGAGCGTGGGCCTGAACAAGCACATCCGCGAACAGGTCAACGAACGCCTGAACGGGCTCAAGGAGTACCTCGACGCGAACAACTCGGGGGCGCCCGAAGGCGTATACACGAGCACGCTGCCGGCCTTCGACGGCACGGTCGCGCCGCCCGCGGGCCCGGGCGGGGCGAAGTACTACGACGACAACGACTGGATCGGGATCGAGCTGCTGCGCCTCTACCAGCTCACCCACAGCCCGGCCTTCCTCGGCAGCGCCGAGGGGATCATGACCTTCGAGATGGCGGCCTGGGACGAAGCCCCGGAAGTCGGCTGCCCGGGCGGCATCCCCTTCTCCAACGCGGCCGAAAGCAGCGAACGCAACACGGTCACGACGGCGCCCGCGGCGGAGCTCGCGACGCTGCTCTACCGCTACACGAGGGATGTCGGCTACCTGCAGTTCGCGCAGAAAGCCTACGCATGGGTGCGCGGCTGCCTGCTGCAGGCGAGCGGCCTGTACGGCGACCACGTGAACCGCAGGGGGCTCGTGATCCCGGCGCTGTGGAGCTACAACCAGGGCTCGATGATCGGCGCCGGGGCGCTGCTCTACCAGGCGACCGCCGATGCGGCCTATCTGTGGCAGGCACGGCAGACGGCGAAGGCGGCGCTCGCGTACTTCACCCCCGAACGGCTGGGCGCGGAGAACCCGTTCTTCGTTTCCGTCTACCTGCGCAACCTGCTGTATCTCGACTCGCTCACGCACGACCCGCCGGGAGCGGCGATCGCACAGGCCTACGTGAACTACGCCTGGGAACACTGGCGCCTGAGCAACAACGTCTTCGTGTTCGGCTCGCCGGCGAGCGGGCAGCTGCTCGATCAGGCGGCGATAACGCAGATCTACAGCCTGCTCGCGACACCCCCGAGCACGTACTTCTAGAGCGCGCGGGGGAGGGGAGCGGGGCGGCTGCCGGGAGGCAGCCGCCTGGAGGAGTGCGCGTCGGGTGCACGGCGCGCGGCGCTAGGCTAGGGCTCTCCAGGTGAGCGACACGCAGAACATGACCACGGCGGAGGGCCTGCAGGAGCTGCAGCAGGAGCTGAGCGCGCTCGAAGGCGAGGGCCGGCGCGAGATCGCGAGCCGCATCAAAACGGCGCGCGAGTGGGGCGATCTGAAGGAGAACAGCGAGTATCACGACGCCAAGAACGACCAGGCGCACCTGGAGACGAAGATCGCGCGCCTGCGCGAGCGGATCGCGGGCGCGGTGGTGGTGGAGCAGCACACCGGCGCGAGCGTGGTGAGCTTCGGCTCGACGGTCGTGATCCGCGACGGCGAGGGCTCCGAGCAGACTTGGCGCATCGTGAGCTCCCACGACGCCGATCCGAGCGAGGGGCGCATCTCGGCGGAATCGCCGATGGCGGTCGCTCTGCTCGGGCGTGCGGCGGGCGAGCAGGTGACGGTGTCGCTGCCGCGCGGCTCGCGCGAGCTCACCGTCGTGAGCGTCGAGTAGCAAGCGCGAATAGGAAGCGGAGCTAGCGGGGGCCGGCGCGGATCCGCGCCAGGAACTTCGCGGGGCGGCGCGCGTACAGCCGCCGGCCGTCGCGCAGCGCGAGCGCGCGCAGCTTGCGCCGCCGGCGCGTGATCGCCTTCTGCAGGCGCCTGCGCGGGCCGCGGCGCAGGCGCGGCTGCGCCCCCTTGGCGCCGTGCGCGCGCACGAGCTGCGCGAGCACCGCGAGGTCGTGGTCCTCGCCGAGGACTTCGCCGAGATCATCCGCGGCGCGCGCGGTGTCGCGCAGGTACCTCGCCTGTTGCTGGGCCTGCGCACGCCTTCGACGCGCGCGCTTGCCCGCGGCGCCGTGCAGCGCGTGCGCATGCTCGCGCCGGCGCAGCATTTCAGAGACATAGCGCAGGTCCTTCACGCGTTTACGCCACTCGTGCATGGCGATCATCTGATCGCCCTTGCCGCGCCTGACGCGACGCAGGCGCTTTCGCCCCTGGCCGTAGAGGCGGCGCACGCCCGGTTCGACGAGCTCGAGCTCGGGTGAGGCGGGTAGCTGCCATGCCTGCACGCGCGCGCGGCAGGTGCGCAGCGCTCCGAGCGCGAGCGCCCGCGTGCCGGCGTCGCCGATGGTGCGCTCGCGGATCAGCTCGTGCTCGCGTGCGAGGTGCTCGCGCAGACGCTGCACGTCCGAGACGGCGAGCTTGCGCGGGTGGCGCTCGAGCAGCGCGTCGAGCGTGGCGAGTATGACCTTCGAGTCGCGCGCGCCGGCGAGCCGTTGCGCGACCTCGCGCAGCGCGGTCGTCTCGCGCGCGAGCGTGTCGTTTCCGAGCGCGGGCTCGAGCATCCTCAGCAGCGATCGCAGTCGCTTGAGCGCCTTGCGCGCCTCGTGCACGGCCTTCTCGTCGGGAGCGCTGCCCTTGGGGCAGGCTAGCTGCGCGATCGCGAGGTCCAGCTGCTCGAGCGCCATGCGCTTGAGGCCCTGCTGCAGCGGCTCGTCGGCGACCAGGCCGAGGTCGGCCTGCACGCGGCGCGCGGCGAGGCGCTCGCGCCCGGCCTTTGCTAGCACGACGCCGAGGCCGATCGCGACCGTGGCCGCGAGCGTCGCGCGCATAGGCGCCACAATTGTGCGGTGTCGAGACTTCCCAAGGCGCCATGGTGGACGGTTCGACGGGCGTCCAACCGCAAGCCGGCGACGTATCGGTGTCCGATCTGTGGTCAGCATCTGCCGTCCCTGAGCGAGCATATGCTGATCGCCCCCGAAGGTGACACGCGCCGCCGGCGCCACGCGCACACCGCGTGCGTAGCGAGGGCGCGCGCGCGCGGGCAGCTGCGCCTGCGGGAGGACTGGCTCGCGACGCAGCCGCGGCCGGTGGCGCTGTGGCGGCGGCTGCTGCGCCGTTCGTAGCCGCGCCGCGCCCGCGCGCGCCTATGCAGCGACGGGCGCGCTAGGTGCCCCGGACGCGCGCGTGCTCGGGCTCGACGCGGATGATCACGCGCTGTTCGCCGGGCTGGCGATAGGGGTACTCGTCCTGCCCGAGGTACTTCTTGGCGAGCGCGTCGATGTGCGCGTCGGCGCCCTCGTGGGTGCGCTCGGCCACGCGCCCGCGCACCTCGAGGTACTCATAGGGGTTCTCCATGTTCGGCACGGTGAGCGTGATTCGGGGGTCACGCTCGAGGTTGCGCACCCAGGCGCGCCCCTCGGCGGAGTTCAGCACCGGCTGCCCCTCCTGCACATCCACCCATACGGGCACGCCGTGCACGCTGCCGTCAACGCGCAGCGTTGCGACGTGGCAGAAGTTCTTCGCCTTCAGCAGCTCTTCCGCGTGCCCTTCGATCCTCTCGGCCATGACGAAACCCCTTTCTCGGTGCGCCCGATCACGAAATCGATGTACCGCGCAAGATAGGCGCTTCGCGACCGCGCTCGGGGAGCGCGCCGAGCGAGCGGGCCGGTGCGTCTAGCGGCGGCTGGGCGCGCTCGCGGCGTCGACGGGCGGGATCGCTCCGATCGCCTGCAGCTTGCCGTCGTTCAGCTGGAAATCGACGACGGCGCGCCCGCCGGAGGGCGAGTCCGAGGAATCGCCACTGCGGTAGAGCGTGTAGGCGAGCGTGACCTCGGTGTCGTTCTGGGAGAGCACCTGCAGGCTCGCGCTCGGTTCCTTGGTGTCGGTGCCGAGGAAGTGACCGTCGAGGAAGAAGAACGCCTGCTCGGCGGGGGCGGAGCCGGCGCGCCGGCCGACGAGCACGCCGAGGGTCTGGCCTTCGTGGTACTGCGCCACATCTACGGGGCTGTAGCCGCGCCCGCGCAGCAGCGCCGCGGCGGCGCTCGCGCGCGAGCCCGCCTTGGCTTCGCCTTCGGCGAACGCCGGCTCGGGAGCGGTGTGCGTCTTGGCCGGCGTGGTGCTCGCGCCTCCGCCGGCGCCCGAGGTCTGCGTGGTCGAGGTGGTGGAGGAGGGAGTGCTCCTGGTCGTGCTCGCGGTCGAGCTCGTCGAGGGCGGTTCGCCCTTGGCGGTGACGGTGGTGGTCGAGGTCGAGCCGCAAGCGCTCAGCGCGGCTGCGAGCGCGAGCGCGAGCAGCGCGGTCCTGGCGAGGCAACTCACAGCGCTAGATCTGGCGGTAGGGATCACAGCGCTAGATCTTCGCCGCTTTAGGGGCTGCTCCTCGTAGGTTGCGCGCCCCCGCGCGCAGCGCGGCCTGTGTGAGCATGCTCACAGTGTTTCTTATTAGCGACTGCTAAGTTGGGCTCCAACACCGTCGAAGAGGAGGTCAGCGAAGGATGAGCACGGCACGCAGGAACAACTGGACGCTCGCGATCGTGTCGGTATCGCTGTTCATGGTCGTGTTGGACAACCTCGTGGTGAACGTGGCGCTGCCGACGATCCATCGCGACCTGGGCGCCTCGATCGGGGCGCTCGAGTGGACCGTGAACGCTTACGTGCTCTCCTACGCTGTGCTGCTGATGACGGGCGCGGCGCTCGGGGACCGCTGGGGGCGCCGGCGCATGTTCCTCACGGGCATGACGGTGTTCACGCTGGCCTCGGCGGCGGCGGCGCTGGCACCGAGCACGGGCCTGCTGGTGGCCGCGCGCGGCCTGCAGGGCGCGGGCGCGGCGCTCGTGACGCCGCTCACGCTGACGCTGCTCGCCGAGGCCTTCCCGGAGGAGCGCCGCGGGATGGCGATCGGAGTGTGGTCGGGCGTCAGCGGGATCGCGGTCGCGCTCGGGCCGCTCGTCGGCGGCGCGGTCGTACAGGCGATCTCCTGGCACTGGATCTTCTGGATCAACGTGCCGATCGGCGTGCTGCTGGTGCCGCTGGCGGCGCGCGTGCTGATCGAGAGCCGCGGCCCGTACGGAACGCTCGACCTCGGCGGCCTCGCGCTCGGCTCGGCGGGCGCGTTCGGGATCGTGTTCGGGCTGATCCGCGCGCAGACGCTCGGCTGGGGCGCCGCGAGCGTGCTCGCGAGCCTCGTCGCCGGGGCGCTCGCGCTCGGGGCATTCGTGGTCTGGGAGCTGCGGGCGCGGGAGCCGATGCTGCCGATGGCCTTCTTCGCGCGCCGCTCCTTCGCGGTCACCAACGTGGCGACGCTGGGGATGTACTTCGGCATGTTCGGCTCGATCTTCTTCCTCTCCCAGTACATGCAGGACGTGCTCCACAACAGCCCGTTGCAGGCGGGCCTGAAGCTGCTCGTGTGGACGGGCGCGACGATGGCGGTGGCGCCGGTGGCGGGCGTGCTGTCCGAGCGCATCGGCAGCCGACCCTTCCTGATCGCGGGGCTCGCGCTGCAGGGCGGCGCGCTCGCGTGGCTCGCGCTCGTCGTCTCAAGCAGCCTTCACTATTCGCACATGATCATTCCGTTCGTGATGGCCGGCGCGGGCATGGCGCTCGTGTTCGCGCCCTCGGCGAACGCGGTGCTGGGGTCGGTGAGCCCACAACAGGCCGGCCAGGCCTCGGGTGCGACCAACGCGATCCGCGAGATCGGCGGCGTGCTTGGCATCGCGGTGCTGGCGACGGTGTTCACGAGCGCGGGCGGGTACGCCAGCGCGCACAGCTTCGTGGCGGGCCTACGCCCGGCGCTGTGGGTGGCGGTGGCGGTGCTCGCGGCCGCGGCGGTATGCGTGCTCGCGCTCCCGTTCGGCGCGCGCTCGCGCGCCGGCGAGGCGGGCGGCGAGCCGCAGGCTGGACGCGAGGCGGCACGCGCGGTCGGCGCGAGCGCGCTGCTCGAGGGCGCGGCGCGGTGAGCGGCCGGCCGCCGCTGCGCCGGCGCGTCCCGGCGGCCGAGCGTCGCGAGGAGCTGATCGCGGCCGCGGTGCACGAGTTCGCGCATGGCGGCCTGCACGGGACGCCGGTCGAGCGCATCGCGCGGCGTGTGGGAGTTGCCCAGCCATACGTGTTCAGCCTGTTCGCGAGCAAGCGCGAGCTGTTCCTGGCGACGGTGCGCCACAGCTTCGAGCACGTCGGGGAGACCTTCAGGCAGGCCGTGCGCGACTACGAGCAGGGTCGCGCGCCGGCCGACTGCGAGGACGCGCTCGCGGCGATGGGGCGCGCCTACAGGCAGCTGCTGCTGTCCGAGCGCGACTACCTGATGCTCCAGCACCAGGCCTACGCGGCCTGCGACGAGGAGCTCGTGCGCGCGAGCGTGCGGCGCGACTACGCCGCGCTCGTGGCGCTGGCGGCGGAGCTCTCCGGTGCCGGCCCCGAGCGGATCGACGAGTTCATCCGCTACGGCATGGCGCTGAACGTGGCCGCGGCCCTCGGCGTCGAGGATCTCTCAGCGGGCTGTGAGTGGGTGCGCGCGGAGCTGGCGGCGAGCGCGCCGGAGGGCTAGCGGGCCCTGCGCGCGCACCCTGTGTGCGGCTACCATCGGAGCCGAGGTGTCAGCTCAGGCCAAACAGGTCCCGCCGGTCAAGACCGAGAAGGGGAAGCTCGAGCGTCGCAACAGGCGCGAGCTCGCGCGCTCGGGGGCGATCCTCGGGCTGACCGTGCTGATGGTCGTGTTCGCCGTGGAGAACCTCAGTGAGGTGAAGGTCGACTGGATCTTCGGCTCCGGGCGCGCGCCGCTGATCGTCGTGATCGTGATCTCGCTGATCGTCGGCATCGTGCTGACGCACTTCACCGACCGCCTCTCGCGCCTGCGCAAGTGAGGCTGCGCCAGGCCGTCCTCGTCGCTCGCGAGCTCGAGCCCGCGGTGGCGTTGCTGCGCTCCGAGCTCGGGCTGGCGGAGCCCTACCGCGACCCGGGCGTCGGCGAGTTCGGTCTCGAGAACGCGGTCTTCGCGGTCGGCGACTGCTTCCTGGAGGTCGTCTCGCCGCTGCGCGAGGGGACCGCGGCGGGGCGCTACCTCGAGCGCACCGGCGGCGACGGTGGGTACATGCTGATCTTCGACCTGCCCGACCTCGAGGGCGCACGCGCGCGCGCCGCGCGGCGCGGCGTGCGCGTGATCTGGCAGATCGACCTCGAGGACATCTCGACGACGCACCTGCACCCGCGCGACATGGGCGGCGCGATCGTCTCGATCGACAGCTCGCGCCCATACGGCAGCTGGCGCTGGGGCGGGCCGGAGTGGACCGGCGCGCGCGCGAGCCCCGCCCCGGGGGCGCTGCTCGGCGCGACGCTCGCGGTCGCCGAGCCCGAGCAGGTCGCCGCGCTGTGGGGCGAGATCCTCGGTGCCCGGCCGGCGCGCGAGGGCGAGCTGCCGGCGCTCGAGCTCGACGGTGCACGCGTGTGCTTCGAGCGCGCCGGCGCGCAGGACCCCGAGCGCCTCGTCGAGATCGCGCTCGTGCCCGCGCATGAACCCGCGTCCGACCCCGCCACCTCGCACGGCCCGAGCGCCGAGTTGGTCGGCGTGCGCGTGCGCAGGCTGCCCACGGCCGCGCCGGCGCAGACATGAACGCGCAGGCGACGCGCTCGCTGCAGCGCCTGCGCGCGTTCGACCCGCTGGCGGCCGGAGCGAGCACGGCGCTGCGCTACGTGCTGCTCGATGCCTTCAGCGACACCGCGCTCGCAGGCAACCAGCTCGCGGTGTTCCCCGACGCTGCCGGCCTCGAGCCCGAGCGCATGCAGCTGCTCGCGCGCGAGCTGAAGCTCCCCGAGAGCGTGTTCGTGCTCGAGCCCGAGCGCGTCGGCGACGCGCGCGTGCGCATCTTCACGCCCTCCACCGAGCTGCCCTTCGCGGGGCACCCCGTGCTCGGCAGCGCGGTGCTGCTTTCCATCGCCTCGGGGCAGGAGCAGGTGGCGCTCGAGACGGGCGCGGGCGTGATCGAGGTGCGGGTGCGCCGCGACGCGCCGCTGCGTGGGGAGGGCTGGATGCGCCAGCCGCTGCCGCGCTGGCAGGAGTTCGGGCGCGCGCCGCAGCTGCTGGCGGCGCTCGGCCTCGAGCGCTCGGGCCTTCCGGTGGAGCTGTACGACAACGGGCCGCGCCATGTCTACGCCGAACACGAGAGCCCGCAGGCGCTGGCTGCGCTGAGCCCCGACCCGAGGGCGCTGCGCGCGCTCGGCGAGCTCACGATCAGCTGCTTCGCGCGCGCCGGTGAGAGCTGGAAGACGCGCGTCTTCTGCCCCGCGCTCGGCGTCGAGGAGGATGGGGCGACGGGCTCTGCCGCGGGCCCGCTGGCGGTGCACCTCGCGCGCCACGGGCGCATCTCCTACGGCGAGCAGATCGAGATCCGACAGGGCGAGGAGATCGGCAGGCCATCGTTGCTGTACGCGCGCGTGCGCGCCGAGGGCGAGCGCCTGGAGGCGGTCGAAGTCGGCGGCTCCGCGGTGATCGTCGCGGCCGGCGCGTTCGCGCTGTAGCGCCCGCGGGCGCGCTTTCTGGCAGGCTCCCGCGCGTGCGCGACGCCGTCATCTGCGAGCCGCTGAGGACGCCTGTCGGCGGTTTCGGCGGCGTCTTTCGCGACGTGCCCGTGAGCGTGCTCGCCGCGACGGTGCTGCGCGAGCTGCTGGCGCGCACCGAGCTGCCGCCCGAGGCGGTCGACGACGTGATCCTCGGGCAGGGCTACCCCAACGGCGAGGCGCCGGCGATCGGGCGTGTCGCGGCGCTCGACGCGGGGCTGCCGGTCGAGGTGCCCGGGCTGCAGGTCGACCGCCGCTGCGGCGCCGGGCCTGCAGGCGATCACGCTCGGCGCGATGGAGGTGCAGACCGGCGCCGCGGAGCTCGTGATCGCGGGCGGCGCGGAGAGCATGAGCCAGGCCGAGTACTACGCGACCGACGTGCGCTGGGGAGCGCGCGCGGGAAGCGTCGCGCTCGCAGGATCGGCTCGCGCGCGGGCGCGTGACCGCCGGCGGCGCGAACCATCCGGTGCCCGGCGGCATGATCGAAACGGCGGAGAACCTGCGCCGCCAGTACGCGATCGCGCGCGCCGAGCAGGACGAGCTCGCGCTGCGCTCGCACGAGCGCGCGGTCGCCGCGCAGCGCGACGGCACCTTCGCCGAGGAGATCGTGCCGGTCGCCGTTCGAGCGCCGCGGCGAGCGCGTGGTCGTCGACCGCGACGAGCACCCGCGCGCGGACACCTCGCTCGAGCGGCTGCCGCGCTGCGCCCGATGATGGCGCGCGAGCGACCCCGAGGCGACCGTCACGGCGGGCAACTCCAGCGGCCAGAACGACGGCGCGGCGGTGTGCGTGGTCACCCATCCCGAGCGGCGCGCGCGAGCTCGGCCTGCGCCCGCTCGCGCGGCTCGTGAGCTGGGCGGTCGCGGGCGTGCCGCCGGAGCTGATGGGCATCGGGCCCGTGCCCGCGACCGCGCGCGCGCTCGAGCGCGCCGGGCTCTACGCTGGCGGACATGGACCTGATCGAGCTGAACGAGGCATTCGCCGCGCAGGCGCTCGCGGTGCTGCGCGAGTGGGACCTGCCGGATGGCCTGCGAGCGGGTGAACGTGCACGGGTCGGGGATCTCGCTCGGGCATCCGATCGGCGCCACCGGAGCGCGCATCCTGACGACGCTGCTGCGCGAGCTGCGCCGCCGCGGCGGTCGCTTCGGCCTGGAGACGATGTGCATCGGCGGCGGCCAGGGGATGGCCGCGGTCTTCGAGAGCGTCGGGTAGGGGTCCGTGGCCGCGCGTGACCTCGACGTCGTGGTGTTGGGCGCGACCGGCGTGACCGGGCGCCAGGTCGCGCGCTACCTGGCAGAGCGCGAAGGCGAGAGCGGCGTGCGCTGGGCGGCCGCGGCGCGCGACACGGGCAGGCTCGAGAGCGCGCTCGCACAGCTCGGCACGCGCGCTCCGGAGCTGCTCGTGGCCGACATCGAGCGCCCGGCGACGCTCGCCGCACTCGCGGCTCGCGCGCGCGTGGTGCTCGACCTCGTCGGCCCGTACGCGCGCTTCGGGCGCCCGGTGATCGAGGCGTGCGTGCAGGAGGGCGCGCACTACGTGGACCTCACCGGCGAGCTGCAGTTCGTGCGCGCGAGCATCGATCGCCACGAGCAGGACGCTCTCGCCGCGGGCGTGAAGATCGTGCAGGTGTGTGGGTTCGAGGCGCTTCCCGCGGACCTACTGACGGCGCTGCTGGCCGCGCGTGCGCGCGAGCGCTGGGGCGAAGGGCTGGCCGCGGTCGACGTGGAGGTGAGCATCTCCGGGCCGCCCGGGGCGCCGCGGGCCTCGGAGATGATCTCGGGCGGCACCTTCCAGAGCCTCGCCGGGGTCGCCGGCAGCGAGCACGCCAGGCAGGTGACCGACCCGGCGATCCTGATCGGCGAGCCCGCGCTCGCCGAACGCGTCCGCCGCACCAGTCCGATCGGGCTCGCGCCGCGGCGCGGTGGCGACGGTGCCGTGATCGCGCCGATGGCGCCGGCGCCGTTCATCAACCCGGCGGTGATCCACCGCAGCGAGGAGCTGATCGCGGCATCCGAGGACCGCCCGCCGCAGCCGTTCCGCTACCGCGAGGGGATCGCGCTCGGCGGCGGCCCGCTGAGCGCGCCGCTGCGCTGGACGCTCGCGGGAGCGCTGTCGGCGACACAGCTTTCGCTGAGCGCGATCGTGCGCACGCCGCCGGCCGTGCGCGGGCGGCTGGCGGCGGCGATGTCGAGGTTCGGCCCGCAGTCGGGGTTCGGCCCTGCCGGCGAGCGCCTGGAGCAGTGGCGCTGGCAGATGCGCGCGAGCGCGCGCACGCCCCTCGGCGGGGAGCTCGACGCGCTGCTCGACGCCGACGGGCACCCCGGCTACCTGGCGACCGCGCGGCTGCTTGGCGAGGCGGGCATGCTGCTCGCCGAGGAGGGCGCGACGCCAGCTCTCGCCGGCTGCCTGACCCCGGCGACCGCGCTCGGGATCGCGTGCCTGGCGCGATTCGAGCACGCCCGCCTGCGCTTCACGCTCTCCGACGAGCGCGAGCGCTAGGGCACGAGTCCCGAGGCCGCTTCGCCTTCGCCTTCGCGGTAGTTGCGTTCGCGTTCGCGCGCTTCGGCTTCTTCGCCGGCGAGGCGCCGCGATTCGCCGTACGGCGAGCCCGAGCCGCCGGCGGCGCTCGCGTAGCTGACGCCGCTACCTGACTCGATCTTTTCGATCGCAGCCGCGACGGTGTTGGAGGAGATCGCGAAACCGACGCCGGTGCTGCCGGGCTGGGAGCCCCCGGTCGAGGCCTGCTCGCTTGCGATCTGCGAGTTCACGCCGATCACCTGCCCCGCTTCGTCGATCAGCGGGCCGCCAGAGTTGCCGGGGTTGAGCGCCGCGTCGGTCTGGATCGTGCCCGTGATGGCGTGCCCGTCGGGCGCTGAGATCTGGCGGCTGAGCGCCGAGACGATGCCCTTGGTGAGCGTCTTTTCAAGGCCGTAGGGGTTACCGATGGCGTACACCTGGTCGCCGACCTGCACCGAGCTCGAGCTCACCAGCGTGAGCGGCTTCAGGCCCATTCCAGCGGGGTTGACTTCGATCAGCGCGAGGTCCTGGTTGGCTTCTTCGCCGACCACGCGCGCGGTGCGCGTGACGCTCGCGGAGCCACCGGTGCCGACGGTGATGCTTTCGGCGCCCTGGATCACGTGGTCGTTGGTGAGGATCAGGCCTTTCCCATTGATCACGATGCCCGTCCCGAGGTCGCTCGCGCGAGCGGATTTGGCCTTGATCGTGACCACGCCGGCGGAGTCTTTGGCGTAGATCTGCGTCGCCGTGAGCGTGCTCGAGGAGACCTCGCGGCGTGTTCCCGCGGTACTCGAGCCGGCGCTCGCTGCGCTGCCGAGCGTCACCCGCGTGGAGCCTGCGCCGGAGGCGAACACGAGCACGAGCGTGGCAGCGATGCCACCACCGAGCAGCGCGGCGAGCAGGATGGGCAGCAGTCGGCGTCTCACGGGTAACCTCCGGTCTGGGGAGTCTGGGGCGTGAGAAGCAGTGTGTGCGCGGGCGCTGAGTGCTGGCTAACGCCGCGAGAAACTTGGGCTAATTGCCGCGCAAGAGCTTCGTATGGGCGCGGTCGCGCTCGCTCACTCCTCCGGCGCGGCCCGCGCCGGCTCGGCGCCGTCGCCGCCCGGTGCCCCGTCGAGCCGCGCGTGCCCCTCGCCGACGTCCAGCGGCCAGCCGTCGTCGTCGAAGTCGATCCAGCCGCCGGCGGGATCGCCTTCGATGCGCACGCATTGCAGCTGCCACTCGAGCGACGGCGCGCGCATGCAGATGCTCGCGATCGGCGTGCTGCGCAGCGCGCTTGGAAGCGTGAGCGGGCGGGTGGTGCGCGTCCCGCGCAGGCACCACTCCCACAGCTCGCCGTCGCGTTCGTTCAGCAGGTCGTCCACGCTCAGGCGGCCGCCGTTGAAGATCGCCTGCGGGTGGTGGGCCTCGCGCGTCCACGCGCTCTCGGGCGCGGCGTACAGCAGGTAGCCGCGGCGCCGCGGCTCGAGCGCCGTGAACAGGGCCAGCTTGAGCGCGTCCCATAGCGACTCGTGCAGCTTGTCGAGGCCGCACAGCTGCGTCTCGAAGTAGCTTTCGTGCCCGTCGTCATGGCGGGCGAGCACGTCGACGCGCCCGAGCCAGCCCGCCCAGCAGTCCTTCACTCCCTCGGGCAGCGGGCCCTCGACGCACGCGACCGCGCCGAGCTGGGCCTGCAGGGCGTTGCAGAGCGCGCGCTGCAGGTCGCTCGCGCGCAGGCCGGTGGCGCCTTCGGCGGCCGCCCACCCGGGCAGCGAGGCCATCGTCAACTGCAGCTCCCCGCCGACCGCGGGAAGCGCGCGGCGCACGGTCGCGTCGATGTCGGTAGCGCTCATCGGCGAGGAGCGCGGGCTCCCGCCGCTTGGACGCACGAGGGCGCGGTAGTTGGCTGTTGCTTGCGCATGCGCAGAGCCAGAGGCTACCCGCCGTGTAGGCTGACGCGCGGCCACGGAGTCCAGAGCTCACGGGAGGAGCGTCGATGCCAGAGCGGGTGTTGCTGAGTGGCGGCTACGTGGTCTCGATGGACGAGCGCATCGGCGAGCTCGCCGGCGGCGAGGTGCTGATCGAGGACGGCAGGATCGCGGACGTTGCGCAGACGGTGCAGGCGGGCGACTGCGAGCGCCTGGACGTGAGCGGGCACGTGGTCATGCCGGGCTTCGTCGATACCCACCGCCACACGTGGCAGACGCCGTTTCGCGGAGTCTGCGCGGACTGGACGCTCGAGGAGTACTTCCGCGGCATGCGCATGTCGGATCTCACCGGCGTGCGAGGCCAGGACGTCTACGCCGGCAACTATCTCGGCGCCCTCGAGGCCCTCGAAGCGGGCGTCACGACGATCCTCGACTTCTCGCACTGCAACAACACTCCCGAGCACGCCGACGGGGCGCTGGCGGGTCTGCGCGACGCGGGCATCCGCGCGATGTTCGCGTACGGCTACTACCCCGCGCCGAGCGCGCAGCCGGTGTTCACCGAGCACGAGGAGCGCCTCGCGGACGCGCGCCGGATCCGCGAGCGCGAGCTCTCGGGCGATGACGCGCTCGTCACGCATGGGCGTCGCGCTCACCGAGCTCGGACTGCTGCCGTTCGAGCAGACGATCGCCGAGGCTCGCTCGGCGCATGAGCTGGCGCTGCCGAGCGTGCTGCACACGGGCTGCAACTGGGGCTCGCTCGTGACCGAGGGTCTGCCGGAGCTCGATCACCACGGGCTGCTGGACGCGCGCCAGGTGCACGTCCACTGCAACACGCTCGACGAGCGCAACCTGCGGCGCCTCGCCGACAACGGCTGCAAGATCTCATCGAGCCCCGAGACCGAGCTGCAGATGGGCATGGGGCACCCCGTGATCCGCACGCGCGCTGCGCTGCGGCCTGCGCCCGAGCCTCTCCTGCGACGTGATGTCCTCGAACTCCGGCGACATGTTCGCGCAGATGCGCATCGGCCTGCAGTTCGAGCGCTGCATGCACAACGATGCCTTCAACGAGCGCAACCTCCATGCCCGACGCGCTCGAGTACGGCGTGCGCGACGCGCTGCGCTGGGGCGACCGTCAACGGCGCCGAGGCGATGGGGATGGAGAGCCGTATCGGCTCGCTCACGCCGGGCAAGCAGGCGGACGTGATCGTGATCGGCGGACGCCGCCTGAACATGGTGCCGATGGCCGACCCGGTGGGCTGCATCGTGGCCCAGGCCAACCCGCACAACGTCCGCCACGTGCTCGTCGCGGGCCGCTTCGCAAAGCGCGACGGCGAGCTCGTCGGCATCGACCTCGATCGCGCCATCGCGCTCGTGCAGGACAGCTCCGAGCGCGTGCTCGAGCGCGTCCGCGGCGCGGGCGCCGACGGCGCCTCGCGCTATGACACCGACTCCCTGCTCGCGCCGGTCCCGGATGACTTCGCGACGCTGCTGAACACGCTCGCCGCGCAGAACCTCGCGCGCGCGTGGAGCATCGAGCCGAGCCGCTGAGCGCCGCGCCGGCGTATGCGGGCATCGGCGCGCACGACACCCCGGGCGAGGTTCTCGAGCTGATGCGCGCGGCCGCCGGCGTGCTCGCGCGCGCGGGCTGGCGGCTGCGGAGCGGGATGTCGCCGGGCGCCGACATCGCCTTCTACTCGGGAGCGCTCGACGCCGGCGGCGCGATCGAGCTGTATCTGCCCTGGCCGGGGTTCGGCGCCGGGGCACGCCGGGCGCTCGAGGAGCGAAGTGCGCGCGTGCGCGAGATATCCTCTCCCGGCGCGGCCGCCGAGGAGCTGGCGGCGCGCTTCTGCCCGGACTGGCAGGCGCTCGACCAGCGCCGGCGGGCGCTGATCGCGCGCGATGGCCAACAGGTGCTCGGCGCGGACCTGCGCGAGCCGGTCGAGCTCGTCCTCTGCTGGACCCCCGACGGTGACCTCGACGGCCGCGGCGCGCGCGCGGGCGGGACCGGCCAGGCGCTGCGGATCGCGCGTGCGCGCGGGATCGAGGTGCTGAACCTACAGCGCCCCGAGCATGCCGCGGGGCTGCGCGAGCGGCTTGCGCGAGCTCGCGCGCAGAGCCCCTCAGATGGCGCGGGGCCTGCGCTAGAGTTGCCTGCTCCAGGGCCGGAATGAGCCTTCCTGCAGCGAGAGACGCCGGCATTGGCGCGTTCGCGCGGGTGAACGCACGCGCGCTCGTCAAGGCGCCCGCAGTCGCATCGCCGGTCCTCGCGAGGACGGCTCCCGCGCGGCGCCCGGTGCCGGGCGGCCGATGAGCTTCGTGCGCAGGCTGTTTGGGGGATCGCGCGAGCCCGCGGTGGTCATCGGCGACCCGCGCTTTGAGGACTGGGAGACGGTTGGGACCTTCGAGGATCGCGACACCGCCGTCGCCTGGCGCGATCAGCTTCGCGAGCTCGCCCTGGACGCCGCCTGCGTGGCCGACCACCCGCTCGACGCCTACGGCCGTGGGGACATCTACCTGGTCGTCGCCCCTGGGCAATGGTCGCGCGCGAACGAAGCTCTGGAAAACCTCGACTAGCACCAGCGACCGCCCGCGCCTGGCCGGCGGGCCCGATACGCGCTACGCGAGCAGCGTCGCGACAGGGCCAGGCTCCTCGGGGCCGCTACGCGAGCAGCGTCGCGACCCGCGCGAGCGCGACGCGGCACACGAGCAGGTAGGCGGGGGCGAGCGCCGGGACGGCGAAGCTGATCCGGCAGCCGCCCGCTGAGCCCTCGACGGTGTGTCGCGTCGCCGGCAGCCCCAGGATCGACCAGGTCCACGTGTGCGGGGGCTCGCAGCGCGTGATCTCGAAGGGCACCCAGACGCCGACGGGCAGCCGCACGCGTCCCTGCATCCCGGCGCTGACGACCGCGTCGGCCGGCTCGACCGCGCTTACGCTCGGGCCCCACGAGCTCCACGTCGCGGTCGAGGCGATCAGCTCCCACGCCTCCGCCGGCGTGGCGCGCACTTGGCGGCTCACGCTCAGCATCAGCACCGCCGCGGCGCCCCTAGGCAGTCGCTGGGGCCGACAGCCCGACGAGCTCGGCGCTGCGCTCCCACAGCTGCGCGGCGAGCTCATCGTCCCGGGCCTGTGCGCTCGGTGCGCGCACCTTCTCGTCCTGCACGTACTCGCTGTCGAGAGCGGCGGCCTGCTCGGAGAGCGCGAGCCACACGAGCGAGCGCGCGCCGCTCTGCGGAGAGCGCAGGAAGGGACCGACGAGCGTCGTCAGGAGCCGCCAGATGCCGTTTTCGTTCTTGCCGAAGCCCGTGCGCACGACGCCCGGGTGCAGGCAGTTGGCGTGCAGCTCCGGGGCGCGCCGCGCGAGCTCACGCGTAAAGAGGATGTTGCATAGCTTCGAGGTGCCGTAGACGCGCATCGCCGCGTAGGAGTTCTGCGACTGCAGGTCGTCGAGATCAAGTCGCGCCGTCTTGTGCGCGTCGGAGGCGGTCGTCACGACGCGCGCGCCGGCGAGCTGCTCGCGCAGCAGGTTGGTGAGCAGGAATACGGAGGAGGTGGTTGAGCGCGAAGGTCCGCTCGAGGCCCTCGGCGGTCTCGCCGCGGCTCGCGAAGATCGCGCCGGCGTTGTTGGCGAGCACGTCGATACGCGGATAGCTTGATGCGAGCTCCGCGGCGAGGGCGCGGACCTCGGCCATCAGCTCGAGGTCGGCGACGTGCTCGTGTACCGCGGCCGCGCCGGCGCTGCGCGTCTCGCTGGCGACGGCCGCGACGCGCTCGGGCGAGCGTCCGACGATCGCTACCTCCGCGCCCTGGCGACCCATCTCGATCGCCGCGGCGCGCCCGATGCCGTTGGTGGCACCGGTGATCACTACGAGTGTCACGGGGCAGGTTCTAGCACTCGCGCGATCAGCCGCGCAGCGACGCGTCGCTCGCTCGCGGCGGGCCGTCTGCGGGCGCGGCGCTCTCCGCGGTCACCGTGATCGCGCCCTGCAGTCGCGCGACCGAGTCGGGATCGTGAGAGGGGAGGAAGACGGTCGGGTGCTGTGAGCAGTGCGCGAGGATGCGCTCGAGCGTCGCGATATAGACGGCCGGATCGGGCCCGACGGCGTCCGCGCGCCGGGCGTGGAGCTGCTCGAGCGAGTCCGTGGCGTCGCCGGCGATCATCACGTGGTTGCCCTCATCGGTGACGCAGATGATCGAGACGTGACCCGGCGTGTGCCCCGGGGTGTCCACGACGACTATGCGGCCATCGTCGCTCAGCGGCAGGCTCCGCTCGAAGGCCCCGAAGGGCGTCGAGGAGAGCGTGAAGGGCGCGGGCGCGAAGCCCGGCGGGAGCGGCTGGCGCAGCACCCGCCGCATCGCACGTGGGAAGGCGCCTTTCAGAAAATGAAGCTCCTCGTCGTGGATGCGCACGGGCGCGCGCACGTGCACGAGGCCGTCCACGTGATCGCCGTGATGGTGGGTGAGCACGACCTCCGTGACGTCGGCGGGCGACAGCCCGGCTGTGCGAAGCGCGCCCGGCAGCTCCTGCTCGGCCTCGATCTCGAAGCGCGCGAAGGGGATGTTGCGCGCGCTCGCGGTCTCGCCGGTGTCGATGAGCCACAGGCGCTGTTCGTGCTCGATCGCCCAGCAGTGGATCGGCATCGGCTCAGACCACTCGCCGGGAAGGAACAGATCCAGCTGCCGGCGCAGCCCCGAGCGGGCGAACAGGAAGGCGTGCTTCAGGCGCACGCTGCCGGTCCTCAAAGCGTGGATGCGCACCCACGCGACCCTACAGCGGATCGCGACGTGGTGAAATGCTGCCGATCGAGTCTGTGCGGGAGAGGGGCATCGGCATGTACGCGTCGGGATCATCAGTCCGCGGGTGGGGCTGAGCAGTGGCAAGCGCTGAGGAGGTTCACGGGGCGGGGGCGCGCGCGGCGACGGCCGCGGCGCTTGAGGCGATGCGCACGCTCGTCGCGCGTTATGACCCGAGCACGTTCGAGCCGCAGGGGGGACGGGCGCGCATACGCCTCGCCGTGGCGGGCTCTGAGCATGCGGTGGACGTGGTGCTCGAGCACGGGCGAGCCACTCTCGGCGAGCCGCGCGGCACCCCCGAGGCCACGCTGACGGCCGGGCAGAGCGCCTGGATCGCCGTCGCGGAGGATCTCGGCCGCGGCATGGAGCTGTTCCGCGCGGGCAGCCTGCAGGTACGCCGGAACCTGCACCTTGGGGTCGGCTTCCTCGCCGCTACCAGCGGCCGTAGCAACCCCGAGCGGTTGCGCTTCGAGATCGTGCGCACGCCCGCGGCGCGGCTTTCGACGATCCAGGCCGGCAGCGGGCCGGTGCTGCTCGCGCTCCACGGGCTCGGCGGCACCAAGGGATCCTTCCTGCCCACGCTCGCCGAACTGGGCGGGCATTTCCGCGTGATCGCGGTCGACCTGCCCGGCTTCGGGGACTCCGACAAGCCGCTGCGAGCGCGCTATGACGCGAGCTACTTCGCGAGCACCGTCGTCGAGCTGCTCGACGCTCTCGGGATCGAGCACGCGCACGTGGTGGGCAACAGCCTCGGCGGCCGCGTGGCGCTCGAGCTCGGTCTCGCGCACGCCGATCGCGTGCAGCGGCTGGTGCTGCTGTGCCCGGCGCTCGCGTGGCGGCGCGAGCGCCCGCTCGTGCCGCTGCTACGGCTCACACGTCCTGAGCTCGGGCTCGTGCAGCTGGCGCCGCGGATGCTGGTGGAAGGCATCGTGCGACGCGTGATCCCGGATGCCGAGCAGGGCTGGACGGCGGCCGGGGTGGACGAGTTCCTGCGCGCCTACCTGACGCCTGCGGGGCGCGCGGCCTTCTATGCGGCGGCGCGGCGCATCTACCTCGACGAGCCCCATGGCGAGCGCGGGTTCTGGACGCGGCTCGGCTCCCTGCAGGTGCCCTCGCTGTTTGTCTGGGGCGTGCACGACCGCCTGGTTCCACTCGCCTTCGCGAGGCACGTGCGCGAGGCGCTGCCCGCGGCAACGCACGTGCGCCTGCAGTGCGGGCACGTACCCCAGGTGGAGCGCCCGCGCCAGACGCACGCCGCGATGGCGAAGTTCCTGGCCGCCGCAGTCTGAAAGCCGACCGGGGCGTCTGCGTCATCTGCGCCGCGCTCGCCTCACATGCGCGCCGCTTGCGACGCTCAAGCCTTGCGCTCGGCGAGCGCCTGCGCCACGACCCACCACACGTCAGGGTCGATCCCGAGGCCGAGGTGGCCCGAGCGCACCTCGACATGGCGCACGTTCGGACTGCGACGGTCGATGCACGCGCGCCAGTCAACGATCCCGTCGGCGCGCGTGTAGATCGCCGTGATCGGCACGCTGATCGGGCGTTCGGCATCGAGGCGCTCGCCGATCGAGCTCGCGCGCCGCGAGGCGCTCTGCCCGTAGAGGCGCGCTGCGAAGGTATATGTCGGGCCACCGATGACGGGGGTGCCGAAGGTGATCACGCAGCGCACGCGCTCCGCCAGCACGCGTGCCACCTCACGAGCGACCACACCTCCGAGGCTCCAGCCGACGAGCGCAACGGGCTCCTGAGACTCGGCCGAGAGCCGCTCGACGAGCGTCGCCGCGTAGCGCAGCGGCGCGCCGCGGTTGGTCCCGAGCCCCCATGGGCTCGCGTCATAGCCGAGCAGGCGCAGGTAGGCGCGCAGCGGCGCGTTGCTCGCCTCGGGTGCACGCCAGCCGGGCAGGTCGATGACGGCGCCCTCGCCGCGGGGTGCGCGGGCGAGCCACGGCGCGGCTCGCAGCAGCCGCAGCGCCTGCCAGCCGGCGCCGAGCTCGCGGCCGAGCTGGCGCATCGCCGGCCCGCTGGTGGGCGCCGCAGCCTGTGGGGGTTCGTCCTGGCGCTGGGGCGATGGGCGTCCGAGCAGCGTGTCGAGCGAGACCACCACTGCACTTCAGCACACGCCGCTGGCGCGCGCGAGGGCCGCTAGCCGCGGCCGGCGCAGAAGCTGAACGCGCTTGTGCCGCTCGAAAGCGGGACGGTCGCCGCGCCTTCGGAGGCGGTGGCGAGCGTCTGTCCACCCGCGCTCACACGCGTTCCCGGGCGCAGGCCGGTGAGCGTCAGCGTCGTCGGACCGTCGGTGCTCACGGTCGCGCTCGCGCACTTCAGCTTCGCTGCCTTGGTGTCGAGGGCGAGGCTTGCGACGTCGCTGAGCGACAGTTCGAGCGTCTGGCTCGCGGGCGGCGCCGCGCCTTCGCTCCAGGTGAGCGAATCGGTGACCGCGGGCGTCGGCCCGTTGGTGGTGCCCGTGTGGTGTTCGGTGCTCAGCTGCGGTTCGGGCAGCGCGCCGGAGGCGGCGCGGACGGTCGCGAGCTTGCCGGCTTCGCTGCTGCGGGCCTTCAGCGAGCTCACCCAGTAGTCCTGCGTCGGCCCGATCCCGAGTTCGCTCGAGACTAGTTCCGGATACCAGGTGAACGTGAAGCTGGCAGGGTCCTGCTTGCGTTCGAGCGGGCGCAGTTGCGCGATCGCGGGGGCGAAGTCGTTCTGCAGCGCGAAGACCATGTGATCCTCGGCGGGGTACAGGACCGCGTAGTAGCGGTAGCCGAGCTTGTTGAAGTCTTCGACCTGCTCGACGCCGCCGGTGAAGGGCACGAGCTCGTCGATGGCGCCGTAGGTCATCACGTAGGGGATCCACTTCGCGTTGACGATCAGCGGCGTGGTGTTGCCGTCGCTCGTGCACTGGCCGGGGCCCGCGTAGCTTTCGAGCGGCGGGGTCACGCGCGTGCCGCAGATCACCGGCCCCTCCAGCGGCATCGACTGCGCGAACAGGTCGGGGTATTCGAGCGCCAGCTTGTAGGAGGCGAAGCCGCCCATCGAGTAGCCCGACATCACGGTCGTGTCGGGGTTGAGGTCATAGGAGTCGGCGAGCTGATGCCAGACGTCCCAGAAGTCGACCTGCGCGGGGCCGTAGTACCACTGGCCGTCGCTGAAGCCCTCGGTCGTGGCGCAGATCGATTCGCGCTGCTGGCACTCTTCCTGGAGCTGGCTCGGCGCGACCGCGCCGTACTGGTTGAGGTTGGCGCCGAGGGAGTGCAGGATCCAGCTGAGCGTGGTCGGTTTGCGCGCGTTGTAGGTGCTCGGCACGTACACGGCGTAGGGCTGGACGCGTCCGAGGTATGTCGGGCCGGTGTAGGTGTTCTGCGCTTCGGCGCTGACGACCCCTTCGCCGAGGTGCAGCGGCGAGGCGTACCAGCGGTTGGAGTAGCCCGTGGGCTCGGGTTCGGGTGTGCTTCGCTTCTTCGTCAGCAGCGACCAGTCGACCGTCAGCGAGTACTTCGACACGTCACCGCCGGCGAGGGTGTTCGCCTGGTCGTTTTCCATCCACATGTTCCCGCACTCCGCCGTCGGGACGTGGTTCTGTTCGCCTTCCGCGGCGCCGAGTTCGGCCTCGAGCGCCGATGCGACCGCGGGTTCCGCGAGCGCTTCCGTCGGGCAGACGAGCTCGGCCTCCTGCTGGTAGCTGCGGAAGGTGACGTTGTAGACGTTCGTGCGCCCGGGGATTCCGCCGTTCGCGGATGGAACGGTTTCGAATTCGGTTCCCGCGGCGTTCGCGAGCCCCGCGGCGAGGCGCACCTTCCAGCTGCCGCTGACGGGGAGCACGCTCGTCGGGATGCGCACGATGAACGAGTGCGCCGCCATATTGACCTCGGTGTGCAGGCTCGCTCCCGCCACCGGCGTCCCGCTCGCGACTTCAAGCAACTCCGCGTGCTGCGCCGAGACCACGAGCGCGTACTGGATTCCGGCGGTGCGCAGGCCCGCGTTCGCGGGCCAGGATTCGCCGCTCGCGGGGTTCGCTGCTCCCGTGCTGAACGTCCACTCGGCGATGGGGACGTTCGTGTCGGCGAGCGTGTTCCAATCGACGCGCCAGTAGCTCGCTCCCGCGCCGTAGCCGACGGCGGCCGTGAAGATGTCGGCGCCGTTGCCCTTGGCTGCGCCGGCGGGGTAGCTGAAGCCACCATGGACAGGGGCGAGGGTAGAGACACTCTCCGCCGCAACGATCCCCACGGGGCTGCCGAGCGGCCCGTGGTCGTCGTAGAGGAAATCGGTCCAAAGGCTCGCCCCGTCCGCGAGCAGACCCGTGCCGGAGGTGTGCGAAAAGGCGCTGGAGAACGGCCATTCTTCGCTCGTCGGCTCGGGCAGTTCGGGTTCCGGCGCGGTCGCGGCCGGCGGCACCCCGCTCGGCAGCCCGGGTATGCCCGGGGCACTATCGGCCACGCGCGATGAGCGTGTGCTCGCGGCGCCGATCGCCGGCAGCCACAGCATCGCGATCACCGACAGGACGGCGAGCGCAACCGTCCGCCCAAAGATGCCCGCCCCGATGATGGGACTCCCCTTTTCGCTCCCCACGTCGATCTCCGCGCAGTACCCGCCCGCGGCGAGGCTAAAACCACGACGCCGCTCAAATCCCGCAGAGCGTGCGGGCGACGGGGGTTGACGGGCGCGATCTGGCGAGGCTAGTTTGGCCGCGGTCGTCGGGCCGCCGTTGCGGCCGGGGCGCTGGGTCACAGCCAATCGAGGGGAGCGGAGATGAAGCTGGTCAGGAAAGGTCTTGCGGCGGCGCTGTTTGCGGCGCTCGCGTCGGCGGTGTCGGCCTCAGCGGCGGCCGCGGCGCCGCAGTACGTCGCGCTGGGGGACTCCTACTCGTCCGGGGTCGGGACCCGCGTCTTCTACGAAGAAACGGGCGAATGCCAACGCAGCCCCGACGCGTACGGGCCGAAGCTCGCCGTGGCGAAGGGGTACGCGTTGAGCTTCCAGCCGTGCAGCGGCGCGAAGACGCCCGAAGTGATCTCGAAACAGCTCGGCACGCTGAGCGGCTCCACGAGTCTCGTCACGATCACGATCGGCGGAAACGACGCTGGCTTCAGCAACGTGATCATCAACTGCGCGCTCTACTACTTCACGTGCGGCAGCGCGATCAGCGAATCCAACGCGTTCATCAGGGGAAAGCTTCCGGCATTGCTCGAAACGACCTACAAGGACATCCGCGCGAAGGCGAGCAGCGCGAAGGTGATCGTGCTGGGCTACCCGAAGCTCTTCACGAAGGAAGGCAAGACGTGCAACGTCAACTTCCTGACCTCGAGCAACGAGAAGAAGATGAACGAATCGGCGGAACTGCTCGACAGTGTGATCAGGGGCCGGGCGGAAGCTGCGAAGTTCACGTTCGTGAACCCAACGGGCGCGTTCGAAGCGCACGAGGTGTGCTCCTCCTCGGAATGGCTCAATGGCCAGTCCAATCCCCTGTCGGAAAGCTACCACCCGAACATCTCGGGTCAGGCCGAGTTCGCCACGCTGATCGAGGCGGCGCTCTAGCCGCTCCCCGGGTCTGATCGCCCGCGCGCCTTGATGGTCGCGCGGGCGACTCGGCGCCCTCGCGCACTGAAAAGCACGGAAATTCCACGATGGGCGCTTATACCGTCGGGGGCGCCTGTTAGCTTGCGCTGCCAGTTCTTGAGCTGCCCCCCTCGGGCACCTCCGATGCAACTCCTCAAGCAAGGGGGACAGACCGTGCGTCTTGTATTCAGACAGGGAAGTCAGAGCCTAGGCCGCCGGTCGATGCTGGCGACGCTGGGCCTCGTCTCCGGATGGCTGATCGCCACGGGCGTCTGCGCCCCGGCGGCCTCCGCTTCGGTCCCCGCAGCAGGCAAACGTATTTGCATCGTGCACTCCCTGCCCTCCTTCGTGGAGGCAGGCGAGAAAGCGACGGCCTCGAGCCTCGCAGACATCATCGAAGTCGAGTGCGAACCCGTGTACGCGGGCAAGGAAGTGACGATCAGCGACAACGAGCTCTACGACCAGTGCAAAGGCGAACTGCTGTGGTCCAACGTGCTGCCTTTCGAACCGGTCAAAGGCTCGAGCTTCAAAGTCAAGCTCGACAATGACGGTAACGCGGTGGCGGTTCTCTGGGGTGGGCCAGAATGCGCCCCCGGCAAGTCGCTGATCGTCGCCGACCTCGAAGCCGCACCGAATCCGACGGCCACGACCGAATTCATCGCCAAGCCGCCAGCGAAGACGCCGACCGGCGTCTTCGCCGAACCCCCGCGCGCCGTCGAGAGCGACACCAACAGCGACGTCGCGACGATCGTGCACGTCGAGTTCCCGCCCGAATTCGCCGAGGAAACGGTCAACATCAAAACGTCGCTCTACGGCCACTGCAAGTACGCGCCGAAACTCGTCTGGGTCGGTGCCGACGGCGTGGAAATCGCGAGCGAAACCAACGAAATCAAAGGGCTGCAACTGGACAACGACGGCAACGCCTTCGTCGTGCTCCTGGCCGGGGAATCATGCCACCCGGGCCCTGCGTTCATCGAAGCGAGCCTCGAAGAAGCTCCCTACACGACCGTGACGACCGAATTCGAAGTCGAAGCTCCGCGGCCGACGATCAACGAAGCCACGTACACGATCGAAAAGCTGCAGAAGCTCACGGGTCCGTTCACGACCGAAGAACTCACCGGCAGCGTCGGCGAAACGATCCACTACGAGATCCTCGTCAAGAACACCGGAGAAGTGCCTTTGAAGTTCAGCAACTTCAAAGATCCCGGCTGCACCAACATCAAAGCCGGCGCGACTGAACTGAAGCCGGGCGAAACCGGCATCTGGACGTGCGAAGAGAAGATCACCGAACACCGTAAGTACACCAACGTGGCCACGATCGAAGCCAACGAAGAAGCGGGCACGATGGAATCCAACGAAGTCATCGTGAAAGTGAACTCGCCAGCGCTGAAGATCGAAAAGCTGCAGAAGATCACGGGGGTGTTCACCAAGAGCGAACTGACCGGGAAGATCGGCGAAACCGTCTTCTACGAGATCATCGTGACAAACGAAGGCAACGTCACGCTCAAACTCAGCAGCTTCAGCGACCCGAAATGCACGAAAATCACGGGCGGCGCGGCTGAACTGAAACCCGGCGAATCGACGACCTGGAAGTGCGAACACAAGCTCACCGAAAAAGGCAAGTACACCAATGTCGCGACGGTGGAAGGCAACGACGGCGTCGGCAAGAAGACCTCGAACGAAGTTGTCGTGAAAGTAGAAACGACGAAAGTCGAAAAAGGCGAAGAAAAAGCCGTCTTCACGATCAAAAAGCTTCAGGAAATCGAAGGTAGCGGCAAGGGCTTCACCCCGAACCCGCTGTACGCGAAGCTCGGCGAAACGGTGCTCTACGAGCTGATCGTCAAGAACATCGGCGTCGTCCCGCTCACGTTCTCCAACTTCACGGACACGAAATGCGAAAACATCAAAGGGGGGCCTGGCGTCGCCGAAGTGCTGCCCGGCGAAACGACGACCTACACCTGCGAACACAAGATCGTCGCGAAGGGATCCTGGTACAACTACGGCACCGTGACGGGCACACCGCCCGGTGGCAAATCGGTGACGCACACCTCAAACGAGGTCGTCGTCTACAACTGAACGAGGCTGACGCGCCCGGGTCGTGACTGACCCGGGCACGGTCGCGAGCGAACATCGTTGTCGCGACCCGCGGCCTCAAGGAGCGCGTAGTGCGCTCGCGCAGCTCCTACTCACGCTTACGCTGGGCCGGCCCTTTCAAGGAGCGCGGCCGTCAATTCCGCCTCGCGGGCGGGGCTGAGGCCGGCATTCCGGGGTCGCTCGAGGCCCTGCTCACGCTCCCAGCTCAACACGTCGCGCAGCAGTTCGGTTCGTGGCCGGTGCTGCAGCCCGGCAGCCCTGGCGGCTTCACCGGAGCGCGCCGAAAAGCCCTGCCAGCCCGGCTCGATGAGCCACATCGCGAGCGACTCCGGCCCCATGTATTCCGCCACCCCGTGATCCAACAGCCACGGCGCGTCCGCCGCCAGGACTGGCCCGCTGTGCCCGCCTGTGGAGCGGGATTGCTCGATCCACGCCGCGAACGGAACGATCGGGCCGACCGCGTCAAAGGTCCCCGTGCGCTCGCGACGCGCGCTGTCAACCAGCCAGGCGGCGAGGTCGCGTACGTCGATCACCTGCGTGGCCACGTCGGGCGTGTCTGGGACGAGCATCGGTCCGTGGGGGTCGCGCGCTGCTCGCGCGACCCAGTACCCGGAGCGGCCCGTGTGGTCTCCGGGTCCGCCGATCAATCCCGCGCGCGCAACCAGCAGACGGTCGCCGACGACCGCTTCCGAGGCCTGCTCGCAGGCGACCTTCGCCTCGCCGTAGACCTCGGCTGCCGCATCTTCGAGGTCCGTCGCGGGCAGCAGCGGCGTTGTCTCATCGGCTCCGACCCTGGAATGGGAGGCGTAGACGCTGCCCGAGGAGATGTAGATCCAGTGTCGGGCACGCTCACCCAACGCCGCGAGGGCGCCACGAACGAAGCGCGGCTGCCATGACACCTCGACGACCGCGTCCCATCGACGCTTTCGTGCCCATTCATATGCGTCGGTGCGGCGGCGATCAGCAGCGATGAGCACCGAGCCCTCGGCGGCCGGTCCGCTCTGCCCGCGGGCCAGGCAGGTGACGCTGTGTCCTTGCCGCAGAGCGTCGCGGGCCACCTCTCGCCCGACCCAGCCGGTACCGCCGAGGATGAGGATCTCCATGGAGGCTGCGTCTGGCGCCGATCCGCGCAAGCGTCAGTTAACGCTCGCCGCGGGCGTGCCGGATCGCCTCTCTCTCGGCCAGGCGGTTGTCGCGGCGTAGCTGGGCCTCCTTCTCGCGGCGGCGCTCGTCCGGTGACTCGGGCAGCAGCCGCGGAACCGGCGTGGGATGTCCCTCGTCGTCGAGCGCGACCATCGTCAGGTACGCCGTCGAGGTGTGTGCCACCGCACGCGAGCGTACGTCCTCGGAGTCCACGCGCACCCCGACCTCCACGGACGTCCGCCACGCCGCGTTGACGGTCGCACGGAATGTGACGAGCTGTCCGACATGCACGGGATGCATGAACGTCATGCGATCCATCCCCGCCGTCACGACGCGCACGCCGCAGTGGCGTATCGCAGCGATGCCCGCGACCTCGTCGCACAGGCGCATGATCACGCCGCCGTGCACGTAGCCGGCCGTGTTGGCGTCTTCGATACCCATCCAGCGGGTCAGGACGGAGTTGGAGTCGGAGGCACGCCGCGGGTCCACGCGCGCACTCTACGCCGATGCGCCGCCCCGCCCACGTGACTACCGCAGCAGAATTCAAAGTCGTCTCAGACGAACTGATCGCGGCGAAGGCGCCGAAAAACTGCACGAACGCCAAAAGAAAGAAATGCACGACGGTGGTCAGCAACGGGACGAGGACCAGCCGTGCTGTCAGTCATCGGCAAGAGCGAGAGCAAGAAGAACAAACCCGCCGACAGCTACACCTACGAATAGCCGCGTCACGACTCGCGGGATCATCGCGGCGCGCGGCTGCGCGGGGTGGGACATCGCGGCGGTGATCGCGTAATCATGTGACCCATGGGGGCACCGCTGACCTGTGTGCAGTGCCTCGCGGAGAGCCCCGCAGGCGCCCGCTACTGCACGGCGTGCGGGGCGCAGCTTGCCAACACGTGCCCATCGTGCGGGACCGAGGCGCCGCCCGGTGCTCGCTTCTGCATGGCCTGCGGCGCGGCGGTGGCGGCGACTCCTCTGGGCCAGGCCGCCACCGATTCGGCGCCGGAGGGCGCAGAGCGGCGAACGGTGACCGTGCTATTCGCCGATCTCTCGGGTTACACGTCGGTCGCCGAGCGACTTGATCACGAGACGGTGACGGCGCTCGTCGAGCGCTGCCTGCTGCGTCTCGCGACGGAGGTTGAGCTGTTCGGGGGTCGCGTCGACAAGTACATCGGCGACAACGTGATGGCCGTCTTCGGGGCACCGGTTGCGCATGAGGATGATCCCGAGCGAGCCGTTCGCGCCGCCCTCGGGATGCAGGGCGCGATGGTCGAGCTGAACGCCGAACTCGCGAGCGACTTCGGTGTCGAGCTCGCGCTGCGGATCGGGGTGAACACGGGCGAGGTTCTCGCCGGGCGGATCGGCGAGGGGTACACAGTGATGGGCGACGCGGTCAACGTGGCGGCGCGGCTACAGGCCGCGGCCCCCGTCGGCGGCATCCTTGTCGGCGACCGCACGCATCGGTTGTGCAGCTCAGCGATCGCCTACCGCGAGCTCGACCCGCTCGCGCTGAAGGGCAAGGCCGAGGCTGTGGTGGCCTGGGAGGCCATCAAAGCGAATGCGACAGCCAGTCTCGCGGAGGATCATGCACACCTAGCCCCTCTCGTCGGCCGGGAAGAGGAGCTCGCCCGGCTGGAGGGCCTCTTCGACCGCGTCGTGCGCGAGGGTGCATCACATCTCATCACCGTCGTCGGTCAGGCCGGCATCGGCAAGAGTCGCCTGCTCCAGGAGCTCGAGCGGAGGCTCGGAGTACGCCCCCTCGCTCCAAGGATCCGTCGCGGACGCTGCCTCGCGTTCGGACAGGGAATAGCGTATTGGCCGCTAGCTGAGATGCTGCGGGCGGAGTTCGGCATCAGTGAAAACGAGGACGCCGAGGCCGCGGGCGCGAAGCTCCGCGATCGCGTGCTGCCCCTGCTCGGCCAAGAGGGCGAGACCGAGCAGGCCGAGCGGCGCATCGCACCGCTGGCACGCCTGCTCGGCGTACCGTCAACGGAGGGCGGTGACGCGGGCGATCACGAGGATCCGCAGAGCGCGCGCGAGCGCTTCTTCGGCGTGGTGCGGAGCGTGCTCGAGGCGCTATCGCACGAGCGCCCGCTCGTGCTCGCGTGGGAGGACATCCACTGGGCGGACGAGGGCACACTCGATCTGATCGACTATCTGTCGCGCTGGCTGAGAGCCCCGGTGCTCCAGGTCTGCCTCGCGCGTGATCAGCTCCTCGAGCGCCGCGCCGCGTGGAGCACGTCGCGGCGCGCCGCGACCGTCGCGTTTCTCGAACCGCTCGATCCGCAGCAGTCCCAACGATTGGTCGAGCTGCTGCTGGGCGGGTCCGGCGCCATCGGTAAGCAGGCCAGCGCGCTTGCCGAGCGCTCCGGTGGCAACCCCCTGTTTGTCGAGGCCATGGTGCAGCGCGTGGCCGAGCAGGACGGCAGCGGCCCGCTTGAGCTCCCGGACACGATCCAGGGGCTGCTGGCGGCGCGCCTTGACTCCTTGGAGCCCTTCGAGCGCCAGCTCGTGACGCACGCCTCGGTGCTTGGCAGGACCTTCTGGGAAAGCGCGCTCGAGCCCGTGGCACGCGCGAGCGGCGGCGACCTGCAGCGGGCGCTGGCCTCGTTGCGCGAGAAGGACATTCTCCTCCCGGGCGAGGCGAACACCCCGGGCGCGGAGCGCGAGATGTTCTTCAAGCACGTGCTGATCCGCGATGTCGCGTACGAGATGCTCTCCAAGGCTGCGCGCGCGCGCAAGCACGCGGAGGTTGCGGCCTTCATCGTTGAGCGCGCGGGCGGGCAGAACGAGGGGCTGGTCGCCGAGCACTATGCGCGCGCCGCGGCCTTCGCGGCGGCGGCGCACCTGCCGGCCGCAGAGTTGTCCAAGCTACAGGGGCTGGCCCTCAGCTACGGCGAGGCGGCCGGTGACGCTGCGGCCGCGCTCTACTCAAACCGCGAAGCGCTGGCCCACTACGAGGCGGCGGCCACGCTGATCGGGTCCGACGACGAGCGCGCCCAGCGCATCGCTGAGAAGGGCGGCGACGTCTCGCTCCGACTGGGACGGGTGGACGCGGCGATCGAGTTGTGGAGCGGCTCGCTCGAGTACCGCAGTGCCCGGGGGGAAGCCGTGCACGTCGCGGAGCTGCACCGAAAGGTCGGAGCGGCGCTCGCGCACAAGGGCGAGCGCAAGAAGGCGATCGAGCACCATCAGCTGGGGATCAACCTGATCAAGGACGACGCTCCCTCGTTGACGCTCGTCCGCCTGTATGAGGAGGCGGCCTGGCTGTACATGCAGGTGGGCGACAACATGCTCGCGATCTATGCGTCGGAGAAGGCCCTGCGTCTCGCCGAGAACTTGGGCGAGGCGCGTGCGGCCAGCCGCGCCCACGGCATCTTCGGGAGAGTCTTCGGTCGCATCGGCGATGCCGAGAAGGCCCGCGAGAACCTGGAGCGCTCGGTGGAACTCGCGCGCGAGTCCGACGAGGCGGAGACCGTGCTCGCGCTCCATGCGCTCGGTCACAACCTGGAGCACACCGAGGGTGACTACGACGCCGCGCGGGAGAGGTACCTCGAGGCGCTCGCGCTCGCCCAGCGCATCGGCGACGTGCCGGAGCAGATAGAGCTGTACTCGGCGCTCGCCCAACTCGCGTTCTACCGCTGCGACTGGGAGCGGGTACGTGCGGAGTCAGACGCGAGCGCAGGGCTCGCCGAAGCAGAGGGCCTCGTCGGCAAGCTGTGCCTCCCAGAAGTGCTGCGGGGGCGGTTGCGCTGGTGCGAGGGCGAATGGGACGCTTCGGTTCGCCTCTTGTCCTCCGCGCGCGACGTCGCGGAGCGCATTGGCTGGTCTGAGGTGGCATACAGCGCGCTGCTCGCTCTGGCCTCGACCCTGCGCGACGCCGGTGAGCTCGAGCGAGCGGAGTCTGCCCTGCGCGCAGCTCTATCGGTGTGCGAGCGTGCCGGACTCGCGCCGCAGTCTGTGCAGGCATACGGGGCGCTTGCGCTTGTCGGCTACCTGGCGGGCCGGCCGGAGGTCACCGCCGACGCGGCTGAGCTCGCACAGCGTGCCTCCGCGCGCGTCCACGACCCGGCGGCCGAGGCCTCGGCGCTCGAGGCGATGGGTCTGGTGGCGGAGCTGCCAGAGGCCAGCGAGCGCCTGGAAGGTGCCAGAGCGATATGGCAGCGGCTCGGGAGGCCACTCGAGGTGGCGCGCTGCGAGATGCTGCTCGGCCGACGACTGCTCCAGCAGCCTGGCAGCGCGGGCGCGGATGCGCTTGCCAGGGCCGCAGCGTTGTTCGACGATGTTGGCGTCGCTCACCTCGCGATGAGCGCGCGCGAGCTGGCAGCGTCGCCCGCGCGCGCGTGAGCCGCCGCGCCGCGCGCCACGGCACCGACGTGCTCAGGTCGGGGGGGCTGGTCGGCGAGCGATGTCGCGGCAGAATGTGCCGGTGTTAGGCCGAAGGTACGAGGCCTCTCTTACGAACGACCCGGCCCCGTGGGACGCGCTCGATCCCGAGAGGCTCCTCGACGCGCGCGACAAGATCGTCACGCTCCGCTGTCTGCGGAGGCGGTAGGGGCAGCGGGGGCGCGGTAGTCGATGTCCCATGAGAACGTCGAACTGGTCCGGCGTTTGCAGCCGCGACCAGATGCGGATCTCGCCGCATTGCTGCGCGACGAGAGCGGTTCGGGGTTCGCCGAGATCTTCGCAACTTTCTTTCACGCCGACTGCGAGTGTGTGTCGCACATGCCTGGTGCCGAATCGGCGAGCTACGCGGGCCTTGACGGCTGGAGGGAAGGCTGGCGTGACTGGCTGGCGCCGTGGGTCAGCTATCGCAGCGAGATCGAGGATCTGGTTGACGTCGGAGACCGCGTCGTGGTCCTTGTTCGCGATTACGCATGTCGAGTGCCGGGCTCACCTGAAGTCAGGCAGATCGCGGCTGCCGTATGGACCGTCCAAGACGCGAAGATCGCGCGCGTCGAGTTCTACGCAAACCGCGCCGAAGCTCTCGAATCGGTCGGGCTGGCTGGGTAGCCGATGTCGCAGGACAACGTAGAGACCGTGCGCCGGGGATTTGAAGCCTTCAACAGCGAAGACATCGAGCAAGTCGTCGCGATCGCCCATCCTGACTTCGAGGCGGTGGTGCCCCCGGAGCTCTCAGCCGAGCCTGACACGTACCGCGGGCACGATGGGCTGCGGCGTTACTTCCGAACGTTCCAGGACGCGATGCACGAGGTTCGCTTTCACCCAGAGCAGTTCTGGGACGCCGGCGCGTCAGTCGTGGTCGTCGTGCGCCTGACCGCAAAGGGGAGACAGACGGAGATTCCTGTCGAACAGCACATCGCACAGGTATGGTCGATCCGCGACGGTAAGGCCACCGGAGTCCGGAGCTATCCCTCCCTACCAGAAGCCCTCGAGGCCGCGGGTCTGGCCGGGTAGGTGACTACGCGGAGAAGTGAACGAGGGCGCCGCCCGCGGCCCCGGCGACGCGCGTGGTCAGGCGTGCATCAGTCACCGCCGTCGCTGAAGTAGGCCGGCGCCGACCATGGACCCCAGCCGGCGGCGTTGTGCGCGCGGACTGACACCGTCAGGCTGTCCGCTGAATCAGGCGCCAGAGAGTCGCTCAGCGTTGAGGGTTCCCGTAGTGCCTTTGTGGCTGGCGCCTCCGCCGCAGACTGCGAGCGCAGCCAGCGCAGCCAAACCGGCTCCCCGCGCTATCTGCGCCACCAACGCCGTCTCCGACTCCGCTTACGGCTCCACGGGTTCCACCACTCGGGCACCAAGACTTCGAGGATCGTGCCGACGATCAGCTCGAAGATCTCCACAGCTCAATATGAGGGATGGGTCGTGGGCTTATGCGCTGTGTGCGTGTGGGGCGCGCTTTTTCCGCCGCACGCTGGCAAGCCCACGACCAGCGCAAGGAGAAGATGGAGGTGGTTCATCCGATGTACCGCCGCTGGTGCCTCGAGGATCTCGACAGCGATGGCGAGGGCAGGGAGCGGGTGCTCGACGCCGCGTCGCGCTGGAGCCGGGCAGAACTTCGTGGACTCGTCCTGCTCGGAGGCGTCGGTGTCGGCAAGAGCGTGATCGCAGGCGCCGGGCTGCGTGCGTATCTCGGAACACACCCACGATCACCAAGCCGCGTTGGATCAGCACAGCGGAGGCGCTGAGCTACCTCGGCCGCGACTTCAGCGACCAGCAGCGTACGCGCGTTCTCGAGGAGCTGACGAGGAAGGCACCGCTTGTACTCGACGACTTCGACAAGGCGCGGCCTAACGTGTCTGCAGTCCAAGAGCTCTTCAACGCAATCGAGCACGCGATGAGCCATGAGTGCCCGATCATCATCACGACGAACCTGAGGCCGAGCGAAGTGGCGACGCGCTGGCCCGCGCCGTACGGCGAGGCGATCGCGAGCAGGCTCGCTCACAAGCAGTACTTCGAGGTGCATCACGTACCCGGCCGAGACCGCCGTTTGGACGCGGCTGGATGACTAGCCCCGCGCAGACGGGCGCCGTCAGGCTCGCCGATGCGGACGTTGAGAGGATCGCCGAGCAGGTCGCTGCGTTGTTAGCTCCCCAGGTCGCCGGCCTCGTTGACGCCGATGGCGGTCATCAGTGGACCACCGTTGGCACTTCGCGCATCGTCGACGCGCGAACGCTGGCGCAGCACCTCGGCGTGAGCCGCTACTGCGTGTACACGCACTCTCGTGAGCTTGGCGGGAAACGCATCGGGAGCGGGCCACGGGCGGCGCTTCGCTTCGACTTGGATCAGGCCCTCGCCAACGCGACCTCCTTCTCGACACGCGGCGCGACGGGCTTACAGTTGTTCGCCGGGGCGCGATTCCCGCGGGGGACTCTGTCAGGATTTAGTGGGATGGTGGGCAACGGCGAGCGTGCTGAGTCCGCACAGGACGATGCTCGGGGCGGGCCCGCAGATGGTCCATCTCGTCCGCCTCGCCCCCTCACGAGCTTCGTCGGTCGCGCGCGTGAGCTTGCGAACGTCGAGGCGCTTCTCGCGCAGCACAGGCTGTTGACGCTCACTGGCCCTGGTGGGGCTGGAAAGACACGTCTGGCGGTGGAGGTCGCTCGCCGGCTTGCCGACCGATTCGACGGCGGCTCGTTCCTGATCGAGCTCGCCCCGCTCGACGATCCCGAGCTGGTCCTGGGTGCCGTCGCGGCCGTGCTACACATTCAAGAGCAGGGGGGACGTTGGACCGTGGAGGGGCTCAGGACTGCCCTCGCGGGGCGGCACATACTGCTAGTGCTCGACAATTGCGAGCATCTGCTCGAAGCAGCCGGCGACCTCGTTGAGACGGTCCTAGCTGGTAGCGACGATGTGCGCCTGCTGGCAACAAGTCGCGAGCCGCTCGGGGTGGTCGGCGAGGCGAGGTACCCGCTGCCGCCGCTCAACGTGCCCCCTGCTGGGGACACCGAGCTCACGGCTGACACCTACGGCGCTGTGGCGCTGTTCGAGCAGCGCGCTAGGCAGGCCGATCCCCAGTTCGCAGTCGACACCGATTCAGCCGGACCTATCGGTGAGATCGTACGTCGGCTTGACGGGATGCCGCTCGCGATCGAGCTGGCAGCCGCACAGGTTGACGTCCTTGGTTTGGACGGGCTGCTCGATGGACTAGCTCGCCCGCTCGAGGTGCTGGTCAGCGAATCCGAGCGGGTCGAAGGGAGGCAGAGTTCGCTGCAAGCGGCGATCGACTGGAGCTACAGGATGCTGAGCGCGCCCGAACAAGCGGTATTCCGCGCGCTGTCGGTTTTCGCCGGGCCGTTCACGCTCGAGGCCGCCGCCGCGGTCTCAAGCGCAGAGGCCACAAGGATCGTGCCGCGGCTGGTGCGCCGTTCGCTTCTCGTCGCGCCCACACCCGGCGAGGACGGCAGCTCGCGCTACCGGATGCTCGCGACCCTGCGCGCGCACGCGAACGACGAGCTTGAGCGAGACGGCGAGCAAGCGGCATGCCTGTCGCGTCTTGCGGGCTGGGCTCTGACATCGGCTCTCGCTCGCGCAGGTGCGTTTCGCGACATCGCGCATCTGCTCCCAGGAGTAGCTACAGGCAAGGACGAAACGGCGACGGTCCAGTGGATGGACGCAGAGCGTGACAACCTGCGCGCCGCGCTCGAGTCGATGCTGGACTGCGATCCTCCTGGCGCTGTGGCGCTCGCGTTGTGCCTGGCGCCCTGGTGGTCGCTTCGCGGTCGCAACACGGAAGGAGTGCCGATGCTCGAGCGAGTGCTCACCGCCTCGCCCGACACACCGCGCGAGGCCAGGGCTGCGGTCGAGATTTGGCTCGGCAGGGCGGGCTGGCATAGCGGCCGCGACGGCCAAACGGCCCATTTCCAGCGTGCGAGGGAGCTTGCCGGCGCCGGCCCCTCCGCACTAGTCGTGGACGCGCTCAGCCACGAGGGTCGTGTGATCCTCTGGCAGCTAGAAGGGGAGACCGACATGGCGATCGACAAAATCACTCGCGCCCTGGAGATGGCACGGTCGATCGGGTACGTGTCGGGCGAGGTACTCGCCAGCACGCAGTTCGGCTGGGCCGCAATGCACGCGGGGAGCTACACGGACGCCCTGCGTTGGGCCGAACGCGCGCACGTCATAGACGCGAGCCTGTTGGGTAGGGAGGCGACGAGGGGACGCGCAGGGCTTCTCGTGGATGCGCTCGAAGCCCTCGGCGAGCCGGCCCGTTTGGAGCGCGCCGCACGAGAACAGATCGAGATCGCTGCACGTGAAGGAGACTCGGTACTTCTCGCCATGCATCTGGACGTTCTGGCGCGACTCGAGATGGCAAGCGGCCGGAGGCGCGAGGCGGGGGGACACATCGACGAGGCGGCACGTCTGGCAGCCGTCACTGGTAATCACAAGCTCTTCGAGTTCATCCTCGAGACGGCGGTTGTTTTTCTCGGGGATCGTGATCCTCGCTCGTCCGCGACGATCTGGGGTGCCGAGCAGGCGGTCTACGGGCAGTCGGGGAGTCGCGACAGCCAGCCTCACGACGTCGCGTTCCGCGCACCAACGCTCGCGAAGGTCGAGTCCGCGCTCGGCAAGGACGAGATGCAGGATCTGGAACGGCGAGGCCGCGAGATGCCGCTCGGCGCCGTGCTCGAACTGCTGCACGGACTGCTGAGGGCGGCTGCCGCTAGCGGCTCGGATGAGCGGGGAGAGTCGTACAAGCTGAGCAAGCGCGAGCGGGAGCTGCTCGGTCTCGTAGCCGACGGGCTGACCGACGCGCAGATCGCAGAGCGCCTCTACATCTCGGTAAAGACGGTTCATTCGCACCTTGACCGCATCCGCGACAAGACGGGGGCGCGGCGCAGGCCCGAACTAACGCGGGTCGCTCAAGAACTCGCCGTCGCCGTCGCCGACCCGGCCACAAGCTAGTCGTCCCTTGGCTCGCGCACAGGCCGGGTGGCGCGTGTCCCCGAGCGCGATTCCCGCCGATACCTGCTGGTACCCAGCCGCCCGTGTCGGCTACCCCTATCGCAGATGTGGGGCATTTCTACCTCTGGTTGAGCGGGCTGCGCCCGGCGACACTCGCCGAGTCCTATCTACCCACGTCTTCAAAGGAGACCAGAAATGATCATGTACATGGCAGTCAGGGACCATCTTCAAGACCTCATCCGGGAGGCCGAACGCCAGCGGCTAGCGTCCGAAGCGCGGCCGCCGCGTCAGATCAGGCTCCGCCGGCCGCGCCTTTTCTTGCGTAGGTCACCTTCCTCCGCTACGGCCTAGCGAGGAGTGGCTGGCGAGCCGGCCCGGGCCGCGGCCGAAAACGGCGGATGTGCGGCAGCGTCGCTCCCTGACTGGTCACCGTGCCAGGGCCCTGAAGCGATGGGCCGAAGCACCGCGCTTCGCCGGTGCGGGGGCGCTGGACAGCCTGGTTGCCTGGTCGCCAGACGCGGCGGTGCTCGCGGCGAGCAGCGGGACAAGCCTGGCTGCGATCGGCGAGCCCCATCCGCTCGCCGGGTCCCAGCCGGGCGCAGCCGTGTAGCCGGTCACGGGCGCGTAGCTGTTGTTGCCTTCGGTGATGTCGTGAAAGGTCTTGTGGTAGTCCGCGCCCTCAGCGATTTCATACAACGCGGGGTTGATGTTCCCGAGCTGGCGGCCGGCGAGCTGGTCGGCGATCGCTACCAGACCGGCCCACTGCGGCGCTCCGCAGCTGGTCCCGTAGTGGAAATCGATGGGGTCTTCGGGATAGAACCCGGTGGTGGTTGCGACGAGGAAGCCGCCGTGTGCAGCCGCGCCGTAAGCGACGTCGGGCACGCCGCGCTGGGTGCTGATCGCGGGAATCCCTTTCTGGTAGGGCGGTGCGGGGTAGATCGAGCTGAAGCCGCCGCCTCCTGCGGCGAGTTCGGGCCAACCGCTTTGGACTTCGTTCCAGACCGACTCGCTTCGGTAGGTGCCTGTGTACAGATCGGCCTTCAGCATCGTGCCGCCGACGCTCGTGACATCGGGGTCGCTTGCGGGAACCCCGACCGCCGGGTGTGAGTTCGCTGCCGTGAATTCGCAGTTGAACGAGGCGGCGCCCCAGTCCCCGGCGCCGGCGACGAAGGTCATCCCGTGTTCGACGCCTTCCCTGTACACGGCATGTTCTTCTTCCTGCAAGGAGGGCGACTCGCACCCCTCGGTTTCGATGTAGCTCATCGACACGACGTCGCCGAGGTCGTGATCGACCACATAACGCTCGACCGCGACCATGTTTTCATCCGCGTTGGAGGGCGCGAGCGCCAACACGATCTTCGCGCCTGGGGCGATCGCATGCGACCACTCGACATCGATCGCGATCTCTTCCGCCGTGCCGAGCTCTTCTTCGTTGGATGCTTCGAACGGCGTGAGGCCAAACGGGGCGACGACTTCGAAGCTTGGGGGAGCGGACAGCTTGAAAGTGGAGTCGAACAGTGCGAGGTCGTGTTCGATCGTTGGGTCCTGGAAGGGGTCGATGATCACGATCGTCTCACCTGTGCCGTCGTCGCCTTTGCGGATCAGCGGCGCGAACCGGTAGGCGGCACGGACCTGGCGAGGCCCGTAGCACACGTATTCCGCGCTGCGCTTCTGGCAGGGAAACCTGCCGCCCTGTGGCCGCCCGTCCGCGATCGAGCGTTCCCCCAGAACCTCGGGGACGACGTGCCCCAAAGAGGGAGCTCGAGGTCAGTGAAAACGCTGCGTTCGACAGCGAACTGCCGCTCGCACTGGCCGGCCCAGCGGTCAGCAGAAGCGTGAGCACGCTCACAGCAGTGGCGTTGCCGACGGTGCGTCCCACGGTGCTCACGATGCCATCCCCTTAGCGTTCTCTGCCCGTCTGCCCTCGGGCGAGCGCCAGCCAAGCTACCCCCACCCGGCGGGTTGTAAACGCGCCGGTTGGTAAGCAGCGCACCCCGGTAGTCGTGGCCCGTAGCCGCTGGTTTCGCCGGCTCCGTCGGCCGGTAACCCCACACTGCAGCACGGAATACCCCTCCTGCGGAAAAGGGGCATTTCTGCCCCTGGTTGGACGTCCCCTGACGGGCGGTCTCCTCGCGTCCTATCCAGTCCACGACAAGAAGACACCAACATGCTGTCCGCGATCCACACCAGCCGAAAGACGATCACCGCAGTCACCACAACCCTCGCGCTGTTTGCGCTCCCCGTCAGCCAAGCGGCCGCCATCAGGAAGGCCGAGCCACAGGGCCGCCGCGCCATCGCAAGCGCCATCAGGAAGGCTCAGCCGGGCATGGGCCGCCGGGTCATCGCGTCGACCCGGCGGCGAGGAAGGCTCGCAAGGGCCGCCGGGTCATCGCGTCGACCGCGGCGAGGAAGGCTCGCAAGGGCCGCCGGGTCATCGCGTCGACCGCGGCGAGGAAGGCTCGCAAGGGCCGCCGGGTCATCGCGTCGACCGCGGCGACGAAGGCTCGCAAGGGCCGCTGGGTCATCGCCTCAGCGAGCTCGATCCGCCCGGCAAGCCCAGACGGCCGGAGCTGGAGCGCCAGCCCGAACGGCCGCCGGGCCATCGCCTCCGTGAGCGCCTTCAAACCGAAGGCCGAACCGTTCAACAGGAATTGGAGCTAGGCGCCGCAAGTACATCAGCGAACCGAGGAAGGACACCATGAACACCAGCCTAAAACTCAAGCTCATCGGAATCAGCACCACGATCGCGCTGTTTGCGCTCCCCGTCGCGGACGCGCTCGCGAACAGGAACTGGCTGTGACCGACAGGCTCACGGCGACATAAAGGCGTTCCGCTTCAACGGCCGCGCAGGAAAGCGCGGCCGTTGTCGTCGCCGGACTACCCGGCGTCACGAGCTACCCCGCCTCGGTCGCCCAGCTCATCCCCGACGCCGACCCGTCATGCGTTTCGTGCTCCCTCGCGGGTCGATCCGCCCCGCCTGAAGAGGCAGCAATAGGCAGCAGCGTCACCCTTTAGGCCCTTTAACCACTGAACAGGTCGCCGGCTTGCGAAGCAAAAGGCCGCGATCTGCAGCTAGTTCTCACCAAGCCCAGCAACGGACTCGAACCGTTGACCCCTTCCTTACCATGGAAGTGCTCTACCAACTGAGCTAGCTGGGCGTGACGCGAGACGCACTGTATCGCGGCCCGCAGGGGGGCTGATGCGCTCGCGGGCGTGCGGTGGGGCGTCTCGCGGGCTGGCCCTCAGGCGCGCCCGACCATGTCGTGCCGGTGTGCCTCTTCATCGCTGGGCGTCACGGTCTCGACGGGCAGGCCGAGGCCGGAGACCTTGCTCGGGCAGGTCGAGCTTCAGCCAGCGCGAGAGCCTCGGCGAGAGCGTCGAGATGATGATCTCGTCGAAGCCGCGCAGGTTGACGGCGTCATGAACGGCCGCCAGCGGGTCGGCGTCGCCGACGATGCCCGCTACCTCGCTTCCCGCGGCCTTGCTCAGCAGGGGTAGCGCCTCCGCGAGCACGCCCTCCGCCTCGCCCTGGCCCTGGTCCTGAGCGTCCACCACTCGGTGCAGGCCGTGCGCGGGATTTGGCACGAGCAGTGTGAACGTGGCCGCGCCGCGCCGCGCACGCTCGCTGATCGCCTCGATCAGCGGCCGCGTCGCCGCCGTCTTGTGCGCCACCACGAGCACCCTCGCGGGCTGTGAGGAATCCATCGAACTGGCTCCCTTCGTGAGAGATTGTGCGGCGCCCGCTCCGGGTCTTTCCACCGGGCGCCACGCCTGTGTCAGTTCTACTCCTGCTGGCCCGACCTGACAAGCCTCGCGCTCGCTTGTTCGGCGGGCGGGTGCGCTTGCGTTGCCGCGTAGCGCCGATTGCGCGCGGCGGAATAACGTTCGCGCGGTGCGGGTGCTGTTGAGCGAGGACCACATCGAAGTCCGGCTCGCCCTCTGGGAGAAGGTTCTGGGGCTGCTCGGAAACATCCGCGTCGCGCGCACGCATGTGCGAGACGCCTCCGTGATCGATGACCCGGTGCGCGAGGCCATGACCTCCGGCATCAAGGTCGGCCTGCGCCTGCCCTGGCTCTACTACGTCGCCCGCACGCTACGCCTCGACCAGGCGTTCGTGGTGCGCCGCGGGCTTCCCGGACTGTCCTTCGCGATCAACGACGGAGGCAGGCTCACGCGCGTGCTCGTCAGCACGCGCGACGCGCAAGAGATCGCGCGCGAGCTGAGCGGCGGGGGCGCCTGACCGTGGGCCTCCCCGTTAGGGCGAGACGGCGCCGGAGCGCTGCTCGCTCGCGGCCGCACGCGGCGGCGCAACCCGCAGCAGGCGTGCAAGCCATCCCGGGATCCACCAGTTCCAGCGCCCGAGCAGCGAGACGAGCGCCGGCAGCAGCAGCGCCCGGATGACCGTCGCGTCGAGCAGGATCCCGATGCCGAGGCCGGTCGCCAGCACCTTCACGTCGGTGTCCGGCGCGGAGGCGAGCGAGGCGAAGGCGAGGAACAGGATCAGCGCGGCGCTCGTGACCAGGCGGCCCGTGCGCCCGAGTCCCTGCGATCACCGCCTCGTCGGTGGAGCCGCTGCGGTCGTACTCCTCCCGCACGCGGGCGAGGATGAAGACCTCGTAGTCCATCGACAGCCCGAACAGGAACGCGAAGATCATCAGCGGGATCCAGAACGTGATCGCGCCCGTCGCCGGGATCCCGAAGACCGCGCTCGAGCCGTGGCCCTCCTGCCAGAACCAGGTCATCACCCCGAACGCGGCCGCCATCGAGACGAGGTTGAGCAGCCACCGCCTTGACCGCGAGCACGAGCGAGCGGAACGCGCGCGTGAGCAGCACGATCGTCAGCAGCGCGATGATCGCGAACATGAGCGGGAAGTTGCCGAACACGGCGTGCTGGTAGTCGAGGTCGAGCGCCCCCGCGCCGGCGATGCCGATCACCCCGGGCGTGCGGGCGAGCGCGCGCGCGCCGCCCGCACGGGCGCGAGCGAGCGGCGCGTTGACGGTCTCGGACGCGCGGGATGCCGAGCAGCACCGTCGTGCCCGCGCGGTTGCTGTCGCACGCGCGTCCGGAGCGCACGCGCGGCCGCGATCCCCGGCACGCGCGGCGAGGCGCGCGCGCACCGCCGCCGCCTGCGCGCGGAGCGCGTGAGCACCTCGATCGGCGTCAGCACGCCGCTTGCGACGCCGCCGGCGGTGAGCGCTGGCGTAGGCGTCGTGGGCCGGGCCGGTGCTCGCGAGCGCGCTCGCGCTCGTCTCGCCCGGTCGTGAGGCTGAACACCGGCACGATCAGCACCGCCAGGATCGCCACCGCGACTGCCGCGGCGAGCCACTGGTGGCGCACCACCGCGTCGCCCACAGCGTCCAGCCGCGGCTGGCGTCGCGTCTCGTGGCGCACGCGCGGCCAGTCCACGCGCGGGCCGATGCCGCCCAGCAGCGCCGGCAGGAGCGTCAGCGCCACGGCCGTCGAGACGAGCGGGATCAGCATGCCGCCGTAGCCGACGCTGCGCAGGCCCGGCACCGGCAGCACGACCAGCGCCACCAGGCCGATCGCCACGGTCAGCCCGGACAGCACGACGGCGCGGCCCGCCGTCGCCATCGCGACGACGACCGCGTCGTGGTTCTCGCGGCCGTGCGCGCGCTCCTCGCGCCAGCGCGTCACGATCAGCAGCGAGTAGTCGATCGCCACGCCGAGGCCGACGAGCGAGACGAGGAACTGCACGATGAACGACACGTCCGCCACGTAGGTGAGGCCGAGCACGACGAGCAGCGTCGTGAGGATCGAGACGGCCGCGATCAGCAGCGGCAGAACGCGAGCAGCGAGGCGAACACGAACGCCAGCACCGCGAGCGCGCCGAGCCGCGCCGATCAGCGTCTCGACGAGCACGCCCGGGCCCTTGCTCGAGCTGCCGCTCGCGAGCTGCTGGATGCCCGTGAGCCCGACCGGCGTGCCCGGCCGGCAGCGAGCGCCGCCACGCACCCGCTGCACCTGCTGCGGCGCCTTCGGCGCGCCGAAGCTGTGTTCCAGCGGCGTGAACACGAGCGCGTAGGTGGTGCGCCCGTCGTGCGTGACGAACGCGACGCGTCGTGCGCGATCGCGAGGTCGACGATGCGTGTGCGCGGCACGCTGCGCGCGCGCGCGTGCGAACGCGGCCGCGATCTGCGCCCGCTCGCCGGCGACCGTCTGCCCGGCCGGCACGGTCACGACGACGATCGCCGGCGGGCGTCTCGCCGCCGTTGCCGTAGAGGCGCTGTGATCTTCTGGCCGGTCACGTAGCCCGGGCTGGCCGGGCAGCGAGAAGTCGAACTTCAGGCGTTTGGAGACGTGGCTCGCACCGAAGCCGCCCGCCAGGAACACCACGAACCACACCGCGATCACGACTCGCCGGTGCGCGAGCACCAAGCGCGCGAGCCTGCCGAGCGCGCTCAGCGGCGCGTCGACACTGCCGGCTGCTCGCGACGCGGGCGGCGGGTCCGCCCTGCTGCCCGAACGCCGCCTCAGCCGGCTCGACATCGCACCCTGTATACCACCGGCCCGGCGCGCCCGCGAGGGGACATCTGCTCCCCGCCTACGTGCGCCGAGCGATCCACATCAGAAGGACGAGCGCACTCGCGCCGCGGGTCGAGGGCGCCGCGGCGTGAGCCCGAGCTGCCGTGCGTGCGGGCGGCCGATTTTTACCCGCCCGCACGTCGGCGCTCTGCGCTCGTCTGGGCTCCTAGCCCTTGGGGATCACTTTCGATTTCTTCACGTACTTCGGCGTCGCCTCCGCGAGCGAGCCGTTGAGGATCGCGGTGTTGGTGCCACCCGCCGCGGGGAGACCGGCCTGCACGTTCACCACCTCGTCGAGCAAAAGCGAGAGCGCGCCGCCGCAGCCGCTCGCCCCGGGCGCCGCGAACGAGTTGTCAACGAGCGAGTTGCCGGCGATCGTGATGATCGTGAAAGCTTCGTTGAACGAAGCTGTCCCCGGATTGCCGCTGATCGGTTTGTTCGGTGCCGGTGGGTTGGTCGTGCCCGTCGTCAGGTGCAGCACGATCGGTTCGGCTGCGCTACCGACATAGCATTCTTCGCCCAACAGCGGGTTTGAGAGTTTCACCTTGATCGGCAGCACCACGGCGGTGCCGGCGCCCTCGAGGTTTTCCGCGAAGACTTCGACCGGCCCCGCGAGTTCGGTTGTCGCCGTAACTTCGCCGCCGATCCCTTCGAGGCCTTCGATGCCCGTCAGCCCACCGGGCACCGTGAGCGGCGTGTGCGACAGCGTTTCGCCGTTGGCCGCCGGCACGAGCACGTGCGACTTTTCCTCGAGCCCGCCCTGGAGCGTGATCGTCTTGTTGATCTTCACGGTCTTGCTCCCGAGCTTGAATTCGCCGCTCGTCGTGTGAGCGGCCAGGCAGTCCGAGACATGCTTGACGGTCACCGGGCACTGGGCGAACTGCTCGAATTCGGGGTTCGGCTGCGCCTTCGCAAGCGCAGCCGGCGCGAGCGCGCCCGTCGCCACGAGCAGCGCGCCCGTCGCCGTGACCGCGCCCGCGCCGAAACGGCGGCGCTGTCGGCCGGTGATTCCGCGATCCCTCATGTCTTTCCCTCCTGCTCGTCGGTGTTTCGGATGGCCTCCTGCATCGCGAAAGCCTGCGGCCCCCCTGCCCGAGGCAGCCCACGCGCGCGCGGCTGGCCCAGCTCTTAAGCGGCTGCTACCCCGTTCGCGCGTCTTCAAACACAATTTGCGCGGAGTGCCGGAGGAGCTCGCTCGGATCTTCGCGTGCCTTGGTTCACTCGTCGATCGGGGCGCCGCGTCGCCCTGTCGCTAGTCGCCCGCTTCGCGGTCTCCGAGGTCGGCGATCAGATGGCGGGGGCAGGATTCGAACCTGCGAAGGCAGAGCCAAGGCGTTTACAGCGCCTCCCCTTTGACCGCTCGGGAACCCCGCCGGGGCGCCGTCGAGCATAGCGATCACGCCTCATCCAGCAGCTGCAACGGGCGCCCCCGATCGACCTCGAACTCGGAGTACTTCGGCCCCCCGAGGCGTATGCCGGTGGCGGCTACCGCCTGCGCAGGTATGAACCACCGCCGCCCGTCACCGACGAGGACGAAGAGCCGGTCGCACCGCGCCGCGCTGAAGCGCTTGACGAGCCCGTTCCAGCTGCGGTTTCCGCCGCGGGTGCAGACCATGACTTCCCATCGCCGATTCCGGTATCGCGTCGTCGTCTTCACCTGCACCCGCAGCAGCCGGCCGTCATCTGCTTCGGCGATCACGTCGCTGTCGGGGCTGTGGCCGACAGGGAGCCAGAGCTTGTAGCCCACGCTGACGAGCCACTCCATCGCGGAAAGCTCGCCGAGATCGCCCTGCCGGCGCGGTGAGAGTCGCTCCATGCACCGAACATACGTTCGGGCTAGGACGAAACGCTCGAGCTTAGCCTGGATCCACCGAGTGACTGTGTGGTCGGGGGGTAATCGCTCGTTGGGTTGGGCGACGACGCGGTCTGCGTCTCGGGCGGGGGGTGTTGGGCGGTGAGTGTGGTCTTTGAGGCGGGTGGCGGGGTGTTTTTTGCCACGGCGCGGTTGCCGCGAGTCGGCGGCGGGTGCGGGATGGGTTCGGGCGCGTGGGCGTGCGGTCAGAGCGCTGCGGGCAGTGCGCGGATGCGAGCGAGGGCGCGCGTGAAGTCGCCCTGCCAGGGCCAGCGGGCGGGGAGGTGAAGCGTCCATCTCCGGGCGGTGTAGGTCAGTCGGCCGGGGATCCGCAATAGGCGGCGGTGGAAGGTGCGGGCAGCGCGGACGGTATCGCCTGGCAGGCCGATGATGCTGGTCCAGCGCGCGAGGTCGTGCGCGAGGCACGCGATCACGGTCCAGGCGCTGTTGGCGTTGAACTGGCCGGAGGGGAAGTGCGCGAGTGCCTGGTCTTTCAGATCGCGGATCGTGAGCTCGACGACGGCGTGCTGGCGGTGCTCTGACTCGACGAGGGCGATGTCCTCGGTGCGGTTGGTGAGGAACGGGAAGTGACGCCAGTCGGGCCACAGCTCGGCCTGCGCCCCGACCAGCCGGGTGCGCCTGACGATCATGCGCTTCCCGACGAGCGTTGTCTCAGCGATCTGCGCCTCCCCGTCAGCGGGATAGTCGGCGAGCGCCTGCCAGTCAGCTTCGGGGATGCTTGCGATCCGCTCGGCCACGGGCTTCTGGCAACAGATGCTGATCGAGTAGAGCCACCCTGCCTGGTCGAGGCGTTTGATCAGGGCGTTGTTCCAGAACGCCGAGTCGGCGCGCAACAGCTTCTCGCCGCGGGCGCCCGCGCGAGCGACGCGCGCGATTAGCTCCTCGGCGAAGCGCAGTACTCCGCGGCTCGAGTGCGCCTTGCCCTTGCGCAGGCGCACGTGCAGCACCTCGCCGGTCTCAGCCCGGCTGGCCATCAGCGGGTGATAGCCACGCCGTTTGGTGTACCCGAAGGAGGCGCCCTGCTTCTCATAGCCGTGGACCTCGCCGATGAAGCTGTCGACGTCGACCACCAGTCGCCCCTCGCCGGGCCCGGCGCCCGCCCGCCACGCGCGCGTGAGCGCCTCGGCGAGCAGCCGGTCGAGCTGGCGCACATGCCCAAACGTGAACGCCCGCAAGAACGTCCCCAGCGTCGAAGGCGCCGGCAGCCAGCCACCCAACAGCCGGCGCGTGCGGCCCGCCCGCAGAAGCTCGCAGTCATCGATGCAGTCGGCGCCGAGCAGCATCGCGAAGATCAGCGCCATCACCTTGCGCCCAGCGTTCGCCGCACCCGGACGGTCGCCTCGCAACCGCACAAACCGGCCGACCAGACCCTCGATGCCCAAGCGTCCGGCGAGCGTCGCGACGAGCGCGATCCCAGCGTCGCAGACGAGCCGCCCATCGTCGAAGACGACCTCGACGCCGTCCAATCCGACCGCCGCGTCATCATGCACCATTCAGTGACCTCCTGACGCCGGGCCCCGGCTGCCATCACAGCCTGAAAAAGCCCTGCTCAGGAGGTCATTTAAATTTCACAGCCGGACGGAACCCGCCAAACCCATCGGTGGATCCAGGCTTAGGACGCCTCGCGCAGCTGTTGCGCGTCCGGCAGCGACTGCAGCTTCTTCAGCGTGCGGTTCTCGATCTGGCGCACGCGCTCGCGCGTGATGTTGAACGCGCGACCCACCTCCTCGAGCGTGCGCGCCTCGCCTCCCACGATGCCGTAGCGCATCTCGATCACCTCGCGCTCGCGCCGCGGCAGCGACGCCAGCACGCGGGTGACGTTCTCGCGGCGCAGCGCCTCGGAGGCTATCTCGAAGGGCGAGGCCGCCGAGTCGTCCTCGATGAAGTCCGCAAGCGCCGAGTCGTCCTCCTCGCCTACCGGCTTCTCCAGCGACACCGGCTGCTGGGTGATCCGCAGGATCTCGCGCACTTCCGGCACGCTGCACTCGAGCTCGCCCGCGAGCTCCTCCGCGCTCGGGTCGCGGCCGAGCTGCTGCACCAGCCGGCGTTCGGCGTGCATCAGCTTGTTCAGGCGCTCCACCATGTGCACCGGGATCCTGATCGTCCGCCCCTTGTCCGCCAGCGAGCGGCTCACCGCCTGGCGGATCCACCACGTCGCGTACGTCGAGAACTTGTAGCCGCGGCGGTAGTCGAACTTCTCGACCGCCCTGATCAACCCGAGCGAGCCCTCCTGGATGAGATCCAGCAGCGTCAGGCCGCGGCCCACGTAGCCCTTCGCGATCGAGACCACCAGGCGCAGGTTCGCCTCCACCATGTGCTGCTTGGCCATCACGTCGCCCCGCTCGATGCGCTTCGCGAGCGCCACCTCCTCCTCGGCGCTCAGCAGGCGCACGCGACCGATCGCCCGCAGGTACAGCCGCAGCGAGTCGAGGCTGTGTTCCACGCCGAGCTCGAACTCGGGACGTCGCAGCGTGCCCATGCGCAGCTGCAGCGAGTGCATGCGCTCAACCGGATCGCCCACCTCCTGGGTCTCCGCGCCGACGCCCTCGCCCTCGTGCTCGGGCTCCTCCGCGGGGGCTACGACGGGCTCCTCCGCGCCCTGAAGCGCGGTCTGCGGATGGGCGTGGATCTCCTGCGCGCTGGCCTCCTCGAACTCGTCCGTCACCACCTCGATGCCGTGCTCCTCGAGATAGCTCACGAGCTCGTGCGTCTGCGCGTGCGTGACGTCCGCCTCCTCGAGCGCCGCCGCGAGCGCGCTCGCGCTCACGAAGCCGCGCTCCTGGCTCTCTGACAACAGCGCCTGGATCTCCTCGAGCTCGACCCCCGAGGCCGCAGGCGCCTGGCTCTGCAGCTTGCTAGCCACCTACGCTTCGCCTCCCGATGTGCGCTCGAGTTGCCTTGGCACTTGATCCCTTCGCCGCATCCGCCGAAGACCCCAGTTCTCCCTGCGTTCGCGACCCTCCCCGGTGAAGGCGGCAAGTCATACCAGAATCGGCCACCGGCAAAACATCTCGCGATGCCGCGCGCGCCTGCGAGCCGGCGCGCGGACGGCGCTAGGCTGAGCCGCGGTGCAGGCCAGCAGACTCGAGCCGATGCCCTCTCCCGCCGTCGGCGCGCGCGAGGATGTGCAGGCGCGCGTCCCCGAGATCGCCGTCGGGCTCTCGCGCGTGGGCGTGACGGGGGTGGAGAAGGTCGTGCGCATCCGCAGCGGGCTCTTCTTCGCGCGCTTTGACTGCTTCGTCGATCTCAGCGCGCTGCAGAAGGGCGCGCACATGTCGCGCTTCGACGAGGTGATCAACGAGGCCATCGGCGAGGTCGTGCTCAGCGAGGCGCCGTTCCGCGCCGAGACGCTCGCGCAGCACATCGCCGAGCTCGTGCGCTCGCGCCAGAGCGCCGAGCGCGCCGAGGTGACGCTCGCCGCGCGCTACCCCGAGCACAAGCCCGCGCCCGTCTCCGGCCTGCAGACACAGGAGATCTACACCCTCCACGGACGCGCCGTGGCCCTCCCGCACGGCACGCGGCGCATGGTCGGCGTCTCCGCCACCGGCATGACCGCCTGCCCCTGCGCCCAGGAGCTGGTCGCCGAGCGCGCCTCCGAGCGCCTGCCCGCGGAGGGCTTCTCGCCCGAGCAGATCGAGCTGATCCTCGAGGACGTGCCGGTCGCCACGCACAACCAGCGCGGGCTCGCGACGCTCCACATCGGCTGCCGCGAGGACTGCACCGAGGAGATCGACGCGGCCACGCTGCTGGAGATCGCCGAGTCGAGCATGTCCTCGGAGATCTACGAGCTGATGAAGCGCTCCGACGAGGCGGAGGTCGTGGAAAAGGCCCACCGCCGTCCCCGCTTCGTCGAGGACTGCGTGCGCGAGATGATCGCCGGCGTCGTGCGCGCCTACCCGCAGCTCGACGGCGCGAGCTTCGTGTTCGCGCGCCAGGAGAACCTCGAGACGATCCACCAGCACAACGTCGTCGCCGAGCGCAGCGGGCTGCTCTCCGAGCTGCGCGAGGAGATCGCCACCGGCACGCTCGCGCCGCGCCAGACGAGCCTTGCGGAGTGGCTCGACGGGCAAGGGCAGCCGGCCTAGCGCCGCGCAACCGATGGCACGGGCCGTGGCGCCTGACGGTGAAAGAAAGCGCTGAGCGTTAACCGAACGACCGTTCGTTCGGTAAACGATCCCGCCCAGCTGACTCTGTACGCGCCGTTCCCCTGTTGAAGGGAGGTGGGCCGCTCAGCCGCCGGCCTGGGGCTCGGCGGCCTGCATCCGCCGGCGCAGCCCGAAGAAGTAGTCAAGGCCGGAGAGCACGGTGACCGCGACGGTCATGTAGAGCAGCGCCATCACCCAGACCGGGCTGCCGTGCACCGCGATGATCGCGAGGATCGTGGCGATCTGCAGGCAGGTCTTGACCTTCCCGAAGAAGCTCGCCGCGAGCACGATCCCCGCCTGCGTGGCGGCCAGGCGCAGCATCGTGACGGCGAGCTCGCGCGTGATGATCACCATCGCCACCCACGCCGCGAGGCGGTGCAGCGACACCAGCGAGACGAGCGCAGCCACGATCAGCAGCTTGTCCGCGAGCGGGTCCATCAGCTTGCCGAACGTCGTGACCGAGTTGCGCGAGCGCGCGAGGTAGCCGTCGATGAAGTCCGTCGCCGAGGCGAGCACGAACACGATCGCGGCGAGCACGTCGCCCTCGGGGGTGTTGCCGAGCAGCGCGACCACGAGCGCCGGCACCAGCATGATCCGCAGCACCGTCAGCACGTTGGGTAGGTTGAGCGGGAACATGGCCTCGCGGAGGATATTGACGCACCGCGCGCGCCGCCCACGCCGACGGTAAAAGGAGCTCAGATGAAGCAGCGCACACTCGGCCCGCAGGGGCCTCAGGTATCGGCGATCGGCCTCGGCTGCATGGGCATGTCCGCCTTCTACGGCCGCGCCGACGAGGACGAGGCGCTGCGCACGATCGAGCGCGCGCTGGAGCTCGGCTGCAACTTCCTGGACACCTCCGACATGTACGGGCCGCACACCAACGAGGAACTGCTCGGCGCGCGCGATCGCGGGGCGCCGCGAGCGAGGTCTTCCTCGCGACCAAGTTCGGCATCAAGCTCGCAGGCCGAGCCGCTGCGGCGCAGCATCGACGGCAGCCCCGAGTACGTGCGCGCCGCCTGCGAGGCCTCGCTGCGGCGGCTGCGGACCGACCACATCGACCTCTACTACCAGCACCGCGTGGACCCCAACACGCCGATCGAGGAGACCGTCGGCGCGATGGCCGAGCTCGTGCAGGAGGGCAAGGTTCGCTACCTCGGCCTCTCCGAGGCCTCGGCCGAGACGATCCGCCGCGCGCACGCCGTGCACCCGATCACCGCGCGTGCAGAGCGAGTACTCGCTGTGGACGCGCGACATCGAGCAGGACGTGATGCCGGAACGCTCGAGGAGCTCGGCATCGGCCTGGTCGCCTACTCGCCGCTCGGACGCGGCTTCCTGTCGGGGCGCTTCAGCTCGCCCGAGGAGCTCGACGAGGGCGACTTCCGCCGCTACGGCCCGCGCTTCACCGGCGAGAACCTGCAGCGGAACCTCGCGCTCGCCGAGCGCGTCAAGGAGCTCGCGGCGGAGAAGGGCATCACCCCAGGGCAGCTCGCGCTCGCCTGGGTGCTCCACCGCGGCGAGCACATCGTGCCGATCCCCGGCACCAAGCGCGTCTCCTACCTCGAGGAGAACCTCGCCGCCGCCGAGGTCTCGCTCGGCGAGCAGGAGGTCAGGAGATCGCGCGAGGCGATCGGCGCCCGCGAGCGGCGATCGCTACGACCCCGCAGGCATGCGCAGCGTGAACATCTAGGAGCGCCGCGCGCGCCCCCGCCGTCTGGTCGGAGAGCGCCCCCCTCGCGGGCGCGCGGGAGGGCGCTGTGGCGAGCGGTAGGGTGGCCCCATGCCGCTGATCCCGATGGTCATCGAGCGCACCGCGCGCGGCGAGCGCGAGTTCGACATCTACTCGCGCCTGCTCGACGAGCGCATCGTCTTCCTCGGCACGCCGATCGACGACCAGGTCGCGAACCTCGTCGTCGCGCAGCTGCTGCATCTCGAGAGCGAGGACCCCGAAAAGGACATCTCGCTGTACATCAACTCGCCCGGCGGCGGCATCTACTCGGGGCTCGCGATCTACGACACGATGCGCTTCATCAAGCCGGACATCGCGACGATGTGCATGGGGGTGGCGATGTCGATGGGCTCGCTGCTGCTCGCGGCCGGCGCGAAGGGCAAGCGCGCGGCGCTGCCGAACTCGCGCATCCTCATCCATCAGCCCTCCGCGGGCTTCGAAGGGCAGTCGACGGACATCGAGATCCACGCGCGCGAGATCCTCAACATGCGCGCGCGCATCGACGCGATCTACGCCGAGCACACCGACCGGCCCGAGGAGGAGGTGCGCGCGCGACATGGAGCGCGACCGCTTCTTCAACGCCGAGCAGGCGCTCGAGTACGGCATCGTCGACCGGGTTCTGCACAAGCACTGAGCGGCGCGGGAAGCTCGGAGCGGAGGGGGGCGCCAGCGTAGATGTCGGCGCTGAGGAGGGGAGAGCGGATCGCGCTAGCGCTGCTCGCGCTGGCGACCGTGCTCGCGGGCGTGGCCGACCACGCGAGCTGGAGCCCGGTGGCGCGCTTCGCGCTGGCGACGCTCGCGCTGGCCGGGCTCGCGTGGGTCGTGTCCTTCGCCACCGAACAGGTGGGCGAGCGCTTCGGGCCCGCCGTGACGGGGATGATGCAGTCGACGGTCGGCAACCTCCCGGAGCTGTTCGTGGTCGTCTTCGCGCTGCAGAAGGGCGAGCTGATCGTCGCGCAGACCGCGATCGTCGGCTCGATCTTCGGCAACGCGCTGCTCGTGCTCGGCCTCGTGATCGTCGTCGGCGCGAGACGCTCCTCGGATCGCTTCATGCGCTTTTCGCGCGAGCTGCCCAACGACACCGCCACGCTGCTGCTTCTGGCCGTCTTCGTGCTCGTGCTGCTCGGGCTCTCGCTCGGCTCCCACGACCCCGCGAGCCACCACGTGAAGACGATCTCTGCCGTGGGCGCGATATGCCTGCTCGTCGTCTACCTGAGCTGGGTCGTGCCCTACCTGCGCTCGGACTCGCCGCCCGTGGAGGGTGAACCAGCGCCGCAGCCGCGCCTTGCGCTGTGGGCCGCGGTGACATTGCTGCTTGTGGCCGGGGCGGCCTCCGCGTTCGTCTCCGATTGGTTCGTGAACGCGCTCGCGCCCGCGATCCACGTGCTCGGCATCTCGCAGGCCTTCGCGGGCCTCGTCATCGTCGGCATCGCGGGCAACGCCGTCGAGAACGCCGCCGGGATCGCGCTCGCGTGGAAAGGCCGCTCGGACCACGCGATCTCGATCGTCAAGAACTCGGTCGCGCAGATCGCGGCCTTCCTGTTCCCGGTGCTCGTGTTGATCTCCTTCGCGCTGAGCACCACGCTCACGTTTGCGCTCGCGCCCGTCTACGTCGGCGCGCTCGCGCTGACCGCCCTCGCGCTGTGGCAGATCACCGGCGACGGCAAGGCGGCGGAGTTCGAGGGCTGGGCGCTGGTCGCGCTGTACGTGATCGTGGCGACGCTGACGCTCTACGAGTAGCGCTCTCGCCGCGTTGGCGCTCGAGCCCGAGCGTGCCGGCGCCCTCAGGAAGCTCACACCTAGCCGCCGAGCGCGCCCGCGAGCGCCCCCGCGACGCCGCCGGCGCTCGCGGCCGTGGCGGCCGAGCCGACGCCCTCGGCGGGGGCGATGAACATCGTCTGGATGGCGAGCCGGCCGGGGCCGGTGAAGCGGTTCCAGGTGAGCTTGCCGCCGCCGCCGAAGAGACCGCTCTTGAGGCCCATCGTGATCGCCTCGAGCTTGACCGTGGGGTCCTTGTACAGCCACCCGCCCGCCTCCACGTCGATCTGCTCGCCCGCGTCGAGGTTCACGAGGAAGACGTTGCCATGACCGTGCAGCCACACGAGCGCATCGCCGTCGGTGGCGCGGAACTTGTCCATGAAGAAGCCCGAGCCGCCGAGCAGCATGTTCTGCACACCCTTGATGCGTTCGTAACCGTAGTCGAGGTTGTCGGTGGCGGCGAGGAACTGGTGCTCGCGCACGTCCAGGCCCTCGCCCTGACGCAGGTGCAGCGGGATGCACTGCCCGGGCGAGTCGCGCGAGAAGGCGACGCGCCCCGCGCCGGAGGTGCGGGTGAGGAAGAACTCGAGGCCGGCGATCTTGCGCTTGACCCCGCCCTTGAGCTTCTTCAGCTCGATGTCCAGCTGCGTCTCCTTCCAGAGCAGCGTGTGGTGCTCGAAGATCACCTGCTGGGAGGAGATCTCCACCTGCAGCTCCGGCACCAGCTCGCCCCTGACGTGATAGCTCACGCCCGCGAAGCTCTCCTGCGCAATCGCCGTGCTGATCGGCTCGGGTACGTGCATATGTCTCCTCCTCGGCTGTTCCGCTCTCGGACCTGCAGGCGCTAGACTTCTATCCGACCTCGCGCCTGGGCGGGGTTTTTCTTCGCCCAAGGCCGCCCATCACCGGACACGCAGGGATTTCTCGACTATGGCCCGCGGAGACGTGCGAATCGCTATCACCCTCGCATGCGAGGATTGCAAACGTCGCAACTACCAGACGAACAAGAGCAAGCGCAACAACCCCGATCGCATGACGCTGCGCAAGTACTGCCGCTGGTGCCGAAAGCACACCAGCCATCGGGAGACCCGTTAGCGCGGGGGCGCCGCCGTGGCACGTGACCGTAAACGCGCAAAGCAGCGTCGCGAACGACGCGGCGACCGCGGCTGCCGTGCGCGGCACCTCCTACGGCGATGGTGCCTCGCAGGCCGCGCCCGGCCAGGTCGTGCGCGCCGACCTGCCCGGCTCGCTCGAGCACGCGGGCGCGGAGGCCGACGAGTTCGACGCCGCGCTCATCCGCGGCGCCGGCGGAGTGCCGCTCGCTCCCGAGGAGGAGTCCGCCGTCGAGGAGCTCGCGAGTGAGAGCCGGGGGTCTGACTCAGACGACGCCCTGCAGGACCTGCAGGCACCCGGCGGCCCGACCGCACCCGGCGGCCCTCCCGGCCACGGCGGCGGGGGTGGCGGGGACGGCTCCGGCGGCGACGCCGAGCGCCCCTCCGGCGCACCACTGCGCGGCGGCAACCGCGCGATCGGCTTCCTGCGCGCCAGCTGGGCAGAGCTCCAGCGCGTACAGTGGCCCGACCGCCGGCAGGTCACGCAGGCGACGGCAGTCGTGCTTGGCTTCGTGGCGATCGCGGGCGCGCTACCTCGGCCTTGCCGACTTCGTCGCCAAGGAAATCGTCGAATACATCCTCTAGAGGCATCTGAATGTTCCGCTGGTACGTCGTAAACACCTATTCCGGTCACGAGAACAAGGTCAAGCACAACCTCGAGCACCGTCTGGTCTCCCTCGGCCAGCAGCGGGCGGTTCGCAGCGTCGTCGTGCCCACCGAAGCGGTGTCGGAGATGAAGGACAACCAGAAGGTCACCGTCGAGAAGCGCACGATGCCCGGCTACGTGCTGGTGAACATGGAGCTCAACGAGGACTCCTGGGGCGTCGTCAAGGGCACCCCGGGCGTGACGGGCTTCGTGGGAGCCTCCCAGGAGCCGGTGCCACTGACCCAGGGCGAGGTCGACCGGCTGCTGCACAAGGAGGTCGCGACAGCGACGCGCACGCGCGCCCAGTTCGCGATCGGCGAGTCGGTGAAGGTGGTCTCCGGGCCGCTGTCGGACTTCTCCGGGGAGATCTCCGAGATCAACGAGGACGCCGCGCGCTTGAAGGTCCTGGTATCCATCTTCGGTCGCGAGACTCCCGTAGAGGTCGGCTTCGACCAGGTGAAAAAGCTCTAGATGGCCAAGAAGGTCCTCACAACGATCAAGCTGCAGGCCAACGCCGGGCAGGCGAGCCCCGCCCCGCCGGTTGGCCCTGCGCTGGGCCAGCACGGGATCAACATCATGGAGTTCTGCAAGGCCTTCAACGCGCAGACGCAGAGCGAAACCGGCACGGTCATCCCGGTCGTCATCACCGTCTACGAGGACCGCTCGTTCACCTTCGTCACGAAGACCCCGCCGGCGGCGGTGCTGATCCGCCAGGCGCTGAAAATCAACAAGGGCTCCGCAGAGCCGAACCGCAACAAGGTCGGCACGATCACGCAGAGCCAGCTGCGCGAGATCGCCGAGCGCAAGCTCGATGACCTGAACGCCCACGACGTCGAGCAGGCCGCGAAGATCATCGCCGGCACGGCGCGCTCGATGGGCGTCGAGGTGGCCTCATGAGCTCGCACGGGCGCCGCTACACCGAGCTGCTCGCGAAGGTCGACCGCGAGCACGAGTACGAGCCCGGCGAGGCGCTCGCGCTCGTGCGCGGCATGCAGAGCGCGAAGTTCGACGAGTCGGTCGAGGTCCACGTGCGCACGGGGCTGAACGTGCGCCACGCCGACGAGCAGCTGCGCGGCACGATCGCGCTACCCAACGGGCTCGGCAAAGACGTGAAAATCGCTGTGTTCGCTCAGGGCGACAAGGCGCGCGAGGCCGAAGAGGCGGGCGCCGACTACGTCGGTGGCCAGGATCTCGCGAAACGCATCCAGGAGGGCTTCGACGACTTCGACATGACGATCGCCACGCCCGACATGATGTCCGTGGTCGGTCAGCTCGGGCGCATCCTCGGCCCCGCCGGCAAGATGCCCAACCCGAAAGTCGGCACCGTCACGATGGACGTTGCCAAAGCGGTCGAGGAGTCGAAGGCGGGCAAGATCGAATACCGCACCGACCGCACCGCGATCGTGCACCTCGTGATCGGCAAGGCGAGCTTCGACGAGCGCAAGCTGCTCGAGAACTACGCAGCGGTGATCGAAGAGCTCGTCCGCGCCAAACCGTCCGCCGCGAAAGGCCGCTACCTGCGCTCGATCACGCTCTCGACCACGCAGGGTCCGGGCGTGAAGGTCGACCCCAGCCGCACCCGCGAACTGCTCGAGGGCGCGGCCGCCGCAGCCTGAGTGCCGCGCTCGCCCTCGGCGCTCCCTCGCCGGGTCGAGAGATACGCGGTGGGGTGCGTTGCGGCGGCACCCTCTACACTCCCTCACGTCTTTTAGAAGCTCAGAACGACCCAAGACCCCCGGCACCGCCCCCGCGCGGAGAGGAACGGGGTAGGTCGGAGCGAGCAGCGTCGGGTCGTGTCTCGATCCGTGCCGCCGTCGCCCGCCTGCCCGCCGGACCGACAGGGCAAGCCAGAGAAAGCGACGGAGCGAGTACGTGAACCGAGATCAGAAGGCTGCGGCGATCGCTGAGATCGCCAGCCACATCGACGAGTCCGAGGCGATCTTCGCGGTCGACTACCGCGGCATCACCGTCGCCCAGATCGCCGAGCTGCGCACGAAACTGCGCGACGCCGACGCCACTTTCAAGGTCGTCAAGAACTCCCTCAGCGAGCGTGCCGCAGATCAGGCCGGCGCGCAGCCGCTGAAGGACTTCCTCGCCGGGCCCACCGCCCTCACCTTCGTGCGCGGCGACATCGCCGTGGCCGCGAAGGCGATCGCCGACTACGGCCGCGCGACGCAGCTGCTGCCGTTCAAGGGCGGGCTCATGGACGGCGCCGCGCTCGACGGCGAGCAGATGAGGGCGCTCTCGCGCCTGCCCTCGCGCGAAGTCCTCTACGCGCAGCTCGTCGGCGTCGTCGCCTCCCCCGTCAGCGGGCTCGTGCGGACGCTCGGCGGGCTGCTCGGCGGCCTCGCCGTCGCGCTCGGACAGGTGCGCGAGAAAAAGGACTCCGGAGAGATCCCCGCGGGCGAGGCCCCGCCAGCCGTGCAGGCGGTCGTCGAGGAGACCTCGGCGCAGGAGGCCGCGGCGAGCGTCGAGGAGACTCCCGCCGAGGAGGCCCCGACGGAGGAGGCCGCGGCGAGCGTCGAGGAGACTCCCGCCGAGGAGGCCCCCGCAGCGAGCGAGGAGGCTCCGGCGCAGGAGGCCGCGCCCCCGACGGCAGATGAGACTGCGCACGAGGCCCCCGCCGAGGAGGCTCCGGCCAAGGCCGAGGACTCAGAGGCGGCCGTGAGCGCCGAGGAGGCGCCAGCCGGGGAGGCCGCGCCGGCCGAGCCGGAGCAGGCGCCGACGCAGACAGACGAGAACGAGCCTACGACTGAGGTCGACTCGCAGCCACAGGCTGCGGACGCGCAGCCGCAGGACGCCGAGACGACCCCCACACAGGAGGACTGAGCAGACATGGCAACAAGCACACAGGACTGGATCGAGGAGCTGAAGGGCATCTCGGTGCTCGAGCTCGCGGAGCGGATCAAAGCGCTCGAGGAGGAGTTCGGCGTCTCGGCGGCCGCAGTCGCCGCCCCCGCCGCCGCGCCCGCCGCGGGCGGCGATGGAGCGGGAGGTGCCGAGGACGAGGAATCGACCACCGTTGACGTGGTTCTGACGGCGGCAGGCGACAAGAAGATCCAGGTGATCAAGGTCGTCCGCGCCGCGACCGGCCTCGGCCTGAAAGAGGCCAAGACCCTCGTCGACGAGGCTCCGAAGCCCGTCAAGGAGGGCATCGAACGCGAGGAGGCCGACAAACTCAAGCAGGAACTCGAGGAGGCTGGCGGCTCCGTCGAGCTGAAGTAGCACCTGCTTGCATGGGAGGCCCCGTCCGCGCCGCGGGCGGGTCTCCCCGGCGCGTCGCGCGCGCACGAGCGCCGCGACGGAGCGGCGGGTGGCGAGCGGCAGCGTTGGCGCTTTCCGCCCAAGGCCTAACAATTTCGCGCGCTTTCCGGTAAAGTGCGCCTGCTGGCCGATAGCCGCAGCCGCCCGAAGGCACGAGACCGCGCCACATACGCGGTCATCGAGGGCGGGGTCCGTGAGCGCTGGCAGCCCTTCGGGGCGTCGATAGCCTGTGCTATCTTGGTTGGTCGCGCCTCGGCGCCCCTCCTCTGCCCGTTTCGCCCTCCGAAGGAGTCATTTCTTGGCTGCTGCAGATGCTCTCCGGACGCGCAAAAGCTTTGCGCGCCTGCAAAAGACCGTTGACGTCCCCAACCTGATCGACATACAGCGCAGATCCTTCGCCTGGCTGACGGATCCGGAGTCCGGCGGGCTGCGCGAGACGATCGACGACATCTCGCCGATCGAGGATTACACCGGCAACCTCGCCGTGCAGTTCGGTGAGTTCACCTTCGACGAGCCGGTCGCCTCGCTTGAGCAGTGCCGCGAGAAGGACATGACTTTCGCGCGACCGCTGACCGTGACGGTCGCGTTCATCAACCGCGAGACCGGCGAGATCCGCGAGCAGTCGGTCTTCATGGGCGACTTTCCCTGGATGACCGAGCGCGGGACCTTCGTGATCAACGGCACCGAGCGCGTCGTGGTGACGCAGCTCGTGCGCTCTCCGGGCGCCTACCTGATGGAGCCCAAGGACCGCGAGAAGCAGGTCTTCATCGCCAACCTGATGCCCGCGCGTGGGTCGTGGCTCGAGCTCGAGATCGACAAGAAGGGCAAGGTCTTCGTGCGCATCGACCGCAAGCGCAAGCTGCCGGTGACGGTGCTGCTGCGGGCGATGGGCTACGCCAGCGACGAGGAGATCCTGCGGCTGTTCGACAACTCGCTCTACATCCGCAACACGATCGAATCGGACACCGAGGTCACGCGCACCGAAGAGGGCGCGCTGATCGAGCTCTTCAAGAAGCAGCGTCCGGGCGAGCCGCCGAGCGTCGACAACGCGCGCGCGCTCCTGAACCAGCTGTTCTTCGACCCCAAGCGCTACGACCTCACGCGCGTGGGCCGCTACAAGCTCAACTCGCGCCTCGGCCTCGACGTCGACATCGACACGCGCACGCTCACCCAGGACGACATCCTCGCGCTCGTGCGCGAGCTCGTCTCGCTGCCCAAGCGCCTCGGCCTGCCCGAGGACGGCGAGGTCGAGATCAAGGACTACGCGGCCGAGGCCGTCGAGCATGCCGCGCGAGCCCGTCGCCGAGCACCTCGACGAGTACGAGCACTTCGGCAACCGCCGCCTGCGCACCGTCGGCGAGCTGATCCAGGAGGCCTTCCGCATCGGCCTCTACCGCATGGAGCGCGTCGTGCGCGAGCGCCTCACGACCGAGGACGCCGACACGATCACGCCGCAGACGATCATCAACATCCGCCCCGTGGTGGCGGCGCTGAAGGAGTTCTTCGGCTCCTCGCAGCTCAGTCGCAGTTCATGGACCAGACCAACTCGCTCGCCGGGCTCACGCACCGCCGGCGCCTGTCGGCGCTCGGCGCCGGAGGCCTCACGCGCGAGCGCGCGCCCGATCGAGGTGCGCGACGTGCACCCCACCCACTACGGGCGCATGTGCCCGATCGAGACCCCCGAGGGACCGAACATCGGCCTGATCGGCTCGCTGTCCTCCTTCGCCGAGGTCTCCGAGTACGGCTTCGTCACGACGCCCTACCGCGTCGTCAAGGACGGCGTCGTGACCGACGAGGTCCGCCACCTCGACGCAACCCAGGAAGAGGAGCTGCTGATCGCCCAGGCGAACACGCCGGTGGACCCCAAGACCGGCCGCCTGAAGGGCACCGAGATCCTCTGCCGCACGCAGGCCGGCCAGTACGTCACGGTCGGCCCCAAGGACGTCGACCTCGTCGACGTCTCGCCCGAGCAGATCTGGTCGGTCGCCACCGCGATGATCCCGTTCCTCGAGCACGACGACGCCAACCGCGCGCTGATGGGCTCGAACATGCAGCGCCAGGCGGTGCCGCTGCTGAAGGCCGACGCGCCGCTGGTGGGCACCGGCATGGAGCGCCGCGCCGCGCTCGACACCGGCGACGTGCTGCTCGCCAGCGAGCGCCGGCACGGTCGACTACATCGACGCCACGCAGATCGTGGTGGCCGGCAGCGACGGCAAGCCCGAGGAGTACGAGCTGCAGAAGTTCATGCGCTCCAACCAGGGCACGCTGATCCACCACAAGCCACTCGTGCGCACCGGCCAGAAGGTGAAGGCGGGCGACGTGCTCGCCGACGGCTCCTCGACCGACCGGGGCGAAATGGCGCTCGGCAAGAACCTGATGGTCGCCTTCATGTCCTGGGAGGGCTACAACTTCGAGGACGCGATCATCCTCTCCAAGCGCCTCGTGCAGGACGACGAGCTCACCTCGATCCACATCGAGGAGTACGAGATCGACGCGCGCACGACCAAGCTCGGCGAGGAGGAGATCACGCGCGACATCCCCAACCGCTCGGAGGAGTCGCTGCGCAACCTCGACGACCGCGGGATCGTGCGCATCGGCGCCGAGGTGCAGTCCGGCGACCTGCTGGTGGGCAAGGTCACGCCCAAGGGCGAGACCGAGCTGACGGCCGAGGAGAAGCTGATCCGCGCGATCTTCAAGGAGAAGGCGCGCGAGGTCCGCGACACCTCGCTGAAGGTCCCCCACGGCGAGGGCGGCGTGGTGATCGACGTGAAGACCTTCCGCCGCGACGACGGCGATGACCTGCCGCCGGGCGTCAACGACCTCGTGCGCGTGTTCGTCGCCAAGAAGCGCAAGATCTCCGAGGGCGACAAGCTCGCGGGCCGTCACGGCAACAAGGGTGTGATCTCGAAGATCGTCGACCAGCAGGACATGCCCTTCCTCGAGGACGGCACGCCGGTCGACGTGATCCTCAACCCGCTCGGCGTGCCCTCGCGCATGAACGTCGGGCAGATCCTCGAGACGCACCTCGGGCTGGGTCGCCGCGCAGGGCTGGTACGACGACGGCTCCGAGGCCTACAAGGAGGCGCACTCCAACGGCGGCAACGGCCGCGTGTACGTATCCACGCCGGTCTTCGACGGCGCGACCGTCGCAGGACGTGGACAACGCGCTGGTCAAGTGGCAGGACGCCCACGAGGGCCGCATCCGCATGGACATCGACAAGTCCCGCCGCGAGGGCGAGCGGGCCTCCGGGAAGATGACGCTCTTCAACGGCCGCACGGGTGAGCCCTTCGAGGAACAGGTGACCGTCGGCTACATGTACATCCTGAAGCTCCTGCACCTCGTGGACGACAAGATCCACGCGCGCTCGACCGGGCCCTACTCGCTCGTCACCCAGCAGCCGCTGGGCGGCAAGGCGCAGTTCGGCGGCCAGCGCTTCGGCGAGATGGAGGTCTGGGCGCTCGAGGCGTTCGGCGCCGCCTACACGCTGCAGGAGATGCTCACGATCAAGTCCGACGACACCGTCGGGCGCGTGAAGGCCTACGAGGCGATCGTCAAGGGCGAGAACATCGCCGAGCCCTCGATCCCGGAGTCCTTCAAGGTCCTCCTGAAGGAGATGCAGTCGCTCGCGCTCGACGTCAACGTCGTCTCCGAGGAGGGCCAGCGCGCCGAGATGCGCGACGAGGACGACGACCTGCTGCGCGCCGCCGAGGAGCTCGGCATCGACCTCTCCGGCGTGCGCGCGCTCAGCGGCGAGGCGAGCGACGAGGGACTCGACGGCGAGGACGCCACCGACGCCTCCAACGGCGCCGAGCCGCGCGGGCGAGGCCGAGGACGCGGTCGGCGTCGAGGCGCTGGTCGACGGCGACGTCGCCGAGATCGACCTCGAGGGCCTCGCCGAGGAGGAGGCGATCGAGTAAGCCCCGCCCGGCGCGCACCGCCGGCAAGCCCCCCACCAGTCCACGCAACCCACCGACTTCCCCACCAACGCGAGCGAAAGCACACCGACATGATCGACATCAACAACTTCGACGCCATCGAGATCAGCCTCGCCTCCTCCAAGCAGATCCGCAGCTGGAGCTCCGGCGAGGTGACCAAGCCCGAGACGATCAACTACCGGACCCTGAAGCCCGAGAAGGACGGGCTCTTCTGCGAGCGCATCTTCGGCCCGACCAAGGACTGGGAGTGCTACTGCGGCAAGTACAAGCGCGTGCGCTACAAGGGCATCGTCTGCGAGCGCTGCGGCGTCGAGGTCACGCGCTCGAAGGTCCGCCGCGAGCGCATGGGCCACGTCGACCTGGCCGCGCCCGTCAGCCACATCTGGTTCTTCAAGGGCGTCCCCAGCCGCATCGGCTACCTGCTCGACATGGCGCCGAAGGAACTCGAGAAGGTCCTCTACTTCGCCGCCTCGATCGTCACCTGGGTCGACGAGGAGGCGCGCGCGCAGCGACATCGACAGCCTCGAGAAGGAGGTCAACAAGGTCCTCGACAGCTACGCCGCCGAGCGCGAGGAGCGCGTGCTCGAACTGCGCGAGTCGCTCGAGCGCCGCGAGAAGTACCTGCGCACCGGCAAACAGACGAACTTCAACGACGAAGACCACCTGTGGGCCGACTCGCTCGACATCAACATCTCGAAACTCTCCGACGAGGAGCGCGAGAAACAGATCAAGGACCTCACGCAAGGCCTTCGACGCGGACATCGCCGACACCGAGGCCTACATCGAGGATGCCGCCGAGCGCATGCGCATCGTGTGGGAGCTCTTCAAGACGATGGAGCCAAAGCAGATCGAGCACGACGAGACGACCTTCCGCGAGCTCAAGGAGCGCTTCGGCTCCTCCTACGGCTTCGGCGAGTACTTCCGCGGCGGCATGGGCGCCGAAGCGGTCCGCGACCTGCTCCAGCAGGTCGACCTCGAGGCCGAACGCATCGAGCTCGAGGACCAGGTCAAGACCGGCAAAGGCCAGAAGCAGGCGCGCGCGGTCAAGCGCCTGAAGGTCGTCTCCGCCTTCATCCAGTCCGGCAACAAGCCGGAGATGATGGTTCTCGACGCGGTGCCGGTGATCCCGCCGGAGCTGCGCCCGATGGTCCAGCTCGACGGCGGGCGCTTCGCGACCTCCGACCTGAACGACCTCTACAGGCGAGTGATCAACCGCAACAACCGCCTCAAGCGCCTGCTCGACCTCGGCGCGCCCGAGATCATCGTGAACAACGAGAAGCGCATGCTGCAGGAGGCCGTCGACGCGCTGTTCGACAACGGCCGCCGTGGGCGCCCGGTCACGGGCCCCGGCAACAGGCCGCTGAAGAGCCTCTCGGACATGCTCAAGGGCAAGCAGGGCCGCTTCCGCCAGAACCTGCTCGGCAAGCGCGTCGACTACTCCGGGCCGCTCGGTGATCGTCGCTGGGCCGTATCTGAAGCTGCACCAGTGCGGGCTGCCGAAGATCATGGCGCTCGAGCTGTTCAAGCCGTTCATCATGGCGCGCCTCGTCGAGCGCAAGTCCGCGCAGAACATCAAGGCGGCCAAGAAGATGGTCGACTCGATGATCGGCGAGGTGTGGGACGTGCTCGAGGAGGTCATCCACGAGCACCCGGTGCTGCTCAACCGCGCGCCGACGCTGCACCGCCTGGGCATCCAGGCGTTCGAGCCGCTGCTCGTCGAGGGCAAGGCGATCCAGGTCCACCCGCTGGTCTGCCACGCCTTCAACGCCGACTTCGACGGCGACCAGATGGCGGTGCACCTGCCGCTGTCGGCCGAGGCGCAGGCGGAGGCGCGCATCCTGATGCTCTCCTCCAACAACATCCTCAGCCCCGCGCACGGCGCGCCGCTGGCGACGCCGACGCAGGACATGATCCTCGGCGCCTACTACCTCACCTATGGCCCGGACGCGGAGGAGCTCGCGAAGATCGACCGCGCGACCTACGAGCCGCGCCCGCACGTGTTCCGCACCGCGCAGGAGGCCGAGCTCTCCTACGAGGGCGGCGTCGTGAAGCTGCACGACATCGCCGAGTTCCGCCCCTACGGGCGCGAGGGCGGCCACGTGCTCACGACGATCGGGCGGATCATCTACAACGACCGCATCGAGCGTGCGCTGGCGGAGGCGCTGGGCGACGAGTTCGACCCCTCCAAGTACACGTTCGTCAACCAGTCGATGAAGAAGCGCGACACGACGCGCCTGATCGACCTGCTCGTGCAGACCTACGGCGCGACGACGATCTCGCTGGTGCTCGACGCATTCAAGGACCTCGGCTTCAAGTACGCCACCCAGGCCGGTATCACGATCTCCAAGAACGACGTCGTGGTGCCCCCGCAGAAGCAGGAAATCCTCGACAAGTACGACAAGCTGGTCGGCGACATCACCGGCCAGTACGACGAAGGCCTGATCACCCAGGAGGAGCGCCACGAGGCGGTCGTCGAGCAGTGGAACGCCGCGACCGACGAGGTCGCGGAGGCGATGCAGGAGAACCTCGACACGCTCAACCCGATCTTCATGATGGCCGACTCCGGCGCGCGTGGCTCGTTCAAGCAGATCCGCCAGCTCGCCGGCATGCGCGGCCTGATGGCCAACCCGAAGGGTGAAATCATCGAGCGACCGATCAAGGCCAACTTCATGGAGGGCCTGTCGGTGCTCGAGTACTTCATCTCCACCCACGGCGCGCGCAAGGGGCTCGCCGACACCGCCCTGCGCACCGCCGACTCCGGCTATCTGACGCGCCGGCTCGTCGATGTCGCCCAGGACGTGATCATCCGCGAAGCCGACTGCGGCACCGAGGAGTACATCGAAATGTCGGTGTTCAAGCCCGACGGCGAGCCCAACGACGGCCTCGTCGGGCGCATCGCCGCGAAGCCGATCACGACCAAGCGCAGCCGCATGCTCGCCGAGCAGGGCCTCGAAATCGGGCGCCCGGAGCTCGCCGAGATCGTGCAGGCGTTCGCCGACGAGCACGCGAAGGGCACCGACGTGCGCGTACCGGTGCGCTCGGTGCTGAAGTGCGAGGCGCCGAGCGGGGTCTGCCAGGCCTGCTACGGGCGTGCGATGGCCACGGGCGCGCTCGCGCAGATCGGCGACGCGGTCGGCATCGTCGCGGCGCAGTCGATCGGCGAGCCGGGCACGCAGCTGACGATGCGTACCTTCCACACCGGCGGCGTCGCCGGCGCGGACATCACGCACGGCCTGCCGCGCGTGGTGGAGCTCTTCGAGGCGCGCCGCCCGAAGGGGCTCGCCAAGATCGCAGAGCAGGACGGCACGGTGACGATCGAAGAGACCGACAAGGCGCTCACGGTCGTGATCACCGACGCCTCAGGCGAGGAGCACCGCCACGCCTTCCCGCGGCGCACGCGCCTGTTCGTGAGCGCGGGCGAAAAGATCGCGGCGGGCAGGCAGCTGAACGAGGGCTCGGTGTACCCGCACGAGCTACTCGCGATCCGCGGACGCACCGAGACCGAGCAGTACCTCGTCAAGGAGGTGCAGGAGGTCTACAAGTCTCAAGGGGTGGACATCGACGACAAGCACATCGAGCTCATCGTCCGCCAGATGCTGAAGAAGGTGCGGGTCGACCAGAAGGGCGACACCGACTACCTGCCTGGGCAGTTCGTGGACCGCTTCGAATTCGCCAAGGTCAACCAGGCGGTCGGCGACGAGGGCGGCGAACAGGCGCAGTTCGAGGACATCATCCTGGGGATCACGAAGGCCTCGCTGAACACCGACTCGTTCCTGTCGGCGGCCTCCTTCCAGGAGACCACCAAGGTGCTCACCGACGCGGCGCTAGAAGGCAAGATCGACCGCCTCAACGGCCTGAAGGAGAACGTGATCATCGGCAAGCTGATCCCGGCGGCGACCGGCCTGAAGCGCTACCGCCGCATCGAGATCGAACCCGCGGAGCCGCTGCCCCGCGCGATCGACGATGTCGGCCTGCTCGACCAGGACGAGATCGCGGCCGAGCTCGGGCTGTCGGTGGGCGAGGGTCTCGGCGGCGGCTACGGTCAGGAGTTCGACGCGGACCTCGCCTCGCTGGAGCGCATCGGCGCAGGTGGCGGCGACCCCGGCTTCGCCGAGGAGCTGGAAGCGCTCGACATCCCCGAGGCGGACGCGACGACTGAGGAGTAGCGGGCGCCCTGCCGACCCTGGGGTTCCGCGGCGCGGCACCCCAGCCGGGCGGCAGGGCATAGCCGTTAGCGGCGTGCGCCCCCACCGCCGCCGGGGGGCGCTGGATTCTTATCCGCGCCCGTGCGCGACCTTCGCCGCCCGCGCGTGTATCGGGCAGTGATGAGGCGCACGGGATTCACGCGCAGGTCGCTGCTCGCCGCCGGCGCGGGCGCGCTGGGCGGTCCGCTGCTCGCCGCCAGCGCCAGCTCGGTGGCGGCGCCCGCCGGCCTGCACCCGGGGCGCTCGAGCGCCTACGCGGCGGGGACCGTGGCGGAGCTCGCGCTCGGCCACCTCGGGCCGGGGACGCACGCGTTTGCGATCGCAGGCGGCGCGAGCCTCGTCGGCGTCGGCTGGCAGGCGCCGCGCGCGCCGGAGATCGAGCTGCGCTTCCGCGCGCCCGGTGGCTGGAGCGCGTGGGCGCCGGCGGGTGAGCGTGGCCACGGCCCCGATGCGCCGGCGGCGGGCGCGCCCACGGTGGGGGAGCCGATCTGGACTGCCGGCGCGAGCGAGCTGCAGCTGCGCACGAGCGTCGCGCTGAGGGGAGTGAGCGTGCACGCCGTGGAGCTCGAGCGCGATCCGCCCGCCGCTTCGGAGCGTGCGCGCGTGGCGGCGCTGGCGCTGGCCGAGCCGGTGCTCGCCGCCGGGCCGGGGCAGCCGCCGATCATCGCGCGCCAGGCGTGGGCGCGCGGCAAATGCCCGCCGCGGGTGGCTCCCGGATACGGCACCGTGGAACTGGCGATCGTGCACCACACCGACAACCCCAACGGCTACAGCGCCGCGGAGGTGCCGGCGATGCTGCGCGCGATCTACCTCTTCCACCGCTATGTGCGCGGCTGGAACGACATCGGCTACAACTTCGTCATCGACCTCCACGGGCGCATCTTCGAGGCGCGCGCGGGCGGGATCGACGAGCCCGTGGTGGGCGCGCAGGCGGGCGGCTACAACCTCTACTCGAGCGGCGCGGCGGTGCTCGGCACCTTCAGCGATCGCGAGATCTCAAGCGCGGCGCGGCGCAGCCTGGAAGCGCTGCTCTCCTGGAAGCTTTCGCTGCACGGCTCACCGACCCAGGGCGAGGTCGTCGTGCAGGTGAACCCCGGGGGCGCCTCCTACAGCAGGTTCCCGGTGGGCGCACAGGTGACGCTACCGCGCATCGCGGGCCATCGCGAGGCCGATCAGACCGACTGCCCGGGCAGCGCGCTGTATGCGCAGCTGCCCTCGATCCGCGCGGGCGCCGCGGCGCAGGCGGGCATGCCGGCGCAGGCGACGATCGCGCTCGTGAACGTGCCGAGCGCGCAGGCGCCGCCGCTGCTCGGAGAAGGCGCCGCGGCGGCGGGCGTCTACCTGTTCGGAACGCTCACGCAGCTCGACGGGACGCCGCTGGCGGGCGCGCAGGTGCAGATCCAGGCGCGCTCGGTGGCGCTCCGTGGCGAGGCGGTGAGCGAGAGCACGCTCGCGCAGGCGAGCACCAACGAACAGGGCGAATGGGCTCTGCCGGCGGCGCCGGCCGGGGCACAGCCGCTGCGGTGGCTGCGCGCCCTGTACGCGGGCGCTGGCGCCGGCGGCTACGGCGCGGCGGTATCCGAAGCCGTGCGCGCGGCGCTCGCGTGAGCGGTGCCGTCTCGCGCGCGCGACGTGCGGGGCACCTCGCGCGCCCAGCGCGCGAGCAGCGAGGCCTCCTCGGCGGTCAGCCCGAGCGCGGGGTCGGTCGCGACGAGCAGCGTGGGCGCGGCGCGCGTGCGCGCCCACTCGTGGCAGGCGTCGTTGAAGGAGTCATCGACCCAGGCGAGCGCGCGCTCTCCGGCGTAGCGCTCGATCGCGGCGAGCTTCCAGTGCGCGTGCGCGCGCCCGACGGCGCGCTCGAAGCGCAGGAAGGGCAGCGCGGGCGGCAGCCCGAGCAGGTGCGGCAGGTGCTCGTTGGCGCGCTCCTCCCAGCCGCTGGCCCAGACGAGCTCGTAATCATCGGCGAGCGCGAGCAGGTGTGCGGCGGCGCCGGACGAAAGGAAGTGGGGTATGCCGTCGATCGTGTGCAGCGACCCCTCGCGCGCGGGCAGTCCGCGGCTGTCGAGAGCGACGCCGAAGAGCGAGATGACGCCGTCGATGTCCACCATCAGCAGTGGACGCGACGCTGGCGCGAGCGCGTCCGCGGCGCGCGCGGAACGCTTCCCCGGAGCCTCAGCGTCGCCGCAGAAAGCCGTCATTTGCGGGGGCTTCGTTGAATACACCGGTCTTTTTAGAAACCACAGAGGTTTGCGGGGGTAACGTACGGGCAAGGTTCATTCGCCTAGGACGCCGTCGCGCAGTAAAGCACCGGGCACCTACAGCCGAATAATCAGCCTGACTCCCCCGCTTTCTCCCCGCCCCTAAAAACTTGACCCTAGACCTCGGCATACTGCTCGCGCTCGCCTGCGCCTTCGTGGCGAACCTGGGCTTCTTCTTCAAGTACCGCGGCGCCAACTCCGTGCCCAAGGTGTGCGTGATGCACCCGCTGCGCTCGGCGCGCGATCTGTACTCCTCGAAGTGGTTCGCGCTCGGCATGCTGATCGCGGTCGCCAGCTGGGGCCTGCACGTGGCGGCGCTGTCGATGGCGCCGATGTCGGTGATCCAGGTCTCGCTCGCGGCCGGCATGGTCTTCATCGCCGTGATGGCGGAGCGCATCTTCGGCTTCAGCGTCGGCCGCAGGCAGTGGCTCGGGCTGTTCCTGACGGCGGCCGGCCTCGTGCTTCTCGGTCTGACGCTGCCCCAGGTGCACGGCACGCACTCGCACTTCTCGCCGGTCCCGATGATCATCTTCGAGGCGGCGCTGTTCGGGCTCGGCGGCCTGTTGCTGATGGGCCGGCGCATGGGCGGCAAGGCAGAGCACCACGGCGTGATGCTGGCCGCGGCTTCAGGCGTGCTGTTCGGCGTGTCGGACACGTCGATCAAGGCGCTCACGGGCATCAGCGGGGCGCACGGCCTGATCGGCGTCGCGCTCAGCCCCTGGTTCGCCGTCGCCGTGGTGGCCTCGATCGTGGCCTTCTACGCCTCGGCGCGCGCGCTGCAGGACGGCGAGGCGGTACCTGTGATCGCGGTCACGGGCACGGCCGCGAACATCGCCGGCGTGGCCGGCGGCATCGTCGTGTTCGGCGACCCGATGGCCGCGGGTACCGCGGGTGTGGTGCTGCAGGCACTCGCCTTCGTGCTCGTGATCGTCGCCTCGGCGCTGATGCCGGCGCCGGTGCGGGCCGCTGGCCTGCCCCAGGCCGCGTAGCGCTGCTAGCATCTAGCGCCGCATGCCGACGACCTCACAGCTGGTCCGCAACGGGCGCGTGACGCCCAAGAAGAAGCTGGCCACGCCTGGACTGAAGTCGGGCAAGGGACGCAAGCGCAAGGTCGCCGCTCCGCAGCGCCGCGGTGTCTGCACGCGCGTGTACACGACGACCCCGAAGAAGCCTAACTCGGCGCTGCGCAAGGTCGCGCGCGTGCGTATCTCTGGCTCGATCGAGGTGACCGCGTACATCCCCGGCGAGGGCCACAACCTGCAGGAGCACTCCGTCGTGCTCGTGCGCGGGGGCCGCGTGAAGGACCTGCCGGGCGTGCGCTACAAGGTCGTGCGCGGCACGCTCGACGCCGCCGGTGTGAGCGACCGCAAGAAGGCGCGCTCGCAGTACGGCGTGAAGAAAAAATAAGCGATGCCGCGTCGCGCAGCAGCCCAGATCCGGCCGGTTGAGCCGGACTCGATCCACCGCTCGAAGCTCGTCCAGCAGGTCATCAACAAGGTGATGCTGGACGGCAAGAAGTCGACCGCCGAGCGCATCGTCTACGACGCGCTCGCGCTGATCGGGGAGCGCAGCGAGAGCGACCCGATCGAGACCTTGGACAACGCGATCAAGGCGCTCACGCCGACGCTCGAGGTGCGCTCGCGTCGCGTCGGCGGTGCTACTTACCAGGTTCCCGTGGAGGTGCCCAGCAGGCGCGCGCGGACGCTCGCTGTGCGCTGGCTGGTCGAGTTCGCGCGCCAGCGCCGCGAGAAGACGATGGCCCAGCGGCTCGCGAACGAGCTCACCGACGCGCTCTCCCAGCAGGGCGCGGCATACAAGCGCAAGGACGACATCTACCGCATGGCGCAGGCCAACAAGGCCTTCGCGCACTACCGCTGGTAGGGAGGAGAGCGAGCGCGCCCCGAGGGGGCGCGGGGAGGCGTTCGGACTCCCGTACCGCCGCTGAGGCGCGCGCCGAGCGCTCGCCCCGAATTTTTCTCGAACAGGGGTTAACGCAGGAAGGTTAGGTACCTAACCTTCTCCGAAGCGATGGCCGAGGCCCACTCCCTGAGCAACGCGCAGGCATCGGATCGAATCGAGTCCTACGTGTGGCGGATCGCCTGCGTGGTGATCCTCGGGATGATCATGTCGATCCTCGACACGACGATCGTGAACGTGGCGCTGCACACGCTCGAGCCACGACCTGCACAGCCCGATCTCGCAGATCCAGTGGGTGGTGACCGGCTACCTGCTGTCGCTCGCCGCGGTGATCCCGGTGACCGGCTGGGCGGCGCGGCGCTGGGGCGCGAAGCGCGTGTACCTGATCTCGCTGGTGCTGTTCACGGTCGGCTCGGCGCTGTGCGCGACGGCGGCGAGCACGACGACGCTCGTGCTGTTCCGCGTCCTGCAGGGCATCGGCGGTGGAATGATCATGCCGCTCGGACAGCTGATCATGGCGCAGGTGGCGGGTCCGAAGCGGATGGGCCGAGTGATGGCGGTGGTCTCGATGCCGGCGATGCTCGCGCCGATACTGGGCCCGGTCGTCGGCGGGGCGATCCTGCAGAACCTGCACTGGTCGTGGATCTTCCTGGTGAACGTGCCGGTGGGGCTGGTGGCGTTCATCGCGGGCTGGCGCGTGCTCCCGCGCACCGACGCCGGCGAGGCGGGGAAGCTCGACGTGCTCGGGCTCGCGCTGCTCTCGAGCGGCTCGACGGCGCTCGTGTACGGCCTCAGCGAGCTCGGCAGCAAGTCCGCGCTGGGCGCGCCGACGGTCGTGTGGCCGACCATCGCTGGTCTCGTTCTGCTGGTGGCGTTCGTCGCGCACGCGCTGCGCGTGGAGCGCCCGCTGCTCGATGTGCGCCTGTATGCCAACAGGATCTTCGCGGCCGCGTCGCTGACGACCTTCTGTCTCGGCGCGGCGCTCTTCGGAGCGATGATCCTGGTGCCGCTCTACTACCAGGAGGTCCGTCACGAGAGCGTCATCGCTGACCGGGCTGCTGGTCGGTCCGCAGGGTCTCGGCATGTTGCTGGTGATGCCCATGATCGGGCGGCTGACCGAACGCTTCGGCGGCGGGCGCCTGGCGCTCGCCGGGACGCTGATCCTGGCGCTGGTGACGATCCCCCTGACATACGTGGGAGTCGCACAGCTCGATCCTGGTCATCTCGCTCGTGCTGCTGGTTCGCGGGGTGGGGATCGGCTTCGCGTTCGTGCCGGCGATGTCGGTCGCGTTCGCGGCGATGCGCCCCGAGCAGCTCTCGGACGCGACGCCACAGCTGAACGTGCTGCAGCGCCTCGGCGGGGCGATCGGGACGGCGGTGCTGGCGGTGGTACTCCAGCGCGCGAGCGGCCACGCGCCGTCGCTGACGCATCTCGCGAGTGCGTTCGACAGCGCCTACTGGGGCTCGCTGGCGATCGCGGCGCTGGCGGTGGTGCCGTGCGTGGTGCTGCTGCGCGCGGAGGGGCCGCGCAGGCCTGCGGCCCAGGAGATCGGCGTCGCCGCGGCCGACGCCGCGGGCATCGAGCCGCTGGGGGCCTAGGCGGATGGCTCTCGCGGCCGGTGAGATCCAAGCGGCGCCCGAGCACAGCGGGCCGGGAGAATCCGAGCGCGAGCGCGAGCTCACGGAGCTCGGTCACGCCTTCAGAGCCGTGTGGCGCAGCCTCGGCTCGCTGCGCGGGCGCGAGGCCCACCTCGGCGGCGGCGAGCTCAGCCACGCGCAGTTCGAGCTGCTGCTCGAGCTGTGCGAGCACGGCGAGCTGTCGGCGGGCGAGCTCGCGAGCGCCGCGCGCATGGCGCCCGGCACGGTCACACAGATGCTCGAGCACCTCGCGCTCAGCGGCCACGTCGAACGCGCGCGCTCGCGCAGCGACCGGCGCGTGGTGCTCGTCGCGCCTGAGCCCGCTCGGACTCGAGCGGATCGAAGCCAAGCGCGCGGCCTGGCGAGAGCGCTGGGAGCACGCGCTCGCGGACCTCGATAGCGGGCAGCTGCGGGCGGCCACAGAGGTGCTCGAGCGCCTCGGTGCGATGGTCGCCGAGAGGGCGCCGCTCGCCTGCGCCGAGCACCCCGATAGACCCCGCGAAAGCGACCCTGCAGCCCGTCCAGCGGCCGATAGCCCTCTGCTATAGTCGCCCGACGAGGCGGTCCCTGACGCGCGTCGCGCGCAAGGATCTGCCCCAAGAAGGCCGAATCAAAGAGATGGTGACCTCGAGCAGATAACGACGCGTAGCGCTCTCCCCAAAGACAAGCTGCGCGCGTGGGCCCGAGGGGCCCCTTTTTTTGCCCTAGAGCCACCGACCCCCCCACTGACCGATGCCCCGCAAGTTCTCCCTGCATAACACCCGCAACATCGGGATCATGGCGCACATCGACGCCGGTAAGACGACGACGACCGAGCGCATCCTCTACTACACCGGCCGCACCTACAAGATCGGCGAGGTGCACGAGGGCGCGGCCGTGATGGACTGGATGGAGCAGGAGCAGGAGCGCGGCATCACGATCACCTCCGCGGCGACCACGGCGCAGTGGAAGGACCACCGCATCAACATCATCGACACGCCCGGGCACGTCGACTTCACCGTCGAGGTGGAGCGCTCGCTGCGGGTGCTCGACGGTGCGATCGCGCTGTTCGACTCGGTCGCCGGCGTCGAGCCGCAGTCTGAGACCGTCTGGCGCCAGGCCGACAAGTACCACGTTCCCCGCATCGCCTACATCAACAAGATGGACCGCATCGGCGCGAACTTCGAGCAGGGCGTGCAGACGATGATCGACCGGCTCGGCGCGCACCCGGTGCCGATCCAGCTGCCGATCGGCTCCGAGGGCGACTTCGAGGGCGTGATCGACCTCGTTGCGATGAAGGCGATCGTCTACAAGGACGAGATGGGCAAGGAACAGGAAACTCTGGAGATCCCCGAGGCCCTCGTCGAAGCCGCCACCGCGGCGCGCGAACACCTGCTCGAGGAGGTCTCCCACTACGACGACGATCTGCTCGGGCTGCTGCTCGAGGAAACCGAGGTGCCCGAGGAGACGCTGAAGACGGCGATCCGCAAGGCGACGCTCTCCAACAAACTGACGCCGGTGCTGTGCGGCTCCTCGTTCAAGAACAAGGGCGTTCAGCCGCTGCTCGACGCGGTCATCGACTATCTGCCCTCGCCGCTTGACGTGCCGCCGGTGGTGGGCACCGAACTGATCAAGGGCGAGGAGCAGGAGCGCGAGGTGATCCGCAAGGCGGACGACTCCGAGCCGTTCGCCGCGCTCGCCTTCAAGATCGCCGCCGACCCCTACGTCGGCAAGCTCACGTATTTCCGCGTGTACTCCGGCCACCTCTCCGCCGGCGCGCGCGTGCTCAACGTCGGCACCGGGCGCACCGAGCGCATCGGGCGCATCCTGATGATGCACGCCAACGACCGCGAGGAGGTCGAGGAGGTCTACGCGGGCGACATCGCGGCCGCCGTCGGCATCAAGCAGGTAATCACCGGCGACACGCTGGCCGCGCCCGACGCGCCCGTGCACCTCGAGAACATCATCTTCCCCGAGCCCGTCATCAAGGTCGCGGTCGAGCCGCGCACGAAGGCCGACCAGGAGAAGATGTCGATCGCGCTCGGGCGCCTCGCCGAGGAGGACCCCACATTCCAGGTGCGCACCAACGAAGAGAGCGGGCAGACCGAGATCTCCGGCATGGGCGAGCTGCACCTCGAGGTGCTCGTCGACCGCATGCGCCGCGAGTTCGGCGTGGAGGCCAACGTCGGGCGCCCGCAGGTCTCCTACCGCGAGACCGTGCGCGGCCACGTCGAGAAGATCGAGGGCAAGTTCGTGCGCCAGACCGGTGGCTCGGGCCAGTTCGGCGTCGTCTACATCGACCTCGAGCCGGCGCCCGGCGAGGGCTTCGAGTTCGTCAACAAGATCAAGGGCGGCGCGGTGCCCTCGGAGTACATCCCGGCCGTCAAGAAGGGCATCGAGGAGGCGCTCGAGAACGGCGTCAAGGCCGGCTACCCGATGGTGGACGTGCGCGTGACGCTGGTCGACGGCAAGTACCACGACGTCGACTCCTCGGAGATCGCCTTCAAAGTCGCCGGCTCCTACGCCTTCAAGGAGGCGGCCAAACGCGCCAAGCCGGTGCTGCTCGAGCCGATCTTCAGCGTCGAGGTGGTCACGCCCGAGGAGTTCCTCGGCCACGTGATCGGCGACCTCAACCGCCGGCGCGGGCGCGTCGAAGGCCAGGAGCCGCGCGGCAACGCGCTCGTCGTCGACGGCGCGCGTGCCGCTGAGCGAGATGTTCGGATACGCGACCGACCTGCGCTCCAACACTCAGGGGCGGGCCACGTACACGATGCAGTTCGAGGCCTACGAGGAGGTCCCCCCGAACATCGCCGAGAAGATCGTCGAGCAGCGCACCGGCGAGCCGGTCCCGGCGTAGGCGTCTCCTGCAGGAGAGCCCGCCGGCGACCGCGTACAAGCGCCGGGCAGCACCAGTCGTCAACAGCAGGTCCAAGTTAGATAGATTTCCGAGGTTCGCCCTCTTCGCAAGGAGACGGGCGGACCTACAAGCCGATACAGGAGCGAACAGAAAGTGGCGAAGGAGAAGTTCGAGCGCGACAAGCCGCACGTCAACGTCGGGACGATCGGTCACATCGACCATGGCAAGACGACGCTGACCGCTGCCATCACGACGGTGCTGGCGGAGAAGGGTGGCGCCGAAGCGCGCAGCTTCGAGTCGATCGACAACGCGCCTGAGGAGAAGGAACGCGGCATCACGATCGCCACCTCGCACGTCGAGTACCAGACCGACAACCGCCACTACGCGCACGTCGACTGCCCGGGTCACGCCGACTACGTGAAGAACATGATCACGGGCGCCGCGCAGATGGACGGCGCGATCCTGGTCGTCTCGGCGGCGGACGGCCCGATGCCGCAGACGCGCGAGCACATCCTGCTCGCCCGCCAGGTGGGCGTGCCCTACATCGTCGTGTTCCTCAACAAGGCCGACATGGTCGACGACGAGGAGCTGCTCGAGCTGGTCGAGGTCGAGGTGCGCGAGCTGCTCAGCGAATACGACTTCCCCGGGGACGACATCCCCTTCATCGTCGGCTCCGCGCTGAAGGCGCTGGAAGGCGACGAGACCGCCAAGCAGAAGATCCTCGATCTCGCCGAGGCGCTCGACACCTACATCCCCGAACCGGTGCGCGAGCTCGACAAGCCGTTCCTGATGCCGGTCGAGGACGTCTTCTCGATCACCGGCCGCGGCACGGTCGCCACCGGCCGCGTCGAGCAGGGGATCGTGAAAACGGGCGACACCGTCGAGATCGTGGGCGTCCACGCGACGACCAGCACGGTCGTCACGGGCGTCGAGATGTTCCGCAAGATCCTCGACGAGGGTCGCGCGGGCGACAACGTCGGCTGCCTGCTGCGTGGCACCAAGCGCGAGGAGATCGAGCGCGGTCAGGTGCTGTGCAAGCCGGGCTCGATCACGCCGCACACCAAGTACAAGGCCGAGGTGTACGTGCTGAAGAAGGAGGAGGGTGGCCGCCACACCCCGTTCTTCACCGGCTACAGGCCGCAGTTCTACTTCCGTACCACCGACGTGACCGGCGTCGCGAAGCTGCCGGATGGCGTCGAGATGGTCATGCCCGGAGACAACGTTCAGATGGAGATCGAGCTGATCCAGCCGATCGCGATGGACCAGGGCCTGCGATTCGCCATCAGGGAGGGCGGGCGCACGGTCGGCTCGGGCGTGGTCACGGAGATCATCGAGTAGTACCCGGCGCGCCCGTTGACGGCTCGCGGGCACGCAACATAAGAAGTCCGATACGACGAATTTGGCCCCACCGCCACCGGTGCGGCGGCGAGGGCGGTCCCACGCGCTAGCGCCGGGATCGGCCTGCGCCCTGCCCCGAGCGGATGGAGAAGCCGGTAACGAGCGCGCCACAGGCGACGCCCTCCGGTGGCCTTGCAAGAGCGAGAGCACGAGCAAAGAGCGAGCACGAGAGATACCAAGATGGCAGCGGCAAACCAGAACAAGATCCGGATCCGCCTGAAGGCGTATGACACCTCGGCGATCGAGTCTGCGGCGAAGGAGATCGTCGAGACCGCGACGCGCACGGGTGCGAGCGTCTCCGGGCCCGTGCCGCTGCCCACCGAGAAGAACGTCTACTGCGTGATCCGCTCGCCGTTCAAGGACAAGGACTCGCGCGAGCACTTCGAGATCCGCACGCACAAGCGCCTGATCGACATCCACCAGCCAACGCCGAAGACGGTCGATTCGCTGCAGCGCCTGGACCACCTGCCGGCCGGCGTGGACATCGAGATCCGCCTGGCACGACCTCGCCGAGCCGGATGCCCTCGATCCTCGCCAAGAAGCTCGGCATGACGCAGGTCTTCCGGGAGGACGGCAGCGTCGCGCGCGTGACCGTGCTCGAGGCCGGCCCGTGCACGGTCACGGCGGTGCGCAGCGCCGAACGCGACGGCTACGAGGCCGTGCAGCTGGCCTTCGGCCAGACCAAGGAGAAGCACCTCAGCAAAGCCGAGCTCGGGCACCTGCGCAAGGCCGACGCGCCGGCGATGCGCCGCCTCGCCGAGTTCCGCGAGCGCGCGGCGGGGCGGATCGAGTCGCAGCTCGGCGACACGGTGAGCGTCGAGGTGTTCGCGCCGGGGGAACGCGTGAAGATCTCCGGCACCTCCAAGGGCAAGGGCTTCCAGGGCACGATCAAGCGCCACAACTTCGCGAGTGGCCCCAAGTCGCACGGGTCGCACAACGTGCGCGCGCCGGGCTCGATCGGCGCCTCGGCGACGCCCTCGCGCGTGCTCAAAGGCATCCGCGGCCCTGGCCAGATGGGCAACAAGCGCGTCACCCAGCAGGGCCTCGAGGTCGTTAGCGTGGAGCCCGAGCGCAACCTGCTGCTGGTGCGCGGCTCGGTTCCCGGGCCGCGCGGCTCGATCGTGGAGGTGCGCAGCGATGCCTGACGCGCCCGTGCTGCGGGCCGGCGACGCCGCCGCGCGGCGCGTGACGCTGGCCGAGCGGGCATTCGGCGCGCGCCTTCTCCGAAGCGCTCGTCCACCAGAGCGTGCGCGCCGAGCAGGCCGCCCGCCGCCGCGGCACGGCCTCGACCAAGACGCGCGCGATGGTCTCCGGCGGCGGCGCCAAGCCCTGGCGCCAGAAGGGCACCGGCCGCGCCCGCGCCGGCTCGAGCCGCTCGCCGATCTGGACCGGCGGCGGCATCGCGTTCGGCCCGCAGCCGCGCTCCTACACCTTCAAGGTCAACCGCAAGGAGCAGCGCGCCGCGCTGCGCAGCGCGCTCTCGCTGCACGCGCGGCGAGGCTCGCTGGCGATCCTCGACGCGGGCGCCTTCGCCGCGCCGCGCACGCGCCAGCGCGGCGGAGCTGCTCGAGGACTGGGAACCGACGACCGCGCGCGACCGCCCCAGCGCTGGTGGTGCTGACGGCGCGAGGAGTCCGACGCCGCGCTGTCGTTTCGCAACCTCGCGCGCGTGGCGGTGCTGACCCCGCAGGACGTCGGCGTCACCGACCTCCTCGCGGCGGCCACCCTGCTCGTCTCCGAGGCTGCGCTCGAGCAGCTGGCCGCGCGCGCCAGCAGCCGCGCTCGCGCGAGGCGGTCGAAGAGCTGATGGACGCCCACCCAGGTCATCATCCGCCCGGTCGTCTCGGAGAAGAGCTACGTGCTCGCCGCCGCCGACCGCTACACCTTCAGGGTGCACCCCGACGCGCACAAGACCCAGATCCGCCAGGCCATCGAGGCGCTCTTCGACGTGCACGTCGTCGACGTGCGCACGATCAGCGTGAAGTCCAAGCCCAAGCGCCGCGGCAACACCGCGCGGTAGCACGCGCACGCTGGAAGAAGGCGATCGTGCAGGTGCGCGCCGGCGAGAACATCCCGATCTTCCAGGGCCTCGCGGCCCTCGAGGGCTAGGAGAGCCGATGCCGATCCGCAAGCCCAAGCCCACAAGCCCGGGAATGCGCTTCGTCTCCTACCCGGACTTCGCCGAGGTGACGCGGTCAGAGCCCGAGAAGACGCTCATCGAAGGCCTGAACAAGAGCGGCGGGCGCAACGCTCACGGGCGCAAGACCTCGCGCCACCGCGGTGGCGGCGCCAAGCGCGCCTACCGCAAGATCGACTTCAAGCGCCGCAAGGACGGCGTGCCGGCCAAGGTCGCGGCGATCGAGTACGACCCCAACCGCTCCTGCTACATCGCGCTGCTGCACTACATCGACGGCGAGAAGCGCTACATCCTCGCGCCGCAGCGCCTCACGGTGGGGATGAGCGTCAGCTCCGGGCCCGAGGCGGACATCGCGGTCGGCAACTGCATGGAGCTCGCGCGCATGCCGGTCGGCACGGTCGTGCACAACGTCGAGCTGCAGCCCGGCCGCGGAGGCCAGATGGCCCGCTCGGCCGGCGCCTCGGCGCAATTGATGGCCAAGGACGGCGACATGGCGACCCTGCGCCTGCCCTCCGGTGAGATGCGCATGGTGCGCGCCGAGTGTCGCGCGACCGTCGGCACGATCGGCAACGCCGAGCATCAGAACGTGAAGGTCGGCAAGGCGGGGCGCAAGCGCCACATGGGCGTACGCCCGCAGACGCGCGGCACTGCGATGAACCCGGTCGACCACCCTCACGGCGGCGGCGAGGGTTCGACCACGCCCGGGCGCCACCCGGTCACGCCATGGGGCGTGCCGACGCTCGGCTATCGCACGCGCAAGCGCAATAAGAGCTCCAACCGCTACATCGTGCGCGGCAGGCGACGCGGGAAGGGCAAGCAGCGATGAGCCGTTCGAGCAAGAAGGGGCCGTGGGTCGAAGAGCGCCTGATGCATCGCATCGAAGCCCTGAACGCGGCCAACAACAAAAAAATGCTGCGCACGTGGTCGCGCGCCTCGACGATCTTCCCGGAGATGGTCGGCCACACGATCGCCGTCCACGACGGCAAGAAACACGTCCCGGTTTATGTCAGCGAGGCGATGGTCGGCCACAAGCTCGGCGAGTTCGCTCCCACGCGCGTGTTCCGCGGCCACGCCGGATCGGGGCGGGTCAGATGAGCCCCGACGAGACCCCCAAGAGCGACCCCGAGCTCCCGGGCGAGAGCGCCGAGGCAGACGCGCCGGCAGAGCAGCCCGCGGCCAAGGCCGAGATCCCGACCGAGCAGCCAGCTGCGGAGAAGCCCGCCAAACCGAAACGCGCGCGCAAACCCAAAAAAGCCGACGCGGAGGCTGCCCAGCCGGACGCCGAGGAGCACGACGAGACGCCTTCCAAACGCGCGGGTGCCGCCGCGCCGGTCGCCGCTGCGAGATCCGCCGCTTCCGATGAGCCCGCCGCCGAGCCCGCCGCCGACGAGCCCGTCGCCAGCGAGCAGCCCGCCAAAGCGCGCAGGCGCAGGCGCGGCGCAGCCGAGCCAGCGGCCGAGGTCGCGGCTCCCGCGCCCGCGCCCCGCCGCTCGCGTGAGGCGGCGAAAGCGCCGCGACGCCGTGTGGTGCGCGCACGCGCCCGCTACGTGCGCACTTCCGCGCGCAAGGCACGCATGGTCTGCGGCCATCTGCGCGGCAAGACCGTTCAGGAGGCGCGCGCGCTGCTCGCGTTCACCCCGCGCGAGGTGGCGCGTGACTGGAGCAAGCTGCTCGAGTCGGCCGTCGCCAACGCCGAAACCAACCACGAACTGCTCGAGGAAGACCTGATCGTGCGCGAGGCCTACGCTGATGAAGGGCCGACGATCAAGCGCTTCCGCCCGCGGGCGATGGGGCGTGCGACGCCGATCAGGAAGCGCACCAGCCACCTCACGATCGCCCTCGCCACGACCCCGCAGGCGACCGCGAGCCAACCCAGGAAAAGCAAGAAGAGAAACTAGAGGAACATGGGACAGAAGGTTCATCCAGAGGCGATGCGCGTGGGCTATATCCACGATTGGAAGTCGAACTGGTTCAACGAGCGCAACTTCGCCGAGTACCTCGCCGAGGACGTGCGCGTCCGCGAGCACATCACCAACAAGCTCGCGCACGCTGGCCTGTCGGACATCACGATCCGCAAGGACGCGAACGAGCTCGAGGTGAACATCCACACGGCCCGCCCGGGCATCGTGATCGGCAAGTCGGGCACCGAAGTCGACGCGCTCCGCCGCGACCTGCATCGCATGACCAAAAAGCAGATCAAGGTGAACATCCTCGAGATCAAGCGCCCCGAGCTCGACGCGAAGCTCGTCGCACAGTCGATCGCCGAGCAGCTGCAGAACCGGGTCGCCTTCCGCCGCGCGATGAAGCGCGCGCTCACGAGCGCGATGCGCTCGGGCGCGAAGGGCGTGAAGGTCCAGGTGGCCGGCCGCCTCGGCGGTGCCGAGATGGCGCGCACCGAAAGCTACTCCGACGGGCGCGTGCCGCTGCACACGATGCGCGCGGATATCGACTACGGCTTCTACGAGGCGCGCACCACCTTCGGGCGCATCGGCGTGAAGTGCTGGGTGAACAAGGGCGAGATCATGCCCGAGGGCTACACCGGCGCCGACCTCACCGACCTCACCGCGCCGGCGCCGCCGAGCTCAGAGCGCGATGGTCGCGGCGGGCGCGACGGACGCGAAGGCCGCGGACGCGGTCGCGGGGGCAACGGTCCCGGCGGCGGCGCGGGTGGCGGCGGGCGCGGGCGCGGTTCGGATGGCCCCGGCGGCCCCGGCGGTCGCGGCGGTCGTGGCGGTCGTCCTGGTGGCGGCCCGGGAGGGGGGCGCTGATGCTCTCGCCCAAGCGCGTCAAGCACCGCAAGCAGCATCGAGGCCGCCGCGCGGGAACCTCGCGCGGGCAGCTGCACGTGCAGTTCGGCGAGTACGGCCTGAAGGCGATCGAGGGCGGCTGGCTCACCAACCGCCAGATCGAGGCGGCTCGTGTCGCGATGACGCGCAAGATCAAGCGTGGCGGCAAGGTCTGGATCAATGTCTTCCCCGACAAGCCCGTGACGAAGAAGCCGGCCGAGACCCGCATGGGCTCCGGCAAGGGCTCGCCCGAAGGGTGGGTGGCCGTCGTCAAGCCCGGCAGGGTGATGTTCGAGCTTGCCGGGGTCTCCGAGCCGCTCGCGCGCGAAGCCATACGGCTCGCCGCGCACAAGCTGCCCTTGAAGAGCAAGTTCGTGTTGCGCGAGGACTAGCGGGCGATCTGATGAAAGCAAACGAGCTGCGTGACCTCGACGACAACGAACTGCGCAAACGCGTGACAGAGCTCTCCAAAGAGCTCTTCGGCCTGCGCTTCGCGAACGCCACCGGCGAACTCGACAACACCGCCGGGATCGCCGCCGCGAAACGCGATCTCGCGCGGGCGCTCACGGTCACCCGCGAGCGCGAGCTGCGCTCGCCCGCCGGCGCCAGCTGAGACCCAGAAGACAACGACCAACCGCACGAGACCAGAAAGCCATGGCTGACACAGACGACACGCAGACAGATTCCGAGCCCGACGGGCAGGAGCAGCCGGCCGCCGAGGAGCAGGGCGTGCAGGAGCAGCCCGTCGCCGAGGATGCCGGAGCCGGGGACGCGCCCGAGGACGAGCAGGCGACAGCCGCGGCGGCTCCCGCCGTGCCGGCGAGCCCGTCGAGCTACTGACGCCAAAGCAGCGCCGCCAGCGCCGGCGGACGGTACGAGCCGCCCCGGCCAAGGCGTCGCGCACGCCCGAGGAGCGCCACGCCGAGCGCGTAGAGGAGCGCCGCAAAAAGGCCGAGGCCCGCCGTCGCACGGCGGCTGCAGGAACGCTCCAAGGCGGCCGAGCGCCGAGCGGCTGCGCCCGCCGCACCGGCCGAGGAGCTCGCGCCCGTCCACGCTGCCGTGCAGGGCGCACGCAGGCTGCGCCAGGGGATCGTCGTCTCCGACAAGGCCGCGAAGACGATCACCGTGCGTATCGACATCGCTCGTCGTCACCGTCGCTACGAGAAGATCGTGCGCAGTTCGAGCACGGTGCACGCGCACGACGAGAACAACGACGCCCACGAGGGCGACGTGGTGCGCGTGATCGAGAGCAGGCCGCTGTCGCGCACCAAGCGCTGGGCGCTCGTGGACGTACTGGAGCGGGCGCGATGATCCAGAACGAGACGCGCCTGCGCGTCGCCGACAACTCCGGCGCGCGCGAGATCCTCTGCATCCGCGTGAAGGGCGGCTCCAGGCGGCGCTATGCCTACGTGGGCGACGTCATCACCGCGACCGTCAAGCAGGCCAACCCTCAGGGGACGGTCAAAAAGGGCGACGTCGTGACGGCCGTCGTCGTGCGCACGAAGAAGCCGATAGGCCGCGACGACGGCACCTACATCGCCTTCGACGAGAACGCCGCGGTGATCATCGACGAGCAGAACAACCCGCGCGGGACGCGCGTGTTCGGTCCCGTCGCGCGCGAACTGCGCGAGCGCAACTTCATGAAGATCGTCTCGCTCGCCCCGGAGGTTCTCTGATGCCCCGCCCGAAAGCCCTGCCTCGTCGGCGCACCCTGAAGATCCGCAAAGGCGACCAGGTCAAGGTCGTCTCCGGGAAGGACCGCGGCAAGACCGGGCGCGTGCTGCGCGTGGAGCCCGAGCAGCGAGCGCGTCTTCGTCGAGGGACTGAACATGATCAAGCGCCACACGCGCCCACAGCAGGTTGCCGGCGCGCATACCGAGGCGCGCCTCGGGGGCGTGATCGAGCGCGAGGGCCCGATCCATATCTCCAACGTGATGCTGCTCGACCCGAAAGGCAAACCGACGCGCGTGGGCATCGAGCGCGAGGACGGCAAACGCGTGCGCGTTGCCAAGACCACGGGTGCGAGGATCGACTAGCGATGGCCGCAGCCACCGAGACCACCCCGCCCGCGCGTCTGAAGGTGCGCTACCTCGAGGAGATCCGCCCGGCGCTGATCTCGCGCTTCGGCTACTCCTCCGTGATGCAGGCGCCGCGCATCGAGAAGATCACCGCTCAACATGGGCGTCGGGCTCGCGCGCCAGGACAACAAAATGCTGCGCGCCGCCACCGAGCAGCTCGCGACGATCGCCGGCCAGCAGCCCAGCGTGCGGCGCGCGCGCAAGTCGATCGCCGCCTTCAAACTGCGCGAGGGCATGCCCGTTGGGGTCGCTGTGACGCTGCGCCGTGAGCGTGGCTACGAGTTCCTCGACCGCCTGATCTCGATCGCGATCCCCCGCATCCGCGACTTCCGCGGGCTCGAACCCGCGCTCCTTCGACGGTCGCGGCAATTACTCCCTGGGCGTGCGCGAGCAGATCATCTTCCCCGAGATCGACTACGACGCGGTCGACCAGGTCCGCGGGCTCGACATCACGATCACGACCTCCGCCGCGACCGACGCCGAGGCCTTCGCGCTGCTCGCCGCGCTCGGACTGCCCTTCTCCGCCGAGCGCCGGCCCAGCGGCTTCGACGCGCTCGACGCGGACGGGCCGTCGGACGCAAATGGCTCATCGGAGCCCGAGCAGGACAGAGGCTCCGTCGCCGTGCCGGACGCGGCGCCCGAGCCCGAGGCCGAGGCCGCGAGCGAGCCCGAGGCCGCCAGCGAGCCCGAGCCCGAGCCCGAGGCCGCCAGCGAGCCCGAGGCCGCGAGCGAGCCCGAGGCCGCGAGCGAGCCCGAGGCCGCCAGCGAGCCCGAGGAGACCGAGGAGCAGCCGGGGCATGCCGGCAGCGACAGCGCCGACGGCGAGCAGGAGCCCGAGGCAGCGGCGCCTGAGCCCGCGACCGACGACGCTGGCGCCGAGCAGGACGCCGGGGAGCCTGAGGGCACGGCAGAGACGAGTGCGCCCGAGGACGCGCGGGACGCAGGCGAGCCGCAGGCGGAGGAGCCCGGCGAGGCAAAGCCAGCAGAGAGCGACACAACCGAGCAGGAGGAATCCAAGTAGATGGCCAAGGTCTCCCAGCGCGTGAAGCAGGCGCGCCCCGCGAAGTTCAAAACACGCGCCTATACTCGCTGCACCCGCTGCGGGCGTCCCCGCGCGGTGTACAGGAAGTTCGGGGTGTGCCGCATCTGCCTGCGCGAGCTCGCGCACGAGGGCCAGATCCCCGGAATGACGAAGTCCTCCTGGTAGCAGGCGAGCAAGAGGCGAACAACAATGTCGATGACCGATCCCATAGCCGACTTCCTCACGCGCGTGCGCAACGCGATCCGCGCGGCGCACGAGACGGTTGAGGTGCCGGCCTCGAAACTGAAGGCGGAGCTCGCGCGCATCCTCGACGAGCAGGGCTACATCGACTCCTGGTCGGTCATCCCGGCGCCCGAGGGCGAGGCCGGCGAACTTCTCCAGATCCGCCTGAAGTACACCGAGGATCGCCGCTCGGCGATCACGGGCTTGCGGAGAGTCTCGCGGCCCGGCCGGCGCACGTACGTCGACGCCCGGCACATCCCGAAGGTGCTCGGCGGCATGGGCACGGCGATCATCTCCACCTCGCGGGGGGTCATGACAGGCCACGACGCGCGCGCCGCGGGCGTCGGCGGCGAGGTCCTCGCGCAGGTGTGGTGAGCTCCTAGATGTCGAGAATCGGAAGACAGCCCATCGCGGTGCCCGCCGGCGTTACCGTCTCGATCGAGCCGGAGAGCGTTCGCGTGAACGGCCCCAAAGGCGAACTCAGCGAGCGCGTGCACCGTGACATCGAGGTGACCCAGCACGGCGATGAGCTGATCGTCAAGCGGCCCACCGACCGCGGCGAACACCGTGCGCTTCACGGACTCACGCGCACGCTCGTGGCGAACATGGTCCAGGGCGTGACCGCTGGCTACGAGAAGCGCCTCGAGATCCAGGGCGTGGGCTACCGCGCCGCGCTGAAGGGCAGAGACCTCGAGCTCGCCGTCGGCTACTCGCACCCGGTGCCGATCAAGGCCCCCGAGGGAATCGAGTTCGAGGTCCCCCAGCCCACGCGCGTGGTCGTACGCGGGATCTCCAAGCAGCTCGTCGGCGAGACAGCCGCGATCATCCGCAAGCAGCGCCCGCCCGAGCCCTACAAGGGCAAGGGGATCCGCTACGAGGGCGAGCACGTCGTGCGCAAGGTGGGCAAGCGCGCATGAGCGTCCTCACGAAGGAGAGCCGCCGGCTCAAGCGCCGCCGCCGCGTGCGCGCGAAGATCTCCGGCACCGCCGCGCGGCCGCGCGTCTCGATGTTCCGCTCCAACCGCGGCATCTCCGCCCAGCTCATCGACGACGTCTCCGGGCGCACGCTGGCAGCAGTCGGCTGGTACGAGCCGGAGCTGCGCTCGCTGCCGAAAGCGCAGTGCGCCAGTGCGCGCGGGTGCGCTTATGGCCGAGCGCGCGAAGGCCGCCGGGGTCTCCCAGGCCGTCTTCGACCGCGGCGGCTACCGCTACCACGGCCACGTGCGGGCCTTCGCCGAAGCACTGCGCGAGGCGGAGCTGAATGTCTAGCTCCGCGGTCGCCAATCCCGGACCCGCTACCCTGCCCTGCCGATGCCAAGCTCTGTAGATCGCTCCGTCAGTCAGGCCGGCCTGGACCTCCAGGAGCGGGTGGTCGAGATCAACCGCGTCGCCAAGGTCGTGAAGGGCGGCCGGCGCTTCTCGTTCACGGCGCTCGTGGTCGTCGGCGACGAACGCGACGTCGTCGGCGTCGGCTATGGCAAGGCCAACGAGGTGCCGCTCGCGATCCAGAAGGGCGTCGAGCGCGCGAAGAAGGACCTCTTCCGCGTGCCCAAGCACGGCAGCACGATCACCCACCAGACGACCGGCATCTTCGGCGTCCGGGCGGGTGCTGCTGAAGCCGGCCTCCCCCGGCACCGGCGTGATCGCCGGCGGCGGCGTGCGCGCGGTGCTCGAGCTTGCCGGGATCCACGACATCCTCTCCAAGAGCCTCGGCACGCAGAACCCGATCAACCTCGTCAAGGCGACCGTCGCCGGCCTGCGTGGACTGCGCACGCCCGAGGAGGTCGGCGCGCTGCGCGGGCTCTCCATCAACCAGGTGCTCGGGCTCACCGGCAACGGCCGCTCCGCGGCGCCAAACGGGGACGCGGCCGTCCCCGCCGAGGCCGCGGACGGTGTAGCGGCGACGGCGGTCGACGCCGACGCGCAGGCCAGCTGATGGCCCCTCTGGAGGTCACCCAGAGGCGCTCGAGCAACGGCGCAAAGAGCAAACACCTCGACACCTTGCGCTCGCTCGGGCTGCGCCGCATCGGACACACGGTGAAGGTCGAGGACTCCCCGCAGGCACGCGGCATGCTCCACGCCGTGCGCCACCTCGTCGAGGTCAAGGAGCAGCGATGAGCGCCGACGAAGCCAGCGGCGGCGAGCAGATCGGACTGCACAACCTCTCGCCCGCGCCGGGAAGCCGACGTACGCGCAAGCGCATCGGCCGCGGCGAAGGGTCGGGCACCGGGAAGACCTCTGGCCGCGGGCAGAAGGGCGCCGGGGCGCGCTCGGGCTCGAGCCGTCGAGCCGCCTTCGAGGGCGGCCAGATGCCGATCCACATGCGCATGCGAAAGCTACGCGGTCCGCACATGAAGAAGTCGATGCCCTTCGAGCCATTCCGCACCCACACGCAGGCCGTCAACATCGAGGCGCTCGAGCAGCGCTTCGACGCGGGGGCGGAGGTGACGCTCGAGCTGATGCGCGCCAACGGGCTAGTGAGCCGCAAGGACGTGCCCGTGAAGGTGCTCGCCCGCGGGGAGCTCAGCAAGCCGCTGAGCGTCCACGCGCACGCCTTCAGCGCTAGCGCGCGCGAGCGCATCGAGGCCGCCGGGGGCAGCTGCACGATTCTCGAGGCCTAGCGCCCGCCACAGGCACAGCCGCCCCTCGATGGGGCCTCGCGCGAACCGCGCGAGCCGTCCAACCGCCCTGTAGGCACCGGCGTATCCTCTAGAATCGGGTGTCCGCGCAGCACATCGGCGCCCCCCGATCACCTGGCATGCTCTCCACAATCCTCAACGCCTTCCAGGTCGCGGACATCCGCAAGAAGATCGCGTTCACGGCGGGGATGCTGCTCATCTACCGCTTCGGGTCGCACATCCCCGTCCCAGGGGTCAACCTCAGCGCGGTCAACAACATCCAGAAGGAGTTCGGCGGGTCCAACATCCTCGGCCTGCTGAACCTGTTCTCCGGCGGCGGCCTCGCGAAACTCGCGATCTTCGCGCTGGGGATCATGCCCTACATCACGGCCTCGATCATCCTGCAGCTGCTGCAGGTGGCAGTTCCGTCGCTGGAAAAGCTCTCCAAGGAAGGCGAGGTCGGGCAGGCTCGCATCACGCAGTACACGCGCTACCTCACGGTCGGACTCGCGTTCGCGCAGTCCATCGGCTACGTCTTCCTGTTCCACACGCTGCAGGCCAAAGCGGGGGAATCGGTCGTCACCCACTTCGACGTGCCGCACATCTTCCTGATCGTCATCTGCCTGACCGCCGGCTGCGTGCTGCTGATGTGGATCGGCGAGCTGATCACCCAGCGTGGCATCGGCAACGGCATCTCGCTGCTGATCTTCGCCTCGATCGTCGCGCGCCTGCCGAGCGGGATCCAGGCGTGGTGGACGACGGGTAACCAGGTATTCAAGGTGATGATGCCCTTCCTCGTACTCGCCGTGGTCGCGGGCATCGTGTTCGTGCAGGAAGGCCAGCGGCGCATCCCCGTGCAATACGCAAAGCGCGTGATCGGGCGGCGCATGTCCGAGGGCGGGCAGACCTACCTGCCGCTGCGCGTGAACATGGCCGGCGTGATCCCTGTGATCTTCGCCGCGAGCCTGATGGCGTTCCCGCCGACGGTGGGGCAGCTCGTGAAAACGCACTGGGGACAGCAGCTCTCGGACTTCTTCACCCCCAACGGCTGGCACTACGTCTTCGGCGAGTCGATCCTGATCATCGTGTTCACCTACTTCTACACCGCCGTGACGTTCAATCCCGTCGACCAGGCCGACAACCTGAAGAAGTACGGCGGCTTCATCCCCGGCGTGCGGCCGGGGCGCCCGACCGCCGAATTCCTGGACCGCATCCTCGCTCGGCTGACGTTCCCTGGCGCGCTGTTCCTGGCCGCGGTGGCGGCCCTGCCCGCGATCCTGATCGCGCGCACGCACCAGAACTTCTACTTCGGCGGCACATCGATCCTGATCGTGATCGGCGTCGCGCTGGAAACGATGAAGCAGCTCGAGGCGCAGCTGATGATGCGAAGTTACGAGGGCTTCCTGAAGTAGCGCTCCCGCGCGGGAGCGCCGCTTCTGGCATCCGCGAAAAGCCGTGAATCCAGCCACACAGCTAGGTGGAGAGGGTAGGCTGCCCTCCGTCGTGTCGCAGCTCAACCTGATCCTTCTCGGCCCCCCGGGCGCCGGCAAGGGAACGCAGGCAGACCGCCTCGTAGAGGACTTCAGCCTGCCGCATATCTCGACCGGCGACATCCTGCGCGAGCAGGTCGCCGAGGGAACCGAGCTGGGGCTGAAGGCAAAGAGCTTCATGGACGCCGGCGAGCTCGTTCCCGACAACGTGATCATCGGCATGATCGTCGAGCGCATCGCCGACGGCGATGCCCGCGACGGCTTCCTGCTCGACGGCTTCCCGCGCAACGAACAACAGGCCGACGCGCTCGCGAAGGCGCTCTCTGACATGAACCGCCACCTCAGCGGCGTGCTGCTCATCGACGTCCCCGACGAGGACGTCGTGCGCCGCCTCGCCGGCCGGCGGGTGTGCGTGAAGAATCCCACCCACATCTACCACGTCGACTTCGACCCTCCCAAGCACGACGGCATCTGCGATCAGGACGGCGCCCGGCTGATCCAGCGCGATGACGACCGCGAGGAGACGATCCGCCGGCGGCTCGAGGTCTACCACGCCCAGACCGAGCCGCTGATCGGCTACTACGACCGCGCTGGGCTGCTGCGGCGGATCGACGGGCGCCGCGATTCCGACGAGGTGCACGCGCACGCGCGCGCGACGGTCGCGACGCTGCGCTTGGAGGAGGGGCTGTGAGGAGCTCTAGCTAAGCTCCGCAGTGAAGTGATCATCAGGAAGTCCCCCGAAGAGATCGAGAAGATGGCGCGGGCGGGGCGCATCCTCGCGGACACCCTCGACCTCATCGAGGGCCGCATCCGCCCCGGCGTCAGCACTGCCGAGCTTGATCGCGCGGCCGAGCGCTTCATCCGCTCGCGCGGGGCGACGCCGACGTTCAAGGGCTACCGCGGCTTTCCCGGCTCGATCTGCGCCTCTCCGAACGCGATGATCGTGCACGGCATCCCCGGCCCCTACCGCCTCGCCGCGGGCGACATCATCTCGATCGACGTCGGAGTCACGCTCGACGGCTGGGTCGCCGACGCCGCCCGCACCTTCGCTGTCGGCGAGATCGACGCGCGCACGCGCGAGCTCCTGCGCGCGACCGAGGCGGCGCTGCACGCCGGTGTCGCGCAATGCCTGCCGGGCAAGCGCATGGGCGACGTCTCCAACGCGATCCAGCGGGTGGCCGAGGGCGCAGGGCTCGCGGTCGTGCGCTCACTCGTCGGGCACGGTGTCGGGCGCAGCATGCACGAGGACCCCCAGGTTCCCAACTACGGCCGACCCGGAAAGGGCCCACTGCTCGAGGAGGGGACGGTGCTCGCCATCGAGCCGATGACGACCGCCGGACGCGCGGCGGTCCAGGTCGCCGGCGACGGCTGGGCGATCTACTCCGAGGACGGCTCGCCCGCGGCGCATTTCGAGTTCACCGTCGCGATCACATCGCCGCGCCCGCAGATCCTCACGCCGTGGCACATCCCGGCGGCCGAGCGCCTCGGCGAGCCGCTCGCGCAGGGCGTCGCGAGCGCCTGAGCGACCCCGCCCGGCGCCGCGGACTTGATAGCATGTTGAGTCCTGCGCGAGCGACGGGTCCCAAGCCCTGTCGCCGTGCACGGATCCACGTCCCGGTAGCGGCGGCCTGAAGCGGCAGCCAGAGCCGGGTCGCCGGGACACTGAGCCGCTGAAAGGGAACATGAAGGTACGACCGTCGGTCAAGCCGATGTGCGAGAAATGCAAGATCATCCGCCGCCACGGGGTGGTGCTGGTGATCTGCCAGAACAAGCGCCACAAGCAGCGCCAGGGCTAGGGGAGAGGGCATGGCACGTATAGCTGGCGTGAACCTGCCGCTGAACAAGCGCTCGGAGATCGGCCTCACCTACATCTACGGCGTCGGGCGCTCCACCTCGAACAAGATCCTCAGCGAGGTGGGCGTCGATCCCGACACCTACATTCGCGACCTCACCGAGGATGAGGTCTCGCGTCTGCGCGACGCGATCGACGACAACCTCACGGTCGAGGGCGACCTGCGGCGAGAGCGCTCGCAGGACATCAAACGCCTCCAGGACATCGGCTGCTACCGCGGCCTGCGCCACCGCCGCGGCCTGCCCGTGCGCGGTCAGAAGACGAAGACCAACGCCCGCACGCGCAAGGGCCCCAAGCGCATGCAGGTAGCCGGCAAGAAGAAAGCCGGCAAGAAGTAGATGCCGCCCGCACCCAAACGCGCGCGCGGCAGGCGCAAGCCCAAAAAGAACATCCCGATCGGCCAGGCGCACATCAAGACCTCTTTCAACAACACGATCGTCTCGCTCACCGACACGCTGGGCAACGTGATCGCCTGGGAGTCCGCCGGCGGCGCCGGATTCAAGGGCTCGCGCAAGTCCACGCCCTTCGCCGCGCAGGTGACCGCCGACGCGGCCGCGCGCAAGGGGCTAGAGCAGGGGCTCCAGAAGGTCGAGGTCTACGTGAAGGGCCCGGGCTCGGGTCGCGAGACCGCGATCCGCTCGCTGCAGGCCGCCGGGCTCGAGGTCACCGGCGTGAAGGACGTGACGCCGCAGGCACACAACGGCTGCCGCCCGCGCAAGCGCAGGAGGGTGTAGCCGCCTTGGCCAGAGATACCAGCCCCCAGTGCAAGCAGTGCCGCCGCGAGGGGCAGAAGCTGTTCCTCAAGGGCGAGCGCTGCCTGACCGACAAGTGCGGCGTCGAGCGGCGCTCCTACCCGCCCGGCGAGCACGGCCGCGGACGGCTCAAACAGAGCGAGTACCGAGTGCAGCTGCGCGAGAAGCAGAAGGCGCGCCGCTATTACGGAGTGCTCGAGAGGCAGTTCCACGGCTACTACGTGAAGGCCTCGCGGCAGGCCGGCATCACCGGCGAGAACCTGCTCGCGCTGCTCGAGTGCCGCCTCGACAACGTCCTCGTTCGCCTCGGTTTCGCGGCCTCGCGCAGGCAGGCGCGCCAGCTGATCCGCCACGGCCACTGGACCGTGAACGGCCGGCGGGTCGACATACCCAGCTACCAGGTGCGTCCGGGCGACGTGATCACGATCAAGGCGGACACGTCTGCGACGCAGGTGGTCAGGGACGCCACCGAGCTCACCGGTCAGATACCCGCGTGGCTCCAGGCCGACCACGAGTCGCTCTCGGCCAAGGTGCTGCGCAAGCCGGAGCGACGCGAGGTCGCCGCGCCGGTGCAGGAGCAGCTCATCGTCGAGCTGTACTCGAAGTAGGACTTTCAATTCAGCAGGCGGCTCTCATGGCCGCCGGCGCGCGACGAGCCGCTGGTAGTCGCAGATCGGCTTCGCGCGAGACAAAAACGACGTAAGGACTCACAATGCTCGACTTTCAAATCCCCCGGATCACAAGCGAGTCGGTGGAGCAGAACCGCGGCACGTTCACCATCGAGCCGCTCGACCGCGGGTTCGGCTACACGTTCGGCAACTCGCTGCGCCGCGTCCTGTTGTCCTCGCTCGCCGGCGCCGCCGTCACGAGCGTGCGCATCGAGGGCGTCGCCCACGAGTTCTCGACCATCCAGGGCGTCAAGGAGGACGTCACCGACATCGTGCTGAACCTGAAGGGCGTGGTCTGCCGGATGCACTCTGACGCCAGCGAGGTAGAGGCCCCGCTCGTCGTGACCGGCCCCGGCGACATCACGGCCAAGGACATCGATCTGCCGGCCGGCGTAGAGATCCTCAACCCCGACCTGCACATCGCGACGCTCGAGAAGAAAACCAAACTCGAGCTCTACATGACGATCGGCCGTGGGCGCGGCTACCGCCCGGCGGAGGAGAACAAGACCGCCGACCAGCCGATCGGCGTGATCCCGATCGACTCGATCTTCTCGCCGGTGCGCCGCGTCGCCTACGCCGTCGAGCAGGCGCGCGTGGGACAGAAGACGGACTTCGACAAGCTCACGCTCGACATCGAGACGGACGGGTCGATCGACCCGCAGGCTGCGCTGCGCGAGGCCGCCGAGCTGTTGATCTCCCAGCTCGCGATCTTCACCGACGCGGACCGCATCCAGGAGCTGCGAGCCACGCCGGGCGGACAGCTCGATGGCCACGGCCTCGCCGTCGGCGGCGGCGCTCAGCCGGCGCTCCAGGGCGAGGAGTGGGGGATCCTGATCGAGGAGCTCGAGCTCGGCGTGCGTTCCTACAACTGCCTCAAGCGCGCGGGCATCCAGACGGTCGGCGACCTCATCTCGAAGTCGGAGGCGGAGCTCAACGCGATCCCGAACTTCGGCAAAAAGTCGATCGACGAGGTCATCGAAACGCTGCACTCGCGCGGGCTGAACCTGCGCCAGGACTAGCGCGGGCCCTAGAATCGCCCGCGAGGAGCCCTAGACGATGCGCCACCAGAAGACACGCAACAAGCTGAGCCGTAGCTCCGCACACCGCAAGGCGCTGCTGATGAACCTCAGCAAGCAGCTGATCGAGCACGAGCGCATCAAGACGACCGAGGCGAAGGCGAAGGCGGTCAAGCCGGAGGTGGAGAAGCTGATAACGCTGGCCAAGCGCGGCGACCTCCACGCCCGCCGGCAGGCGCTGTCCACGCTCTGCCAGGACAAGTTCGCGGTGCACAAGCTGTTCGTCGAGGTAGCGCCGCGCTACGCCGACCGCAACGGCGGCTACACGCGCATCCTCAAGCTCGGGCCGCGCCGCAGCGACGCGACCGAGATGGTCTTCCTCGAGCTCGTCTAGGAGCGGCTCCTCGCCAGCGGCGCGGGGTCCGCGTGCGCGACGCGAGATGGTCACGAAGCTCACGATCGAGTACGACGGCAGCGACTTCGCCGGCTGGGCGCGCCAGCCGCGCGAGCGCACCGTGCAGGAGGAGCTCGAGCGCGCGCTCACGACGGTCCTCGGAGAGCTCGGTAGCGACGGCGAGCCGTTGCGTCTAACCGTGGCGGGGCGCACCGACCGCGGCGTGCACGCCTGGGGCCAGGTCGCGAGCTACGCGCACGAGGCCGTCGATCCGCTGCGGCTGAACGCGCTGCTGCCGGACGACGTCGCCGTGCTCGCGAGCGAGCCCGCCCCCGAAGGCTTCGACGCGCGCCGCGACGCGCGCAGCCGCACCTATTGCTACCGCGTGCTCGCACGGCGCTCACGCAGCGTCTTCGAGCACCGGCGCGCCTACTGGTGGACCCAGGGCGTAGACCCCGAGGCGCTGGCGGAGTGCGCGCGGGCGCTGCACGGCACGCACGACTTCACCGCCTTCACCCCGACCGAGACCGAGCACAGCCACTTCGTGCGCGAGGTGTTCGCGGCCCGCTGGCGCGATCAGGGCGAGCTGCTCGAGTTCTGGATCGAGGCCGACACCTTCATGCGCCACATGAACCGCGTGCTCGTCGGCACGATGCTCGAAGTAGCCGCGGGGCAGCGCAGCTTCGAGCAGTTCCTCGAGCTGCTCGAGGGCAGGCCGCGCTCGAGCGCGGGGCGCACCGCGCCCGCCCACGGACTCGCGCTGGCGAGCGTCGCCTACCCCGACCCCGCGGTGGACGGCAGCCCTATCTCGCGGCCTATGCTGGAGGACGCCGGCACCCCCGAGGCGGGCTAAAGGACGGCTTTCGCATGCTCAACGTGCTGCTCACAAACGACGACGGGATCGAGGCGGAAGGTCTGCAGAGCATGCGCCGCGCGCTCGCGCGCCTACCCGACGTGCGACTCGCGGTGATCGCGCCGGACGGCAACCGCTCGGCGATGGCGCGCTCGATCACGACGCGCCGGCCGCTGTGGGTCTCCGAGGTGCCGTTCGCCGACGGCAGCCGCGGCTTTGCCACCGACGGCACCCCGGTGGATTGCGTGCGCCTGTCGAGGCTCGGCCTCGTCGAGGACTTCGCCACCGACGTCGTCGTGGCGGGGATCAATCACGGCGCGAACCTCGGCGATGACATCACCTACTCCGGCACCGTCGCGGCGGCGCTCGAGGGCGTCGTGCTGGGGCTCCCGTCGATCGCCGTGTCCCAGCAATCCGGTGCGGGCGCGCTCGACTACCGCTTCGACGGCGGCTTCGCGTTCGAGATCGCGGCGGCGTTCGTGGCGCGCCTGGTCGCACGCATCGATGAGGTGCCGATCCCCGCGAAGACGCTCCTGAACGTGAACGTCCCCGCCGGCCCTCCCAGCGGCGTCGAGGTGACGAGCCTCGGGACGCGCATCTACCGCGACGAGCTGAAGCTCGAGAGCGAGGAGGAGCGCGGGCGCCGCTACTGGATATACGGCTCGGACCCTGGCTTCCATGACGAGCCCGGCACCGACCTCGCTGCCGTCGCGGCCGGCCGCATCGCCGTCACGCCGATCCACTTCGACCTCACCGATCGCCGCAGCATGGAGGCGCTCGCCAGCTTCGATCTGGAGCAGCTACTCGCGCCGGCGGCGCGCGACGCGCTGCCGTGAGCACCGCATCCCAGCGGACCGCGAAGGGCCTCCCTGCCGAGGTGCTCGAGCGCGCCGCCGCGCTGCGCACCCAGCTCGAGCACCACGCCCACCGCTACTACGTGCTCGACGACCCGGAGATCGGGGATGACCAGTACGACCAGCTGCTCGACGAGCTGCGCGCGCTCGAGGCCGCCCACCCACAGCTGCAGAGCCCCGACTCGCCGACGCAGCGCGTCGGCGGCGAGCGCGGTCGAGCGGCTGGAGAAGGTGCGCCACCTCGAGCCGATGCTCTCGCTCGGGAACGTCCGCTCCGAGCAGGAGCTGCGCGCCTGGGTCGAGCGCATGCGCAGCCATCTCGCGCGCGAGGGGATCGCGCAGCCGAGCTTCAACTACGTGGTCGAGCCGAAGATCGACGGCCTCGCGATCAGCCTCGTCTACCGCGACGGCGTGCTCGAGCGCGGTAGCCACGCGCGGCGACGGCGAGATCGGCGAGGACGTCACGCACAACCTGCGCACGATCGGCGCGATCCCGCTGCGCCTGGAGGACGCCCCCGCGCTGCTGGAGGTGCGCGGCGAGGTCTACATGTCGCTGCAGCGACTTCACCGCGCTCAACGAGCGCCGCGCCGAAGCGGGCGAGTCGACGTTCATGAACCCGCGCAACTCCGCCGCGGGCACGGTCCGCCAGCTCGACCCCGCCGACGCCGCCAAGCGCCCGCTGTCGATCTGGTGCTACCAGGTGGGCGTCACCGAGGGGCTCTCTTTCAGCAGGCACTCGCAGGCGCTCCAGTGGCTGCGCGAGCACGGCTTTCGCGTCAACGCGGGGATCCGCACTGCTCGACGACGAGGAGCAGGTGATCGCGCAGTGCCGCGAGTGGGAGCGCCGCCGCGGGGAGCTCGACTTCGAGATCGACGGCGCGGTCGTGAAGGTCGACGAGCTCGATCTCCAGCGCCGCCTCGGCGCGGTCGGGCGCGACCCGCGCTGGGCGGTGGCGTGGAAGTTCCCGCCGACGACCGCCGTGACCCGCCTGGAGCGCGTGATGTGGAACGTCGGCAAGTTCGGCGACCTGCGCCCGTACGCGGTGCTCGCGCCGGTCACCGTCGGCGGGCGTCACGATCAAGCTCGCGACGCTCCACAACGAGCAGGACATCGTGCGCAAGGACATCCGCGCGGGCGAGGAGGTGATCGTCGTGCGCGCCGGCGACGTGATCCCGCAGGTCATCTCGCCGGCACCGCACGTCGTCGAGCGCGCCGAGCCGCCCGCCGCAGCCGCGTCCGCCCGAGCGCTGCCCTTTCTGCGACACGCCGACGGTCAAGCCCACGGAGGGGGTCTTCACCAAATGCCCCAACCGCGACTGCCCCGGACGCGCGTGGCAGCTGCTCAAGCATTTCGTCTCGCGCGGGGCGATGGACATCGAGGGCCTCGGCGAGAAGCAGGTGGCGCTGCTGCAGGAACGCGGACTGCTGCGCACCGCCGCCGACTTCTACCGGCTCAGCGAGCAGCAGCTGACCGAGCTCGAGGGCTTCGGCGAGATGTCCGCGCGCAAGGTGCTCGCCGCGATCGAGGCCTCCAAGCAGCGCCCGTTCGCGCGCGTGCTGTTCGCGCTCGGGATCGAGGAGGTGGGGGAGGTCACCGCCCGCAACCTCGTCCAGCGCCTGCGCGACATCGACGCGCTGCTCGCGGCCTCGCCGCAGGAGCTCGCCGAGACCCCCGGGGTGGGCGAGAAGATGGCCGAGCTCGATCCACGCCCAGCTGCAGGACGAGCGCATGCGCGCGCTGATCGCGCGAGCTGCGCGAGCTCGGGCTGTGCTTCGCGGAGAGCCGGACCGGCGCCCGCCCGAGGGCCCGCTCGCCGGCAAGACGCTCGTGCTGACCGGGCACGCTGCCCGTGCTCTCGCGCGAGCAGGCGACCGAGCGGATCATGGCCGCGGGCGGACGCGTGACAGGCTCGGTCTCGGCGAAGACCGACTACCTGGTCGCCGGCGAGAGTCCCGGCTCGAAGCTCGAGAAGGCCGAGCGTCTGGGCGTCGCGGTGCTCGACGAAGCGGCGCTGCTCGCGCTGCTGACGGCGAGTTAGACGCGACGTCCGAGACGCCGAGTCGGCGAGCGTGATCGCGATGTGGTCCTGGAAGATGTGCGCGGATTCGATCGGGATCGCGTCGGTGAAGACGGCGAACGCGAGCACGTGCCCATCGGCTGAGGGGCAGTAGCCGACGAGGTTGGAGACCCCGGTCAGAGTGCCCGGTCTTGCCCACGCAGCGTCCAGCCGCGGCGGTTCCGCGCATGCGCAGTTCGAGCGTGCCGCGTGCGCCCGGCGACCGCCATGTGTTCGCGCAGCACCGCTCCGAGCGCGGTCGGGTAGAGCGCCACGAGCAGGTCGGCGACCTGGTAGGGGGAGGTGCGGTCCGCTTCCGAGAGGCCCGAGCCGTCGACGATCTGCGGGTGGATCCCGAGGAGCGAGCCGACCGTCGTCCTGACATCGGCGGCGCCCGCCGCGGTCGTGCCGGCGCCGGCGAAGCCGCGCGCCGAGGTCCTTCACGAGCGTCTCGGCGAAGAAGTTGTCCGATGGCGGCAGCATCAGGCCGAGCAGCTGCGCGACAGTCGGCGAAGGGGCGCTCGCAAGCTGCACCGCCCCCGGCGGGCGCGCTCGCCGCCCCGCTCGCACCCACGACCCGCACGCCGTCCGCGCGCAGCGCCCCGCGCAGCTGCGCGGCAGCGTAGGCGGCGGGGGCATGTGGACCGCGTTCGCGGCCGCTCGCGCCGCGGTTGAAGGCGAGCGCGCTCAGGGTGCCTTCGAGAAAGGGGTCCTCGCGGTAGTCGCTCGAAGGCTCGCCGCGGAAGGAGTCGAAGTAGGACTCATCGCCATCGACGCTGCCGGTGATGCGGCGGATACCGTCGCTGTGCACCAGTTCGGCGGCGAGCGCGGAGACGCTGGTGCCGATGCCCCCGTAGTGCGCGTGGATGAAGGCGCTACTGCCAAAGGTCGGGTCACCGCCGCCGTGCAGATAGATGCTGCCTTCCCAGACGCCCCCCGGGGCCAGATGCCCGACGCCGAGCACGGTCGTGCTCAGCCGGTAGCTGGCGCCCAGCTGATCGAGCACGGCGGTGGCGGTGAACAGCTTCTCGACGGAGGCCGGCGGGCGCATCGCGCTCGCGCGCTCGGAGAACAGCGCCTTGTGGGCGGTGATGTCGTAGACGTAGGCGCCATCGCGCGCCCCCGCGAGCCCGAGCTCGTGCCCGATGCTCTGCTGCAGGCTCGCCAGTGCGCTCGCCGCAGCCCCCGCCGGGACCCCCAAAAGCGCTGCAAGCAGGGCTGCGCCGAGCAGCGTTATGTGTCGCAGCACCCGCCGGAGTTGCACGCGGGCCGTAGAATGTCCGTCCATGGGGAAGGTTGTCAAGCTGGAACCTGCCGCCAAGCGCCGGCCCCGGCGTCCCGCGCCGTCGCTCACGCCGCGGGGCGTGGGCAGGGACCCTGCGCCGGCCGACCGCCGTCGGCGCCAGCGGCGCGACAAGACCGCGCTCGTGCTCGGCGGCGGTGGCTTCACGGGTGGGGTGTACGAGATCGGAGCGCTGCGCGCGCTCGATCTGCTCGCGGTCAACAGCACCGTCAACAACTTCGACGTCTACGTCGGCACCTCCGCGGGCGCGTTCATCGCGGCGCTGTGCGCGAACGGGGTGACGCCCGAGGAGATGATGCGCGTCGTCACTCGGCAGGGCAAGTTGCCCTTCAAAGACGTGACCCTCGGCGACCTGCTGCGCCCGAACTTGCTCGACTACCTGCGCAAGGGCGCGACGATGCCGCTGCGAGCGATCTGCGTGGCGCGTCAGCTGCTCTCCCAGCCGGGCGGCATCTCGTTCATGGACGTCGTCGTCGGCCTCGCCGACGGGCTCCCCTCGGGTATCTACAACGGCGTCGGGTATCGAGAACTACCTGCACAAGGTCCTCAGTGAGCCGGGTCGCACGGACAACTTCAACGAGCTCGACTGCGAGCTGTATCTGACGGCGACCGACCTCGACACGTGCGAGCGCGTCGTCTTCGGCGTGCAGGGCGTGAAGGGCTCCGAGGACGTGCCGATCTCGATGGCGGTGCGGGCCTCCGGGGCGCTGCCCATGGTCTACGCGCCCGTGCGCCTGCACGACCGCGACCTGATCGACGGCGGAATGGTCTCGACCACGAACCTCGACCTCGCGATCCAGGCCGGCGCGAAGCTCGTCGTCGTGATCAACCCAATCGTGCCCTTCCTAAACGACTTCAGCACCACCGTCAATACGCTGAAGGGGCCGCGCCCGCGGCGGATATCGGACATGGGCTTCGCGCAGATCGGCTACCAGGTCTTCAAGCTCGTCGCCCACCAGCGCCTGCACGAACTCGCCAAGGGCTGGGAGGAGCGCTACCCGGGCGTCGACATCGTGCTGATCGAGCCCGAGTCCGACGACGAGCTGATGTTCCAGACGTCGATGATGAGCTTCACCTCGCGCGTGGAGATCGCGCGCCACGGCTTCGAGTCGGTCACCAAGCAGCTGGCCGGCGAATACGACCGCTACCAGGCAATCGCCGAGCGCCACGGCTTCGAGATCTCAGCCAAGCGCGTGCGCCAGGTCGTCGAGCACTTCGACGAGGAACCCGAGCGCGTCAGCGCCTGGCGCAAGATCCTCGAAGGCACGACCTCGACGCTGCTGGGCCAAGTCGGCTCATCGGGCTAGCGCCTTATCGAGCGCGTCCAATAAACGCTGCGCGCTAGCGCGCGGAGGGAGCGTGATGCGCACGTGGTGCGGCTCGCCCAGCGCATCCCCGGCGGCGACGAGGATCCCGCTGCTCCGCCAGGCGCGCGGCGAGCTCGGCGCCGCGCACGTCGGGGTGGGAGGCCCAGACGAAGTTTGCCTGGCTCTCTGAGACCTCGAGGCCGCGTGCGCGCAGCGCGGCTATCAGGTGCGGGCGCTCCTCGCAGACGACCCGCGTGCGGCGCTCGACCAGCTCCGTGCAGCTGCGCAGCGCCTCGTGCGCGCCGGCCTGCGAGAGCTCCGAGACACCGAGATCGGGGTCGAGCTCAGCGAGCAGCTCCTCCGAGGCGGGGCCGCCGATGACGTAGCCGATGCGCAGTCCGGCGAGGCCCCAGGCCTTTGAGAATGTGCGAAAGACGAGCAGCCGCGAGTACTCCTCGAGCAGCGCCAGCGAGGCGCCGCGGTGCTCGTCGTCGGCGAAGTCCACGAGCGCCTCGTCGAGCAGCACGCCCACGCCCTGCGGCAGGCCCTCGAGCAGGCGTCGCAGGTCCTCCTCGGCGATCAGCTCGCCGGTGGGGTCGTTAGGGCTCGCGAGCGCGATCACGCGCACGGCGGGGTCCTGCGCGCCGGCGAGCAGCGCGTCGATGCCGCCGCGCACGCGTTCGGCGCGGCCATGCGCGCGCCGCGCCATCAGCGGGTAGAGCGGATAGGAGGGCCACGGCGTGAGCAGCAGCTGGCCCGGCTCGATCAGCGCGCGCGTGGCGGCGCTCAGCAGCTCGGCTGCGCCGTTGCCGAGGACCAGGCGCTGCGGGCTTACGCCGTGGCGTTCAGCGAGCGCATCGCGCAACTCGCGGCCGCTGAGATGGGGGTAGCGGTGCATGCCGCGGCGCGCCACGTAGGTGATCGCGCCGACGACGCGCGGGTGCGGCAGCTCGTGCCAGGTCGTCTGCGACAGGTCGAGGGTCTCCTGGCGCGCGAGCTCCTTGCGTTTGCGCTCTGCTGCGTGCTCGCGCAGTTCGTGGTTGACCTCCTCCTCGGACATCCCTTCGAACTGCCGGTAATAGTCGAGAATGCCCACGTCCAACAGCCCGTTCTAGCAGCGCACAGGGGGAGGCGACGCGGGCAGGACGAGCTTGCCGGAGCTTCTGCTGGCCCTAGGAGTTCCGGCTGAGCAGGTTGCCCGGCCCGTGGATCACGAGGAACCAGAGCAGGAAGGCCAGCGCGCAGACCACCGCGGTGGCGGCGAAGATGCGTCCGAGCACGCCGGTTCGCTGATCGTGCCCCGCCGCGCGGCGCACAAGGATCCACGCGCCGTCGAGGCGTCGCAGCAGCACGAGCGTGCCGAACAGCAGCGCGAACAGCGCGGCGAAGGATCCGAGGATGCCGAGGCTGACGCTCCCCGAGACGTAGTCCAGCTGCGATCCCACCCACAGGCAGGCGAGCGGGATCGGCCCCCAGCAGAGCAGGCACAGCAGCGTGATCGCGGCGAGCAGCACGTTCGCGAACGAACCGTCCATGCGCTGGCGGCGATCGCTGCCGCGTTTGGGCAGCGTGCGGAAGCGCACGGGCGCTGTGCCCGGCCTGCGGCCGACGAAGAGCCCGCCGTTTTCTGTTGGGTCCGTGCGCAGCGGTCCGTGCCTCCGGAGTGCCCGGGGCCTAGCTGCCGTAGAGCGAGTCGAAGATGCCAGCGTACTTCTCGTTGACCACGTTGCGCTTCACCTTCAGCGTTGGGGTCAGCTCGCCGGTCGGCTGCGAGAGATCGTGGTCGAGGATCGCGAACTTCTTGACCTGCTCGACCTGCGCGTATTTTCCGTTCACGCGGTCGACTTCGCCCTGGATCAGCTCGTGGATCGCCGGCTCGCGCGAGAGCGAGGGGATGTCCTCCGGCAGCCCGTGCTCGCGCGCGTACTGCGGCATCTCTTCCTCGTCGAGCGTGATCAGCACGACCGGGTAGGGGCGCTGGTCGCCGTGCATGACGGCTTGGGAGATCCAGCGCGACTGCTTCAGTTCGTTCTCGATGTTCGCGGGCGTCAGGTTCTTGCCACCCGGCGGTGATGATGATGTCCTTCTTGCGCCCGGTGATCGAGAGGTAGCCGTCCCCATCGATCGAGCCGAGGTCTCCCGTGTGCAGCCAGCCGTCCTCGACCGCGCCAAAGCTCGTGTCGGCCTGGTTGTGGTAGCCCTGGAAGATGTTCGCGCCCTTGATCAGGATCTCGCCGTCGTCGGCGATCTTCAGCTCGACTCCAGGCAGCGCGCGCCCGACGGTGCCGAAGCGGTGCTCCTCGGGCGTTGAGAAGGTGGCGGCGGTGGAGGTCTCCGTCATCCCGTAGCCCTCGAGCACGGGTATCCCGCAGGCGAAGAAGAACTCGAGGATCTCGCGCGCGATCGGAGCGGCGCCGCTCGTCGCCTGGCGCACGCGCCCGCCGAAGATCGCGCGCACGTTCTTGAACAGCTCCTCGTCGGCGGCCTCGAAGGGGACGCGCATGTCCTCGGGAACCTCTTCTCCGTGGAGCATCATTTCGCGCACCTTGAAGCCGAGCTTGATCGCCGCCTGCGCCTGCTCGCGCTCCTCCTCCGGTTTCGCCGCGATGGCCCCCTGGGCGAGCGTGTAGATCTTCTCGAACACGCGCGGGACCGAGGGCAGGTATGTCGGTTTAACCTCCATCAGCTCCGGCACGATCTGCTTGGTGTCACCGCCGAAGTAGGCGAGCGTGCCGCCGAGGTCGAACGTGAGCAGCTGGATCAGCAGTGCGTAGGAGTGCGCGAGCGGGAGGTAGAGGTAGCAGACCTCGTCGTCTCTGATGCCGCCGCCCGAGCGCACCATCTCGATCATCGCCCGGTAGTTGCCATGCGTGAGCACGCAGCCCTTCGGCGGCCCGGTCGTCCCCGAGGTGTAGATGAACGTGAACGGGTCCTCAGGGCGCACACCTGCCCGCCGTTGCGCGAGCTCCTCGGCGGAGCGCGAGCGCCCGCGCTCGCGGACCTCGTCGAGCGTGATCGCACCGAGCGGACGTTCGCCTGCGGCGCCGCCGTTCGTCACGGCCGCGCCGCCGTTGCCGGAGCTCGAGGCGCCGGAGGCGGGATCGATCACGATCACCGTGCGCAGGCTCGGCATCTGCTCCTTGATCGCGACTATCTTCGCGAGCTGCTCGTCGTCCTCGCAGACGATCGCGCTCGCGCCGGAGTCGGAGATCACCCACAGGCACTCTTCGGGAGAGTTGGTCTGGTAGATCGGCACGACGGTCGCGCCGGCAGAGGTCGCGCCCATGTCGGCGTAAGACCACTCGGGGCGGGTGTTCGCGAGGATGCACACGCGATCACCGGGTTCGATCCCCAGATCGATCATCCCGAGTCCGACCTCCTGCACGATCTCCGCGAGCTGCGCGTAGTTGACGTCGTGCCAGGAGCCGTCGCGCTTGTAGCGGACGGCGACGCGCTCCGCGTGCTCGGCGGCGCTTCGGGGTACAAGGTCAGCGATCGTCTGCGACCCGGTCGCCGCGGCGGTGGCGGTGGCCTCCATCAGGACTCTCTCCCTCCTCTGGGAACAACGGAACTTACAGCTCGGATGTTAGCCCTTGACGGCACGCCGGCACGCAGCGGTGCGCCCGTGTTCGAGGCAATCAGAGCGGGTTCGGCACTTCCAGGAAGACGTGACGCAGCCCGAACTGCTCGGCGAGGCGCTCCCCGAGCCGCCGTATGCCGAACGTCTCTGTCGCGTAGTGGCCGGCCGCGATCAGATGAAGGCCCGCCTCGCGCGCCTGCGCCATAGAGCGCTCCGGGACCTCGCCCGTGAGCAGCGCGTCAGCGCCTGCGGCGAGAGCCTCCTCCATGTAGTCGGCTCCCGCCCCGGAGACGATCGCGAGCCGCCTGATCCGCGCTGGGCCGAAATCGAAGCACAGCGGCTCGCGCGCGGTGAGCGCCTGGACCTGCTGGCAGAGAGCAGGCGGCTCGGTCCCGCCGCCCGGCAGAGTCGTGAGGAAGCCGATCGTCTCGCCGCGGTGGAGCGCGAACGGCTCAAGTGCATCGCCGCCGAGTGCGCGTGCGATCAGCGCATTGTTGCCGAGCTCCGGATGCGCGTCGAGCGGCAGGTGGTAGGCGGCGAGCGCGATGTCTGCGTCGAACAGCGTCTTCAGCCGCCGCTTCAGCGTGGCGTCGATGCGCGCAACGCCGGCTCCCCAGAAGATGCCGTGGTGGACGATCAGCAGCTGCGCGCCCGCCTCGACGGCGCGCTCGAACAGCTCGAGGTGCGCAGACACGCCGCTCGCGAGCGTGCTCACCTCCCCCGCGCCGGGAACCTGCAGGCCGTTCAGGCAGTAGTCCTGGAAGCGCTGCGTGTGCAGGATCCGCTCCGCCTCCTCAAGGACCTCCGTGACGGCCGCCGGCATCGCAAGCGAAGATAGCGCCAGCGGACGTGTGGGATACTGACCTCCTACATCGGGGCGTGGCGCAGCTTGGTAGCGCGCACCGTTCGGGTCGGTGAGGTCCCCGGTTCAAATCCGGGCGCCCCGATTGGTTTGGCTGCTGCGAATCGCAGCGAATAGGGCAGAAGAGCCCGAAAGCTGGAGGTCCGGCAGGAGTCGCGTTCGCGGCGTTTCGGGGCCGTTCGGTGGTCGGGGGGACGCAAACCGGACGCAGAGATCCCCGCTATGGGGCAGAGGGGCTGCTTGTCCGGATCTGCCGAACACGCCCCCGAGATTCCACGCGCAAAATTCGATCCGCGAGTCCGCGCTTGCTCTCGTCCGCCGTGAACGTCAGGCGAGGAACCAAGTTCAGAATGCTCGCTCAGCGGCGAGACCGGCGCGATGCGCCTTCCCGCCTCTGCAGACCGCGAACCCTTCGCCGTGCGGACGGCCTGGAAGTCAACTTCGTCAAGCCGACTCCCGCTCGTAGCCGGGGAAGGCGGGCGGCTCGGCCAAGAGCGCCGAGCCGCCTAGTCACTACAAGGGTCAGGCTTTCGCGTTTACGACCCCGCAGAAGAGACTGCCAAGAACGCCGCCCTTGGGATCCGCGTTGAGGGTCAGGTGGATCTGGTTGAGTTCAACGACCAGCCCGAGGAGGTTGAGGTGGAGTGGCCCCAAGACCAGGCTCAGGACGGGGCAGATTTCTTCCGTGGGCGGAGTGGTTTCTGTTGTCGTCGCGATGTCCCCCCGTATGTGCGCAGTCAGACCGATTGGAAGGCCTTTTCCGTGGTCAGCGATGTCCCGGTTCAGCTTCGACTCTGCCGCTGCTTTCCCAAGGGTGATTTTCGCTTTTGCAAGCTGGCAGAAGAGCGATCCGAGCGGCCCGCCGTTGGGTTCGCCGGTCACGGTCAGTTCGACGGGTTCTCCGGCTTTGTTGCCTTCGAGGTTGACTTCGAGGCCGAGCAATTTCAATTCGACCTTTTCGAGTTTCAGCTTGAGAATCTTGCAATTTTCAGAGCTTTCGGCGGTGAGTGTCACGTTCTTTCTGACCGTTACGGGGACGGCCCCCGTGGCCGCGCCCCTCGTCCCTTCTGGTGTGAGTGTTGCGGTGGCGGTACCACGGGCCTTGACCTTGCCGTGCTTTTGAGAGAACTGGTGAACGGTAAGGAACACGTGGACTTCGCCGCGCGGCGGTGCTGCTGGGCCCGAAGCGGTCGGACTAGTGTCTGCTGACGCTGACGCGACGGCAGGAATGGCCAGTAGCAGAGCAACCGTTACTGGCACGCTCAGAAGCATGCGGCGCATTGAGATACCTTCCTTGTTCGAGGACTATGAGTGTCTAAACCGACGCGCAACGCGCGTCAGCAGGCTGTCGGAGCGCCTGCCGTGTGGGTGTGCTCGGCAAACCGACGCGGCGCGATAGTGCTACGCGCGCTCGTGCGTTTCGCCCTTAACTGTCTTAGCGACCTTGTCCACGGCTTCCTTCAGGGAGCCCTTCGCCTGGTCAACGTGTCCTTCGCGCTTTAGGCGCTGGTCCCCGGTCAGGGCACCCGCAGCCTCCTTGACGCGGCCCTTCGCTCGATCGATGTTCTTGTCGGTCATAGTCCCTCCTGGTTTGAGTTGTTTTCCAGCACGCGACCGCGACGAGCGCGCCAGCCGGCCCGCGGCCAGCCGACGAGCAGGGCGATGCCGGCTGTGCGACGGACCGACCCCTGCGCGTGCTCGCAGCGGTCACTCGGCGCTAGAGTCCTGGTTCTTCGTAAGGTCCGCGGCGCGGTTCTTCGTAGGGTCCGTCGACTACCCGGCGTCGCGCACTCGCCATGTAGATCAACGACAGCACGAGGCCGACGATGCCGGCGACGATGAGGATCAGCCCAATCACTGGGCGCGAGACGCCCGACACGGTAAAGCTCAACGCGTAACGAATGATCGCGCCGACGGCGATAAGGAAGATCGACGTGCCGATAGTCATTACCTAGACCCTCCCGCCTCTGCGGTAGCCGAACCCCCCGCCCGTGAAGAAAACGACGAGGGCTACCAACAGCAGCAGCCAAAGCACCGGGCTCACACCGATCCCGCCCGCGATGGCGGCGATTACTAGGACAATCAAAAGCAGCTCTATAAGCCCCATAGGGCACTCCTTTCCATTGAATGCTCCTCAGCAGACCCTTCAAGCGAGCAGAAAGAACGCTCTTTCTAGCAAGAACGGTCTTTCTCTTGGTACCCTTCTAGAGATGCCTGAAACCCGCCGTCAACCGGCCGAGACGGGGCACAGCGCACGCGAGCGGATTCTGGATGCCGCCTACGAACTATTCTCGCGACGCGGCATCCAGGCAGTTGGGGTGAACGAGGTGACTGAGCGCGCGGGCGTCGCGACCGCGACGCTCTACCGGCACTTCCCCTCCAAGGACAAGCTCGTGCTCGCGTTCCTCGATCTCCGCGAACAGCGCTGGACCAAAGACATCATTGAAGCTGGGGCCATGCGTCGCGGCTCAAACCCCGAGGACCGACTACTCGCCATCTTCGACGTACTCGACGAGTGGTTCCATCGCGAGGATTTCGAGGCGGGCTCGTTCATCAAGGTACTGCTCGAACTCGGCCCTAACCATCCCGCAGGCGGCGCCAGCGTGCAGCATCTCGAGCAGATCCGCGCGATCGTACGCCGCTTAGCCAAGGAAGCCGGCCTGCGCAAAACCGATTCGTTCGCGCGCTCGTGGCACATCCTCATGGAGGGCTCGATTGTCGTAGCAGCCGAGGGCGATGCTCAAGCCGCGCGGCGAGGCAAGGCGATGGCGCGCCAGCTCATCGATCAGTACCGATAGCTTCCCGCTCGAATGGGATGATTCACCAGAGTGGATGATCGACGCAAGCGCCGCATGGCGCAGAACGAGGCCCTCGCCCGGCGCATAAACGACAGGATCGAGTATCAGCGTCCACGCAACGGAGAGTCGGCCGACACGTTCATATGCGAGTGCGTCCGCGTGGATTGCGGTGGGATCCTGGACCTCTCGATCGAGGAGTACGCACGCGTGCGATCCCATCCGCGCCGGTTCGCTGTCACCGCGGGCCATGAGGAACCGGCCATCGAGTCGACTGTCGAGGTCTACCCGGGGTATGTGGTGGTCGAAAAGCGTGGCGAGGCCGGACGGATGGCGGAAACGGAGACTGGTGGCTAGCCCCAGCTCGCACTCGCGGCATGTGAGAGTTCAGGCTTGGCGGAGTCGGGCATCCACCCCCGATCAGCATGGACGGCCAGGTGTGTCGGGCCCCTCACGACACGCCTGGTGGCGTCGGCGAGGACCTCAGGGTTGCGCCCTTCGGGCGAACGGGTAGTGCACGACGACCGGCCGCGCGCCCTGCATGGTCAGCCCATGAAGAACTGCTGGTAGAGGAGGAAGACGTTGAGCAGGCTGATCACGCCGGCGCAGCCCCACGCCAGGATGGTGGTGAGGCGCCGGTTGACGTGGACGCCCATGACACCCCGGCGGCTGGTGAGCATGACCAGCGGTACGAGGGCGAACGGGATGCCGAAGGACAGCACGACCTGGCTCAGCACGAGGACCTTGGTGGGGTTCATGCCGATCGCGAGGACAACGATGGCGGGGACCATGGTAACCGCGCGGCGCAGCATCAGCGGGATGCGGACGTTGATGAAGCCCTGCATGACGACCTGCCCGGCGTAGGTGCCGACACTCGATGAGGAAGCGCCGGAGGCGAGTAGCGCGACCGCGAACGCGAGCGCGGCAGTACCACCGACGAGGTGGCCGAACTGCGCATGTGCTTCCGGGATCGTCGTGAGGCCGGAGAGGGCGGGGGTGTGGAAGAGCTTGGCGGCGACGGCGAGCATCGCCATGTTGACGAGGCCGGCGAGGCCGAGCGCGATGATCACGTCGAGGCGCTCGAAGCGCAGCACGCGGCCGCGCTCACGGTCGTTACGGCACGGCATGCGGCCCTTGGTGAGCGCGGAGTGCAGGTAGATGACGTGCGGCATCACGGTCGCGCCGATGATGCCGACGGCGAGGTAGAGCGAGGTGACGCCGTGCAGCCCCGGCAAGAGGCCGTGCAGCGAGCCGTGGGTGGAGGGGCCGATGCGCAGCGTCTCGTACAGAAAGCCCAAGAAGATGATTCCGAGAAGACCGGTGATCGCCAGCTCGAAGCGGCGGAAGCCGTGAGTTTGCAGCTCGAGGATCGCGAAGGCAATCACGCCGGTCATCAGCCCGGCGGGGAGTAGTGGCACGCCGAAGAGCAGGTTCAGCCCGATTGCGGCGCCGAGGAACTCGGCGACGTCGGTGGACATCGCCATGATCTCGGCCTGTATCCACATGCCCCATGTGAACGGGCGGGGGAAGCGTTCACGTACGACCTCGGGGTAGTTGCGGTCGGTGACGATTCCGAGCTTGGCTGAGAGGTACTGGATCAGCATCGCCATCACGTTCGCGAGCAGGACGACCCAGAGCAGTAGGTAGCCGAACTGCGCGCCGCCTCCGATGTTGGTGGCGAAGTTGCCGGGGTCGACGTAGGCGATCGAGGCGACAAAGGCCGGGCCCAGCATCATGAGGGTCGCGCGCACGCGACCCTTGGACAGAAGCTGCTCGAGCGCGCTCGGCCCGACGAGCGCTCCGCCCACCTCTCCCGGCAGTGCTACCGAGGCTCCCTCTGCGGCGCCCTGGAGCGCGGGCGCCGGGTCTGGGCGCAGCGGTGTCAGCGCTGACCTTCCTCGGTCTCGATGCGCATCGCGCGCGCCAGCGCGCCGCCGATCGGATGTTCGCGCTCGCCGAAGCGCACGAACACGGGGCCGCCGAACGGTTGGCGATCTATGACCTCCAGACGATCACCCAGCGCGATCCCGTGCTCGGCCAGGTAGCGGAGCATCTCGGGGTCGGAGTCGGAGACCCGCGCGAAGCGTCCGGCGGCGCCGACCGGCAGCTCATCGAGACTGTGCGTTGAGCGCTCTTCGATCCCGAACTCCACGGTGGGGATCGGGTCGCCGTGGGGGTCGACGGTGGGGTCGCCCAGCCGCGCTGCGATCAGTCGCTCCAGCTCCTCGGAGAGCACGTGCTCGAGAACCTCGGCCTCGGCGTGAACGCGGTCCCAGGGCATACCGAGCTCCTCGGCTAGGAACAGCTCGATCAGCCGGTGGTGGCGCAGCACCTCGAGCGCGACCCGGCGACCCTGCTTGGTGAGTCTCACGCCGTGGTAGGGCTCGTGCTCAACCAGCCCCACGTCAGACAGCTTGCGCAACATCGCCGAGACCGAGCCGGGCGTGACGCCGAGCCTCTCGGCCAGCTCAGTCGTCGATACCGCGCCACCCTTGCGGGCCTCCAGCGCGTAGACCGCCTTGGCATAGTCTTCAACGGACGCGGAAATAGATTCAGGCATAGCCATCGGAATATCTTGGCACACCTAAATCTGCTTATCAAGCAGCCATACTCGAACGTTCGTTCAGCCGCCGCGGTCGCGCTCTCAGCGCAACGTGCGTTAGTCTGAGGTAGTGGCCGAGGATCGCTGCGACCTGCTGTGTCTGGACCTGCCGCGCGCGGAGGCGATCCGTCAGCGCTTGGACCTCGATCTCGCGGCAGCGGCAGCGACTCGTGCAAAGGCGCTCGCGGACCCCACGCGGTTTCTGATCGCCCTGGCCCTGAGCGATGGCGGGGAGCTGTGCGTCTGCGACCTCGCGTGGATCACCACGCGAGCGGAGAACCTCGTGGGCCACCATCTGCGCACGCTACGCATCGCCGGCCTCGCCAGCTCGCGCCGAGAGCACAAGATCGTCTTCTACGCGCTGACCAACGCCGGCCTCCTGTTACTCGAGGCCTGCCTCCAACTCGCCGAGGTGACGTCATGAGCACGCCGTCGCTTGAGATGCCTGCCGCCGCCGGGGTGGCGCGCCGCTCGCGGCAAGACAGCCGGCTAGAGCTGGCCGAGCGCGACCGCCTCATCCGCCGCGCCAAGGCGCTGTCGTGGGTCAGCCTCGCCTACATGACGGCTGAGGGCGCGATCGCGATCACCGCGGCGATCCTCGCCAGCTCTGTGGCGCTGCTCGGCTTCGGCCTTGACTCTGCAATAGAGGGTCTCGCCTCGATCATCGTGATCTGGCGTTTCACCGGCACCCGTCGACTCTCCGAGCACGCCGAGTTGCGTGCAGAGCGGCTCGTCGCGATCACATTCTTCCTGCTCGCCCCGTATATCGCCCAAGACGCCGTCCGCACTCTCATAAGCGCCGAGCATCCCCGAACCAGCTGGCTCGGGATCGGCCTATCGATCTCAAGCATCATCATCATGCCGCTCCTCGGCAAAGCCAAGCAAGAAATCGGCCAGCGCCTTGGCTCAGGCGCGACCGCCGGCGAGGGCACGCAGAACATGCTCTGCGCCTATCTCGCGGCTGGTGTCCTCACCGGGCTGGCGCTCAACGCCGCCTTCGGCGTGTGGTGGGCCGATCCCGTCGTCGCGCTCGGTATCGGCGCGCTCGCGCTCAACGAGGGCCGACAGACGTGGCGCGGCAAGGGCTGCTGCGCCGCCTCGCCGCTCCCCGGCGAGCCCCCAGACGCTTGCGACGACGACGACGACTGCTGTTGAACACAAGCGCGCGAGGAGGACCGAGCTCAACATGCCCCCTTGAGCGACCAGCAGGGGCGGCGGGCGACACTCCGCTCGCTGCGGCTTCGTCCCCGATCGTGAGCGTGTCTGGGTCAACGGCGGCACCGCTCCCAGGGTGCTGCGAGGCCGCCCTCGTCGGGGCGAGGCAAACGCGCTGCTTTCGCCCCCCGCAAGGGTGTTTGTCCCGAGGGCGGAGGAGGACGGCGCCTCGAGGCCACAGGCAGTGGGGTCCACTCGGTGTTGATTGGTTGCAGACTGTGGGGTGGGCTGGTTGCCGCGCCGGGCGGCGATGGCGCTCTGACTCGAGAGCCGCGCCTACTCGCGATTGAGCGAGAGCGCCAGGCTGGGAACGACGAAGGACAGGAGAAAGATCGGCAAAAACCTCTTGCCGCTGCAGCGGAAGTCGACGATCTCGCCCTCGGCGGCGTCGAAGGTCAGGGTGCGGCTGGAGTTGCGGCCATTGCGGACTTGGAGGGTGCGACGTCCGGGTTCGACTTGTATCTCGATCGGGTCGTTCAATTCGAGTGATCCGACTCGCTCGCCGTCGAGCACGACGTCGTACGCGCCGCGCCGGACCTCCACCCCGATAGCTTTGTGCGTCAGTTTCAGCGTTGCCGCCATGGTTGATCTCCTCTTGTTTTGAAAGGGCGTTTTCTTTGGGTGCACAGCGACTGATGCCAGTGCCGGCGTCGGTCATCCATGCCTGCCCGTCACGAGCCGTTCGAGGTCCAACATCGAGGTCACGACGCGCCAGGCGGCCCTACTCTGGATCCGCCGGATTCCGGCCCGGATCGCGAGCGGCGAGCGCCGCGGCAAGGCGCTCCATCGCTTGCTCGTTTGCGCGGCGCAGGACGGCCCGGCCAAGTGGGGCGGGTGAGCCGCTCGGTCAGCGGCGCGACGTTCGGTCGCCCAGACGGCCAGCTGGCTGCGGGAAGCGGTCTCGGGGCCGATCCAGTTCCCGGGCAGCCGAATCACTCAGTTTTTGAACATGAGGGCGAGACGGTAGCCGATCAACCGTTGACACACTTTAGCCCGGGAGTGCGATTTATCAGCAGTGGGACCCGATTACGCCAACGCACAAGACGCAGAACTGATCGGCGCAGGCCGCGCTGATGCGTTCGCCGCGGTCTACGACCGGCATGCCGCGGCGATCTACAACTGGGCCCGGTCGAGGGTCGGCGACCACGCCGCCGATCTCACCGCCGAGACGTTCGCCCGCGCCTGGCTCTCGCGCGGCTCGTTCAGGGACGGTGCCGAGGGCTCCGCGTTTCCGTGGCTGCTCGGCATCGCGCAAAACCTGCTGCGTGACTCGCTGCGCAGACGGCGGATCGACGACAGGGCGAGAGCACGGCTCGCGCTGCCGCGCGAGCTCGCGACCGATGCGGGCTACGAGCTCGTGGAGGAGCGGCTGTCGCTGCACGAGGCCGCGCTGAAGGCGATCGCCGACCTGCCCGAGGCAGACCGCCAGGTGCTCGACCTGCGCGTCGTCGAGGAACGGCCCTACAGCGAGATAGCCGCGGAGCTTAGCTGCACCCAGGTCGCCGCGCGCCTCCGGGTCTCGCGAGCACTACGCCGTCTGAACATCGCAATCGCAGGAACCCAGTGAGAACCGATATCCCCGACACCTGCAACCGGAGGAAACCAGTGAGATCCGATATCCCCGACACCCTCGACACCTACCGCAACCAACTCCACGCCGCGATCGAGCGCGATCTCGCCCGCGGCACCCGCACCCGCCGCTTGAAGCGCAGGGCCCTGGCGCTGAGCGTGCCGGCCACAGCGGCGGCCGCCACCACCGCGACCGTGCTCCTGACCGCCGGCGGTGCCGCCGGGCCGAGCCTTGCGAGCGCCGCGATCATCCGCCACGTCCGTGCCGAGCTGACCGCCTCGCCTGGCTCGATCCTGCACGAGTCGGCCACCGTTACGCTCCCCGATGGTTCCTCGATGCCGTTCGAGCTCTGGGCGCAGACCGGCGGGACGGGCGTCTACCGCGTGATCAAGGACGGGCAGGAGGTCAGCCTCTCGGACACCGAGAACGAGATCTACGACCCGTCGACGAACACGGTCACGGTCTCGCCGCTCCCGCCGGCAATCCACCAGCTCGAGGCCTCAAAGGGGGTCGACCTCGCTGACGAACTGAAGGGGATGGTCGACTCCGGCCAGGCCACCGCGACACCGACCACGTACCACGGGATGCCGGCGTACGAGCTCACCCCGAACCCGTCCGGTGACACGGTCCTGAACGGCACCGCGTACGTCGCCCAGAGCGACTACCGGCCGCTCGAGACCGACTCCACCTCAGCTAAGGTCGTGTTCTCCGCGTACGAGTACCTCCCCGCGAGTGCGGCCAACGACGCCCTGCTCGCCGTCACGAGCGCTCATCCCGGCGCGACGGTCGTGAACCAGCCGTGAACCAGCCGGGCTATCGCGGTGAAGCTGGCTCAGCCGAAATGGGAAGCGAGCGAGGCTTCGGACGGGCCGGCCGAGGCCCGCGACCCGGTGGCTGCCCATAAACTGAGGGAGCCCGATCGGAGAGTAATGTCGGCTGAGGTTCCCCCTGTTGTCTCTCGCTACTTTGAGCTGGACGCCAGTCGTGACATCGACTCCATCGTCGCGCTATTCACGGACGACGGAGTAGTGGTCGACGAGGGGGAGACCTGGGCGGGGGTGGCGGCGGTCCACGACTGGCAGGCCGGACCCGCGTCGAGATACATCTACACGACCGAACTCCTCGGCAGCGAGTCCGTCGCCTCGGACCGCTTCGTAGTCATGGGCCGCCTCACGGGGAACTTCCCCGGGGGAACCGCCGACCTCAAGTGGGACTTCAGGATCGCGGGCGACCGCATAGCCCGCTTGGTGATCGCCCCTTGAGATCGCCCGAGGCGTCGGCGTAGATCCACCTCCAGCCCCTGCCGTTCCTGGGGGTACCGACCACTTGTTGTCAATTTTCCGGAGCTGCGGATTCCGCGCCGACGCCCGCCTCACCGGGGCGCTCGGCGAACCGCCAGCGAGGTGCGCGAGGCCAATGCTCGCCGACCAAGCCGACGCTCAAGTGCCGGCCGAGCTTAGTAAGGTCGCGCCGTGGCACCCCAGCCGAGGCTCATCATCGAGATCCCGAGCGGCGGCGCCGTTGACCGCCAGCTGCGCGCGCAAGCGCTGCCGAGCATCGCCAGCGGTGAGGTCGTCGTCGAGGACGGTCCAACCGACGCCGATGGCGCGCTCGAGGCGATCACGGTCGGACAGGTCGTCCTGTCGGTACCCTCGCCGGAGTCGTTGCGCCGCGACGCTGCTGAGGTCCGCCGTGTGATCGCGAACGCCGGCACCGGGGTCGAACCGCTCGTCCTGCTGGTCGAGGCCGCCGAGGAGTTGCGCGAGGACGAGCTCGCCGCCGTTCTCGAAGCCGCCATGCACACCTCGCGCGCCGTGATCTTGCGGATCGTCCGCGATGGCTGACCGCCGTCAAGCGGGGCGGATCACTCAGGGGGTTGGGTCCTCCGAGCTGTAGGGTTCGCGTTCGCCGCGGAGGTCGCGGTATCGGCGGTCGAAGAGCTCGAGGACAGCGGTCACGTCCGACGGTCCGTGGATGTCGTGGCTGACCACGTCGGACTCGAGCAGTCGATCGGCAGGCTCCGCGTCGCCGTGTTCGACCAGCTCGTCATGCTCTGGGTGGGAGAAGCGCAACTCGGCCACGCCGCGCTCGCGATCGAGTACGCCGAGCTCAAGCTGCTCGTAGCGAACGAGAGCAGCGCCGTCCGCACGCCGCTCAACGCGCACACCGGGCCACGTGTCAAGCTCGTTGGCGATCTCATCGACGAGCTCTGGGTGGGTCACGCGCCGATCGTACTCACTCCACCATGACGGCACTTGGGGGACCTCACGCCGGCCTGAGGGCATCGATCGCAGTGACGCTTAGTCCGCCCACGAAACCGCACACGCCCCCGAGCAAGACCGGGCATAAAAGTCACCCACCGCCATTCGCCCCGATAACTTCGAGCTTCGCGTGCCCTGCGGGAGTGCGTGTTCTCAGAGCTCGTAGACCTCCTCGTACTCAAGGGTCATGAGCCCCTCGATTACGAGTGGGAGAACGCTCAGGCGCTCCCGAATCGCGTCCATGCTCTCGCCTTCGACGATCATGAGCACTCCGGGGCCGGCGGCGCGCCGGTAGAGAGCCTTCATCAGCCCCTCGGCCTTGAGCTGCTCGACGACGCGCATCTCGTCGTCGATGAATGGTCCGAGCTTGTGTGGCTCGGTGATGGAACCTCGTGCGATAGCAACCATGTTCGACTCCTGTGGGTGTTCCGGTTCGAGATGGATAGCCGACCGTGGGCCTCAGCGTCGTGACGGGAGACGCGGCCGACGGAGCGGACAGACTGGTTTGTTTGATATCGTCCGGACAGACCGCCCTGTAGGAAAGGAACACGACGATGACTGCGACCATGCCTACACCCAGCTCCGTCTCAGCGCCGCGACCGCTGCTCGGGAGCCGGGCCCTCGTCACCGGCGCGACCGGGGGACTCGGTTCGGCGATCGCCCGGGCTCTGGGGCGCGACGGCGCCGACGTGGTGGTACTGGGGCGCGACGCGGCTCGTGGCGCGAGGACGGTGGGAGAGGTCCAGGATGCCGGCGGCCAGGCCGAGTTTGTTGCTGCGGACCTGAGCGATCCCCGGCGGCTCGCCGAGCTCGCAAATGAGATCGGGGAGATAGAGATCCTCGTCAACAACGCCGGTTTCTCGATCTGGGGCGCTACCCCAGATCTTGGGGTCGACGCGTTCGACGCTATGTTCGCCGCCAACGTCCGCGCGCCGTACTTCCTGGTCGCCGCGTTTGCCCCAGGTATGTCCGCCCGCGGCCACGGCAGCATCATCAACATCGGCAGCATGGCCGGCACAATTGGCCTCGTGGGTGGAGCTGCCTACGGCGCGACCAAGGCAGCGCTGGGGGCGCTCACCCGCGCGTGGGCCGCCGAGTACAGCCCGACCGGCGTGTGCGTCAACAATGTCGCGCCCGGCCCGATCTACACGCGCCCGGAGGCCCGCGAGCTGTTCAACACCCTCGGCAACACGACGGCCCTCGGGCGGGCCGCCGAGCCAGACGAGATCGCCGAGCTCGTCGCGTTCCTCGCCTCACCGAAGGCGAGCTACATCACCGGTGCCACGTTCGCCGCCGACGGCGGGCGGACGGCAGTCTAGACCGCAAGGAAAGGAACAGTCATGTCTCGTGAGGTGAAGCTTCCCGGCCCCGACCACGAAGTCACCATCGCCCCTAGCAGCGATCGCGTCGTCGTGCGCAGCGGCGAGACCACGATCGCCGACAGCCGCTCGACACTCGTTCTATTCGAGACAAACCACCCAGCGGTGCGCTACATCCCGCTCGCCGACGTCGATAGATCGCAGCTCGCGCCCAGCGATCTGTCCACGTACTGCCCATACAAGGGTGACGCGTCCTATTACTCGATCATCGCCGGCGAGGAGCGAGGCACCGACGCGGTCTGGTTCTACGATCAGCCGTACCCCGCGGTCGCGGAGATCAAGGATCACGTCGCGTTCTATCCGGACCGCGTCGAGCTCAGCGTCGGCGCCCCTGAGCCCCCCAAGGATTGAGCAGCGATGCCCACGAGAGCCGACACGCCGGCTGAGGACGGGGCGGTGCGACGCTCGCCGCGCGATCGGCTGCTTCAGGCGGCGAGCGAGTTGTTCTACGCCGAGGGCGTCCAGTCCGTGGGGATCAATCGTGTGATCGAGCACGCCGACGTCGCCAAGGATTCGCTCTATAGGACGTTCGGCAGCAAGGAGGAGCTCGTCTGTGCCTACCTCAACGCGCGACATGAGGAGACGCTCGCGCGGTTGCGTTTGGAGGTTGCCGCTACGGAGGATCCAATCGAGCGGCTGCTGGCGGTGTTCGATGCTCAGGCCCGGCTGTTCCGTACGCCCGGCTTCCGCGGCTGCGCGTTCACGGCGGCAGCCGCCGAGGCGACCCCCGGCGGGCGAATCGATGCCGCGGCCGACTCCTACCGCCACGACATCCACGCGCTGTTCAGCGAGCTCGCCGTGGCGGCGGGTGCGCCCGATCCAGCGCTCCTAGCCAGCCAACTGCAACTCGTCTACGACGGCGGCGGACTCGCCGCCAAGATGGACCAGAACCCCGATATCGCGATACCCGCGCGAGCCGCCGCATCGGCACTGATCACCGCAGCGCTCGCACGCTGACCCACCACCGCAGGGCTACCGCGCCGCCCCCGAACGTCGCGGCGTTCGCCAGGTGCCAGGGCGGCTCGCCGTCCGCTACTCGCTTGCCAGCCTCCCGATCGGTTTGCGGTGATCGGCGGGGCCCCCACGAGGGCGCGTCGGTCGGCGACGGTGCTTTCGGTGACCCACTCCCAGTCGCCGTACATCTTGCGCACACGCGGGTCGAGGAACGCGGCGCGGACGAGGCTCACTCCGACCGCGTGGTACGGAGAGGCCGCGGTCGCGAGCGGGTTGGCGCCAAGGACGTCCATGTAGCGGTCGTAGACCTAGGCGGGCGTCGCGCCCCACGATTTGACCAGGCGCAAGATGCTCGCCGGCACCGTCTCGCGCCGCGGACTCATGCGCCGCCGGCGCCGTGGTGGCATCGCGAGACGGTGCGGCGATGGCGGTGTCCGCGGCGCAGGCCCTAACCGCTTGCGCCTACGCCCTGATCGGCGGTCGGGCCCGGGTGTGGACGTTGATCATGCGTTCGACGTAGTCGCTCTGTGCCGGCCAGGGGAAAGCTGGCATCACCTGCCGGAGCGCGGCGTAGCCGTGCAATCCGGCCCACAGCTCGGCTGCCTGGCTGAACGGATCGGCTCCTTCGGGGCCGCACGCCGTCACGAGCGCCAGCAGGTCGTTGAATGTGTCCACTCCCTCGTCTTGACCTCTCGCGCCGCCGGGTTCGGGCATCGGCACTCCCTCACGGAGCTTGGTCATGAACAGGACGCGGTAGATCCCAGGGCGCTGGGCTGCGAAGTCGAGGTATGCGATCGCGAACGCACGCAGTTGCTCGACGGGCTCCGTGCGTGCGGCTGCCGCGTCGCGGAGCAGCGCGCGAAGCTCGGCGTAGCCGGCGTTGATCACCGCGCTCAGTAGATCGTCCTTGTCGGCGAAGTGCAGGTAGAGGGCGTTTGGCGTCACGCCGGCTCGCGCGGTGACCGCGCGTACGGACAGCTTGTCCTGGTCGCCGAGCTCGAGCAGCAAGTCGCGCGCGGCATCCAACAGCGCGCCGCGGAGGCGCGCGCCTTGGCCGCGGGGGTTGCGCGTGCGAGTCGATTCCACCATCGCGCCACAAACATAACAGCATCACTTGACATCCGTATATGTACGACTGTATAGTAATGCTACGCAGCTCAAAGCGACCCGATCGGAGACCGCAGCCATGCCCGTCATCCATGTCGTAGGCACGCACTTGTTCAAAAGCAGTCCACGGCCGGAGACGGCAGCAAAGCGGGCATCGACAACGACCAGGAGCGCGGAACTGAGCCCGACCGAAGCATGGTCGAGGCGCGTGAGGCGCATTGGCGGGCTGATCCAGGCGGCCTTCGCCGCCTTTTGGCTCCTGCGCGGGACCCTCGTGATCGGAGGCAGCGTGTCAGCCGTCCTGATCGCCGTCCTTGGCGTGATCGTGATTGGGGCGTTCATCTACGCCTTCAGAGCCACTGCGGGAATCGCGCCTCGGCCGCACGGTCCGGACGCCAAGCGGATCGAGCGGGACGTGACCCTCGCCACGGTAATCCAGCTCGTGGCGTCTTTCGCTCTGCCGTTCGCCGTGATCGCGGCGGGCCACTCCGACTGGGTGCTGCCGTCGATCGCGATCACGATCGGACCCCTGCTGCTGTGGCTCGACCGGCGCGTTGATGTCCCTCGCTACCGGCCGGTCGGCTCGGCGCTGATCGTCGCGCCGCTGATCCTCGTCGCCCTGATGTCGGGCACACCACTGATCGCGACGACGGGCATCGGCGCCGGCCTGCTCCTGCTCGGAACCGCGGTTGCGGGGTTCCACGACCTCGCCGGAGTTCGCCGCCGGGCGGGCCGGGCCGAGGCCCGCGACCCCATCCTCACCGCCCACGCATGAGCGCCAGCGATCACTGAGCATCGTCGGTTCGAGCGAGTCCGCGGCTCGAGGCGCGTCCCCGGGGCGAACCACGAGATCTGCGACGTCGCTAACGCTTGGGGCTCGTCGCGGCCGGCGCGTCGCCGGCGCTCGCGGGCGGATCTCGTCGGGCAGATCGCCGGCCGGCCAGTGCTGCCAGTCGAAGCCCTTGCGGGCGTGGCGCAGCCTGTAGCTGAGGGCGCCGTGGGCGTTCATCGCGTGCCAGGCGGCGTGGGTGGTGAGCGTCATCTCCGGGATCCAGAAGCGATCCTGGATCGCGTCCAGCGGCGCCGGCGCGCTGCAGGTCGACGTCGGCCGCCACGTGGCCCTCGCCGTCCTCGAGCGTCAGGCGGGCGAGGATCGTGCCGTCGCGATCGCAGATCTGCGACTCGCCGAGCATCTGCGTCCGCCAGGGAATGCCGGGGCCGAGCGGCGTTTCGCCGCTGCACCGGGCCGACGTGGGAGGCGTGGGCCACGGGCGCGCCGGTAAGGCGCGCGACCTGGCCGGGCAGCTCGCGCGCCTGGCGACGCCAGATCGCGTGCTCGCGACGTGCCCACCAGCGCAGCGGCCCGGGCCAGTTCAGCGGCATCGACGGCCAGCACATGCCGCCGAGCACGAGCCGCGCGCCGGCGGCGCGCACGCGCGCGGCGGTGCGAAAGCGCGCCCACTCCCAGCCCGACATCAGCCCGACGGTGCAGCCGAGCGCGTCGCACTGCACGACGCCCGCGTCGTCGCCGCCGACGTAGAAGTGCTGCTCCCAGGCCGTCGGGATGTCCTTGTCGTGCAGGTGCACGGCGCCGTCGGGCTCGGCGAGCACGAAGGTCCCGTACGCGTGTCCGCGCCGCGGACCGCGACGAAGCCGCCCGCGAGCACGCAGTCGAGCTCGCGCGCGAGACGCGTGAGCAGCTGCAGCGGCTGGCCGTCGACGGGACGCGGCCGTGCCGCGCAGGACCTTCGCGTAGACGTTCGGCGTGGTGAATCCCTCGGGAACGACGATCACCTCGGCGCCGTGCTCGCGATGGGCGTCGCGGATCAGGTCCTCGACGCGCGCGAGATTCTGCTCGACCTCCCCGAGCGCGAGCGCGGGCTGGACGACGGCGATGCGGGTCATGCCGAGACCTCGTCGCCCACGGCGATCGTGAGCGGGCTGGCGCGCGTCGAACGGCGTCGGCGCGCTCGACTGCGCGCGGCGCGCCGACGGCGGCGGCGTCGCGAGCTCGCCCGGACGCGGACGGCGGCTCGGCCACGGGCGCCGGGGTGCTCGGAGCCGGCGATCGGGCGGGTCGAGCGGAAGCGGTCGGCGCTCACGCTCGCGGCGGATCTCGAGCTCCGTGCGCAGGTCCGCAGCCGCACGCGCCAGCGTTTCCGAGCGCGGGTCGCTCGCCGCGCCAGAGGGCCGTGAGGAGGGCTCGCGCGAGCCGCGTCGGGGGCGCGATCTGCTGCGGCGTGCGCGCGCGGCCGAACAGGTCGCTGAGGTCCGGCGCTCGTCGTGCGCCCCGCATCGCGCACGAGCTCGCACAGCGCGGGGGAGGGGCGCTCGACGCGCGTGTCGGCGTTGGCGAAGTGGTAGGCGGGCAGGCACTCGCGGTCGCGGTCGGCCTCCCAGCTGCGGGTGGCGCGGTCGACGGCGGCGGGGTCGTCGAGCACCGGCAGGACCTGCTCGGCCAGCGTGCGCCCAGCGAACATCGCGTCGCGCATGCCCTGGCCGGTGACCGGGTCCTTGAAGTGTCCGGCGTCGCCGGCGAGCGCCCAGCCGGGGCCCGAGGAGGCGCGGAAGAACGCGGGCGTGTCGCCGGTGGAGCGGAGCTTGGATCCCGGCGGCGCGCCGGCGACCCGGGCGGCGAGGCCGGGATGCTCGTGCGAGCTTGCGCTGCCAGTAGCCCTCGGGGTCGCGCCGGGCCTCGCCGGCCTCGTCGCGGTGGCCCATCAGGAGGACCAGCAGCTTGCCGGCGGGGGTCGTGGGGAACGCGAACGCGAACGAGTCGCCCTCGCGCCACTGGTAGTAGGTCTCGGCGTCAGCGCTGCCCGCGAGCGGGTCCTCGAGGTAGCGGAACACGAGCCCGCGGCCGTTTCGCGAGAGCCGGTAGGGCGTCCACGCGCCGACGAGCGAGGCGACGGTCGAGCGCCGTCCGTCGGCGCCGACGACGAGCGTGGCCTCGACGTCGTGCTCGGCGCCGTCGGCGTCGTCGGTAGCGCACGCCGCCGACTCGCCCTGCGCGCCAGCGCAGCGCCTCGACGCGTGCAGCGCTCGCGGACCTCGGCGCCCTGTTCGCGCGCGGATTCCACGAGCTGCACGTCCTGCAGGTCGCGCGGTACGCAGACTCCGTAGTCGATCCCGTCGGCAGCCGGGCGAACCCGCTCGCGGCAAGCGATCCCTTCGGCCTCGACATGGATGTAGCGCACCCGGGACGGATTCAGGGCGAGGATCCTCGGCAGCGCGCCGATCTTCGCCAGCTCGCTCGTGCCCGCGGGCATCAGCACGTGCGTGGAGAGCTGATCGGAGGGGAAGCGCATCCTGTCCAGCACCAGGACCCGCCGGCCCGGCGCGGGCCAGCGGCGCCGCGACGGCGCACCCTGCGAGGCGGGCACCCACGACGACGACGTCGACCCGCTCCATAGACAGCTCCCCGTCCACCTTGGCCTTTGCTACTGCAAGCGCAGTCTGACCGATCTCGGAACGCTTCGGAGGTTTCGACACCCGGTGCGCCCAGGGAGCTCCTCGTCTGCACTCCGCTAACTGAGGACCGGCTAACTGGTGCGGGCGAGCGTCAGCGCGGCGTGCGCGCGCAGGCTCTCGGGAACTTTCTTCCAACCCGACCCGGTCTCGCGAAGCCCGGACGATCGGTGGTCCACCGGGAAGTCCGCCTCGATGCGCAGCCTGTCGGGGCTCACCTGGTCGAGCGAGACCTCGGTGTCGATCGCAAGAGCACGACCACGGACGTGCAGCGTTCCGCTCAATCGCGGCGAGCCGCCGGGGCTCGCCCCGAGCGTGGCCAGCTCGAACCTCAGGTGAGGATGCTCATCGACCGCGAAGAAGTCACCGGACTTCAGATGGTTGTCCCGCTTCCTGATACCCGTGCGGACGGTCTTGGCGTCGATCAGCAGCTCGCCGCTCGCCTCGCCGCTGGGGTCGACGTGAAGCTCGCCGGCGTAATCGCTGTAGCGCCCGCGTACCGGGATCGTCCCGAAGAGGATGCGCGTCTCGAACGCCAGCTCGCTCTCCGCAGGATCGATCTGCCAATCGCCGGCTGCCAGGGAGGTTTGTGTCAGATTCGTCTCAGGCGCGGTACTCATTGTGCCTCCAATCAGGGTTCCGGACCGACGGTCCGTTTGCATCGCTAGCATAACGGACCCATGGTCCGCTTGACTTCCATGCCGGATGGCCGTGCCTTTCCGCAACTCCCGATGGCAGGTCAGCCGCGAGAGCGCGCCGACGCCGCCGCCAACCGCGAGCGAATCCTGTGCGCCGCGCGCGCACTGCTGAGCGAGCATGGGCCCGAGGCGCTGACCATGCAGGCGGTGGCGGCGGCGGCGGGCGTTGGCAAGGGCACGCTGTTCCGTCGCTTCGGCGATCGTGATGGGCTCACGCAGGCGCTCCTCGACGATTACATGCGCGGGTTCCAGGAAGCCTTCCTGCATGGGCCCCCTCCTCTCGGCCCAGGCGCCCCGCCGCAGGAGCGCCTAGAGGCATTCGTACACGAGCTCGTTCGCCTCCAGACCGAGCACCTCCGGCTGGCGCTCGCGGCCGAGCTGCCCCCCGGCCGCGCGCCGAGCCCGGTGTACGCCACGCTGCTCATCCACATCGCGAACCTAGTGAGCGAGATCGAGCCCGACGTGGACGAGCGCATCCTCGCCGGCTTCATCCTCAGCGCGATCGCACCGCCCGTGCTGCACAGGATGAGCATTCGGCTCGACGTCGATACGGCGGCCCTGCAGAGCGCGGCGCGCGCGCTGCTGCGAGGCCTGACCAGCCCGAAGCTGGCGCGTCCCTGAACCCCGCACCCGCTGGCTCGAGGCCGCGCATCGCTCGCCCTCGCGGGCAGACGGGGCGCGCTGCGTCGCGCCCCGCTCACCCCGCGCTACGCGGGTTGGTCACGCGGCGTTTCGGAAGTAGTGGCCCTGGTCGAGGTCGTCGATGAGCCCGAGATGCGTGGGCTCCCACCCGAAGCGCTCGCGCGTGAGCGCGCTCGAGGCGGGGGCGTCGAGCGCGAAGAGGCCGCCGAGCCAGGCGAAGTGCTCGCCTGCGTCCTGCGCGGAGATCGCGACCGTCGGCACGTCGAGATGCCGGCCGATCACCTCGGCGATGTCGCGGGTTGGCACGCCCTCGTCCGCGACAGCGTGCAGTGTCGTTCCCGCTGGTGCCTCCTCGAGCGCGAGACGGAAGAGACGCGCCGAATCGAGGCGGTGTACTGCGGGCCAACGGTTGCTCCCCTCGCCGATGTAGCCGGAGACACCCTTCTCGCGGGCGATGTTGACCAGGGTCGGGACGAAGCCGTTGTCTCCCTCGCCGTGATTCGTCGGAGGAAGTCGCATGACCGATGAACGGACGCCGCGGTCAGCGAGCGAGAGCACCAACTCGGCCGTTGCGCGCCGACTCTCGGGGCCTGCGCCCAGGAGGCTCACACCCGCGTCCGAATCGTGCCCGTCCAGCTCGGTCGCCATCCGCCCCGGTGCTAGCCCGAGCGTTCCGGAGGCGAGTACGAAGGGGCGATCAGATCCCGCCAGCGCCTCGCCGAATGTCTCAACAGCGCGACGATCAGCGCTGGCGGCGCCCTGGAAGTCCCCCGAGAAGGCGAGGTCGTGCTTGAACGCCAGGTGGATCACGCCATCTGACGCACCGGCCCCGCTGCGCAGAGCGTCGAGATCGTCAAGGTCGCCACGCTGCACCTCTGCACCCGCCGCGGCCAGGGCATCGGCCGAGGCATCCGAGCGAGCGAGCCCGATGACCTGATGGCCGGCGCCGATGAGCTCCGGGACGACGGCCGAGCCGATCCAGCCCGACGCACCCGTAATGAACACGCGCATGAGAAACCTCCAGATGGTCGAATGTCCTCGCCCACTGCCGCTGCAAGGACATCAATGTCAGTTGCTGTCATCACGTTAGCACGGACGTCAGCCGCTGTCATCACTACGATCGTCCTATGACCCGATGGGAGCCAAACGCGCGCGGGCGGCTCGAGGCGGCGGCGATGGAGCTCTACGCCGAGCGCGGGTTCGAACAGACAACCGTGGCGGAGATCGCCGAGCGCGCCGGGCTCACCGAGCGAACGTTCTTCCGGCACTTCGCCGACAAGCGCGAGGTTCTCTTCTCGGGCGCAGGCGCCCTGCAGGAGCTCCTCGTCAGCGCAGCCGCCGATGCGCCCGATTCCCTGGCACCGATCGACGTGGTTGCCGAGGCGCTCGGGGCCGTCGGCGCCCGCATACAGGAGCGACGAGCGTTCTCCCCGCAGCGCCAGAGCATCATCCTCGCCAACGCCGAGCTTCAGGAGCGCGAGCTGATCAAGCTCGCATCACTCTCCGCGGCGCTCGCCGACACGTTGCGCCGCCGCGGCGTCAAGGACCCCGCCGCGAGCCTGACCGCAGAGGCAGGCATCGCCGTCTTCAAGATCGCGTTCGAGCGCTGGGTCGCCGACACCAGCCACCAGGATCTGCCGAAACTCATTCGAGAGTCCCTCGAGGAGCTGAAGGCGCTGACCGCGGGGCGATGAGCATCGCCCGCGCGCGAGCACGCGCGCTACGGTGACTGCGGTGGAGCATCGCGCGCTCGGATCGGAGGGACTCGAGGTCGGTGCCATCGGTCTCGGCACGATGGGCATGACGATGGCCTACGGCGCCGGCGACGAAGCGGGCGGGATCGAGACGATCCGCCGTGCACACGACCTCGGTGTGACGCTCATCGACACCGCCGAGCTCTACGGCATGGGCAGCGGCTCCAACGAGAGGCTCGTCGGTGGCGCCGTCGAGGGGTTCCGCGACGAGATGGTGCTCGCGACGAAGTTCGGCTTCGTGCTGCCTCGCGTCGCGAACATGACCAGGCAGCTCGACAGTCGCCCCGAGCACATTCGAGCGGTCACCGAAAACAGCCTGCGCCTATTGGGCACCGACTACATCGACATCCTCTACCAGCACCGCGTCGACCCCGATGTTCCGATCGAGGAGGTCGCCGGCACCGTCGGAGAGCTGATCGGCGAGGGCAAGGTCCGTTTCTTCGGGCTCAGCGAGGCCGGGCCCGATGCGATCCGCCGCGCGCACGCCGCGGCGCCCGTCTCGGTCCTGCAGACCGAGTACTCGATCTTCGAGCGCGACGTCGAGGCCGAGATCCTGCCGACCGTGCGCGAGCTCGGGATCGGGTTCGTCGCCTACTCGCCGCTCGGGCGTGGCTTTCTGACCGCGGCCGTGAAACCCGCCGCCGAGTACCCCCGGGACGACATGCGCAGCTGGGATGAGCGCTGGCAGCCGGGCAACTACGAGCGCAACGTCGAGGCCATCGAGCAGCTCGCCGAGCTGGCACGCGACAAGGGCATCACGGTCACGCAGCTGGCGCTGGCCTGGCTGCTCGCCCAGGGACAGGACATCGTGCCGATCCCCGGCACGCGGCGTGCCGAGCGTCTCGCCGAGAACGTCGGCGCAGTCGAGGTCGGGCTGAGCGTTCACGATCTCGAGCGCGTGGCGGAGATTCTTCCCGAGGGCGCCTTCGGGAGCCGCTACCCGCAGGCGATGATGCCGCAGTGGTAGCGCCGGCTCCGACGCGGATGGCTCGCCCGACCTGAAGTCGGCACCGGGTCGCGCGAGGACGGGTGTTTCAGCCGGCCGGCTGGCTGTAGCGCAGCCCGTCGAGCGCCACATCGAGGATGTGCTCGATCTGCTCGGGCGCAAGCGCCTGGATCTTCGCGATGCCGCCGACCATCTGGATGATCTCGGTGAGGTTCGTATCGGCGCGCACCGCGCCTGACTGCTGCGCGCGCTCCAGCAGCGGCTCCCCGGCCGAGTACATCTGCGCGCGGCATGCTTGGAAGAACTCCGCCTCCTTGTCGACGTAGCTCAGCATCTCCTGGGCCAGCGCCTGCTTGGTCGTCATGTAGCCAACGAAGCGATGCAGCCAGGCCACGAGCGCCTCCCACGGTGGGAGCTCGGCGAGCTCCTCCGCGGTCCTGCACAGCGCCTGCAGCTCGTCGAGGTAGACCGCCTCGAGCAGCGACTGGCGGTTGGGGAAGTTCCGGTAGAGCGTGCCGATCCCGACGTCGGCGCGCCTGGCGATGTCCTCGAGCGAGGTCGACGCGCCGCCCTCGGCGAACGCCTCGCGGGCAGCCGCGAGGAGCTTCTCGTAGTTGCGCAGCGCGTCCGCGCGCCGGGGGCGCTGGGGGAGCAGGTCCTGTGATGTCTCGAGCGTGCTCATCGACTTATTTGCGTCGCCCACTTGAAAACCGGAGCTACCCTCCGTATAGTACCGGAGGAGCCCTCCAGATATGTCGGAGGATGCCTCCACTTTAGCACCGGTCCGTACGCCACGACAGTTGGGAACCATCTCATGAGCACCATCTCGATCGCCTCCCCATCCAGCGACCGCCGTCGCTGGATGTCGCTCATCGTCGTCTGCCTCGCGCAGCTGATGATCGTCCTAGACACGACCATCGTGAACGTCGCGCTGCCCTCGATCCAACACGATCTGCACTTCTCCCAGGGCAACCTGACATGGGTCGTCAACGCCTTCCTGATCGCCTTCGGGAGCTTTCTGCTGCTGGCGGGCCGTCTCGGCGACCTGCTCGGGCGAAGGCGCGTGTTCCTCGCGGGAGTCGCTCTCTTCACCGTCGCATCGGCGCTCTGCGGCCTCGCGCCCAGCCAGGGCATGCTGGTCGCCGCGCGTTTCATCCAGGGCATCGGCGGCGCGCTGGCCGCCTCCGTGATCCTCGCGATCGTGGTCACTGAGTTCCCGCAGCCGGCGGAGCGCGCGCGGGCGATGAGCGCCTACGTCTTCGTCGCCGTCGCCGGTGGCTCGCTCGGCCTGCTCGCCGGCGGGGCGCTGACGCAGGCGCTGGACTGGCACTGGATCTTCTTCGTCAACCTGCCGATCGGCGCGGCCACGCTCGCGCTCGGTCGCGCGCTGATCCCCGAGGACCGCGGAATCGGCCTGGGGGAGGGGGTCGATTGGCTCGGCTCGACGCTCGTCACCACCTCGCTGATGAGCGCCGTGTACGCGATCGTGCAGGCGACCGGTCACGGCTGGGCATCGACGCCCGTGCTCGGCTTCGGCGCGCTCGCCGCGATCCTCATGGCCGCCTTCATCGCGGTCGAGGCGCGCATCCGCAACCCGATCATGCCGCTCGGCATCCTGCGCGTGCGCGGCCTCGTCGGCTCCAGCTTCGTGCGGGGCTTCCTCGTCACCGCGATGTACTCGACGTTCTTCCTCGGCACGCTCTACCTCGAGCACGTGCTGCACTACAGCGCGCTGCGCACCGGCCTCTCGTTCCTTCCCTGGACGATCACCGTGGGCATCCTCTCGCTCGGCGTCACCGCCCGGCTGGTCGGTCGCTTCGGGCCGATGCGAGTGATGATCTTCGGGATGGCCATCGTCGTGCTCGGGCTGGCGCTGCTGTGCACGGCGGGGACCCACACGAGCTTCTTCCCGACCATCTTCCTGGCCTACTTCGGCATCGGCCTGGGGATCGGCAGCTCCTTCATGCCGCTGCTGACGATTGCGATGGCCGACGTGCCCGCCAGCGAGGCCGGCCTGGGCTCGGGGATCGTGAACGTCTCCCAGCAGGTCTCCGGAGCGCTCGGTCTCGCTGTCCTCGGCACGATCGCCACCAACCACTCGCGGGCGCTGATCGGGCACGGAGCCCCGCTCGCGGGCTCGCTCCTCAGCGGCTATCACCTCGCGTTCGTGATCGCTGCCGTGATCGTCGTCGTGGGCATCGCCGTCGCGCTCGTCGTGCTGCGCCCAGGCCGCCGCGTGCAAGAGGTCGGCGTGGGCGTGGCGTTGGAGCCCGCGTCGATCGTCAGGGAGCCCGAGCCGCTGCTCGAGCGCCAGGCTGCGTGAGGTGCGCCGGCGAGCACCCGGCCCATCCTCACGGCGAGCGCTGCAGCGGGCGCTCGCCGGTGAGCAGCTGCACGAGCCCTGCGCCGGCGAGCAACGCCCCGAAGGTGAACAGGGTTGCTTCCGTGCCGACCGCGGCGTGCAGCGGGCCTGCGATCGCCGCGCCGCCGGCAGCCGACGCGAGGTTCAGGCTGCTCACCGTCGAGAAGATCTGCGCGCGCACCCGCGGCGGCGCGAGACGCTGGCGCGCGCTCAACAGCGCGACCAGGCTAGGTCCCTCGAGCGCGCCCGTGAGCGTGACGAGGCCGAGCGCCGCCCCGAGGTCGTGCGCCAGCGGCCACGCCGCAACCGAGGCCGCCATCGCGAGGAAGGAGCCGCCCATCAGCGCCCGCTGCGGGATGCCCAGCGCGCGGCGACGCAAGAGGAACGCGCTCAGCAGCGAGCCCAGCGAGACCCCCGCCCACATGTATCCCGACGCGTGCGCTCGCGCGCCAACGCTGACTGCGTACGCCGGGAAGCCGACGTTCAGGGTGCCCCAGCCCGCGACGTAGATGACGCTCGTGAGCGCGTTCCAGCGCAGCGGTCTTATGCGCCAGAGGCTGCGCAGGCCCTCGCCGGCGGCAGCCCGTAGCCCGCGCGGCGCGGGCGACTGATCGGCGGGGCGCAGCTCGAAGGTCCGGTCGCGCGCGATCAGGACTGCGAGCAGCACGCCTGCAGCGATCTGGAACTCGAGCGCCGCGGGCGCGCCCGCCGTTCCAGCGATCAGCCCGGCGATCGCCGGGCCCAGGATGAAGGCGATGTTGATGGAAGTCGCTTCGAAGGTGTAGGCGACCTCGAGCAGCTGCGGTCCCGCGATCTCCGGCATGACGCTCGCGAACGCGCCCGAGGACAGCGGCGTGGTCGCCCCGTAGGCGACCGCGATCAGCGGGAGCACCCAGTTCGGGGAGTGTCCCGCGAGCACGAGCAGCGCCGCCAGGGAGGAGCTCGTGATCATGCGGTCGAGCACGAGCAGCCGTCGTCGGCTCGGGGTGACATCCAGCCAGGCGCCGAGGATCGGGCCGGTGATCGCGCCCGGCAACACCGCCGCGCCGACGACGACGCCCGCGAGCGTGAGGCTGTGCGTGCGCTCCAGCACGAGCAGGACGCCCGAGACCTCGAACATCGTGCCCGTGGCGCGTGCCGCGGCGACCGTCACGAAGTAGCGCGCAAACCCTGGCCGGCGCAGCAGTTGCAGGGTGTCGGGGGCCGGCACGCGTGCATCCTCGCAGCGCCCGATTCCCTCCTCCCGGCAGCGCCGCGCGCGTCCGGCTGGGCCTACGATTGCGGGCGGTGCGACAGATCGTGCTCCTGCGGGGAATCAACCTCGGCGCGCGCAATCGCATCGCGATGGCCGAGCTGCGCGAGCTGTTCGCATCCGCGGGCTACGACGGGGTACGCACCTATCTGCAGAGCGGCAACCTCGTCCTGTCCGCGCAGGCGCCTGCGCTGGAGCTGGCCGCGGAGAGCGAACGCCTGATCCAGGCGGCCTTCGGGATGCGCGTCGGGGTCATCGTGCGCACCCGCGACGAGCTAGCTGCCGTCGTGGAGCGCGATCCGCTCGGCGCGACGGTCACGGACCCGAAGCGCTACCAGGTGAGCTTCCTGGCGGGGGAGATCGGTGACGAGAGCATCGCTCGCCTGAACGCGCTCGCCGTCGCGCCCGAGCAGCTCGTCGCGAACGCGCGCGAGCTCTACAGCTGGCATCCCGACGGCGTCGGGCGCTCGAAGCTCGCGATCGCGCTGGCGTCGGCGAACCTCGGCGTGCTCGCCACCGCACGCAACTGGCGGACGGTCACCAGCCTGCTCGAGCTCGCCGACGAGGCAGCGACGCCGCCGCGTTGAGCTCGCACGAGCCTCCGCGCGCACCCCCGCCGGCGCTCGCGACGATCCTCAGAGAGTGGGGTCGCATCGGCTGTCTTGGCTTCGGCGGTCCACCGACGCACATCGCGATGCTGCGCGAGCTGTGCGTGACGCGCCGCAGATGGTTGAGCGAAGAGCAGTTCGAGCACTCGCTCGCAGTCGTCAACATGCTCCCCGGGCCAGCGTCCACCCAGCTCGCGATCTACTGCGCCTGGCGTCTGCGTGGCGCTCGCGCAGGGTTGCTCGGCGGCGCGTGCTTCATCCTCCCGGGGCTCGCGCTGATCCTCGCGCTGTCGGTGTTGTTTCTCGCCGGCTCGCCGCCGCGCTGGGTGCGCGGCGCAAGTCTCGGCGCGGGTGGCGCTATCGCTGCGGTCGCGGTCAGGGCGGGCGGCGGCGTCGCGTTGCCCCTTTGGCGTCGCACCCCGCGCGTGCAGCGTGCCCGCGTCGCGCTGTATGCGCTCGCGGGCGCGGCGGGCGCCGCGCTGCTCGGACCCTGGCTCGTGATCGTTCTGCTCGCCAGCGGGGCGACGGAGACGCTCGCCGCCGACACAGCCGCGCTACTGGCATGGCCGCTGCTCTTACTCGCATCGGACTCGGGCGCCAGCGCCGCGCTCGCGTGGACTGCGCTGAAGGTGGGAGCGCTGTCCTTCGGCGGAGGCTTCGTGATCGTGCCCCTGATGCAGTCTGACGCCGTCACCACCTACCACTGGATGACGCACGCGCAGTTCCTGAGCGCCGTCGCTCTCGGCCAGCTCACTCCGGGGCCTGTCGTTCAGACCGTCGCCGCCGTCGGCTACGCGGCGGGCGGCCTCGCCGTCGGGCTGCTAGCGGCGGGCGTCGCCTTCGCGCCCTCGTTCCTGTTCGTGCTGCTCGGCGCCGGTCGCCTCGAGCGTCTGCTCCAGAACGAGCGCGCGATCTCCTTTCTGCGCGGCTCCTCGCCGTGCGCGGCCGGCGCGATCATCGGCTCGGCGATCCCCCTGGCGCGGGCGCTGTCGCTCGACTGGCAGTACGCGATCCTCGCTGGCGCGGCCGTGGCGCTGCTGGTGCTCAGGCGAGGGATCCTCACCACGCTCCTGCTCGCGGGCGCGGTCGGTGTGGTGATCGCGCTCGCCGGCGGCCCGCTCAGCGGCTGAGCTGAGACTGCCCAGGTCGCCTTACGCGAGCGGCGCGTCGGGCGAGGAGATGATCTTCAGGTGATCGGCCACACCGGTCACCGACAGTAGTCGCTGGACCTGCTGAGAGCCCTGCGTCACGGCGAGCTCCTGACCGCGCTCGGCACATAGCTTGTGCAGGGCGAGGATCACGCGCAACCCCGTCGAGTCGACGAACTCGAGTCCCTTCAGATCCACCACGACGAGCTCGGCCGCGTCCAGATGCGCGTCCTCGACGGCGCCCTGGAGCATTGGCGCGCTCGCCATGTCCAGTTCCCCAGTGAGTGTGAGGATCACGCGATCCGAGGCGTGCGTGACATCCACGTGGAGCTGTTCTGCAACTCCCATTTGCGAGATTCTACTGTTGCCTTTAGGAACGGGGTGCGGGGGACAGCCGAACGCCCAGGAGCGCGACGTCATCACGCAGCGCTCCGCCAGCGCTCTCGAGCGCGCGCAGCTCGATCTGCTCGAGCGCCTCGCGCAGCGGCAGGCGCGCCGCCCGCGAGCAGAGAGCGAGCAGCTCCTCCTCGCTGAGCTGGTGCCCGGCGCGGCCCGCATCCGGGAGGCCGTCGGTGTAGAGCATGAGCGTCTGTCCCGCGGCGAGCTCCGCGCGCACCTCGTGGACCTCGATCGTCTCGAACACCCCGAGCAGCGTGCCGGGCTGGCCCAGCCTGCGCTCCGGCTCTGCTCCCACCAGCAGCGGTTGCGGGTGGCCCGCGAGCGTGACCGTGAGCTCGGCCGGCCGCGTGCGCGTGTCGAGGACGACGACGCACGCCGTGCACAGGTCGGATCCCGCCGGTAGGCGGCGGAGCGCCTGATTGAGCGTCTGCAGCATTCCCGCAGGGGACTGTCCGAGCATCGCGGCCGTGCGCAGGGTGTGGCGCGCGAGCGCCGTCACGCCGGCCGCCAGCGGGCCCTTGCCGCAGACGTCGCCGATCACGAGCCCCCAGCGGCACTCACCGAACGCGATCACGTCGTAGAAGTCGCCGCCGACCTGGTTGAAGTCTCCCGCCGGGCTGTAGAGCGCCTCGAGCTCGAGCCCGGGCGCCTGCGGCAGCTGGCCGGGCAGCAGGGCCGACTCGAGCGCGCGCGCGACGTGCGCACGGGCGCTGTAGAGGCGCGAGCTCTCGACGGCCGTGCCGGCGCGTCGGCCGAGCCGCTCGGCGACAGCGAGATCGGCCGGCAGCAGGCGCCGCCCCGACTCCGAGGTGACGAGCGTGAGCGCGCCCACGGTGCGCACGGGGGCGGCGAGCGGGACGATGATCACCGACCTCGCGCCGACCTCGCTCAGGAGCTCGAGGTGCCTGTCGTCGTGCGCGAAGCGCTCGAGCGCCCGCGGATCGATGTCCGTGTAGATGCGCGAGCTGCCGCTGCGGATCACCTCGGGGACGCCGAGCGCTTCATCGCGCTGCCAGCCGTACTCGCTCTGCAGCCGTTCCGCCAGTCGGCGCTTGCGAGGGTCGATGTGATGAAAGGCGACGCGCTCGATCTCGCCGGTCTCGGAGAGCACGTCAACGACGCACCAGTCCGCGAGCTGCGGCACGGCGAGCAGCGTGACCTTCCGCAGCGTCTCCTTGTAGTCCAGCGAGGAGGCGAGAACGCGGCTGGCCTCGGCCATGAAGCTCTCCGCGAGCTGCACGCGCTTCACGCTCGTCACGTCCTCGTAGACGTTCACGGCGAACATCACACGCCCGCTCTCGCGATCGGCCAGCGGGGAGGGCCGCGCGATCAGCCAGCGCTCCTCGTGGCTCTCGCGCCCGACCACGCGCAGCAGCAGCGGCGCCGACGCCTCGCCGCTGAAGAGCCGCGTGCGTGGCCCGTGCTCGGAGGTCAGCGTGTGGCCGTGCTCGTCGAAGATCATGAAGCGGCGCATAACATCGGCCTGGCGCGAGTTCATGAGCTCGAGCGGGGAGCCAACCCCGAACAGCCTCGCCGCGGCGGGGTTTGCGAACACGATGCGATCGTCGAGGTCGGTCAGCGTGATCGCCTCGGCGAGGTTGAAGAGGATCGACTCGAGCCGCTGCTCGACCCGCTGGACCTCCGAGAACAGGCGCGCGTTGTCGATCGCGAGCGCCGCACGGCGAGCGAGCTCGCACACGATCCCCACGTCATCCGCGCCGTAGTCCCTGCCGCCGCCCAGGCGAAGGATCGAGAACGCGCCCAAGGTGCGGCTGCGCGCGAGCAGCGGGGCGACGATCGCCGAGCGGTAGCCGTGCTCGATCATGAAGTGCGCGTGCTCGGAGCCCTCGGAGAACGTGTCGATTTCCTCCGGGGACATGTGCGCGACGAGCTCCGCCTCGCCGCTGCGGATGACACGCGCGACCGGGTGCTCGCCCGCGGGATTGAGTTGCTGGCGCTCGCTGAGCGTTCGCAGCCCCCGTGCGACCTCCTCGTCGGAGGCCGCCACCGCCATCTGCCTGATCGAGCCGTCGGCTTCGAGCAGGTCGATCACGCACATGTCGCTGAGGCGGGGGATCGTCAGGTGAGCCACGCGGCTGAGCGTGCCCTGGAGGTCGAGCGACTCCGCCAGAACCGCGCCCGCCTCGATCAGGAGCTCCGCGGATGCTCCCTCAGCCACGAGCAGCGCGGCTCCCCTGTCCGATGGGCCGCTAGCCATCCAGCAGCTTGTGTACGCGGATCGAGGTGCCCGCCTGCGAGGAGCGGATCTGCACCATGTCGCAGAGCTGGTTGACGATCCACAGCCCGCGTCCCGAGCTGCGGTCGAACGCGGGGCGCACGCGTCCCGCGAGCGGGTCCACGATGCGCCCGGCGTCGGAGACCTCGCACATGAGCTCGCCACCCTCGCGCCACATTCGCAGCGTCCCGTGCCCGCCGCCGTAGCGGATGCTGTTGGTCGCGAGCTCGTTCACTGCCAGTACGAGCTCCTCGGCGGGCGTGCGCTCGAGATGCTGGCTGCGGGCCCACTCCGCGACTGCCCCGCGCAGGCTGTTCAGGTCGCGCTCCACGAAGGCGATCTCGTGGACGTCCCCGCCGGGCGCCGGCAGCGCGCCCCCGGGGAGCTCGTCTGGGTCGTGCCCGCCACGCATGCTCTCAGCAGCGTAGACGCGGGGGCACGCGCCGGCGTGCTCGATCACGCCGTCCGCGATGGCGCACAGCCCAGATCGCAGCCAGCGCGCCTGCGGCGGGCTGCGCTCAGGCTACCAGCGCCCGTACCAGCGCCTGCGACCACCACCGCCGCCTGCAACCCCCGGGACGAAGAAGCCGATCAGCCACAGGAGCACGGCGATGATGAGCACGTACCAGAGCACGTGTACCGCGAAGCCGAGACCTCCGAAGATCGCAAGGATCAGAACCAGCGCAAGCAGTGCCACCATTTCTTTACATCCCCTCGTCGACGATTCGGACATTCCGGACGCCAACGCGTCCGATCCATCTCAAAAGATTGCCCGCAAAAGCGGGGCCGCAAACTGCAGAACGCTTGCCGCGAGGGCGCCGAACCACGATTCCTCCGCCGTTCGGGGGGCCTCTGCACGCGCATTTCGGCTAAGCCGGGGCCCTGCCCGAAGGCGCGCGCCCGCGACCAGGAGACGAATCGCCGACAGATGTTGTTTAGTGTGTGCTTGAACGGGGAACACTCGAAATTGCCAGTCGTCGCCCCTGCGAGCGGCGGATCGCGAGCCCCCCGCGACCGCTGCCATGAGGGGGGTGGCTAACGCGATATGCCGGTCGGCCTGCTTCGGTCGGCCGGCATATTGCTTATCAGGGCGCTCGCAGGCAGGCTGGTGGCGCTCGTGGGCGCCTCTTTGAGCGCGCTAAGCGCGGGGCTCGGCGGGTTCGACGAGCTGCAGCGCGAGCACCTCCGCGGAGTCCGCGCGCACCACCTGGTGGCTGGCCGCGAGATGCTCGAGGATGGGGGCGAGGCCGTCGACGGATGAGCCCTCGCGCAGCGGTCCCACGGTCAGGTCGAGCGTGCGTGGCGTGACCGTCACGCCGGCGGTGAGGCGGTTGCGCTGGCTCGAGCCGACGAGATGGGCGACGATCTCCTCGGCCAGGCGCTGGGTCTCGCCGACGCGCGCGGCGGAGAAATGCGCGCGCGCGGCGAGTGCGGCGATCACGCGGCGCAGCACCGGACGCGCGAGCCGGGCCGGGCCCACGGAGATCGACATCGCGTCGCGCGGCTCGCGCTGCTCACCCGGTGCCAGCTCGAAGCGCTCTCGGTCGAGCGGGGACTCGAGCGAGGCGACCTTCGTGCTCTGAAAGAGCATGCGCACGATCGTGCCGCCCTCCGGCGGCTCCTCGAAGCTCAGCTCCTGCGCGAGCGCGCGCATGACGGGCAGGCCGATGCCGCCCTCGACGGCCTCCTCGGACGCCTCGGACGCCTCGGACGCCTCCTCGGCGGCGTCGCCGATGCCGATGCCGATGTCGCACACGAGCACCTCGAGCCCGTCTGCGCTGGCGGTGATCTCCACCTCGAGCGGGCCGGCACCGTCGGCGTAGGCGTGCGTGACGACGTTGTTGCAGGCCTCGGTGACCGCGGTGCTGAGGTCGTTCAGCTCGAGCTCATCGAGCGCGACCGCTTCGCCGAGGCCCTCGCAGCGCCTGGCGCACGAGCAGGACGTTCTCGGGGCGGCTCGAGAGTTGCAGCCGGACATGAGGGACGGCGGCGATCGCTGCCACCTAGTGCGCAAGAGGGCAATCGCAAGGCGCTACCGGGGAATCGGAGTTATCGCCTGCCGCCTGCAGCACGGTGCCAGCCGCGCTAACGGACTCTGCTAGCGAACGGCTGCGGGCGCGTGCGTGAGGCTCCGCAGCTGGTCGAGCGAGCGTCGCAGGAGCCTCGAAACCTGCATCTGGGAGATGCCTACGCGCTCTGCGATCTCCGTCTGCGTGAGGTCCTCGACGTAGCGCATCTTCAGGATCAGGCGCTCGCGCGGCGGGATGTGGCCGAGCACGGCCGAAAGCGTCGCGTCGAGCTCGACGAGCTCGTAGCGCTCGTCGTCGCTGCCGATCGAGTCGCCGTAGACGGCGGCGTCGTCGTCGGCGCCCGGCCGGGGCGCGTCGAGCGAGACCGTCTCGTAGGCCTGGATCGCCTGCAGCGCGTCGATGACCTCCTCGGTGTCGAGCTCGAGGTACTCGGCGAGCTGGTTGACCGTCGGCGAGTGCCCTTGTCGTTGGCGATCCGCTCCTGGGCGTCGCGAACCTTCAGCGCGCGCTCCTGGGCGCCGCGGGGCACGTGGATAGCCCAGCCGGAGTCGCGGAAGTAGCGGCGCATCTCGCCGAGGATCGTCGGCACTGCGAAGGACTGGAACGGGTGGCCGCGCTCGACGTCGTAGCGGTCGATCGCCTTCAGCAGCCCCAGCGAGGCGACCTGCAGCAGGTCCTCGAAGGGCTCGGAGGAGCGGCCGTAGCGGCGCGTCAGGCTGCGTGCGAGCGGCATGTAGCGCTGCACCAGCGCTTCCCGGGCCGCCGGGTCGTGGTCGCGCTGCCAGCGCGCGAACAAAGTGCGCGGGTCCGTGGCGCCCGTGAGGGCACTTGAGTGCTGCCTCTGAACGGTCGGCTGGACGGTCATCCGATCTTCCTCCTACCTCGAAATTGGACGCAGAAGAACAAAGCGTCCCCAATTTGACGTTACCCGCCCGGGGGTTCTCTAAACATCACCCAGGCGGAGACGCTGTGGGCCGATTATACACCGCTCGGTCAAGTCGAACATCGACACCAGGCTAGGCTCACATCGACATATGTCCGCCCAGCCGATACCTCCGGTGGGGGAGATCCTCGTGAGCCGCAGCGGGGAGGAGCTCGCGCTCAACGACCGCTACCTGAACCCGCAGATCGGGCGCGTGCTGCGCACGCTGGGCTTCGACAGGACCTGGAGCGGCGGCGAGGGGGCGCACCTGGTCGATTCGGCGGGTGAGCGCTACCTGGACCTCTTCGGCGGCTACGGCGTGTTCGCGATCGGCCGCGGGCATCCGGAGGCGATCGCGGCGCTCGAGCAGGTGATGGCGGCGCGGACTGCGAACATGCCGCAGCTCGGGGCGACGCTGCTGAGCGGGGTGCTCGCGGAGGCGCTCGTCGCGCGCGCGCCCGCGCAGCGTCGCGGCGATGGTCGCCCGCCAACAGCGGCACCGAGGCGGTCGAGTGCGCGATCAAGCTCGCGCGCGCGGCGACCGGCCGCGCGCGGGTGCTGTACGCGGAGCACGCCTTCCACGGGCTCACGCTCGGGCTCGCTCTCGCTCAACGGCAACAGCGAGTTCCGCGAGCGGCTTCGGCCCGCTGCTCGAGCGACTGCGAGGCGGTCCCGTTCGGCGATCTCGCCGCGCTCGAGCGCGCGCTCGCCGCCGGCGACGTGGCCGCGTTCGTGGTCGAGCCCGTGCAGGGCAAGGGCGTGAACCTGCCTCCGCCCGAGGGCTACCTGCGCGAGCGCCCAGCGCCTCTGCCGGCGAGGCGGGGCGCTGTTCGTGTGCGACGAGGTGCAGACGGGGATCGGCCGCACCGGGCGCTTCCTCGCGCTCGAGCACTGGGGCCTGGAACCCGACCTGATCTGTGTTGCGAAGGCGCTCTCGGGCGGGCTCGTGCCCGTCGGCGCGGTGCTCGCCTCGCGCGCGGTGATGGACGCGGTGTTCGACGGGATGGAGCGCTCGGTGCGCCACGGCTCGACCTTCGGCGGCAACGACCTCGCCGCGGCGGCGGCGCTCGCGACGCTGCGGGTGCTCGAGCGCGAGCAGCTGTGCGCGCGCGCCGAGCGCCTCGGCGAGATGCTGCTCGAGCTGACGCGCCCGCTGGTGGAGCGCTTCGAGGTCGTCCGCGAGGTGCGCGGCCTGGGGCTGATGTGGGCGATCGAATTCGGCGCGCCGCCCGGCGGCCGCGGCGCGGCGGCTGTGGGAGCGGGTCGAGGCCCGCCAGCCGGGGCTGTTCGCCCAGCTGGTGATGGTGCCGCTGTTCCACAAGCACCGCATCTTCTGCCAGGTCGCGGGCCATCGCATGAACGTGATCAAGGCCCTGCCGGCGCTGACGGTCGAGGAGTCCGAGCTGCGCCGCTTCGCGGCGGCGCTCGAGGAGACGATCGCCGCCGCCGAGCGCTACCCGACGGCGCTCGCGCGCTTCGGGCATCAGCACGGCCTCAGGAGCCGCCGGCGTGCGCCGCTAGCCTGGCCAGGCAGTGCTGAAGAGCAGAGAGGACATCCGCAACGTGGCGATCGTCGCGCACGTCGACCACGGCAAGACGACGCTCGTGGACGCGATGCTGTGGCAGTCGGGCGCCTTCCGCGTAGGCCAGGACGTGCGCCACGCGCGTGCTCGACTCGATGGACCTCGAGCGCGAGAAGGGCATCACGATCCTCGCCAAGAACACCTCGCTGCAGCTACAAGGGCGTGAAGCTCAACATCATCGACACGCCCGGCCACGCGGACTTCGGCGGCGAGGTCGAGCGCGGGCTGACGATGGTCGACGGCGTGCTGCTGCTCGTGGACGCCTCCGAGGGCCCGCTGCCCCAGACGCGCTTCGTGCTGCGCAAGGCGCTCGAGGCGCGGCTGCCGGTGATCCTCGTGGTCAACAAGGTGGACCGCCCCGACGCGCGCGTCGCGGAGGTGGTCGACGAGGTCTATGAGCTGTTCCTCGACCTCGACGCCGACGAGCAGCAGATCGAGTTCCCGATCGTCTACTGCAACGCGCAAGGCCGGGCGTCGCCTCGCTGCACTACGAGCCGGGTGCAGCCGCTGGAGGGCAGCGACGCTCGCGCCGCTGCTCGACCTGCTGCTCGAGCACATCCCGGCGCCGGTATACGACCACGAGCACCCGCTGCAGGCGCTCGTCACGAACCTCGACGCCTCGCCCTACGTCGGGCCGCCTGGCGATCTGCCGGGTGCGTCAACGGCACGATCCGCAGGGGCCAGCAGATCGCGTGGTGCCGCGCCGACGGCGCGATCGAGCGCGCGCAGGTCGCCGAGCTGTACGTGACCGACGCGCTCGACCGCGTCGACGCCGGCGAGGCGGGGCCCGGCGAAATCATCGCGCGTCGCCGGGATCGCGGAGGTGACGATCGGCGAGACGCTCGCCGACCCGAGGATCCGCGGCCGCTGCCGGTGATCACCGTCGACGAGCCCGCGATGTCGATCACGATCGGCGTCAACACCTCGCCGCTCGCCGGCAAAGACGGCGACAAGCTCGACCGCCCGCCAGATCGAGGCGCGCCTGGAGCAGGAGCTCGTCGGCAACGTCTCGCTGCGCGTCGCGCGCCACCGAGCGCCCGGACACCTACGAGGTGCAGGGCCGCGGCGAGCTGCAGCTGGCGGTGCTCGTCGAGATGATGCGCCGCGAGGGCTTCGAGCTGACCGTCGGCCAGCCGCACGTGGTCGAGCGCGAAATCGAAGGCGAACGCCACGAGCCGGTCGAGCGGCTCTCGGTCGACGTGCCCGAGGAGCACGTGGGGACGGTCACGCAGCTGCTCGCGGTGCGCAAGGGCCGCATGGAGCACATGACCAACCACGGCACCGGCTGGGTGCGGATGGAGTACCTGGTGCCCGCGCGCGGCGCTGATCGGCTTTCGCACCGAGTTCCTGACGGAGACGCGCGGCACGGGCATCATGCACCACGTCTTCGACCGCTGGGAGCCGTGGGCGGGCGAGCTGCTGACGCGCACACACCGGCGCGCTCGTCGCCGACCGCAGCGGCGTCACCGTGAGCTACTCGCTGATGACGCTGCAGGAGCGCGGCACGCTGTTCGTGGGGCCCGGGCGAGGAGGTCTACGAGGGGATGGTCATCGGCGAGAACGCGCGCGCAGAGGACCTCGACGTGAACCCCGTCAAGGAGAAGCACCTGACGAACATGCGCTCCTCCACCGCCGACGTGCTCGTGCGCCTGGACACCCACCGCAGCTGACGCTCGACCAGGCGCTCGAGTGGGTGCGCGAGGACGAGGCCGTCGAGGTGACCCCCGCGACGGTGCGGATGCGCAAGGCCGTGCTCTCCAAGGTGCAGCGCAACAAGGCGCTCCGCGCGGCCTGCGCGACGCAGGTAGCCCGGGGCTCGCGCGCGCGACTTGGCGCCGGCGCACCTGGCAGTCGCCGCGAGCGCGCGGCGCACGGCGACTGTAATCTCGCCGTCGGTGCGCGCCGCTCATCCGCCGGCCTTCGACCGAGCCTGGGCGGCGCTCCTGCTGTCCGCGCTCGCGGCCGCGTCCTGCGCTGGCGCCTCGCAGCAGCGACTGCCGCAGGCCGCCGAACGGCGATCGCCTACACGCAAAGAGAGCCTCGCGCAGTACGAAAGCCAGCTCGCCGGCGGGCGAGATCAAGCGAAGTGACGATCAACAAGCGCGCTGCGCACGCTGCGCGCGACGCTGAAGAACGGCGAACACGTGCTCGCGCAAGATACGCGCCGAAGCAAGAGGCGAAGTACGCGGCCGCGCTCGAAGCCAAGGGCGTGCCCGTGACCGTGCTCAGCGCCGACGCAGGCGAAGGCGGAAGCGAAAAGCAAACCCGTCCACCACAAACTGCGCTACATCGCCGGCGGCGTGTCTGGTCGTGATCGTGATCATCGTGGGCGTCGTGCTGTTCATGAACCGCCGCCGCAAAGCCGTTCTCGACTGAGGCTCGTTCAGCAGTGCGGGCGCTGGCGCGGGCGTGGTGCACGCTCGGGCCCTGCTGCAGCATCTGCAGCGCGCCGCGCACGTCGCCGGCGAGCATGTCCGACCATGTCGCGCGAGAAGTTCTCCTTGATCGACCATGCGCAGCACGGTGATGTGCTCCGCGTCGGGCGGCAGCGTGTAGGCGGGCACGATCCAGCCGCGCTCGCGCAGCAGATGCGAGAGCCCGCCAGGTCGATCGCCTCCGGGTCGGCCGCGCGCAGCGCGACGACCGGGAACAGCGAGCCGTCGGTGACCAGCTCGAGCCCGTCGATGCTCGGCCAGCTGCGCGGCGAGCGCCTGGGCGTTCGCGAGCACGTTCGCGACGATCTCGCTCGTAGCCGCGCATGCCCCAGGCGCAGGAACGCGAAGTACTGCAGGATCACCGAGGTGGAGGGGCGCGAGAAGTTCAGCGAGTAGTTGGGCATGTCGCCGCCGAGGTAGTTGATGTGGAAGACGAGCTCCTCCGGGCAGGTCGGAGGCGTCGCGGAAGACGACGGTCCCCATGCCCGGGTACACGAGCCCGAACTTGTGGTTGGAGACGTTGATCGAGCGCACCGACTGCAGCCGGAAGTCCCACTCCTCCTCGGGCTTGGAGAACGGGCATCACGAAGCCACCCGAGGCGGCGTCGACGTGCAGCGGGATCTCCCAGCCGCGCTCGCTGCGCACGCGCGCGAGCAGCTTGTCGATCGAGCGCAGGTCGTCCATCTGGCCGGTGAAGGTCGTCCCGAGCAGGCCCGCGACGGCGATCGTGCGCTCATCGAGCAGCGGCTCGACCGTCGGCGGCGCCGATCGTGTAGCGCCCGTCCTGCATCGGCACGATGCGCGGCTGCGACCTCGAAGTAGCGCGCGAACTTCTCCCAGCACGGTGTGCACGTCCGCGCCCATCACCAGGTTCGGCTCATCCGTCGGCTCGCCCGCGGCGCGCCGACGCAGCTGCCAGCGAGCGCTTGTGCGCGAGCATCGCGAGCATGATCGCCTCGGATGAGCCGATCGTGGCGGTGCCCGTGGGCTGCGCGTGCGCGGGCGCGTGGAAGAGCCGTCCGACCATCGACACGACGCGCCGGTGGATCGCCTCGCTCTGCGGGTACTCGTCCTGGTCGATCAGGTTCTTGGCGAGCGTCTCAGCGGCGAGCAGGCGCGCCTGCGGCTCCATCCAGCTGGTCACGAAGGAGGCGAGGTTGAGCGCGGGGTTGCCGTCCAGGTTGAGCTCGTCGTGCACGAGCTCGTAGGCCGCTTCGGGGCTCACGCCCTCCACGGGCAGACGGTACTTGGGGATTTCCTGGGAGAAGCTGCGCCCCGCGTAGGTGGGGGAGAGCAGCTCTTCGGAGCCGGTCTCGATCCTGTGCATGGAGCCCCTTTCGTGGTGGGTGCCGTCGGGCTTTTCGGTCTCGATCAGCCATGATCATCGCTGCTCGTGCCGGAGTGCGAGATCACGGTGCGCCTGCGCCCGGCCGCGGGCGCCGACGAGATAGACGGCGAGCGCGCGGGCGTGCTGCTCGTGCGCGTGCGCGCGCCGCCGCTGCGGGGACGCGCCAACGAAGCGCTCTGCCGCCTGATCGCAAAGCGCGCGCGCATCGGCGCGCAGCGCGTCTCGGTCGTGCGCGGCGCGCGCTCGCGCGAGAAGCTCGTGCGCGTGCAGGGGCTGGAGCTCGCGGAGCTGCGCCGCGCGCTCGGGCTCGAGCCGGACGCGTCTTGAGAACAAGACTCAGTCTTGTGATAGCGTGCGGCCTTCCGGCCGATGGATGCGTTCGCGCTGAAAACCCCAGTCGCAGCCCCACGCAGGCTGCGCGCGTGCGTGCTCGTGGGCGTGCTCGCGGCGACGGCGAGCGCCTGCGGAGCCTCGGTTCCGGCGCACGCGCCGGGAACGATCGCCGCGGTGGGAGCGGAGAACGAGTACGCGAACGTCATCGCGCAGGTGGGCGGGCGCTACGTCTCGGTCGCGGCGATCGAGAGCAATCCGAACACCGACCCGCACAGCTTCGAGGCCAGCCCGAGCGTCGCCCAGGAGGTCTCGCAGGCGAACGTGGTGGTGCAGAACGGCGTGGGCTACGACGGCTACATGGAAAAAATCGAGGCGGCCTCGCCGAGCTCCTCGCGCAGGGTGATCGACGTGCAGAAGGTGCTCGGCCTGGCGGCTTCGGCGGCAAACCCACACCTCTGGTATGACCCGCGCACGATGCCGGCGGTGGCGAACGCGCTTGCCGCCGAGTTGTCCTCGCTGCAGCCAGCGCACGCGTCGTACTTCCAGGCGCGCGCCGCGGCGTTCGTGCGCTCGCTGCAACCGTGGACGCGTGCCCTGCAGTCGTTCGCCGCGCGCTACCCCGGCACCCCGGTGGCGAGCACCGAGCCCGTCGGGGACTACATGCTCGAAGCCGCGGGTGCACGCAACCTGACCCCCTTCCCGCTGCAGGCGGACATCATGAACGGCGTCGACGTGGCGCCGCAGAACGTCTCGCTCCAGAAGCAGCTGTTGAGCGCGCACAGGGTGCGAGCGCTGGTCTACAACCAGCAGGTCACCGACACGCTCACGCAGAGCTTCCTCGAAGCGGCGGAAGCGGCGCACGTGCCCGTGGTCGGCGTCTACGAGACGATGCCGCCCGGCTATGACTACCAGTCGTGGATGCTCGCGGAGGTGAACGCGCTGCGCGCCGCCGTGGCCGAAGGCCGATCGACGCGCAAGCTGTGAGCCCGCCAGTGCGCTCGCAGGTGCTCTCCGTGCGCGGCGTGAGCGTCTCGCTGGGCGGGCGCCCGGTCCTGCGCGATGTCAGCTTCGAGGTTGGCGAGGGGGAGTTCACCGGGCTGATCGGCTCAAATGGCGCGGGCAAGACGACGCTGCTCAGGGTCATCCTCGGCCTGCAGCGCGCGGGCGCGGGGGAGGTGCTCCTGCAGGGGCGCCGGCGCTCGCGCGGGGACGCCTCGATCGGCTACGTGCCGCAGAAGTTCCAGCTCGATCCCGACACCCCGCTGCGGGCGCGGGACCTCGTCGGCCTCGGCATCGACGCGCAGCGCCTGGGGCTGCCGTGGCCCTCGCGCGCCCGCGCTCAGAGGGTGGAGCGCATGCTCGCGGCGGTCGGCGCGCTCGAGCTCGCGAACGCGCGCGTGGGCGAGCTCTCCGGCGGCGAGCAGCAGCGCGTGCTGATCGCGCACGCGCTCGTCGGCACTCCGCGACTGCTCTTGCTCGACGAGCCGCTCGCCAACCTCGACCTGCGTGCCGGCAAGGACGTGGTGGCGCTGCTGGCGGAGCTCACGCGCGAGCTGGGCGTCGCGGTGCTGATCAGCTCGCACGAGATGAACGCGCTGCTCGGAGCGATGCAGCGGATCGTCTACCTGGCCAACGGCCGTGCCGCCAGCGGCGCGACCGACGAGGTCGTGCGCGCGGAGGTGCTGAGCGAGCTCTACGGCAGCCACGTGGACGTGCTGAACGTCCACGGCCGCGTGCTCGTGGTGGCGGGCGCGGGCGACGAGCACGACCTGCGCGGGCACGAGGCGGCGCTCGGGGAGATCGAGGTGATCTCATCGAGCTCGCTGCTCGCGCCCGTGGTCGAGCCCGGGTTCTTCGCGAGCGAAGCGGTGCAGACCGCGCTCGTGGTCGGGCTGATCGCGGCGGTCGTGTCGGCGACGGTGGGCGTGTTCACGGTCATGCGCGCGCAGGCGTTCGCCGGCCACGCGCTCTCCGACGTCGGCGCGACGGGCGGCGCGGGCGCGTTCCTCCTCGGCGTGGGGCCGCTGTGGGGCTTCGTCGCGGCGGCGCTGCTGGCCGCCGTGGGCATGGAGGCGATCGGCATCCAGCGCGTGCGCGGGCGCGACCTCGCGACCGGGATCGTGCTCGGTATTGCGCTCGGCGTGGCCGCGCTGCTGCTCTACCTCGACACGACGCAGATGAACACGAGTGGCGCGACCGTGACCGTCCTGTTCGGCTCGATCTCTCGCTGGCGCGCTCAACCGTGGCGCCGATGCTCGCGCTCAGCGTCCTCGCGCTCGCGATCGTCGCCGTGCTGTTCCGCCCGCTGATGCTGAGCTCGGTGAGCGCGGAGATCGCGGCGGCGCGTGGAATCCGCGTGCGCGCGCTCGGCGCGGCCTACCTGCTGGCGCTCGCGCTCGCGGTGGCGTTGGCGGCGATGACGATCGGCACGATCCTCAGCACGGCGCTGCTGATCGGCCCCGCGGCGGCGGCGCTGCGCCTGACGCGCAGGCCCGCGGCGGCGTTCGCGACGGCGGCGGCGATCGGCGTGGCGGCGACGTGGCTGGGGGTTCTGCTCGCCTACGACAGCTTCTACTGGCCCCCGCGCGAGCACGGCTGGCCGGTGAGCTTCTTCGTGGTGTCGCTCGTGTTCTGCGCGTACCTTCTGTCGGGGCTGCGCCGCAGGAGGCCCTAGGTGTTCGAAGGCTTCATGGTGAACGCCTGGACGGTGGCGAGCATCGTCGCGGTCATCGCCGGCGTGGTCGGGTTCTTCGCGGTGCTGCGCGGCTCGCTGTTCGCCGCGCATGCGATCCCGAACGGCTCCTTCGCGGGCGCCGCGGGGGCGAGCCTCCTGGGGGTGAGCACGCTGCTCGGCCTCGGCGTGTTCTCGCTGCTCGGCGCGCTCGCGATCGCGGCGCTCGCCCGGCGCGGGCGGCGCGACGTCGGCACCGCGCTCGCGCTCGTGCTGATGCTCGGGCTCGGTTCGCTGTTCCTCTCGCTGAGCTCGCAGTACGCGCCGCAGGCCTACTCGCTGCTGTTCGGCGAGGTGCTGGGCGTATCGACCAACGCGCTCGCCCCGACGGCGGGTCTCGCGCTCGCGTGTGTGGTGGCCATCTGCGTCCTCTACCGCCCGCTGCTGCTGTCCTCCGTGTACCCGGAGGCCGGCGAGGCGCGCGGCGTGAGCGCGTTCGGCATGGAGCTCTGCTTCCTGCTCGTGCTCGCGCTCGCGAGCACGATGACGGTGCCAGTCGTGGGCACGCTGCTGATCTTCAGCCTGATGACCGGCGCGCCCGCCGCGGCGCGCTCGCTGAGCGCCTCGCCGCCCGTGGCGATGGCGCTGTCGGTGCTGATCGCGCTCGTGATCGTGTGGGTCGCGATCGCGGCCTCCTATCAGAGCAACTACCCGGTCGGCTTCTTCGTGGGCACCCTGAGCGCCTGCGCCTATGCCCTCGGCAGGGGTTGGGTGGCGAGGCGCAGGCGGCGCGCCGGCGCCGCGGTGTCGGCGATGATGGGCGTGTCGTGAGCGAGTCCCACCAGCCCGGGCAGGAGTGGTTGGAGCGAGCGCGATCGGCGCTCAGCACCGGCGGGCGCAAGCGCGGCAGCGCCCGCGGCGCGTTGCTCGAGCTGCTGGCATCCGAGCGTTGCGCGCTGACCGCGGTGGAGATCGAGCAGGTCCTGGGCGCCGGGCGCGGCCGCGGCGTGAGCAGGGCGAGCGTGTATCGCATCCTCGACGAGCTCGAGCGGCTGGGACTGGTCCAGCGCGTGGAGACCGGGCAGGCGATGGTGCGCTTCGAGCGCTCGCGCGATGCCGAGGGACACCATCACCACCTGGTCTGCGACGAGTGCGGCGCCGTGATGCCGTTCAGCGACCCGCTGCTGGAGCGCGCGATCACGAGCCTCTCAGAGCGCGTGCCGCTGACGGTCTCAGAGCACGAGATCGTGCTCCACGGGGCGTGCGAGGACTGCACCTCCTAGGTCGCTCGCCGCGCGAGCCGGGCGCGGGCGGCCCCACAGGTAGCAGCACACGCAACCGCCGGTGAAGACGGCGACGACGAGCAGCAGCGGCCCCGAGTCCTCGACGAGTGCGCCGGCGACGCCGGCGCCGATCGCCCCCCACAGCGCCGCGCGCCAGGCGGGATCGCCGTCCACCGGCGCGAGCAGGCGCGCCTCGCGCCACAGCGCCCACAGCGCGCAGGCGAGCGCGATCGCGGTGGCGGCGGGCATCGCGTGGTTGCGCAGCTCCTGCCAGGCGGCTTCGTAGCGGCGCACGAGGATGTCGCGCACGTCGGTGAACGAGCGCGCGTGCAGGATGCTGCCGGAAAAGTGCCCGGTACCGTGTGCGCTCGCGAGATCGATGACCGCGAGCGCGAGCAGGCCGATCAGCGGCGCCAGCACGATCCCGAGCGCGCGGCGGCGCGTGAGCGCTCCCGGCAGCAGCGATACGGCCGCGAGCGCGAAGCCGAAGCTCACGAGGATCACCCCGCCGACGCCCGCGCCGATGCGCGCGGATCCCTCGATCACCGCGAGCAGCGCTCCCGCGAGCGCGATCGCGAGTGCCGCCCGCCGCCCACGGGTCGCCGGGTACAGCGCGCCCGCCGCGCCGGCGAGCACGAGCACGGCGAGCGCGGACTTCAGCTCGTTGCCGATCCCGTAGAAGCGCGCCCCCAGCAGCGGGTCGGGCCCGAGCAGCGAGCGCAACTGCAGCTGCGTGCCCGCGAGCGCATCGGCGCTGAGCGCCGCGAGCGCGCATACCGCGGGCGCGATCAGCGCGCGCGGCCACGGCACGAGCGCGTCGGTGAGCGCGCCGAGCCCGAGGCAGAGGAGCGCGATAAGCGCGTATTCGCTTGCGGGCGCCGGCTCGAGCGCGGCCGGCGCGAGGGCGACGACCGGCGCCCACAGCACGCCCAGCGCGCCCACGCGCAGGGCCCACGCGCGCGTGCGGGCGCGGCGCGCGCACGCGAGCGCGAGCGCGGCCCAGGCGAGCAGCAGCCACGCGAGTGCACGCAGGCGTCGTTGGCCGATCACGCGCAGCCGCGCGATCAGGCCGCGCAGCCCGGCGGCGTCGAGCTGCCCGTCGGTGCGCAGCGGGCGCCCGCGCACGAGCGAGGGCGTGCGCAGCCCGAGCTGCTGGAGGATCGTCGCGGTGAGGTCGATATCCACCGTGAGACCGCGCTCGGTGGTGCTCGAGGAGGTGAGCTCGCGCCCCGCGCCGCCGACGAGCCCGGCGGCCGCGACCCACACGAGTGCGCCTTCGCGGGCGCGCCGGGGCCGCGCGAGCACGATCAGGAGCTCGCGCGCGGGGCGCTGGGAGGCGAGCGCGAGCAGCTCCTGTTCGCCGAGCGCGCCGCCGGGCAGGTCGGCGACGACCAGGCGCCGGTCGCGCGCGAGCGCCGCGGCACGTGCAGCGAGCGTCCTCACGGGGCCCAGCGAGACCGCCGCCACGCTCCCGGCGGTGCCGGCCGCGATCGGCGCGGCGGGAGCCTGCGTGGCGGCGCTGCCCGCGTAGGCGCCGCCGCCGGGGATGCTCGCGGCGAGCAGCCCCGGGTCGAGCAGCTGCGGGGCCGCGGCGGCGCGCGCCCGTGCCGCGTGCCAGCCGGCGATCACGCCGCCGCGTGCGCTCGGGTGCAGCGCGAGTGCCGGTGGCGGGCCGGCGTATGCGGATGCGCCGATGCGGGCGCCCTGGGAGATGTCGAGCGCGAGCTGGGCGCTCGAGTACGCCCCCTGCGCGGCGGACATGATCCCGACCGACATGCCGCGCGCGCTTTGCAGCTGGCGCTCGCCTACGCTCGCGAACACCAGCAGCACCGAGGTCCTGCCGGACGCCCGCACCACGTCCGCGGACGCACGCGCGCAGGCGGCGTGCCACGCCAGCAGAGCGGCGAGCATTGCGATCAAGCCAGACGACGCGAGGCCTCGCCGACGCGAGCGAGCAGGGGGCATGCGCGCCTGCAGGGAGCGGTAGCTCCTGCTAGCCCTCGGCCCCCTCGGCCGCGACGGCCGCACGAGCGCGCGAGCCGGCGGGGACGCCGGGCCTGGGCTCGCCCTCGCCGCGGGGCGCGTCGACGCGCGTGCCCTCGATGCGGATACGCGGGAGCACGCGCGCGAGGCGCTCGGGGAGCTTCCAGGTGCGCTCGCCGATCAGCGAGAGCACGGCTGGCAGCAGCAGACAGCGCACGACGAGCGCGTCCAGGAAGACGGCGCTCGCGAGGCTCAGCCCGAACTCCTTGATCACGCGGTCTTCGCCGAGCATGAACGAGAGGAAGACGCACACCATGATCGCGGCCGCGGCGGTGATCACGCGCCCGGTGAGAGCGAGCCCCTCGCCGACGGCGCGCTCGCTGTCGCGCGTCTGCGTCCAGCGCTCGTGGATGCGCGAGACGAGGAAGACCTCGTAGTCCATCGACAGGCCGAAGACGATCGCGAACAGCATCACCGGGATGAACGACTCGATGGGCCCTTGCTGCACGCCGAGGAGCCCCCCGAGCCAGCCCCACTGGAAGATCGCGACGATCACACCCAGGGCCGCGCCGATGCTCAGCAGGTTCATGACCGCGGCCTGCAGGGGGATCACGAGCGAGCGGAAGACGATCATCAGCAGCAGCGCCGAGAGCAGCACCACGACGCCGATGAACAGCGGCAGCTTGCGCCCCAGCGTGGCGGCGAAGTCGACCGACCCGGCGGTGACCCCGCCCACGTAGACGGTCATCCTGCTCGAGCGTGCGACCGGCGGGATCACGCTCGCGCGCAGGCGTTCGACCAGCTGCGTGGTCGCGTAAGCCTGTGGCGAGGAGCGCGGATAGACGGTCAGCGTCGCCACATCGCCAGCCGGGTTGAGCCTCGGGGGCGCGACCGAGAACACGCCGGGGGTGGCCGCGACGGCGCCGCGCAGGCGCGCGAGTGCCGGGGCGCCGGCGCTTGCAGGCACCTTGGCGGTGATCTGCAGAGGCCCGTTGAAGCCTTCGCCGAAGCCCTTCGCGAGCAGCTCGTATGCCTTGTGCGTCGTCTGTCCGGCGGGATCGTTGGCGGCGTCGCTCGAGCCGAGCCGCAGCGCGGTGGCCGGTGCCGCAATCGCCAGCATCGCCGCCGTGGCGAGCACCGCGATCAGCTTCGGGCGCCGTTGCACGAACGCGCTCCAGCGGACCCACGCGCTGCCGGCGCGCGCTGCGCCGTTCGCGAGTGCGGCCGACCGGGGATCGGACTCGCCGCGCGCCGCGCGTGGCCTGCGAAGATGCCGCGGCGCGGCAACGCGCGCGCCGGCGAGCGTCAGCAGCGCCGGCAGCAGCGTCAGCGACGCGAGCATCACGAGCAGCACCCCGATCGAGGCCGCGATCGCCACGCCGTACAGGAATTCGACGCCCAGCAGCATCATCCCGAGCAGCGCGATCACGACCGTCGAGCCGGCGAACAGGACGGCGCGGCCGGCGGTGTCGATCGCGTGCACGACCGAGGCGCGCGCATCCCCGAACGTCGGGCCGGGGGTCGCGTAGGCCTCGCGGAAGCGGGTGAGGATGAAGAGGGCGTAGTCGATGCCCACGCCGAGGCCGATCATGGCCGCGAGCTCGGAGGAGAAGTTGGGGGTCGCCACCACGTGCGTGAACAGCGCGATCACGCCGAGCCCGGTGCCGAGACCGAACAGAGCGGTGATGATCGGCATGCCCATCGCGATCAGCGAGCCGAACGTGAGCAGCAGCACGACGATCGCCGCGAGCAGGCCGACGGCGGTCGAGAGGCCGAAGCCGGCCTGCTCGGTCATCTCGATCGCCTGTCCGCCGAGCTCGACCTCCAGCCCCGGCCGCGCCGCGGCGCGCGCGACGGCGACGACGCGTTCGGGCGCGCTCTTGGGCAGCAGGTTCGCTTTCTCGTCGAAGACGACGGTCGCGAAGGCGATCTTTCCGTCCGAGGAGATCTCCTTGCCGGCGGCCGCGCCGGCGTACGGGCTGATCACGGCGGCGACGTGGGGCCGGCGGGCGACCGCCGCGAACATCGCGCTCATATGCGAGCGCACCGAGGCGTCCCGCACGCTGCCGGAGCCGACCGCGTAGACGATCGTGTCGCGGTCGCCAGCCTGGGCGGGGAAGCTGTGCGTCAGCAGGTTCGACGCGCGCTGGGCGTCGGAGTTGGGCAGCGTGAAGTTGTTCGAGTAGCTCGTCCCGGCCGACTGTGCGAGCGCGTTCACGCCCACCAGCAGCAGCAGCCATCCGAGTACTACGTACCTGCGGTGGGTCGTCGACCAGCGGGCGAGCCTGAGCATGACCGGTGCGTCCTTTGTGTCGGCGTAAGAAGTCCAGCCGGCGTGAGCTCTCCCCACCAGCCCATCGAGGCCCCACCAGAGTAGTACGGCCCGGCGCGGGCGCCGGGCGGGCGTTTCTGAGCCCGCGGGCAGCTCGGCTAGTTCACGCTGGGGTCGAGCGGCATGCGTGCGATCAGCGCGTAGCTTCCGCCCATGCGCGTCAGCACGCTGCTCCACAAGTCCCCGGGGTCTTCGCTGAAGACGTCGCTGGGCCGCGGTGCCTGGATGATCCAGTCGCCGCCATCCACCTCGGCGTCGAGCTGCTGCTCCGACCAGCCCGCGTAGCCGGCGAAGACACGCGCGCGCACGGTCGCGAGCGCGAGCGCCTCGAGATCGGCGTCGGCGGCCGGGAAGCCGATGCGCTCGAGCAGCAGCAGGCCCGCCGCAGATGTCTCCATGAACTCCGCGAGCACGACCACCGACTCGGGCTGTACGGGGCCGCCGACGAACACCGGCTCATCCTCGGCGACCACGCCCTGCAGCTGTGGCACGGCCTCTGCCACGGACACGTGCGCTGGACGGTTCAGGACGATGCCCATGGCGCCCTCTTCGCCGTGCACGCCGATCAGCACGACGCTGCGCGCGAAGTTCGGGTCGCGCAGGCCCGGCGCCGCGAGCAGGAGCTGCCCTGCGAGCGATTGCTCCATCATCCACGAGGCTAGCCGGTCGGCGCGCGCTGCGGGCGACGCGTGCTGGCAACAATCGGGCGATGAGCGAGAGCCGCGAATTCGACATAGTCGTGGTGGGCGCCGGCCCGGCCGGCGAGGTGTGCGCGGGGCGTCTCGCCCGAGCGGGCCTTGAGGTCGCATTGGTAGAGGACGAGCTCGTCGGCGGGGAGTGCTCCTTTTACGCCTGTATGCCCTCGAAGGGCCTGCTAAGGCCAGCGCAGGCGCTGGCCGAGGCGCGCCGAGTCCCGGGCGCGGCGCAGGCGGCGCGAGGCCAGCTGGATGTCCTCGCGGCGCTTTCACGCCGCGACGAGATCGTGCACGGGCTCGATGACACCTCGCATCTGCCGTGGCTCGAGGAACGCGGGATCGAGCTCATCCGCGCGCGCGGCGCGCTCGCGGGCACACGCACCGTCAGCGCCGGCGAGCTGACGCTGCTCGCGCGCCGCGCCGTCGTGCTCGCCGTCGGCAGCAGCGCGGCGATCCCGCCCGTTCCGGGGCTGCACGAGCTCGCGCCCTGGACCAACCGCGAGGCGACGACAGCGCACGTGCTGCCCCGCTCGCTGCTCGTGCTCGGCGGCGGTGTCGTAGGGGTCGAGCTCGCCTGGGCGTATGCCTCGCTCGGGTCCGAGGTGGCGCTCGTGGAGGGGCTCGCGCGACTGATCGCACGCGAGGAGGAGCTCGCCTCCGAGCAGGTCTGCGAAGGCCTCAAGGACCTCGGCGTGCGCGTCGAGCTGGGTGTGAAGGCGGCGCGCGCCTGGCGCGAGGGCGAGGAGGTTCGGCTCGAGCTGGAGGACGGCCGGCATCTGGCCGGCGAGCAGCTGCTGGTAGCGGCGGGCAGGCGTCCGCGCACGGAGGGGATTGGGCTGGAGACGGTCGGGCTGCGGGCCGGGGAGTACGTCGAGGTCGACGACACGATGAGGGTGCCCGGTCGGGATTGGCTGTATGTCGTCGGCGACGCCAACGGCAGGGTGCTGCTCACGCACATGGGCAAGTACCAGGCGCGGCTGGCCGCCGACCACATCCTCGGCAGGCCGGTCGAGCTGCGCTCCGATGGTGCGCTCTCGCCGCGCGTGATCTTCACCGAGCCGCAGGTCGCGGCGGTCGGGCACACGCTCGCGAGCGCGCGCGCGGCGGGCCTGCGCGTGCGCGCCGTCGACACCGACGTGGAGCAGAACGCGGGCGGCAGCTTCGTCGGCCGCGGCGCGCCGGGAACCGCGCGGCTCGTGATCGACGAGGAGCGCGAGGTCGTCGTGGGCGCGACGTTCACGGGCGTTGAGGTCGCAGAGTGGCTGCAGGCGGCGACGATCGCGGTCATCTCCGAGGTGCCGCTCTCGCGCCTGCGCCACGCGGTCGCCCCGTTCCCCACGCGCAGCGAGGTCTGGCTGAACCTGCTCGAGGCGTACTACCGTTCCTAGCCGCCATGGAGGCACACGAGCTCGAAGAACAGATCGCGGCCTTCCCGCGTTGGCTATACCGCTTCGAGTTCGACGGCGGCATCGTCACGCACGTCGCGCAGCCCGGTCAGGTCAACCGCCAGGAGCAGCGCCGGCGCTACTTCTTCGACGCCCTGCTCGAGGTGTGCGGCGGCTCGCTCGCTGGCCGGCGGGTGCTCGACCTCGGCTGCAACGCCGGGCTGTGGTCGCTGCTCTCGCTGCAGGCGGGCGCAGATTTCGTGCTCGGGGTCGACGTGCACGCCCCCTACATCGAGCAGGCGCAACTGGTGTTCGCGGCGAAGGGCATCGATGGCGCGCGCTATCGCTTCGAGCAGGGCGACATCTTCCGGCACTCCTTCGAGGCGAGCTTCGACATCGTGCTGTGCCTGGGGATCATGGAAGTCACGGCGCGCCCGCTCGAGCTGTTCGAGCTGCTCAAGCGCGTCGGCGCGCAGCTCGTGGTGATCGACACCGCTATCTCGCCGGCGGGCTTCAGCTGCCTTGAAGTCGCTCATGTCGATGACCCCCACGACCGCGTCAGGCAGTCGCTCGTGCTCCTGCCGACGCTCCAGGCGGTCGGCGAGCTTGCACACGAGGTCGGCTTCCAGAGCGTGCCGCTCGCGCACAACATGACCGACTTCGCCGGGATGGATGACTACCGGCGCGGGCGGCGGTTCGCGGTCATCGCGGCGCGCCCGGAGGTCTCGCTCGAGGCGCTCAGGAGCCGCCGCGCCGAGCCGCCGGCGCCGTGGTGGCAGCAGGCAAGCGACCCGCGCCGGCTGCGCCAGGCGCTCGACAGCGCCCGCCTGCTGATGGTGCGCGAGCGCCTGCGCGGGCGCCGCTAGCCTTTCGCGGCGCGCGAGGTGGCGGGCCGCAGGCGCGCGAATGCCGCCTGCCAGGGGCGCTGCGCCAACGCCGTCAGCGCGGAGCCACGGCGCTCATGGCCACCCGCGGCGGCGGAGCGTTTGAACGCGACGAGTTCCTGCTGGATGAAGCGGTTGGCGTGGATTGCGAGGCCCGTCTGCAGCGCGTCGAGGTCGGGGAGCTCGGGGTCGGCGCCGACGTGCGCGAGGATCTGTGCGAGCACCGCCTCCGGCGCGACGAGGAGATCCTCGAAGTGCACGAGCAGCCGCCGCTGCGGGGGCTGGCGGCGGAAGACCGCGAGTGAGAGCGCGTACGTCAGCCACAGGTCGGCGTTGGTCTTCAGCGTCATGAGGCGCCGGCGCGCGACTTCGTGCTGGTTGATCAGGCGCGTGATCGAGGCGACCACGGGCTGCGGCTCGCGCACCAGGAAGATGAGGTGCAGCTCCACGCCCTCGGTCTGCTGCAGCTGGCGCGCGCGCAGCGGGAAGTGCGAGCTGTCGATCACGTAGCGCGCCCCTGCCACGTCGGCGATGGCGGCGAAGATCGACGCCGTCACGGCGCGGTAGCGCGGGCGCAGCGCGCGCGCAGCCGGCAGCGCGCCCAGTCGCAGCACGGCCGAGGAGCGCTCGATCAGGCGCAGGACGCGCGGCCCGTAGAGCGTTTCGGCCTGCGGCGTGCGCGCGCGCACCTGCGCCCAGAAGCGCGTTCGCTCGAGCCCGCCGAGCACGGGCGTCCCGGAGCGTGCGAGGAACTCGTGCAGCTCGCCGGCGAAGAACATCCCGCGACAGTTGCCGAGCGCGACCCCGAGGATCGTGCTGCCGCTGTGCCCCGAGCCCATCACGTAGATCACCTTCACCGGCTCCCCGGCCGGCGCGGCGGCGCTCACGGGCTCTCGCTCCGCTCGCGCGTGCTCGCGGCGCCGCCGGCACGCGCAATCGGCGACAGCCGTGCCAGCGCCCTCTGCAGCGGCCACTGAAGCAGCGCCGTCAGCCGCGAGGGGCGCTGGCGCGGGGCCGCCGCGGGGCGCTCGAGCTCCACGAGCTCGAGCCGCACCAGGCGGTTGGCCTGGAACACCGGTCCCGTGTGCAGCTCAGCCAGCAGCGCCGGCACCGTTCCCGCGCCGCTCATTGCCAGGATCTCCTCGAGCACCGCGCGTGGGTCGGCGAGGAAGTCCTCGTGGCGCACGACAATGCGCCGCGCGCGTGGCTGGCGCACGAACACCCACGCGGACAGGCCGTGCGTGACCCACAGATAGGCGTTCGCGGCGAGCACACCGAAGCTGCGCTCGGGTACGTCCTTGCGCGCGAGCGAGCGCACGACCGCCTGCGGGTCGCGCACCAGGAACAGCAGGTAGAGCTCGATCCCGGGCACGTCCTGGAGCTCGCGCGCGCGCAGCGGATAGTGCGAGCTGTCCACGACGAAGCTCGCGCCGGAGTTGCGCGCGATGGCCGCGAACAGACCGTCGGCGAGCTCGCGGTAGCGGCCGCGCAGCCGCCTGCGCGTGCGCCAGGCCCGCGGCGAGAGCAGCAGTGAGGAGCGCTCGAACGAGCGGCTGTCGGGTCCCACGAGTACGTCTGCGTCGAGTAGCGCGCGCACGCGAGCCCAGAAGCGCGCGCGCTCCTCGCCCGGGAGCGGCGGCACCCCGCGACGCGGGGGCCACTTGTCGAGCTCGCCGGCGTAGAAGACGTCCTCGCAGTTGCCGAGCGCGACGCCGAGGATGGTGCTGCCGCTGCGCCCGGCGCCCATCACGTAGATCACGCGCGTCGGTGCGGGTTCGCGCCGCAGGTCGGCGGCCTGCTCGCCGTCGGATCCGTCCGCGCTCGGGCTTGGATGCGCCGCCATCGCGTCGCGCAGTGTCGCAGAGGCTCTCGGTCCCTAGGCGGCAGAGAAGATGTCGAGCGAGCCCGTCGGCAGGTGTTCGTTGGCGTTGCCCTCGGGCTCGATCACGTGCCCGTCCACGACGATCGGGCTGTTCCAGTGCCCGGGGGAGCCGGGCAGTTTCGCGATCGCCGTGCCCGAGCCGGGGTGGTACGCGTAGATGCCGCCGGCGGCGGGGTCATAGACGTACAGCAGCCCGCCCGCGAACACGGGGCTGGTGCCCGGCGTGGAGTTCTGCCAGACCTGCTCGAGCCTGCCGCCGCTGAGCACGTAGGCGGCGGTCGCGTGTTCGTCGGCGAGGAACAGCGTGGAGCGCCCCGCGTGCTGCCAGACCGCCGGAGCGCTCCAGAGTTCGCCGCCGCCAGGAAGCGAGAGCCGCTGCACTTCGCCGCCTTGCGGCCGTGCGCGCGCGGCGGGAGTCGACGGAGGGTGACCGTCGAGGCCCGAGAGCGCGAGCAGCCGCATCACCCCGTCCTTGCCGGCGAGGACGACGCGGTTCTGCCCGAGCAGCACGGGCGCGCTCGAGCCGAGGTCCTGGTCGTGTTCGTTCAGGTATTCCTGGTCGACCGGCGTGAACTCCTGGCGCAGCTGAAGCGATGGGAAGCTCAGCTCGAGCACGCTGTCGCCGAAGTTCGTGGTGCCGTTCCACGGGCCGTTGCCGGTGTCGATGAGCAGGCGCCCGTCGCCCGGCTCGACGACGGCGCCCGCGCGCGAGGGGATGGCCGAGTCGCTCGCCGGGCAGCTGCTCGGCCGCTGCAGGGTGCGCCTGTTCGCGCACAGCGTGTTGAAGATCCCAGCGAGGCGGCCGCTCGCGCGCTTCACCAGCACCAGGTGCCCCTGGTATGGCGGCGCGTCTCCGATGTAGCCACTGCTCGCCACGAGCAGGTCTTCGCCGTCGATGTTCAGCGCCGCTCCCAGCTTCTCGTGGAGGGGTTCGAGCGTCACCCGCGCCGGCCAGCCCGCGCCGGGCGCTTCGCGCCCGCTCGCGAGGCGCAGCTTGTGGATGAGGCCGTTCGGGGAGGCGCTGTAGACGTATTCGCGGTCGGGGTCCGCGAGCGGACTGGTCACGGTGATCTGCGCGCCGCCCGCCCAGCCGCCGTAGCCGGGTGGCGTGTAGGTCCACAGCGTGCGCCCGCTGTTGGCGTCGATCGCGAGCGTGCGCCCGTAGGTCGTCGTCACGACGATCACGTCGTGGCTCGCGCCGTCGACGCTCGCCTGGTGCAGGTAGATCGGGGAGGAGTCGACCGTGCCCGGCAGCGTCAGCGTGCGCCGGCGTAGATGCCTCACGTTGGAGGCGCTCACGCCGGTCTGCTGTTCGCTCGCGTCGCTGCGCTGCGGGTTCAGGCCGAACTCCGGCCAATCGAGGAGCTCGCCGGCGGCCGTGCTCGCGCCGGCGGCGGGGATCGCAGCGGAGGGCGCCCGCGGCGTCGCCTGTACGGTGCTGCTCGCGCCGGCGCAGGCGCTGAGCAGCAGGCACGCGCCTGCGAGCGCCGCGCGCGCTAGGGGACGGGCCGCAGCCATCTCCTACAGGTTGTAGCGGGTTGGTGCGCTCGCGCGCCCCGGTTACGGGCGCCTCGCGTTATGCGCCCGCTGGCGCCGGCAGGCTGCCGAGCGCGGCCTTCAGGTCATCGACGCTCTGGTAGTCGAGTCCGAGCAGGTGGTCGTGGCGGTGGCGAACGATCCCCTGCTCGTCGATCACGATCACGGCTCGCTTCGTCCCCATGCGATTGTGCGCGCTGTATAGCCGGGCGACGGCGCCATCGGCGTCCGCGAGGAGCGGCACCGTGAGGCCGTTCTTCGCGATGAAGCCCTCGTGCGAGGCCAGGTCCTGGCCGGAGATACCGACGACCGTAGCCGCCAGCTGGCCGAACTCCTCGGCACGATCGCGGTAGCTGCAGAACTGCCGCGTGCAGACCGGCGTGTTGTCGCCTGGGTAGAACAGCAGGACGACGCGCTCGCCTCGGTGCTCGGAGAGCCGGAACGCGCCGCTCGTGCCCTCGAGCTCGAAGTCCGGCGCCGCCTCGCCGACCTGGGGTGTCTTCGCCACCCGGCCAAGATAGCTTGCTAGCCGCCGTCGGCGCGGCCTCGCCACGTCGGCGCTCCACCGCACCGGCCGAGAGCGGCGGCGCAGGCTCGGTTAGTGCGCGCCGACGCTCGCCGGCGCGGCGGCGTCCGTCTCGGCGCGCCAGCTGATCGGGCCGCTGCACCACTCCGGCGCGCGCTCGCCTGAGCTGTGCGCCGCGTGCAGCGCGGCCAGCTCGAGCTGCATGCTGCGCGGCGGCTCGCCGGGAGCGGGGGAGCGACGGTGCCATCCGCCGTCGCGGTCGAGTTCCCATGAGCTCTGGTTGTCGGCGAAGGCGCGCTCGAGCGTGTCGAGCAGCTCCGCTCGCGGCTCCTGCGCCTCGACCGGCGCCGCCAGCTCGACGCGGTGGTCGAGGTTGCGCGGCATGAGGTCGGCCGAGGCGATGTAGATCGTGTGCTCGCCGTGGCGCTCGAAGGTGTAGATGCGCGAGTGCTCGAGCAGGCGCCCGACGATCGAGACGACGCGGATGTTCTCCGAGACGCCCGGCAGCCCCGGTCGCAGGCAGCAGATGCCGCGCACGTTGAGGTCCACTTTCACGCCCGCCCGCGAGGCCTCGTAGAGCGCGCGGATGCAGCGACCGTCGACGAGCGCGTTCATCTTCATCGCGATGCGCGACGGGCGAGGCGGCCGAGTGCGCCTGCGATCGTCTCCTCGATCTGCTCGAGCAGGCCATCGCGCAGGTAGTCAGGCGCCATCAGCACCTTGCGGTAGTGCGAGCGGGCGCCCGTATCCGGTCAGGTAGTTGAACATGTCGGCGACGTCCGCGCCGATCTGCTCGTCGGTCGTGAACAGGCCGAAGTCGGTGTACAGGCGCGCCGTGGTCGAGTTGTAGTTGCCGGTGCCGATGTGCACGTAGTTGCGCACGCCGTCGCCCTCGCGCCGCACCACGAGCACGCACTTGGCGTGTGTCTTCAGCGCCGGCTGGCCGTAGACGACGTGCACGCCGGCCTCCTCGAGCGCCTTCGCCCAATGGATGTTCATGCGCTCGTCAAAGCGCGCCTGCAGCTCGACCAGAGCGACCGCCTGCTTGCCGCGTTCGGTTGCGTCGATCAGCGCGGGCACGAGCGGCGAGTCGTCGCTCGTGCGGTAGACGGTCTGCTTGATCGCGAGCACGTTCGGGTCGGCGACCGCCTGCTCGACGAAGCGCTCGACCGAGGTGGCGAACGAGACGTAGGGGTGGTGCACGAGCAGGTCGCCTTCGCGCATCGCGCCCATCACGTCCGGGCGCTCGCCCTCGTGGCGCTGCAGACGCGGGTGAGTGACCGCGACGAGCGGCTCGTCGCGCAGCTCGGCGTGGCCCGGAAGGCGCACGATCTGCCACAGCGCGCCCATGTCGAGCAGCCCGTCGACCGGGTAGACCTCCTCGCTCCTGGACGCCGAGCAGCGCCGCCAGCTCTTCGCGCAGGCGCGTCGAGAGCGCGCGCCGACCTCGACGCGCACGATCTCGCCGAAGCGCCGGCGGCGGAGCTCGTCCTCGACCGCCTGCAGCAGGTCGGCGGCGTCGTCGGAGACCTCGAGGTCGGCGTCGCGGGTGACGCGGAAGACGTCGTGGTCGACGATCTCCATGCCCGGGAACAGCGCGTCGAGGTGGTGGGCGATGACGTCCTCCAGCGGCACCAGCAGCGGACGCCGGCGGCTCGCGCACGGAGATCGACACGAAGCGGGGCAGGATCTCGGTCGGCACCTTCACGCGCGCGAACACGGTCTGGTCGCTGAGCGGGTCGCGCACGAGCACGGCGAGGCTCAGCGACAGGTTCGAGATGTACGGGAAGGGCCGCCCGGGCGCCACCGCGAGCGGCGTGAGCGCGGGGAAGATCGCTTTCTGGAAGTGCCGGGCGAGCTGCGCGCGGCCGTCGTCGTCGAGCTCGTCCACACCGACGATGCGGATCCCGTGCGTCGGCCAGCGCCGGTCGTAGCCGCCCTTCGAAGCAGCTCGGTGAGGCGGCCGGCTCTGTTCGAGCACGCGCTCGCGGATCAGCGCGATCGTTTCCGAAGGGCGTGCGGCCGTCCTGGCTGGGCGTCTCGACGCCGGCGTCGATCTGGTCGCGCAGCCCGGCCACGCGCACCATGTAGTACTCGTCGAGGTTCGTCGTATAGATCGCGCAGAACTTCACGCGCTCGAGCAGTGGCACACGCTCGTCTTCGGCGAGCTGCAGCACGCGGTCGTTGAAATCGAGCCAGGACAGCCTCGCGATTTAGGAACAGCGTCGGGTCGGTGGCCTCCATCGCGGCCGCGGCCGCGGCGGCATCCAGCGCCGCGCCAGCGGCACCCGCTAGATTGGCGGCGCTGTCGGTTGCTCGGGTGACGCGCGTGGTGACTGAGTCCTGCACCTGAGCACTCCACGCTATACGCTCGAGCCACCGGCGCTCGGCGGCTTCACGCACTTGGACGCCGCCGCCGGTACTGTGCAGGCGAGCGCGATGGCTCGTCAGCTGTGGCTACTCCGACACGCAGAGGCCGAGCGGCACGGAAGCCGTGAGGATTTCGAGCGCCGCCTGACCGAGCGCGGCGATCTCCAGGCGCGCGTCGCGGGGCGCGCGACTGCTGCGATCGGGGCCGATTTCGACCTCGTGCTGACGAGCCCCAAGGTCCGCGCGCGCCGCACCGCGGAGCTCGCCGTCGAGGAATGGGACGAGGCGCTGCACGAGCGCCTCGAGATCTATCCGCCGCTCGCCGAAGGCTTCGACGCGCTCGCCGTGCGCGCCGTCATGCGCAGGGTCGGTGCGGACGCGCGCGTCCTGGTCGTCGGGCACGAGCCCGACCTCTCGGGCGTGATCGCCGCGCTCACCGGCGCACGCGTGGACCTCAAGAAGGGCGGTCTCGCGCTCGTGCGCCTCGAAGGGGTACGCGGAGAGCTGGTGCTGTTGGCGCGCCCGCGCGAGCTGGCGCTAATCGCCGACGGCAGCGGGCTTGACAGCGGGCTCATGCGCGCTGTCGGTAGCCCAGGCGGCGGGTAGGGCTGAAGGGATCGCAGCGGGGTCTACGACCTCGAGCGATTCCGCTGCGAAGCGGTAGCCGATGCCGAAGTGGGTGTGGATGTAGCGCCAGTTGGGTGAGGCCTTCTCGAGCTTCTGGCGGAGCTTGCGCACGAACACGTCGACCGAGCGGTCGCCGCGCACCATCGTGTATCCCCACAGGCGCGAGTAGATCTCCTCGCGCTCGAGCACGCGCCCCTCGGCGGCGGCGAGCAGCTCGATCAGCTCGAACTCGCGCCTGGTCAGGTCGATGCTGTCGCTGCCCACGAATGCCTGGAAGCGATCGGGACGGATCTCGACCTCGCCGGCGAGGACCGGCGGCGCCTCGGCGCGGCCGCCGCTGCGACGGCGCCGGCGCACGACGCTCTGCACGCGCGCGATCACTTCCTCGGGGTGGCATGGCTTGGTGATCCAGTCGTCCGCTCCGAGCCGCAGCCCACGCACTCGCTGGGCGACAGTGGAGGGGCCGGTGCAGACGACGATGCCCAAGTCCGGTAGCGCCTCGCACAGCTTCTCGAGCCAGCTCCACGCCTGCGGACCGAGGACCGCGAGATCCACCACGAGCGCGCTCAGGCGCATCGACACGACCGCGTCGCTGGGCACGGGGCTCGCCAGCACGCGGTGCTCCCAGCCAACCCGGTCCAGGCGCTTGCTCAGCACCTGGATGAAGCCACTGTCGCGGTCGAGGATCGCGATGCGCAGCGCCGTCGAGGATGCCTGGGCCTCAGGAGCCGACGTGACGCCCCCCGGAGCGTCGGCGCGAGCGCTTGCCGTCATCGCCGCGAGTGTAGGGAACGAATCGGCTGCGTGTTCGCTTGCACCGTCAATTGTCACAGGATCTTCACACCGCAAGATTCGCATTTTGCGGGCCTCCTGCGCGCCTTGCGCACAATCTCGCGCTCCCGCAGGAGCACGGGGCTCGCGCGCGGACGCCAGGCCGAGGATCGCTTTCAGCTGTCGGGCTGGCGCGAGGAGTCCGCGAACTCGCGGAAGAGGCCGGTCACCACGAACGCGACCTGCTCGCCGATATCGACAGCGTTGTCGCCGATGCGCTCGAGCGCGCGTGCGACAAGCGTCATGTAGATCGCCCACTCGCGCGTGTCGGGGTCGTCTCCGATTTCGATCGCGAGACGGAAGATCTCGCGGTTGAGACGGTTGATCTCGCGGTCCTGGCGCACCAGGTCTTCGGCGAGCGCCACGTCGCGCTTTTCGAAGGCGGCCTTCGACTGCACGACCTCCGAGCGCGCGAACGCGCCCATCTTCGCCAGCGCCGCGAGCATGTCGCGATGAACGGGCGGCTCGTAGCCGGACAGCGGGATCAGCTTGGCGATGTTCACGCACTGGTCGCCCATGCGCTCGATGTGCTTGATCATGTGCAGCAGCGCCGCCACCAGCCGCAGGTCCCCCGCGACGGGGGCCTGCAGGGCGAGCAGCGAGAGGATCCCCTGGTGGACCTCGAGGTAGCGGCCATCGACGCGGTCGTCGTCGCCGATCACCATCTGCGCGAGCTCCACGTCCTGGTGGTCGAGCGCCTCGAGCACGCGGTCGAGCTGCTCCACGATCAGGTCCAGGCCGCCGAGGGCATGGCTTTCTAGCTCGCTCAGCTGCGCCTGAAAGTGCGCGCGGCCGTGCGGCGCCTCGTCGCCCGCATGCTCCTCTCCGGTCGCCGCACGGACGCGGGTCACCGCGGGCCCGTCACCCGCGTCAGCCGAACTTGCCGGTGACATATTCCTCGGTTCGCGAATCGGTGGGTTTCGTGAAGATCTCGTTCGTCGGGCCGACCTCGACGAGACCGCCGTCGAGCATGAAGGCGGTCCGGTCGGCGATGCGCGCCGCCTGCTGCATGTTGTGGGTCACGATCACGATCGTCACCCTGCGCTTCAACTCGTCGATCAGATCCTCGATCTTCAGCGTGGCGATCGGATCGAGCGCCGAACACGGCTCGTCCATCAGGATGACGTCTGGATCGACCGCGAGCGAGCGAGCGATGCAAAGCCGCTGTTGCTGACCGCCAGAGAGGCCGACCCCGGCCTGGTCCAGGCGATCGGAGACCTCGCTCCAGAGGCCCGCGCTGCGGAGCGCCTGCTCTACTCGGGCGTGCAGGTCGCCGCGCCGGCGGGAGGTCAGCCGCAGTCCCGCGGCGACGTTGTCGAAGATCGACATCGTCGGGAACGGGTTGGGCTTTTGAAACACCATGCCGATCGCGCGACGGACGGCGACCACGTCGACCGACGGCTCGTACACGTCAAGGTCCTCGAGCAGCACCCGGCCCTCGGCACGGGCGCCTGGGATCTCCTCGTGCATGCGGTTGATGCAGCGGATCAGCGTCGACTTGCCGCAGCCGGACGGGCCGATGATCGCGGTCACCTCGTTGGCCGGGAACTCGAGGTCGATGCCCCTGAGCTGTTCGACGTTGCCGTAGAACGCACGCAGCTGCTCGAGTCGCACCGTCAGTGCGGCGGTGGTGGTGGGGCCTCCGCCGTCAACGGCCGCGCCTGCCCCGTTTGGCCGAGGGTGCGCGCCCGGGGACTCATGCTCGCTCCGCTCGAGCTCTGCTCGTGCTTCGGGATCCACGGTCCGACCCACCTTACTAGTGGTTCCTGGGTCCCGGGTCATGTCAGGCGACTCCTTCGCGAGATCAAACGGGCGATGAGGTTGAGCAGCAGAATCAGCGTCACGAGCGTCAGTGCCGCCCCCCACGCCCGGCTGACGACGGCCGTCGTGGGCGAGGTCACGTCGCTGTAGATCTGCACGGGCAGCGAGTTCATGAACTGCCCGAGGTTGAGGGTCGTGACGTGCGTATACGCCGCCGTGAACAGGAGCGGCGCGGTCTCGCCAGCGGCGCGCGCCACCGCGAGCAGGACTCCGGTGAGCATCCCCGGGAGCGCGGTCGGCAACACGATGTTGAAGATCACGCGCCAGCGAGGCGCGCCGAGTGCCAGAGCCGACTCGCGGAGCGCCGGGGGTATCAGCAGCAGCACCACCTCGGCCGAGCGGATGACGATCGGCAGCATCAGCAGCGACAACGCGATCGAGCCCTTGTATCCGGCGTAGGTGCTGCCGGTGCCGATCACGAGCACGATGTAGATGAACAGCCCGAAGACGATCGAGGGGACGCCCGTGAGCACGTCCACGAAGAAACGCACGGTCTGTGCGAACCAGCTTGCGCGCCCGTACTCGACCAGCCAGACGGCCACGCCCACTCCGATCGGGATCGAGATCAGCGACGCAAGCGCGACCATCTCGATGGTGCCCAATATCGCGCTCTTTATCCCGCCGATGTGCGAGCCGCCGAAGAACGTGTTCCCGGTCGGATCCGTCGTGAAGAAGCTCGTGCTCCACGAGCCGAGCCCCTTGCGCAACAGGTAGTAGACGATCACCACGAGCGGGACGAGGGCGATCACCGTCGCGAGGAGGACCGCTGCGCGCGCCAGACCGTCGCGGCGCCGGCGTGCGGGGCTCACAGCGAATCGGGCGAGCCGGTCGGCCGAGGCAGCGGGAGTGCTCATGCGCCTGCCGCCGCCTCGCCGAGATGCATCCCCGCGGCGGCGCTCTCGCGCACCGCCGGCCGCGTGCTGCGCGCCGCCCTGATCACGAGCACGCGCGCGACGCCGTTCACCACGAGCGTCAAGACGAACAACACGAGCGCTGCGGCGAACAGCGCTGAGCGGTGTATCCCCTGCGCCTCGCCGAACTCGTTCGCGATCACCGCCGCGAGGCTGTAGCCCTGTTGAACGAGGTGGTGGCCGAGGATCGACGAGTCGCCGATGAGGATCGTGACTGCGATCGTCTCTCCGAGCGCCCGTCCGAGACCGAGCATCGCGCCGCCGACGATCCCGGAGCGGCTGTAGGGCAGGACAGCGATCCGGATCATCTCCCAGCGCGTCGCGCCGAGGCCCAGCGCGGCCTCCTTCTGGTCGGCCGGGACAGTGCTCATGACCTCACGGCTGATCGCGCTGACGATCGGGAGGATCATGATCGCCAGCACGAGCCCGGTGATGAAGTAGTTGGGGATCGTGACTGCGCCCCCACCGATGAACGGGATGAAGGACAGGCGGTCGGCCACCCACTGCTCGGCGGGCTGCAGCTTCGGGGCGAGGAAGAAGATGCCCCACAGGCCGTACACGACCGACGGCACGGCGGCCAGCAGCTCGACCAGGATGGTCAGCGCGGAGCGCAGGCGCAGCGGGCAGAGCTCGGTCGCGTAGATGGCGGTCGCGACCGCCACCGGTACCCCGATGACCAGCGCGAGCGCGGAGGTGATGAGCGTCCCCACGAGCAGTGGCAGGGCGCCAAAGTGTTCCGTGCTCGGGCTCCAGTCGTTGCTGAACACGAAGCCCGGCACGCCTTCCTTGGCGAACGCTGGGCGGGCCTGGCCTACGAGCCGTACGAAGAAGTAGACGATGAGCGCAAGGATCAGCGCGGCGACGAGGGTCAGTAGGTACTTCAGGGCCCGATCGGGCAGGCGGGCCAGCGATGATCGCTCGAGCGTCGAGCGACCACCGCTGGCTTGCGAGGCTGCCTGCAACGTACGGCGTGCTAGCGGGGAGTTGCCGTAGGCACCAGCTCAGCCCTTGAGCGCGGCCCCGTTGCACAGCAGCCCCGCGGCCGCTTCCTTGGACTTCGCGAGGATCGCCGCGGGCAGCTTCGCGTAGTCGGCTTTCGCGAGGATCGCCTGTCCTTCGCCGAGCCCGTATTCGAGGAACTTGGCCACGCCCTTTGCTGCCTTTTCGCCACCTGGTAGGCCGGCCTTGCAGAGGTCCTTGTTCTCGACGATGAACGTCTGCGAGGTGATCGGGTAGGCCTTGGCGTTGGGCGAGTTGATGACTTTGACGCCGAGGTTCGCGGGTATCGTCACGCCTTCGCCGGCGGCGCTCGTAGATTCCAGCGAGGGTTCGACGAAAGTCCCCGCCATGTTCTTCACGGAGGCGACCGTGAAGCTGTGCGTGAGCGCGTACGCCTGCTCGACGTAGCCGACGGCGCCCGCGGTCTGCTGGATGGCGCCGGCGACGCCGGCGTTGCCCTTGGCGCCGGTGCCGGTCGGCCACGGAACGATCTTGCCTTCGCCGACCTTCGTCTTGAATTCGGGATCGGCCTCGGACAGGTAGCTCGTGAAGCCGGAGGTGGTGCCCGAGGAGTCCGAGCGGTGGATGACCGTGATCGTCGTCTTCGGCAGGCTCACGCCGGGATTCAGCGCCGCGATTTCGGGCGCGTTCCATGCCGTGATCTTGCCGAGGTAGATGTTGGCGATCGTCTTGCCTTCGAGCTTCAGGCCCGTCTTGAGACCCGGAACGTTGTAGGAGATCGTGATTGCGCCCAGGAACATCGGGATTTGCACGGCAGCGCTGCCGTTCTTGGCGATTGCTTCTTCGTCGGCTGGCTTCAGCGGGGGATCGCTCGCGCCGAAGTCGACGGTCTTGGTCTCGATCGCCGTGAGGCCCGCGCCCGAACCCACCGGCTGGTAGTTGACCGTCAGGCTGGAGGTCAGCGCAGAGCCCCATTGTTCGTAGACGGGTGCGGCGAACGTGGAGCCCGCTCCCGAGATCGTGGTCGACCCGGAGCTCGTCGAGCCACCCGTTGTTTTCGTGGAGCTACCGCATGCGGCAACACAGAGCGCTATCAGGGCACCGCTCAGCAGCGCCCCCGGCTTCTTTATGGTCACTAGGCCTCCTGGGTTGGCTTTGCGGTCGGACCGCTTGGCTGCGCCGACCACTCTCGATACCGATACCGGGTCCTACCCGGCGCGCGGGCCGACGGAGCCCGCGTTCACAACGCCGAAACATTGTTAGGGGCGCGGAGCGTCGATGTGAACGTTTTGTGAACTCTGGGGTTGGAAGCGGTAGCCGAAGCCGGGATGCGTGTGGATGAAGCGCCGGTCCGGCAGCGCAGCCTCGAGCTTGCTGCGCAGCTTGCTGACGTACACGTCGACCGAGCGGTCGCCGGCGCGCAGCTCACCGCCCCACACGCTTCCGTAGAGCTGCTCCCGGGTGATGATCGCGCCGAGCCTCCTGGCCATCGCGACGAGCACCTCGAACTCGCGCACCGACAACGTGACGACGGCGCCGCTGGCGAGCACGAGCCCCTCGCGCGGCCGGATCTCGAGCTCGCCGGCGTAGATGACCTCGGAGGAGCCGTCGGCGGCGCCGCCGATTCCGGCGCTCCGGTCCTCGTGCTCTGCGGAAACGCCGCCACGGTCGCGGACGCTCGCACACCCCGCGCCCCGAGGCGTTGCAAAGTGGTGACCTATATGTGAATAAAAGGTAAAGAGATGGGGATGCGATGGACGCCGGAGCCCAGCGGGAAATATCCTCGGCTGATGAGCTTCCTCGCGCGGCCCGTCGACGGCACCCTCATGGGGCTCGTGGAGGAGGCCGGCCGCAACGTGCAGCGCTGCGGGCTGCTGCTGAACGATCTGCTCAAGGAGTACCCCGAGCGCGACGCGCTGGCGCAGGACCTGAAGGTCTGCGAGCAGGAAGGCGATCGCATCACGCACGACATCATCCACCGGCTCGCCGGGCGCGGCCGCGTGCGCGCGCCCTTCGACGCGGGCGACGGCTACGCCCTCGCGACAGCGCTCGATGACATCGTCGACCACTCCGAGCAGGTGGCCGCGCAGCTCGGCCTGTACCGCGTCGAGGCGCCGATGGAGCAGGCCGTCGAGTTCACCGAAGTGCTCGTGGGTGCCGGCGAGCAGATCGCGCAGGCGCTGCGCTGCCTTCGCACGGGCACCGAGCTCGGCCCACACCTCGTGGAGATCCACCGCCTCGAGAACGAGGGCGACCGGCTCCAGCGCGACGGCGGTCGCGTCGCTGTTCGCGGGCGGGATCGACCCGATGGTCGTGATCCGCTGGAAGGACATCTTCGAGTCACTCGAGGCGGCCGTAGATGCATGCGAGACGGTCGCGCACGTGCTCGAGGGGATCACGTTGAAGCAGCGCCGCAGGCGGCGCTAGGTGTAAGACCCGCGCAGGGCGCTCTGCCGACCGTGCTTGGCGGCGCGCTCAACTGCAGCCGCGCTCCCGCCGGGTTGCCGACGAAGAACAGTTGGAAGTGGGTCGAGCGCCGAGCGCGTGCCTGGGGCAGACCGCGCGCCCCGCAGCGACGACACGTCCGCCGCGCATGGCGACGCAGTCCACGACGAGTTCGTGTTGTTCGGCCGCGGAGTGGTTGACGGCGTCCCCTTCGACCTCCGCGCCGCTGGTCGTGCTTCGCTCGCGATGGCGCCCGGTGACCGCGATCCCGGGATGGCACGGCAACGACATGCCTTCGCCCACCTTCGCGGTCACCGCGCGCGCGGCGGATGCGGCCGGTATCTGGTCGTCGATCCACTCCACGCTCGAGTGCGCCGCGAGCAGTGAGACCGTCACGAGCGCGGGCGAGAGGCCCTGTGCCGCGTTCGTGTAGAGCGTCGCGCCGCCCGCGCCGCGCACATCGATCTCGATCGGGACGTCGCGCACAGCCGTGGCGGAGCCGTTGTGCAGGGTGACGACGGCCGCCGTGGCTTCGGGTGTGCGCACGACGACTGCCGCCGCGACCCTCACCCTCGAGCTGGCCCGCGCGACGCGCTGGGCGAGCGGGATCGACTGCGCCCGTACCAGGGACGCCTTCGCCTTCGCCACTTTTCGAGCTTCGCGCTCTTTTCCTGGCTCGTCTCGCAGCCGGCTGAGAGCCAGCGCTGCGAGCGCCAGCGCGAGCGCGGCACGCCTCACCCGAATGCCCCGCTCACGTAGTCGCGCGTGCGCTGCTTGGTCGGCCGCTGGAAGACCTCGGCGCTCGTGCCGTACTCGACCAGCTCCCCGAGGTGCATGAAGGCGACGTTGTCGGCGACGCGCACCGCCTGCTGCAGGTTGTGGGTCACGATCACGATCGCGACGCTCTCGCGCAGCTGCACGATCAGCTGCTCGATCGTCGCCGTGGAGATCGGGTCGAGCGCGGAGCACGGCTCGTCGAGCAGCAGCACCTCGGGGTCTGCCGCGAGGGCGCGCGCGATGCACAGGCGCTGCTGCTGGCCGCCGGAGAGGGCGAGCGCCGAGCGGTTCAGGTCGTCGGCCACCTCCTCGTAGAGCCCGGCGCGGCGCAGCGCGTCGCGGACGGCGCGCTCGAGCGCCTCGCTGCGGCGGCGGCGGCGCACACCGCGTCGGGGGCGCTCCACGAGCGCGTACGCGATGTTGTCGAAGATGCTCATCGGGAAGGGGTTGGGCTGTTGGAAGACCATCGACACTCGCCGGCGCAGCTCGTTGACCTCGAGCTCGTGGATGTCCTCGTCGTCGAGCGTGACGCGCCCGCTGCGCGCGGCGCCGGGCGTGACCTCGGTGAGGCGGTTGAACGAGCGCAGGAGCGTCGTCTTGCCCGACCCCGAGGCGCCGATCAGGGCGAGCACCTCGCCCTGGCGGACGGAGAGCTCACGTCGCGGACCACCCAGTTCTGCCCGTATGCCAGCCACAGCGATTCGCTGCGCATGCGCTCGCGCACCTCCGCGGCCCGCGCGCGCGTCGCTGACTGCCGAGGTGCGAGAGGCGCGGGCGCCGCGGGCCGTTGCCGGGCGCAGGGGCGACGGTCGGTGCCGGCGCGCCGCTCGGGGTGACGACCCGCGGCTCGCGGTCGACGGCGATCCGCCGCACAGGCGGCGGCATCAACGGGTCCATCGCACCCACCCGAGCGGATTGCGGGCGAACGAGCTGAGCCGCGCCGCGCCGCCGCGTCCGCCGCGAGCCGACGCGCCCGCCGTCAGCCTTGTCACGAGCGCGTTCAGCGCGAGCACGATCAGCAGCAGCACGAAGGCCGCTGCGTAGGCCTTGCCTGGCGAGTTGCCTTCGCCCGCGGGCGACTCGCCGTAGACATAGCTCGTCAGCGTGGAGCCGGTTCCGCGCAACGCGTTGATCAGCGGGGCGCTGCCGACGTGTTCGAGGCGCAGCGTGTTGCCGGCGAGGATCGTGATGATCGCCGTGTCGCCGATGATGCGCCCCATACCGAGCACGACCCCGCCCGCCATCGCGGGGCGGACCGATGGCAGCAGCACGCGCCTGATCGTCCGCGCGCGCGTCTTCCCGAGCGCCCACGACGCCTCCCGCATGCGCGACGGGATTTGCGCGAGCGCCTCGCGTGTCGCCCCGAAGACCAGCGGCAGCGCGAGCAGCGACATCACTATCCCGGCGTTCACGAGCGACTGCCCGGTCACGGAGCCGTTCGCGGCGTGCTGGGAGAGGAACCCCAGGAACGAACGGGCAAACAGGATCAGGCCGAAGATCGCGAGCACGATGCTCGGCGCCCCCGCGATCATTTCGACAGCCGACTCGAGCGCGCGGGCCAGCCACGACGGCCGTCCGTACTCCGACAGCCACGTCGCCAGCGCGATTCCGAGCGGCGCCGCGATTGCGATGCCGACGAGGGTCACGATCAGCGTCCCGATGATCGGGTCCAGGAAGCCGCCCGACTGCGCCTCGCGCAGCGACGGAGCCGGCGAGCTCACGAACAGCGCCGGGTGCAGGTAGGCGATCCCCTTCACGAGCATGAACAGGACGATCGCAACGGCGACCACGCACATCCCGATACCGGTCGCCCAGCACAGCCAGTAACAGACGCGGTCCGCCAGCGGCCACGCCTTGGTGCCTTCGCGCCGCGAGTGGATCGTGACGGGGCCGTCGGGCGCGGCGGCGCTCGCGGAGCTCATCGCGTTCCGATCCCGTAGCGCTTGAGCGGTTGCTTCGCGGCCCACGCCGCGAGCGAGAGCAGCGCGGCCGAGACGAGCAGCACGGCGGCGATCGCATAGATCGTGTGCGCTATCGGCCCGGTGCTCTGCCCCCCGAATTCCTGGATGATCGTCGGCGCGAGCGGCTGCACGGGCTCGTAAAGGAAGGTGAGGCCATCGAGCGGGTTGGCTGCGAACGGGCGGCCGCCGGCGACCATCGCCAGCATGATCGCCTCGCCCAGGGCCCGCGCCGTGGCGAGCACCGCGGCGGCCGCGATCGCCGGGCGCGCCGTGCGTACGGAGACCCGCCAGATCGTCCTCCAGCGGTTGACCCCGAGCGCGGTCGAGCCCTCGCGCCATGACACGGGCACCGACTCGAGCGCGCTCGTCGTGATCGCCACCATGATCGGCAGGATCATCACCGTCAGGATCAGTGTCGCCGTCATCACGTCCTTGCCGTTGAGCTGCACGACGTACGCGACGGACTGCTTGCGAGTGTTGCTGATGAGGTGTTCTTCGACCCACGGCGCGATCGCCAGGATCCCGATCAGGCCATAGACGACCGAGGGGACACCGGCGAGTAGCCGCACCACCGGGTCGAGCACGCGTCGCACGGGCGGGGGGGCGAACTCGGCGAGGAAGATCGCGGCGAGCGTCGAGACGACGATCGCGAAGAGAACGGCAAGGCCAGTCGTGAGCAGCGTCCCCCAGATCAGGGGCCAGGCGCGGAAGTACAGCAGCGGATGGCCGGGGAGGGCCACGCCTGCTTGCATCGCGCGAAACTGCGTGACCACGTCGCCGCCCGACCCGAACCAGCTGAAGCCGTTTGCCGAGAAGGACGGCCAGGCGTTGCGCACGACCGTGTAGACCATTACGCCGATCAGGGCGAGCACGCCGACCGCGGACGCCGAGCGCGACCCGGGCCGATCGCCGTCCCGGCGCGCCCGAGCGCGTGCTCTCGCGGTGGCGCTGAGGCCGGCGTCGGCTGGGGGGCGCGCGTGCGTGGTGGCAGCCCGCGCATCGCCGTCTAGTGGATCGGGATCCAGCTCGAGCCGATGATTCCTTTGGTGACCTTGTTGCCGCTGGTCACCCATTCGATGAACTTCCGCGCCGCGCCTTTGGGTCTGCCCTTCGTGACCATCCAGAAGTTGCGCACGCCGCGATACTGCCCGGACTTCGCGTTGCGCAGATTGCATGCGATCCCCCCGTAGGGGACGGCGTTTACTCCGCGCGTGTAGTACAGGGAGACGAAGCCGATCCCCTGCTTGTCGGTGGTCACCGAGCTCTGCTCGAGGCCGTTGGAGAGCTCGGCGGTCGCGCTCGGGGAGATCGCCAGGGCTTCGTTCAAGAAGATGTGCTGGAAGGCGTCCTGCGTTCCGGATGAGCCGTCGCGGTCGAAGAGGTCGATCGGCCCGGAGATCGTCGCGCCGGGAACTTCGCTCCAGTCACGTACGCTCCCCGTGAAGATTTCTTCGACCTTTTGCTGCGTGAGGTTGCCGAGCCGGTTCGCATTGTTCGTGATGATGCAGATGCCGTCGCGCGCGACCTTCGTGAACGTCAGGCCGTGCGGATCGGTTTTGAGCGGGTCGCGCGAGGAGTCGCCGATGTCGAAGTGGCCTTCGCTGACGTTGCTGATGCCGACGTCCGAGGCGCCACCCCCGACGGCCGGCGCCGGGAGGCTCGGGTAAGCCTTGTGGTACGCGCTCGCAAGTTTCTGGACGAGGGGGAGCATCGACGTCGAGCCGCCGATGATCAGGCGGCTGGCCGCGGCGGCAGCCGGTATCGCGAGCGCGACTACTGCGAGCAGCGTGAGGATGATGGTGCGGTGAGCGCGCACGGGTTCGCTCCTTTGAGTCGAGGGAACTAGCAGACGTCAGGCGACGCCGACCGGAACAACAGCGCAAGGTGCGAATCGATGCGGTGTGCGCGGCGACCTCACCCGCGCGAACACTGGCGCTCGCGGTTCTGCCTGTTGTTTCGTTTTTGTGAAGGTCGTCGAGCTCGCCGAGAGCGACGGCGCTTGTTTCTTTTCTGTGAACAGGCGCGTAGCTATGTGTCGTTTTTGTGAACGCGGTTGCTTTTCAAAGTTGCCCGTGTGAGGCTGGCGTCGAAGGTGTGGGCGCCGTGCCTGGGCGACGCGGCGGACCGGCACGAGCTGGCTGGGGATTCCCGGCCGCCGCTGTCGGACCGGCCCCGGCTCGCTGCTGGCCCGGTCGTGTCGCGCCCTCACGCCCTCGATGCAAAGCGAGCCCCTTCCATGACCGACGACGCCAGGCCCCCGAGTCCGCTTCGAGCAACGGGAGCGCCGGTGCAGGGACGCACAACGCGACCGTGCGCAGCGGCCTGGCGAGGAGACGCAATCCCGCCTTCGTGCTGCTCGGCGACATCGCCTCGGGCACGCGCAGGATGCTCTTCCGCGACCCGCTCGCGCTGTTCCTGCTGCTCGCCTGCATCGGGCTCGCGATCGCCTTCGCCCTGCTGCTCGGGTCGATCCAGCCAAGCAGCTCCGGGACGCCGGTGCCGCTCAGCACGGTGCAGTCGCTCGCCGCCCGCCATGAGATCGCCCACGCGACGCTGCTCGACCACGACAACCGCGTCGAGCTGCGCACGCGCTCGGACGCGCCGATCCTTGAACGCGGTGGCACGCTCCCGCCCGCGCCGCCGCTGAGGAAGGTCGTGACGCGGGTCCGCGGCAAGCACAAGCGGATCGTGACGTTCGTGCCGACACGGATCCTGCCCAGCGGCGTGCAGCACCTGTGGGCCGCCTACCCGGCCTCGGGCGCGCAGACCGAGCAGCTGGCCACCGAGCTCTACAACAGCGGCGCGCAGGTCGCGGTGGATCAGCAGTCGGGCAAGCCGACACGCGCGATCATCGTTCAGTTCCTGATCCCGATCCTGCTGCTGGTGTGCCTGTTCTCGCTGTTCATGCGCTTCGGCGGCGAGGGCGCTGCCGGTGGGATCGCCGCCTTCTCCCAGTTCACCGGCAAGGGCCGAAAACGGGGAAAGGGGACTCCTGAAAAGATCACCTTCGCCGACGTCGCCGGGGCCGGCGAGGCGGTGGCCGAGCTGCGCGAGATCCGCGACTACCTGGCGGATCCCAGCAAGTATCTCGCGGTCGGCGCGGCCGCGCCGAAGGGAGTGCTGCTGGTCGGGCCGCCGGGCACCGGCAAGACGCTGCTCGCGAAGGCTGTCGCGGGCGAAGCCGAGGCCTCCTTCTTCTCGCTGTCCGGCTCGGACTTCGTGGAGTCGCTGGTCGGCGTAGGCGCCGCCCGCGTGCGTGATCTCTTCCGCAAGGCGCGCAAGTCGGCGCCCGCGATCATCTTCATCGACGAGTTCGACGCCGCGGGACGCAAGCGTGGCGCGGGCATCGGGCAGGGCAACGACGAGCGCGAGCAGACGCTGAACCAGATCCTGGTCGAGATGGACGGCTTCGCGGGCGACGGCGGCCTCGTCGTGATGGGCGCGACCAACCGCCCCGACATCCTCGATCCCGCCCTGCTGCGCCCTGGGCGCTTTGACCGGCAGGTCGTCATCGATGTCCCTGACGTGCACGGGCGCCTGGAGATCCTGCGGCTTCACGGAGGCAAGCGCCCACTCGCACCCGACGCCTCGCTCGAGGAGGTGGCACGCGAGACCCCGGGGTTCAGTGGGGCGGAGCTCGCGAACGTGATCAACGAGGCAGCGCTGCTGAGCGTGCGCGACGGTCGCGAACAGATCGACCAGCGCACGCTCGAGGAGGCGATCGACCGCGTCGTCGCGGGTCCCGCCAAGCACCACATCCTCACCGAGCAGGAGCGCTGGCTGATCGCGATCCACGAGGCCTCGCACGCGGTCGTGACGGAGGCTCTCGGCCACGCGACCTCGACGCGCAAGCTCTCGATCGTCGCCCGCGGGCGCCAGCTCGGCACGGCGGCGCACATGCTCTCCGACCGCGATCAGCTGATCATGTCCGAACCGGACCTGCAGATCCAGCTGATCGTGATCAGCGCGGGGATCGCCGGGGAGCGGATCGCGTTCGGGCACACCTCCACGAGCATCCACGACGATCTGCACGCCGCGACGACGCTCGCGCGCAGCATGATCACCTCGTTCGGCATGTCCGAGGCGCTCGGGCTTGTCACTATCGGCGAGAAGAGCGGCGAGGTCTTCCTCGGCGCCTCGCTGCAGGATCTCGGCTCGGTCGGCCCTGAGACGCTGAACCTGATCGACGGCGAGATGACCCGGCTAGTAGGCGATGCGGAGGCGCGCGCCAGCGTCGTGCTCGACCGCAACTGGAGCACCGTCGAGGAGACCGCGTCGGCGCTGCTCGAGCACGAGACCCTCTCGGGCGTGGCCCTCGACGCCGTCCTGTCGACGGTGCAGGAGATCTCGCTTGAGGAACTGCGCGAGATCACGCGTTCATCGCGTCGGGACCCCGAGCAGACGCCGTGAGGCTGAGGCGGCCATCGCCGGCCCTCGTGGTCGCCGTCGTCGCGCTCGTGTTCTCGACGACGGGACTCGCGGACGCTGCGCGGCACGCGGTCGTGAGCGTCTTCGCGGGCCACGCGGTCAGCACCAGTCCCCACGCGGGCGGGGTGCTGCTGCTCGGCTCGAACAAGAAATTCCCGAGCTCGGCCATACCCACCGTGAAGGAAGCGACACGCCTCGACGGCAAGACCGCCGCGGAAATCGCCGGCACCTGCCCACCCGCCACGGTCGACGTCGGCACCTGGTGCATCGACACCGCGCCCTACCCGCTGACCAAGGCCGACGTCGGGAAGAACAACTACATCTTCGCGGCCAAAGCGTGCGAGGCCGAAGGCGGCTGGCTCCCGTCCGCCGCCGAACTGCTCGGCGCCGCCGACAAGATCAAGCTCGAGTCCGTGATCCACGACTCGCCGCTGACCGCGACGATCAACCAGGACCCGAGCCGTGGGCTGAAAGACGAACGCGAGATGAGCTCGACGCTGATCACGACCGAAGCGGGCTCCGCGGCCGCCGGCTCGGAGGGCGTCAGCGAAGGCGCGACTGGCGACCCGCGCCAGGGCCAGGCCAACCCGGTTCCGCTCGGCCCCAATGCCCTGCCCGAATCGCTGCAGTACGTGACCGTCTTCGACAACTCCAACAAGGGCGGCTTCGCGGGCGCCGAGCCGGTCTCCCAGGCTGAGAACTTCCGCTGCGCGTTCAACCTCTCAACTGGCGCGATCAACAAACCCGAAGCCTGAAAAGACCCGTCGTGCTTGCGCGCCGATCGCTCTCAACGACGCTCCTCCTCGCCGTCTTGGCCCTTGCGATGCTCGCGCTCGCCAGCCAGGCTCGCGCGGTCATCCTCCCGGCCACGACGATCGACGGGCCAAGCGGGGAAATCGTCGCCTTCGGCGGGATCGCGATGGCAGAAGATGGCACCGGCGGGCTCGTGTACCTGAAGCGCGTCGCCGGCGTCCCACACGTGTTCGTGGCGCGCTATCTCGGAGGCCGCTGGCTCGCGCCGGTGAGAGTCGACGTCGCCGAGCCGTTCGCTGCCAGCTGGCCGCGCATCGGCGCGGCCAACGACGGCCAGCTGGTCGTCGTGTGGGCGACGCCCTACGCGACCGAAAATGAAGAACCGGTCGAGGAGCTGATGGCGGCGACGCTGGGGCCCGCCGCCTCGCAGTTCGGCGAGGCGATCCAGATCGACCGCAACATCCAGGACGGCGCCGGTACGAGCCCGGACCTGACCGTCAGCTCGACGGGCCAGGCCGACGTCGTATACCGCGTCGTCAACCGCACCGGCAGCGCGGAAATCCCGCTGCTGCATCCGGGCGACGTGATCGAGCAGGTGCGCGTAGCCCACTACAACGGCCTGCGCTGGACCAACCTCGGTGCGATCAACCGCGAGCCGGGCATCTCGATGCGCCCGCCCACCGAAACGAACGCGCCGAAGATCGCGATCGGCCCGAAGGGCGCCGGCGTGGTCGTGTGGCAGGAGCCTGAAATCTCGGGCGTCGCGCGCATCTGGGCGCGGCGTATCTTCGGGAGCTCGCTCGACTACGTGATGCCCGTCAGCGCCGCCGCCGTGAACGGCGTGCAGATCGTGCAGGACGCCGACGCCCCCAGCGTCGCGATCACACAGCTCGGCCAGGCAGTCGTCGCCTACCGCCAGGGCGTGGGCGCAGGCTCGCCCCTTCCGGGGCCGCGCATCTTTCTGAATACGTTGCCAGACGGCGAATCGCAGGCCGGGACCGAGTTCCTCGGCGCCAGCCTGGCCGATACGGAAGTCGCCGGCGGCGGCGCGGCGGTCGTCGGTCCGCCGAGCATCGACATCGACGAACGGCGCGAAATCAGCCTGCTCTACGACGCCGACGGCACGCCGCGCTTTATCGGCGGCAACGACAAGGGGATCCTCGTCGGCAAGCTCTCCCTGGGCCCGACGTTCGTCGGCTCCGAAGCGTCCGCCGTCAGCGTGATGGATCCCGAAGGTGGCGGCGTGTCGGCGTGGCCGAGCGCCGACGCGGCCGGGCACGCGGCGGTAGCGGTGCGCGAGGACTTCTCCGACGGCGCGGTGCAGACGGGGCTCATCGGTGGCGGCGGCGGCGGGGAAGTGGCCGAACTGTCCGTCGGGCGCTCGGGCCTTGGCGACGGTCTCGTCGGCTTCCGGCAGGGGGCTCTGGGCAACGCGGCGATCGTCGCGACGGAGGTCAGTGCGCCGCCGGCGCAGTTCCCGATCACCGCGCCGAAAGGCTGGATCAGGCCGACGGCGGCGACGATCTCCTGGGAACATGCCGCCAGCGCGAACGGACCCCTGAGCTATCAAGTCGTGCTCGACGGCCACGCCGTCGCGACCCCGTCGGCGGCGCTGTCGCTGACGCTCAACCCACGCCTGCTGGGGGACGGCCAGCACCAGGTGCAGGTGCTCGCGACCGATACCGATGGGCAGGCGACGCTGACCCCGCCCGTCACGATCGACATCGACGGCCAGCCGCCGAGCGTGAGCTTCGTCCGCGTAGACGCCGGCCGCGGCGTGAGGGTGAACGTAACCGACCCCTACTCCGGCGTCGCCAATCGCGCGACGAGCGTGAGCTTCGGGGACGGCTCGCACGGGCATGGGCGCACGCGCTTCACGCACGTCTATCGCAGCGCCGGCGTGTACCAGGTCGTCGCGCACGTGCGTAACAACCTCGGCTACAAGGCGACCGTGCGCCAGCTCGTGAGCGTGCGATGACGCGCGGGCGCCGCTCCCACGGAGGAGCCCTTGGATGGCTCGCTGTCCCCGCGATCGCGCTGGCTCTGCTCGCCTGCAGCGCGTCGGCGAGCGCCGACGTCTTCGGTCCGATCTCGCTCGCATCGACCGGGCACCTCGCGGGCTTTGAAGGCGTGCAGCAGGCCGCGGTCGCGAGCGACAGCGCGATCTCGGCCAACGGGCGCTACGTCGCCTTCGATGGGACCTTCGGCGGCAGGACGGGCGTCTTCCGACGCGATCTGCTCACCGCCGAAGTCGCCGTCGTCGCCGAAGGCGAGGCGCTGCTCCCCTCGATCAGCCGCGAAGGCCGCTACATCACCTTCACCACGACGGCGCGCCTGGACGAAGCGAACGACACCAACTCGGCGCCCGACGTGTACGTGCGCGACATGGAAGTCCCGGCGAGCGGCCCCTGCGGGCCGGAATGGGAACAGCGCGAAGAACAGTGCGCGTTCACGCTCGCCTCGGCGGTGAACGGCTCCGCGACCGGCCTCAGCTACCAGTACCCCAGCGAAGAATTCCAAGGCGGGGTCGGCTTCGACGAAAAGCACTACGGCTCCGTCGCGGGCGGGCGCTCGGCCCTCAGCGCCGACGGCAACGAGGTCGCATTCGTGACAACAGCGGCATCGGACATCGACGGGCCCGAACAGGCATACGTGCCGCGGCTGCAGGTGATGGTGCGCTACCTCGCGAGCAAACGCACCGAACTCGTCAGCACCGTCTACCGCAACGGCGAAGAGACCTCCGAAGCGGTGCCGACGAGCCTCGGCGGGCACTACGGCGCCGTCTACCCCGGTGCGAGCGCTGCTCCGGAGTTCCCGCTCAGCAGTCCCGACTGGGGAGCCTCGCTGAGCGCGAACGGCTCAACCGTCGCGTGGCTGGGCACCCAGATCACAGAGCAGGTCCCGCTGCTCGCGGGTGAACCGGTCGTGCCCGAATACACCGAGCCGCTCTGGCGGCGGATCGGCGAAGGCACGAGATCGCCCACGCGCGCTGTCACCGGAGGCGCGGATGCCCTGAGCCCGCAGTGCGAGCAGAGCGGCGAGGTCCGCCTGCAGTCGCCGCCGACGCTCAGCGATCCATGTCAGGGCCCCTTCGAAACGAGCGGCGGGCTGAGCGGCACCAGCCCCGGCGTCTACGCCGGCGAACTCAGCTGGAACTTCGTTCCGCAACTGAGCGAAAACGGCGAAACTGTCGCCTTCATCGCGACCGCCCGCTACATCGCCGGCGGTGAAGAATTCAAATCGGCCGAATCGACCGACGATCTCTACGTCGCGAATATGGCCAGCGGCCTCACGCGCGTGCAGGCGCTCACGCGCCTGACGGCGATCGCCGGGGGCAGCCAGACAAACGGCGGGCGCATCAGCCCGATCGTGGACCTGGGCGTGTCCCCCGACGGTACGCAGGTGGCATTCGCGACCGCCCGAACCGTGTTCCCGCTCGGCTCACCCGCCCTCGTCAGTCCGCCCGAAGCGACGTCCTTCCTGAGGGAACTCTATGACGCGGACCTCGGCAACGAGACGCTCACGCGCGTGACAACCGGCTACGAAGGTCAGCGCACCGAAGCTGCCAGCGGGCAGGACTCGACCGGTTCGCCGTCGTTCTCCGCGGATGACTCGCTGCTCGCGTTCTCCTCGGCTGACGACAACCTCGTCTACGGCGACGGCAACGCCGCGAGCGACGCCTTCAGCGTGACGAAAGTGATCTTCCACCCGGCTCCCCCGGCGCAGCAGATCTCGAGCCCGCCGCCCAACCCCGTCTTCGAACCGTTGTGGAGCCTGAGCGTGACCTCGGTCGCGCTCAGAAACGGCAGCGTGCTGCTGTACGTGACGCTGCCCGCGCGCGGTTCGCTGCAGGCGATTGCCTATAGCAGCGTGCGAGGCGCCGCAGCGAGCGGCGCCGCCGCACGCGCCCACAAGCGCCACGGGCCGGCATCGCATGCCGCCGTGGCCACTCGCGCGGTCTCGCGGTGGGACAGCCGCAGCGCGGCCGCCGGCCTGGTCGTCGTACCGCTCGTCCTCGCGGGCGGCTACCGCGCGCTCGCAGAAGGCTCGCGGGGGCTGCTCGCGAACGTGAGGCTGGACTTCAGCTCCCCCGGGCACCCGATGCTCGCGCGGAGCGTGCAGGTGATCTTTCGTCGCGCGCCCTCGCGTCATCATGGCGGGCACGCGAGCAAGCGGGGGAAGAAGCGCTGATGAGGCTCCCGCGGCCCGTGCAGGCGCTCCTCGCGGGGCTCGTCGCGTTCGCGCTGCTCACATGTCTGGGGCCGGCGCCGGCCGGCGCCCAGGAACCGGAAACCGAATCCGGCGCGAGCTGGCGCCTGGAACAGCCGCTGCCGCCGGAACTACCGAGCGGTCAGAAATCGACCGTGCCGATCGGCCTCGGACACATCGGCGACATCGAGTTCTGGGCGCCCAACCGGGGGCTGCTGATCACCGCGGGCAACCCGCCCTCGATCCCGCCGGGGATCTGGGCGTACAACGGGGTCTCCTGGCACGAGCTTGCCGACGTCTGCGGTGCCACCGAAGGCAAGATCGCCTGGGCGGGGCCGGAAGAATTCTGGACGGTCTCCGACGGACGCAAGGGACAGTCGACGCTCGAAGGCAACCCGCCGTTGGCCGACAACACACTCTGCCACTTCGCTCCCAACGGCAAAGAAGAACTCGAAGTCGTCGACTCCTACGCCTCGCTGGCGTTCCTGCCGAGCTCCTACCAGGCGATGCACGGCGCCGCGTGCCTGTCAACGGAAAACTGCTGGTTTGGCGGCGAAGCGCTTCCCGATGAAAAAACGGGCGCGTTCCACCTGCATTGGAACGGCCACACGGTCACCGCCGAACCCGGGCCGCAGGGACACGCCGTCAGCGATATACGGCGCTTCGGCAACGTCCTGTACGAGGGGGTGCACGTCGAACGCGGCGATCTCGTGAGCGTGAGCGAATCACCCACGGAACCCTCCTTGATCCACTTGATCGAGCCCAACGGCGTGCAGCCGACGTTCGTCTCGCTGTTCCCGACGGCGCCGTCGCTGCCCGAACAGCCGCGGCTGCCGATCTACGCACCAGGCGAGACGCCCGAGGCGACCGCGGGCCCGCTGCTCAGCAGCGACCAGCAGGCGCTGTGGGCGGCGTTCGACCCGCTGCGCGAACCGCTTGAATCGGAACCCGGCGAGGTCACGATCTTGCGCGCCGCCGGACAGGAAGAATGGACCCAGCTGCTCGGGCCGAGCACCGATCCAGAAGAAGGCAGCCCGTTCACGGTGGGACGCGAATCGCCCGAGAACGAGATCGCCAAGGGGATCGCCGCAGCTCCGCCGGACGCCGCCGAAAGCGAAGCCGGTGAGGAACATGCTTGGCTGGCGCTCGCCTCCCACGAACAGGAACGCGAAGGCGCAAAGGCGCTCGCGGCGGTTGCGAACATCACCAACTCCGGGGTCGTCTCCGCGGTCCAGACGCTGCCTCAGGGCCAGGAACTCGCCGAACACGGACCCACCGGGTATGCGAGCAGGATCGCCTGCCCGGCGCCTGATGACTGCTGGTTGGTCACGAGCGAAGGCTGGCTCTACCATCTCGCCCCGGAAGCCGAACGGCACCTCTCCCCAGACGGCGCACCCGCTCTCAACGGGCTCGTGACGTTCCGTCCGAAAGACGAAGGGGTGCCCCAGACGATCCCCGACGCGCTTCCGGAAGATAACTCGGGGCTGCCGACGGAAGCGCCGCCGCAGCCGGTCGTCGTCAAAGAACAGAAAGAAGAACTACTGGAAACGCTGGCGCTGGTCTCCAAGGTCACCACGCACCTGGTCAAAGGGACGACGCTGGAACTTCGCTTTCACATATCCGTCAAGGGCAGGTTGCGTCTGATCGCGAAGCGCAAGAAGAGGGTCGTGGCGAGTACGTCGTGGCGCACGTTCGCCCCCGGCAACCACAAGCTCCTGCTGCGGCTGGACCGAAAGCACTGGCCGACGGAACTCAAGCTGATGGAAAAGGCGCTGGCCCCGTTGAAGGAGATCCCGCGGCGCGCGAGCAACGTCGAAAGCTTCACGACCGGGCTGTTCGTGCTGCCCCGCGTGTTCTCGTTCTCATCGCTGGAAAGCCGCTGGTGAGCGACCGCCTGCGCAGGCTGCGGCGGCGCCGACGCGCCCGCCGCCGGCTCATAGCCCTCGCGCTGGGCCTGCTGCTCGCAGTGCTCGCGTTCGCGCTCGCCGGGTGGCCCTGGTCTGGCGTCCTGCCGCACGCAGCGGGAGCATCCGGTGAAGGGGAAGTCAGCGTTCAGACCGACGACTCGCTGCCGGCGAGGGACGTGACCATGATCGGCTCCTCGCCGGCCGAGGCGGCCGGCGAGACGTGGGGCGTCGGCGAAATCGAATCGGTGAACTCCGGGCATTTCGCGATTCTCGAGTACTCCAACAGCGGCGGCTGGCGGCGCGCCCACGAACCGACGGACGCGACGGGCAAGCCGCTCGCGGAATTCCAGCCCGACGAAACGCCGCTGATGGGCGATACGACCGCGGGCGGGGACGGCGTGCTGATCGGCACCGTCCACCTGGAGGGGCGACGGCACAAGCTGCTGCTCGTGCGCAACCCCGGCGGAGCGTTCGTGGAAGCGCCGATCAGCACGACGGGCGAAGGCGCGCTGATCGGCCCCCAGGAAGAACTCTACGCCGAAGGCCGCTCGCCACTGATCGCGCCGCTGGAAGAAAACGGCCACGCGGGTGCGCTGCTGGTCCCTGTCAGCAAAGCGCCGGAAGCCGACGAGAACCGCGTCCTGCACTGGAACGGCGAATCGTGGAAGCAAGAACCGATCGAAGTTCCGGCCGCGACGGCCGAAGAAGGCGGAGGCTTCCGGGTGCTCGCGATTGCGGACAGTTCGCCGAGCAACGCTTGGCTGCTCGCGCAGCTGTCAGGCACGACCCGCAACCTCGCGCTCTACCGCCGCGACGAAGGCCACTGGATCGAGGTCACGCCCGCGCCGCTGAGCGACGAGGGCGAGCCGTTCACCGTCGCGGGCGCCGGCGGTATCCCGCATTCGACCGCGCAGATCCTCACCGTCACCAGCCAGGGCGTCTGGGTCGACGGCGAACGCGCGGATATCTCCGAACCGGTGACGATGTACTTCAAGCCATCCAGCGAATCCGAAGGCGCTAACAGCGGGGAAGTGCTGCGCGTCTGGTGCGACCCCGGAGCGGTGTTCCCAGGAGGCGGCTGTGATGAAGCGCTTCCGCAGGCGCTACCGACGGGCAGGGGGCGCAGCTTCGCGTGGGCCGCCGCCCCGGGCTCGCAGCCCTACGGCGAACGCGTCATCACGGGCCTCGGCGAAGGCGTGACGCTGCGCCTGGAAGCCGCTGCCTTCAAGCGCGTGCTCGCGCTCGGGGGCTCGGCGGCGCCGAACGACGTCGGCGCCAGCTTCGGCGCGGCCTTCTCCTCAGCCCGCGAAGGCTGGCTCGGCAACGACGAACTGCCGGTGCACCTCACCCCGACCCCCGCACCCGACAAGCTGCAGTACTACCCCGTGCCCTTCCGCCACACGCTGACGGCGATCGCGCCCCAGCCGGGTCAGCCGGTCGGTGCGCCCACCAGCCAGGCGCTCGCGGTCGGCGATGACGGCGAGGTCGCGCGCTACTTCCCGCTCGACGGCTGGGAGCCCGAAACGCTGTTCGGGCCGGGCAGTCCGCCCAAACATGAAACGCCGCGCCTGCGCGCGGTCGCCTGGCCCACGTCGAGTCGCGCGTATGCGGTTGGCGAGCTCGGCGAAATGTGGCTCTGGCGGGGCGAGACCGACCTCTGGGAAAAAGACCCCGCCACGCCGGTCAACTTCAACGGCAACCTGCTCGGGATCGCGTTCGATCCGGCCGAAGCGAGCCGCGGCTACGCCGTCGGCCAGGAGGGCGTGCTGATGCGCTTCGGCAAGACCTGGACGCAGGAACCCGAAGCGAACATCCCGGCCGAAGCGCAGGGAGCGAGCTTCACGTCGGTCGCTTTCGCCGGGTCGGAGGCGATCGTGGCGTTCCGCAAGGTGCACCTTCAGACAGCCGAAGGCGCCTCGACGGAAGGCACGCACTACACGGGCGGGATCATCGTCAACGAAGGCTCGGGCTGGCACATCGATCAGCAGGCGGCCGAAGCGCTCGGAGGGCAGATCCCCTGGGCCGTCGCCGGGCTTCCCGACGGGGGCGCCGCCGTATCGGCCACGTTCGGTGGAGTCGAAGGCTCGGCGACGATCCTCGAGCGCAACTCCCAGAGTGCGAAGTGGGAAGCGGCCCCGCCGTACCCTGGGACCGAGGCGCCGGGGTCGCTCGCGATCTTCCGCGAAAACGGCGCCGTTCGCGTAATCGGCTCGGGCGGGCTTCCGGAAACCCGCGAAGTCGAAGAGAAGCGCCCGCCGCCAGCGGGATTCCCCCCGACCCTGGTCGAACCCTACCCGCTCGCGAGTGGGTACGTGATCCGCCAGACCGCCGACGGCTGGAACGACGAGGAACACGCCCGCAACGCGGCGCAGGATCCGCTCGGCGAATACAAATTCTACGACCAAGTCTACGAGCCGGACCCCACCTCGGCCGTGCTGATCAACGAAAACGGCAGCGCAGGGTGGGCCGTCGGCGGCTTCGCCAACACCCACAACGCGGCGCTCGACACCGCCGATGTCGCGCGCTATCCGGCCGAAACCCGGACGACCCCGCCGAACGTGGCCACGACCTCGCCCGAGCAGCCGGACGCCGAACCCAAGGAACAGGCGGAAGGGGTCTCGGCCGTCGTCGCCGAAGTTCACCTCGACGAACGGCAGGCGACGTTCGCGATCGGCGGCGGAGCCGGCTGCGAAGCGGCATGTGCAGACCGCGCGCGCGCCGGGATCGGAGCCGATGTGTGGCTGTCGACGGCGCTGTCCCAGGCGGCGCGGATCGCGGGGCTGCGCGCCTTTTTGTACACCGGCCCGCGCGTAACAAACGGCGCCGGGCATGCCAACTTCCCGGTGCCCTACGCACGCGAATTCGGCCGCTACGCGGAAGTTCTCGGCTCCGCGGGCACGCTGCCCGCCTACCCGGCGCCCTCGCCGTCCGAGCGGGCAGGAAATGAGTGCGAATTCCAGAGCGCGTTCGCGTCGTTCGCAGAACCGCTGGGCGACGCTCACGCTGGGACGGTCGTGCCGGTGGGCGGACAGGAAGTGCAGACAAGGCGTGCGGAAGGCATCTGCTCGACCTACTACGCCTGGAAATCCACGGGCGCCGGCGGCACGGTGCGCGTGATCGTGATCGACACCTCGGCCGAAGGCGCAGAATGGGAAGGCGAGCGCCGCTGGCTGGAAGGAGAACTCAGCGGGGCCGAAAAATCGAGCGAACCCACGATCGTCGTGGGCAACGCCGATCTGAACGCGCGCATCGCCGCGGGCGGGGCCGGGTCTGAAATCGCCGCGGAAGGTGCCCATACGATCATCGCCGGGCACGCCTCCGCGTACTTCTTCGACTCGCCCGAACAGAACATCCAGGAGCAACTCGACGGCAGCTCCACGCCGGCGTTCGGCTCCGGGACGCTCGGCTACGTCTCGGCGGTGAAGTCCGAGCAGGCGGGCGTCCTCGGGGCAAGCGGCTTCCTCGTGGTTCACGTCAACGTCGCCGCCCCCCACGCTGGGAACGTCGTTCCCGTGACAGCGCGGCTGATCCCGAACATCGGCGAAGTCGCACTCGAAGGCGAACAGGGAACGCTCTTGCGGCGCAGCGAGGTGGCGAACTTCATCGGCCTCGCGCGCCGCCCGCGCGCGGGCGGGCGCTCGCAGCGGCTGCTCAACACGAACGAATCGAACCTCTACGTCCCGATCCCCCAGAACTGCGTCGGCAGCCTCTGCGCGCACCGGATCGAGCCGGAATTTGCCTTCATCTCCTCCGAACCGGACTTTGGGGCCTTCGTCGAACCCAATCTCGCCTCGGCCGAAGGTCACGCGGTGGACCTGAACTCCGAAGGAAAGCCGATCGACGACATCGAGTCCGGCCTGTTCTGCGCCTACAACGCCGGGACGACCTACGTGACGCTCAGCGCCGGAGGGCTGAGCTACACGCTTCCGGTGACCATCCAGGCCGGCAGCGTGCGCAGGCCTTGCGGGACCGTGCCGGTGAAGAAGGGCACGATCGTCCAGCCGATCCCGAGCCCCCCGCCGCCCGTGAATGCCCAACCGAGCACCTCGCCGCCGCCGACCTCGGCGCCGCCGCCGGTCCCGCCCGCACCGGTGATCGCGCTGGTTCCCCCAGCCGCCACGCCCAAGCCCGCGCCCCCGCCCACGTTCGTGGTGCCGGCGGCCCTGTCTTCTCCAACGCTCTCTTTCGTGCCCCCGCCCGTGCCGACGCCGGCGAGGCCGACGCCGCCGAGCGGCACCTCGGCCGTCACCTCGCCGGTCGAGGTCGCGCAGGAAGAAGAGGAGAGCGAGGAGGCGCCCGAGTCCGTCTCCAACAAGGCGGTCGCCTACCGCTCCGACGAACACGAGCCGGCTCCCTACTATCTGCTCGGCATCGTGCTGCTCGCAGCGCTCGCGGGAGCCTCCGTCTGTCGCCCGCGCCGAGGTCGCCGCGAGGTCAGGATCGCGCCGGCGACGGTGAGCTCGCGCCGCGCGCAGCAGCGCTGGCGCAGCCGAGATCGCCGCCTGTAGGCGCTCGCGGACTGTTTACATCCTGGCAACAGCAGCGCAGGAGCGATCAGGCACAGTTGGCGCGGGTCGCCAGCGAGGGCCGGCGCGACCGTCGGCGGTTCAGACGAGCCGACCGCAAAACGCCTCTAATCAAGGAGAGATGTGAGTCCAATGACCCCGTCCCGCCTCCGTGCTGCGCTCATCGCGGTCGCCGCGATCTCCGCGCTCGCGCTGATCCCGCTCGCGAGCGGCGCGAGCGCCGCTGAACCGACGAAGGGTTATGGGGAACTGACGAGGTTTGGGCCGCCGGTGAAGGGGCGCGAAGCGGAAGCTGGTGCGAACGAACTCAGCGAAGCGCGCACGCTTGCTCTCGGTGTTGATCCGGCGGAAGAAAACAGTGTCTTCGTCCTGGAAGAACGCAAGAAGGAAGCAATCTCCGGTGCGATGCTCACGCGTTTCTTCCGTCTGAAGAAGTTCACGGCCTCGACGAGCAAAGGTGCGATCAAGTATTCGGAAGCGGGTACCCCGGCGGAGTTCGAAGAATCCTCGCCACATCTGACGAACGAAGCGCTCGAAGGCGAAAAGCCGGGTGTGGACGGGCTCGCGGTGGATTTCAAGAACGGCAAGGTCTACCTGCTGACGGCGGCGCTGCGTGCCGAAGCGGACACGATCGACCACAGCGAGGCCAACCACGGTTCCGCGGGGATACTCGCTGCTGCGACGCTGTATGGGTTCAGCACCTCGAGCCTGGCGAAGGTCTCTGAAACGAAGCTCACGCCACAGTCTGATGAAGCGGGCAAGGCGCTGCTGGATCCGGAGGGGATCGCGGTCGACCCGGGGACGGGGGAAGTGGTGGTGCTAGCGCACATCGACGAAGCCGGCGCGGCGATCGACAGCATCGCTAGCGCCCCTGACCATTTCGTCCTGCAGCGGATCACCCCGGGCGTGGGCCCGACGTCGACGTACGTCGACAAGAAAAACAAGTTCAAAGAACCGCTGGAAGGCGAACTGCGCATCCCGACGTCTCCCGTGGTCACGTCGGGTTCGACCGAGAAAGTACTCGTGAACTGGCATGGCCTCGCGGAAGTGCCCTACAACTTCGGCTCGATCGAAGAACCCAAGCCGCTTGCGCTCTCGCAGCCGCTGAACGGTGAATTCACCGAACAGATCGAGCGCGGCCTGCTCGCCTCGGCGCCTGCGCAGACCCACCCCGAACAGTCCGAAGCACGGCCGTTCCAAGGCGGCAGGCTGGCGGTCTCCCCTGAAGGGACGTTGTTCGGGCCGGTGAAGGTGACCGGCGAAAAAGAAGCGGGAGGCAAGGAAGCCCGCGAAGGCGTGCTCGCGCTGTCCTCCGCGGATGGCGAACCGATCGGCTGGACCGGCGGCGCGTTCTCAAAAGGTGGCAGTGCGAAGAACAACCAGTGCGTGGTGCAGCCGACTACCTACGGGCTCGGAGCGCAGGTGGCGGCGGGCAAGGGCGGCGACGTGTTCGTGCTGGCGCCGCAGTTCCTGCGCCAGGAAGAAGAAGTAATAACCGAAGAAGAAATCGAAAACCCGATCGGCAGCGAAGAATTCGAAATCATCGAAACAGTGACCTTCGAACCGCTCGAAGGCGGGGTCTCGGGCGCCGCGGTGATCGAGTTCGGCCCCGGCGGCACGAGCTGCACCGAAGCCGAAGGCGAAGGTGTCGAAGACGAAGTCAACGGCATCAAGGGAGTCCAGGAAGAAAAGGCCGGCAACGAAATCAAGTTCACCTCGAGCCTCAAGCAGGCCGACGCGACGAAGGTCAAGTGGACCTTCCAAGGCGAAACCGCCGCGCATGAAAAGTTCGTCGAAGAAGTCACCCAAGGCGCTGGGGAACTGCGCGGGGGTGCGTTGCCCCCGCAGTCCTACCGCGATCCGAGCGTGCGCCACAAGTTCACGACCGAAGGCTCCTACGAAGTGACCGAGACCGTCTACGTCGACGACCTCGCGAATTCGCTCCAGGCCGAGTTCGCGGGCGAAGCGCTCACGAGCCCGACGATCACGCTGAAGCTCAAGCACTCCCTGAAGATCACGCCCGCGCCGCCGCACGTCGAATTCACGTTCACCCCCGGCGAACCGCACGCCGCTGAAGCGGTCAGCTTCGAAAGCAAATCGAGTGACCCCAACGGCAGCAAAGGCCAGCCGCTGAAATACACCTGGGCCTTCGGTGACGGCACGACCAGCGGTCCAAGCGCCTCGCCAACCACGACCCACACCTACACCACTGCGAAAACCTACACTGCGACGCTCACCGTCGAAGACGCGCTCGGCAAGAAGGCCAGCGTGGAACACACCTTCATCGTCAAGGCGAAGAAGGAAGAACCGAAACTCGAACCAAAACTCGAACCGAAAATCGAACCAAAAATCGAACCGAAAATCGAACCGAAAATCGAACCCAAAAACGAAGTCCTCTCCTACCAGGCGAGCGTCGCCGGGACCGCAATCACGGTCAGCAAGTCGGGCGCACTGACGATCAAGGTCGACTGCTCGGGTCAGAGCAGCTGCAAAGGCACGGTGACGCTGCGCACGGTGAAGGCGGTCGCGGCCGGGAAGAGCAAGCATAAGACGATCCTCACCCTCGCGAGCGGGTCCTTCAGCTCGGCCGGTGGTCACGTCCAGTCAGTGACGCTGCATCTCTCATCCAGTGCCCGTGCGCTGTTGGCAAGGGACCACACCCTCGCCGCGCATGCAACGATCGTCGGCGTCGACGCGAGCGGGGTCAACCACACGACGATCGCCACGGTCACGCTGAAGCTCGTCAAGCCAAAGGCCAAGAAGCACTAGCGTGAAAAGCATGTTGAAACTGTGTCAACGCTGCGTGAACGCTGTGAAACCAGGATTGTAACCTTCGCGGAGTGTCACTGTGGCAGCCTGCGAGTGCGGGGGCGGACGCTCCCTGTTTGGCAAGCAACGGAACCTGCTATCAGGAGGTAGTCGAATAATGAAGTTTCTCTCTGCGCGCGGGATCATCCCCACGTGCATCATCACCGGGGCCTGTGCGGCCGCGGCCGTACTGCCGACAGCAGCGAGTGCTGCGGCTGAACAGTGCGGTGGAAGCGCGATCAGGGGCAAAGGCTCCTCGGCGCAGAAGCTCCTCCAGAAAAACATCTGGAACCTGGACTTCAACACGTCCAAAAACCCGCTCGCGTGCAGCGGCGAACAGGGCAGTAAAGCCACACCGAAAGTGACCTACGAATCGACCGGCAGTGGAGCGGGCCTGGAATCGTGGGGCGTTGAACAGAAAAAACCGGGCGCACAGGAACTCTGGTTCGCCGCGGACAACGCGTACGTTGGCACGGAGATCGCCCCGAACGAAGCACAGGAGAAAGAAATCCTGTCGCACACCGTCGGCGCGAAAGTCCTGACCATCCCCGTCGCGCAGATCGCGATCTCGGTCGTGATGCACCTGCCGAAAAGCTGCACGGTCGAAGGCGGCCCGAGCACGGGCGTCATTGCCCTGAAGGACTCCACCCTCGAGAAGATCTTCGAAGGCAAGGACGTCAAATGGACGCAGGTGCTCAACAAAGCGAAATTCGCCGGTACGGAAGCCAAAAACTGCAAGAAAGCAGTGATCACGCGCGTCGTCCGCGAAGACGGCTCGGGTACGACCGGAGCGTTCAAGAAGTACCTCGGGGTCGTCAACAAAGGCAAAGCAGTCTACGAAAACGGCGAAAAATGGTCGCAGAATGGTGAAAAAGCCGCCAACACGACTTGGCCGAAAGAATCGACCGACCCGGTGCTGAAAGGCAACGGCGGTGGCGGCGTGGTGAAAAAGGTCGCTGAAACCGAAGGGACGATCGGCTACGCCAACGTCGCAGACGCGCGCGCCAACAAAGCGTTCGTGCCGGCGAGTGAAGGCGGGACCGGTGGTCCGGGCACGAGCTTCTTCTGGGCCACGGTGGAAAGCAGCAAAAACGTTTACACCAACCCGTCGAGCAACGGCGAGACCGGCGCAAAAGGCAACTCGAACTGCGAAGAAACGGTGTACACGAACGGCACGAGCGGCAAAAAAACGTTCCCGCCGCCAAGCACCGAAGAATTGTGGAACGAAGTGACTGGGGCCATCACACAGAAAAACTACGACGTGTGCAGCCTTACCTACGACCTCGCCCTAACCCACTACAAAGGCGCGAGTACTGGCGCGCTCGCGGGAACGGGTGAGACCGAAGAAGCCGAACCGACCGAAGCAGAGGTCCAGTCGGTGAAGGACTACATCAAATACGAGCTCAGCACGGCTCCCGAAGGCGGGCAGGAAGCCGTCCTCGGTGAAGATTACCTGAGCGACCCGATCAACAGCTCCCCGGAACTGAACGTTCTGACGCTGGCGCGCCACGGCGCAGAAAAAATCGGGTTCTAGTAGCCAAGGAGGGTTCTAGCGCCAGCCGCAGGACCGGCTGACGCTGGCGAGCATCATGGGCCGGGCGCTCCGCGGATGGGGCGCCCGGCCTTTTTTGTGACCGCGTGATTGGCGCCTGATCCGGTTATCCCTATCCATAAGGTGAGCAACCTGCTACGATGCGCGCCGGAAACGGGGCCACCTGGCCCGGGATGGCGGCGGGCCACGGGATGAGGAGCCAGACGGGAAGACCAACGGAGACATGCACGTCGATCCATACATAGTCCTGGGCAGCGCGATCGTGGGAGTCCTCGTGGGCATGACCGGTGCGGGTGGCGGCGCGCTGATGACGCCGATGCTGATCCTGCTGTTCAGCGTGAAGCCCTCGACGGCGATATCGAGCGACCTCGTGGCGGCGGTGCTGATGCGGCCGGTAGGCGCGACCGTGCACCTGCGCAAAGGCACAGTGAACAAGCGGCTCGTCGGCTGGATGGTGCTGGGCTCGGTCCCGATGGCGTTCCTCGGTGCGTATTTGTTGCACGTGGTCGGCAACGCGAAGGAAGCCCAGACGAACATCGAGACCATCCTCGGGGCGGCTCTGCTTCTGGGCGCCGCGGCGATGGTGCTGCGCTACGTGCTCGACCGCCGCGGGGGCGGGAGCCGCAGCGGCCTCGTGCACGAGATCGTGGTGCATCCGGCGCGCACCGTCGCGATCGGGATGATCGGCGGCGTCATCGTGGGCATGACCTCTGTCGGCGCGGGCTCGCTGATGATCATCCTGCTGCTGTTCCTCTACCCGACCATCGGCGCCAAGCAGCTAGTAGGCACGGACCTCACACAGGCCGTGCCGCTCACGCTCGCGGCGGCGCTCGGCGCGATCGCCTTCGGCCACGTCCAGTTCGGCGTTACGGCGTCGCTTGTGATCGGCAGCGTGCCCGCGGTGCTGATCGGCTCGCTGTTCTCCTCCAGCGCTCCCGACCGCTATATCCGCCCGGTGATCACGTTCGTGATCTTCGCCTCCGGGCTGAAGTACGTGGGGCTTGAAACGGAAGCTCTCGGCTGGACGCTGTGCGGGGTGCTGCTCGCGGCGGGCGCGGCTTGGCTCGTGCTGAAGCGCCCGTGGGAGAGTCAGCCGCCGGAGCCTCTGCAGGTGGTCGCCGACGGACCGGGCCTCGTCGAGGACGGCGTGGCGGTCGCCACGGCCGCCTACGAGCCCTCCCAGCCGCCCGGCTAGCGCGGCGCGTAGCGATCGCGCGATCGCCGCCTCGATTAGCAGCGGGCGTGCATGATCGAGCCGGTTCCGGGGTAGGGGACAGCGGTGAAGCGGCTGCGAGCGCGGTGACCGGTTAGGCGGCACGCTTGCGCTGACCGACGCCGACGATTATGATGCGCGCGAGAGGGCGGGATTCACGGAATCTCGACATTTGTTGGGGACGCCAGGGGAGATAGTTGATCCCTGGGCGGCGAGCAAGGAGGCGGGGATCGGGATGAGTGTCGAGGCGGGGAGCGGGACCGAGAAGGCCTTCTCCTTGAACACAAGCGTGGCGGTCCCGCGCAGCGGCAGCACGGCCGCTCGCTACCGCCGGACAGGACTTATCCAGGGCCTGCGCGAGGCGCGCGGGCCCTCTGCATGTATGCGTCGGGACGCGCTCTTCAGGCGCGTCCTGCTCATCGCCGACGTGCTCGCCGTGGCGGGCGCGTTCGTGCTTACCGTCGAGCTCTCGCGCCGCTCGGTGGCGCTCACGTGGTACGGCCTCGCGGCGCTCCCGATCATCGTGGTGTGCGCGAAGATGACCGGGCTCTACGACCGCGACGAAGCGCTGCTGCGCAAGACGACGCTCGACGAGGCGCCGCAGCTCTTCCAGCTCGCGACGCTGTGTGCGCTCGTGGCCTGGCTGGCGGGCGGGCTGTTCGTGCACGGGACAGCTCGAGCCGTCAGCGAGGCGCTGTTCCTGTGGCTCGCGCTGGCGTGCCCTGCTCGTGGTCACGCGCGCGCTAGCGCGTGCCATCGCTCTGGCGATCTCGCCGATCGAGCGCTGCCTGTTCATCGGCGATGACCTGTCCGCCGAGACGATCCGCGCGAAGCTCACCGACCACGGCGGCGTGAAGGCCGACGGTCGTCGCGCACCTCGACCTCGACAAGGTCGCGCCGTGGTCCTCGGACAGCTTCTCGGAAGCGCGTCTGGCCGAGATCCGCGACCTCGCGCAGACGCTCGACGTGCACCGCGCGATCATCGCCCCGCGCAGCGCGGACGCGCGGCGAGATGCTGAACCTCGTACGCACGCTGAAGGCGGTCGGCGTGCGCGTGAGCCTGCTGCCGCGCCTGCTCGAGGTGGTCGGCTCCTCGGTCGAGTTCGACGACCTGCACGGGGTCACCGTGATGGGCGTGAGGCGCTTCGACCTCACGCGCTCCTCGGCGCCGCTTCAAACGCATCTTCGACATGTGCGGGGCGCTCGGTCGGGCTGCGTCGCGATCTCGCCGCTGCTGCTCGTGATCGCGATCGCGATCAAGCTCGACAGCCGCGGCCCGGTGTTCTTCCGCCAGCTGCGCGTCGGCCGCCACGGTCGGCGCTTCTACATGCTCAAGTTCCGCACGATGGTGCGACGGACGCGGAGGAGATGAAGGAGGCGCTGCGCGGGCGCAACGAGGCCAAGGAGGGGCTGTTCAAGATCGCGGAGGACCCGCGCATCACGCGCGTCGGGCGCATGCTGCGGCGCAGCGCGCTGGACGAGCTGCCGCAGCTGTGGAACATCGTTCGGGGCGAGATGAGCCTCGTCGGGCCACGCCCGCTGGTGGTCGACGAGGACCGCCGCGTCGAGGGCTGGCACCGCCGGCGTCTTGAGCTGATGCCCGGTATGACCGGGCCCTGGCAGATCCTCGGCCCGGCGCGCGTGCCGCTGCGCGAGATGGTGGCGATCGACTACCTGTACGTCGCCAACTGGTCGCTCTGGAGCGACGTGAAGATCCTGCTGCGCACCGTGCCGCACGTGCTCGGTCGCCGCGGCCTGTAGAGCTCCGGCCGACGCGCGGTCTTTCAGCCGGGCCGGTACGCGGCGACCAGCGCCCGCAGCTCAGCAGAGATGCGCTCGCACACGAGCTCGCGTGCGAACAGCCGCTCGGCCTCGGCGTGCGCCGTGCGGCGCACCTGAGACGGAGACGCCTCGAGCCGCTCGAGCGTCTTCCCGACCGCCGCGAACATACCCTCGACATCGCCCGGGGCTGTCACAGGCCCGACGGTGGCATCCACGCCCTCGATCGCTCCCACCTCGCTCGTGGCCACCACCGGCACACCCGCCGCGAGCGCCTCGGCGACAGTCAGGCCGAATGGCTCGTACCAGCTCGCCTGCAGCAGCAGGTCGCTGCGCGCAAGCTCGCCCGGCACCTCGCCGGGCGGCAGCGCGCCCACGAATTCGGCGTTCTCCGGGAGCGCGGCGAGCAGCGGTATGTAGTTCGACCACAGGCTCGCGCGCCCGATCACGCGGATGCGCACCTCCGGGCCGCGCTCGTGCAGCAGCCGTGCGACCTCGATCACCTCCTCAACGCCCTTGCGCACGGCCACGCGGCTCAGCACGAGGATCGCCGGCGGGCGACTGCAGGCCGCGATCGAGGTCCAGATCCTCGAACCGGCTCAGCCGCACGGGGTTGGGCACCACCACGGTCCGCTCCGGGCGCACGCCGTAGTCGCGCACCATGTGGTCGCGGAAGACGCTGCTGATGCACACGAGCAGCTGCGCGCGCCGGATCAGCGCGTGCTGCACCAGCGAGCGCGCCCATGTCACGAGCACTGCGACCACGAACTCATACGCCGGCTGACTGCGCAGCGCGAGCTTTCGCTCCTTGATCAGGTAGCGAAGCTCGCCACGCATATGGACCTCCGGGTGGATCACCAGCGGAACCGATCGCCTCACGCTCGCGGGCAGCGACAGCGTCTCGATGTTGTTGAACTGGTAGACGACGTCGTAGGGGTCTTCGCGGTGGCGTCGTGCCACCTCGCGGCGAAGGCGCAGCGAGGCGACCCCCCGCGCCAGCAGGCCCGTCACGAAGGGCCCGACCCGCGTGCGGTTGTACCAGCCGCCCCAGCGCCAGCTCGTTCCACTCCAGACGAACGTCAGGTTCTCGCGGCCAACCAGCCGCTCGGGAAGCTCGTGCTCCCGGCCGGTGAACATGCAGTCCACGCGGTGACCGAGCTCGGTGAGCCCGTAGAGGAGGTCCGTCGCCACGCCCGGGACGCCCCCGGTCTCTTTCGAGCGCGGGCCGGCCCCCAGCCAGGCAATGTGCAGCGAGGGCTGTGGCATCGCGCGCCAGCGATCTTATTGCATCGCCCGATGCGCTCCTGCGGCGTCGATTGAGCTGACGCCGGACGTCGCCATCGAAACCCCGACAGTCAAGTACCGCGATGGCAGTTTTCGATCTGACATCGACGGTCGGGCGTCGCCTAAACTCCCGAATATCGCAATCGCAGACCACCATTCGAGTCGCACCAGTGTGTTCGCGCACGGTCGCAGCCGGGTCACGCTCGAGCTGCTCCGCCGCGGCGAGGTGGACGAGCTGCTCGACTACGGCTGCGGCCGGGCAGAGTTCGCGATCGCAGTCGCCGACGAGCTCGGATTGACGGTCCACGCGTGTGACATCGACGCAGGGCTCATCGCGCAGCTGAAGGACGCTCACGGCGGCAGTGTCAACTTCTTCACGATCTCCGAGGGCCGGCTCGCGCTTCCCTTCGGTGACGGCCAGCTATCAGCCGTGAGCTGTTGCGACGTCCTCGAGCACATGTCGCCACAGCTGCGGCTGTCGGTGCTGAAAGAGGTACACCGAGTGCTCGCCGACGACGGTGCCCTCGTCCTCACGACTCCTCACAAAGGCTTGTTCTCGGCCGTCGACCCGGAGAATGTGAAGCATCGCTTCCCACGGATTCACCGCTTCGTCTACAGGCGCGTGAAGGGCCGCGAGAAGTATCGCGAGCGCTACGAGGGTGAGCGCTTCGGCAACTACTCCGCGGGTTCGAGTCGGCACGTTCACTTCTCGACCCGCGCGCTTTCACTGACGCTTCGCTCCGCCGGCTTCGAGGTCCGGGAGATCTCCTATTTCGGGCTGATCGCGCCGCTGATCCAGCCGGTGCTGTGGCTCTCGGAGAGCCTCGCGGGACGGGTGCCCGGCCTCAGGCCACTGAGGCGGCTGTGCTGGAAGCTGTACATCGGCGACGCTGACCTGAACGCCGGCAGGCTCGGGTCCGGCATCGCCATGCGGGCGACCAAGTCTCTTAGTTGAAATCCGCTCTGGCGCGCCACGCACACCCGGCCGGCGAGCTCGAGCTCTAAGGCTGGAGTCAGCGTTCCGCCGCGCAGCGGGCTCCGCGTGCCCTGGAAGCACCGGCTCGCAGACGCGCTCCGAGCTGCGCACGTGCCTGCGCGCGGTGAGCGAGCACCCCGTCCGGGCTGGCGCTCCTGCCAGCGCCGTCGCGGCCGGCGTGCCGGGTAATCCGTGCACCCGCAGCCGCCGCCCGTTCCCGGCCGTGCATGGCGAGCATCTGTTCGTCTGCGCGCGCCGCGCCGCGGCAGAGCAGCACCACGAAGCTGGCGGCCAGCAACCAAAGCGTGGGGACTAGGAGCAGAAGGGGTGGCATTCAGATCAGCTGAGAGGCTCGATCGCGGTCCTCGCTCCGGTGAGATCGGCAGCGCGCGCGCCCGACTTGAGTGCCCATCTTCAGCGTCGGCAAACGGCCCCTGGCCGCCTCCGACCGCGCTCCCCGGGCCCGAGGAAGCCGCGCTCTACCCGTCCGCCGGTTTACAGACGCTCGCGCGCCGCCCGCACGGCGGCCGCGATCGACTCCTTGAACGCCGCGGCCGAGAACCGCCGCGCGCTGGCGAGCGCCTCCTCGGGCTTGAACTCGAGCGCGTCGAGCTCTCCGATCGCGCGCGCGAAGGCCGCCGGGTCCTCGCGTGCGACCAGGCGGCCCGTGCGCCCGTCGATGACCGTCTCGCGAGCGCCGCCCGCGTCAACGGCGATGACAGGGCGCCCCGAGGCCTGCGCCTCGACCGCGACGATGCCGAACTCCTCCGTGCTCGGCACGAGCACGGCTCGCGCTGAGGCATAGAGATTGGCCAGCGCGCCGTCGTCGATGCGACCCAGGAAGCGCGCCTCCGGGTAGGCGGTAGCGAGCGCCGCCGCGTCTGGCCCGGAGCCGACGACATCGATCGGGGCACGTGCGCGGCGCGCGCCCTCGAGCGCGATCTGGACGCGCTTGTGGCGCACGAGCTCTGAGACGATCAGCAGGCGCTCACCGGGCTCGCCCGGCGCGAAGCGCTCGATCTGCACGGGCGGGTGGATGATCTGCGCCTGCCGACGGTAGTAGCGCGCGATCCGCTCCTGCGTGAGCCGCGAGTTCGCGATGTACACGTCGACGCGCCGTGCCGCCGCAAGATCCGCCCGTCGCATCCAAGCGAGGAGCGCGCGTACCGCCCCGCGCATAGCCGCTGGCGCCTCGGCGAGCGCTCGCTCCTGCTCGTGCCAGGCGTAGCGGAACGTGTTGTGGCAGTAACACACGTGCACCGCCCCCGGCGGCGCCGGGATCGCGTTCGCGAATGCGCTGCTGCTGCTCAGCAGCACCTCGCACGCGGGCGGGCGCATCATGCGTGCAGCCAGCGGATACAGAGGCAGCAGACGCCTGAAGCCCGCCTGCCCGACGCCGAGGCGCCCCAACGGGGAGACGGTCACGGGGTGCCCCGCGAAGCGCTCGCCGACGGCGCGGTCGAACAGCAGCGTCAGGATCGGCGCGCCGGGATAGATGTCGCACATCGCCGCGAAGGTACGCTCGGCGCCGCGCATCACGAGCAGGTAGTCGTGGGCGAGCACGACGGGCGAGGGGGGCGGCTGCATCGTGCGCGGGAGGCTAGCCTGCGCACGATGCTCGACCTCGTGCTGAGGCTGCTCGGCTGGCGCGCCCTGCTCTTCACCGGCGACCCCTGCGTGTTCGACCGCTGGCGCTGGCTGCGTGCGCATCTCGGCCGCGGCCCGCTGCGAACGTTCGACGCCGGCGCCGGAAACGGCGCCTTCAGCATCTACGCCGCGGAGTGCGGCAACGAGGTCCTCGGCGCGTCCTTCTCCGAGAGCGAGCTGAGCGCTGCCCGCCACCGCGCCCGCGCGCTCGGCCTCGAGCAGGTGCAGTTTCGCGTGATCGACCTGCGCGAGCTCGACGCACACTCAGCGGAGCTCGGGAGCTTCGACCAGATCGTCTGCCTCGAGACGATCGAGCACGTCCGCGACGACGAGGGGCTGTTGCGCGCGCTCGCCTCGCTGCTGCGGCCGGGCGGGCGACTCCTGCTGAGCACGCCCTTCGACGGCCACCGCCCGCTGTACACCGAGGATCCCAGCCCGAGCCCCGTGGAGGACGGCTCGCACGTGCGCTACGGCTACTCGCCCGCGCGCCTTGCGCAGATCGCACGTGACGCGGGCCTCGAGGTAGGCGGCGAGGAATTCATCAGCGGCGTGATCTCCCAGCGCCTGACCAACCTCATGAGGCGCCTGAGCCTGCGCTTCGGGCGTCCTCTCGCATGGCTCGCGCTGGCGCCGCTGCGCTGGCTCGTCGTCCTCGACGCCCCTGTGAGCGCGCTGCTGCGCTACCCCAGGCTGAGCGTCGCACTCGTCGCGACGAAGCCCTGAGCGGCGCTCAGACCAGGCCGGCGAAGTTGGGCCACAGCGCCGAGGTCAAGCTCGGGAAAGCCCTCCGCGAGCGCCAGCACGTCCGCGCGGTAGGCCTCGACGTAGGCCGCGCGCGCTCGCTCGTCCAGCTGCGGCTTGTGCGGCTGCTGGCGGGGATGGGCCTCGAGGTCGGGACGAAAGCGCGTGTCGGAGAGGCCGAGGAAGGCGTAGGTGCGCTCGAGCTCAGCCGCCGGGGCGGCGTTGCAGCGCTCGTACTGCAGGAGCAGGACCTGCGAGCGCTCGAAGTGCTTGAGCAGGACGGACAGCTGGGCGTGGTAGAGCCCGCGAACGAAAGCCTCCAGGGGCGCGTAGCGACTCAGAGGAGCGCCGCGCCTGGCGGCGACGGCGGCGTCGAGCGCCATCCCCGAGCGCCAGCGCTCGACCGGGTCGCGCACGAGGATCAGCAGGTGCGCGTGCGGCGCCGCGGCGGCGAGCAGCGGCGGGATCCAGGGGGCACTGGCGTACAGCGGCGTCCACTCGCCCGCCTTTTGGCCATGCGGGCGCGGAAAGTAGCGCTCGTAGGCCGCGAGCTCCGCCGGCCCGCAGCCGCCCGAGTGGAAGCGATCGAAGTAGTGCAGCTCCTTCATCGAGCTGGCGCTCGCGATCTCGGGGTGCGCTGCGATCAGCGAGAACCAGCGGCTCGTCCCCGCGCGCTGCACACCCACTCCCACAAAGTCGGGCGGCCCGGTCCGCCATCCGTCTGGACACGCCGGTGCCGCACGCGGTTCGTCGACGCCGCCGTCAGCGCCGCGCTTGCCGGCGGAGCGGCCCGCTGCCGTGGCGCGCCGGGCGAGCCAGCGTTTTGCTTTCGCTGCGCTCACGAGGGCCTCCGCGCGCGGACGCTATCAACACGCCCCGCGCTCAAGTGGCTCGCGTCCGTGCGCGATTCGCGCAGAAGGCGGCGCTTCGGGTTGGCGGATCGGCGGGCCGCGGTGCACGCATCGGCTACCCTCAGCGCGCGGTGGGCACATGACGGAGCGACCGGTACGCATCCTCTGCACCCTGCCGTGGGCCAGACGCTATGGCGGGGCCGAGGAAATCTTCCAAGGCTGCGTCGACGGCTCGCGCGAGAACGGCTACGAGATGCAGACGGTCTTCTTCGAGGAGGGGCCGTGGCCGGCCGAACTGCGCGCGCAGGGCGTCGCCTCCGAGGTGCTCGCAGCGGGAAGGCTGCGCGAGGGTCAGAGGTTCATCGCGACGATCGCGCGCCTATTCGGGGTCATCCGCCGTTCGCAGCCCGACCTGATCCTCAACTGGACCGCGAAGACGCAGCTCTACGGCGCCCCCGCGGCGGTGCTCGCGGGGATGGGCGACCGCGTCTTCTGGTGGCAGCACGCGGTGCCGCTGCCGAACTGGCTCGACAGCTGCGCCTCGGCGCTGCCGACGCGCGTGATCGGCTGCTCCTCGCACGCCGCGGCCGCCGCGCAGGCGCGCATCCGCCCGCCGCGTCCCACCCGCGTCGTGCACGCAGGCGCACACGTGCCCGCGCCCAGCGTCGGACACGCGCCGCTCGAGCTGCCGCCGGGAGTACCCGTGATCGGGCTCATCGGTCGCCTGCAGCCATGGAAGGGCCAGGACCGCGTGCTGCGTGCGGCCGCCATCCTGCGCGAGCGGGGCCACGACTTCCACGCTGGTGCTCGTCGGCGGCGACTCGTTCGAGCTCGCACCCAACTATGCGCGCTCGCTGCCGGCGCTCGTCAGCGAGCTCGGCCTGGGCGAGATCGTGACGATGACCGGTCAGGTACCCGACGCGGGTCCCTACATCGAACAGCTGGACGTGCTCGTCAACGCCTCACAGCCGGAGCCGTTCGGGATGGTGCTGCTGGAGGGCATGGCACGGGGCGTAGCCGTGGTCGCGGTCGATGCCGGGGGTCCGCGCGAGATCCTCGAGCCCGGCGTGAGCGGGATGCTCGCGCGCTCGGGCGAGCCCGCCGCGCTGGCGGACGCGATCGAGGAGGCGCTCGGCTCCGCGGAGCGGCGGCGCCAGATCGCGCTCGCCGGGCGGGAGCGCTTCATGCGCGAGTTCACGACCGACGTGATGTGCCGGCGCATGGGAGAGATGGCTCGCGAGCTGCTCGCCGAGCGCGAGCGGGCGAAGGCGACGGTCGCGCGCTGAGCGCGCAGAGCCCCGCAGGCGGGGGAGCACGGTCGCCCGCCGGCGCCCTGCGAGGTGACGATCATCGCGCACGACATCGGCGCGATCGGCGGGATGGAGCGGGTCCTGTCGGAGCTGATCCTGGGCCTGCACTCCCGCGGGCACGAGGTGACCGTGATCGCGCGCACGTGCGAGCTGCGCGCCGGGCTCGGTGGCGCGCTTTCACCGCGTGCGCGCGCCCGGCACGACCGTTCCTGATCGCCTACCCCTGGTTCCTGCTCGTCGCCTCGCTGATGCTCGGCCGATGGCGCGCGCGGGATCGTGCAGGCCACGGGGGGATCGTGCTTAGCTCGCGTCGACGTCGTCTCCGTCCACTACTGCCACCAGGTCGGGCCCGCGAACCCGAGCCGATCCTCGGCGGTGTTCGCGTTCAACATCGCGCTCGTGCGCGTCGTGAAGCGTCTCGCCGAGCGGCTCTGCTTCGACTTCAATCGCGGGCGCGATCTTCGTCTGCGTCTCGGAGGGCGTCGCGCGCGAGGTGCGTGAGCACTATCCGCGAGCTGACCGGCGCAGGTGATCACGATCCACAACGGCGTCGACACCGGAGCGCTTCGCCCCGGGCGCAGGAGCGAGCAAGGCAAGCGGCTGCGCGAGCGGCTCGGCGATCGCCGACGCGCGGCTGATGGCGCTGTTCGTCGGCTGCGAGTGGGAGCGCAAGGGGCTGCGCGCGGCGATCGAGGCGCTCGCAGAGCGCGCCCGCATGGGACGCTCGCTCGTCGCCGGGCGACGGCGACGAGCCCAGCTACCGCGAGCTCGCGCGCGCTCGCTCGGCGTGCGAGGCCGGGTGCACTCGTCGGCGTGCGCGGCGACGTGGAGACCGTGTACTCGGCGGCCGACGCGTTTCTGCTGCCGACGAGCTACGAGACCTTCTCGCTGGTCACCTTCGAGGCCGCCGCCAGCGGGCTGCCGCTGCTCGCCACCGCCGTCAACGGGATCAGCGAGCTGATCGAGGAGGGCGTCACAACGGCTTCTTCATCGATCGCCGCGACGGCGGCGAGATCGCGGCGAGGCTGCGACGAGCTCGGGGCTGACCCCGCGCTCAGGAAGCGCCTCGGGGAAGCCGCACGGCGCTCGGCGTCGCGCTTCAGCTGGGAGAGCACGGTGCTCGCTCACCACGAGCTCTACGAGCGCCTGGCGGGCGCCTGACGGCCGGCGTTCGCGGGGCCGCGGAAGATGCCCCGCTGGGCCCCGCAGGGCGGCGCTTGTCCCGCACGCAGGGTTGCGTCCGGCGGCGGGCGCGGCGCTACCCTATAGCGATCGGTTACGCCGGTCCGTACGATGGCTCTGGCCGGCCAAGGATGGACGCTCAGCGATGAACGAAACGCCCAGCGCCACAGCGATTCTTGCCCCGATCTGGAGGCGCAAGTGGCTTGATTCTCCTGGTCGGCATCATCGTCGCCGGCGCCACCTATCTCTACTACAAGCGCAAGGCCTCCACCTACCAGGTCGGAAACCCACTGTATTTGAGCGGCGGCAGCGAAGAATCCGCGGGCACCGAAAAAGCCGCCGGGCAAGGCCAACGGTGACCGCCGCGCAGACGCAGCCGCGGATCATCAACTCGGTCGTCGTCGAACTGGTCAAACGCGAGCTCAAGAAGGAACACAACCACATCGCCAAGGTCGCCGCGAAAGGGAAGGTGAAAGCGAAGGCGGCCGAAAAAAGCCAGTTCGTCACCGTCACCGCCGAAGCCCGCACGCCGCGGGCGGCTCGCGCTGCTGGCGAACACGGTCGCCGCGGCGTACATCAGCCGTCAGCACACTGCAGTACGAACGCGGGATCTCGAACGCGCTGATGATCGCCAACCGCCAGCTGCAGCGGATCGAAGCCCACGATCCCGGTGGTCGCCACCAAGGGCGAAAGTGGCCACACGGCCACACCCAGGGCAACGTGATCCGCGAGGCGCAGCTGCAGCAGCCAAATCAACCAGCTCGAAGGCGCTGGGCGCCCAGATCAAAGGCGTCGAGCAGCTCAACGCCGGCCCGGCCCCGGCGAGGGCCCTGCTGCTCGGGCCGGTGCCGAAAAAGAACGCCGAGTTCGGGTTCGTGATCGGGCTGCGTGCTCGCCGCGATCGCCGCCTTCCTGCTGGGGCGCCTGGACAGGCGCCTGCGCACGCTCGCAGACATCGAAGGCGATGTTCCACGCGCCGCTGCTCGCCGTGCTGCCGCACGGTGCGCCGCCCGATCGTCAACCGCGGCGGCTACCCGCGCCCTCGCGCTTGCTGCTCGAGCCGCTGCGGCTGCTGCAGACGACGCTGCTGCTGCCGACGGGGCGCCAAAACGAACGGGTCGTCGAGCGCGCACCGTGCCCGCTCCGTCGGGGGACGCGCGCCCCGCTACGATCGCGGTGCCTGCTGTTCGTCAGCGCCGACGGCCGGCGATGGGCGCTCGACCGATCGTCGCCGACCTCGCGCTCGTCCAGCGCGAAGCGGGCGAGCGCGCGGCGATGCGTCGAGGCCGACTTTCGCCGTCCGGCGCAGGCGCGCCTGCTCGGGCCTGTCCGGGCACAGCCGGGCTGCCCGACGTGCTCGCCGGCGCGCTCACGCTCGGAGGAAGCCCTGCAGGCGGTGCCCGCGCCCAGCTGCGCAACTGGCGGCGCAGCCGCGCGGCGGCGGCGACGGCACCACCGCGTCGCCTCGCGGCGAGCCGGCGCGTGGTCGCGCTCCCCGGGCCGCGCGGCCGCGGATCTGAACCCGCCCGCGCTGCTCGCGGCCCCGCAGATGGCCGAGCTGCTGCGCTGCGCTCGGCGCAGGAATACGACCACGTGCTGATCGACGCGCCCTCGCCGCTCGAATTCAGCGACGCGATGCCGCTGCTCGCGGCGGTCGACGCGATCGTGCATCGTGGCCCGCGCTCGGGCACACGCACGAACGCTCTGCCGGCAGGCTGCGCCAGCTGCTCTGGCGCACACCCCCAGCGCGCCGATCCTCGGCGTCGTCGCCAACGGCGATCGCGCCACGGACATGCAGACGCTATGGAATGTCGCCGCAGGGCGAGCGAGCGCGGCGGCTGGGCGCGCCTGATCGGGCGATGAGCCGCCGCGAGCTGCGCCTGCCGCGGCGGGCGCCGGCCGAGCTGGCATCCGGCCGTGCTGGGCCGGCGCATGAACGACGGGGCCGGCGGTGGCGCTCGCCGGTCTCGCTGGCGGTCGGCCTCGCGCTGGGCGATCGCGCTCGCGATGCCGAAGCCCAACTACCCCCTCGTGGTCGGGGGGCGTCGTCGGGCTGCTGGCGCTGGCCGCGCTGGTGACCAGCCCGCGGCTGGAGCTCACCGTCAGGCGGGCTCGTCTTCTACCTCGGCTGCATCAACGGCCCGCTGAAGCTGATCAGCTCGACCGGCACGCCTGGGCTCGGCGCTCCAGGACGTGCTCATCGGGGCGATCGTCGTCGGGGATGGCGCTGCGCCAGCTGCTCAGCCGCGAGCGTTCAGGTTGCCGCCGCTGTCGGGCTGGGCCGTCGGTTCGTGGGGGTCGTGCTGCTCGAGGCCTTCAACCCGAAAACGCTGAACATCCTGAAGGTGGGTGCGGGCTTCCGCGACCAGCTGCAGTACGTGCCGTTCTTCATCTTCGGGTGGCTGCTCGTGCGTTCGAAGGCGCGGCTGCGCAAGGTGCTTCCTGCTGCTCGGAGTGATCGCGCTGGCCAACGGGGTCGGTCGCCAGCTATCAGTCGCGTCTGAGCCCGTCGCAGGCCGCCGAGCTGGGGAGCGGGGTATGGACAGAAATACGAAGGCCATGCCGCCAAGACCTACAAAAGCGAAGGCGAAGGCCGCGTCCGTCCGACGGGGCTCGGCGACGAAAGCGGCGGTGGCGGCGGCGCAGGGATCGTCGCGATCGCCGGCGATGCTCGCGCTGCTGGCGACCACGCGCAAGCGGAAATGGCTGCTGTCGCTGCTCCTGTTCGGGTGCGATCGCGGCGATCGCGACCAGTCTCGGACGGATCGAGCTGGTCGGCGGAGTGCTCGCGGTGGTGGGCTATCCGCTGCTCACGGGCAGCGGCGGGGACGCGCTGCCCGGCGACCGCTACGCTACCTGCTCGTGGCGCTGGCGCTCGCGATCCCGTTCGGGGTGATCTTCGTCTCGACACTCGGTGAAGGCACGTTCGCGCGCTATTCGAGCCTGCTGAACGGCGGCAGGCTCGAGCTCCGCCAGCTACAAGGAAAACGAGCTCAAGCAGATCCCGAAGGAGGTCGCCGCCGACGCCGTTCGGCTTCGGGCTCGGGACGGCGGGACCGGCCGCCGGCTTCGGCGGGCAAATCGACCGAACTGCTCGAAGGGCACAACGTCAACGCGGAGACGACCTACAACTTCATCGTGAAGGAAGTCGGCCTGCCGGGGGTGCTCGATCTGGCGCGGGCGCGATCCTGTCGATGCTCGGCCTCGCCTTCCGTCGCATCCGCACGCTCGCCGACCCCGAGCTGCAGATCTACCTCGCGGCCGTCTTCGCGCCGATCTTCGCGATGTTCTTCATGTCCTTCGAGGGGCCCGTGACGCAGAGCCAGGTGCTTTCCCCCTTCTACTGGTTCGCGCTCGGCGTGGCCGGCTACTGGCTGGCCGGGCCCGGGTGGCAGGCCGCGCGACGAAGGCGCATCGCCTCGCGGCGCGCGCCGCCGAGCGGCCGGGGCCGCCTAGAGCTGCGGGGGGAGGGGCACGAAGATGGACAGCATGGAAGCCGCGCCAGGTCGGCGCTGCCCGCCAAGGCCTCGTCGGTGGCCTCGAAGCTCGAGCTGCTGATCGGCGACAGGCGCCCGCTCGTCTGCCTCGCTGGCGTGCCTCTCGGTCGCCTCGGGCTTCGCCGAAGGCGCTGCTGATCGCGGTGGTCGCGCAGGTCGCCACGAGATCGTCACGGCAAGAGCGGCAACGCACCAGAAGGCCGCGCTGTTCCACATCCGGCGCCGGTCGGCACGCTGCTGTGGGTCGCGATCGCGCTCGGCGATGTTGCGCCTCGCGCTGCAGTGGCCGATGTCGGTGCTGCCCGCGCGAGATCGCCGCCGATGTGCAGCTGGCGGCTGCGATCGAGGTTGTTCCGCGCCTTCAGCGAACGCCTCCTGGGACGTGCAGTCGCGCGACCGCGAGGGAACGCTGCAGGAGATCATGACCAGCCAGGCGAACCAGGCGACCGGCGGTGCGCTGCAGGCGACCAGCCTCGTCAGCTCGACGATCATCGCGATCGTGCCTGATGGCCATCGCCGTGGTGCTGAGCCCGCTGGCGGCGGGGATCGTGTTCGTCGTCGGCGCCGGTGCGTTCTTCCTGATGCGCCCGCTCAGCGGATCTCGGCAACCGCCGCGCGAGGGAACTCTCGAGCGCCCAGCTGCGCTACGCGGGCGCGATCGCAGAGGCGAACCGGCTGGCCGAGGAGAGCCACGTGTTCGGCGTCATGGACGCCCAGCACACGCGCATGCATCGGGTTCGCGCGTCGCAGTCGCGATCTCTTCTACCGCACGCAGATGCTCGCTGAAAGCGGTGCCCAACGCCTACCAGAGCATGATCTTCCTGCTGCTCGTGCTCGGCCTGACCGTGCTGTACGAGCTCGGCACGAGCCACCAGGGCAGGCTGCTCGCGATCGTGCTGCTGCTCGTGCGCGCCTCCCAGCAGGGCCAGACGCTGCAGGCCGCCTACCAGGGGTTACAGCAGTCGCTGCCGTTCATCGATCGCCTCAGCGCGGCCGAACGGCGCTACGCCGAGAGCGCACCCCTCAGCGGCGATCGCGAGCTCTCGCAGGTGCGCGCGCTCGGCTTCGAGGAGGTCGGCTTCGCCTACGTTCCCGGAAGGCAGGTCCTGAGCGAGGTCAGCTTCAGCGTCGGGGCCGGTGAAGCGATCGGCATCGTCGGCCCCTCGGGCGCCGGGAAGTCCACGCTCGTGCAGATCCTGCTGCAGCTGCGCCACCCGCAGGAAGGCCGCTACCTGCTCAACGGCATCGACGTACGCGAGTTCTCGCGCAGCGAATGGCACAGGCTCGTCGCCTACGTGCCCCAGGAACCACGCCTGCTGCACGCCTCGGTCGCAGACAACATCCGCTTCTACCGCGACCTCGACGACGACGCGGTCCGGCGCGCCGCCGAGCTCGCACGCATCCACGAGGACATCGAGGGCTTCGCGCGCGGCTACGAGACGATCGTGGGGCCCCGCGCAGACGCCGTCTCGGGCGGGCAGCAGCAGCGCATCTGCCTCGCCCGCGCGCTCGCCGCGCGACCGCAGGTGCTCGTGCTCGACGAGCCCACGAGCGCGCTCGACCCTCATTCGGAGACCCTGATCCAGGAGTCGCTGCTGGCGCTCAAGCACGAGCTGACGCTGTTCACGATCGCGCACCGCATGTCCACGCTCGACATGTGCGACCGCGTGATGGTGATCGTCGAAGGTCGCCTGACGGCGTTCGATACGAAAGCGGCACTGCAGGAGCACAACCACTACTACCGCACGGCCTCGCTGATCGCCGCGAGCGCAACCGGCGGGGCTCTTCCCTGAGCTCGGGGTCGGGGTCCGGGGCGTCATGGTCGACCAGCAGCGCACACAGGCGAGCGGCCCGAGCGCGCTCGCATCGCGGCCGGCGGGTGCCAGCAAGGGAGCGCGCCTGCCGGAGTTCTTCATCGTCGGGCAGCCGAAGTGCGGTACCACGGCGCTCTATCAGATGCTGCGAAGCCACCCGCAGATCTTCATGCCCGAGAACAAGGAGCCCTGGTTCTTCGCGGAGGAGCTGCACGAGCGCACGCCGCCGCGGCCAGCGGGCACGCCGCGCACGCTCGCGGAGTACACCGCGCTGTTCGCGCCGGCCTCACCGTCGCAGCGCGCGGGTGAGGCGTCGGTGCTCTACCTGTGGTCGCGGACCGCGGCCGGCGCGATCGCGCGCCTGGTCCCGGAGGCACGCATCATCGCCATCCTGCGCGAGCCCGCGAGCCTGCTGCGCTCGCTGCACCTGCAGTTCGTCGAGACCTACGTCGAGACCGAGACCGACCTGCGCACCGCGCTCGCGCTCGAGCCCGAGCGCGCCCGCGGGCTCAGCATCCCGCGCCATACCTACTGGCCGCGCGCGCTGCGCTACTCAGAGCACGTGCGCTACGTCGAGCAGCTGCGCCGCTACGGCGAGGTCTTCCCGGCGGAGAACATGCTCGTGCTCGTCTACGACGACTTCCGCCGTGACAACGCCGCCACCGTGCACCGCGTGCTGCGCTTCCTCGAGGTCGACGACTCCGTCGAGCTGAAAGCGCGCGAGGCCAACCTGAGCGTCGGCGTGCGCGCGGGCAGCCTGCGGCGCGCGGCCCACGCGCTGGCCGTCGGGCGTGACCCGCTCGCGCGCGCGACGAAGGCGATCGTCAAGCCGCTGCTGCCGAAGCCGCTGCGCCCGCTCCTGCTGCGCTCTGCCAAGAGCCGGCTGCTGTACGCGCCCCCCGACCCGCCCGACGAGGCGCTCATGCAGGAGCTGCGCCAGCGCTTCAGGCCCGAGGTGGCAGCGCTCAGCGAGTACCTCGGCCGCGACCTGGTGAGCGAGTGGGGCTATGGCCCCGAGCGGTGAGCAGCGGCTGCGGGCGCCGCAGGGGATCACACCGCGCTACATCGACGGCGCGCGCGTGCCGGACTTCTTCATCGTCGGCCACGCCAAGAGCGGCACGACTGCGCTGTACGAGATGCTGCGCAGCCACCCGCAGATCTTCATGCCCGAGGCGAAGGAGCCGTGGTTCTTCGCGAGCGACATGCGGCCGCGCTTCCGGTCGCCGATGGCCGGTGAGCTCCCGCAGACGCTCGCGCAGTACCTGAGCCTGTTCGCCGGCGCCTCCGAGGCGCAGCGTGCGGGCGAGGCATCCTCCTCCTACCTGTGGTCCACCACCGCGGCTGCCGCGATCGCCGAGGTCCAGCCGCAGGCACGCATCGTGGCGATCCTGCGCGAGCCCGCGAGCTTCCTGCGCTCGCTGCACCTGCAGCTGCTGCAGACGCATGTCGAGAGCGTCAGGGACCTGCGCCGCGCGATCGAGCTCGAGGGCGAGCGGCGGGCCGGGCGGCAGATCCCGCGTCGCTCGCACCGCCCGCAGCTGCTGCAGTACACCGCGCTGGTCGACTACGTCGAGCAGCTGCGCCGCTACCACACCCTGTTCGGGCAGGAGCATGTGCTCGTGCTCATATACGAGGACTTCCGCGCGGACAACCACGGGGCCGTGCGCCAGGTGCTGCGCCTGCTCGAGGTCGAGCAGCAGAGCCCGATGGAGATCGTCGAAGCGAACCCTTCCGTGCGGATCCGCTCGCAGCAGCTCGATGACCTGGTCCACGCCGTATCGGTAGGTCGGGGAACCGCGGGCATGCTCGCGCAGCGGACGCTCAAGGCGATCACACCACGCGCCGTGCGCCGCCACGCGCTGCGCTACACGCAGCAGGCGGGTCGTGCACGCCCGCCCCGACGCAGCCGACGAGGCCTTCATGCTCGAGCTGCGACGTCGGTTCAAGCCGCAGGTAAGCGCCCTCAGCGAGTACCTCGGGCGCGACCTCGTGAGCGCTGTGGCGCTATGACCGCCTCGACTGACAGCGCGCCCGTGCACCACGGGCAGCCCAGCGCGTGCCCGACTTCTTCATCGTCGGACACCACAAGAGCGGCACGACGGCGCTGTACGAGATGCTCAGGGCCGCACCCGCAGATCTTCATGCCAGCGGTCAAGGAGCCGCGTTTCCTCGCCAGCGACCTGCGCGCGCTCGTGCCCTCCACAGCCGAGCCAGCCGGCGACGATGCAGGAGTACCTCGCGCTGTTCGCGCCCGCCGGGGCGCGCCAGCGCGTCGGCGAGGCCTCGCCGTCCTACCTGCGATCGCGCACCGCCCCGGCCGCGATCGCCGCACTGGCTCCAGCGGCACGGATCATCGCGATCTTCAGGGAGCCGGCGAGCTTCGTGCGCTCCCTTCACCTGCAGCTGCTGCAGGAACACGTCGAGAGCGAGCGCGACCTCGCGCGCGCGATCGCCAACGAGCAGATCGAGCGCGCAGGCACGGGCGTGCTGCGCTACTCAGATCACGTGCGCTACGCCGAGCAGCTGCGCCGCTATCACGAGGCCTTCCCCCGCGAGCAGGTGCTCGCGCTCATCTACGAGGACTTCCGCGCCGACAACGCGGGCACGCTGCGGCGCGTGCTGCGCTTCCTCGAGGTCGACGAGAACGTGCCGATCACGTCGCGCGAGGCGAACCCGTCGGTCGAAGTGCGCGCACGCGCGCTCGACAAGCTCGTGCGGGGCGTGCAGAAGGGCCGCGGCCCCCTCGCGAGCGCCACCCGGGCGGGCGCATCGCTGCTGATCCCGCGCGCGGCGCGAGCACGCGCGCTCGCGCTGCTGCGCCGGCGCGCTGCTGTACGCGTCCCCGGCGGCCGTCGAGGAGCAGGTGATGCAGTCGCTACGCCGGCGCTACCGCGAGCAGGTGCTCGCCTTCTCCGACTACATCGGGCGCGACCTCGTCAGCTTCTGGGGCTATGAGCCGGGGCTGGACGAGAGCGCGTCTGTCAGCGCTCGGGGGTGGCCAGCCAGTTGACGATCGCGCGCGCGTCGCGGACGAACTGCTCGCGCGCGGGACGGGCCCACGCCGGTCGCCGTGAAGACCCTGTAGCCGAGGCCGTCGAGCAGCTCCCAGAGCGCCCGCGAGCTCCCGCCGTAAAGCCGCGCGGCCGACTCGACGTGCTCGAAGCAGGAGCAGCGGCTCGTGCGCGCGCGAGCAGCTCCCGCCCGCCCTCCAGCACGCTCTGCTCTGCGCCCTCGACGTCGATCTTGATGAGCACCGGGTCGAGCCCCGTGAGCTGGTCGTCGAGCGTCGAGACCTCGACCTCGATCTCTACCGGCGCGCCCTGCTCGTCGCTGATCTCCGGGTTGGCCAACAGGCCGCTCCAGCCGTCAAGGCGCGTGTAGTGGCAGAAGCTCGCCCTGCCCGGCTGGGCGCCGAGCGCGAGCGCCCGGCAGTCGACCTCGACGAAGTCGGCGGCGAGTGCCGCCGCGAGCTGGGGGATCGGCTCGAAGGCGACGTGGTGTCCTCGCGCGGCCAGTCGGACCGCCTCGCCGAGGATCTGACCCCGGTTTGCGCCGACATCGACGTAGCAGGAGTCGGCGCGCAGCACCGCCGCGAGGATTGCCCGCATCGCCAACGCGTCGTCCTCGCCGCGGCGCGCGAGCGGGTAGAAGGCTCCGAGCAGCTGCGGTCGTCCCGTCCGCCGTGCGGCCGCGCCGAGGGCTCTGCGCAGTAGCGCTTTCGGTCTGCTGCTGCTCGCCACGATCTCCGAAAAAGGTAGGGGCGCCACGGTCAGCGGGCACCGATCGAGGCCGAAAAGCGATCGCCGCGTACGAGGCGCAAGACCACTGAGCGCAAGCGGCGCTCGGCTATGATACCCGCCCCAATGTCGCTTCCTGACTCAGTTTTGATGGTGCTGCCGCGCTGGGTCAGGGACGGCGGGGTCGCCGCTCACGTGGGAGCCAGCGCGCGCGCTCTCGCCGATCGCGGAGTGCGAGTCTCGATCCTCGTCGCGCGTGTGGAAGACGAGATCACTCCGAGCGGCGTCTCGCTGCTGCGCAGCCCGCGCTTGTTCGATCGCAGCGCCCCGATCGAGGAGAGGCTCGGTGAGGCGCTCGCGTGCGAGCCGGCGGTGATCCACCTGAATCAGCTCGGGGATCCCGCGGTAGTTGGCTTCCTGCGCCAGCGCGCGCCCGTTGTCATATCCGCGCACGGCTACCTCGCGTGCACCAGCGGCGTGCACTACTTCCGCGCGGGCGAGGAATGCCTGCGCGCGCACGGCCCCGGCTGCGTGCCCAACCTGACGCGCTGCGCGCACACCTTCAACGTGCACGTGCTGCCCGGCGCCTACGCCACCGCGACGCGCGAGCTGGCGGCGCTGCACCAGGCGGATCTCGCGATCTCCTACTCGAGCGCCGTCGACCGCCACCTCGCGATCAACGGCGTCGCCCGCCGGCGTGTCGTGCCGTACTTCCCCACCGTGCCCGCCGCCCAGCGCACGGCGCCCGAGGGAGCGCGGCGCGTGCTGTTCGCCGGGCGCGTGGTGCCGATCAAGGGCCTCGCGACGCTGGTGCGGGCGATGCGCGCGCTCGACGCCGAGCTCGTGGTGTGCGGCGACGGGCGGGCGATGCCCTCCATCCGGCGGCTCGTTCGTCGCCTCGACATGGACCGGCGCGTGAGCTTCCGCGGCTGGCTCGAGCCCGAGGCGCTCGCGCGCGAGTTCGCCGACAGCTCGCTGGTCGCGCTGCCGTCGCTGTGGCCCGAGCCGTTCGGCATCGTCGGGATCGAGGGCTTTGCGGCGGGACGGCCCGCGGTCGCGAGCGCCACCGGCGGCGTCGAGGACTGGGTCGAGCATGGCGTCTCGGGCCTCACCGTCCCCGCCGGCGAGGTCGACGCGCTCGCGGGAGCGCTGCATGAGCTCCTCGAGGACCCCGCGCGCGCGGCGCGCATGGGGGACGCCGGCAGGGCCGCGCTCGCCGCCCGCTTCACGCTCGAGCACCATCTCGCCTCGCTGTCGGAGGCGTACGCCGAGGCCGCCCGCGCCTGGAGCGCAGACGGCCTGCGTGAGCGCAGCCTCGCCGCAGCGTAGGTACACGCGAGGCCCCGGATCGATGTCCCTAGACCCCGTCGACAGCTGCCAGCAGGTCGTTCGGCGCGCCGGACAGCGCCTGCGCGACGCCGGCGTGCTGCCCAAGAAGGTCTGGCGCCGCCAGGAGTTCGAGGGTGAGGAGCTCGAGGATCTGCTCGCACGCGGACGGCGCCAGGCCGACGGGCTCGCGCGCGCCATCGAGTCCTACACCGGCTGCACGCTGGAGGGCCGCCGGCTGCTCGACTACGGCTGCGGCACGGGTCGCACCGCGGTCGCGCTGGCGTCGCGCTGCGAGCACGTCTACGGGCTGGACATCATGCCCGGCGTCCTGCGCAAGGCCGATGAGACCGCCACGCAGCTGCACGTGAAGAACGTCGAGTGGCTCGACGCCTCACGGCTGCCCGAGCTCGCGGGACGCTACGACGCGGTCATCTCCACCTGGGTCTTCCAGCACATCCCGACGCGCGAGGGAGAGCGCATCTTCGCGGCGATCCTCGACGGGCTCGCGCCCGGCGGCGTCGGCGCGATCCACTTCACGGTGCGCCCGCCGCGGCCGCTCGCGGGCATGGCCGCCAGCGCGCGCGCGCAGCCGCGTCGTCGCCTGCGCGCCGCCAGCGCCTACGGCTACCTGGTGATGAACTCCTACTCGCTGAACCGTCTCGGGCTGATCCTCTCGCAGGCCGGTGTAGCCAACTGGCAGGTGCTGTGGTGGTACTACTCGGCCGCGGGAGCGGCCAACAACGGCAACCGCTATCCGTCGGCGACACTCGTCTTCCGCAAGGACGAGGGCTAGCGCGGACGGCGTGGTGCGCTAGGCAGCGCCGGAGCGTGCGCCGAGGCGATTTCGCAGCGTCACCCAGCCACGACGCCTCAGGCGAGCGCGGGCGCGCGCCGGATCGCGCGTGGCCAGTAGCGCCGGCGGGTCCCAGAGCGTGCCCGAGTAGGCCTCGGCGGGGGTGCAGATGACCGGTCCCGAGACGGCCTGCCTGACGCCGTACACGGTGTAGCCGCGCTGCTCGAGAAGATCGGTGACCGCCGTGGGCGGCTGCTCGTGCTCCTCGAACAGGATGTCGCGCAGCCGCCCGTCGCGCAGCAGCCTGTCCGCGCCCGCGAGCGCCGCGAGCTCGTGCATCTCGACGTCGAGCTTCAGGACGCCGATCGCCGAGTCGAACTCGTCGTCGAGCCGTACCGCACGCACCTCGACCGCGAAGTCGCCGTTGCCCACCTCGAGCGAGGCGAGTCCCTTTGTTGCGCGCGAACGTGTCCGGATCGGCGGCGAGCGGGAGCAGCGCGGCCTGGGAGGAGACCGCCGCCTGGCGCGCCTGCACCGTGTCGATCCGCTCGGTCTGCCGCCAGCGCTCGATGTTGCGCTCGAGCGTCTGGAAGTTCATCGGATGCGGCTCGTAGGCCACCACGCGGCCCTGGGCGCCCGTCGCGTATGCGAGCACGCTGGACATCAGGCCCACGTGCGCGCCCGCGTCGACCGCGGTCTCGCCGGGGTCGGCCAGGCGCGCGAGCGTCTCCATCACGACGAGGTCGTACACGCCCGTGCGGGCGATCGCCTGCCCGACCGGGTCATGCCAGCAGTAGAGCTGCGCTCCCCAGGCGGTGCGCATCAGGCGCGGTTCCACCTGCCACCCAGCGCCTGCGTGCAGCCGCGCGCGTAGTTGCGCCGGCCGGTAAATGTAGTAGGGCCGGTTCACGAAGCGGTAGGCCCGCTGGATCGGCGAGAGTGCTTGGCGGACGCCGCTTGTCATGCGAGCAGCAACTGTAGTGGCGGCCCAGCGGGCCGCTTTCAGCGCCCGTGGCCGCGCGCCGCGCGCGGGAGCTCGCCGAGCATCAGCGCTGTCAGCTCCGCGCTGCGCGCGAGCGACATTCGGCTCTCATAGAAGGCGCTGCCACGCGCCTGCAGCGCCGCGCGCAGCGCGCCGTCGGCGAGCACCTCGCCGAGCGCCTGCGCGAGCGCCGAGGAGCTCGGTGCGACCACGCGCGCCGCTCCCTGCGCAGCGAGCTCCGCCCACGTGCGTGGCCCGTCGATCGCCACGAGCGGCCTGCCCGACGCCAGCGAGGCCGCGATGCTGCCGCGGCTCGAGGTCGGCCCCTGCCAGGCCGCGGACAGCAGCACCTCGCAGCCGGCGAGCGCGTCGGCGAGCTGCTGCGCGGGCAGCACGCCGCTGAACTGCAGCAGCGCTCCGAGCCCGCGCTCGTCCGCCGCGGCGCGCCAGCGAGCGCTGTGCGGGGAGTCCTCGCCGGGGGACCCCAGCAGCACGAGCCTCGCCGCCTCGCCGCGCTCGCGCAACCGACCCAGCGCGTCGAGCACGAGCTCGAGCTTCACGCCCGCGTAGGCGTAGCCGAAGAGCCCGAGCAGCCCCGGCTCCGGCGCGAGCGGGCGCGCGGGCGGAAGGTTCGAGAAGACCGGCGCGCACGCCAGCGGGCGCCGCGCCAGCCACCGCCTCGATGCCAGCCAGCGCTCGCGGCGGTCCATCGTCACGATCGCCGCGTCGCTGGCGCGCACGAGCGAGGACAGCGCGAGGCGTTGCGTGAGCGCCCACACGTTGGCCCGGGCATCGCGCCTGCTCCAGGGGTAGGTGAGCTCGTGCATGAACGCGAGCAACGGCGCGCGCGCGCGCCGCAGCGCCGCGAGCGTGGGGCGCAGGTGGATCGGCACGCCCCGGTGGGAGTAGGCGAAGCTCGCGTAGTGCAGCAGCACGGCGTCGGGCCTCGCCGCGTCGAGCTCCTCGCCGAGCGTCCGCGCCCACGCGCCCACCTCCGCGCGCTCGCGCATGAGCCCACGCTCGGCGCGCGCCAGCCAGTGCAGCGAGCAGGCGGAGCCGCGCTCCTCGAGTGCTCCCGCGAGCAGCTCCGCATGGTCGCGCATGCCGGAGGTGGCGCCCGCGGACATGCCCACGACGGCCACGCTGAACGGGCGCCCTCCGGCGGGATCATGCGCGGGCCCGCGATCCGACTGCACCGACGGCTCGTCAGCCACGAAAGAGCTCTCCGCGGTATGCCGCCGCGATCGCCTCCGCGAGCGTGGCGTCGTCGCCCGTCGGGGTCACCAGGCCCGTGCGTCCGGGGTCGATGAGCTGCTTCATCCCCGTGTCCTCGCTGGCGATCACCGGAACGCCGCACGCGAGCGCCTCCGCCGGCGCGTAGCCGAAGCCCTCCTCCCAGGCGGGGTGCACGCACAGTCGCGCGCGTTGCAGCCGCGCGAGCGGGTCGCCGGGGGCGACGGTGATGCGCGCGTCGCGCTCGCACGCGCGCTCGAGGTAGCGGCGCATCGCGCGCGTACCCCAGCCGCCGATGAGCACGAGACGGATGTCGTCCTGCGCCAGCCGCGCGAGCGCATCCACGAGCAGCGCCACCCCCTTGTGCACCGTGAGGCTGCCCACGAACACGATGTCGAATGTCGGCGAGTCGGAGGCCGCTGCCGCCGACGAAGCGCGGATGGGGGGTCAACGGGAAGCGCACGAGCATCGACTCGTCGAACCCCTCGCGCACGAACGACTCGCGTATGTACTCCGAGGAGACGTAGAAGCGCCCCGCCTGCCGGTACTCGGCGAGGTTGCGTCGCAGCAGGTGGCGAACCCACGGCCGTTCGATCGGGTGGCGCTCGTACGCGCGCGCGTGCTGGCGCACGACGTTGCGGAAGTGCGAGTTCGCCGACACCAGCCCGAGCGACTCCCAGCCTCCGCCGGCGGCGGCCGCTCGCAGCTGCGCGAGCGCCGCACCGTTGAACGCGAGCAGATGCTCGCCGCTGGGCAGTCGCCGCGCGAGCGAGCGGTCGAAATCGCTCGCGCCCGCCCACACCCGCCACGCGCGCGAGGCGCGCACCAGCGGCGCTCCCGCGCGCGCGAGGGCCGACGGCACGATCTCGAGGTCGCAGCCGGCGGACGGGCGCTCGCCGCCGCTCGCCGCCGCGCTCGCGCACACACACGCGTGCGGCTCGCCTGCGCGCACGAGCGCCTCGCGCAGCTCACGCAGGTGGCGCCCGAGGCCGCCGCTGTCGATCGGCGCCGGGCAGCTCAGCACTGTGCGCCCGTGCGCCAGCGCGCGCTGCTGTGCCTCGAGCTGGCGCGCGCGCCAGTCATCTGAGAGCGCCCGCGCGTGCATGTCGAGGGGCGCGGGCCGCTCAGCCGATCCCGTCATAGCCCCAGAGGGCGACGAGATCGCGCTGCAGGTACTCGCTGAGGGCCACCACCTCGGGCTTGAAGCGCCGGCGCAGCTCGGCCATGAACTTCTCGTCCGGTGGCGGCGGCTCGCGGTAGAGCGCGCGCGGCAGGTACGGATAGAGGAAGCGTTCGCGCACGGCGAGCGTTGTCAGCGTCTTGCCGGTACCGCGCAGCGCGCGCCATAGCGGCGCCTGGCCGCTTTTCAGTCCCTGCCTGAGCGTCTCGAGCGCCGCCGAGCGCGGCGCGACGCTGGGGTTGGCCTCGATCGCCTGGAGCTCGAACTCATCGCTCACTCCGAGAAAGCGCAGCACGCCGCGGACGGTGGCGAGGTTGTCGCTGCGGAAGTCGTCGTAGATCAGCACCAGCACCTGCTCGCGCCCGAACAGCTCGTGGTATCGGCGCAGCTGCTCCACGTAGCGCACGCGGTCTGAGTAGATCAGCGCCGCCGGCCAGTAGCCGCGCCTCGGGATGTGGCGGCTTTCGCGGCGGGCGTCGTCGAGTTCGACCGCCTTGCGGAAGTCGAAGACGGCCTCGTGGCGGTTCTGCAGCAGCTGCAGGTGAAGCGAGCGCAGGAAGCTCGCGGGCTCGCGGATGATCGCGATGATGCGAGCGTCGGGCGCGCGCCGCGTGTATGCGCTGCGCGGCCACGCGCGACCACAGGTAGGAGGAGGAGGCCTCGCCCACGCGCTGGCCCGGCTCGGGCGCCCTCGAACAGCGCGAGGTACTCCTCCGGCGACATCGCGGTGCGCCCCGTGTAGGCGATGTCGCGCTCGCCCGCGCGCTGCGGGTGGGGGTTGTCGCGCGAGAAGTACCACGGCTCCTTGCCGGCGCCGCCTTTGTACTCCGGCATGAAGATCTGCGGGTGGCGGCGCAGCATCTCGTACAGCGCCGTGGTGCCGCGACTTCGCGTGCCCGACGATGAAGAAGTCGGGCATGCGCCGATCGATCGCGACGTTTGCTGAGGTTTGAGCAGGTGCTGTGGCCATCGGATGTGCGCCGAGTGTAACGTCGCACGGGAGCGTCGATAGCATCTGCGCGCCTGGCAGCGCGCCGCGCTGCAGGCCCACTCGCAACCACTCGAGAAGTGCTCTACATCGCCACGGTGCACTACCGCTCACCGCGGTGGATAGAGGTCCAGCGCCGCTACCTGCGCGAGCACATCTCGGTGCCATTCCAGATGTGGACCTCGCTCGAGGGGATCGACCCCGCCTACGGCGCCGGCTTCGACCGGGTGCTCGAGCAGCGCGGCACGCACGCCGCCAAGCTCAACCACCTCGCGCTCGAGATCTGCCACGTCGCGCGCGATGAGGACCTGCTGATGTTCCTCGACGGCGACGCCTTCCCGATTGCCGACCCGATGGCGCTGATCGAGGATGCGCTCGCGCGTGCGCCGCTGCTGGCGGTGCGGCGCGCCGAGAACGCCGACGAGCCCCAGCCCCATCCCTGCTTCTGCGTCACCACCGTCGGCACCTGGCGGGCGCTGCCGGGTGACTGGACCGCGGGTCCCACGTGGCCCGGAGCGCACGGCACGCCGACCAGCGACGTCGGCGCGAACCTGTGGCGCGCGCTCGAGCTCAGCGGCACGAAGTGGGTGCAGCTGCTGCGCTCCAACCCGGCCCAGATCGACCCGCTGTACTTCGCGATCTACGGCGAGGTCGTCTACCACCACGGCGCCGGCTTTCGCCCCGGCGAGCTCAGCCCGGCCCACCGCGAGCTCGCGCCACGCGCCCGGCCTGGGGTCAAGGGGTCCCCGCTGCGCGCATTTGCCAGGCTGGCCAGCGGCCTGCGCTGGCGGCGCTGGGAACGCTCCGAGCGGCTGCGCCTGACGAGCGAGTCAGAGCGCGTCTTTGCCGCGATCGAGCGCGGCGGCGATGACTGGCTGAAGCAGATCAGCTGACGGCGGGACGCTCAGCGCAGCGGACGGCGGCGCACACGCGGGGCTTGCGCGGATGCTTCTTCGGCGCGCGCTTCTCGCGGCGCCGGGGTCGTTTCGGCTTCGCCCGCGGGCGCGGGTGTGAGCGCGGCGGCGAGGGCCGCGGTCACCGTCACGTGGATCGGCGGGCTCGCGGCGGCGCTCAGCTCGCTGCTGCGCGGAACGCGCACGCGATAGGTCTCGGCGCCGGCAGCGAACGGCACGTGTTCCAGGCAGTAGCCAGAGCCCGATCCGATCGTGGCTTCGGCGACCGTGTGAAAGCCGAGCCCGCCGGGGTTCTCGCGCTGCAGCAGCACGATCTGCCCTGGCGTCGCGGGTGTCGCCGTGCCGCACACCCGCACCGCTTCTCCCGCCCGTACGGTCGCCTGCGCGGTCTGTGCGCCCAGCAACGGCTGCACGCCCGCGCGCAGCGCCGCCGAGAGCGTGGCTCCGGCGCTGACCCTGTAGGTCGTGTCCCGCGTCGGCGTCTGCGGCGCGAACTGATAGCGGCCCCCGGCGCCCGCGGAGACGCTCGCGACCGCGGCGGGGGCGCCGCCGCGTGTGCGCGCGAGCAGTGTGAGCTCGGCGCCTTCGCCGGCCGCGCTCACGCCGGCGATGCTCAGCGGCTGTCCGTACTCGAGCGAGGACGACGCCGCCGCGATCGTCAGCCGGGGGTTCTGGCGCGGGGGCACTTCGTAGGTGACTGCTTCGGAGGCTGCCGCGCGCAGCCCGTGCGCGTGCACGACCACGCGCACGGTGGCGGGGCCCGGCAGGGCGAACCTGTGGGTGATCGCGAACTGCCCGCCCGCGCTCACCTCGGCAACGCCGATGCGCCGCCACGATTCGCCCGAGGCGCTCTCGCGCTCGAGCACGACCCGCGCGGGTCCGTCCGTCGCTCCGACCGAGCCCGAGAAGGTCGCCGTGCGCCCCGCGCGAGCCGCGAGCGCGGCGCCGGCTCCGGGCAGCGCCGGGGCGGGCGTGGGTGCGGCGAGCGAGACGGCCGGCAGCACCCTGGCCGCCACGCGCGCGCTGCGCGCGCCGAGCGCCGGCACGAGCCCGCGGAAGCGCGAGTTCGCGCTCAGCGCCGTCGGGGTGGTGAACTGGAACGCGCCGCTCGCTTCGGTGAGGGCCGTTCCCACCGCTTCAAAACCGGGTGTGCCCGCGGTGTGCTGCTCGATCGTCACGGCCTGGCCAGCGGCTTGTTCGGGCAGCGGACAGGAGAGCGCTCCGACGAGAGCCGCCGTTTCGCCGGTCACGAGTGGGCCCGGCGCGAGTTCCAGCGTGAGCGTGCAGCCTCCCCGCCAGCGTGCCGCATGTGCGCGCGCCGTCCGCAGCGCCGCGGCCGAGGCTCCGGCGGAGGGCAACGCGAGCGCGGCAAGCAAGAGTGCGATCGCCGACCGCTTGGGGAGGGACACCACGTCTGAGCGCATCGGCACGCTCCATGGGCGCCTTTAGAGCCTCCCTGGTGCGTGGCCCAGCAGCTCGGCGTAGACGGACTCGATCCGCGGAGCGATCGCGCGCGGGTCATATTCGGCCACGGCTCCTCTACCCGCGCGCGAGAGGCGCTCGCGTTCGTGCTCGTCCTCGCGCAGAGCGCGCATCGCCTGCGCGAGCGAGCGCTCGTCGCCGCTGCGAAACAGCCTGCCCGTCTCGCCGTCGCGGATGATCTCCGCCGGCCCGCCCTCGTCGGCTGCGAGCACCGCGAGGCCCGCCGCCATGCCCTCCAGCACAACCGTGCCGAAGGGCTCGGGCACGAGCGACGCGTGCACCAGCACATCCAGGCGCGCGAGCTCGGGCCAGACGTCCTCGCGGAACCCGCGGAATTCCACGCGCCCCTCGAGCCCGAGCCGCGCCACGAGCTCGTGCAGCTCGCGCTCGTAGGCCTCCTCGCCGAACATCGCGCTGCCGATCAGCACCGCGCGCTCGCCGCCCCCGCCGAACGCCGCCGCGAACGCGCGCAGGAACAGGTCCTGGCCCTTCCAGGGCGCGATCCGGCCGAGCATCCCGAAGGTTGTGCCCGCGGCCGCCGCGCGCTCGTGGTGGACCGCCTGCACCGACGCGGGGATCACCCAGCCGGGGACGCGCCCGTCGAGCTCGAGCGTGGCCAGCGTCGTCTGCGAGTTGGCGATCACGGCCCGTCGCGAGCCTGCGCACCAGCGCGCGCACGAGGCGCACCGCGGGGCGCGGCAGGTAGTCCTCCGCGATCCGGTCGCGCACGTGCCACACCAGCGGCACGCCGGCCAGCCGCGCGGCGATGCTCCCGTACACGCCCGCCTTCAGCGAGTTCGTGTGCACCACGTCGGGTTCGAGCGCGCGCAGCCGCTTCGCGATCCGAGCTATGTAGAGGAGCGTCTGCCAGAGCGCTCTCGGCCCCGCGAGCTGCTCGCGGCGCAGGTCGCGCGCCGACGGCGCGATCGCCATCACCTCGACCGAGATCCCCGCGCGCGCCAGGCGCTCTGCCAGCGGCCCATCCTCGCCGAGGATCACGTGCGCGTTCACGGTGCGCATGTGCGGCAGCAGGCGCATCAGCGCGATCTCTCCGCCGGACAGGCGCGCGACGTGGTCGAGGTACACCACACGCGTGCGCTCGTCGCGCTCGCCGGCGATCAGCCGGCTGTAGAGCCGTCGGTGGCGCTCCGCCAGCGCCGCCCAGCCGTAGCCCTCGCTGAAGCTGCGCGTGATCGCGCGCGAGGGAAGCTCGCCGCGCGAGGCCTCGAGCAGGCGCGCCGCGAGCGCCCGCGCGTCTCCCGCCGCCACCACGAGCGAGGCGTCGAGCGGCCGCGCTGCCTCGGCGAGGCCGCCCGCGTCGCTGACGATGCTCGGCGTGCCACATGCCGCCGCCTCGAGCACAACCAGGCCGAAGCCCTCGAGCTCGAGCGTCGGCACGACCGCCACGTCCGCCGCGCGGTAGGCCTGCACGAGCTCCTCGTCGGAGACGCGGCCGGTGAGCCTCACGCGACCGCGCAGCTGCGGGGTCTGCGCGCGCTCCAGCAGGTGCGTCCGCAGCGGCCCCTCGCCCACCACCAATAGCTCGGAACCCGGCGGCAGCTGCCCATCGAGCGCAGCCCACGCGTCGAGCAGCACGTCGAGGCCCATGCGCGCCACCAGCCTGCGCGTGCACACCGCCACGAACGCGCCCTCCGCGACGCCCAGATGCTCGCGCGCGCCCGCGCGGTCGCCCGGCGTGAAGCGCTCGAGCGCGACCCCCGGCGCCCACACGTGGATGTTCCAGGGGCGCACTCGGTAGCGCTCCACGAGCACCCTGCGGAAGGCCGAGGAGAGCACCACGTGCGCGTCCACGCGCGCGTGCACGCCGCGCTCGAGCGCCGCCCGCAGCCAGTGACGCAGGCGCGAGGCGTCGCCCGCCGCGACGTTCTCATCCGCCCACGGGCCCTGGAAGTGGAAGACGACCGGCCGCCCTCGCCCGAGTCTCCCCAGCAGCAACGGTGCCGCCGCGTACAGCGCGAAGTGCGCGTCGATGAGCTCCGCCTCGCCCGCCGCGCGCCGTGACGCGAGCGCATAGCGCGCGATCCGCAGCGCCAGCGACGAGCCGGAAGTGGCCACCGCAGCCAGCGCGCGCGGGGCGTCCTCGGCCGGCCCCACGACCACTCCGCGCGCCAGTGGTAGCTGCTCGAACAGCGCGCGGTAGTAGCGGTTCAGGCCGCCCAGCGTCGTCGGGAACCAGCCCATGCCGAGCATCAGCACGCGCGCTTCCTGCGCCGCCGGCGCCGTCGGCTCCCGCAGCTGCCCGCTCCCGGCTTGCAGGTTCTCCTCAGCCACGGCCCCTGGGAGTCTTGCAAAGGACCGCAGGCGGGCGGTAAAGTTGCGCCAAGCGCAAGGATGCCCGCTCACGCCGCCGGACGACGCGCGCCGCAGGTACAGCACGCGTCATTAACGCCGTGAGACAGCCTCTACACTGAACGGATCGAGCGAGTGCCAGCGAGATGAGCACGACGGGCGCCAACGGTTCGGGGAACGGTCACGCAGGCGTCGCCGAGGCGCGGCCGACCGCGCTCGTCGGCGACGGCGCGCGCGAGGCCTTCCGGCGCCTCACCGAGCGGCCAGCCGACCTGCTGCGCTTCGCAACCGCGGGATCGGTGGACGACGGCAAGAGCACGCTCATCGGGCGCCTGCTCTACGACAGCAAGCAGGTCCTCTCAGACCAGCTCGCGCATGTCGAGCAGACCAGCCAGCGCATGGGGCACGACTTCCTCGACCTCTCGTTGCTGACCGATGGCCTGCGCGCCGAGCGCGAGCAGGGGATCACGATCGACGTCGCCTACCGCTACTTCGCCACCGCCCAGCGCCGCTTCATCATCGCCGACACCCCCGGCCACGAGCAGTACACGCGCAACATGGTCACGGGGGCATCCACTGCAGACCTCGCGATCGTCCTCATCGACGCCCGCAAGGGCGTCGTCGCTCAATCAAAGCGGCATGCGTTCATCAGCTCGCTGCTGGGCATCCCGCACGTCGTCGTGTGCGTCAACAAGATGGACCTCGTGGACTTCGAGGAGTCCGTCTTCGACGCGATCGTCGAGGACTTCGAGCAGTTCGCCGCGAAGCTCGAGATGCCCGACGTCACCTTCATCCCGATCTCCGCGCTGCTCGGCGACAACGTCGTCGAGCGCTCGAAGCAGATGCCCTGGTACCAGGGCCCGCCGCTGCTCTACCACCTCGAGCACGTGCACATCGCCTCCGACCGCAACCTCATCGACGTGCGCTTTCCCGGTGCAGTGGGTCATCCGCCCGCCCGCCAGCGGCGTCGCCGACTACCGCGCCTACGCCGGGGAGGTCGCCGGCGGCGTGATCCGGCCAGGCGATGAGATCGTCGTGCTGCCGAGCGGCCAGCACTCGAGGGTCGCCGGCATCGACTCCTTCGACGGCCCCGTCGAGGAGGCCTTCCCGCCGATGTCCGTCGCGATCAGGCTGACCGACGACATCGACGTCTCGCGCGGCAGCACGATCGTGCGCCGCCAGAACCAGCCGACCGTCGCCAGCAACTTCGAGTGCCTGCTCTGCTGGATGTCCGAGGAGCCGCTCAGCCCGCGCCGGCGCTACCTCATCAAGCACACCACGCGCACCGCCATGGTCGGGCGCGTGCAGGTGCGCTACCGCATCGACGTCGAGACGCTGCACCGCGACGAAGGCGCGAGCACGCTGCACCTGAACGACCTCGGGCGCGTGCACCTGCAGCTCTCGACGCCGCTCGTGTTCGACTCCTACAGGCGCAACCGCCTCACCGGCAGCCTCATCATCGTCGACGAGGCGACCAACGAAACCGTCGCCGCCGGCGTGATCCTCGACACCGAGGTGGACGGGCCCGCGGAGAAGACCGAGCGCAGCCCGAACGTGCGCTGGCAGGGCTCGCGCATGACCCGCGAGCGCCGCTGGCAGACGCTCGGGCACATCGGCGCCACATTGTGGTTCACCGGGCTTCCCGGCGCGGGCAAGTCGACCATCGCCGCGGCCGTCGAGGAGCGCCTGATCGCGCTCGGCCACCCCGCCTTCCTGCTCGACGGCGACAACCTGCGCCATGGCCTCAACGGCGACCTCGCCTTCGACGAGGAGGCGCGCAAGGAGAACGTGCGCCGCACCTCCCACGTCGCGAGGCTGCTCGCAGAGTCGGGCACGATCGCGCTCGTCAGCCTCGTCAGCCCCTACGCCGCCGACCGCCACACCGCCGCCAGGCTGCACGAGTCCGCCGACCTGGACTTCCTCGAAGTCTTCCTCGACGCGCCGCTCGAGCTCTGCCAGGAACGCGACCCGAAGGGGCTCTACGCCCGCGCGCGCAGCGGCGAGCTCACCGAACTCACCGGCGTCGGCGCTCCCTACGAGGCGCCCGGCGCCGCCGACCTCGTGCTCCAGAGCTGCGAGGAAACCGTCGAGCAGGAGGTCGATCGCGTGATGGCCCTGCTCAGGAGCCGCGGCATCCTGCCCGAGAGCTGACGCCGCGCTCGGACGGGCGCGTGGCGCCCCCCGCGAGCCGGCGCTAGCCCGACTTGCGCTTGGAGCTCGCCGCCACCAGTTTCACGTTGTCGCTGCCCCGGGAGCTCAGGCGGCCCTTGCGCAGCTGGACGTAGGCCCTGTACTCGCCCGCGCGCTTGATCTTCACGATCGTGCTGAAGCGCGAGAACCCACGCCCTGCGTGCAGCGCGACCGTGCTGAATTGGGTGACGAAGCGGGAGGTCCGTTCGGAGAGCTTTTCCGAGTTGCCCGGGCGCGCCGGCTCATCCACTTGCAGCAGCACGGGCGCGCCCGTCTCGGCCGGCGTCACCGTCCCGTACAGCCGCACCAGACCGGTCACCGCGGTCTTGCGAACCTTCAGCACCACCTGCGGGGTCACCGCCTGCAGGAGGATCGCGCTGTAGAGAGGGCGCGGCTCCTTCGCCACCACGCGGAACTTGCCGCTTTCCAACAGGCCTTCCACGTGGAAGCTGAATGCGCCGCCCGCGCCCGTCTGCGTCGTCGCGCCCACCGCCGCGAAGCCTTCCAGGAACGGGTAGGGCGTCTCCTGTAGCGCCAGCGTGACCCTTTCGTCGTTTGCGCCCACGAGCTTCCCGGTGAGCGTGAAGCCGTGCTTGTAGAAGATCGGCGCCAGTGTCTTGGGCAGCGAGAATTTCAGCGTCGCGAGCTTGCCGTACTTCTTGTCGCGGCCCAGTTTCACCCCCTTCGAGTTGGAGGCGACCAGTCGGTAGTGGTCGCCGACCGGGAATTCGGTCACAGGCGCGCCCACCTTGACGTGTTCGTTCTTCGCTTCCAGCGTCTGCGGCGGGGTCTGAAAGCCGTAGCGTTCGGTCGGGCCGTATACGAAGTAGTAGGTCGTCACGAGCCCGTGCGGGTCGACCGAGCCGCCCAGTTCCGCCGAGGTGCCACGCACGTGGCTGACGCCGCCGGTGGCCACCTCGGGACGTCCCTCGGTCTGGCTGGCCGCCGCCAGTGGCACCGCCACGAGGGCGAGCGCCACGGCGCACGCGGCCGCCAACCACCGGCGCCGCGGGCGCGGCGCTAGCTCGGCTGTCTGTGCGATTCGCGGCGGCTGCATCGATCGGTGCTGGAATCCTGCCACGGCGCGCCGGCGGCGTGCGCACCAACCGTACAACCCGTGAGAACCCCCAAGGATGCGCTTCCCGCGGCGGCCCGCGATGCCCTCCGCGAGCCGATCTTCACGGTTTGATCACGCGCTGCCCTCCCCGCGCAGGCGATCATCTGAGCGCCAGCCGGGGGCGTGAGCCCCTGCGCGCTCGCGTACACCGCAAATCAAGCAGCCACCAAGCAGCCGCCGTGTCCACCGAATCGTTAGCCGATCCCTCGCGCGCGGGCGCAAGCGGGACGCCCCTCGAGGGCGGCCCGGCGGCCCCTGCCGGACCCGCGGCCGGCGCCGGCGCGAGCGCTGCCGGCCCCACCCCCGGCGCGGCCCCGGCCGCCACCGCGCATTGCTCAAGCTGCGGTGCGCCGCTCGCCTCGGACCAGCGCTACTGCCTCGAGTGCGGTGAGCGCCGCGTGCCCATGAGCAGCTTCCTGCTCGGGCCCGCTGCCGGCGCTGCGCAGGCGCCCGCCTCCCCGCCGACCGCGCCGCCGCTCGCGCCGGCGCTTCCCGCCGACGCCAGGCGAAGCAGCACGCTCAGCGTGATCGCGTTCGTGGGCGTGCTGCTGCTCGCGATGGGCGTCGGCGTGCTCATCGGACGCGCCGGCAACGGCAAGCAGACCGCGCCCCCGGCACAGGTCGTCACGGTGGACACTCCCGGCAGCGGCTCCTCCGAAGCCTCGTTCTCCGGCGATTGGCCGGCTGGCACGAGTGGCTACACCGTGCAGCTGCAGACGCTGCCCACGTCGGGCACCACCGTGAGCGCCGTCGAAGCCGCCAAGACGAGCGCCACCGCCAAGGGCGCGAGTGCCGTCGGTGCGCTGAAGTCCGAAGAATTCCTGACGCTCCCCTCCGGAAACTACGTCGTCTACTCGGGCGTCTACCACACCAGAGCCGCCGCGCAGAAAGCGCTCGCCTCGCTGAAGAAAGGCTTCCCGGCCGCCGCGGTGATCCACGTCGGCGAAAGCTCCGGCTCGGGTGCAAGCGGCGGCTCCGGCAGCTCCGGCTCCGGCAGCTCCGGCTCCGGCAGCGGTGGCACGGGCTCGAGCCCGACAAAAGCCGCGCCCCCGACGGTGCTGAAAAATCTCGAAAAAACCAAAGGCAAAAGCTATGAGGAACAGTCGAAGAACCTTCCCAACGTCGTGGAAACCGGCTGACGTGAGCCGCGCCGCGCGCCGCGCGCGCTAGTCGGTGGGCATCCTGCGCGACACCTCCCCCGGCAACGGTCGCTACCCAGACGATGCGCCCGCTGACCCGCCGGGCGCCTCGCGGGCGGCGGAGGGCGCGCACGTGCCCGTCTCCGCGCACCAGTCCGCCTCCGCTCACGCACCCGCGGAGGCGCACACACCGATGCAGGCGCACGGACCGATGGGGGCGCATGCGCCCGCGGGCCCGCTGCTCGACGGTGGCGCGGAGCTGCGCCGACGTCGCGACGCGCTCGCCAGCAGGTCGCCGAACTGCACTGGGATCTCGGCGGGCTCGCGTACGAGATGGCGATCCGCGACCACTTCCGCCTCGACGTGCTCGTACGCCGCGCCGCGGTGCTGCAGGAACGCGACGCCGAGCTCGCCGAGGTCGAGCGGCTGCTACGCACGCAGCAGGAGGGCGCAGCCGGGAGCTGCCCGCCTGCGCGCGCGCCGCACAGCCACGGCGCGGGCTTCTGCTGGCAGTGTGGCGGCACCCTGCTCGAGCAGCACGAGCAGCAGCCGACGCTGATCCTGCACGGCGACGAGCACGGCAGCGGGGAAGACGCGACCGGGCGGGAGTGAGCGGTGCGCATGCGCGTCCCGCAGCTGAACGTGCGCGTTCCGCCGCTGAAGGTCTCGGCGGTGCTCGTCCTGCTGATGCTGGGCTTCGGCGTGCTCATCGGCGAAGCCGCGCGCACGAGCGTGAAGGACACGCTGCTCGCGAGCGCACGCCCGCGCCTCGAGCTCGTGGTACCGCCGCACCACCCCGGCGCAGGCTCGATTGGCGAAAAATCGGGCGGCGGTGAAACCTCGGGGGCCGAAGCCAGCGAAGCGCCTGAAAGCGAAACCACGCCGACGCCGGCGCCCTCGCGGCACCGCGCCGCCCGCGCGCCCTCCGCCGGCAGGCGCGAAGGCTCGGAAAGCTCAAGCCAGCCCAAGCAGCGCGTCGCGGACACGAAGCTGCCCGCGATCGGGCACGTGTTCGTGGTCATGCTCTCCGACGAGCCCTACGCGGCCGTCTTCGGACCCGAATCGAAGGCGCGCTACCTGACGGGGAAGCTAGAGCCGCGGGGCGCCCTGCTGCCGCGCTACGACGCGGTCGCCCACGAAGGCCTCGCCGACGAGATCGCGCTGCTGAGCGGGCAGGGCCCGACCGCCGAAACGGCGGCGGATTGCCCCACTTACACGCAGATCGTGCCGAGCGGGGTCGGGGCCGAGGAACAGCTGCTCGGCAGCGGCTGCGTGTATCCCGCCTCCACGCACACGCTGCCCGCGCAGCTCCACGCCAAGCACCTCAGCTGGCGCGCCTACATCGGCGGCATCGGCGAAGCGGGCTCCTCGAGCAGCGCCTGCGCGCACCCCGCGCTCGGGAGCGCCGACCCCGGCTCGGCCGCGGCCTCCGCCGCCGGGCCGTACGCGACCTCGATCAACCCCGTCGCCTACTTCGCCTCGCTCACCGCCACGGCGAGCTGTCGCACCGACGACGTCGGGCTCGGCAGGCTGAAGGGCGACCTCGCGAGCGCCGCGCGCACCCCGAGCTTCTCCTACATCGCGCCAAGCCGCTGCGAAGACGGTGCTCCCACGGCGTGCGCGCCGAGCATGCCCGCGGGGCTCGCGCCCGCCGACGCCTTCCTGGAGCGCGTCGTCCCCCAGATTCTCGCCTCGAAGGCCTACAAGCAGAACGGGCTGCTCGTCATCACCGTCGACCAGGCGCCCGCCAGCGGCGAGTTCGCGGACTCGAGCTCGTGCTGCGGGCAGCCGGCGTACCCGAACCTGCCGACCGCGCTCAGCCAGACGCCGAGCGGACGTGCGCTGGGCGGCGGTGGGGTCGGCGCGCTGCTGCTCTCCCCGTTCATCAAGGGACCCGAGACGAGCCAGGAACCCTACGACCACTTCTCGCTGCTCGCGAGCATCGAGGACTTCTTCGGGCTGAAGCGCCTCGGCTACGCGGCGCTGCCGACGGTGAAGCCCCTGGAAGCGTCGCTGTTCAGCGAACTGAAGGGTTAGCTAGACCGGGGCGGGCCCGACGAGCACGGGTGAGCCGGCGCTCGCGCCCGCGCGCAGCAGCTGCTCGTAGGTAACGGCCACACGTCGCGGGGCGCTGCGGGCGAGGACCCACTCGAGCGCGAGCATCTGGCGCGGGTGGGAGAGCGCGGCGGGGTGCAGGTCGAGCCGCAGCGTGGTGCGGGCGAGCACGCCGCCGGTGCGGATCAGCGTGGGCGCGAGCAGGCGCTGGAGGCGTCCCTCGGCGGTCGCGCCCCAGGCGGGCGCGAGCTGGTCCTCGCCGCGCTCGTCGGGCGCGAGCGACGCCTGGTGCAGGCGCAGCAGCCCCGCCCACCAGCGGAACCTGCGCGGCAGCACACGCCGCAGCTGCGGCGTGTAGGCGTAGGCGGGCGCGACGAAGCCGTCGGGCTCGATCCCCGCGAGCTTCAGCACCCGCCAGCCGGCCTCGACCGCGCGGCGGGTCTCGTCAGCGTCCAGGCCGAGGAACTCACCGGAGCCGCCCGCGAGCGAGCCGAGGATGCCGCCGCCGCGGCGCAGGTGGTCGTGCTGGAAGCCGTGCTGCGCGATCGAGTCGCCAGCGTGCTGGCGCTCGAGCAGCCAGCTCGTCATCTCCGGCGAGCGCTCGCCGACGGGGTGCAGGTCGCGCGCGGGGATGACCAGCAGCGTGACGCGATCGACACCGTGATCGCTCAGCCAGTCGCGGATGAGCGCGCAGCGCTCGAACGTCGCCGGCTCGACGTCGTGGAGCGCGACGGCGATCTGCCGCGTGCGCTCAGGCCGCGACACGAGCCTCATCACCGCCCGTGGCGGAGCCGGCGAGCGCGCGGCGGTACCCGGCGGCGAGGCGCTCGAGAGCGCCCTCCCAGGTGCGGGTGCGCGCGGACGCGAGCGCCGCGCTCGCCAGGCGCTCGCGCAGCAGGGGCGAGGCGGCCAGCTCGCCGAGCGCCTGCGCCATCGCGGGCGCCTCGGGCTCGCACAGGAGCCCGCTGACGCGATGCTCGATCAGCGACAGCGGGCCGCCGCGGCCGACGGCGAGCACGGGCAGGCCGCTCGCCTGCGCCTCGAGCACCACCTGGCCGAAGGTGTCGGTCGAGCTCGGGAAGACGAATATGTCGGCGCGCGCGTAGGCGGCGGCGAGCTCCTCGCCCTCGAGCCAGCCGAGGAAGCTGGCGCGATCGCCCAGCCGCTCGGCCAGCGTCTCGCGCTCGGGGCCGCCGCCAGCGAGCAGCAGGTGAAGGCGCGGCTCGCGCGCGTTTGCGAGCAGGAACGCGTCGGCGAGCAGCTCGACGCCCTTCTCGCGCGTCACGCGCCCGGCGTAGAGGACGTTGAGGGCGCGCGCGGCGGTGTCGGGGGCGCGCGCGACGGGGGCGAAGCGCTGAGTGTCAACGCCGCGGTCCCAGCGCATCACGCGCCCCGCGCCGACGCCGAGAGCCGCGAGCGCCTCGTCGGCGGCCTGGCTGGGGGAGAGCACGATGTCGCAGGCGCCGTAGAAGGCGCTCATCGCGAGCGCGACCGTCTGCGTCAGCTGCTCGCGGCCGCTGCGCAGCTCGGCGTAGGCGCCGAGCTCTGTGTGGTAGCTGCCGAGCAGGGGCAGCGCGAGCGCCCGCGCGATCAACGCGCCGGCGATCCCGGCGGGTCCCGGGGTGCACACGTGGACCGCGTCGAAGTTCCCGTCGGCGAGCGTCTGCACCACCGCGGGCAGGCTCGGCACGCCGATCCGCAGCCCCGGGTAGAACGGCACCTCGACCTCCGCGACAGCCGGCAGCCGTCGGTCCACCTCCGGGTCCGTGCCGACGACCTCGATGTCGAAACCAGGGACCTCGCGCCGGCGGATCTGCTCGATCGTTCGCGTGACGCCATGCGTGGAGCCGATGCCGTCGGCGATGATCGCCACGCGCGCGGTCTCGCACTCCTCGCGGCGACGGGCCGCCTGGGAACGCGCGCCGGCGGCGGGGAGCACGGCGAGCTTGACCTGCTCGTTGGCGAGGAAAGCGGTCGCGGGCGCGTAGGGGACGACGGCGATGCAGGCTTCGAAGATCCCGCGGGCGGCCTGCGCGGCGTCCGCGCCGGCGCTGGCCACGCCGAGCACGTCCTCGACCGCCGTGCGCAGCCTGCGCTCGTGCATCCGGCAGGCGCGCCTGTAGAGCGCGGCGTGGCTGAAGTCCTCCTGCTGCATCAGCTCGAGCAGGCCGGCGCCTCCGAGCTCGTCGAGCTCGAGCGCGCTGAGCCACGCGCGCAGCAGGCAGCGGGCGTCCTCGGGCCCGAGATCGCTCCCGCGTCCACCATGGCGCGCGTCGCCCTCGCGCAGCAGACGCTTGACCATCGTCAGCACGCGCGCGGGATCGACGCTCGCGGCGGAGCCGGCGGGCGCGCCGGCGCCGTCGAGGGCCGCCGCCGCGGGGGCCTCCAGCGAGAGCGACCGGACGGCGAGCGCGATCGCCGCGTGCGCCCACTTGGCCGCGCTGCCCTGCGCGCCGTGCGCGCTCACGCGCCCGGCGCGTACGTGCCCAAGGAACTCCGCCGGGGTGCTCGCGCCCGGGGATTCGGTGAACGTGCGCGCGATGTCGGTGCCGGCGTGATCGTCGCTGCCGCCGAGCCCGATGCCGTCGCGGGTTGCGACGTAGACGGCGGCAGGGCGGTTCAGCTCGGGCGCGCGCGCGCCGTTGCGCACCTCCCAGGCCGCGAACAGCTCGGCGAGGCGGCGCAGGTGGCGCCTGCCGAGGGGCGCCGCGACGGTGTAGTAGGGGTGGGCGAGCGCGCATGCGATCTCGCGCTCCTGCAGGTACGCGGCGCAGAGCTCGACGTCGCCGCGGTGCGCCTGCAGCCACTCGTGGTCCTCGCCGCGAATGCCGTAGCAGAGCACGTGCACGGCCTGCGGCTCGCCGCGGAAGTGCGCGGTGAGCTCCTCCGAGATGAAGACGTCGGGGCGCTCGGCGATCTGCAGGACGCCGTCGATGGTGTCGTGGTCGGTGATCGTCACGAAGTCCATGCCGCGGCGCTTGGCGAGCTCGTAGACCTCCTGAGGCGGCGTCGCGCACTCCGGCAGCCCGAGCGCGCGCTGCACGCCGAGCTTTGAGACCTGCGAGGCGCTCGAGTGGCAGTGCATGTCCACGCGCGCGCGCCGGGGAGGGAGCTCCGTCATTCCGTGACCGCTCATGTACAACAGGGTTCTGCGCAAACAGCGTTCTTTTGTGACCAACCGGCAACGATGCTGTGAACCGCATGTGAACCATCTCATGCGCGGGCTTCGCAGAGGGGCCGGCGGAAGCCATAACCTGCGCCGCCATGCACATTGCTCTCGCCCCGGTCCTGGCGTCGGCCCTCAACTACTTCCAGGCGGTCGTGCTGGGGCTGCTGCAGGGCGTCACCGAGCTGTTCCCGATCTCGAGCCTCGGGCACACGGTGCTGTTCCCGACGCTGTTCGGCTGGAATGCACTGGTAAGGGCGCAGTCGCGACCCGAGTCCTTCTGGCTCGCGTTCGTGGTGATGCTGCACGTGGGCAGCGCGATCGGCCTGCTGGTGTATTTCCGCCACGAATGGGTCGCGATCATCCGGGCGTTCTTCCGCACGCTCGCGCGGCGCTCGATCACGACCCCCACCGAGCGCCTGGCATGGCTGATCATCATCGCCAGCATCCCCGCCGGCGTGATCGGGCTCGCGCTCGAGCACCAGCTGCGCACGCTCACGGCGAAGCCGCAGGTGGCGGCGGTCTTCCTGATGGTGAACGGACTGATCCTGTTCGCGGCGGAGCGCTTTCGCCGACGCGCGGCGGTGCGCGAACTGGCCGAACGCGAGGGCCTCAACCCGGAGGGCGGGCGCAAGCTCGGAACGCTGGAGTACCGCGAGGCGTTCGTCGTCGGCGTCGCGCAGTCGAGCGCCCTCGTGGCAGGCATCAGCCGTGACGGGGTCACGATGGGCGCGGGCCTCGCTCGCGGCCTGAACCACAGCGACGGCGCGCGCTTCGCGTTCCTGCTCGCGACCCCGATCATCCTCGCGGCGGGCATCGTCAAGCTGCCCGACCTGACGCGGGCACCTCGGCAACGGGATCCGCGGGCAGGCGCTGGTGGCGTGCGCGGTGGCCGCGGTGACAGCGGTCTTCACGGTCAGCTTCCTCGTGCGCTACTTCAAAACGAGGACCCTGATCCCCTTCGCGATCTACTGCCTGCTGTTCGGGCTCGCGATGGTCATCTATACCTCCACCTGAGGCTCTCGGGGTCGCTGGCGTGGACGTCAAGGAAAGCCAGGCCGCCTCCGGCGGCAGCTCGACGAGTGCGATCGTCGAGGCGGCGCTGGCAGCGGCGCGGCCGGCGCCGGGCCTGCGCTGGCTGGACATCGGCTGCGGACGCGGCGATCTGCTGCGGCTGGTGCGCGAGCGCTGGCAGCCGGCGGCGCTGCGCGGCACGGACGCGCTCGACTGGCTGGCAGAGGACCTGCGCGGCACGGTCGACTTCGCGAAGCTGCCGGCGGAGGGCAGCGAGGGCCTCGAGCCGGCCGACCGCGTGCTGCTGGTCGAGGTGATCGAGCATCTCGAGGCGCCGTGGAGCGCGCTGCGGGCCGCCGCCCGGCTGACCGCGCCGGGAGGCTGGATCGTCATCAGCACGCCGAACCTCGCCACGTTGCGCCACCGCCTCGAGCTGGCCATGCGCGGCACGCTGACGAGCTTCCGCCCCGGCTACGCCCCGCACCTCGCGCCGGCGCTTCCACACGTGATCGAGCGCGTCCTGCGCGAGGAGGGGCTGCTCACGGAGGCGCCCGTGTATGCGGAGGCCGACGTGATCTCCTTCAGCGGCGGGCGTGACCTGGCCAGAGGCGCTTCGCCGGCGATACCCCCGCTTGACCTCCGTGTCGGTGGTGATCGCGGCGCAGCGGCCGCCCAGCTGATAGAGAGAGCGCTGAGCGCCCCGCGCAACGACGGGCGCGAGATGACGAGAGCCCGATGCCCCTGCCGAAGACACCGCCGAGCATGTTCGAAACCCGCAGCCAGGCCTGGCAGGACGTCGGCCTGGTCGCGCCAGCTCGACCGCGTGCGGTGAAGCGGGCGCGCGCGGAGGCGCTCTGCTGGTGCGGCGTTCGTCGCCGTGGTCGTGCTCTACGAACACCGCGTGGGCCTGCTTGGCACGACGGTGGCGAAGCATTTCCGGGAACCCGGCGAGCACCTCGTGCCGCGCACAAGGACCTCGAATCGGCGCTGGAAACGCCGATGACGATCGATCGTGGTCGATCGCCCTGATGGCCTCGGCTGGGCGATCGCGCGCGACCTCGGCCGCGGGCTCGGGCCGCGGCTGTTCCGGCGGCTGGATCCCGCGACGGCCGGCACGGTCGGCTTCCTGGTGCGCCTCAGCACGGTGATCGCGTCGCTGCTCGTGGCGCTCGCGGTCGCCGGGCATCAAAGCGCGCACGCTCGCGCTCGGGGGCGCGTTCACGGCGGTGATCCTCGGGCTGGCCGCACAGCAGACGCTCGGCAACCTGTTCGCCGGGACGGTCCTGCTGAGCGCGCGGCCGTTCCGTGTTGGCGAACGCGTGCGCCTGCAGGGTGGTCCGCTGGCGGGGCAGGTCGAGGGGACGGTCAGCTCGCTGGGGCTGCTCTACACGACCTTCGCGACCGGCGATGACTCGATCATGGTGCCCAACAGCGTGGTGCTGAACGTCGCGGTGCTGCCACTGCGCGAGCCCGACGCGGTGAACCTGCGCGCGCGCCTGCGCGCCGGGCATGACGCCCGGGGACCTGCAGGAGATCCTCGAGCGCTAGCTGCAGACGCCGCTCCGCGACGCCCCGCGGATCACGCTCGAGGAGCTCGACGGGGAGGAGGTCGGTGGTGCGCATCTCCGCCACGCCGCTGATGGCCGCCCAGGGCCGTCAGCTCGCGAGCGAACTGCTCGAGCGTCGGTCTCCCGCGCAGACGCGCTCCGCCGAGGCCACCCGTAGCGCAGGAACAGCCACGAGCCGTCGCGCAGCGACGCCGACGCAGCTCGAGCCCCGCCGGCGGCTCTAGCTCCGGGCCGCGCGAGGATCCGCAGGCTCCCGGCATCGGCTCGCCGGCCGCCAGCAGCGGCGAGACGCGACAGGAACAGCTCGTCGACGAGGCCTGCGCGAGAGCGAGCGCGCGAGGTGCGGGCCGCCCTCGCAGAGCAGCGCTGCTCGACGTCGAAGCGGGCGCGCAGCTCGCGTCAGTGCGCCGCGCAGGTCCAGCTCGCCCGTCGCGCTCGCAGCGCACGTAGTCGACCTGGGCGGCGAGGCGCGGCGAGGCTCGCCTGCGAGGCGGTCAGGATCACGACGCTGCGCGTCGGGCTCGGCGAGCAGCGGCACGATCGTCGCTCGAGCGACAGTGCGCCCGAGACGATGCACGCGAGCGGCTCCTCGGGCAGGCCACGCTCGAGCCGCAGCCGCCGCGTCGGCGGCGTCGCGGATGATCGCGACCGTAGCGCTCGGCGCGCACCGTGCCGGCGCCCACCAGCACGCCGTCCGACGGCGGCGCGCAGGGCGTGGAACAGCGCGCGGTCGGCGGGGCCGCTGATCGGCCCGGAGCGACCGCCGAGCGTGGCCCGGCCGTCGACCGTGCTGACCATGTTGAGCATCACGTGCGGGCGCGCGGCGCTGCCGGCGCGGGCGCTCCCACAGCCCCATCCGCTCGACGAGCTCGTCGGCGGCGCGTCGGCGGCCCCGGCCGCGAGCAGCGGCCGCAGCAGCGGCTCTCGGCGGCCGCTGGGCGCGCTCGGCTCGGGGGAGCTCGCGGCGGGCCGATCGCGCGGCGGGCTCGAAGCCCGGGAGGCCCGCCATCGCCGCACGGGCGCTCCCACGGGGCGTCCAGAGCCGCAACATTTCGACAACATGGCGCTCGCCGTGACGTGCTACGGTCGTGCGCGAATGGCCGGGCACCAAGGCCGGCGAAAGTAGTGCAAGCGCTCGCAGGTCGAAGCTCGTACGAAGCATCCTCCGCGCGTAGCAGCACGCACAGACCGTGGAGGAGTCCGCACAATGCCAACCGGCACCGTCAAGTGGTTCAGCGACGACAAGGGGTTCGGTTTCATCACCCCCGATGACGGCGACAAGGACCTCTTCGTTCATCACACCGGGATCAACGGCGAGGGTTACCGCTCGCTGCAGGAGGGCGCGAAGGTGTCCTACGACCCGGAGCAGGGCGAGAAGGGCCCGAAGGCCGTGAACGTCCAGCCGATCTAGGCCGAGAGCCTCGGAATCGACCTGCGAGGGCTCGCCGACGGCGGGCCCTCTGCATTTGCGACCGGCGTGCATTCGTCGCGCCGGCGCTGGACTCATAGCGCCGCGTCTGCATCGTGCCGGCGCCGCATTCACCAGCCGGCGAGAATGATTCGCGCGCGCAGCATGCAGGGCGACGCACAGCCTTCGCCGCTGATCGGCCGCGCCGTGCGCGCGGAGCGCGGCGCCTGCGCGCGCGCGCAGGCGCGGACGCGCGACCTCGCCGTCGGCCGGCGCCTGGCGGTGGCTCGCTCGGCGGCGATCGTCGGCGCTGAGCCTGTTCATCGTGCTGATCACGGCGAACCGGCCGAGCCTGCTCGCGCCGACCACCCACACGGGCTTCTACCCGCACTGGATGGCGGGGCCGCTCGGCGGGCTGCTGCCGGGGCTGACCGAGCAACAGCACGGCCCTGCGGTTCATGTTCACGGGGGCGATCGTGGTGATGTTCATCGCCTACGTGTGGTCCTGCGGCGCGTGCGCGGCGGCTGCCGGCGCGGTGGGTGGTCGGCGGCGATCCTCGCGGTCCACGCGATCTTCCTGATCTCGCCCGCCGCTGGCGCTGACGGACATGTTCAACTACATCAACTACGGGCGCATGGAGGTGGTGCACAACCTCAACCCGTACACGACGATCCCGGTGCTCGAGCCGCACAGCGACCCGCGTACGTCGCTCAGCAACTGGCACGAGCTGCTGAGCCCCTACGGCCCGCTGTTCACGCTGCTCACCTTCGCGGTCGTGCCGCTCGGGGTGGCGGGCTCCTTCTGGGCGCTGAAGGGGCTGCTGGTGTGCGCGAGCCTGGCGATCGATCCTGCTCGTGTGCGAAGTGCGCGCGCCTGCTCGGCCGCGACCCGCTCGCGGCGGCGGTGCTCGTGGGCCTGAACCCGATCGTGCTCGTGTGGGGCCTGGGCGCGCGGCCACAACGACTTCCTGATGATCCTCTGCATCATGTTCGGCCTCTACCTGCTGCTGCGCTCCGGCGCCTTCGAGCGGCGGCTCGCTCGCAGCCGACGCGCAGGAGGCGAGATCGTCGATCCTCGCCCTGCCGAGCGCCCTGCGCGCGCTGCGTCCGCCGGGCCTGGCCACGATCCGCGGCTGGCTGGTGCAGCTGTCGGCGGCGCAGGTGTGCGGCGGGGCGGCGTTCGTGGTCGCGGCCGGCATCAAGGCCTCGGGCGCGGTGCTCATCCCGGTCGTGCTCGCCGGGGTGCTGCGCGCGCCGCGCGCGTTCGTGCAGGTGGCGCTGGGCATGTTCGCCGGGCTCGTGGTGGTGGCGGTGGTGAGCCTGCTCGCGTTCGGGCTGCACACCCCCGACCTGAGCACGCAGGGCTCGCTCGTGACGAGCGAGAGCGTGCCGAACCTGATCGGCCTCGCGATCGGGCTGGGCGGCGAGAGCAACGCGCTGCGCAAGGTGATGGTGGCGGTGCTTGTCCTGGCCGTGCTCGCCTGCTGCTGGCGGGCTTGGCGCAGGGGCGATGCGATCACCGCGTCGCGGATGGGCGAGCGTCGCGCTGCTCTGACCCTCAGCTGGGTGCTGCCCTGGTACGTGCTGTGGGTGCTGCCGCTGGCGGCGCTGTCGAGCTCGCGCCGGCTGCGCACCGCCTCGCTCGTGCTCGGCGCCTACCTGATCATCGCGTGGGCGCCGGTGTCGGGCCTGCTGTGGAACGCGATCCACTTCCATCCCGAACGAAACGCCGCTCGGGCGCCTGCACCAGCGCTACGTGAAGGAGCTGCTGAACTGATGGCGTCCGGGCGCCCCGCCCGCGACGCTCTCTCCTCACAGCGCCGGCTTCTCGTGGTCAGCCACCCGGCGGTCGTGGCGGTCAACCAGGAGCCCTACCGCGAGCTATGCGCGCGCGGCTGGGAGGTGACGCTCGTGGTGCCCGCGCGCTGGCGCCACGCGTTCTCGCGAGCGGCCTTCCGCCCGCGTGCCCTTGCGGGGCTCGAGCGGGCGCTGCTGCCGACCCGCGTGGCGCTCGCGGGCCGCCCGCAGCGGTACTTCTACCTGGCCCGCTGCCGGCGCCTGTGCGAGCGCAGGCATCCCGACGTGGTGTTCGTCGAGGCGGAGTCGTTCTCGCTGGTCGCGACCCAGTGGTGGCGGGTCTGCCGCTCGTTGGGAGTGCCCTTCGGCGTGCAGTGCGCGGAGAACATCGACAGGCAGCTGCCGGCGCCGGTGCGTGCGCTGCGCTCGCGCGTGCTGCGCGACGCGGCCTTCGTGGCGGCGCGCTCGCAGAGCGCGGCCGCGCTCGCGCGCTCTTGGGGGGCGCGCGGCGAGGTGGCGCTGGCGCCCCACGCGGTGCCGCGCTGGCAGGTCCCCGCCGCGTCCGATGGCCATCCCGGCGAGGCGGAGGAGCGCCCCTTCACCGTCGGCTACGCGGGCAGGCTCGTGGCGAGCAAGGGCCTCGGCGACATGCTCGCGGCGGTGCGCGCGCTGCCGGCGCCCGTCGAGATGCTGCTCATCGGCGACGGCGAGATGCGTGGCGAGCTCGAGGGAGAGGCGATCCCGGGCTCGCGCGTGCGCGTGCTCGACGGCTACGCGCACGAGCAGATGGCGCAGGCGTACGCGCAGCTCGACGTGCTGGTGCTGCCGTCGCACACGACGCCGACCTGGAAGGAGCAGTTCGGGCGCGTGATCGTGGAGGCGCTGTGGTGCGGCGTGCCGGTGGTCGGCTCCGATTCGGGTGAGATCCCGTGGCTGATCGGCCTCACCGGCGGCGGCCTCGTGTTCCCCGAGGGCGACGTCGCGGCGCTCGCAGCCAGCCTCGAGTCGCTGCGCGGCTCGCCGCAGCTGAGGCACGAGCTCGCGCAGCGTGGCAGGGCTGCGGCCGAGGAGCACTTCTCGGTGCAGGCGGCGACCGACAGCCTCGAGCGCCTGCTCGTGCACGCCGCCGAGCGTCCCGCTGCCTAGTCCCCTTCGGTGGCCGGACGGCGGCGCTCGAGCTTGCGCTTGCCCGCGTGTCGCTTGTCCTGCAGGCGCTTCGCGCGCGAGGCCGCGCTCGGGCGCGTGGGCCGGCGCGAGCGCGGCACCGCGAGCGCGCGCGCGAGCCGCTCGGCGAGGCGCTTCAAGGCGATCTCGCGGTTACGCCACTGCGAGCGGTTCTCCTGCGCGACGGCGGTGACCCGCTCGCCGGCGCGGGCGAGCAGTCGCGCCCGCTGGGCGTCCTCCAGCGAGCGCGAGGCGAGCACGTCGAAGACCGCTTCAACGCGTGAGGCGGTGACGTTCGCATGCTGCCCGCCGGGGCCCGAGGAGCGGCTCGTGCGCAGCTCTATCTCGCTCAGCGGGATGCTCAGCTCGCGCGTCACCTGCAGCTGGCGGCGCGCGGGCTCCTCAGTGCTCGGCGACGTAGCCCCCCTCGGGCGCGAGCGCGCGCTCCTCCTGCGCCCAGCGCACGAGCCCGCCGCTCATCGAGTAGGCCTCGTAGCCAGAGGCGCGGAAGGCCTGCGCGGCCATCAGCGAGCGCGCCCCGAGCCGGCAGTAGAAGACGACGGTGCGCCCGCGTGGGACGCTCGTGGCCTGCTCGGAGAGCTGCGCGAGCTCGATGTGGCGCGAGCCCTCGATGTGGCCGGCCTCGCGCTCGTAGGGCTCGCGCACGTCGATCAGCTCGACCTCCTCGCCGGCAGCCAGCATCTCCGCCACGGCCGCGGGCTCGACCTCGATCTCCTGCTCGGGCGCGGGGCCGCTCATAGCTCCGCGAGCTTAGCGGCGATCTAGAGGGCGGGCGGCTCGTGGTAGGGGTCCAGGGGCTCGCCTGGGTAGCGGGCGCGCCGGCCCGACCAGGCGAACACGTAGAGCAGCGAGATGACGGCGCCGACGATGCCGACGATCATCAGGATCAGGCCGATCGTGGGTAGCGAGACGCCGCTCGTGCTGGCGGTCACGGCGTAGCGCAGGATCGCCCCGACGGCGACCAGGAATATCGATGTACCTAGGGTTGGCATGCCTCATCCGGTACCCCCGCGGTGGGCTCGCAAACCACTAGGATCAGCCTGGATGCAGACTTTCAGCGAGGTCTACGTCGTTCCGCAGGAGCACGTGGACCTCTGCGCGACCATCGGCCAGATCGCGCGCGAGCGGATAGCGCCGCGCTCGGGGGAGATCGACGAGCGCGCTGAATACCCGTGGGACGTGCGCAAGCTGCTGGGCGAGCAGGACGTGCTCGCGCTGCCCTTCCCGGTCGAGTACGGCGGCACCGGCACCGGCGTGCTGATGCTGAACATGGCGGTCGAGGAGATCGCCAAGGTCGACGCCTCGTGCGCGCTGATCCTGATGGTGCAGGAGCTCGGCACGCTGCCGATCCAGCTCTACGGCTCCGAGGAGCTGAAGGAGCGGCTTCTGCCGCGCTGCGCCAGCGGCGAGTTCTCGCCCGCGTTCGCGCTGTCGGAGCCGGAGGCGGGCTCGGACCCGGCGGGGATGAAGACGACCGCCGTCAGGGACGGCGATGAATGGGTGATCAACGGCACCAAGAACTGGATCAGCAACCTCGGGATCGCGGACTTCTACGTGACCTTCGCGGTCACCGACCGCGAGAGCCGGCGCATGACGGCGTTCATCGTCGAGGCCGAGCGGCCGGGGTTCAGCGTCGGCAAGCTCGAGCACAAGCTCGGGATCAGGGCCTCACCGACCGGGCAGCCGATCTTCGAGGACGTGCGCGTCCCCGAGGCGAACGTGATCGGGCAGGTCGGCAAGGGGCTCTCGGTCGCGCTCGGGACGCTCGAGCGCACGCGCCTGGGGGCCGCGGCGCAGGCGGTCGGGATCGCCCAGGGCGCCACCGACTACGCCGTCGCGTACGCGCGCGAGCGCAGGCAGTTCGGCAAGGCGATCAACGAGTTCCAGGGGATCTCGTTCAAGCTCGCGGACATGGAGACGCGCACGGCGGCCGCGCGCGAGCTGCTCTACAAGGCGTGCGCGATGGCCGACCAGCGGCACCCGCTGCGCGCGAAGTACTCCTCGATGGCGAAGGTGTTCTGCTCGGACACGGCGATGGCGGTGACGGTCGAGGCCGTGCAGGTGCTGGGCGGCTACGGTTATGTGAAGGAGTACCCCGTGGAGCGGATGATGAGAGACGCGAAGATCACCCAGATCTACGAGGGCACGAACGAGATCCAGCGGCTCGTGATCGCGCGGACGCTCAAGTAAGGGCTGGAGAGGCGCCAACAGCGAGAGAGGGTAGCACGAAGTGAGCGCGTCAAAGCCACCGCCGGGCTCGAACCCCCTCAGGCGCACGGGCGTGGCGGCGCTGATCGCGCTGTCACTGGGGCTCGTGGTGCTCGTGGTGGGCCAGGGCTTCAGCTCGATCGGCGCGGTGCGCGCGCTCGAGGACATCGCCCTCGGCGTGCTGCTGGCCGCGGTGCTGATGGGCGGCGTCGCGTTCCTAGCGGTGCGCATGGCGGGCTGGCACGACCCCGAGTCCGAGACCGAGTTCGACGAGATCGTGCGCAACGCCGAGCAGCTCGCGCGCGAAGGCCTCGCGGCCGACCCCGAAGAAGCCGAGTTCATGGAGCTCGACCCGCTCGACGACGAGGACTTCGAAGAGCTCGTGCGCGACGCCCTCGACGACCTGCCCGACCTGCTGCGCAACGCGCTCGCGCACGTGGCCGTCGTGATCTCCGACGGCGGCAGGCGCCGCGGCGCCTACGGCCTGTACGAAGGCGACGGCGCCACGCGCGACCACCACCACGACCGCATCGTGATCTTCCGCGACACGCTGCGGAGGGACTTCGGCCACGATCCGGACGTGCTGCGTGACCAGGTGACGCGCACCGTCCGCCACGAGCTCGCCCACCACGTGGGCTTCGACGAGCTCGGCGTCAGCCGCCTGGACCTGTGAGCCTCCGAGAAGGGCGCCGCCGGCAGCCGCCGCCGCCGAGCGCGCGGTGCGGCGTGCCCGAATTCTTCGTCGTCGGCCACCAGAAGTGCGGCACGACGGCGCTGCACCAGCTGCTCTGCAGCGCATCCGCAGGTGTTCCTGCCGGCGGTGAAGGAGCCGCGCTACTTCGCCTTCGACCTGCGCTCGAGCGTCGGCGAGAGAGCACCGGAAAGCCGGCCGCGCACGCTCGAGGGCTACCTCGCGTTGTTCGCAGCGGCGCGGCCCGACCAGCGCCTCGGCGAGGTCTCTCCGCAGTACCTGCGCTCGCGCCTGGCCGCCGAGGAGATCGCGCGCGTGCAGCCGGACGCGCGCATCATCGCGATCCTGCGCGAGCCCGCGAGCTTCCTGCGCTCCTTCCACATGCAGATGGTCTCGAGCAAAGTCGAGACCCAGCGCGACCTGCGCAGGGCGCTCGAGCTCGAGCCGAGCCGACGCGAGGGCAGGCGCCTGCCGCGCCACTGCCACCACCCCGACGCGCTCATGTACAGCGAGCACGTGCGCTACGCCAAGCAGCTGCGGCGCTTTCACGAGCACTTTCCCCCCGAGCGCGTGCTCGTGCTGATCTACGAGCAGTTCCGCGCGGACAACGCGGCTACGGTGCGCACCCTGTTGCGCTTCCTCGGGCTCGACGAGCGCGCGGATCTCCCCGCGGTCGAGACGAGGCCGCTGCGCGAGGTGCGCTCGCCGACGCTGCACCGACTAAGGGGGACGCTGCGCCGCGCGCTGCGCGCCGCACCGCCGGGGGCGGCGCCGCGGGTCGCGGGCCTCGGTGCGCGCTGGCGACGCGCGGCCTATGTCTCCCCGAGCGCGCCCGACGAGCGCCTGATGGCGGAGCTCAGGCGGCGCTTCAGGCCCGACGTCGAGGCCGTGAGCGAGTACCTCGACCGCGACCTGCTCGGCGAGTGGGGCTATGACCCGATCGACTAAGCTCGCGTGCCGCGGGCAGGCCCCGCGCGAGGCGGGGCCGCCAGCCGGAGCCCGCAGCGAGTAAGAGCATAACGAGAAGGAGAGACTGCGAGCATGGCCGAAGCCGTCATCGTCGATGCAATCCGCACCCCCATCGGACGCGCGGGCAAGGGCTCGCTGAGGAGCGTGCGCGCGGACGATCTCGCGGCGATCCCGCTGCGAGCGCTGCTGGAGCGCAACCCGCAGCTGCAAGCGCGTGAGATCGGCGACATCATGATGGGCTGCGGCTTCTGCGAGGGCGAGCAGGGCTACAACATCGGGCGCGTCGCGGGCCTCTTGGCGGGCATCGACCACCACGTGGCGGGGTGCACGGTCAATCGCTTCTGCGCCTCCTCGCTGCAGACCGCCCGCATGGCATTCCACGCGATCAAGACCGGTGAGGGTGACGTCTACGTCGCCGCCGGCGTGGAGGCGGTCTCGCGCGCGGGCCAGGGCGCGCCGTTCGAGTTCAACCACGCCGTCGACGGCTCCGAGCACGCCGCCTACAACGTCTACATCCCGATGGGGCTGACGGCGGAGAACGTCGCGGAGCGCTGCAAGGTCAGCCGTGAGGCGCAGGATGAATGGGCGGTGATCTCGCAGACGCGCGCGGTGCAGGCGGTCGAGAGCGGCCACTTCGACAGGGAGATCGTTGCTGTGACGGTGCCCGCGCATAGCGAGCGCGACAAGGAGGGCAACGAGGTCGAGGTGCCGGAGACGGTGGTCTCCCGCGACGACGGTCCGCGGGCCGGCACGACGCTGGAGAAGCTCGCGGCGCTGAAGCCGGTCTTCAAGGAGGGCGGTACGGTCACGGCCGGCAACGCCTGCCCGCTGAACGACGGCGCGGCGGCGCTGCTGATCATGTCCGAGGAGAAGGCGCGCGAGCTCGGCTTCACTCCGCGCGCGCGCATCGTCGCCTCCTCGGTGGCGGCGATCCGCCCGGAGATCATGGGGCTCGGCCCGATCCCGGCGATCCAGAAACTGCTCGCGGCCACGGGCATGAAGATCGAGGACGTCGACGTCGTCGAGATCAACGAGGCGTTCGCGGCGCAGATCATCCCCTGCAAGGAGGAGCTCGGCATCCCCGACGAGAAGCTGAACCCGTTCGGCGGGGCGATCGCGCTCGGCCACCCCTTCGGGATGACCGGTGCGCGCATCATGACGACCCTGCTGAACGACCTCGAGACACTCGATGGCACCTTCGGCATCGAGTCGATGTGCGCCGCCGGCGGGATGGGTATGGCGATGCTCGTCGAGCGCCTGTAGGCGCTAGCGCGGTGGCATCCGCAGCGCGCCGTCGAGACGGATCGTCTCGCCGTTGAGCATGCGGTTCTCGACGATCTGGCAGGCGAGCTGCGCGTACTCGGCGGGCTGGCCGAGGCGCTGCGGGAAGGGCACGCCCTCCCCGAGCTTGCGGCGCGCCTCCTCCGGGAGCGCGCCCAGCAACGGCGTGTCGAAGAGCCCGGGCGCGATCGTGTTCACGCGGATGCCGTACTGCGCGAGGTCGCGCGCCGCCGGCAGCGTCATGCCGACGACGCCGCCCTTGGAGGCCGAGTAGGCGATCTGGCCGACCTGGCCGTCGAAGGCGGCGATCGAGGCCGTGTTCACGCACACGCCGCGCTCTGCGTCCTCGCGCGGCTCGGTGGAGATCATCGCCTGGGCGCAGAACCGCAACGCGTTGAAGGTGCCGATCAGGTTGATCTGGATGATCGTCTCGAACGGCAGCAGCGGGTGCGGGCCCTTCGAGGAGGCGACCTTCTGCGCCCAGCCCGTGCCCGCGCAGCAGACGGCGATGCGCAGGCCCCCGTCGTGGGCCGCAGCACGCTCGACCGCGGCCTGTACCTGCGCCTCCTCGCGCACGTCGCAGGTGGCGAACTCGAGCCCCAGCTCGCCGGCGAGCTGCTCGCCCTTCTCGGCGTTCACGTCGGCGACCGTCACGATCGCTCCGCGCTCATGCAGCGCGCGCACGGTCGCCTCCCCGAGCCCGGAGGCGCCGCCGATGACGATCGCGCTGCTGCCGTCGATCTGCACCGGCGGAGCTTATCTTCAGCCGCCGCCTCGCGGTTGCCTGTGTATCGTTGCCCGCCCTTGCGCAGATGGGCCACCCGCACGACGCTGCGCATCCTGTCCTGGCTCGACCAGCACCGCCTGACGCGGCGCCTGGCGGCGATGCAGCACACCAACCCGCTGATCCGCGCACTGTCGGTGCGCGCCTCGCGGCGGCTGCGCTGGCGGCCGCTGACGATCCTCAGTGGCGCCGCGCGCGGCATGCGAATCAACCTGCACGGCTCGGCGGTCGCATTCGCGACGGGCGTCGCCGAGCGGCCGCTGCAGGGCGCCCTGGCGCGCGAGCTGCGGCCCGGCGCGACCTTCTTCGACATCGGCGCGAACGTCGGCTACGTCACGCTGATCGCGGCCCGCCTGGTCGGTCCGAGCGGCCGCGTCGTGGCGTTCGAGCCGGTCCCCGAGAACGTCGCCGCGATCCGCGAAAACCTCGCGCTCAACGGCATCGACTGGGTCGAGGTCCACGAGACGGCGGTGGCGCGCGAACGCGGCCAGGCCGCGCTGATCGTCTCCGACGTGTCCGCCTTCTCGCGCCTTGCGAGCGTGAACGTGCCGACGGGCGCGCGCGAGACGATCGATGTGCAGGTGCTGTCGGTCGACGAGTTCATGGCCGCGCCGGGCGCGCCGGTGCCGGACGTGATCAAGATCGACGTCGAGGGCGCCGAGCTCGAGGTCCTCGAGGGCATGCGCGAGACGATCGCGGCGCACTGGCCCGTGATCCTGTGCGAGGTCCACGACTGCAACAGCGAGTACGTGGAGCTGATGCACAGCCTCGGATACGACCCGTGAACCTCGACGCGGACGTCCCGATCGAGCAGGGCAATCGCAACACGCACACGCTCGCACGCCCGCGCGCTGACCGCGCAGGGGCGGGCGGGCGCGGCGGCGCAGTGAGCGCTCGGCTGGTTGGCCGCTAGGCGGAGGGCCGGGCGAGCGTCAGCGCAAAGCGCTGCTCGGCGTCGGTGAGCCAGCGCGCGAGCTCGAGGCCGGCCGCCGCGAGATCGCCCTCGCAGGCGCTCGCGCGTGAACTTCGCGCTGATCTCGGTGCGCAGCTCCTCGCCCGCGCCGAAACGCACGTTCATGCTCGAGCGCGCCTGATGCGCGCGACGAGCTCGCGCCGCGCGCGCAGGCGCATCTCGATCCACTCGTGGTCGCTCGTCGAAGATCGCCACGTGCTCGAAGTCGGCGGGGTCGAAGTCGCCGTCGAGCTCGCGGTTGATCACGCGCAGCACGTTGCGGTTGAACTCGGCGGTGACGCCCTCGGCGTCGTCGTAGGCCGCCTCGAGCACGCGCGGGTCCTTGACGAGATCGGTGCCGAGCAGCAGGTGGTCGTCGTGGCCGAGCAGGCGCGCGATCCCGCGCAGACATGCGACGGCGGCTGCCAGGTGGGAAGTTCCCGATCGTTCCGCCGAGGAAGGCGACGATGCGCGGCCCGGTGCGCGCGCGGCACGTGCTCGAGGTGGCGCTCGAAGTCGCCGATCACCCCGTGCACGCTGAGCCCCGGGTACTCCTCGACGAGCTCCAGCGCGCTGGAGCGCACCATGCTCTCGGTCACGTCGAGCGGGATGTAGCGCTCGAGCGTCCCGGCGCTGGAGAGCGCGTCCAGCAGCACACGCGTCTTCGCGGCCGTGCCCGAGCCGAGCTCGACGAGCTCGCTCGCGCCGGTGAGCTCGGCGATCTCCTCGGCGCGCTGCTCGAGGATCTCCCGCTCGGCGCGCGTCTGGTAGTACTCGGGCAGCTCGCAGATGCGGTCGAAGAGCTCCGCCCCGCGCGAGTCGTAGAAGTGCTTCGGCGGCAGCTCCTTGAACGGGCGCGTGAGGCCGTCGAGCACGTCCTCGGCCAGCGTGCGCGTGCCCGAGCCGTCGAGGTGCGAGTCGATCCGGATCGGCTCGCCTGCGAGCCGCGTCCCTGCCGCGTGCCACGCTATGCCTCCCTCGCGAGTCGCACGCCGGCGAAGATCTGGCGCCGCTGTGGTAGGTCCCAGTTGCGGAAGGTGGTGCTCGCGACCCGCGGGTGGGTCGCCCAGGAGCTGCCCGCGCAGCACGCGGTAGGCGCGTGCCGAAGAACACCTCCGAGTACTCGCGGTAGGGGTGTGCGCGGAAGCCCGGGTAGCCCCCGAACCAGGACGAGGTCCACTCCCACACCTCGCCGAGCGCTGACATCGCCGGCTGCGGTCCCTGGGTCCAGGTCGCCGCCTTCTCCCACTCCGCCTCTGTCGGAAGGCGCGCATCGTGCGCGCGGGCGAAGGCGTCGGCCTCGAACCAGGACACGTGGCAGACGGGCGCCTGCGGGGCGCGCATCCGCCACGCCCGCATGGTGGGTGATGTCGAACTGCTCCTTCCAAGCCCAGCCCTCGTCGGACCACCACTCGCGTCGCACGTAGCCGCCGCCCTCGCTGAAGTGCATCCAGCTCTCGTTGCTGACGGGCAGGTGGGCGATCTGGAAGCGCGTCGACGGCGTACCTCGTGGCGGGGGCGCTCGTTGTCGTAGGAGAAGCTCGCCGCCGGCGGCGCCCATCGCGAAAGCCACCTGCGGGGATCGGGACCCAGCCGGATTGCTCAGGCGGGCTGTTCGCAGGCGGCTCGCCGGGCGCCAGCAGCCCCGCGATCGCGAGCGTCTGGCGCATCGTCTCGCAGTGCTGGAGCTCGTGGCGGAGCACCATCTCGCAGATCACGCCGTCGCCGACGCCCGCGCGCAGGAGCAGCTCGCGCGTGCGCTCGCGCACGTCCTCCAGGTACGCGCGCGCGTCGGCGGGTGCGAGCCGCCCACGTCCGCGCGCACCTTGCGCGGCGTCTCGAAGGCGTCATACACGCCCGCCAGGTCGGGGCGCAGGAGATCCTGGCCGCCGAGGCGGTGCGCCAGCCAGAGGTCCTCGTAGGCGGCGATGTGTCCGAGGTCCCACGCGAGCGGGCTCATGATCGGCGAATGCACGCGCGTGAGCTGCTCCTCGCTGTAGCCCGACGACGAGCGCGAGCGTCCCGGCACGCACGCCTTCGAAGTCGAGCAGCAGCTGCTCGGCGTCGTGGAAGGGGGAGGTGATCGTGTCCGCGCGAACCGCCATCGAGGCTGGCCTGCTGCTCGCTGCTGGGCTGCTTGGGAGCGCACTGTAGTCGAGCGAGGCCGCGCTGGCGTTACAGGGCGTGACTGGTAGCCGCGACTAGTCCTCGCGACCAGCGGGCTCGGGCGCCTCCGCGGAGGGGCTGGTGTCGTTCCAGCGCGACGATGACCGGCAGCCCGTGCTCGTGACCGAGCACGCATATGGCGGCGGTGAAGAGGCCAGGCGCGCGCCGTCGGAACGGTTCGAGCTGCGCCCAGCGTGCGCCGAGCACGCGCAGCAAGTGCCCGTGCGAGAAGACCGCGGCCGGCGCCTCGGCGGACGCGATCAGCGCGATCACGCGGTCCGCGCGCGCAGCCACGTCGCTCGCACACTCGCCTCCCGGGCAGCCGTCGCGCCAGAGGCTCCAGCCCGGACGCAGGCGCTCGATCTGCGCGCTCGTGAGTCCCTCGTACTCGCCGTAGTCCCACTCCCGCAGGTCCTCGCCGACTCGCGCCTGCGCGGCCAAGCCCGTCAGCTCGCAGGTTTCGCGCGCCCGCGCCGAGCGGGCTCGTCGAGCACGAGCCCGAAGCGCCAGCCCCGCGAGCCGCCCGGGGAGCTCGCGCGCCGCCTCGCGGCCGTGCGCGGTGAGCGGGATGTCGGTGCGGCCGGTGTGGCGGCCGTAGAGGCTCCACTCGGTCTCCGCGTGGCGCATCAGCAGCGACCTCGCGCCACTGCGGGCGAGTCCGTGCCCGCCGTGCACCTAGTCGGTCGACCGCGCCCGCCGGCGCGGCGGCGTCATCGACGATCACCGTCAGCCGCTCTCGTCGCAGCAGGCTCGCGGGCACGTGCGCGGCTCGGCTCGCCGAGCATCGCGCTGACCGCGTCGGCCTTGCTCGCGCCGGTCGCGAGCAGCGGCAGCCGCGGGCGGCGCGCAGCACCGAGCAGGCTGAGCGTGATGCGTTCGGGAGGCGGCTTCGGCGAGTCCAGGACGCCGCAGGCACAGCTCGCGCTCGTCGGCGTCGAGCGTGCTCGACCCGGGGAACAGGGAGGCGACATGGCCGTCGGGGCCGATGCCGAGGATGACGACGTCGAGGCACGGCCTCGGTGCCGTCCGAGACGCGCGGCGAGCTCCTGCGCGTAGCGGCTCGCGCCCTCGGCCGCGCCGAGCTCGCCCGTCCATGCGGTGCGTCCGCGTTGGCGGGATCGTCCGCCGGCTCGAGCAGCGTCTCGCGGGCGAGGCGATAGTTGCTTTCGGGATCGTCGGCTCCGACGCAGCGCTCATCGGCGAACCAGATCTCCGTGTCCGCGAGCGCCTCGGGTGTCTGCGCCGAGCAGTTCGTAGGTGCGCCCGGGGGTCGTCCCCCGCTGAGGGCCAGGTGCGCGACGTCGCGCTGCTCGCGCGCGCGCGCGAGCTCGCGGCGCACGTGCGCCGCCGCCCGCTCGGCCACCGCCTCCGCGTCAGGGCACGTCGTCAGGCGCGTCATCCGACCATCTCGAGCGCGGCGCGCAGCGCGGGCACGTAGGTGGGATCGCGCAGAAGCGCCTGGCGGATGCCCTCGCCGAGCACGCCGGTCTCGCCGCGCGAGGCGCCGAGCACCGTCCATTCGCGCTCGGTCCCCCCGGCATCGCGCGAGCGCGCGCGCAGCCCGCCCGGCCCACGGCCGAGTCGCAGGCTGCGCCCGGAGGCGGTCTCGATCGCGACGCTCTCGAGCCCGGGCACGCTCAGCTCGGGCGCGGCCTGCAGGCTGAGCGCTCACGTCCTGGCGGCTCGCGCGGGCCTTCCCGGCGAGCGCGGCGCCGTGCGCGAGCAGTGGCGCCGTCTGCCACTCAAGGCGCGAGGCGAGCCAGCCGGCGAGCAGCAGCGCGGCGGCCGTCGATGCGGGGTGGTGGCGGACGGTGACCGCGCGTGATCGTGCGCAGCTCGTTCGCTGCGCGCGGGCGGGTCGAAGCTGCGCCGCGACGCGCTCGCGCCAGGGTGTGCTGCGCAGCCATGCGAGGTCGACGACGTAGGCGTGCATCGCTGAGCGCCCCGGCCCGCTGCAGCGCCTCCTGCGGAGTCGGTCTCCTCGACCGAGTCGAGCAGCATCGCCTGCGCGAGCGCCAGCAGCTCCGCGATCGACCTCGCGGTGGCCGTGCGGCGACCACAGCAGCGTCGGCAGGTCGGTGACCACGAGCGGGTCGGCGATCGTGAGCAGGTCGTCGAGGTGGCGGTCGCCGAGTCTCGACCACCACGGTCTCGCGCAGCAGCGCCAGTCTCGCCGGGCACGGCGGGCGCAGTCGGATGGCGATCGTCACACGTGCGTCGAGGCTCGCGCGCTTCGGCTCGTAGGCGAACACGAGCATGCGCGAGGCGTGGTAGCGCCCGACGCCGCGCAGCCGGTTTGCGATCTCGCCGGTCCATGCGCGGTCGACGAAGACGATCATGTTCAGGACCCGCGCCGGGACGACGTCTTCGTTTTTGGCGTGGACCTCGATCAGCAGTTCGCGCAGCGCCGCTTCGATCTCGTCGGGGGTGGTGCCCTCGGCGCTCCAGACGGCGTCGCCCGCCATCAGACGGCGCGCCAGCTGTGGCCCTCGCGCAGCAGCTGCTCGGCCTCGCGCGGCCCCTGCGACCCCGCCGCGTATTTCGCCAGCGGCCCAGGCGCCTGCGCCCACGCCTTCACGATCGGGTCGCAGATGCGCCATTGCGCCTCGACCTCGTCGTTGCGGGTGAACAGCGTGGCGTCGCCGCGCATCGCATCGGCGATGAGCCGCTCGTAGGCCTCCGGCGACTGCGACAGGAAGGCGCTGCCGTATTGGAACTGCATATGCACCGGGCGGATGATCATGCGCGTGCCGGGGATCTTCGCGCCCAGGCTGAGCGAGACCCCCTCGTTCGGCTGCAGCGTGAGCACGAGCTGGTTCGGCCGCACGCCGAGCGAGCCGTCCTGGCTGAAGGCGAGGTGCGGAACGGGCTTCAGCGTGACGGCGATCTCGGTGATCTTGCGCGCGAGCCGCTTGCCGGTGCGCAGGTAGAAGGGAACGCCCGCCCAGCGCCAGTTGTCAACTTCCAGGCGCAGCGCGGCGTAGGTCTCGGTGGTGGACTCGGGCGGCACGCCGTCCTCTTCCAGGTAGCCGGGCACGTCCTCGCCGCCGGAGTGCCCCGGGCCGTACTGCGCGCGCACGGCGATCTCGTCGATTTCCTGCGGCTTCGGCTGCGGCACCGAGTGCAGCACCTTTACCTTCTCGTTGCGGACCTCTTCGGCGGTGAAGTCGACCGGTGGCTCCATGGCGACGTGGCAGAGGAGCTGCAACATGTGGTTCTGGATCAGGTCGCGCAGAGCGCCCGCGCTGTCGTAGTAGTCGGCACGCGAGCCCACGCCGAGATCCTCGGCGGCCGTGATCTGCACGCTGTCGATGTAGTTGCGGTTCCACAGCGGCTCGAACATCCCGTTGGCGAAACGGAAGGCCATCATGTTCTGGACGGTCTCCTTGCCGAGGTAATGGTCGATGCGGAAGACCTGCGACTCGGCGAAGATCGCGAGCACCTCGCCGTTCAGCTCGCGCGCCTCCTCGAGCGTCGTGCCGAACGGCTTCTCGATGATCACGCGCACGTCGCCGCCGCTCGTGGCGCGCGAGGCCCGAGCTGCCGAGCTCGCCCACGATCACCGGGAAGAAGCTCGGGGCGGTCGACAGGTAGAAGGCCCGGTTGACCGGTTCGCCGTCGTCACGCTCGAAGGCGTCGAGCACCTCGCTGAGGTGCGCGTAGGCGGAGTCGTCGTCGAAGGTGCCGGCGACGTACCTGACGTTCTCGAGCAGTCCCTTGAGGACGTCCGGGTTGGGGGTGCGGCGTGAGAAGCGGCGGATCGCCGCCTCGCAGTCGGCGCGATAGTCGTCGTCGCCGTGCTCTTTGCGCGAGACGCCGACGAGGTGGAAGTGCTCCGGCAGGGCGCCGTCGTGCGCGAGGTTGTAGAGCGCGGGCAGCAGTTTGCGTTGCGCGAGATCTCCGGTGGCACCGAAGATGACCAGCGAGGTGGGGGGACGGGCAGCCGCTCGAGCCCCGCCGTGAGGGGGTTCTCGGGCTCGGGCGCTCCCGCGTGGCGGGTCTCGGTTACGGCCACGATCGCTCCGGACGCTAGCTCCTGCCGAGCCTTGTCGCGGCCGCCGTGGCGGAGTCCTCGTGCACGCCACGATCGTAGTGACCCGCGCGCCGATCGGGAGTGCACCCGCGGCCCGGCTCCCGGTGCGCGCGCGGGCGTGTAGCGTCTGGCCCGCCATGAGCGACCCAGCCCCACGAGAGCTGCCCGACCGCAACCTCGCGCTCGAGCTGGTGCGGGTCACAGAGGCCGCCGCGCTGGCGACCGCGCCGCTGGTCGGCGCGGGTGAGAAGGAGGCCGCAGATCAGGCCGCCGTGGACGGTATGCGCCACATGCTGCACTCGATCCGCATGGACGGCGTGGTCGTGATCGGCGAGGGTGAGAAGGACGAGGCGCCAATGCTCTACAACGGCGAGCAGATCGGCGACGGCTCCCCGCCCGAGGTGGACATCGCGGTCGACCCACTCGAGGGCACCACGCTCGCGGCGCATGGCATGCCGAGCGCGCTTGCGGTAATCGCGCTGTCTGCCCGCGGGACGATGTTCGACCCGGGGCCGTGCGTGTACATGGAGAAGATGGCCGGCGCCCCGGAGATCGCGGACCTGCTCGACCTCGACCGGCCGCTCGGCGAGACGGTGCGCCTGATCGCCCAGCGCAAGAAATGCCCGATCGGTGACGTGATGGCCGTCGTGCTCGATCGCCCGCGCCACGAGCAGGGCATCAGGGAGATCCGCGCCGCCGGCGCGCGCGTGCGCCTGATCGCGCACGGCGACGTCTCGGCGTCGCTGCTCGCGGTCACCGAGCGCTCCCCGGTTGACGTGTTGTGGGGCATCGGCGGAACCCCCGAGGGCGTCATCTCCGCGGCTGCCGTGAAGTGCCTCGGCGGGCAGCTGCTCGGCCGCCTGTGGCCGCGCGACGACGCCGAGCGCGAGCGGGCGCTTGCGGCGGGCTACGACCTCGAGCGGGTACTCGACCGTGACGCGCTGGTAGCGGGCGAGGACGTGTTCTTCTCCGCCACGGGGATCACCGACGGGGACGTGCTGCAGGGGGTGCGCTACCCGAGCGCCGGCGGCGCCACGACCGAATCGCTGGTGACGCGCTCGCGCTCGGGCACGATCAGGCGCATTCGCGCGACGCACGATCGCGAGAAGCTCCGCGAGATCGGCGGCGGGCGCGCCTACTGAGGGGGCCGCAACGCCCGCCGGGGCTGCGAGCGGCGCGCAGCGAGGCCCGCGGGCACAGGGCCTCCCGGGCTACTCGGCACGCAGCCGGCCCACGCGCGACTGCGCGAGGTCCAGGCGCGCGAGCGAGCGCAGGAAGCCGTAGGTGATCACGACGTGGATGCGCGACTGGGTCGCGTTGTAGATCCTGCGGCTGATCGCGAGCGCGATCGAGGGGTAGAAGTTTGCCACCTCGACCTCGACGTGCAGGCGCTCTTTGCCGCCCCGCTGTTGCTCTCCAGCGGGTTGCGCGCCGGCCTCGTCGCGGCGGACTTCGATCTGCAGGTAGCCACGGCCGCTTCGCCCGAGCTTCGACACCAGCACGCCCCGCTCGATGCGCCATCTGACGAGCCCGCGGCGCGCGTCCATCTCGTATTCCGGAGCCTGGAAGGTGAGCAGGCGCAGCGGCTCGCTGATGAGCACGACGGCGCGCCCCTGCTCGCTGTAGTGCACGCGGATGAGCCCCAAGGTCACGCGGGTGAGGTAGCGCCAGTAGGTGCGGGCGAGGCGCTCGAGATACTCGGGGGTCCAGATCTGCGCGAGCGCGTCCGCGTCGATCAGCAGGTCGGCCTTCTGCACCGAACGTACCGCGCCCGTGTCGCGATCGGTCGTGGTGCTGTCCTGCAGCGAGACGATCACGGCCCGCCGCGCACCGCTCGGCTGGGCCCTGCGCCGCCCGAGCAGCGCGAGCATGACCAGGGCGACACTCGCGAGCAGCACTGCGCCGACACCGACGGCGATCCACGTGCCCGTCATGTCGGCTCGGGCGCTCGCACGGGGATCCTCAGGCTATCCGCGCTCATCCGCCGTCGGCTTCTGCTGGTATGCAACAGCGATGCAAGAACAAGGCACACCCTCCCCCGAGCGCGCGGGTCGCCACGGCCGCGCCGACGGGCAGGGCGAATCCGCCGGCGTGGGCGCGCAGGAGCGCGCGCTGCAGGCACTCGCGGGCGCGAGCGATCCTCGCGAGGCGGTCGAGGCCGTCGAGTCGCTGCGCGCGTCGCTGTGGCAGGGCATGCTCGCGGCCGTGCGCGATCCCTCGGCCGCCGACGTCGCGGCGCTCGCCGACCGCGTCGCGGGACTGTGCAGCACGCTCTTATCGGCCTCGCTCAGAGCCCCTGACGGTGCGCCCGCCCGGCCGCAAGACGCGGGGGCGGGCGGCACCGAACCCCTCGGTGACGCCGCGCCAGTCCCGCCGCGGACCGGCTGGCAGGATCTGGGGCGGCCGGGGTACGCGCCCGCTCCGCCCGGGCCGGGTGTGATCGTGGACGAGCGCGAGCGCGAGGTGGGTATCCCGGCGTCGGTCCCGCCACCGCTGGGCGCCGCTTCGCGCGCCCACGCGCGCCACGCCTCGACCGTGGTCGGCGGCGAGATCGCGGTGCACGACGAACGAGCCGGCCAGGCAGCGCCGTGGATCGCGGCGATCGCGCGCCGGGTACGAGAATTCGAACGGGATCACCGCCCCTTCGCGGTGTTGCTGATCGAGCTGGGCGAGCTCGACCGACTGCGCGCGGCGCTCACCCCGCACGAGCTCGAGCGGCTGAGTGCGGACGTGGCGCAGGTGATCGCGGAGCTGCTCGCGGGCGAGGGCGAGGCGCCGATCGCGCAGGGCCCCGGGCGCTACTGGTTGATCGCGCGCGCGATGGACGCCGCCGACGCGCGGGAGCTGGCTCGGCGTATCGCCGCGGCTGTGCCCGGTCGCGTGGCCGCGGCGGGGAGCTTGCTCGTGGGGATAGCCGTCTGTCCGGTGAACGCGCGGAGCGCTGCCGGTCTCGCCGCCCACGCCGACGTCGATCTGTACGCCGCGCGGGGGCCGCTGGCGGCGCGCGCCTAGCGCGGCTCGCGGGGAGGGAACCTAGCCTGCGACTGCGCCGCCGGCGAGCGAGCCCGCAGCGAGTGCTTCAGCAGGTATGCCCAAGGTGGCGGTGTTCGCGGTGGCGCCGACGACGCGTGCGCCGACGCAGACGGTCTCGGTGACCCCGAGTGCGCTGGCGGCGCCCGTCGTCAGGTCCCACTCGGCGCCGATCCGGCCGTAGGGGCCGCGGTCGATCACGGGAACCACCGCGGTGTGCGATCCGTACCTCAGCCGCACGAGCGTGCCGCAGGGCAGCGAGCGGTTGGCCACGCCGACGACGATGCTCGTGAGCGTCTGCCCGCAGGCGGTGCGCCGGCCGTAGAACCCGGGGCCGTACCAGGTCGCGAGCGCCTTCGCGGGGATCGCGCCGGGGGGCGCGGAGGCGGAGCGTGCAGCGCCGGTGGGAGCGCTCGTGCCGCCGCTGGAGGGCCCGCCGGCGGCGAGCGCACTGCCGGCGCCGAGCGCCAGGCAGGCGATCGCGCAAAGCGGGGCGAGGATCGTGGAAGCGGTTCTCGGCGTCAAAGGCTCGTCTTCGAAAAAGCGTCTGTCTGCGCCTACGGGGTGAGCTGACGGGCTCGCGCTGCGACTGCTCCGCTGCGCTACGGCCCTGGTGGGCCGATTCGCCCCAGCGGACGCTCCGCGTCCGCAATGGGTCCCCCGCCCGCCGTGACAACTGGTGCACGACGGCTCGGCGTGCGCCGCAGTATACAGACCCGCTCGCGGGTTCCTCAGGAGCGGGGCAGACGCGAGAGCACGTCCCGCAGCAGGCGCTCGCCCGCCGAGAAGCCGGCCTTGGTGATCTCGCCCACGATCTCCGCGGCGCTCGCGACGAGCTCTGCACCGCCCGGGGGCTGCACGGGCCCGCTGGGGCGCTCGCTTTCGCTTTCGAACCCCTGGCGCGGCGCTAGCTCGACCGCCGCGCGTGGGCGCCGCGCGGAGCTTGGGCCGCGCTGCTGCTTGCGGGTCGCAGAGCCGGGCGAGGGTGGCGCGCTGCCCGTCGAGCGTTTTGTGCCGGCCTGTTTGCGCGTGCCGCCGGCTCCTGAGCCCTCCCGGGTTCCGCTGCGGCCGCCGGCGCCGCGTGTGCCGGCCCGCGCGCGCGTCTGGCGAGCGCCGGGCGGGCGCTCGCGCTTCGGCGCCGCGGCTCCGTCGTGGCGGCTGGCCCTGCGCCGGCCGCCGCCGCGTGTGCATCTTGCGTGGTGGCGGCCTCAGCCTGCGCGGGTGTTCGCTCACGCGAGGCGATCCTGCGCCGTGTTGTGCGCTGCGGGCGCGTGCGCGGGAGGTTCGCGAGGACTCCCTGATCGGCATCAGTCAGCTGCCCACGACCGTTGGTCTGTTCCGAGGCAGGCATCTCGACATCATTGCTTAATGCGCCGTGCAAGCGCACGCGCCTCCATCCCGATCTCGACGTTCACGCGTTAGCATGAGCTTCACTGCATTTTTCGACGGGCTCATGCGCCAAGAGCGGGCGCGGCGGCCCGAAGGTCCGGCATAGGAGTGACAGGCAGGTAGACAAATTGCACGGCGGGGGGATCGCCCCCGCCGTGCCGATCAACCGAAGGGTTATGGAAACGCGTATGTCAGTTGTCGAGCTGCAGGAGCTGGATGAGGTCAAGGGCCTACTGGCCAAGGGCCAGCAGGTCGGTGTGCTGTCGTACGCGGAGATCTCCAAGGCGATGTCCGAGCTCGACCTCGACGAGGCGGACGTCGAAGAGCTCCATGGCTTCCTCGAGCGCGCCGAGATCGAGCTCGTCGAGGACATCGACCCGGCGATAGCCGCCTCCTCTCAGCTCGAGCGGGCCCCTGACAAGCGCGGCCGGCGCAAAGCGAAAGCCGCGCTCGACCTGAAGCCGGACATGACGACCGACTCGTTGCAGCTGTTCCTGAAGGACATCGGCAAGGTGCGCCTGCTGACCGCGCAGGAGGAGGTCGACCTCGCCAAGCGGATCGAGCGCGGCGATCTCGACGCCAAGCAGAAGATGGTCGAGTCCAACCTGCGGCTCGTCGTCTCGATCGCGAAGAACTACCGCAACCAGGGGCTGCCGTTCCTCGACCTGATCCAGGAGGGCACGCTCGGGCTGGTTCGCGCCGCGGAGAAGTTCGACTACCGAAAGGGCTTCAAGTTCTCGACCTACGCGACCTGGTGGATCCGCCAGGCGATCGCGCGGGCGCTGGCGGACAAGGCGCGCACCATCCGCATCCCCGTGCACGTGGTCGAGAAGCTGAACAAGATCGGCAGGGCCGAGCGCAAGCTCGTCACCGAGCTCGGCCGCGAGCCGACGGCAGACGAGATCGCCGAGGTCACCGGCATCGACCCCGAGGAGGTCGACTCGATCAAGCGCTCCGCCCAGGCCCCGGTCTCGCTCGAGAAGCCGGTGGGCGACGAGGAGGAGTCGGAGTTCGGGCAGTTCATCGCCGACGAGCGCGCCGAGTCGCCGTACGAGCGCGCCGCCGAGATCCTCACGAAGGAGGCGCTGCGCGAGGCGCTGGAGAACCTCTCCTACCGCGAACGCCGCGTGCTCGAGCTCCGCTACGGCCTCGGCGGCGAGCATCCGCGCACGCTCGACGAGGTCGGCCGCACCTTCAACGTCACGCGCGAGCGCATCCGCCAGATCGAGAATCAGTCGCTGAAGAAGCTCCAGAGCCTCGCCGAGGCACAGAAGCTGCGCGACGTCGCCTGAGGCCTGAGCTGGCGCCTCCAACGGCGGTTGCGCTCAAGCCGCGGCCCGCTGCTGCCGATCAGCTCCACATGTTCGACGTGCACGAGGCGCTCCGCGAGCTCGTTGCGCACGAGGGCTCGGACCTGCATCTGAAGGTCGCCTCGCCGCCGCTCTTCCGCGTCCACGGAGAACTCACGACGGACGCCCAGGCCGACGCGCTGAGCGCCGACGACACGGCGGCGGCGTTGAAAGCGCTGCTCACCAACGAGACCAAGCAGGAGGAGTTCGCCCAGGAGCACGAGGTGGACTTCTCCTTCGAAATCCCCGAGCGTCGCTCGCTTCAGGATCAACGCGTTCCGCCAGCGCGGCTTGATCTCGCTCGTATGTCGCGCGATCCCGCACAACATCAGCACGATCGAAGAGCTCTCGCTGCCCGCCGTGGTGCGCGAACTTGCCGAGGAGGAGCGCGGGATCATCCTGCTCACCGGCACCACCGGCTCCGGCAAGTCGACGACGCTCGCGGCGATGATCGACCACATGAACCACACGATGAGCAAGCACATCGTCACGATCGAGGACCCGATCGAGTTCGTGCACGCGGACAAGCGCTGCGCGATCAACCAGCGCGAAGTCGGGATGGACACCGCGTCCTTCAGGCGGGCGCTGCGGCGCGTCCTGCGCCAGGACCCCGACGTGATCCTCGTCGGCGAGATGCGCGATGAGGAGACCGTCCAGACGGCGCTGTCGGCGGCCGAGACGGGCCACCTCGTGCTCTCGACGATCCACACGGTCGACGCGACCGAGTCGATCAACCGCATGCTCGACTTCTTCCCGCCCCACCAACATGGGCAGGCGCGCAGCATGATCGCCGGCACGATCAAGGGCGTGATCTCCCAGCGCCTGGTTCCCGCCGCCGATGGCGGGCGCGTCGCGGTCTGCGAGATCCTGCGCATGACCGGCCGCGTGCGCGACATGATCGTCGACCCCTCGCAGACGGGCAAGCTCACCGAGGTGATCGCGACCGGCGGCTACTACGGCATGCAGACCTTCGACCAGGCGCTCTTCGGCCACGTGAAGGCCGGGCGCGTGACCTTCGAAGACGCGATGCACGTCGCCTCGAGCCCGCACGACTTCAAGCTGCTCATGCAGGCCGACGGCCGCAGGGGCACGACGATGGAGGATGTCGCCTCGGCGGAGGCCAACCGCGAGCCGGGGCAGCGCTCGCCGGCGGCCGTCGGCTGACAGAGCCGGCCCGCGCGAGCAATCGCCGGCCGCGACGTCCCAGCCATCGGCGGGACCCCGGAGCGGACACTTCACTTGGTAAAGTAATAGGCCGAAGATGGCCCTGGATGAGACATGCCCCGTGTGCCTGACCGCGCAGATCGTGTGCGGCAAGTGGACGCTGCTGCTCGTGCGCGACCTCGCCAAGGGGCGCTCGCGCTTTTGCGAGCTCGAACGCTCGCTCGCCGGAATCAGCCCGCGCACCCTGTCGTTGCGCCTGCGTGCGCTCGAGGAGGAGGGGATCGTGGAGCGCCACACCTACCCCGAGGTGCCGCCGCGCGTGGAGTACGCGCTGACGGTGAAGGGGCTCGCGCTGCTTCCGATCATCGATGACATGCGCGCCTACGGCGAAGAGTGGCTGGGCGACTCGGCGGCCGAGCGCGAGGCTGTGCCCGCGCGCCGCGCGCAGCCGCTCGCGCTCGCCTGAGCGCAGCGGCGATCGTCGCGACGCCCCGCTGACGTGAACGGCGCGTGCAACGCCGCGTGCGCAATGAAGGAGCGCTCGGGCGGCCCTAGAACGAGGCTCTGATGCGATCGGGAGAGCTGCGCGCCGCGCTGACGAGCCACCTCGAGGCGGTGTCCGCGAACCTGCAGGCGGAGCTAGCCCGTGGCGTCGAGGTGCCCTTCGAGCTCGAGCAGCACGGAGGCGGGCGCGGTGGGCGCGCTGCGCTCTATTGCTACCGCCCGCTCACGCGCGAGTTCATCGCCGCGCACGAGCCGGCGCTGAGGGCGCTGCCCACGAGCCATGACGCGACGCTCGCGCTCGCCGACTTCGACGGGCTCGAGCGCTATCTGCTGGCCATGGGCGTGGATCTCGCGCCGGCGGGCGGGGCCGCGCGCGTGCACACCGCCCTGTCCGTGCTGACGGAGGACGTGTTCGGCGAACAGAGCGACTTCGAGCTGCGGGCGGAGCGCCTGAACGGCGCGCTCGCGCGGCTGGAGAGCTCGCTCGGCGCTGCGCCGAGCGAGGTGACCCTGCTCGCGACGCTCCACGGCATGGCGATCGCCTCCCACGAGCTCGCGATCACGGGCGGACTGAGGATCCTGCGCGCCGATGCGCTCACCGGGATGCCCGCATCCGCGCCGGCCGGTCTCGGCTTCGAGGAGTCCTCGGAGGCGCTCGACGGCGACGGCGAACACCTGCTGGTCATCCTCGAGCAGGAGCACGACGAGCCGCAGCTGGCGCTCGAGCGCGGGCGCGAGGCGCTCGCAGAGCTGCTGCGCGCGCTGCGCCTGTTCGGCGACGGTCGCATCGCACTCGGCAGGCTCGGCTGGGTCCGCGTCGGCGACGGCGCGTGGCACGGGTGTGCGCTCGGCGCGGGAGGGCGCCCGCACGGCGTGTTGCTGGTCGCGCCGGAGCAGGAGGACGAGCTGCGCGGCTTCTGCAACCTGATAGCGCGGCGCGCGCCCTGCGATGACGCGCTCGCGTGGGCGCTTCGGCGCTTCGAGCTCGGCTGCGAGCGCACGAGCGCACTGGAGGGGCTGAGCGACCATCTGCTCGCGCTGCGCGCACTGCTGGAACCGCTGCCGGCCGAGGCCGGCACGCTCGCACGCCGGCTGTCCTCGCTGTGCGCGACCGAACTGGAGCGCGCGCCGCTATGCGAGCGGGTCGAGCAGGCGATCGAGCTCGAGCGCGCCCATTGCAGGGGCGAGGCGGCGCGGAGCGCCGCGGCAGAGGCACTCGCGAGCGAGCTCGCCGACCACCTGCGTGCGCTGCTGCGCGACCTGATCTGCGGGCACCTCCCAGCAGACCTCGTCGAGCTGGCCGAGGAGATCGCCGCCGAGGGCGCGGAGCTTCAGCCGAGCACCGAGGAGACGACCGCGGCCCCGCAGGCGACCGTGGAGGCGTCTGAGAGCGGGTCTGAGGAGGCCTCCTCGCCGCTCACCTCACTGGAACAGATATTCAGCGATCCTCGCCAGTCCGAGGAGATCCTGGACGTCCTCATCTAGCTGCGGTACGACGATCGGCTTGCCGCTCGCGAGCAGGCCCGCGAGCTTGCCGATCGCGGCGTGATCGCGCGCGGCGAGCACGTCGAAGTCCGCGAGGTTGCTGGCGACGCGGCCGGCGAGCGCCCCGCCCAGCGCCGGTGCGAGCAGCTCCGAGACCTGCTCGGAGGAATGCCCGCCGAGGCCGTCGAGGTGCACGCGGTTGACGACGACCTCGCCGAGGGACATGTCCGCGGCGCGCAGGCGCTCCGCGAGGAACGCCGCCTCGGATGTGGGCTCCGGCTCGGGCGAGGTGATGATCAGAAAGCTCGTCTCCGAGGACCGCAGCAGCGACGCGACCCGACGCGTGCGCTCGCCGAAGCCGCCGATGACGCTCGACATCGTGCGGAAGAAGCTCGACAGTTCGTTGAGCATGTCGACGCCGGTGACGCGCGCGAAGATCGCGAACACCAGCGCCGTGCCGCGCCCGAACAGCCTCGCGGTGAGGCCGCTCGGCGCGAGGAAGACCTGCAGGGCGCGGCCCTCCAGGAAGCCCAACAGCCTCCCCGGCGCGTCGAGGAAGTCGAGCGCGTTGCGCGAGGGCGGCGTGTCGAGCACGATCACGTCGAAGTCGGCTTCCGAGTGCAGCTCGTACAGCTTGGCGATCGCGCCGAGCTCCTGCGAGCCAGCGACAGCCGTCGACAGCTCGCGATAGACCGGGTTCGCGAGGATCTCCTGGCGCGCGTCCTCGTCGCTGGCCAGGCGCGCGACGACGTCGTCGAAGGTGCGCTTGGTGTCGAGCATCAGCGCCCACAACTCGCCCTTCAGCTCGATGCCGGCGCCGCTCAGCTCGGAGCTGTCGATGCGGTGCGGCTCGCCGGAGAGCTCCTGCAGCCCGAGCGCCGATGCCAGGCGCCGGGCGGGGTCGATCGTGACGACCGCGACCTTCTGCCCGCGCATCGCGAGCCCGAGCGCGATCGCCGCCGAGGTGGTCGTCTTACCGACGCCGCCGGCGCCGACGCACACAAGCACCTGCTTGCCCTCCAGCCGCCGCGCGAGCGCGCCGGGGCTCGTCGTCTCGCGCGGGGCCATCTAGGCGAGATCGTAGTGCTCGTGCAGGAATAGGAGGGAGCGATGCGAATACCCACCGGACAGCTCATCTTCGCCGGAAGAGGAGCCGAGCCAAGCGAGCATCGGAGCCCCCCGTGGAAGCAAAGGCCAAGGTCATCGCGTTCGCCAACCAGAAGGGCGGGGTGGCCAAGACCACGACTACGCTGAACCTCGCAGCCGCCTTCGCGGAGGAGGGTCACCGCGTGCTCTGCGTCGACATGGACCCGCAGGGGAACCTGACGATGTCGCAGGGGATCGACCCGGACACGCTGGAGCAGTCGATGTACGACGTGCTCGTCCACAAAGTCTCGATCCGCGAGGTGATCCGCAAACGCGAGATCGACATCGCGTGCGCGTCGATCGACCTGGCGGGCGCGGAGATCGCGATGTCGACGATGATCGGGCGCGAGCGCGCGTTGCAGAAGGCCTTTGAACCCGTGCTCGGCGACTACGACTTCATCTGCATCGACACGCCGCCGAGCCTCGGGCTGCTGACGATCAACGCGCTCACGGCCGCGGACAAGGTGATTGTCCCCGTGCAGTGCGAGTATCTGTCGATGCGCGGCCTGATCCAGCTCCAGAACACGCTCGCGATGATCCGTGAGAACCTCAATCCGGACGTGGACATCGAGGGTATCCTTCCGACACTTGTGGACTCGCGCACCATCCACGCGAAGGAGGCGATCGAGATCCTCGAGGAAAACTTCGGCGACCGCGTCTTCGCGTCTCGTATCCGCAAGACGGTCCGCTTCGCGGAGGCGCCGGTGAAGGGCATGTCGGTCCTGAAGTACGAGCCCGACGGCGTCGCTGCGCAGTCCTACCGCCAACTCGCGCAGGAGGTTCTCTCCCATGGCGAACGCTAAACGGGCAAGCATGCGCGAAGGGCCGCTCGCGGCGCTCTTCCGCCGCACCGAGGAGCCCCCCGCCGAGCAGGCGGACGCATCCGCGCCGGGCAAGAAGACACCCGCCGGCGAGACTGAGCCCGCCGCGCCGGCGCCGCCGCACCCCGCGCTCGGGTCCGCGCCGCAGACGGCGGCTGCGCGCGCGGTCGCGGCGAGTCCCCCGCCGGCGACGGTGCCCTCCCCGCAGGAGCGCCTGCGACACGCCTTCTCCTCCGAAGCTCAGTCGGCAAGCTCACAGCCGGTCGGACAGCCCCTGATCCGCGTGGTCGGAGTCGGCGGAGCCGGCGTGAACGCGGTCAACCGCATGGTCGAGGCAGGGCTCACGGGGATCGAGTTCCTCGCGGTCAACACCGACCAGCAGTCGCTGCAGCAGTCGACGGCGGACCTGACGATGCACATCGGCGCGGAGCTCACGCGCGGGCTCGGCTCCGGCTCGGACGCCAACATCGGCCGGCAGGCAGCGATGGAGGACTACGACCGCATGAAGGCCCAGCTGAAGGGCTCCGACATGATCTTCATCGCGGCGGGCGCGGGCGGTGGCACGGGCACGGGAGCCGCACCGATCCTCGCGCGCATCGCGCGCGAAGTCGGCGCGCTCACGGTGGCGATCGTGACCAAGCCCTTCGGCTTCGAGGGCGCTCGTCGCAGCGAACAGGCCGAGCGCGGCGTGCTCGCGCTGGCCGAAGAGGTCGACACGCTGATCGTCGTTCCCAACGACCGCCTGCTCGGCGTGCTCGACCGCCAGACCTCGATGGTCGACGCGTTCCGCGTGGCCGACGATGTGCTGCGCCAGGGCGTCCAGGGGATCTCCGACCTGGTCACGCTGCCGGGTCTCATCAACCTCGACTTCGCCGATGTGCGCACGATCATGAGCGAGGCCGGAAACGCGCTGCTCGGCATCGGCATGGGCACGGGCGAGGACCGTGCGACCACCGCGGCGATGCAGGCCGTGTCCTCGCCGCTGCTCGAAACCTCGATAGATGGCGCGCGCTCGATTCTGCTCTCGATCACGGGCGGCAGCAACCTCTCGCTGTGGGAGGTCAACGAGGCGGCCAAGTCGGTCTCCGAGGCGGCCCATCCCGATGCGAACATCATCTTCGGCGCGATGGTCGACGAGGAGCTGGAGGACGAGGTGTGGGTCACCGTCGTGGCGACCGGCTTCGGCGATGGCGCCAGGCGCGGGAGCATGACGCGCCTGCGCGAGCCCGCCGCCGGCGAGCTGAAGGTCCAGCGGGGGGCGCCTGCCCGTGCCCGCGAGCCGCGACGCGGCGGGCTCGCCGTCGATGAGCTTGAAGTTCCCGAGTTCATCCCGAACCTGTAGGGCGACCACACGAACGCGGCGCGGCGCGCCGCATGGCGCGGCCGTGATATTGCTCGACGATGAGCGAGGCTAGGCACGGGGTCGTGGCCGCAGGTCACCCGCTGAGCGCGCAGGCGGGCGCGGGGGCCCTGCGCGATGGCGGTAACGCGGTCGACGCGGCGCTCGCGGCGATGCTCGCCTCGTTCGTGAGCGAGCCGCTGCTGACGGGCCTCGGGGCGGGCGGCTACATGCTGGTCGCCGGCGCAGGCATCAGTCCGACCATGCTCGACTTCTTCGTCTCCGCACCCACGCGCCCGGCCCCGTCGGTCGACGGCGCGATCGCATCCGATGTGGTGGTCGCCGAGCTGCTGCCGATCGAGGTCTCCTTCGGTCACGCGCGCCAGGTCTTCCACGTCGGCCCCGCTTCGTGCGGTGTCTACGGCGACCCCCGCGGGGGTGTGCGAGGCCGCCGAGAGGTGGGCGACGCTGCCGCTGGAGCGCCTCGCCGAGCCCGCCGTGCGGCTCGCGCGCGAGGGCGTGCTGATCAACGCGGGACAGGCCTACGTCGCCGAGATACTCGTGGATCTACTGAGTTCGACGCCGGAGTGCGCGCGCCTGTGGGCGCCAACCGGCGCGGTGTTGCGCGAGGGCGAGCTATTGCGCAACCCGGAGCTCGCGGACGCGCTCGAGCTGCTGGCGCGTGAGGGCTGTGCGCCCTTCTACCGCGGCGAGATCGCCGCGGCGGTCAGCGACTGGCTGATCGCGCACGGAGGCACGATGACGCGCGCGGACCTGGCGGCCTACCACGCGATCGAGCGCGACCCGGTGCGCGTGCCCTACCGCGACCGCGAGATCCTCACCAACCCGCCGCCCTCGGCCGGCGGGACGCTGCTCGCCTATTCGCTCGCGCTGCTCGATCGCGGCCCGGGCCCGCCGACGCTGCGCGGCGTCGTCGCGGCGATGGAGGCGGCGCAGTCCGAGCGCACCCCCGAGTTCGTCACCGGCCTGAACGAGGACGGCTTCGGAGAGCGCTTCCTCACGGCCAAGCTCGGCTCGACGACGCACATCTCGGTGATCGACGAGCACGGGATGGCCTGCAGCGTGACCACCACCAACGGCGAGGGCTCGGGCGTCGTGGTGCCGGGGACCGGCATTCACATGAACAACGTGATGGGTGAGGAGGACCTGAACCCGCTCGGCTTCCACCGGCATCCGCCGGGAGCGCGGATGCCGAGCATGATGGCGCCGACGCTGGCGCTGCGCGACGGGGAGGTCGAGCTGGTGCTCGGCAGCGCCGGCTCCAACCGCATCCGCTCGGCGTTGCTGCAGACGATCGTGGCCTTCGTCGACCACGGTCGCTCCGCGCCGCAGGCGGTGCAGGCCCCGCGCGTGCACTTCGAGGATGGGGTCCTCTATGCCGAGCCGGGCATCGATCTCGCCGAGCTCGATCCGACAGCTGCCGATCGTGCGCTTCAGCGCACCGAACCTCTTCTTCGGCGGCGTGCAGGCGGCGCGCCGGCGCGCCGGCGCGCTCAGCGGCGCAGGCGATCCGCGCCGGGGCGGCGTGGCGGTGAGCGCGTGAGCAGCATGCGCGCCCACAGGCTCTTTACGGCGGCGCGCGCGCTTGCGCTCGCGCTCTGCTGCTGCGCGCTCGGCGGCTGCGGCGGGGGTGTGAGCGCCGCGGACCTCTTCATCGTCCATCGCACCGGGGCGACCCCGCACGCGCGCCTGACGCTGCTCGTCGACGAAGAGGGGAACGTCCGCTGCAACGCGGGGCCTCAGCTGAAGCTGAGCGACAAGCAGCTCGTGAAGGCGCGGGCGATCCAGGAAGAACTGCAGAACCAGGCCGCGAGTCACCTGACTCTGCCGGCGCGGGCGAAATCCGTCTTTAGCTACTTCCTGCGTGACGAAAACGGCTGGGTGCGCTTCAGCGACAACTCCAGCCGGTCAGCCGCCGCCACTGCGTGAACTGCAGCTGTTCGTGCTGTCCGTCGCACAGCAGGTCTGCCACCTGCCGGAATGAGCTAGCCGAAGCGGACCTTGCCGTTGGAGGCCGCACGGGCTTTCGCGCGCTCGACGAGGTCGAGCCGCTCGATTGCCGCCTCGAGCAGCATCGCGAGCAGGCCCAGGCGCGCGTTCTCGGAGCGCAGCTCGAGCAGCTCCTGCTTGGCCTCGAACCCGAACTCGACCGTCGCGGCCATGCGTAGGAGTCGAGTGCCTCGAGCTCGGCGTCCTCGATCTCGCGGTCGGTGGCCTGTCTCACGAGCTCGCGGTAGAGCTCGCGCGCGCTCTGCGCGGAGCGCTGGTCGAGATCCTCCTCGTCCTCGTCGAGGAACTCCACGACGCCCGCGGGATAGGGCAGGTGGTCCTGGCGGGTGAGCAGGCGGAACGGGCGCGTGCCGCGCGCGAGGATGTTCAAGCGGCCGTCGTCGAGGCGCTCGAGCACGCTCTCGATCTCGCAGGCACAGCCGACCGGCTTCAGCTCCTCGTCGGAGAGCCACATGATCCCGAACTCGCGCTCGCCGAATTCGGTCTCGGTGCCGAGGCAGTGCTCGACCATCAGGCGATAGCGGCGCTCGAAGATATGCAGCGGCACGCCCTCGCCGGGCAGCGCGACGATGCCAAGCGGGAACAGCGGGAACTCCCGTGTCCTTTGGTCGGGCATTGTCGAGCCCGATTCTAGGTGGCGTGCGCGGGCGCTCCGGGCTTGTCGCGCGGCGAGCAGCAGGTTGTAGAAGAGCGCCGCCGGCAGCCGGGACTCGAGCAGCCTGCGGTCGACCTCCTGCAGCGCGAGATAGCCGCGGTAGGCGTATACGCGCCAGGCCCACGGCACCTGCTCGGGGTGCGCGGTCGTCTCGAGCGTGCGATTCGTCCAGCCGAACCAGTTCGCGAGCAGCTCCTCGCCGCTCACGCGCACCTCCTCGAAGCCCGCCTGGCGTGCGAGGCGCTGGAGCTCGGCGGGCGCGAAGGCGTGCACGTCCACGACCGCCTCGAGCTCGCCCTCCGCCGCGCCGTCGATGCTCGCGGGCGCCGGTGCGGCGCCGATCGCGAGCCGCCACAACGGCGCGAGCCTGCGCCCGAACGTCTTCGGCACGCCAGCCAGCCGGTCACCGTAGCGCGAGGGCTCGCCGGCGAACACGAGCGTGCCGCCAGGCGCCAGCACGCGCGCGAACTCTGCGAAGGCGCGGGGGAGGTCGGGGATGTGGTGAAGAACCGCGTGTCCGAAGACGAGGTCGAAGCTGGCGTCAGCGAACGGAAGCTCCTCCGCGTCGGCCTCCTGGGTGCTGACGCTGAGACCGAGCCGGTCGGCGTTCGCCGACAGCGTCTCGAGCATGCCGGCGGAGATGTCGCTGGCGCTCGCGCTGTCGATCAGCCCCGCGCGCAGCAGGTTGAGCGTGAAGTAGCCGGTGCCGGCCCCGATCTCCAACGAGCTCTGAAAGCGCGGCGGCTCGCGCCCCAGCGCCTTGCGCAGCTTGGCGCTCACCTGGCTCTGTCCGAGCTCGCCGAAATCGATGCCCCACTTCGAGTCGTAGTGGCCCGCGGCGACGTCGTGGTAGCGCGTGTTCGCCTCGCGAATCTGCGCGGCGCTGAGGGCTGGCGGCACGGGCTGCACCTTATACTCGCCCCGGCAATGGCCGCACCTCACACCGCGCATGCGCCCGACGCGCAGCGGGCGCGCGCGAGCGCGTCGGAGCACGTCCAGCGCGACCAGCCGGCGGGCGTGCCACCGCTCGAGCTGACCGGCGAGCGCACGCTTCCCGACGTTCCGGCCGAGAACTATTGGTACCGCCGCCACCTCGTCGTATACGAGTGGATCGCCGAGCGCGTGCGCGGCCTGCGCGTGATCGACATGGCGTGCGGCGAGGGCTACGGCAGCGACGTGCTCGCGCGATCCGCCGCAAGCGTCGTCGGCGTAGACGCGAATCCACAGGCGCACGAGCACGCTCGTCTGCGCTACGTGCGCGAGAACCTGCGCTTCGCTCGCGACCTCGTCGAGCGCTTCCCGGAGAGCGCCGACGCGGTCGTGTTCCTGCAGACGATCGAGCACCTGCGCGACCCCGGTGCGGCGCTCGCCCACTTCCGCTCGCTCGCCGGATCCGGCGGCACCGTCTTCGTCTCGACTCCCAACGTGCTCACGCTCGCACCCAAGGGCGCGGCGCGCTCGGGCAATCCCTGGCACGTGTACGAGTACCGCAGCGGCGAGTTCGAGCGGCTGTGTCGCGAGCACTTCCCGCAGGTGCAGCTTTATGGCCTGTTCCACGCGCGCCGTCTGCGCGCACACGAGCTCGCGCTGCGGGTCGGCTGGGACACCCTGCACGCGCGCCTCGGCGTCACCGGCCCCTTCTATGCGCGCTTCACCCCGGCGATCTCCACCCGCGACTTCGCGCTGCGCGCTGCGGGTAGCCTCGATCGCGCGCTCGACTTCGTGGCCGTCTGCCGCGGGTGAGCACCGACGTGCCGGGGACGCCCGGTGCGCGCACGCGTGCTGGCTCGGGCGACGGCGGGACGCTCGCGATCGTGCTGCACACGCACATGCCCTACGTCGAGGGCTTCGGCACCTGGCCGTTCGGCGAGGAGTGGCTGTGGGAGGCGATGGTCGGCAGCTACCTGCCGCTGCTCGAGCTGCTCGAACGCGGAGCGCCGCTGACGCTGTCGCTCACGCCCGTCCTCTGCGACCAGCTCGAAGCCGACGGCGTCGCCGAGCGCTTCGAGCGCTTCGTGCGCGGGGTGCGCGCCGAAACGCACGCGAGCGACGCCGCGGGCCTGCGTGCAGGCGGCGAGGAGCAGCTCGCACGCGAGGTCGAGCGCGCTGGCGGCGACTACGAGCGGGCGCTCGAGCGGCTGCACGCCGGTGGCGGGGATCTGCTCGCACTGCTCGCCGGGCATGCGAGCTGGACCTCCTCTGCCACGCACGCGATCCTGCCACTGCTCGCGAGCGACTCCGGGCTCGCCCTGCAGGTGCGCAGCGGCATCGACTCCTTCCGCCGGCGCTTCGGCGCATGGGACGGCGGGTTCTGGCTGCCGGAGTGCGCCTACGCGCCATGGCTCGAGGACGGGCTGCACGGGGCCGGTGTGCGTAGGAGCTGCATCGAGCTGAGCGACCGGATAGATCCGGGCGCGTGGGAGCACCTGCGTCCGGTCGCGACCGCATCGGGCCTCGTGCTCGTGCCGATCGACCGCGCGACGATGTCGCTCGTGTGGAGCGCTGAGGGCTACCCCGCGCACGGCACCTACCGCGACTATCACCGCCTCACGACCCACCATCACAACCCCTGGAGCAACGCCGGCGACCCCTACGACCACGAGGCCGCGCTCGCCCGCGCCCGCGCCGACGCGAGCGACTTCGTCGCGCGCACACGCGAGCGGCTGCGCGCGGCCGCCGCGCAGGCGGGCGGGCAGCTGCCTGGCGGTGGGCTCGTCGTGTGTGCGCTCGACACCGAGCTGCTCGGGCACTGGTGGTATGAGGGGGTTGCCTGGCTCGACGCGGTCGTCGAGGAGTGCGCGCGCCAGGGCCTAAAGCTGGCGCCGCTCGACGAGGCGCTCGTCTGCTGCGAGCCGTGGGACCTGGGCGCCCGCGCGGGAGCGCGCCCCCCGCAGGCGGTCGCGGCAGCGCTCACGGACTGGCGTCCGCGCAGCTGGGGCGAGGGCAGAGACCTCTCGACATGGTCGGCGCCGGCGGTCGGCGAGCTTGCCTTCGCGGCGCGTGAGGCCGAGCTCGAGGTGGTGCGCGCGGGCGCGAGCGCGAGCGCCTCGGCGGTGCGAGCGCTGCTCGCGCTGCAGGCGAGCGACTGGGCCTTCCTGATCACGCGCAAGCTCGCCGTCAGCTACGCGCGCGAGCGCTTCGACGGGCACCGCGCCGCGCTCGCGAGCGCCCTCGCGGGCGAGCAGCCCGAGCAGCGCAACCTCGCCGTGGACGCGCACGTGGAGATGCTGCTCGCGCCGTGAGGCCGTGAGGCCGGGAGCACGCACCGGGACCCGCTCGACACGCGATCTCGCGCGCCCCGGGGGCGGTTATCATCGGCAGATGGGACGCGCGAGGGGCCTGCTCGCTGGCGCGCTGATCAGCGTGGGGCGACTCGTGGGGCTCGCGCGGCTGATGAAGCGCTTCTGGTTTCGACGCCTGTTGGGCGGACCTGGTCGCGTCGCGGCCTGGCGCGCGCTGGGTGCCCAGATCGAGGACGGCGTGATGCTGGGGGCGGGCGTGTGGCTCGGCCGCCACCCCCGCAACGTCACGATCGGCGCCGGTTGCAAGCTCGGCGGACGCGTGACGATCGAGTCCGCCGGCGCCGCGAGCATCGGTCGCAACACGATCATCAACGACAGCGACCTGCTGACGACGACGCACGACATCGATCACCCCGGCTTCAAGGTCAGGCCGCTGTCGGTGACGATCGGTCAATACGCCTGGCTGCCCCGCAAAATCATCGTGCTGCCCGGGGTGCGTATCGGCGACTACGCGGTCATCGGGACCGGCTCGGTGGTGTCCGCCGACGTGCCCGACTACGGCGTCGCGGTCGGTAACCCCGCGACCGTGGTGAAGGAGCGCGCGCGCATCGACTATCGCTATGTGCCCGCCGACATCTCGCGAGCGTCCAACGAGCTCGCCAGGCGCGGCGCCGGCCACGCCCGCCAGAGCGGCTAGAGCTCCGGCGGTCTCACAGCGGGCGGCGCAGCACCACGAGCGCGAACGAGGTCATCGCGGGGAGGGGGTGGGCGAGCATCAGCGAGTTGAACGCGTGCTGAGCGGCGGCCAGCGGTGGGATCCGCTGATAGAAGCCGTGGCCGTAATAGCCGGTGTAGCTCACGACCTCGAAGCCCACCGATTCGAGCCGGCGCAGCTGGCGCTCGCTGGGACCGCGGCACCAGGAGTAGTAGGGGGTGAACTTCTTGCTGCGGTCGGGGCAGACGCGGAAGAGCAGCCCCGATGCCAGTGCCCGCGGCAGCAGCCGGTTGACGAGGAATGGTGGGGCGTACAGCGTGGGGAAGAGGTGGATCGCACTGCCGCCCGGGCGCAGCAGCGAGTGCACGCTTTCGTGAAAGCGCCTGCCGTCGCGCACGTGCTCGGCGGTCCAGCGGCTGAGCACCGCGTCGAAGCTCCCGCGCTCGCTTACGAGCGCAGCGACGGCGGCGCGGTCGAGGATGCTGGCGTGCGCGCGCGCGTATCCCGCGCCAGCGCGCTCGAGCTCCTCGGGGGACTCGTCGAGCACCAGGTAGTCGACGCCGTAGCGCTCGAGCTGGCCGCGCGCGAGCACCGGCCGCGCACCGCCGCCGACGTCGATGATCCGCTGCGCGCCGGCGTCGATCAAGGCGCGCAGCTCGCGCCAGAAGTCGCGTTCGGTGTCCGCGATCCTCGCGTACGCGACCGCGCCCCCGCTCGCGCGCGCGCAGTCAGCGCCGGTCGTGCTCACCGCCAGCGCAGCCCGCGCGGCGCCTCGCGCATCCTGATGATGCTCGCGGGGACGCCACCGACGACCGCGTTGTCGGGGACGCTGCGCGTGACGACGGCGCTCGTGCCGACGATCGCGTTGTCGCCGATCTGCACGCCGCGCAGGACACAGGCGCCGTAGCCCATCCACACGTTGTGCCCGACGCGCACGTCGCGCTTATAGATCCCCTGGAGCCTGATCGGCCGCTCGACCTCGCTCGCGCCGTGATCGAAGTCGATCAGCATGACGCGGTCGGCGAGGATGCACTCGCGCCCGATCGAGACGTGCTGGAAGGCGGAGATCGTGCACTCCTGCCCCATCACCGTCTTCGCCCCGATTTCGACCTCGCCCTCGTGCACGCGGATCTTGCAGCCGTGTCCGATCCAGGCCCAGCGTCCGAGGCGCAGGACCGCACCGCGGCCGATCTCGAGCTTCACGCGCGGGCAGACGAAGCACACCCCGTCAGTCTGCAGGCGGGACCTGAAGCGGAGCTTCAACATCACCAGGCGCACGAGCAGATGCGCGTATGCGGGCGTGAGCATGCCGTTGGCGCGCATGAAGCGCGCCAACGCGAGCGGGCCCCCGTGCAGCGGCGCCGGCGCGAGGCGCGCCGCCTGCTCCGATTGCGTGTGCGCCGGCGGCGCGGCGATGTCGGCGGCGTCTGCCATGGCGGCGAATCGTAAGCCACGGCCGCTCCCCGGCGGCCCTGCGATGATTGCCCGCTCGATGGACGAGGACACGCTCGCCAGTCGGCTGCTGCAGGGCGACCGCCGCGCGCTGGCGCGGGGTATCTCGCTCGTCGAGGACGACCGACCGGAGGGTTGGCAGCTCGTGCGCGAGATATATCCGCACACCGGCGCCGCCGAGGTCGTCGGCTTCACCGGGCCGCCGGGCGCCGGCAAGTCGACGCTGATCGGCGCGCTCACGCGGGCGCGGCGGCAGGCGGGCCGGTCCGTCGGCGTGCTCTCGATCGACCCATCCTCGCCGTTCACGCACGGCGCGCTGCTGGGCGACCGCATCCGCCTCTCCGAGCACTTCCTGGACCCGGGCGTGTTCATCCGCTCGATGGCCAACCGCGGCGCGCTGGGCGGCCTCGCCGAGGCCGCTCTGCAGGCGGCGCTGCTGCTCGACGCCGCCGGGCGCGAAGACATCTTCATCGAGACCGTGGGGGTCGGGCAGGCCGAGATCGACATCATCGACCACGCCGACACCGTCGTACTGGTGCTGATGCCCGGCTCGGGCGACTCGATCCAGGCGCTCAAGGCGGGCGTGATGGAGATCCCGGACGTGATCGTCGTCAACAAGGCCGAGCACCCGCTCACCGACACGATGATCCGCGAGATCCGGGGGGTGCTCTCGCTCGCCAACCTCGACCGCTCGCCGGAGCAGGTGCGCGCGAGCTGGCGCGTGCCGATCGTGAAGACCGAGGCCACGGTGGGCAGCGGGATCGAGGAGCTGACACAGGCGCTTGGCGGCCACCGCGCGCACATCCTCGCGGCGGGCGAGCTCGAGGAGCGCCGCAGTCGCAACCTGCGCAACGAGGTGCTGTCGATCGCGACCGCGCGCATGCGCCGGCGCCTGGAAGAGGAGCTCAGCGGCGACGCCGAGTTCGGGCGCCTGATCGAGGAGGTCGTGCATCGCCGCCTTGACCCGGCGAGCGCCGCCGCCGCGCTGCTCGAGCGCGGCCCCGGGGGCGGCTAGATGTCCTGCGCCGGTGTGCTGCGCACGTACCGCGCGGCGGCTGGCGATAGTGCCGTCGCGGTGTACGATCCGCCGTGCGTCGTTCACAGCGGGATGGAGGCGTGATGCGAAGCAGTTTGGTCGCGGGGATCGCCGTCGGACTCATGGGATTGTGCTTCTCCGTCGCTACGGGGACGGCCACGGGGGCGAGCAGGCCGCGCACGCGCACGCATCACCGCGGACCGCTGACGCTCGAGGTCCACGGAGTGCCGCTGGCGGCAAACGCCGCGTTCGAAGCGACGGCCACGAACTTCGAGCTCCAGGACAAGGCCTTCGATGTCGCCTGCCAGCACAGCGTGCTGACCGGGACGATCGCGAGCAGCGGCGAAGAACACAAGGACCTCGCGCACGTGGACGGCGCGAGCTTCGAAGGCGGCGACCCGCTCGATGAAGAACTGTGCAGCTCGTCGGAAAAATTCAGGGTGCAGTGGGACCCCCTCAACCCGCCGTACTTCGAATTCTTCTACGCGGGGCGCGCGGAACTGCGCTACGCCATGATCCAGCTGACGACGCCGAGATACGAAGAACACCATGAACAGCCTGCGCAGTGCGAGATGCTCGGTCCGGGCAAACCGAGCTACATAAGGGGCGACTTCGCGATCGGCGAAACGCCCCAGCCGTTCGTGGTGCGCTTCCAGAACCCGACGCTGAAGCTGAAGAGGCCTGCGATCCCGTTGTGCGCCACAAGCTCGCGCGAAACCGTCGAGCTCACCGGCAGCTACACGTTCACCTCCGAAGGAGCTCCCGTCGAAGTCGTTGGCGGGAGCAGGCCCGGCTAGGCCCCGAGCGCGCGCGCGATCACCATCTGCTGGACCTCATCGGTCCCCTCTCCGATAGTGAGGATCTTCGCGTCGCGGTAGAAGCGGCACACGGGGTACTCCTCGATGTAGCCGTAGCCGCCGTGGATCTGAACTGCCTCCTCGGCGCAGCGCACCGCCAGGCGCCCTGTCTTCAGCTTGGCCTGGGCGGCGGTGAGCGTGAAGTTGCGCCCCGCGTCCTTCTCACGCGCCGCCTTGTAGACGAGCAGCCGCGCCGCCTCGATCTCGGTGGACATGTCGGCGAGCTTGCACTGGATCGCCTGGAAGCTCGAGATCGCCCGCCCGAAGGCACGCCGCTGTTTGGCGTAGGCGAGCGCCTGATCGAGCGCGCCCTGGGCGAGGCCGATGCCCATCGCGCCGACGCCGATGCGGCCGATGTCGAGGATGCGCAGGAACTGCTTGAAGCCGGCGCCGCGCGGACCCAGCAGGTTGTCCTCGGGCACGCGGCATTCGCTGAAGCTCAGCGGGCGCGTGTCGGAGGCGTTCCAGCCCATCTTGCGGTACGGCTCGCCCTGCTCGTATCCCGGCGTCCCGTTCGGCACGATGATGTTCGAGATCTCGCGTGCGCCGCCCGAGTCGGGGCCGGTCACCGCGGTGATCGAGACCACGCCCGAGATCTCAGTACCGGCGTTGGTGATGAACTGCTTGGCGCCGTCGATCACCCAGTCGCCGTCCTGCAGATTCGCGCGCGTGCGCGTGTTGCCAGCGTCCGAGCCCGCCTCGGGCTCGGTCAGCCCGAAGGCACCGAGCAGCTCCCCTGAGCACAGGCGCGGCAGCCACTCCTGGCGCTGGCGCTCGCTGCCGAACAGGTACAGCGGCTGCGTGCCGAGTGAGGTGTGGGCGCACATCGTGATCGCCACCGAGGAGTCCACGCGCGCGAGCTCCTCGACCGCCAGCGCGTACGCGAGCGTGTCGCCGCCGCCGCCGCCGTAGTCCTGCGGGAAGGGAATCCCCATCAGGCCGAGCTTGCCCATCTGCGCCACGATCGCGTACGGAAACGACTTCGTGCGGTCGAGCTCCTCGGCGACCGGCGCCACCTCGCCCTCGGCGAAGTCCCTGACGGTCCGCCTGATCAGCTCGTGGTCGCTGGATAGCTCGAAGTCCATGGCGCGCGGCGCATTCTCACAGGTGAGGCCTGCGAGGATGGCGCGCGAGTGTCCCGCGCGCGCCTGCTCATCGACTTCCTGCGGCGCGGGCGCGCATTCGCCTATGGCGAGCACCGCTCCCAGCGCGCCGATCTGTACCTCCCGCTGGGGGCGGGCCCGCACCCGGTGATCGTCACGATCCACGGCGGCTCCTGGCAGAAGCGCTACGGCAGGATCGTCATGCGCCCGCTCGCGCACGACCTGCAGAAGCGCGGCTGGGCCGTCTGGAACATCGAGTACCGGCGCCTCGGCGAGGGCGGCGGCTGGCCGGCGACCTTCGCCGACGTGGCCAGCGCGATCGACCATCTCGAGAGCGTCGACGCTCCTGTGGACCTCGGCGATGTGAGCGTGCTCGGCCACTCCGCCGGCGGTCAGCTCGCGCTGTGGGCCGCCGGGCGCCAGGGGCTTCCGGGGGGCGTGGTCGGGAGCGCGCCCGCGGTCGCGCTGCGCCGCGCCGTCAGCCAGGCGGGCGTGTGCGATCTGAAAGGCGCGTACGAGCTTTGGCACGGCGGGGCGGTGCGGGCGCTGATGGGCGGCTCGCCCGCGGAGCTGCCCGAGCGCTACGCGCTCGCCGACCCGATCGAGCGCGTTCCGCTCGAGCTGCCGGTGCTGCTCGTGCACGGCGTGGAGGATCGGATCGTCTCGGTGCGCATCAGCCGCAGCTACCGGGATGCCGCGCTCGCCGCGGGTGGCACGGTCGAGCTGGTCGAGGTGCCCGGGCCGGCGGGTCTCCACCGCGCGCACATCGACCCGCGCGGGGCGGCGTGGGTGCCGGTCGTGCGCTGGCTGTCGAACACGGGCGCGACCTAGCCGCCGCCTGCGCCCCGGGCGGGGCGAGGACGTCCACTACCATTCTCGGGCCGCGGGAGAGCGCGCGGGAAACCTCGTCCCAACAGGAGAGCTCCAAGCCAAATGCCAAAGACCGTGATCCTCGGCGCCGCGCGCACACCGATCGGGAAGGTGGGCGGCGGTCTCGCGAGCCTCGACGCGACAGAGCTCGGCGGGCTTGCGATCGAGGCCGCGCTCGAGCGCGCCGACGTCGAGCCCGAGCAGGTCGAACACGTCGTTGTCGGGCAGGTGCTGCAGGCGGGCCAGGGGCAGATCCCCTCGCGTCAGGCGCAGATCAAGGCCGGCATCCCCAAGGAGGTCTCCTCGGAGACGATCAACAAGGTCTGCGCCTCGGGGCTGCGCGCGAGCGTGCTACTCGACCAGGCGATACGCGCCGGCGACATCGAGGTGGGCGTCGGCGGCGGCATGGAGTCCATGTCGAAGGCGCCCTACCTGCTCCCCCAGGCGCGCTTCGGCTACCGCATGGGCGACGCCAAGATGCTCGACGCGATGGTCCACGACGGCCTCACCAACCCCTTCTCGGGCAAGCAGATGTTCGTCGAGGCGACCGAGGTGGGCGAGGAGCTCGAGATGACGCGCGCAGACCTCGACCGCTGGGCGCTGCGCTCGCACGAACTCGCGCTGAGGGCGATCGACGAGGGCCGCATGTCGGAGGAGATCGTGGCGGTGCAGATAGCCAACCGCAAGGACCCCTCCAAGCCGACGGTGATCGAGGTCGACGAGGCTCCCCGCCGCGACACCTCGCTCGAGCGCCTTGCGGCGCTCCCGGGGCTCGTGGGCAAGGACGGCTCGCACACCGCGGGCAACTCGCCGGGCGTGAACGACGCCGGCGGCGCGTTGGTGCTCGCATCGGAGGAGTGGGCCGAGGCGAACGGCAAGGAGGCGCTCGGCGAGATCGTCGCCCACGCACAGAGCGCGAACGACTTCGCGTACCTCGCGACGACGCCCGCGAGCGCGGCCAGGAAGGCCCTCGAGAAAGCGGGCCTGCAGCCGGGCGACATCGACCTGTGGGAGATCAACGAGGCGTTCGCGTCGGTCACGCTGAACTCGATCCGCATGCTCGGCATCGACGAGGACAGGGTCAACGTCAACGGAGGAGCGATCGCCCTCGGGCATCCGATCGGGGCCTCGGGCGCGCGAATACTGGGCAGCCTCCTGCTCGAGCTACGCCGCCGCGGCGGCGGCCTCGGCTGCGCCGCGATCTGCTCCGGCGGGGGGCAGGGCGACGCGGTGATCCTGAAGGTCTAGTGGACCAGCGCCGGGACGGCGCGCCGCCGCCGCGCGCGGCCGCGTTCTTCGACCTCGACAAGACGCTGATGGCCGGGTCCTCCGGGATCTTCTTCGCGCGCGCGGCATATGAGTCGGGCATGATCTCGCGCGGGCGCCTGGTGCGCGACGTCTACGAGAACGTCCGCTTCAGGCTGCTGGGCTCGACCGACGACCGCGCGGACGTCGTCCGTGCGCGCGTGGCCGAGATGATCGCCGGGGTGCGCGTGCGCGATCTCGAGCGGCTCTCCCCGCGCGTACTCGCGGGGGTGCTTCCGCGGCTCTACCCGGAGATGCTCGAACGCGCGTACGCCCACCAGGACGAAGGCGCGCCCGTGTACATCCTCACTGCCGCCTCGCAGGAGATGGCGGACCTGCTCGCGCGCGTGCTCGCCTTCGACGGGGGCCTCGGCACGCGCTCGGAGGTCATCGACGGGCGCTACACCGGCCGCCCGGCGGGCCCATTCAACTACCGCGAGGGCAAGGTGCTCGCGATGCGCGAGCTCGCCGAGCGCGAGGCGATCGCGCTCGATGCCTCCTACGCCTACTCCGACTCCGAGTCTGACCTGCCGATGCTGCGCGCGGTGCGCAACGCCGTCGTCGTCAACCCCGACGCCGTGCTCAGGAGGATCGCGCGCGAAGAAGGCTGGGAGGTGATCGAGCTGGACAGGCTCGGGCGACGCCTGAAGATGCTGGCGCTGCTCGGCGCCGCCAGCGCCGCCGCCTCGATCGGGCGCGCCGTGCTCGAGCGCGGCGACGGCCGCCGGGCAGTGCGCCACTCGGCGGCGCTGGGGCGCACGCGCCGACCGGCCGCACGCCGGGCGCGTCGCCGCCCGCCGCGCGCGCCGCGCGTGCCATGAGGGCGGCGCGCACGCGAGCGCGACTTGTCGCCGGCGCGGGCGCCATATACGCTGGCGCCGTGCGGCCCTGAGCCCGAGCGCCGCCGCGTCGCGGTCAGCGCGAGCGCCGGGGCGCTCCCCTGCAGATGTCAGCTGCCACTCCAAGCACACACGGCAACATCCGCGTGGTCGTGGCCAAGCCTGGCCTCGACGGACACGACCGCGGCGCAAAGATCATCGCGCGTGCGCTGCGTGACGCCGGCATGGAGGTCATCTACACGGGCCTGCACCAGACCCCCGAACAGATCGTCGAGACCGTGATCCAGGAGGATGCGGACGCTGTCGGCCTGTCGATCCTCTCCGGCGCGCACATGACGCTCGTGCCGCGCGTCGTGGAGCTCCTGCGCGAGCAGGGCATCGACGACGTGGTGATCACGGTCGGCGGCACCATCCCGGCGCAGGACATCCCCGAGCTGAAGGCTCTGGGCGTGGCAGAGGTGTTCACGCCTGGCGCTCCCACGCAGGGGATCGTGGAGTTCATCCGCAGCGCCACAGCCGCTCGTCAAAAGGCTTGATTGACTCGTCAGTCAACATCACGCGGTAGCATGCCTGCCGACCAACCCCAAGGAGTCGCCTGAAGATGAAGATATGCGTGCTCGTCAAGGAGGTTCCCGACGCGGCCGTGCAGAAGCGGATCGATCCCGCGACGGGGCGTATGGACCGCAGCGGCGAGAAGAACCTCAACCCCTACGACACGCACGCGATCGAGGCGGCGATGCAGATCCGCGAGGGCGGCGTGCCCGTCGAGGAGATCGTCGCGGTCACGATGGGCCCCGACAGCGCCGTGCGGGCGCTGCACAAGGCGGTCTCGCTGGGCGCGGACCGCTCGGTCCACCTCAGCGACCCGATCGTGGCGGGATCGGATGTGGCCGCGACCGGCTACGCGCTCGCGAAGACGCTCGAGCGTGAGAGCCCCGACCTCGTGCTGCTCGGCCAGCAGTCAGACGACGGCGAGTGCTACACGATCGGAGCGGTCGTCGCGGAGCACCTCGGCATGCCCTCGCTCACGCAGGTGATCAAGATGGATCTCGACACAGCCGGCCTGCGCTGCGAGCGCCAGGCCGAGTACGGCTACGACACCGTCCAGATCGAGCTGCCGGCGGTGATCTCCGTCGGCGACGCCATCAACGAGCCGCGCTACCCGTCGCTGAAGGCGATCATGGGCGCCAAGAAGAAGCCGCTCGACAGCATCAAAGCGGCCGACGCGGGCATCGACGCCTCGAAGGTCGGCGGCGAGAACTCGGGCGCGCAGTGGATCGCCGCGAAGGCGCCGCCGGCGAAGGCCGCGGGCGAGATCATCGAGGACGAGGACACCGGCGAGACGGTCGAAAAGATCGTCGCCTGGCTCGACGAGCGCAAGCTGATCTAGGAGGAGCAGAAGAATAGATGGCCAACATCCTGGTTTACGCGCTGCACTACGACGGCGCGATCAACAAGAACTCGCTCGGTGCCGTCTCCGAGGGCGCGCGGCTCGCCTCAGAGCTCGGCGGCGAGGCCCACGCGCTGCTGCTCGGCGAGAGCATCCCGGACGAGCTCGCGGCGTCGCTCGGGCGCTACGGAGCGAAGAAGGCGCTCGTTGCGCAGGGGCCGGAGGGCCTCGCCCAGCCGCTCGTGGACGCGATGGCGACCGCGATCGAGCAGGGCGGCTACCGCTACGCGCTGTTCGGCGGCGGCCTGCTGGGCTTCGAGATCGGCGCGGGGCTTGCCGCGCGGCTCGGCGCGGGGGTCGTGATGGAGGTGACCGCGGTGCGCGCCGAGAACGGCGAGCTGATCGCGGAGCGCCCGATCCTCGGTGACTCGGCGATCTCGGAAATCAAATACCGCTCGCCGGTGGGGATCATCATCGGCCGCCTGAACGCCTTCGAGATCCGCGAGAGCGGCGACGGCGCGGCCGCGGTGGAGCAGCTCAACTTCGAGCTCAGCCCGCAGGCCACGAAGGCGAAGATGCTGACGCGCGGCGAACAGCGGGGCGCCGACGTGGACATCGAGGGCGCCGACATCCTCGTAGCCGGCGGGCGCGGGCTCGGCAAGGCCGAGGGCTTCAAGCTGGCGGAGGAGCTCGCGGCCGCCTTCGGCAACACCGCCGCCGTTGCTGCGACGCGAGCTGTGGTGGACGCCGGCTGGTACCCGTACGCGGCGCAGATCGGCCAGACGGGCAAGACGGTGGCGCCGAAGCTGTACCTTGCCGCCGGCATCTCCGGCGCGATCCAGCACAAGGTCGGGATGCAGGGCTCGGAGAACATCGTCGCGATCAACAAGGACGCGAACGCGCCGATCTTCGAATTCTCCGACCTCGGCGTCGTCGGCGACCTCAACAAGATCCTGCCCAAGCTCACAGAGGCCGTGAAGGCGAAGAAGGCCAGCTGAGCGCGAGCATGGCGGCGCACGGCGGCTCATCCAACGGCAGGGTCGCGCCGGCGGCGTTCCCGCCCCCGGTCGATCCCCAGAAGGAGTTCATCAAGCGCGAGCTCGACGCCGCGGACGAGCTGATCGAGGTGGGCGTGGCGATAGTCGGCGGCGGCACCGCCGGACTCGCCTGCGCCAACCGCCTGCTGCAACTGCTCGCCGACGACCCCGAGACGATGGAGCGCCTCGGCGAAGTCCCGGTGGCGGTGATCGAGAAGGCGAAGACGTGCGGGGGGCACAACCTCTCGGGTGCCGTCATGCGCCCGGGCCCGCTGCAGGAGCTCTTCCCGGAGATGACGCGCGAGGACTGGCGCAAGGAGGGCTTCGCCTACGGCGAGGTCACGAAGGAGGCGGTTTACCTGCTGCCGAGCGCGAAGACGAAGGTGCGCATCCCGCCGCCTCCGCCCTTCAAGAACCATGGCAACGAGGTCGTGTCGGTCTCGGCGATGGCGCGCTACCAGCAACGCCTTGCCGAAGAGGCCGGGGCGTACGTGCTGACCGAGACGAGTGCGACGCAGCTGATCGTCGAAGACGGCGCGGTCGTGGGCGTGCGCTCGGGGGACAAGGGCCGCGGCAAGGACGGCGAGCCGCTGCCCAACTTCGAGCCGGGAACCGACATCAAGGCGCAGGCGACCGTGCTCGCGGAGGGCTGCTGGGGCCACATCACCGGCGCGGCGATCCGCGAGTTCGACCTCTCGGCGGACCGGGAGCCGCAGGTGTGGGAGCTCGGCGTGAAGGAGGTCTGGAAGGTCCCGCGCGCGCTCGACCGCGTGATTCACACGATCGGGCCGTGGCCGCTGAAGCTGTCCTCCAAGTACGGCCACGTCGGCGGCAGCTGGATCTACCCGATGCGTGAGGAGAAGTCCGGCGATGACCTCGTGAGCATCGGTTTCGTGGTGGACCTCGAGTACGCGGACGCCACGACATCCGCCCACGACCTGCTGCAGCAGTTCAAGCTGCACCCGCTCGTGCGGGGGATCCTCGAGGGAGGCGAGCGCGTGGCGTGGGGGGCGAAGGCGCTCCCCGGCGGTGGCTTCTGGTCGATGCCCAAGCTCACGATGCCGGGCGCGCTGCTGGTCGGGGACGCGGGCGGCATGGTCGACACGGTCGCGCTCAAGGGCGTTCACCACTGCCTCATGTCGGGCAAACTCGCGGCGGAGTCGATCTACGCGGCGTTGGTGCGCGGCGAGCGCTCCTTCGAGTCCTACGAACGCGCGATCGAAGACTCTCAGGTGGGCCGCGAGCTCTACCAGGTGCGCAACACGCGCCAGCCCTTCCAGCGCGGCTTCGTGCGCGGCGCGCCGCTCGTGAACATGATGATCGCTACGAAGGGCCGCTTCCCGGGTGGGCGCTGGCCCTGGCACCGCAATGACGCCCAGCCGATGTTCATCGGCGACACCAAGGACAGCTATCCAAAGCCCGACGGCAAATACACCTTCGACAAGCTCTCGTCGGTGTTCATCACCGGCAACGCGACCCGCGACGACGCGCCGAACCACATCCGCGTGCGTCGCCGCGTGCCGCGCGAGATCGCCGAAACTTGGCGCTGGATGTGCCCCGCCGGCGTCTATGAGATCCCGGACGACGCGCCCGCGAAGGGCGAGGTGGACGTGATCGTGAACTACACCAACTGCGTCCAGTGCGGCGCGATCACCGCCAAGGGCGGACGGCTGACGACGCCCGAGGGCGGCGACGGCCCGCTCTATCAGCTCACCTGAGACGGGCGCGGAGCGCTGGGTGCGCCCCGTGGACGCGCAACACGAGCGGCCCGCTCGTGTTAGCAGGGTGTGATGAGCCGAGCCACGCAGGATCTCCTCCGTCCGGGCGCTGTGGCCGCGAGCGCGCTCGCGCTGCTGGCCGCCCCCGCGCTTGCGCTTGCGAGCCACCCCGCGCACAGCTCGCCGCGCGCGCGCTACAGCCTCTCGGCGCCGACGAAGCCGCCCGCGATCGCGACGCTCGAACAGTGCCAGACGGCGGTGAACCCGGATCAGCGCTCGGCGACGTTCGCCGGTGAAATGAGCGCCGTCCCGGGGACTCAGCGCATGCAGATGAGCGTGCAGGTGCTCGAGCGCCTCCCCGGCGACGACGCCTACCACGTCGTTGACGCGCCCGGTCTCGGCGTGTGGCGCTCCTCGGCGCCGGGCGTTCAGTCATACAAGTACCTGCGTCAGATCACGAACCTGGCGGCCCCCGCCTTCTACCGCGCGAACATCCGCTTCCGCTGGCTCGGTGGCCACGGCAGGATGCTCCAGGCGCTCGAACTGCACACGCGCCACTGCGACGAGGAGCCCGTGCTCTCCCCCGAACCCGTCTCGAGCTGAGAGCGCGGCGGCGCACGGTCATGCGGCCTTGCGCGGTCGCTAGAATGATCTGACTATGAAGGACACGATCCACCCGAAGTACATGGCGGCGCACGTGCGCTGCACGTGCGGCAACGAGTTCACCACGCGCGCGACCAAAGAGGAGCTGCACGTCGAGGTCTGCTCGAACTGTCACCCGTTCTACACGGGCAGGCAGAAGCTGATGGACACCGGCGGCCGCGTCGAGCGCTTCCAGCGCCGTGTCGCCAAAGGGCGCCTGCACGCGGCGCAGTCGCGGTCCGCGCAGTAGCCAATGTCCGTATCCGCGCCCGCGGCCGTGCGCGAACCCGGCGGCGAGCTGAGGGCTCAGGCTGACGCGCCGCTGGGCGGCCAGGCGGTGCTCGAGGGCGTGATGATGCGCGGCGTCTCCAACTGGGCGGTGGCGGTGCGCAAGCCGAGCCCCGAGCAGCTCGCCGGCGGCGAGGTCTCGCCGACCGAGCCCGCGCTGGGCGAGGTCGAGGTGAGCACCTTCCACCTCGAGTCCGCTCTGCGCCGTCACCGCATCCTGCGCCTGCCGATCGTGCGCGGCGTGGTCGCGCTCGGCGGCTCCATGATCATCGGCTTCAGGGCGCTCGAGGTGTCCGCAAACGCGCAGCTCGCGGCCATCGAACCGCCCGCGAGCGAGCAGCCGGCCGTGGACGGCGAGCAGGCGGGCAAGGACGAGATCGGCCGCGGCGTGTGGGCTGGCACGGTGATCGTCGCGATCGTGTTCGCGGTCGTGCTGTTCTTCCTCATCCCCGTCGGGCTGACGAGCCTGATCAAGCATCAGCTCGGCTCCTCGGTGCTCTTCTGGGCGGTCGAGGGGCTGGTGCGCACGACCCTGTTCCTCGGCTACATGCTGCTGCTCTCGCGCGTGCGCGACCTGCGCCGCGTGTTCGAGTACCACGGCGCCGAGCACAAGACGATCTCCTGCTACGAGGCCGGCCTCGAGCTGACGCCGGCGAACGCGAAGCGCTTCTCGCGACTGCACCCGCGCTGCGGCACGAGCTTCCTGCTGATCGTGATGATCGTGGCGATCTTCGTGTTCGCGCCGATCGGGCTGCCGGCGTGGTACTGGCTGCTGGCGACGCGCATCCTCGGCGTGCCACTGATCGCGGGGATCTCCTTCGAGCTGATCAAGTTCGCGGGGCGCAACCGCAACCGCGGCTGGGTGCGTGCGCTGATGTGGCCGGGGCTGAAGCTGCAGCTGCTGACCACACGCGAGCCCGACCTCTCCCAGCTCGAGGTCGCGATCGCCGCGCTGCGGGCCGTGCTCGCACGCGAGACGCCCGGTGAGCTCTCGGCGGCCGACCTCGTTGGCGTCGAGGTCGTCGCTTAGGCGCCTTGATCGAGGAGCTCGTAAAGCAGATCGAGTCGCGCTTCGCCGAGCTCGGCCGGCAGATGACCGACCCCGAGGTCATCTCCGATCGCGAGCGCTACGCCGAGGCGGGGCGCGCCTACTCACAGCTCGAGCCCGCGCACGAGCTGGCCGAGGAGTGGCGCCTGGCGCGCGACGACGCGGCCGGCGCCGAGGAGCTGCTCAGCGAGGTCGGAGAGGACAGCGAGTTGCGCGCGGAGCTCGCCGGCGCGGCCGAGCGCATCGAGCGCATCGAAGAGGAGATCCGCCTGGCGATGGTCGAGCGCGACCCCAACGACGAGAAGAACGTGATCATCGAGATCCAGGGAGGGGCGGGCGGCGAGGAGGCAGGGATCTGGGCCGGCGACCTCTACCGCATGCTGACGCGCTACGCCGAGCGCCGCGGCCTGCAGGTCGAGCCGATGGAGTCCGGCGAGGGCAAGTACACGTTCGCGGTGAAGGGCGACGGCGCCTACTCGATCTTCAAGTTCGAGGGCGGCACGCACCGCGTGCAGCGCGTGCCGAAGACCGAGTCCCAGGGGCGCATCCACACCTCGACGGCGACCGTCGCGGTGCTGCCCGAGGCGGAGGACGTGGACGTGCAGATCAACCCGGGCGACCTCCAGATCGACGTCTACCGCTCATCCGGCCCCGGAGGGCAGTCGGTGAACACGACCGACAGCGCCGTGAGGGTCACGCACAAGCCCTCGGGGATCGTCGTGTCGATGCAGGACGAGAAGTCCCAGCTGCAGAACCGCGAGCGCGCGCTGCGGGTGCTGCGCGCGCGCCTGTATGAGCGCGCGCTCGCCGACCAGCAGGCCGAGCTCGCCGCCGACCGCCGCTCGCAGGTCGGGACGGGCGATCGCGCGGAGAAGATCCGCACCTACAACTTCGGTGAGAACCGCGTCACCGACCACCGCGTAAAGCTGACGGCGCACAACCTCGAGCAGGTGCTCGAAGGCGACCTCGACGAGTTCACAGAGGCGCTGCAATCAGACGAGAAGCGCCGCCGCCTGGAGGCGGCGGTGTGAGGGCGCAGATGCCGCCGAGTCTCACCGCGCGCGCTCGGGCCGCTGGCGCGCGCGAGCTCGAGAACGTCCGCGCCGCGCTCGCCCGCGCCGCCGCCGCGATCGCAGCGGGCGGCTGCGAGACGCCGCGACTGGACGCGGAAGTGCTGCTCGCGCAGGTTCTGGGCGTGCGCCGCGAGCGCCTTCACACGGACTCACGGCGCGAGCTGTCGGCGGCGGAGCAGGACGAGCTCGCCGAGCTGGTGCGCCGCCGCGCACGCCTGCGCGAGCCGATCGCCTACATCGTCGGCCGGCGCGCGTTCCGCAACATCGAGCTGCTCGCGGACGCGCGGGCGCTCGTGCCGCGCCCGGAGACCGAGCTGCTCATCGAGTGCGCGCTGTCGCTTCCGTATGGGGCGCGCGTGCTCGACGTCGGCACTGGAACGGGGGCCGTCGCGCTCGCGCTGAAGAGCGAGCGCTCCGACCTCCGTGTGAGCGCCAGCGACGTCAGCGGGGACGCGCTCGCGCTGGCCGCGGAGAACGGCGCGCGCCTCCGGCTCGAGGTCGCGTGGCTGCGCGCGGACCTGCTCTCGGGTGTTCCCGACGAGTTTGATGCGATCCTCGCCAACCTGCCCTACGTGGCCGACTCCGAACGCGGTAACCTCGCGCCGGAGATCGTGAGACACGAGCCGGCGACAGCGCTGTACGGCGGACCCGAAGGCACGGAGCTGATCGCCGCGCTGGCCGCTCAGCTGCGCCGGCGCCCAGGCGTGAGGATGGCGGCGCTGGAGGTGGGTGCTGAACAGGCCCGGCGCGTGCGCGATCTCCTATCGGCCGCGGGCTTCGCGCGCGTACGCGCGCTGCGGGACCTTGCGGGAATCGATCGTGTCGTGATTGCGGAGGCACGGATATGAGCGAGGAATTGACCGAAGAGGATGCGCGCGCGCTGCAGGAGTGCGTGAGCTCCGGCGGCGTGGCGGTGTTCCCTACCGACACCGTCTACGGGCTGTGCTGCGACCCGGAGGACGAGCGCGCGGCGGCGCGGCTGTACGAGCTCAAGGGCAGGCCCGCGCGGCGCTCGTCCGCCATCATGTTCTTCTCCCTCGATCACGCGCTCGATGCGCTCGGGGAGCTACCCGAGGCGGAGCTGCTCGCTCTACAGGTGCTGCTGCCGGGGCCGCTGACGCTGCTGCTGGCCAATCGCGAGGAGCGCTTCGGCGCGGCCTGCCGCAAGGACTCGAGCACGCTCGGCCTGCGCGTGCCGCGGCTGCCCGAGAACCTCACCGCGCTGGCGGCGATCGACTGCGCGATCATGCAGTCGAGCGCGAACCTCTCGGGCGAGCGCGATGCGCGCAGCCTCCAGGAGGTGCCCGAGCAGCTGCTCGACGGCGCCGACCTGGTGCTCGACGGCGGCGAGCTGCCGGGGGCCCCATCGACGGTGATCGACCTGCGCGACTTCGACAGCGAGCGCCGCTGGCACGTGCTGCGTGAAGGCGCGCTTCCGCGCGCATCGGTGCAGCAGATGCTCGCCCCGCTGGGCTAGGGCGCCGCCGGGAAAATCCCGCATCCGGACTGCCCGAGAGGCGCCGTCCGCGCGTCGCGGAGCCCTGCTACTCTGGCGCTAGCTGCCGCGACTGGCGCCCTGAGGTGGAAGCAACCACCGGGAAGCGGCCAGCTCTCACCGCCGCGCGCCTGGGCCCCCGGACGTTCCTACGAGCCAAGGAGAGCGCCGTGCCCGAGCTGAGTCCCGACTACTTCAACCGTCCGCTCGTGGAGGTCGATCCCGAGGTCGCGGAGGCGCTTCGCGGCGAGCTCGAGCGCCAGCAGGGGACGCTCGAGATGATCGCCTCGGAGAACTTCGTGCCCCGCGCGGTGCTCGAATGCCAGGGCTCGGTGCTGACGAACAAGTACGCGGAGGGCTACCCGGGCAGGCGCTACTACGGCGGCTGCGAGTGGGTGGACGTGTCCGAGCGGCTGGCGATCGAGCGCGCCAAGGAGCTCTTCGGCGCAGAGCACGCGAACGTGCAGCCGCACTCCGGCTCGCAGGCCAACGCCGCCGTCTACCACGCGCTGCTGACCCCGGGGGAGACGATCATGGGCATGTCGCTCGCGCACGGCGGGCACCTCACGCACGGCATGCGGCTGAACGTCTCCGGGCGGCTGTACGACATCGCGGCCTACGAGGTGGACCGCGAGAGCAGCCTCCTCGACATGGACGAGGTCGCGCGGGTCGCGCGCGAGCGCCGGCCGAAGCTGCTGCTGGCCGGCTGGTCGGCGTACCCGCGCCAGCTCGATTTCGCGCGCTTCCGCGAGATCGCCGACGAGGTCGGCGCCTACCTCGTGGTCGATATGGCGCACTTCGCGGGCCTCGTGGCGGCGGGGCTGCACCCCAGCCCGATCCCATACGCCGACGTCGTCACGACGACCACGCACAAGACTCTCGGCGGACCGCGCGCGGGCGTGATCCTCTGCCGCGAGCAGTTCGCCAAGCAGATCGACTCGGCGGTCTTCCCGGGCCAGCAGGGCGGGCCACTGGAGCACGTGATCGCCGCCAAGGCGGTGGCGCTGCGGATCGCCTCGAGCGAGCTCTTCGCCGAGCGCCAGCGGCGCACGATCGAGGGCGCGCGCGCCCTCGCCTCCGAGCTGCTGTCCGCGGGTGCGGGCGTGAACGTGCTCACCGGCGGAACCGACGTGCACCTCGTGCTCGTCGACCTGCGCGACGCCGCGCCGCCGCTCAGCGGGCGCGACGCCGAGGAGCGCCTGCACGAGATCGGCATCACCGTGAACCGCAACGCCGTCCCGTTCGACCCGCGCCCGCCGATGGAGGCGTCGGGGCTGCGCATCGGCACGCCGGCGCTCGCCACGCGCGGCCTGCAGCACGGGGACTTCAGCGAGGTCGGGCGGATCCTCGCGATCGCGCTGACCGAGGACTACCACGCGCACGCGGGCGAGCTCGCCGAGCGCGTGCAGGCGCTGGTGGAGCGCTACCCGCTGTATGAGAACCTCACGACCGCCTCGCCGGCGCTGACGGGGACCTAGCCTGCGCCGCGAGTGGCCGGGCGCGGCGTCGGCGCCCCATGCGACCCCGGCGCCTGCGATGCTTAGGGGGACGCGATGGCGCATCCATCCGAGCTAGACGCGCTGTACGCCCTTCTGCTCGCCGCGTTCGTGACGGCGCTGTTGACGCCGCTGACGATGCGTCTGGCGCGGCGGTTGGGCGTGATCGACGAACCGCGCGAGCGCGGGCTCTCAGACCGCCCGACGCCGCTGCTCGGCGGGCTTGCGATCTTCGCGGGCGCGCTCGTGGCGGTGCTCGCGTTCCTGCCTGCGGGCTACGGGGAAGACCACGAGCTGTGGCACGGGGTGCTGCTCGGCGCGGCGGTGATCACGATCGTCGGTGCGCTCGACGATCGCTACGAACTGCACCCGCTGCTGAAGCTGGCCGGCCAGATCGGGGCAGCCGTGATCGTCGTGCACTTCGGCGTGGCGGTGAAGGTGATCACGCTGCCGTTCGTGGGCAGGCTGCACTTCCCCAATGCGGGCGTGACCAACGCGGGGCCGCTGCTCACGGTGCTCGGCCTCGTGGTGATGATGAACGTGGTGAATTTCTCCGACGGCGTGGACGGGCTCGCGGCGGGCGTGTGCGCGATCATCGCGGCGACGATGGCGGTGATCGCGTTCGACCTGGACCGCCAGCCGCCGGGCGTGCTGGCGGCGCTCACGGCCGGTGCCGCGCTCGGCTTCCTGATCTTCAACTTCCCGCCGGCGTCGAGCTTCATGGGCGACTGCGGCGCGAACCTGCTGGGGTTATTGATGGGGGTGATCACCGTCGAGGCCGCCGTGAAGACGGCGGCGGTCGTCTCCTTCGTGCTCCCGCTGATCCTGCTCGCGGTGCCCTTCCTCGACACGACCTTCGTGGTGCTCAAGCGCCTGAAGTACCAGCAGCCGATCTACCGGCCGGACAGCGAGCACTTCCATCACCGCATGGCGCGCATCGGCTTCTCCAGCCGCCGTACGATCGCCTACCTGTACGCCTGGACGCTGATGCTCGCCGGGCTCGCGCTGGCGCTGCGCTTCGTCCCCTACAGCGACCACAACGGCCACTTCAACACCGGCTGGACGCTCGTGATCGTGGCGATCGGCCTCGTCGTCGCGGCCGCCAGCGTGTACCTGGTGTACGTGCTCGAGATCCTCAAGTTCCGCCGGCTGGACGCGATCCGCCTGCGCCGCCTGCGCCCGAGCGCCTCCTCGGCGGAGATCGCCGACGACGTGGTCAAGGACCTCGAAACGGGCGAATTCGAGGCCGTCACGCGCGTCGCCAAGGGGGAGCCCACGGCCCCGGAGGCCACACGCGCCGCAGCGCAGCCGTTGCGCGAGCGCCCGCTCGAGGGCCCGCGCGTCGCGGGCGATAATCGGCCATCCCCGACTGCGGGGGTCCAGCGCGCGCGGTAACCTACTCGCGCGCAACGCGTATGAAGGTTTACCGCCGCGGGCAAGGACCGGCGGGCGCCTTTTGAGCAGACTTCTGTCGCTCCTGCTTCCACCGAAGCAACCGATCCACCAACCATGCCTGCCCTCGCCACCAAGCGAAAGACCAAGCCCTTACGGGCAACGGGACGCGAGCGGGTCCTGATCCTGTCCGCCGACGTCGGCGAGGGCCACGCCGCGGCCGCGCGCGCGCTCGCCGAGCAGATCGAACGCTCCCCGCATGACGCGCAGGTGACGGTGATCGACGGGCTCGCCGCGATGGGCCCGCTGCTGCGTCCGGTGGTCGAGGACGGCTACCGCGTTCAGCTGCGCTTCATGCCCTGGACCTACACGCTGATCTACTGGCTGCTGGAGCACGTCCTGCCCGTGCGCGTGCTCGCACGCAGGCTGCTGTGCAGGCTCGGGGCCCGTCCACTGGCGCGCGCGATCGCCGTCCACCAACCAGACGTGATCGTCTCGACCTACCCGGCGGTGACGGTCGTGCTGGCGAGGCTGCGCCGCACGGGTCGCGTGAGCTGCCCGACCGTGGCGACGATCACGGACCTGACCGGCCTCTTCTTCTGGGCCCAGCCGGGCATCGACATGCACCTCGTCATGTACGGCGAGTCGCTGCATTCGGTCGAGCGGATCGCCGGCGCCGGCAGCGCGCAGCTGGTGCGCCCGCTCATCTCCGCCGACTTCCTCGCGCCGCGCTGCCCGGTGCGGGCGCGCCAGGCGCTCGGGCTGCCGGAGAAGGGCCGTGTGGTGGTCGTCTCCGGAGGCGGCTGGGGCGTGGGGGACCTCGCCGGCGCGGTCGCCGAGTTCATCAAGGTCGAGGAGGTCACGAGCATCGTCTGCCTCGCGGGCCGCAACGAGCAGCTGGCCGAGAAGCTCAGGCGAGCCTTCTGCGAGGAACCGCGAGTGCACATATACGGCTTCACCGACCGCATGCCCGACGTGCTCGCCGCCGCCGACGTGCTGGTGCACTCCACCGGCGGCGTGACCTGCCTGGAGGCGCAGGCCGCGGGGACCCCCGTGGTCTCCTACGGGCTGCCCGTCGGCCACGCGCGGCTGAACACGCGCGCGATGGCGCAGCTCGACCTCGTCCGCCTCGCGCGGGACACCGACGAGCTGCGCGAGCACGTGCGCGCGAGCTTCGGCGAGAGTGCCAAGACACAGGACTCCGCCTCGGAGTGGGTGACGCCGGGCCAGGGCTCCGACGCGGCCGACCTGGTGCTGGGCGCGCCGCGGCGCGTGCGCGCGCTGCCGCGCTGGCAGCTGCGTCTCGCGGCGACCGCGAGCTGGTTCGCGCTGCTGCTGGCAGCCGGCTCGTGGATGATGTCGACCGACGAGGTGACGGCGCTCGCGGCGAAAATGCTCGACGTGCACGAACTCGTGAGCATCAAGACCAGCCGCCCCGACGTGGGGCTGATCGTGCGCGCCCCCACGGGCGAGCTGATCTCGCTGGCGACGCGGCTATCAGCACAAGGGATCCACACGACGCTGACCGACGACGCGCGCGTGCCGAGCGCCGCAGAGATCGCCCAGGTGAGCGGACTGGGTGACCAGCTGATGCCCGAAGTACCAGGTTCGGCGCCGCTGCGCTGGCTGCGCACGCGCACGCTCCTGCGCTCGCAGGCGCGGGCGCTCGGGCTGCGCCACCACTTCTACTACCTGCGCCCGCGCGGCGGGCTGTCCCTGGGGCAGCTCGTGCTGGGCCGCACCGCCGGCGCGATCCCGGTGAAGGGCGCGCTGCGCATCAGCGCGACGAGCTCCCTGCCTCAGCGTCAGCTGCGCGCGGGCGACGTCGTCGTTGTCGAACTCGGCTCCTCCAACGCCTCGGTGGCGGGGCTCGAGCGGATCGTCGCGAGACTCGCCTCGGAGGGACTGGGCGTCGAGCCGCTCGCCGGCCTGACGCGGTCGCCCGCCATCAACGCAAGCAGCAGCGGCGAACGCGCGAGCATCGCCGCGCCGCTCAGCAGCAGCGCAAGCGAGAGCGCCAGCGGAAGACCGCCCGCTGGGGTGTTGGCGAAGCTCTCGCCGAGAAGCAGCGGCGCCAGCACGAGCGGCACCGTCGTCTGAGTCACGAACACCACCGGCGCCACCTGGATCGCCGGCCGCGACTGCAGGCTGCTCATCTCGCTGAGCACGCCCACGACCGAGGCGGCGGCCGTCGAGAGCCCCCACAGCGCAGCCGGGAGCAGGTGGTGGGTCGAGAGGTCATCGGAGGCGAGCTTGGTGGCGACCGCGCTCCAGCCGAAGGCCATGCCGGCGCCCACCATCGTGATGTCGGCGTAGTGATGGCCGAGCGCGCTGAGAAGGTAGGGGAGCAGGCTGAGGAGCGCCAGCGCGACGAGCACCAGCGTGATCGTGAGCTCCTCGGAGGTGTGCGTCGTGCTGCGCGGCGGAGCGCACAGCGCCGCTCCCACGACGCCCAGGATGATCGCCGCCATCGCGAGGTACTCATACCGGCCGGCGCGCTCGCCGAGCATGCGCTCGGCGACGATGAGCAGCACCACCAGCCCGACCGCGAGCGCCGGCTGCACGACCACCAGCGGCGCGAGCAGCAGCGCCAGCACCTGCAGCGGCCAGCCGAGCACGGACAGGCCCGTCCCGAGCAGCCAGCGCGCCCGCCGCAGGAGCCCCAGCATGAGCGCGGGACGCAGGTGATCCTCGCGCGGCGCCCGCTTGGCGTCGTGCGCCTGGAACGCGATGCCTAGGCTGTACAGCGTCGAGGCGCCCACCGCGGCGAGGACGCCCAGCACCAGATCGAGCATGAACGCCCACGATAGTCCCACCTCGCGCGTCATATCCGGCGCAGCGCTCGCGGGCGGGGCCGCGCTATGCGGCTACCTGCTGCCCGCGATCGCGAGCCTCTCCACCGACGAGGGCGCGCCCATGCTGCCGTGGGTGCGACACGCGCTCGGCGTCGAGGATCGCACGCGCGGCGGGCGCGGGTACGCGCTCACGTTCGACGACGGCCCGCACCTCGAGGGCACCCCGGCGGTGCTCGCGATCCTCGCCGAGGCGCGCGTGCGGGCGACCTTCTTCCTCGTCGGCGAGCAGGTGCGCCGCGCGCCCTCGCTGGTCGCCGAGATCCTCTCCTGCGGGCACGAGATCGGCCTGCACTGCGACCGCCACCGCAACCTCCTGCGGCTCGCGCCCTGGCAGGTGCGCGCGGACATCGAGCGCGCACGCGATGCGATCGGCGCGGCCGGCGGAGGCGAGGTCGCGCTCTACCGCCCCCCCTACGGCATCTTGAACGCCGCGGCGCTCGCGATCGCGCGAGCGCGGGGATGGCGGACCTTCCTGTGGAGCCGCTGGGGGCGCGACTGGACGCCGGATGCGACGCCGGCCTCGATCGCCGCGCGCGTGAGCGCGCACGCACGCGCGGGCGACGTGCTTTTGCTCCACGACGCCGACGATTACTCGGCCCCCGGCTCCTGGAGGAGGACCGCGCAGGCGCTGCCGCGCGTGCTCGAGGCGATGTCCGCGGCCGGGATCCCGGCCGCCGACCTTTAACATCTCGCTGCTTGCAGGGCGCCGCGACGATCCCCCTCGGCGGCAGCGCCTCGTCCGCTGCCGCACTCGACGGCCGCGCCCGCGCGCGGGCGCGGCGCGCGCGCTGGTGGCTCGAGCTGCTGACGATCGCGTGGCTGTGCTGGCTGTACGACGACGTGACCGAACTCGCGCCGCTGCGCCTGCACACCGCGCTCGCGAACGGGCGCGGGATACTCGCCCTCGAGCGCACGCTCGGCATCGCACCGGAGCACACGCTCGACCGCTGGCTGTCCGTGCACCACACGCTCGGCCTGCTGCTCTCCGACTACTACGACAACGCGCACTTCGTCGTCACGCTCGGGCTGCTCGGCTGGCTGTGGTGGCGGCGCGCTGACATCTACCGCCCCCTGCGCAACGTGCTCGTGCTCGTGAACGTGCTCGGATTCGCGGTCTTCTGGCTGCTCCCGGTGGCGCCCCCGCGCATGCTCGGGGGCTTCACCGACGTGGTCGCGAGCAGCGGCGCGTTCGGCTCCTGGCACACAGGGGCGCTCGCATCGCACGCCAACCAGCTCGCCGCGATGCCCTCGCTGCACATCGCATGGGCGCTGTGGTGCACGCTGGCGGTGTGGCGCATGACCACGCGCGCGCCGCTGCGGGCGCTAGCGCTGGCGTACCCGTGTGTGACGGCGTTCGCGGTGCTCGCCACGGGCAACCACTACGTGCTCGACCTGCTCGGCGGCGCGCTCACGCTCGTGCTCGCGGCCGCGCTCGTGCGCGCGGCCGCGGCGCTGCTGCCGCGCCTGCGGGCGCTCGCGCGTCCTCGCGAGCGCGCTGCGCGCGCCCGCGCCGGGGTCCGTGGCGCTTGTCACAAAGTTGTTACGAAGTCGCCGACCGGATAGACTTCCGGGCGCCGCCGCAGACGCTTCGAGGGAACGCCTCGACGGCCCTCCTCGCTCCCAGGAGCGGGTGGGCGTGCGCGTCAGTAGGGTGGCCGCGAAACTAAATGCACGCTAATCACCCCATCGAGGACCCCCTGACGCTCAGTGCCGAGCGGGCGGGAATCGATCCCGCCGCGCTGCTGCGCAACCTCGACCTCGTGCTGCTCGCGATCGCGATCGCGCCGGCGCTCCTGCTGGGGGTGCCCGCGCTCGGCCTCGCGGTTGGCGCCGGGGGCTGGGTGCTGCAGCGCATCGTCCAGCGCGCGGACCGCGGCTGGGTTTCACGCGCGCGTGAGCCGCGCACGCTGCTCGGACTCAACATCGCCGAGTCCTTCGCGCGCATCTGGCTGCTCGCGGGCGCGATCATCGTGGCCGCCGTGGCCGGCGGAAAACACGACGGGCTCGCCGCCGCCGTCACGATCTTCTGCGCCTACTCGGTCGCGCTCGTGATCCGCGTCCTGAGCGGCCCGCCGTCAGGGAGGGCCAAGCGATGAGCCTCCCCGCCCCAATCCGCCGCCACCCCGTCCTCGCGCTCGTATTCCTCTGGCTCGGCGGCACGGTGGCGCTCGGCGCCATCTACGGCGTGAAGAGCCACAAAAACGAAGCCTTCCAGGTGATCGACTCCTTCCACCTCGAAACCTGGTTTCACATCGCCGGCCCGCTGAACTTCAACAAGGGCGTGCTCTACGTGCTGATCGCCGCTGCGCTCACCTGCGGCCTGATGGTGTGGGTCTCCAAACGCATGCAGATCAAGCCGGGCCGCACGCAGGTCGCGGTCGAGTGGATGTACGACCTGATGCTGCGCACCACGCGCGACTCGATGGACGAGCGCATGGCCGCGAAATGGTTCCCGGTCGTCTTCACGATCTTCCTGTTCATCCTGTTCACCAACCTGATCGGCTACATCCCGCTACCGATCGACACCCACTACCACTTCAAACTCTTCGGCCTCAGCATCCCGGCGTTCCAGATCTACGCCGCCGACACGAACGTGGCGGTTCCGCTGATCCTCGCGCTCGGGGTGTTCATCGCCTACAACACCATCGGCGTCCGCTCGCAGGGCGTCTTCGGTTACGTCAAAAGCCTCATCCCGCAGGGCGTCAAAGGCGCCATGCTCGTGTTCATCTATCCGCTGGAGATCGTCTCCAACTTCCTGCGGCTGCTGTCGCTGACGATCAGGCTGTGGGCCAACCTGCTCGCCGGGCACCTGCTGATCGAGTTCATGGCCGGCGACCTCGCCGTGCTGCTCGGGCTGCAACTGCTGGGCTGGTTCACGCTGCCCGTCGGCGTGGTCATCTTCATGTTCGAGGCCGTGCTGATCGCGGGCCTGCAGGCCTTCATCTTTGCCATTCTCACCGCCATCTACATCGGTGGCGCCACCTCGCGCCACTGACAAAAACGACAAGGAGCTCTTATTTCAATGCTGACCAGCGACCTGATCTTCGCGGCCACCACGGCTGCCGAAACCGCTAAGGAAGCGGGCAAATCGATCGCCCTCGGCGTCGGCGCCGGCGGCGGCGCGGCCGGCGCGGGCGCCGGCATCGGCATGCTGTTCGGCAAGGTGATCGAGGCGGTCACCCGCCAGCCGGAGATGCGCGACGAGATCACATCGATCCAGTGGCTCGGCTTCGCGCTCACCGAGGCCACCTTCTTCTACGGCCTCGTCGGCGGCTTCATCGCCTTCTTCCTCTAGACCGCCATGCCCGCGACCCTGCACGCATCCACGCTGCTCGCCTCCTCGAGCAACTCCTGGCTGATCACCCCCGACGTGGGGCTGACGATCTGGACGCTCGTCGTCTTCGCGATCTCGCTGTTCATCCTCAGCAAGGCGGCGTTCCCACGCATCCGCCATGCGCTCGACGAGCGCGGCGGATGATCTACGGCGACGATCGACTCCGCCGAGCACACGCGCCAGGAGGCCGACAAGCTGCTGGAGGAATACCGCGAGCGCCTGAAGGAGGCGCGTGCGCAGGCCGATGAGATCGTGCACCGCGCCCGGCAGGCGGCCGAAGCGCACGAGCACGAGTCCAAGGAGCGCGGCCAGGAGATCCTCGCGGAGGCCGCCCAGCGCGCCGAACGCGACATCGAGGTGGCCAGCAAGCGCGCGCTCGACGACCTGCGCCGCGAGGTCGCCGACCTAACGGTGCATGGCGACCGAGAAGGTCACGCGCAAGGACGCTCGACAGACGACGATCAGCGGCGCCTGGTCGAGGAGGCGCTCGAACGAACTGGACCTCTCGGGACTCTCCTCCTCGGGCCCGCGCCAGAACTGATGGACGAGCTCGCCCGCGTCTACGCGCGCGCGCTGTTCGAGGTCGCGCTCGAGCAGGGCAAGCTCGACGTCCTGCGCGAGCAGCTCGGGCAGTTCGCCGACGCGCTGGCGGAGAACCGCGAGCTCGCGCTGTTCTTCTTCGCTCCCTACTTCTCCACGCAGGAGAAGCAGGACGGCCTCGGGCGGCTGCTCGACGGCGCCGACGAGGCGTTCCTGCACTTCCTCGAGCTGCTGATCGAAAACCACCGCATGCCGGTGATCTTCCGCGTTCGCGCAGCAGTACGAGCGGATGTGGGAGCAGGAGAACCGCATGCTGCCGGTCGAGATCACGAGCGCGATCGAGCTCGACTCCGCGACAACCGAGAGCCTCGGGCGCACGATCGGCGAGCGTGCCGGGCGCACGCGTCACGCTTGCCACGCGCGTGGACCCGGACATCCTCGGTGGCATCATCGTGCGCGTCGGCAACTCGATCCTCGACGCATCTATCCGCAACCGACTGGAGCAGCTGCGCAGGCACGTTGCCCAAGGAGCCTCATAGGAGAAACCACATGCAGATCAATCCCGACGAGATCACAAGCATCCTCAAGAGCCGCATCGAGGGCCTCGACAGCGGGCAGCGCCGAGCTGACCGAGGTCGGCACCGTGCTGTCGGTCGCCGACGGCATCGCGCGCCTGCACGGCCTCGAGAACTGCATGTCCTTCGAGATGCTCGAGTTCCCGCACGGCGTCACCGGGCTCGCGCTGAACCTCGAGTCCGACAACGTCGGCGCCGTGCTGTTCGGCGAGTGGGAGCACATCTCCGAGGGCGACACCGTCAGGCGCACCGGCGAGCTGCTCGAGATCCCCGTCGGCGAGGAGCTGCTCGGGCGGATCGTCGACCCGCTCGGGCGCCCGCTCGACGGCAAGGGCCCGATCGAGACGTGACCGAGACCCGCCCCGCCGAGTTCAAGGCGCCCGGCGTCGTCCAGCGCCAGCCGGTCAAGCAGCCGATGCAGACGGGGCTGAAGGCGATCGACGCGATGATCCCGATCGGCCGCGGCCAGCGCGAGCTGATCATCGGCGACCGCCAGACCGGCAAGACCGCGATCGCGATCGACACGATCATCAACAACAAGGACAGCGGCGTCGATCTCGCATCTACGTCGCGATCGGCCAGCGCATGTCGACGGTCGTCGCGCTCGCCCAGACGCTCGACGAAGACGACGCGCTCGACAAACACGATCATCGTCGCCGCGCCCGCCGACGAGGCGGCGCCGATCAAGTTCATGGCGCCCTACGCCGGCTGCGCGATGGGCGAGCACTTCCTCTACAACGGCCGCGCACGCGCTGTGCGTCTACGACGATCTGACCAAGCACGCCTACGCCTACCGCCAGATGTCGCTGCTGCTGCGCCGCCCGCCAGGTCGCGAGGCCTACCCCGGCGACGTCTTCTACCTGCACTCGCGCCTGCTCGAGCGCGCGGTCAAGCTCAACGACGACCTCGGCGGCGGCTCGCTGACGGCGCTGCCGGTGATCGAGACGCAGGCCGGCGACGTCTCGGCCTACATCCCCACGAACGTGATCTCGATCACCGACGGGCAGATCTTCCTCGAGTCGGCGCTGTTCAACTCGGGCGTGCGCCCCGCGATCAACGTCGGCATCTCGGTCTCGCGCGTCGGCGGCAACGCCCAGATCGACGCCGATGAAGAAGGTCGCCGGACGGATCAAGCTCGAGCTCTCCCAGTACCGCGACCTCGAGGCCTTCGCCCAGTTCGGCTCCGACCTCGACGCCGACACCCAGCGCACGCTTGCGCGCGGCGAACGCCTCGTGATGACGCTCAACCAGCACGAGCGCGAGCCGCTGCCGGTCGAGGACCAGGTGATCCAGATCTACGCCGCCACGAACGGCTTCCTCGACCGCATCAACGTCGAGCGCGTGACCGAGTTCCTGACTCGAGCTGACCGAACGCGCGCACGCCCAGCTCGGCGAGGTGCGCGCGAAGATCGCCGGCGGGCGACTGGTCGGAGGAGACCCAGAAGGCGGTCCACGACCTCGTCGAGGCATTCGCCGCCGACTTCGGCTACGACCTCGACGAGGAGGGCCAGCCGCTCGAGGAGGCGACGGCGGCCGCCTAGCGCGAGCGCTCGACCCGCCGCACTCCAACTGCCATGCCTACTCACAGCGCGACGTCAAGAACAAGATCGCCTCGGTGAAGAACATCCAGAAGATCACCCGCGCGATGGAGATGGTCGCCGCCGCGCGCCTGCGCCGCGCCGAGCAGCGCATCGAGGCGCTGCGCCCCTACGCCGACGCGCTCAGGCGCATGACGCGCCAGGCCGCGCAGGCGGCCGGCGCGGAGGCCGCGCGCGTGCCGCTGCTGCACGAGCACGAGCGCGAGCAGCGCGTCGGCGTGCTGCTGTCACCGGCGACCGCGGGCTCGCCGGCGCCTTCAACTCGCAGATCATCCGCGCCGGCGTGCGCCTCGCGCGCGAGCTCGGCGAGGAAGGGCTGCAGAGCAGCTGGTACGTCGCCGGCCGGCGCGGCGTCTCCTCGCTCGGCTTCCGCGGCTACGAGCTCAGCGGCAGCTACGTGGGCTTCTCCGACCGGCCCGCCCACGCCGACGCGCGCGCGATCGCCGACGACCTGATCGCCGCCTACGTCGACGGCCGCCTCGACCGCGTGGAGATCATCTACAACGCCTACGTCTCGCCGCTCACCCAGCGCGTCACCCAGGAGCGCCTGCTGCCGCTCTCGCAGGCGACGATCGCCGGCGAGGAGCCCGAGCGAGGCCTCGCACGACGGCGCGGCGAGGCGCGCGTGCCCGCGACGCCCGTGGACTACGAGCCCGACCCCGAGAAGATCCTCAGACGGCTCGTGCCCGACTACGTGGAGCTGTCGATCTATCGTGCGCTGGTGGAGTCGACCGCGGGCTTCTTCGGCGCGCAGATGACCGCGATGCGCAGCGCCTCGGAGAACGCCGGCGAAATCATCACCGAATACACGCTGCAGATGAACCGTGCCCGCCAGGCCGAGATCACCCAGGAGATCATGGAGGTCGTCGCCGGCGCAGAGGGGCTGACCTAGCCGCCCGCCAAGAGCAGACGGCCGCACACCGACCCGAGCACAAACGTACAAGAGGAGAAGACACAGATGGACGCCAGCACAGCCACCGAGCCCACGGACTCGATGAGCGCCCCGGCCAACGGCGAGGGCAAGCGCAACGTCGGGCGCATCGAGGAGATCCAGGGCGTCGTGATCGAGGCCGTCTTCCCGGACCGCCTGCCCGAGATCAACCACGCGATCACGATCGCGCGCACCGCGCGCGAACGAGGAGGAGGAGGCGCCCGGCATCAGCTCCGAGGCCGGCGGCAACCTGCTCGTGTGCGAGGTCCAGCAGCACCTCGGCGATGACCGCGTGCGCGCGGTCGCGATGGACACCACCGACGGGCTCTCGCGCGGCCTCGAGGTCGTCGACACCGGCGCGCCGATCACCGTTCCCGTCGGCGAGGCGACGCTCGGGCGCATCTTCAACCTGCTCGGCGAACCGATCGACCTCGGCGAGCCGCTCCCCGCGGGCATCGAGCGGCGCAGCATCCACCAGGACGCGCCGCGCGTGGAGGACCTATCGCCGACGACCGAGATGTTCGAGACCGGGATCAAGGTCGATCGACCTGCTCGCTCCCTACGCCAAGGGCGGCAAGGTGGGGCTGTTCGGCGGCGCCGGCGTCGGCAAGACGGTGCTGATCCAGGAGCTGATCCACAACCTCGCCAAGGAGCACGGCGGCCTGTCGGCCTTCTGCGGCGTCGGCGAGCGCTCCCGCGAGGGCAACGACCTGTGGCTGGAGATGAAGGAGTCGGGCGTGCTCGAGAAGACGATGCTCGTGTTCGGGCAGATGAACGAGCCGCCCGGGGCGCGCATGCGCGTCGCGCTCTCGGGCCTGACGATGGCCGAATACTTCCGCGACCAGGGCCAGGACGTGCTGCTGTTCATCGACAACATCTTCCGCTTCGTCCAGGCCGGCTCCGAGGTCTCGGCGCTGCTCGGGCGGATGCCCTCGCAGGTCGGCTACCAGCCCACGCTGGAGACCGAGATGGGTCAGCTGCAGGAGCGCATCACCTCCACCCGCGAGGGCTCGGTGACCTCGGTGCAGGCGATCTACGTCCCCGCCGACGATCTCACCGACCCGGCGCCGGCGTCGGTGTTCGCGCACCTGAACGCGACCACGGTGCTGTCGCGGGCGATCTCCGAAAAAGGCATCTACCCGGCGGTCGACCCGCTGGACTCGACCTCGACGATCCTGAAGGCCGAGATCCTCGGCGAGGACCACTTCCGCGTGGCCAACCGCGTCAAGGAGATCCTGCAGCGCTACAAGGAGCTCCAGGACATCATCGCGATCCTCGGGATCGACGAGCTCTCCGACGAGGACCGCCTCACCGTCCAGCGCGCGCGGCGCATCGAGCGCTTCCTCTCGCAGCCGTTCTTCGTCGCCGAAGAGTTCACCGGCACGCCCGGCGCGTACGTGAAAATCGAGGAGACGATCCGCGGCTTCGAGGAGATCATCGAAGGCAAGCACGACGAGGTCCCCGAGAGCGCCTTCTTCCTGAAGGGCACGATCGACGAAGTCGTCGAGGCGGCGAAGACGCTAGGACCGATGGCGCACACCAAATTCCCCGTCGAAGTCCTCACCCCCGAGGGCGAGGTCTTCTCCGAGGAGATCGAGATGCTCTCGACGCTTCACCGCGGTCGGCTCGATCGGGATCCTCGCCCGCCACGAGCCGCTGCTGGCGATGCTCGAACCGACCGAGCTGCGCCTGTACCGCTCGGAGCACGGAGATCGTGCGCTTCGCCCAGGCCGAGGGATACCTGCAGTTCGCCGACAACCGCGCGCTGGTGCTGGTCGAGGAGGCGATCGCGCCCGAGGCAGCTCGACCGCGGGCTGCTGGAAGAAAGGCTCTCCGAGGCCCGCGCGGCCGCCGAGCGCGCCGAGCGGGCAGCGAAGAGCACGAGCGCGCGCTGCGCGACATCCGCCGCTGCGAGGCGTTCCTCGCGGTCGCTGCCTAGCCAGGCGGCGAGGCGGGTTCCAGGCGATGGACGAGCGCAGCGCAGCGGCGGAGCACCTTGAGCGCAAGCGCCCGGGATGGTTCACGCACAACGTCTTCAACCGCTTCGCCGGCACGCCGGCCGTGCTGCGTGCCTCCCCGAGGCGCTGGAAGCTCGAGCTCGCGGCATTCTTCGACGACGCCGGCGCAGACTCCTCAGCGCAGGAGCTGCTGGGCGCCGCCGCGAAGCACCCGGTGTTCAGGATCCTCCGCGGCGCGCTGTGAGCCAGCGCGCTGCGCCCGCAACACGTCGCGGCAACCCGGCGCTGATGGGCGCCGAGCGCGAGCCGATCGGGGTGATCGGCACCGGCTACGTCGGGCTGGTCACGGCCGCCGGCTTCGCCGAGCTCGGCAGCGAGGTCTGGTGCGTGGACATCGACGCCGAGAAGATCGCGCGCCTGCAGGCGCGGCGAGATGCCGATCTACGAGCCGGGGCTCGCAGGAGCTGCTGGCGCGCAACGCCGAGCGGATGCACTTCTCGACCGAGCTCGGCCGGCGCGCTCGCGCACGCGCGCCTGCTGTTCGTGGCGGTCGGCACGCCGCCGACCTACTCCGGCGACGCCGACCTGTCGGCGGTGCACGCGGTCGTCGACGCGATGCCCGCCTCCGACCGACCACGCGCTGGTGATGAAGTCGACGGTTCCCTGCGGGACCGGCGCCACGATCCAGCGCGTGTTTCGCGAGCAGGGCAAGCAGGGCCTCTCCTACGTCTCCTGCCCCGAGTTCCTGAAGGAGGGCACGGCGGTGGGGGACTTCATGAACCCCGACCGGGTCGTGGTCGGCGACGGCGGCGAGTGGGCGGGGGACGCCGTGACCGAGCTGTACGCGCCGCTCGACGCGCCGCTGGTGCGCACCGACATCGCCAGCGCGGAGATGATCAAGCTCGCGGCCAACGCCTTCCTGGCCACGAAGATCTCGTTCATCAACGAGATCGCCAACGTCTGCGAGGAGACCGGCGCGGACGTGATCGAGGTGGCGCGCGGGATGGGCCTGGACGAGCGCATCGGGCCCAAGTTCCTGCAGGCCGGGATCGGCTTCGGCGGCAGCTGCTTCACCAAGGACGTCGAGCGCGCTGAAGCTGCTGGCGGGCAACTCCGGCTACCACTTCCAGCTGCTGAACGCCGTGATCGAGGTCAACGAACTGCAGAAGCGCCGCGTCGATCGCCAAGCTCCAGCGCCACCTCGGCGCGCTCGCGGGCACGCCGCGTGGCGCTGCTCGGGCTGGCCTTCAAGCCCGAGCACCGACGACATGCGCGGAGGCCTCCTCGCTGGTGCTGGCCGCGCGGCTGCTGGCCGAGGGCGCCATCGTGAGCGCCTATGACCCGGTCGCCGAGCGCGCAGGCCCGCGAGCTGATGCCAGCGGCTCGACTACGCCGACTCGCGCGCTCGGAGGCGCTGAGCGGCGCCGACGCGGCCGTGCTCGTGACCGAGTGGCGGGAGCTGGTGGAGCTCGACTGGGAGCAGGTGGCCGCCGCGATGGGCGGCGACCTGCGTGATCGACGGGCGCAACGCGCTGGACCCCGAGCGCGGTGCGCGCCGCCGGCCTGCGCTACGAGGGCATCGGAAGGCGGTGAGCGCCATGCAGGCGGTGATCCTGGCCGGCGGCGAAGGCACGCGCCTGCGCCCGCTCACCTCGAACGTCCCGAAGCCGATCGTGCGGCTCGTGGACCGGCCCTTCATCTCCTTCATGCTCGAGTGGCTGCGCGGGCACGGGGTCGACGACGTGATCCTCTCCTGCGGCTTCATGGCCGAGCGCGTGCGCAGCGTGCTCGGCGACGGCTCCGAGCTGGGGATCCGCCTGCGCTACGTCGAGGAGCCCGAGCCGCGCGGCACCGGCCGGCGCGCTGAAGCTCGCCGAGCCGATGCTCGACGAGCGCTTCCTGATGCTCAACGGAGACGTCCTGACCGACATCGACCTCGGCGCCCAGATCGCCCAGCACGAGCGCACCGGCGCGCGCGCGACGCTGGCGCTGGTGGCCGGTGCCCGATCCGAGCGCCTACGGGCTGGTGGTGCTCGCCGAGGACCGCTCGGTGCGCGACTTCGTCGAGAAGCCGAGCGCCTGCGAGCGCACCGCCGACGAACCTGATCAGCGCCGGCGCGTACGTGCTCGAGCGCGAGATCCTCGAGCTGATGCGCGCCTGGGCGCAAGGTCTCGATCGAGGGCGAGGTGTGGCCGCTGCTGGTAGGCGACGGCCTCTACGGCTTTCCCTCCGAGAGCTACTGGCTGGACATCGGCACGCCCTGCGCGCTACCTGCAGGGGACCTTCGACATCCTCGAGGGCAACGTCGCAGACGGCGGTGCGTGCGCGCCTGGGAGCGGACTGGCTGGCGGTCGGCGAGGGGGCCGAGGTGCGCGGGCGCCTGATCCCGCCTGCGCTGCTCGGTGCGCGCACGCGCAGGTCGCCGAGGGGGCGCGCGTCGGCGGCCTGGTGGTGCTCGGCGAGGACGTCGAGGTCGGGCCGCGCGAGCACGGTCGAGCGCAGCGTGATCCTTGACGGGGCACGCATCGGCGAGGGCTGCGAGCTTCGCGACTGCATCGTGGCTCCCGGCGCCAGCGTCGGCGACCGCACCGAAGCTGACCGGTGGAGCGGTGCTCGGCGAAGGCGTGCGCATCGGGGCGGACAACGTGATCACTCGCGGGGCGCGTATCTTCCCCGGGGTGGATCTGCCGGACCGGGCGATCGAGTTCTAGGCCGCCGGCGAGCAGATCGAGCCCCCAGCCAGCAAAGTCAAGGAGCGCAAGGGACAAGCGATGGCCAGCACCACTCCAGAGGAGCCGACCAGGCAGAACGAAGCGCACGCCGACGGGGCCGCGCCGGAGCTCTCGCGCGCGGCGATCGCCGCGATCGACCCCTCCGACCAGCTCGGCGACGTGCTCGCGCTGCCCGAGCACCTGCGCGACGCTCTGTGGCGGGTGGAGTCGGCGATCATGGAGGACCGCGACGCGCCCGCGGGCCTGGTGGTGGCGGGGATGGGCGGCTCGGCGATCGGCGGCGCGCTGGCGCGCGCGGCGCTCGGCGACCACGCCTCACGCCCGATCTTCGTGACGCGCGCCTACGGGCTTCCGACGTGGACGACGCCGGACACGATGGTGCTGTGCGCGAGCTACTCCGGCGAGACCGAGGAGACGCTCGCCTGCTACGAGTCCGCCGGTGCGCTCGGCGCGCAGCGCACGGTCGTGACCACCGGCGGGCGGCTCGCCGAGATGGCGCGCGCCGACGGCGTGCCCGTGATCCCGCTGCCGGGCGGCTTCCAGCCCCGCGCCGCGGTCGCCTACATGATCGTCGCCGCGCTCGAGGTGGCGGCCCTGTGCGGCGCCGGCACCCGGCTGACGTCGGAGATCGACGTGGCGGCCTCCCACACCGAGCAGCTGGTCGCGCGAGTGGGGCCCCGAGGCTCCCGAGAGCAGCCTCGCGAAGGACCTCGCGCGCGGCCTGCTCGGGACCACCCCGCTGATCATCGGAGCGGGGCTGACGACGCCGATCGCCTACCGCTGGAAGACGCAGCTCAACGAGAACGCCAAGCAGCTGTGCTTCTGGAACGAACTCCCCGAGCTCGACCACAACGAGATCGCCGGCTGGGAGGGCGCGCCCGAGCTCGGACGCTTCTCGGCGGTCTTCCTCGACGACTCCGACGCGCACCCGCGCCTGAAGGAGCGCATGGGCCTCACCGAGCGGCTGATGGCTCCCTACGCCGCTGCGAGCTACCGCCTGGAGACGCGCGGGCAGACCGCGATCGAGCGCGTCGTCTCGCTCGTGCTGCTCGGAGACCTCGTCTCGATCTACATCGCGGCGCTGCGCGGCGTCGACCCGGGACAGGTGAGGGTGCTCGACGAGCTAAAGGCGGCGCTCGCCGAGCGCTAACAGCTCGGGCCGTGTGCTAACTTCGTCGCGGGCCGAGGAGCGCTGCGACGGGCTGCGAAACCGCCACGCTCGGCCACTTACCCTGCAGCAAGGGCGCTCACCTGATCGCACAGGAGGTTTGCTCGTGTCAGTCATGACCACCGCTGTCGGTGTCGACTTCAAGGTCGCCGACCTCTCGCTCGCGGAGTTCGGGCGTAAGGAGATCACGCTCGCCGAGCACGAGATGCCGGGGCTGATGGCGCTGCGGCGCGAGTACGGCGAGGCGCAGCCGCTGGCGGGGGCGCGCATCACCGGCTCGCTGCACATGACGGTGCAGACGGCCGTGCTGATCGAGACGCTGACCGCGCTCGGCGCGCAGGTGCGCTGGTGCAGCTGCAACATCTTCTCGACACAGGACCACGCCGCCGCGGCCGTCGCGGTGGGGCCCGACGGGAGCCCGGAGGAGCCGCGCGGCGTTCCGGTCTACGCCTGGAAGGGGGAGACGCTCGAGGAGTACTGGTGGTGCACCGAACAGGTGCTGCGCTGGCCGGACGCCGACGGCGGCGCGCCCGAGAGCGGCCCGAACATGATCCTCGACGACGGCGGCGACGCCACCCTGCTCGTGCATAAGGGCGCGGAGTACGAGCGCGCCGGCGCGGTGCCGGATCCCGACAGCGGCGAGTCCGAGGAGTTTCGCGTGGTGCTGTCGCTGCTCTCGCGCTCGCTCGCCGAGGATCCCCAGCGCTGGACGCACATCGGCGAGGGCATCAAAGGCGTCACCGAGGAGACGACGACCGGGGTGCACCGCCTCTATCAGATGGTCGAACGCGGCGAGCTGCTGTTCCCGGCGATCAACGTGAACGACTCCGTCACCAAGTCGAAGTTCGACAACCTCTACGGCTGCCGGCACTCGCTGATCGACGGGATCAACCGCGCGACCGACGTGATGATCGGCGGCAAGGTCGCTGTGATCTGCGGCTTCGGCGACGTCGGCAAGGGCTGCGCGGAGTCGCTGCGCGGCCAGGGTGCGCGCGTGATCATCACCGAGATCGACCCGATTTGCGCGCTCCAGGCCGTCATGCAGGGCTACGAGGTGCGCACGCTCGCGGAAGTCATCGACACCGCCGACATCTTCGTCACCGCGACGGGCAACCGCGACATCATCCGCGCCGCTGACATGGCGCGCATGAAGCACCAGGCGATCGTCGGCAACATCGGCCATTTCGACAACGAGATCGAGGTCGCCGGGCTCACCCAGATCAGCGGGATCGAGCGCGTGAACATCAAGCCGCAGGTCGATAAGTGGGTGTTCCCCGACGGCCACGCCGTGATCCTGCTCTCCGAGGGGCGCCTGCTGAACCTGGGCAACGCGACCGGCCACCCGAGCTTCGTGATGAGCAGCTCGTTCTCCAACCAGACGATCGCACAGATCGAGCTGTTCACGAAGAACGACGAGTACGAGCGGCGCGTTTACGTGCTCCCCAAGCACCTCGACGAGAAGGTCGCGCGCCTGCACCTCGACGCGCTCGCCGCGCGCCTGACGCGGCTCACCGACGAGCAGGCGGACTACATCGGCGTGCCCGTCGAGGGGCCGTACAAGCCGGACCACTACCGCTACTAGGCCGCCGGCGAGCTCCGCGATGAAGGCGATGGTCCTCGCGGCCGGGCTCGGCACGCGCCTGCGGCCGCTCACCTACGAGATCACCAAGCCGATGGTGCCGGTGCTCGACCGGCCCGTGATGGAGCACATCCTCGACCTGCTCGAGCGCCACGGCTTCCGGGAGGTGTGGCCAACCTGCACTATTTCCCGGAGACGATCCGCGAGTACTTCGGCGATCGTCTCAGCTACCACCACGAGGACGAGCTGCTCGGCACGGCCGGCGGCGTGCGCGCGTGCGCGGACTTCTTCGGCGATGAAGCCTTCGTGGTGATCTCCGGAGACGCGCTCACCGACATCGACCTGAGCGTGCTTGCCGCGCGCCACCGCGAGGCCGGCGGGATCGCGACGCTCGCCGTCAAGAAGGTGCCGGACACGCGCGAGTACGGCGTGGTGCTGCGCGACCGCGACGGCAGGATCACGGGCTTCCAGGAGAAGCCGGAGCCCGACGAGGCGCTCTCGGACCTCGGCAACTGCGGCATCTACGTGTTCGAGCCGAGCATCTTCGACTACTTCCCCGAGCGCCCGTTCGTGGACTGGGCGAAGGACGTCTTCCCCGTCCTGCTCGAGTCCGACGTGCCCTTCTACGTGCACGAGATCGAGCAGTACTGGAACGACGTCGGCTCGCTGGCTGAGCTCATGCAGGGCACCTTCGACGCGCTGCGCGGCGAGCTGCAGCCTACCGCTCGAAGGCGAGCAGCGCGCGCCCGGGGTGAGCGTCGCGGAGGGCTCGGAGCTCCCACGGGACATCGAGGTGGAGGGGCCGCTCTGGGTCGGGCCGCGAGGTCCGCATCGGGTCGGGAGTACGCCTGATGGGCCCCGTCGTGCTCGGCCGCGGCTCGCGCCTTGGCGAGGGCGCGCAGGTTCGCGAGAGCATCCTGCTCCCCGGCACCGAGCTCGCCGCCGACTCGATCACGATCGGCGCGATCGCGGCGCACCGGGGCATCCTCGAGAGCCTGCGCGGCGGCTGAGCGGCGGCGCTCAGACGATCCCGAAGCGCTCGCGGCGCTGCTGTGCGCGCTCGGACTCGGTGAGCGCGCGCATGAACAGCACGACGAGCGCGACACCCATCACGAGCGACTGCTCGACCGCCATGATCAGGCCCGCGATCCCCTGATCGTCGAGCGCCGAGATGCCCCACACGCGGGCGTGGTGCACGTAGTAGGGGTAGAGCGCCGAGGGGGCGAACGCCAGGCCCATCCCGAGGGCCCCGACGAACAGCTTCGTGCCGGCCATGTAGGCGAGCGGGCCGAGCCCGTCGAGGCGCATGCGCGAGCGGATCGGCGACAGCAGGTGCCACCAGTACAGCCAGCCGGCGATCAGGAAGCTCGTGTGCTCGCCGAGCTCGTGCACGAGCGGGTGCCTGACGGCGTAGTCGTAGGCGGCGGGGATGTGCCAGGCGTAGATCACGCTGACGTACAGCAGCACCGCGAAGGCTGGGTGGGCGAGCGCTCCGGCGCGGCGCTCGAGGACGCTGATCGCGCGCGTGAGCGGACGCACGATCACCTTCGTAAACCCGAGGATCGCGAGGATCGGCACGAGGTCCAGCAGCAGCATGTGCTGGATCATGTGCGCGAAGAAGAGCTGGTCGGCGAGCGCGTCGAGCGGCGAGATCACCGCCATCAGAGCGGCGAGCACAGCCGCCAGAAAACAGCACAGCCGCCACACAGGCGCCTCGGAGCTGCTGCGCGGCGAGGGCGCGAGGCGCACCTGCCGCCAGCGTTTGACGTAGAGCCCGCCGACGATCGCCGCGAGGATCACGACGCCCGGGGTCGGCGACCAGGACAGGTTGGGGCTCATCTCGGCTCGGCGGTCATTCTGGCACCTCCCGGAGGGGCGTCCAGGCGCGTTTACATTCGCCGTGATGCGGCGTAGCATCAGTTGCAAAGGACCATCGAAGGGAGCCAACGTGCAGATCGACATCAAGGGTCGCAACGTGCCGGTAACCGACGAGCTGCGGGAGCACACCCGGCGCCGTCTCAGCAAGGTGTCGCGGCAGGTATCCGAGTTCGCCCGCCTGGAGATCGAGATCTTCAAGGAGCCGAACCCGCGCGTTGCCGACTGCCAGGTGGCCGAGGGGACGCTGTACCTGAAGGGCGTCACGCTGCGCGCCCGCGATGCATCCCCGGAGATGCTGCACTCGATGAACCTGATGGTCGACGAGCTGGCCCGCCAGGTCAAGCGCCACCGCGACAAACTGCGTCGCCGGCGTGAGGCCCAGATCGACGCCGCTCGCATCGCGCGGGTGAGCGCCCAGCAGGGAGCGCTGCCCTCGACCTAGCCGCGCCGCGGCAACGGCCCCCGCATCACGCCGAACGCACGGCCTGTGTCTGCAGCGTGTGTGCGATCAGCTGACCCTGATCGTTGGTCAGCCGCGTCTCGAGCACGATGATCGTTCGCCCCACGTGGATCGGCGCTGACTCCGCAAGGAGCCTCCCGGAGCGAAGGGCTCGCAGGAAGTGTGTCGTCGCCTCGATCGTCGTCGTGCTCGCACCGGGCGGAAGGTTCAGGTAGGCGCACACGGCCGCCACCGAGTCGGCGAGCGTCATGATCGCTCCGCCGTGAAGCACGCCCCCGGCCGTGCAGCGCTCCGCGCTCCAGTCGAGCGCTCCCAGCACGCCCGAGGCCTCGGCGCGCAACAGCTCGACCCCGGCGAGCTCGGCGAACGGCATCAGGTCGGTGAGCGAGGGATCCATCGGCAGCCCGGCGGCGATTTCTATCAGCAGCGGGTGGGGCGGGGCGTGCGCGCCTTCGCCCGAGACCTCGACCCTCGACACCCGGGCTGCTCCGCGGCGCTCGCAGAGTGGATTCCACGGCTGCTGCGAGAGCTATCCTTGGCTAGTGCCCTCACTGCTAGATCGCGCTCTCAACGTCGGGGAGGCGAAGCGCTTCAAGGAATACCAGCGGCGCGTCGCGCTGATCGGCGCATTCGAGGCGGAGCTCGAACACGACAGCGACGCCGAGCTGCGCGAGCGCATGGACGCGCTGCGCGAGCGCGCGCGTGAGGGCGAGTCACTGGACAAGCTGCTGCCGGAGTGCTTCGCCGTCGTCCGCGAGACCGGCAAGCGGACGATGGGCATGCGCCACTTCGACGTGCAGCTGATCGGCGGCATGGCGCTGCACGAGGGCCAGATATCCGAGATGAAGACCGGCGAGGGCAAGACGCTCACGGCGACGCTCGCCGTCGTGCTGAACAGCCTCGCGGTCGCCGAGTCGGCCTCCAACGGCGCGGGCGGGGAGCCCGTGCGCAGGGGCGTCCACCTGGTCACCGTCAACGACTACCTCGCGCGCCGCGACGCCGAATGGATGAGCCCGATCTACGAGGCCCTCGGCGTCACCGTGGGCGTCCTGCAGAACATGCAGGCCTACGAGGAGAAGCAGGAGGCGTACGCCTGCGACGTCGTCTACGGCACCAACTCGGAGTTCGGCTTCGACTACCTCCGCGACAACATGGCCAAGGATCTCGCTGAAAAGGTGCAGCGCGACCACGCCTACGCGATCGTGGATGAGGTCGACAACATCCTGATCGACGAGGCGCGCACCCCGCTGATCATCTCCGGCGCCCCCGAACAGGCGGCCGACCTGTACGTGAAGTTCGCGCGCCTTGCACCCCAGATGAAAGCGGGCAGCACGCCCGAAGGCATGGATCCGCGCATGAAGAAGCAGTTTGTCGCCGACTTCGACTATGAGATCGACGAGAAGCGCAAGACCGTCTCGATCACCGAGCAGGGCGTCGCGAAGGCGGAGCGCTTCCTCGGCATCGACCACCTTTATCGCGCCGAGAACGGGCACCTGGTCAACCACCTGATCCAGGCTCTGCGCGCGGAGTCGCTGTACAAGCGCGACGTCGACTACGCCGTGGTCGACGGCGAGGCGAAGATCATCGACGAGTTCACCGGGCGGATCCTCGACGGCCGGCGCTGGTCGGAGGGGCTGCACCAGGCGATCGAGGCGAAGGAGGGGGTGCCGATCCAGGAGGAGAACCAGACGCTCGCCACGATCACCTACCAGAACTACTTCCGCCTCTACGACAAGCTCGCGGGCATGACCGGAACCGCGCTCACCGAGGCGACGGAGTTCATGAAGATCTACAAGCTCCCGGTCGTGCAGATCCCGACCAACCAGGAGATGATCCGCGCCGACCGCAATGACCAGGTCTACAAGACCAAGGAGGGCAAGTGGAGCGCGGTCACGCGGGAAATCCGTGCGCGCCACGACAACGGCCAGCCGGTTCTGGTGGGCACGATCTCCGTCGAGGTCTCCGAGCTGCTCTCCGAGCGCTTGAAGAAGCTCGGGATCCCGCACACCGTGCTGAACGCGAAGCCCGAGCACGCGGCGCGCGAGGCCGAGATCGTCGCCGAGGCGGGGCAGCCCGGCGGCGTGACGATCGCCACCAACATGGCGGGGCGCGGCGTCGACATCAAGCTGGGCGGCAACCCCGAACACCTCGCGCGCCAGCAGCTGGCGCGCGAAGGCTTCGAAGCCGAGGACGAGCAGGACTATGAGCGGCGCCTGCAGGCGCTGATGCCTGAGCTCGAACGCAAGATCGAGCAGGATCGCGAGCGCGTGGTCGCGGCCGGTGGGCTGTTCATCTGCGGCACCGAGCGCCACGAGTCGCGCCGCATCGACAACCAGCTGCGAGGGCGCGCCGGCCGCCAGGGCGACCCCGGCGAGTCGCGCTTCTTCCTCTCCGCCGAGGACGACCTCGTGCGGCTGTTCGCGGGCGACCGCATCTACCGCATCCTCGACAAACTCGGTGGCCTCGACGAGGAGGGCAACGAGGAACCGATCGAGGCGACGATGCTCTCCAAGCAGATCGAAAAAGCGCAGAAGAAGGTCGAGGAGCAGAACTTCCTGATTCGCAAACACACGCTCGAGTACGACGACGTAATGAACGAGCAGCGCCGCGTCATCTACGCCTACCGCGACGAGGTGCTCGAAGGCAAGAGCATCGGCGAGGAGGCGCGCCGCGAGGTCTCGCGCGTGATCGAGCGCACCGTCGATGAGTACACGCCCGGCGACTTCATGGAGGACTGGGACCTCGATGCCCTCTTCATCGCCCTCGGGCAGCTGTTCCCGCACGAGCTCACGGCGGCGGACCTCGATCGCGAGGCGACCGATCGAACCGCCCTGAGCGAGCACGTCGTGGCGCTCGCGATGGAGCGCTATGACGCCCGCGAACAGGCGCTCGGCGCGGAGCTGATGGGGGCGCTCGAGCGCTTCCTGTTGCTGCAGACGATCGACGAGCGTTGGCGCGAGCACCTATTCGACATGGACTACCTGCGCGAAGGGATCCACCTGCGCGGCTTCGCCCAGATCGATCCACTGGTGGCATATAAGAACGAGGCCTTCACGCTGTTCGGCGACCTCATGAACAGCGTCTGGACGGACTACGCGCGCATGATCTTCAACGTCGAGGTGAACGTGGAGGGCGAGAACGGCACGCGCCCGCGCCGCCGACCTTCACGCCCGCGGGCAGCGCCACGCGCGCCGGCAGGATCTCCTACTCGGGCGGCCATAGCGAAGCCGGCTCGGGCGCGCTCGCGGCCGCTGCCGCGGCAGCCGGTGCCGGTGCCGGCGCGGCGCAGGCCGACGGCGAACTCGAGGCGATGCCCGTCGTCGAGCAGCGCGTGCTCGGCGAGGACGAGCAGGTCGGGCGCAACGACCCCTGCTGGTGCGGCAGCGGCAAGAAGTTCAAGAAGTGCCACGGCGCTTAGCGCGCCCGTAGCGCTGGCACCAGCAGCCCGTCTTGAGTTGCCGCGCGCCCGGGCGCTGCTCGCGCTAGCTCGCGGCGCCGCCGAAGGCGGCGTCGACGACGGCTTGGGCGATCGGCCCATAGGGCGGCGAGAACGCCTCGATCAGGTCTCCCTCGCCGCGGACGAACACCGCGCGCAGGTTCGAGAACTCGCGGAATCCCTCGATGCCGTGGTGGCGGCCCGAGCCGCTCTGCCCGATGCCCCCGAACGGCAGCGACGCCAGCGCCCCGTGCACCGCGGCGCAATTGACGCACGCGCCCCCGGAGGTCGTCCGGCGCAGGACGTCATCGGCGACGGTCTGCTCGCGCGCGAACACGTACAGCCCGAGCGGCCGCTCGCCTGCGTTGACGTGTTCGATCGCCTCCTCGAGCGCTGTCGTAGGGCTTCACCGGCAGCACCGGGCCGAAGATCTCCTCCTGCATCAGCGCCAGCTCCTCGGGTGGGTCGATCACGAGCGATAGCGGCAGTCTGGCGGCGTCCCGCGCGTCGGCGTCGCCGGTCTGCTCGAGCGAGCGCACGTCGCAGCCCCGCTCGCGGGCCTCGTCCAGAAGGCGCTCGATGCGCTCGAGGTGGCGCGTGGAGATGATCCCGGTGCAGCTCTCCGGACTGGCAGTAGCCGGGCATCGAATCGCGCGCGTGCTCTGCGGCGAGCTCTGCGAACTCCTCGAGCTCGATCGCGCGGCACGAGGCAGTAGTCGACAGAGATGCACATCTGGCCGTTCTTGAGGGCCTTCGTGCCGAGCACCTGCTTGACCGTCTCGGCGTCGACGCTGTCTGCGGCGATGATCGCCGGGCACTTGCCGCCCAGCTCGAGCGTGACCGGCACGAGCTGCTCGGCGGCGGCCTTGGCGATCTCCCGACCGGTTGCCGGGCTGCCGGTGTAGAGCAGGTGGTCCCAGCGCACGCGCGCGAAGGCGCGCGAGAGCTCGACGCCGCCGAGCACGACCTCGACGCGATCACCGTCGAAGGTCGCGCGGATCATCTCGCTGCAGTAGCTCACCGCACGCGGGCGTGTACTCGGAGGGCTTGATGACCACCCGGTTGCCCGCGGCGAGCATCTCGACGAGCGGCCCGACGGACAGGTCGAAGGGGAAGTTCCAGGGCACGATGTTGCCGATCACGCCCTTGGGCTGGGGCTGTACGAACGCGCGGCCGGTGCCGAACAGCAGCGGGTCGGCGTGTCCGCGGCTCCGGCGCCATCCAGGCCGTCCAGCTGTTCGGCGGCATACGCGGCGCGACCCGCGGGGCCGAGCACTTCGATCAGGTCGGCGCCAACGCGGGATGCACGCCGAAGTCGCTGCTGAGCGGCCTCCTCGATACGCGCGCGGTTGGCGATCAGCATGCCCGCCAGTGCCGCCAGCAGCTCTCGCCGCTCCTCGAGCGAGGGGAAGGGGTCGGCCAGGAAGGCGGCGCGCTGGCGCGCCACGATCTCCTCTAGCTCCGCGATCGCTGCCGCATCCTCACCGCCGGTCCTGGGCAGGCTCTCGACAATTGCCACGGTGACCTCCTCGTTTCAGTGGTGTTCGCTTGAACACTACGTCTGTCGCCGCGTGCGCGCCGCTCCCCTCGCGCCGCTCCCCTCATCCCCGCCCGCGCCCGCGCGGGTGTGATCAGCGGAACTCTCTGATCGAGTAGATCTCCTTCTTCTGAAGCACGATCGGCTTCAGCGGTTCCCCGGGCTGTTCGGGCATGTGGTGGACCGCGCAGATCCCACGGGCGAGCTGGATGATCGCGGTGACCGTGCGGCCGTTGGTGGAGTCCGCCTCTCCCACCCGCAGCGTGCAGTCGCGGCCGCTGCGACGGCAGTCGATCTGCTCGATGCGGCGGTCGCTCGAAGACGATCCGGTGTAGGCCTCGGCCTGCTCGCGCAGCGCCTGATGTGCGCTCTCGGCGGTCTCGAGACCAGCGGCGTGCGGCACGAAGAAGGCGGTCATCAGGAGCGCTTGCCGCGCCCGCGCGCTGGCTTGGCAGGGCGCGGCGGGTACAGCTTGCGCTCGTCCGCGGTCATCTGCCGGATGACGAGTTTGCCCTTCGAGACCTGCTCCTGGATGTCCTTCAGCTTCGCTTCGTGTTGCTCCTGCTGGCGCAGCTGTTGAGGACCGGGCATGTCCGCGTGCTCCTGGCGGTTTGGCCACCACGAGCATCGGGGGCTCCGGCGGCGGTGTAGGCGGATACGGCCTCGTGGGGTCCGAAGTCCCCTTCTGCGCCGCTCGCACGGCGCTCGTACGGATCCGCATAAAGGAGTGTAGCGGCTCGCACGGGCTCCCCATTCCGCCGCCCTGCGAGCGCTTTTTCCCTGCAACGACGCTCTCTGGCCCGTCCCGGGTCTCTGCTAGCGTCCTTATCAGCGGTCGATGTTCGGCCGTGAGGCAGCTCGCTTGGGTCCCGCAGAGCGCGGTTCGGGCCAGGAGCCTTCGAACCGTACGCGGCCCAAGCGCCGCCAAAGGAGTTCTACATGTCAATGCAATCTTTCGCGCAGCTTGGCGTATCGAGCGCGGTGTCCGCCGCTCTCGCGCGCCAGGGCGTCACCGAGCCGTTCCCGGTGCAGCGCCTCGCGATCGGAGACGCGCTCGACGGGCGCGACCTCCTCGTTAAGTCACCCACGGGCTCGGGCAAGACGCTCGCCTTCGGCATCCCGATCGTCGAACTGCTCGACCCGAACGAGCAGCGCCCGGGCGCGCTCGTGCTGGCTCCCACGCGCGAGCTGGCGACACAGATCCTCGACGAAATAGAGCCGCTCGCACGCGCCCGCAAGCTGCGCGCCGCGGCCGTCTACGGGGGCGTCGGCATCTCGCGCCAGGCCGCCAAGGCCGCGAACGCCCACATCCTCGTCGCCACTCCGGGCAGGCTCGAGGACCTGCTCGGGCGCGGCACGTTCACGCTCGAGGGGATCAAGGTGCTCGTGCTCGACGAGGCAGACCGGATGCTCGACATGGGCTTCCGACCTGCGATCGACCGTATCGTCGGCGCCTGCCCCAAGGATCGCCAGACGCTCTTCTTCTCGGCGACACTCGACGGGGTCGCCGGCAGCCAGGCGGCGCGATACACCCGCCGTCCGATCACCCACGAGCACCGTCCGCCCAATCGCGAGCAGAGCCTCGTCGAGCATCGCTTCGTAGCCGTCAGCGATCAGCAGCGCGTACAGGCCCTGATCGAGCAGCTGGCGTGCGAGCGCGAGCTCGCGCTCGTGTTCGTCCGTACCAAGCGCGGTGCCGACCGGCTCGTCAAGCGCCTCGGCGCCGGCGGGGTGGAGGCGCTCTCGATTCACGGCAACAAGTCCCAGCGTCAGCGCGAGCAGGCGCTCAGTCGCTTCCAGGAGGGTCGCGTCGACACGCTGGTGGCGACCGACGTCGCAGCGCGCGGAATCGACGTCGATGGCGTCTCGCACGTGATCAACTTCGACCCTCCGCATGATCACGAGGCCTACATCCACCGCGTCGGTCGTACCGGCCGCGCGGGCAGGAGCGGCGTCGGGATCACGCTCGTGAGCCCTTCGGAGCGCACCGAGATGCTCCGCCTCACGCGCCGGCTCGGCCTGCGGGACTGGGGCGCGCCCGGCGAGCAGCTTCGCCCGCAGCGCGCGCCGGCACGGCCCGGCGCGCCGCGCAACCGCCGGCGCAGCGGCGCGCGCCGCGCCGCGAAGACCGGCGCTGGGCGCTGAGAAAGCTCCCTCGATGGACGTCCGTCCGCTCCTGGCGGCTTCGCGCCGAGCCGCCAGGTATGCTTGCCGTTGCGATTGGAGCCCCAGCGGTCGGCACGGTCGGCGGGGAACCAGGAAAGGGGGCATATGAACCGCGCTGAGCGGGAGCGTGGAGTCCCAACGGTGGACCTCCACACGACCCAGACGTACACCCAAGCCCTCCCCCCGGCCGCGCAAGGGGCTCGACGTTCACACGCCAACGACGCACGCTACTGGCGTGAGCAGCTCGCGCCGTATGCGCTTGCCGACACCGCGCGCGCGGCGCTGTGCGTGGCGACGTCGCTGCTTCCCTACCTCGGGCTCACCGTGGCGATGTACCTGCTCGCTTCGAGATCCGCGCTGCTCGCGCTGGCCCTGGCGCTGCCCGCCGCGATCTTCCTCGTGCGCGTGTTCATCGTGTTCCACGACTGCTCGCACAACTCGTTCCTGCCCTCGCGCAAGGGGAACCTGTGGCTCGGCACATTGCTCGGTCTGCTGCTGTACTCGCCATTCGTGCGCTGGCGTCACGATCACGCTGTGCACCACGCGAGCTCGGGCGACCTCGAGCGGCGCGGGACGGGCGACGTGCGCACGCTCACGGTGTCCGAATATCGCGCGCTGGAGACGCGGGCGCGTGTGGGCTACAGGCTTCTGCGCAATCCCTTGGTGATGTTTGGGCTCGGCCCGATCTTCGCCATGATCGTCGGCCCGCGCATCGTCGCCAGCAACGCGCGGCCGCGCATGCGTCGCAGCGTGATCGGCACGGACATCGCGCTCGCGGTGATCGTCGGCGCCCTGTGCTGGCTGATGGGCTGGCAGACCTACCTGCTCGTGTTCGGGCCCGCGGCGCTGCTCGCCGGCGCCATCGGGATCTGGCTGTTCTACGTCCAGCACCAGTTCGAGGATGCCTACTGGGAGAGCGCGGATAGCTGGAGCTATGCGGAGGCGGCGCTGCGAGGCAGCTCCTACCTGCAGCTGCCGGCCGTGCTGCGCTTCTGCACCGGCAACATCGGCTACCACCACGTGCACCACCTCGAGGCGGCGATTCCCAACTACAACCTACGCAGGGCACACGAAGAGAACCCCGTCTTCAGCCAGGTCCCCACGCTTTCCCTGGTGGACGGGCTGCGCGCTACCAAGCTGAAGCTGTGGGATGAGCAGCACAACCGCATGGTGGGATTCTCGGCGGCTCGCCCACAGCAGCCGCTCGGCGGCGGGTCGCTCGGGTAGTGCGGCGGCTACGCCGCTCCTAGCCCCCATGGGGCGTCGATGGCGATGCGCCAGCCGTCGCCCGCGCGTGTGTACACGACGGTCCCGTGGCTGACGTGCTCGAAGGCTTCCTCGCCGACGCCTGCGCGTACCGTGAGCGTTCCGCGTGTGAGCGCGATGTCCCCGCCGACGTACATCGCCGACACGTCGATCTGGAAGGACGCGCCCACAGCGACGGCCTGCCGCAGTGCCTGCTCGAGCGCTCCGCGGCCGCGCAGCGCGCTGCCGTCGGGCTGGACCACGAGCGGGTCCTCCACCCACAGCTCGAGTGCGGCGTTCACGTCGCCAGCGCTCATCGCAGCGGCGAATGCTCGTGGCAGCTCCTCTGGGTCGGCGGTTGCCATGAGCGGCAAAGATAGAGGCTCGCGCGCTCGCGCTGCTCGCGTCGGCCATGCCGCGGCCGCGCCCTGGGTCGCCGGCGCAGCGGCCAGCTGGGGGCTGCGATCGCGCCTGATAGCGTGAGCCGCATGGCAACGGCCGAACCAGGCGACTCCACCCCGCAGCGCCTGGCGGCTATCCGCGAGCAGATGAAGCTGCTGGCGGACTATCTTTGACCCGCCATCCCTGCGCCGCCGCGTCGGCGAACTGGAGCAGGAGATGGGCGCCCCGGGATTCTGGGACGACTCTGAGCGCGCCGCCGCGGTCTCCGCCGAGCACGCGCGCGCCTCGCGCCGCGTCGAGATGTTCGAGCGGCTGGCTGCCGAGGTCGATGACCTCGATGCGCTCGCGCAGATGGGAGTTGAGGAACCGTCTCTCCAGAGCGAGGTAGAGGAGCAGATCGCAACGGTAGAGGCGCGCTTGGCGGAGCTCGAGGAGCAGCGACTGTTCTCGGGTCGCTACGACGCCGGCGACGCGCTGGTGACGGTGAACGCCGGCGCCGGCGGCACCGACGCGCAGGACTGGGCGGAGATGGTGCTGCGCATGCTGATGCGCTGGGGCGAGCGGCGCGGCTTTGACGTTGAGCTGCTGGAGCTGAGCGAGGGGGAGGAAGCGGGTATCAAGTCGGCGACCTTCCGCGCGCGCGGCGAGAACGCCTACGGGCTATACGGCGCCGAGCGCGGTGTACATCGGCTCGTCCGTCTATCGCCGTTCGACGCGGCCCACCGCCGCCAGACGAGCTTCGCCGGGGTGGAGGTGGCGCCCGTGGTGGAGGACGCGGGCGAGGTCGAGATAAACGAGGACGACCTGCAGGTCGACACCTACCGCGCCTCGGGTGCGGGGGGCCAGCACGTGAACAAGACGGACTCGGCGGTGCGCATCACGCACCGTCCGACGGGGATCGTGGTGCAGTGCCAGAACGAGCGCTCACAGTCCTCCAACCGCCAGACGGCGATGTCGATGCTACGGGCGAAGCTGCTCGAACGCGCCGAGCGCGAACGCGCGCAGGAGATCGCGCGCGAGAAGGGAGAGGCACAGGACGTGAACTTCGGATCGCAGATCCGCTCCTATGTGCTGCACCCGTACACGATGGTCAAGGACCACCGCACCGCGCATGAACTCGGCGACGTGCAGCGGGTGCTCGACGGCGACCTGGACGGCTTCGTGCGCGCACAGCTGCTCGCGCGCGCCTCCGAGGAATAGCGGCTCCGGTGGACGGGCTCCAGTCCCTGGTGGAGCGGGCGCTGGCGGAGGACGTGGGCGCGGGCGACGTGACCACGCTGACAAGCGTCCCGCCGGAGCTGCGCGCGCGTGCGGAGATCACCCAGAAGGCGCCGGGCGTGATCTACGGCCTGCAGGCGGCCGAGCTCGTGTTCTCGCAGCTCGACGCGGCGATCGTCACCCGACGCCTGGTGGCGGAGGGAAGCTGGCGCGAGCAGGGTGGGCCGGTGCTCGCGGCCGAGGGTGCAGCGCGGGCGCTGCTGACCGGTGAGCGCACGGCGCTGAACTTCCTCGCGCACCTCTCGGGAGTCGCGACGATGGCTGCGCGCGCGACGCGCGCGGTGAGGGGCACGGAGGCGAAGGTGCTCGACACGCGCAAGACGACGCCCGGCCTGCGCGCGCTCGAGAAGGCGGCGGTGGCGGCCGGCGGCGCGCACAATCACCGCTTCGGGCTCTTCGACGCGATCCTCATAAAGGAGAACCACATCGCGGCCGCCGGGGGGATCACCGCGGCGGTCGAGAGGGCGCGCGCGGCGGCGCCGGCGCTGGCCGACACGCTCGAGGTCGAGGTGCGCGACGCGCGCGAGATCGAGGAGGCGCTGGCGGCGGGAGCCCGGCGGCTGCTGCTCGACAACATGAGCGTCGCGCAGCTGCGCGACGCGGTCGCCCAGGTGGCGGGTCGCGCGAGCCTCGAGGCAAGCGGTGGGATCGACCTCGAATCGCTCGGTGCCGTCGCGCACACGGGGATAGAATGGGTCTCGCTGGGGGCGATCACACACTCTGCTCCCGCCCTCGACCTCTCGTTGGAGCTGATGCCACTGCCATGAACCTGCCCATGGCCCCCACACAGGCACCCTCCGCCACGCTGACGGCCGACGAGGTCGCCGAGATGCAGGCACAGGTGCGCGCGCTCGCGGCCGAGCGCGGAGCGGTGATCCTCGCGCACAACTACCAGCTGCCCGAGATCCAGGACGTTGCCGACTACGTCGGCGATTCGCTCGGGCTCTCGCGCAAGGCGGCGCGCGCGGAGGCCGAGACGATCGTCTTCTGCGGCGTGCACTTCATGGCCGAGACCGCCTCGATCCTGTGCCCGGAGAAGACGGTCCTGATCCCGGACCTCGACGCCGGCTGCTCGCTGGCGGCCTCGATCGACGCCGAGCAGCTCGCGGAGTGGCGCGGGCGCTACCCGCGTGGGGTCGTCGTGATGTACGTCAACACGACGGCCGAGGTAAAGGCGCTCAGCGACTACTGCTGCACGTCGGCGAACGCGGTCGACATCGTGCGCCACATCTACGAGACGCACGGGCCCGACACAGAGATCCTCTTCGGCCCGGACATGTGGCTCGGCGCCTACGTCGAGAAGCAGCTCGGACGGCGCATGCACGTCTGGGACGGCGAGTGCCACGTGCACGCCGGCATCCGCCCGTCGGACATCGAGGCGACGCGTGCACAGCATCCTGGGGCGGAGTTCCTGATCCACCCCGAGTGCGGGTGCTCGACGAGCGTGATGGAGTACCTGGCGGCGGGCGACCTCGATGAAGAGGGCGTGCACATCCTCTCGACAGGCGGCATGCTGGCGCACGCGCAGGCGGTCGGGCGCGCGGGCGGCGTCGCGGAGGCGATCGTGGCGACTGAGGTCGGGATGCTCTACCCGCTGCAGATGGCGGCGCCAGCGGTGCGGTTCATCCCGGCCAATGCGGAGGCCTCCTGCCACTTCATGAAGATGATCACGCTGCCGAAGTTGCGCGACGCGCTCGCGCAGATGCGCTTCGAGGTGCGCGTGCCGCGCGAGCTCGCCGAGCGGGCGCGGCTGCCGATCGACCGCATGGTCGCGCTCGGCTAGAGCTAGAACTCCTGCGCGGAGTGCGGTCCCACGCAGGCGACCGCCAAGCCCTCGGCTATGCCCTCGGCGACCTCGCGGACCTGATCGTGGGTGACCGCGTCGAGCGCGGCGATGGCCGCGTCCGGGTCGATCTGCTCGTCGAAGACGATGCGCTGGGTGGCGCTGTGGCGGGCGACAGCGCCTGAGTTCTCGAAGGCGAGCACGAGCCGGCCGGCGGCGTAGGCGCGGGCGCGCTCGACCTCCTCCGCGGTGGGCCCGTCGGTTCGCAGCTCGTCGACGATCTCGCGCATGCGCTGGTAGGCCTCGATGCACTTGCTCGAGTCAAGGCCCGATCCGAGCTGCAGGATCGGCACGTCGGCGAATGAGTGGTCGATCGCGTAGACCGAGTAGCAAAGGCCGCGTTTCTCGCGGATCTCGTCGAACAGCCGCGAGCCCATGGAGCCGCCGAGGAGCGTCGAGTAGATCGACAAGGCGGCGCGTTCGCCCAGCTCCGAGACGGAGATGTCGGGCCGGTAGATCATGCGCAGATGCGACTGGTTGGTGTCGCGTTCCTCGACCAGCGTCTGCGGCCGAAAGTCGGGCGCCGGCTCGTAGGCGGGGGGATCGGGGAGGGCCGGGAAGCGCGCGAAGCGCTCGTGCAGCTCGCTGGCCGCCGGCAAATGCTCGAGGTTGCCGGCGAGGAACGCGCCACCGTGGCGCCCCGCCCAGCGCCGCTGGCGGAAGGCGATGATGCCCTCGCGCGTAAAGAGGCGCAGGTTCTCCTCGGGCCCCAGCACCGGGCGCCCGAGCGGATGCTCGCCGAAGGCGGCGCGGTCGATGAGGTACTCGGCCACCATCGAGGGCTGGTCGTAGGCGCGGTTGATCTCCTGGATCACGACGCCGCGCTCGCGGTCGAGCTCCTCGGCGTCAAGCCGCGGGCGCCCGACGAAGTCGGTCAGCAGGTCGATCGCGGCGCCGGCGCTCTCTGCGCGCACGGTGATGTGGAAGGCCACGAGGTCGTGGCTCGTGTACGCGTTGAGCACGCCGCCCAGTCGCTCGGCGGTCTCGTTGACCTCGCGGTAGGTCGGGTACTTCTCGCCGCCCTTGAAGACGAGGTGCTCGAGGAAGTGCGCCATCCCGTTCTCCTCGGGGCGCTCGTTGCGCGCGCCGGCGTCGAAGGCGACGAGCGCCGTGAGCGCCCGGGTGCCGGGCAGCTCGATGCGGTGTATCGGCAGCCCGTTGGACTCGACCGTGCTCGTGCTGACGCGCGCCACTGAGGCATCACCCTAGAACACCCACGCGAGCGGCCGGACGGCGGAAAGCGCTCCACTAGGCTTGCCCTGTCGATGCCCTCCTCCGCCAACCACAAGCGCCCGCGCGGCGGGTCGGCGCTGCTAGCGCTCCCCGCCGTGCTGGCTGTGCTGCTCGTCGGTATCTGGCTCGGCGGGCACCCCGAAGATCTTCCGTCGTTCCTGCGCAGCGGGGTGCAGCCGGACTCGCAGAGCGCCGTGCTCGCGGAAGCTCTCAGCCGTATCGAGGGTGACTACTACCGGCGCATCCCCTCCTCGCAGCTGACGAACGCCTCGCTCGCGGGCATGATCGCGAGCCTCCACGACCGCTTCTCGCACTACCTCACTCCGGGGGAATTCAAGGAATTCGACCAGCCGCCGCACTTCACCGGCATCGGCGTCGCGGTGGGGGGCGAACACCGCGGGCTGCTGATCGCTCGGGTGTTCAACTCCTCTCCGGCCTCGCGCGCGGGGTTGAAGAGCGGCGAAGTGATCGTGGCGGTGAACGGGCGCAAGCTCGAAGGCCTCTCGGCCGACGCGGCGACGGCGCTGATCAAGGGCCTCCCCGGCACCGACGTGGTGCTGAAGGTCGAACAGCCCTCGAGCAAGCAGGGCGTGCGCGCCAGCACACGAACGGTGCGGATCACGCGCGCGACCGTGTCCGAGCCGGTCGTCGCGTCCGAGACGAAGACCGTGCGCGGAGAGAAGCTGGGGGTAGTCGCGCTGGCGGGGTTCACGCCGGGAGCCCACGGCGAAGTGCGCGAAGCGGTTGAGAGCGAGCTTCACCAGGGCGTGAAGGGGATTGTGTTCGACCTGCGCGGCAACGGCGGGGGCCTCGTGATCGAGGCCCAGCTGATCGCGAGCATCTTCATCCCCAAGGGCGTGATCGTGACGACACGCGGGCGAACGCAGCCGACGCAGACGCTGCAGGCGACGGGAGGTGCGATCCCGAGCGCGATCAAGGTGGTGGTACTGGTCGACCAGGACACAGCCTCCGCGGCGGAGATCGTGACGGCCGCGCTCCAGGACCACCACCGCGCGACCGTGGTCGGCACGCACACGTTCGGCAAGGGCGTATTCCAGGAGGAGGAGCAGCTGGCCAACGGCGGGGCGATCGACGTCACGGTGGGCGAGTACTTCACGCCGAACGGCCGCAACCTCGGGGGTGGCGGAGTCAAACAGGGTCCCGGCGTGACGCCTGAAGTAGTGGTCCACCAGGGGATCGACAGCGAAAAAGGCCTGGAAGTGGCGCTCCGAACACTCGCCGCGAAGACCGGGTGAGCCCCGGGCACCAGCGCGGAGCGGCACGCTCCGTCGAGAAGCGGGGCGCGCGCGCCGAGCGATTTGTCGCCGTGCTCGAGCGCCGCGGACGTTTCCTCACCGCCGAGCGGCTGTTCCCGCCGCAGCGGGGTCGCGAGCGCCCCGGGCGGGTCTCGCGCTCCTCGCGCCTTGTGGTCGGCGGCGCGCGAGCGGCGCGCGGGGCGCAGGCGCGGGAGGGCCAGCTGGTGCTCGTCGAAGGCGCCGGACGCGGGACAGCGCCGCGCGTCGTACGCGTGCTCGGGCGCCCCGATGTGGCCCGCGACGTGATCGAGGGGCTGATGCTCGAGCGTGGCCTCGAGCGCGAGTTCCCGCCGGTGGTCGAGCGCGATGCCCGCGAGGCTGGGCGCCAGCCGGCTCCGCGCGGCCCAGAGCGCCTTGACCTACGCGAGCTCCCGACGTTCACGATCGACCCCCTGAGCGCTCGCGACTTCGACGATGCGCTGTCGGCAGAGCGCACGGGGGACGGTGGTGCGCGCGTGTGGGTGCACATCGCGGATGTCGCCGCGCACGTGCGCGAGGGAAGCGCGCTCGACAGGGAGGCGCGCAGGCGCTCGACGAGCGTATACGTGCCAGGGGCGGTCGAGCCGATGCTGCCGCACGTGCTCTCAAGCGGCGCGTGCTCGCTGATCCCCGACGAGGATCGGCTCACCGTCACGGTGGAGCTCGAGTTCGACGGCGCGAGGGTGCGTCGCAGCGCGTTCTACCCGTCGCTGATCCGCTCGGACGCGCGACTTGACTACGAGCGCGTGGACCGCATCTTCGCGGGCAGCGAGGAGGCGGTGGCTCCGTGGCGCGCGCCGCTCGAGGTGGCGCGCGCGGTGGCGCATGAGCTGCAGCAGGCGCGCGAGCGCGCGGGGGCGCTCGTGGTCGATTCCGAGGAGCCCGAGTTCTTCTTCGATGACGGCGGCGCGATCATCTCCATCGCGGCGCGCGAGCAGACGGAGTCCCACCGCGTCGTCGAGCACCTGATGATCGCCGCCAACGAGGCGGTCGCTTCGCTGCTGTCTGCGCGCCGTGTGCCTGGCCTGTACCGCGTCCACGAGCGCCCCGATCCGGAGCGTGTGGAGAGGCTGGTCGATCAGCTGGCCTCGTTGGAGGTGCCGACTCCGCCAGTGCCGAAGCGGATGACCTCTTCGCAGGCGGGCGAGCTCGTCGGCGAGATCTCACAGCGCATCGAGCGCCACGTGCAGCGCACGGGACACGGGCGCGCGGCGCTCGGCTCGCTCCTGCTGCGATCGCTACAACAGGCCTACTACTCCCCGCGTAACCTCGGCCACGCCGGGCTCCACTCCGCGAGCTACTGCCACTTCACCTCGCCGATCCGCCGCTACCCGGATCTCGTCTGCCACCGCGCACTGCTGTCCGCACTCGGGGCCGGCGAGCAGGCGCCGCGTGCCAGCGAACTCGAGGAGCTCGGCGCATGGACCTCCGACCGCGAGCGCGAGGCGATGTCGATCGAGCGCGCCGCGGATGACATCGGGCGCTCCTTCATGCTCCAGCGGATCCTCGACGAGGGCGGGCGCGAGCAGACCTTCGAGGGGGAAGTGAGCGGCCTAATCTCGGCGGGAGCGTTCGTCGTCTTCGGACTGGCGGGCGCCGATGAGGCCGGTGAGGCGAGGGCGCGCCCGTTCGAGGGGATGCTCTCGGTGCGGCTGCTGCGCGCGCCCTCGCCCGGCGGCGCGCGCGACTGGTGGGAACTGAACGAGGAGGGGACGATCCTCCACGCCGAGCGCAGCGGCGCGACGCTGCGCCTGGGTGACCCGCTGGCCGTGCGGGTGGAGCGGGTGGAGGCGGTGCGCGGCCGTGTCGAGCTCGCCCCGGGCGACTAGGCTCAGCTCGAGCAGCGAAATGGCGAAGGGAAAGGGAAAGCGCAAGCTGGGCGCGGGCGACGTGGCATCCAACCGCTACGCCTCCTACCGCTACCAGCTGCTCGAGCGCCTCGAGTCCGGGATCGTGCTCGAGGGCACCGAGGTGAAGTCGCTGCGCACCTCTGGGGCCCAGCTCAAGGACGGCTATGCGGCGCTGCGCGACGGTGAGCTGTGGCTGCATTCGGTGCACATCCCGCCGTATGGGCCCGCCGCACGCGAAAACCACGAACCCGAGCGCCCGCGCAAGCTGCTGCTGCACCGGCGCGAGCTCGAGCGCCTGGGCGAACGATCGGCCGAGCGCGGGCTTACGATCGTGCCGACCCGCATCTACTTCGTCGGATCGCACGCGAAGGTCGAGATCGCGCTGGCGCGCGGAAAGGACCTCTTCGACAAGCGCCAGTCGCTGCGCGAGCGCGAGACTCGCAGGGATATCGAACGCGGAGTCCGCGAAGCGCGGCGCTAGGCGACGTGGAAGGTATGGCTGCCGTAGCGCAGGACCTCGCTGGCGACCATGCCAGCGACGAGCACCACGATCAGGCCGATATAGACGGCGCCCACCATCAGGCGCTTGCGCGGCGGCACGCGGTAGTAGGCGGCTTCCTCGATCGAGCGCGACTTGCGCAGCTTCCAGCGTCGCCGAGTCTCAAGCCCCCGAGCACCACGAAGATCAGCAGGAAGGCGTTTTCCGTGAGCAGCAGCAGCAGGACCATCGCGCCGAGCCCGAGGAACCACATCGAGGGTGCCATCGCCGCCATCGCGCGCCCTCCGTCGAATGGCACGAGCGGGACGAGGTTGATGAGGTTGAGCAGAAAGCCAACGTAGGCGAGCGCCCGCAGCAGCGGGCTGTTGCTCAATTCCGCGAGCGCCAGGCAGGCGGCCGCGCCGGCGGTTCCCAGGATCGGTCCGGCGAGGCCCACGCGGGCCTCCGCGAGCGCATCGTCGGGAAGCGACTTCATCCCGACCACCGCTCCGAGGAAGGGTATGAAGATCGGGCGCGGTCGCCTTGATCCCTTCGCGTCGCAGCTGGATCACGTGCCCCATCTCGTGAACGAACAAGAGCAGCACGAAGCCGATCGCGAACGTCCACCCGAAGACGAGCGAATAAAGCACGACCGACACGAGCGCGGTGCCCGCGGTGCTGAGCAGCTTGACTTTCGGGAGCAGCAGCAGGAAGCCTTTGATCGCCGCGAAGAACTTCGCGACGAGCGCCACGATCGCTGCGATGGCGCTCCCGATCCTGCGGCGCAGCCGCTCGAACCGGCTGCGCCTCGCGCCGCCGAACGGGTCCTCGCCCGCGGCGCCGGCGTGGCCGGGCGCGGTCGTCGGGACCTGCGTCTGGCTGACCGGAGCGACGGGAGCGACCGGCGGTCCCGAGAGCGCCGTGGGATAGCTCCCCAGCGTCCAGTCGTTCTCCATAAGCCCATTGTCGCAGGCGCTCTAAGTCGTGCCTAACGGCGGCTGAGGATCAACGCAAGCTAGAATCAGCCGTTACATACACCCACGGGGACGACAGGCTTCGACGTGGTCGGTTCGTGTGGGTGGTTGCGAGTCGAGGTCCCGGGCGGCCTCGTAAAACACCCGGGAAAACCATAAGTGCGGACTCTCACGAGTACGCCCTCGCCGCTTAGTCAATAGCTAAGCCGTGAGGTTTCGGCCCCCGCTGCCTGCGGCGGGGATCGCCGGAATCAGATAGCAGGCTCACCCGGTGCGGCCCGCCTCCGCCAAGCCGGGAACAATTCAGGAGGCTGGTCACCCGCAACCCCGCCGGCGAGGCGAGCGGGTGACGAGATCAGAGCGCCGGATACGCTCGTAGAAGCCACTCACATGCGATCACGGACGCGGGTTCAATTCCCGCCGTCTCCACTGACACGGACAGGGGCGAAGTAGCGCGAACTTCGTACCCTGATGCGGTATTTCGGGCTCGTGAGGGTGCGAACGGGGTGCGAAGAAAGCCTTGAATTTGCGGGCCCGCGGGCGCCGAGCGTACGCAGAACGGTCGCACGGCTGCGTACGCTGCGTACGTTTGTTGGTCTCCAACGCGAACGCGAAGAAGCGTAGATCGACCTCGAGCGAAAGTCGGGCTCAAATCGCGTTCCTTGGCGGGAGCCGCACTAGCCTCAGAGGTAGCGGGCCGGTGCGCAGGTCGCTGGCGAGGCTTCGGGCCGAGGCGACGGTGAAGCCTCCCGCGATCTCTGACCCGTACGCGGCATCGAGCCCTTCCGGATACTTGGTGTAGTCGATGGCGGGCACGTCGATCAGCTGGTCGTCGAGCACGACCGCGAAGTGCTGCAGGGCTTGTTGCTTTGGCACCCGGCGAGCTTGGGCTTCTCGGGCGCGACGGGCGATCTTCGCGGTGAGCTCTTCGAAGGCGCGCTTGCCGGGCGACGTGAATCCGAAGGTGACGTCGGGCGCTGGGATGGGGCCCGTCGCTTCGCTATAGCCCTGCTGCGGGTTCGTGAGGTCGGCGCCAGTTAGTACCGCGTCGTCGTTCAGTACGAACCAGCTGTTGGGCGATGAGTTGATGATCGCGCCTGAGGCGGCTTGAACCGCAAGAGCGCGAATGAGGACGGTCCCCGGCTCGACACGTATGGCCTTCGGTATCACGCCGACAGGTCTGATACCGAAGGGCCCCTCGTCAGGCGCTTCGCAGTCGCCTGCATTCAAGCTGTGCTCGGTGTCTTCAGGGCCGCACAGCACTCGTTCGGTCTTGGCATCGAGCAGGTACCAGCTGCCGTAGTGGCATCCGCGTATCTGCGCTGCACTGCACCCGGGCGTCCAGGTCGTGTCGCTGGCTCGGAGGATCGCCGGGCGCTGTGCGGCGCGCAGAACGGCGCGGTACTCGGTCAGCCCGTAAGCGACGCTGCCCGGGCCCCGCCCGTTGATCGGCGTCGCTTTGCTCGCCGGTTTGCCGTTTGCGCCGATCACGTTCGGCTCCCAGTCATAGAAGTACAGCTGTGCGGTCTTGCCGATCTCTTCTGCAGCCGAACGGTCGCTGTTGGTGTTCGCCGCGACGACGGTGATTTCCCTCGCTCTGGAGCGTTGGATGCCCGCGGCCACGCCGACCTGGGCCATACGCCTACGCATGATGTCGATCGTCGCGTTGAGACTCGCTGTGGTTACGCGCTGGGTGCCGGTGTACTCGCCATAAAGAAGTTCGACGGGGCCAGGCTGAGATGCGCCACATCCGCACGTCACAGAGACCGCGAGCAGCGCAACGAGCGTCCGTCCTCGCAACCACACCCGCCACGCCCTCTTTCTCCCTTCAGGCCTTCCGAGTAGTCGCTGCATGTCCTGATTCCTCGCGTCCGACGTAGCCCGAACCCGGTTGCCACAGGCTATCCGCAAGGCTTCCCTGCCGCTCAGCGTCGCTGCGCTCCGCTTCGCAGCACACAGTTGCACTGGATAGTGCTGTCTTTGCTATTTTGCGATGCGGATGCTCTCGATCGGGAAGATCGCCCTCGGCCAGCACCGTTACTACGAGCGGCAGGTCGCCGGCGGCGGGGACGACTACTACTCGGGACGGGGCGAGGCGCCCGGGGAGTGGGTCGGGGCCGGGGCGGAGGCGCTCGGGCTCTCCGGAGACGTGAGCGCCGAGCAGTTCGGAGCGCTGATCGCGGGGCTGCGATCCCGGCGATCCGCGCGTGCGCCTGCGTGCCTCCGAGCGCGATCCGAAGGTCGCGGCGCTTGACCTGACGTTCTCGGCGCCGAAGTCGCTGAGCGTCCTGTTCGCCGTCGCGCCGGAGGAGGTCTCGGGTGAGCTTGTCGCCTGCCATGAGGAGGCGGTCAGGGCGGCGGTGGGGTATCTGGAGGACGCGGCGGTGATGGTGCGCCGCGGTGCGGGAGGAGTAGCGCGTCGAGCGCGCCGAGGGTCTGATCGCGGCGGCCTACCGCCACCGGATGAGTCGTGCGCTTGACCCGCAGCTGCACACCCATGTGGTGGCTGCGAACCTGGCGCGTGGGAGCGACGGGCGCTTCACGGCACTGCACGGCGCGCCGCTGTATCGCGCGGCGAAGACCGCTGGCTTTCTCTACCAGTCCCACCTGCGCGCGCTGGTGAGCGAGCGCCTCGGCCTGCGGTGGGGGGAGGTGCACAAGGGCGCCGCAGAGCTCGAGGGCGTCAAGCGTCCGGTGCTCGAGCACTTCTCAAAGCGACGGCATGAGATGCTCCGCGAGGCGCGGGAGGGCGGGATCGGGTTGGGCTCGAAGGCCGCGGCGGAGAGCGCGGCGCTCGCGACCCGCGATCGCAAGCGGTATGGGATCGAGACCCACACCTGGCGTGAGGAGGTCCGGGCGCGCGCCGGCGAGCTCGGGCTCGGCTCCCAGGAGCTGGCCGAGCTCTTCAGGGAGGAGCGGGGAGCGTCCTGTTGGCGATCTCCTCGAGCGGGGGCAGGCGGGCTGAGCGGAGCCTCGGTGACCACCTGGCCGGCGCCGGAGGGCCTGACGGCTAGGAGCAACACCTTCGATGAGCGTGCGGTGCTGCAGGAGTTCGCGGCCGCGGCGAGGGAGGGTGCCCTCGTGAGCGACGTGCGCGGGCGCGCCGAGCGGTTCGCCGATCGTGCAGACGTGATCGCAACAAGCCGTGGCGAGATGACGACAGCGAGAGCTCGTGGATTGCGAGCGGCGTCTGATCTCAGCGGCGGTCGGCCGGGCGGGGGAGGGGACCGGGATCGTCGATGCCTCGCTCTGCCGAGCGCGTGATCGCACGTGCCGAGCGTCCGCTGACAGTCGAGCAGGCGATGGCCGTGCGCGCGACGGTGAGCGCGGGTGACGGGGTCACCGTCATCCAGGCGCTCGCCGGGACGGGCAAGACCTACACCGCCGGTGTGTTGCGTGAGGTGTATGAGCGCGCGGGCTATGAGGTGCTGGGCGTGGCGCCCACGGGGCGCGCCGCGCGTGAGCTCACCGAGAAGGCTGGGGTGCCGGCACGCACGCTCGACCGTCTGCTGTTCGATCTTGAGCAGCTCGGCGACGAGCTGCCCCGCGGCTGCGTTCTCATTCTCGACGAGGCGGGGATGGCGGCTACACGGCCCAGCGCGCGCGTGCTGGAGGCCGCCGAGCATGCGGGCGCGAAGGTCATCGCGATCGGTGACCCCGGCCAGCTCGCCTCGGTGCAGGCAGGCGGCTGGCTCGGCGCTGTCGGGCGCGAGCTCGGAGCGCTGCGACTGACTGAGGTCATGCGCCAGCGCGACCCGGCCGAGCGGCGAGCGCTCGCCGCCCTGCACGAGCGTCTTCCACAGCACTATCTGGACTGGGCTGAAAGGGCTGGACGCATCGACACGTTCAGCGACCCAGCCGGTGCATACGAGCAGGCACTGGTCGAGTGGCAACGCGCGGTCGCGGAGGTCGGGCTGGCACAGGCGGTGATGATCGCCAGGGACAACGACACGCGCGCGGCGCTGAACAGCGCAGCCCGAGAGCTTTGGAGGGCTCTCGGACTGCTCGGCGAGAGCTGCTCCTACGGCTCGGTTGATGTGGCGGTTGGTGACCGCGTGATCTGCCGCCGCAACGATCGCCTCATCGACGTCGACAACGGCATGCGCGGAACCGTTCGCCACGTCGACGGCGATCGTGTCGTCATCGACACCGACTCGGGACTCGTGCGCGAGCTTCCCGGCGCCTACGTCTCAGAGCACCTCGAGCACGCCTACTCGCTGACCGGCCACGGCATGCAGGGAGGAACGGTCGAGACAGCGCTGGTGGTCGCCTCTCCGCGGGATCTCACCGCTGGCTGGAGCTACACGGCCCTCTCCCGCGCGAGGCGAAAGACGCGCCTTCTGATCTACGACCACCAGCTCGCGAAGGACCGCGGCGAGTTCGCGCCCTCAGAACAGACACCGACGATGGCACGCAGCGACCTCCTCGCCCGTGTGCAGCGGCACATGCTCGAACGCGACGACGAGGATCTCGCGATCGAGCAGCTGCCGGCCGCGGGCCGCGCGGACGACCCTGAGCTGGCCGGCTTCCGGGCGCTCGCCAGCGAGCCTCCACAGGAGCGGGGCGCCGCGCTTGCAGAGCCTGCGCCGGCGGCCGCGGTGACCCGGGCGCAGCTGCGTGAGCTGGGCGAGCGCGTCGAGCAGCTGCAGGCGCAGCTTCAGGCGCTGCCGACGCGTCAGCTGGAGCGCATCGAGCATTTCGATGAACGTGCGCGCACGCTAATGGCCCAGCGTGAGCGCCACGCAAAGCAGCTCGCCGAGCTGCCCGAGCCCCGACGGCGATTTGGACGCGAGCAGGACCCCCATGACGTCGAGCGCGGCTTTCTCACCGGTGTGATCAAAGACGGCGAGCGCGCGCTCGACGAGGTCCTCGAAGAACGCTCCGATCTGGCGCGTGAGCTAGGCGACGTGCCCGAAGTGCGTGCCGAGCGCGATGGCCTGGAACAGCGCGATCAGACAGTCCACGCGGGAACACACGGAGGTGCGCGACGAGCTCGCCGAGCGCGAGCTGCACTCCCCCAGCGCATGGGTGCGAGACACCTTCGGCGAGCGTCCCGATGGGCCGTGGGCGCGTGAGCAGTGGGAAGACGCCGTTCGGCGGGTCGCGCGCTACCGGGCGCAGTATGAGATCACTGATCCAAGCGACGCGCTCGGGCCACGGCCTGAGACACAGGAGCAGCGCCATGATTGGGAGCGTGCCCGCGAGGCGATCGGGCACGCCGAGCGCCAGCTCGGGCGTGACGTTGGCGTCGAGTGCGACAGCGGCTTCGGGATCGGGTTCTGAGGGAGCTCTCAAACTTGCTCAGAGCAAGCGCGGCGCTGCGGGCCGCCTACACCTTCGCCGTCGCGTGGCGGCACTATCGTTGGCCCATGGCCGCTCAGCTTTCGTGGGATCTGCAATGACCGACCAGCTGCTCACGGTCGAACAGGTCGCTGAGGAGTTCCAGCTGACCTCCCAGACGATCCGCAACTGGATCAAGAGCGGAGCGCTCTCGGCGGTGAAGATCGGACACGTCTACCGCGTAAGGCGCGAGGACGTCGACGCCATGATGCGCCGACACCAAGGCGAAACCGCCCCGCTCGGAACGCACCGCGACCTCTGGGCCCCCGAGACCCTCGGAATGCCCTACCGCCGTCACGAGGACCACCGGCAGCCGTCGATCTGGGACGGCACCAGCAGCTCCATCGTGCCGTCCAAACGAAGCTGACGCGCGCTCGGCGAGCCTTCGAGCTTGCTGCTCGGCGCGAGCCGTTGGCTACCGCTCAGCAGGCATTCCGCTGCCGCAACCACTCGCCGCTCTTCACGCTTGGTCCTCGTCCCAAATCCGACTGTCGCCGCACATGGCGCCTGCGGGAGGCTCCCTTGCGTCGTGCGTGAGGCGCCCACAACCCCCGACCGCTCGGCGTGTACGCGAAGGTGATAAGCGGGCGAGACGAGAACCGCCGCGACCGAGAAATCGGTGAGCCGGACTGAACGTGGTTGGCGCGAGTTGACAGCGCTTGCTGGGGCGGCTAGCGTGGTCACCGTCGTTTCAGCTTGGACGGATGTGGGGCATGCCGGCGTCGAGGCAAGGGACGCAGGCGGATTGACGTCTAACGAGGAGGCGGAATGCGAGGAGTCAAGCTTCTGGCGGTCACGATTTCAGCATTGTTTGCGCTCACAGCGGTTGCGCAAGCAACCAGCTACGGGTTGAAAATCGACGCAGCAGGACCGCGCATCGGACCCGAAACGCACGCGGAAGCCGTGTTCAAAATCACAGCGCCCGCAGAAGCTACGAAATGCAAATGGACCGAGCCGGTCGGGGAGGTTGAACACACCAATGAACCCGTCCTCGAACTCGGGTTCAACGAAGAACATATTACGGCCGAAGAATGCGAAGGCGCCGGCCAGAAACACGGTGGCTTCACCGGTGTGACTGTCGAGAGTTTCTTCGGTGCCCTAATCGTGTCTTCATCCGAAAAAGGTGCAAGGGTACGCCTCGCACCTGGGAGCACGTGCGTTTACAAGATCATCACGATGGCGAATGGGGCGCTAACGCTTCCCGCTGCTTTCGAAGGTACATTCACAGCCTTCGCTAAAAAGTACTCAGGAAATTCAGGCTGCCCCGCAGAACATGAATTCGTGGCAGAGGGCACCATCAAACCCGAAAAAGGCGTTAGCGAAGAACCCTTTGAATTAGTCGAATTCTAGTTCCACCAGTTCGGTCGTGTGGAGCTGCTTGTCAGCAGCTCCACACGACCACCGTGGTCATCCTCGCTGCCCAAGGATGATACATTGATCGTAGGAGCGTAGACGTGGGATGTGGCAGTCGGATGCAGGTAAGGGGAATGGGTGGGCAAGATGTTGAGATGCGCAAGGACGAGACGGTCCGCGAGCCGGGGATTTGGATGTGGTCGCGCCCCGGAATTCACGAGTCGCCTGGGCGTGGCGGAAGTGCTTGCGCTCGTATCTCTTTGCCTCGCAGCATGGCCTGTCGGTGCGGCCGCCGAACCCGCGAGCCCTCAGATCTCGGCCTTCGTGGCGGCGGCTCCCGCGGTGGTCCACCCGGGCGCCACGACGACAGTGACCGCCTCGGTGACCGCTGCAGCAACGTGCACCCTGTCTTCCAAGCCCAAGGTGGCGGGTCTGCCGGTTAGCTTCGCGTGCGAAGAAGGGACCGTCAGCCGCCTGCTGACGATGCCGATCCCTACCGGCAAGAAAGCGATCAGGTACAAGCTGACCCTGACAGCGATCGGGACGGGTCACAAGGCGAAGGCTACGACGATCGTCGTGGTCAAGCCGGCGACGATAGAGGGCGTCAGCGCGGTCGGCGCGAATGCGGGTGTCGCCTGCGCGCTGTTGTCTCCGAGGATCGCGTGCTGGGGCGATAACGTTCTCGGGCAGCTCGGCATCGGTAAGACCACAGAAGTGCAGGACACGCCCGTCGAACTGCCGGGTATAAGCGACGCGGCCCAGATCGCTGTCGGCGGGGGTCACAACTGCGCGGTGCTGTCCACGGGCCGCATCGACTGCTGGGGCGCCAATCAGGAAGGGCAGCTCGGGGACGGCACCATAACCGGACCCGAAACCTGCCTCGTTCGAGGGAAGGGTCTATCGCCGGTCCCGTGCAGCAAGACCCCGGCTGAAGTCGGGGGCATAAACGACGCCATCCAGGCAGCCGCGGATGATCGTCTCACGTGCACGCTGCTGTCCGGCGGCAACATTGACTGCTGGGGTGATAACTATGACGGCGAGCTCGGTAACGGCGAAAGCCAGACTTTGTCAGATCTTCCGGTCGAAGTGCAGGGGATAAACGATGCAACACAGGTGACCGTCGGTGGGGTACACACATGCGCGTTATTGTCCACGGGTCACGTCGAGTGCTGGGGCGAAAACTCCTACGGGGAGCTCGGGAACGGCACAATTGGCGTCCAACCTGACATCCCGGTTGAAGTGGAGGGCATAAGCCACGCCACTCAGGTCAGCGCGGGCACCAGATCCACCTGCGCTGTGCTCTCCAGCGGCCACGTCGAGTGCTGGGGTAACGGCGAATTCGGCGCGCTCGGGAACGGCACCACCTCTGGTTCGGATGTCCCGGTCGAAGTGCTGGGCATCGACAACGCCACCGAGGTGAGCACGAACTACGCGCAAGCGTGCACGCTACTGTCTACAGGCCACGTCGACTGCTGGGGCCACAACGAAGACGGGGAGCTTGGTGACGGCACCAACACGGGACCGGAAGGATGTACGAGGCAGGGTGTGATGACCCCTTGCAGCGTCACGCCAGTGGAAGTTCAGGGCATAAGCAACGCCACCCAGATCACGGCGGCGGGATATTCCGCGTGCGCGCTCCTCTCGACCGGCCCCATCTACTGCTGGGGCGAAAATATTCGCGGGGAGCTCGGGAACGACACGACCCACGAATCGGACTTTCCGGTCGAAGTCCTATAGGAGCGGACGAGACGGGCCGCTTCCCACCCGCAAGACGTCGAGCCTTGCGAGGCTCTCACCCCGTCAACGGCCGACCAGGCGGAGCAAAGTCACGAGCTGCGGCGCTGCCAAGGCCCGTGTTCGCCCGTGTAGGCAACGCGTGAATACTGGGCCACCTGCGACGGTCTAAGCCTGGATCCACCGATGGGTGGCGGGTTCCGTCCGGCTGTGAAATTTAAATGACCTCCTGAGCAGGGCTTTTTCAGACTGTGATGGCAGCCGGGGGCCTGCGTCAGGAGGTCACTTGGATGGTGCATGATGACGAGGCGGTCGGACTGGACGGCGTCGAGGTCGTCTTCGACGATGAGCGGGTGGTCTCGGACGCTGGGATCGCGCTGGTCGCGACGCTCGCTGGACGGCTTGGGCATCGAGCGTCTGGTCGGCCGGTTGGTGCGCGTTGCGTCGCGACCGGCCGGGTGCGGCGAACGCGGGGCGCAAGGTGATGGCGCTGATCTTCGCGATGCTGCTCGGCGCCGACTGCATCGATGACTGCGAGCTGCTGCGCGCGGGCCGCACGCGCCGGCTGTTGGGTGGCTGGCTGCCGGCGCCATCGACGCTGGGGACGTTCCTGCGGGCGTTCACGTTCGGGCATGTGCGCCAGCTCGACCGGCTGCTCGCCGAGACGCTCACGCGCGCGTGGCGGGCGGGCGCCGGCCCCGGCGAGGGGCGCCTGGTCGTCGATGTCGACAGCTTCATCGGCGAGGTCCACGGCTATGCAGAAGCAGGGCGCCGGGTTCGGGTACACCAAGCAGCGCGGCTATCACCCGCTGATGGCCAGCCGGGCTGAGACCGGCGAGGTGCTGCACGTCCGCCTGCGCAAGGGCAAGGCGAACTCGAGCCGCGGAGTGCTGCGGTTCGCCGAGGAGCTGATCGCCCGCGTCGCTCGCGCGGGCGCCAGCGGCGAGAAGCTGTTGCGCGCCGACTCGGCGTTCTGGAACAACGACGCTGATGAAGCGCCTCGAGCAGGCCGGGTGGCTCTACTCGATCAGCATCCGCTGCCAGAAGGGCGTGGCCGAGCAGATCGCAAGCATCCCCGAAGCCGACTGGCAGCGCGCTCGAGGACTACCCCGCGGACGGGGAGGCGCAGATCGCCGAGACAACGCTCGGCGGGAAGCGGATGATCGTCAGACGCACCCGGCTGGTCGGGGCGCAGGCCGAGCTGTGGCCCGACTGGCGCCACTTCCCGTTCCTCACCAACCGCACCGAGGACATCGCCCTCGTCGAGTCAGAGCACCGCCAGCACGCCGTCGTCGAGCTCACGATCCGCGACCTCAAAGACCAGGCACTCGCGCACTTCCCCTCCGGCCAGTTCAACGCCAACAGCGCCTGGACCGTGATCGCGTGCCTCGCGCACAACCTCGCCCGCTGGACCAGCGTGATCGGCCTGCCCGGCCACACCGTCCGCGCCGCCCGCACCCTCCGCCGCCGACTACTGCAGATCCCCGGCCGACTGACCCGCACCGCCCGGCAGATGGACGCTTCACCTCCCCGCCCGCTGGCCCTGGCAGGACGACTTCACCCGCGCGCTCGCCCGCATCCGCGCGCTGCCCGCAGCGCTCTGACCGCACGCCCACGCGCCCGAACCCATCCCGCACCCGCCGCCGACTCGCGGCAACCGCGCCGTGGCAAAAAACACCCCGCCACCCGCCTCAAAGACCACACTCACCGCCCAACACCCCCCGCCCGAGACGCAGACCGCGTCGTCGCCCAACCCAACGAGCGATTACCCCCCGACCACACAGTCACTCGGTGGATCCAGGCTAAGACTGGTCCACCCCGATGCAGGGACCGGAGTCGTCCGGTCGGACCGCCGATCCTTTCTCGATCAGATGATCGAGACCGGAGGAAGGCGTTGCTTGACGTGGAGCAGTGGGCGCAGATCAGGCAGATGAAGCACGTCGAGGGCCTCTCGCAGCGAGAGATCCGGCGCCGCACCGGCCTTCACCGCGACACGATCCGTCGGGCGCTTCACTGCGATGAGCCGCCGCGATATCGCCCGCGCCCGAAGCGCAGCTCCAAGCTCGAGCCATTCATGCTGACGATCGAGGAGCTGCTCGTCGACGAGCCCACGCTGTCGGCCGTGCGCATTCGCGAGGAGATCGACAAGCTCGGCTATGCGGGCTCGATGACGATCCTCAACGTGCTCTTGCGCGAGCTGCGCCCGCGTTATCTGCCGCCGCCGCGAAGCTTCCAGCGCACGCGCTATCGCCCGGGCGAGCTCTGCCAGTTCGACCTCTGCGAGCCGCGGGCAGAGATCCCGGTGGGCTTCGGGCAGACGCGGCGTGGATACCTCGTCACCTGCGAGCTGCCGTATTCGCGCGCCTTTGCCGCGGCGCTCGTCTTCTCCAAGCAGTTCGCTGACATCGCCTTCGGCATGAGCCGCTGCCTTGTGCGCCTTGGCGCCCTGCCGGGCAAGCTCGTGTGGGACCGCGAGGGCGCGATCGCTCTCCAAGGGCGCCCCACCCAGGAGTTCCTCGCCTTCTGTGGGCAGCTGTCGCTCGGCTGGGTGATCCTCGACGCCGGCGATTGCCAGGCCAAGGGAGCGCTCGAGCGAAGCCACCGCTTCGTGCACGGCAACTTCGAGGTGGGCAGGCGCTTTGCCAACCACCTGGACTTCTCCGAACAGCTCGACCGCTGGTGCGAGCGGATCAACGCGCGCAAGCACCGCTCCACGCACGAAGTCATCGCCGAGCGCCTGGCCTCAGAGCGCAAGCACATGCGAGCGCTGCCCACCGTCATGCCCGACACCGAACAGCGCTTTGTGACGCGCGTGCCCGCGCAGCCCTATTTGCGCTTTGACCGCAACGACTACTCGCTCGATCCGCGCCTCATCGGTCGGCGTGTCGAAGTGCGCGCGAGCCAGAGCGAGATCCGGGCGATTGCGCTCGACAGCGGCGAGCTCGCCGCCCGCCACCGCCGCGTGTTCGCCGGCGGCCTCGCGTTCACCGACCCCGCCCACCAGCGGGCGCTCGACGAGCTGCGTGGGCTGCGACGTCGGCCAGAGCCCGAGGTCGAGCGCCGCCCGCTGGCCCGCTATGACGAGCTGATCCCGGCGTGAGCTCAAAGACCTCGGAGCTCGCGCACCTTTTCCGGGCGCTGAAAGCGCCGGCTGCCGCCCGCGCGCTGCCGAAGCTGGCTGAGCGGGCGCGCGAGGAGCAGTGGAGCTACGAGCGCTTCGCCGAGGCGCGTGTTCTTCACCGAGGTCTCTTCGCGCGAGTCCCACGGCGGGGAGAGCCGCATCAAGGCGGCGCGCTTCCCGGCTCGCAAGACGCTCGAGGAGTTCGACTTCACCTTCCAGCGCTCGGTCAAGAAACAGGTGTCGAGCACCTCGGCCAACTCGACTTCCTGCACGCCAAGGAGAACGTCGATCCTGCTCGGCCCACCCGGGACCGGCAAGACCCATCTGGCGATCGCCGTCTCGATCAGGGCCTGCCTGGCCGGGCAGCGCGTCGCCTTCGCCACCGCGACCGAATGGGTGGCGAGGCTCGTCGAGGCCAAGCGCAACAACACCCTCGACGCCGAGCTGCGCCGGCTGTCCTTCATCCCCGTGCTCGTCGTCGACGAGGTCGGATACATCCCGTTCGACCCCGAGGCCGCGAACCTCATGTTCAGCCTCGTCTCCGCGCGCTATGAGCGCGCCTCGCTGATCGTGACCTCGAACAAGCCGTTCAGCGCCTGGGGTGAGATCTTCGGCGATGAGTCGATCGCCGTGGCGATGATCGACCGCCTCGTGCACCACGCCGAGATCCTCTCGCTGAAGGGCGACTCCTACCGCCTGCGCGACAAGGACCTCGGCGCCCGAGCGAGCGCTGAGGCAGCTGAAATCGCCTGAGCGATCACCCGCGGGCACCCGGCCGAGAGCCGCAGAGCGCCTCATACAGCCTGTTTTTCTCGCCCAGCTCACCGAAACTGCCGGCATCCGGGTTCGTGGTCACTCAGGGCTTCCCTGCCGAGCCCGGCACGGGCCGTCGAGAGGGACGGAAAACCGGCAAGAAGGGCCCATATTCAACCGGCGCTGCCGCCGGATGAGTGGCCCACTTTTCAACCGTTGGAAGTGGCCCACTTTTCAACCGCTCTTGACACGCCCGGCATAGCGCGTGCTCGCGACATCAGCACGTCAGCAGGCCACAGCCACCGTCACCACGACCGCCTTCGTGTGAGGCTTGTCGCAGTAAATCCCCCGGAGGGGCTCACTAATCTGGTTCCAAGGGTACGATCGAAAAACCTGAACGTCATCTTTCGGGCGCGGCGCGGCCTCCTCGCCCTCGACGTCCCCCAACACCTCCTGCGGGCCGTCACAGCAACGCCAGCGCAGATTTTCGCAGACGACTTTATGCGACAGCCTCGACGATTAGCCATAGTCTGGGTCGCGCCGTCTATGGCCGCCGCTTTCCACCAGAGGCGGAAGCCCGGCTCCGGCCTTTAGGTAGCCGGCATTGACGCTAGATCGAGCGGCGCGCACGAGCACGCGGGCGAGGCCTGCTCGCCCGGTCTTCGACCTCGAGAGCTTTCGCGAGTTCCCGAGCGATCCCAGCCAGCTCATCATAGGCGTACGCGACCTGGAGCATGTCGGTGCCCGCTGCCACCGTGCCGAGTCGCGTTATCGACTGGTCAAAGCGCTGCCAGAGCTCCTCTGGCCCACGTCGCCCGGTGCCTGCCCGCAGCTCGTACGGTGGCTCGCTGTCGGCCTTGCGGGCGGGCGGCCACTCAAAGCCGGCAGCGTTGGCGGACCGACAGACGCGTGCCGCCTGGCTCGCGCCCTGCGCGAGCGCAGTCAGGCGAACGGCGAAGTCCATGTCCGGGGGGGCCTGCTTGTGGGCCTGCACCGCGCTGGCCCAGCTGGCCATCCCCTCCTTGAAGTCGCTGAGGAGCTGCTGATCAGGAGTCAGCAGGCCTGTCTTTGCTCATTTGCTGATCCTACTTCGCGCCCCGGCAGGCCATTCTGCGATCGACCGACGGCCGGGCGTGGAGACTCCGTGCGGCCAGTCGAATCGCGCGGATCCTCGCTACGATGTAGTCGTGACCACTGAGGTGCCCACATGAAGGTTGTGAGCGTCCGTGATTTCCGCGATCACGCCACGGAGATGTTCCGATCTGAGGACGTGATCCTCGTGACGCGCGACGGCGCTCCCGCCGGCTTCTTCCTGCCGTGGGACACGCCCGAGCTGCCGGTCGAGGTTCGGCGCGAGGTGTTCCTGCGTCTCTCGGAGCAGATCGGCGTGCAGCTCGAGGCAAGGGTGTGAGCGAGTCAGAGGTCCTCGGCGATTTCGCTGCCTCTCGCAGTCGTCGCTGACGCGAACGTCGTCCTCTCGGCTCTGATCGGCGGCCGCGCTCGCGTCGTGATCGCTTCTCCGCACGGGCCGCGGTGCGTGGCCGCCGAGGCGGTGGCGCTCGAGATCGCGCGCCACATCCCGCCCCTGGCCGCCAAGCGCGGTCTGGACTCCGCGCTCATGTTCGCGGCGCTCTGCCTCATGCCTGTCGAGTGGAAGGCCTCAAGTGAGTATGAGGATCGCCGTGTCGAGGCTGAGGAGCGCATCGCTGCACGCGACCCCGACGACTGGCCGACCGTCGCGCTTGCACTGAAGCTGAGCCTGCCCGTCTGGTCGCAGGACAAGGACCTCGCCGAAGCCGGCATCGAGGTGTTCACGACCGGCGAGCTGCTCGACGCGTTGGCTGACGCCGACGACGACGTATAGCTTCCGACACATGGGCGTTGGCGCGTTGCGTCTTATCGCGATTTTTGCTAATTTGGCATGGATGGGTGCGGTCCATTCGACCCCGCAGTTTTGATGGGCGGTCTAGTCGTCAGCCTTCCGTCTCGGGGTGACACGCTGCTGACGAAGAAGCAGCTCGCGACGCTGCTTGGCCGCTCGGAGCGCTGGGTGGAGCTGAAGGTCAGGGAGGGGATGCCGATGGAGGAGGCGACGGATCGCTATGGCCGGCGCCGGTACAACCTGCGCCTGGTCCGGGCGTGGCTCAACGAGGGTCGACCAAAAGCTGCGAGGCGCGAGGACCGGGTTGCGGTGTTGGAGCGTCAGGTAGCGAACTTGGCGGCCCAGCTAGCCGAACTACGACGGGCAGGATGAGCGGCGAGCACGAATCACAAGCTCGAGGCGCGCATGCGCACCGTCGTTGGCGGTCGTCAAGATAAGCAGCCATGACGATCGTCCCGCGTAACGGCAAGTTCGGCGTCAAGGTCTGGGATCCGGGCCAAAAGCGGTACCGGTGGATCGGCAGCTTCGACACCCAAGCCGAAGCGGCCCAATCCGAGCGAGACGCCACTCTCAAGCCTGGGCGAGATGCTCCGATCGTGGAACAATGGGGCAGGATCTGGCTGTCGGACTACGCGCGCGAGGCCCCATCAACCCAGCGCTCGTACAGGTATGCCGTGGAGCAGATCGAGAAGACGTTGGGTACTCGCAAGGTCTCGGAGATCACTCGCCCAGAGGCCAGGAGGATCGCGAACGGCTGGCCGCGCGCCACCGCCAGGGTTGCGAGGACGATGTGGGCGGACGCCGTACGGGACGGAATTTGCGACCTGAATCCGTGGACGAACCTCCGGCTGGAGACCCCGAAGGGCAGGAAGGACATCGACGCGCTTACCGAGCAGGAGATCGCGGAGCTAGCCGCTCTCGCTGCGGAGTTGTCGCGGGACTATGGGGCCGAGGCGAGGGCGATAGTCCTCACCCTCGCGTACACGGGCATGAGGCCCGGCGAGCTCTGTGCTCTGCGCCGCTCAGACGTGGATCTTCACGGGTTGGAGGTCGTGATTCAACGCAGCCTCGACGCGACGGGGCGTGAGAAGGTCCCGAAGAACGGCCTGGCCAGACGAGTCATCCTCCCTTCTGCAGCAGCCGAGGCGATCGCGCTCGTCCCGCAGCGCATCGGCTCGCCCTATCTGTTCCACACGGTCCGCGGGCGGAGGTTGACGAAGGGCACGCTGTCCTACTTCTGGCGCAACATCCGCGCCGGGTGGGTAGCTCGAGGCGGGCGCCCGATCGACCTGTACGAGCTGCGCCATGCGTGCGCGACGATGCTCGTCGAACGCGGCCTGAACGTCGGCGACGTTGCCTTCCAGCTCGGCCACCAGGACGGCGGCCGGCTCGTGATGACCTTGTATGGCCATCCGGGCGAGGATGCGATCCGCGACCGGCTCAAGATGGCGCATTGGCAGCCCTCACGTACGCCCAGCGTACGCAGCGGCACCTCCGCACGATCCTCGAAAATGTGATGGAGCCTGGCGTTTAGGGGTGTCGCTTCGGGGGTGTTGAACCCGCCGTCTCCACTGGCAGGCAAAGGCGCGAAGGACCGCGCATTCGCGGTGTTTGCATGTGCTAGTCGGTAGATCGCGCCGCGAAGAAGCGCGAACGCCGAGGCCGCAAATAGCGCGGGTGCTCGTGCGGTTGCCACCGGCGTCTGGTAGCACGGCGAAATACCCGCAACGGCTCGATCAAGCCCCGTCACTGGGGTCATACTCGTCGCGGCGACGGAGCCGGACCTGGAACGCATCGATGACGGTCGAACGCACGCCAGTGGTAGCTCTTGAACGCGGGTTTGCGTGATCACGCGAGCCGTGACCGTCGTGCTCACTGCGTCGGCAGCGGCGCTCGGGGGTGGGGAATGGTTTTTAGGAATTCCTCGAGGGATTTGGGGCTAAGCGGGCGGGAGAAGAGGAAGCCCTGTCCGTGGTCGCAGTGTTCGCGCTGCAGCGTTTGCAGCTGCGCTCGGTCCTCGATGCCCTCGGCGAGAGTCTCGATGTGGAGGGTGCGGCCGAGTTGCACCAGGGTGTGGATCAGAGCGGCCGACTCTTCGGATTTGGCGACCTCGGTGATGAAGGAGCGGTCGATCTTCAGTGCATCGGCGGGAAACTGGCGAAGATAGGCCAGGGAGCTGTAGCCGGTGCCGAAGTCGTCGATCGCGATCCGCACGCCGAGTGTCTTCAGCCCATGCAAACACTTCGCGGTTGCCGCGGCGTCGCGCATGATCGTCGTCTCTGTGACCTCGAGCGTGAGGTAGCTCGCCCGCAGGCCGCTCGCCTCTAGGGCGTCGCGGACGTCGTCCATCAGTTCGTCGGAGTCGAGCTGGCGGGCCGAGACGTTGACCGAAATGCCCAGGTCGTGACCCTCGTCGTGCCAGACGGCTGCCTGACGGCATGCCTCGGCGAGCACCCAGCGGCCGATCGGGATGATCAGCCCGCTGCGCTCGGCGATCGGGATGAACTCGTCGGGTGGGATCGTGCCCCGCGTAGGGTGCGCCCAGCGGATCAGCGCCTCCACGCCGATGATCTCTTCGGTCAGCAGGTCGAACGTCGGCTGATAGAGCAGGAACAGCTGGTCCTGGTCGCACGCGTCGGCGAGGTCCATCTCGAGCGTCAGCCGGTCGTGCGCCGTGGTCTGCATGCTCGCCTCGAACAGCGCATAGCCGTTGCGACCGTTCGCCTTGGCCTCGTAGAGGGCGAGGTCGGCGTCTCTGAGCAGCTCATCACCGCTGGTGTGGGCGCCCATCGCGATGCCCACGCTCGCTGTCAGCGTGAGCTTCCGACCGATTGCCGGGCCCAGGTCGTAGGGCTCGCGTAACACCTCGAGCAGGCGTTCGGCGACGACCTCGGGGCCGGCGTCCAACGCGGTGTCTTCCACGAGCACGACGAACTCGTCGCCGCCGAGGCGCGCCGCAGTGTCGCCCTCGCGAACCACACCTCTGAGTCTGCGCGCGATGATCCGCAGCAGTTGGTCTCCGGCGGCGTGCCCGAAGGTGTCGTTGACGCTCTTGAACCCATCGATGTCGACGTACAGCGCGGCCATGCGAACGTTCTGGCGGCGTGCGCGGGCGAGCATCTGCTCGGCGCGGTCTAGCGCGAGGGTCCGGTTGGGCAGGTCTGTGAGGGCGTCGTGCAGCGCCTGGTGGCGAAGCTGACCCGTCTTCTCCTGGACCATGCCCAGGGCGCGCTCTCGTGAGCGGGTGAGGACCAGCGCCAGCGCCGTGATCAGCAGGGTCAGGATCAGCCCGATCGCGAACACGATCAGCCCCTGGCTGGTTGCCGAGAGCCCGCTCGTGGCGACGGTGCCCGCCACGGTCAATGTCCAAGGTCCTTGGATGTTCGCCGTCGAGGTATGGGAGTAATCCCCGGCTGAGCTGCCGGGACCTTGCTCGCCGACCAGTTCGCGGCCGCGGCCGCTGTTGCTGTGGTAGAGCGAGACCCCGAGCCCCGGGTGGCCCGTGAGAGCGGTGCCCAGCAGGGCTGAGATGTCGAACGAGCTGACCACCCAGCCGTTGACCGCGCCACTGCGCTGCGCCGGGGTGCTCACGTCCGCTCCGGGCGGATAGAAGGGCTGCTCGAAGAACAGCGTGTGCAAACCCTCGGCGAGAGCGGGGAAGGCGATGATCCCCCCGGTCTCGGCCATCAGGGTCTGCAGGGGCGCCTGGCTCCTGCCGATCGTCGATGTCGTCTGACACCAGTCTTCCTGCACCTCAAGGGCGAACCGGGTGGGCAGGGATCCCAGCAGCGACGCTCCGTTGGAGATGAGGCAGTAGCGGGAGCGTCCGTCGGTCGGCACGGGCACGATCGTGTCCCCCAATAGGACGCGGAACGCAGGTTCGCCGTCACGGCGCGCGAGGAACGCGGCCAGGCGTCTCGCCGGGACCGCGCTGACGACCGTCGTCCCGAGACCTCCGACCTGGCGCTGCCAGCCTTCCAGACCCGTGTACCACTGGCTGAAGGCGCTCTGGCTCAGTTCGGATTGCTGTGTCAGCAGTGTGTCGAGCGTCCCGACGAAATCGGTGTCACGACGCAGCAGCGTTTCGGTCGTAGCGCTGACCTCCGTCGCCGCGTTCTGAAAAGCCTGCTCCTGGCTCCTGCGCACGCTCGCATGCCACGCCAGAGCCCCGGCCACCGCCAGCGCCAGCCCCAGCAGCAGGATTCCGGCCGCGATCAGCCTCACCTTGTGCGTGCGTCGAGGGTGTGCAGACATACCCCTCCATTCGACCCATTGCGCGCGCTACTCGACCGTAGTTCTCCGGTTTTCCGCGGTAGCCAGCCCCGCCGCGTCTGCGCCTGAACCTAACATTCGCCGGGCCGAGCGTGTCAGCTGGTAGCAAGCGGATAGCAGAGGCTTGACCAAAGCGGCCGATATGCAGGTGGTTTCGCACCCGTCGCACCCGCCGTCTCCACCTTCAGGCAAGACGCTGCGAAATACGCGAGGTCCGCATCTCGCGGAGAGCCGACTGCAGCGAGCAGCACATTCTCCACCGGTGCTCAGCGGGCACCTGAGGAGAGAATCGGGTGTTGCGAGCAGCGCGACGCACGCCGCCGGTGCGAGCCGTATGCGCGCTCGGGCCGCTGGGCGCAAGCGTCTACGGCTTCAGCTGCGCGCTCTGTCGCCGGCCGTCGTAGAGCCACGTCAGCGTCTCGCCGTGAAACGCCAGCTTGTCGAAGGCGAGCTGCGTGAGCGTGTCCGGAATCGCCGCGGTGGCCAGGGTGGTCGGGCCGCTGCCGATATCGGCCTCGACCGTCTCGGTTGTCCCACTTTCCTTCGGGTTCACCTGGGCCCACGCCATGTAGCCGTCGACCGACACAGCCACGTCGTCGAGACCGATCAGACCGATGTTCGGATCGGGGAGCGCAATCGTCCGGCGGTCGTGGTCCGCCACATCGACGACGTGAAACCCGGCGCTTTCCGTCGCCGGCCCTTCCGGATTGTTCTGAATGAACGCCGAGACGTACAGCACGTAGTGGCCGGCGGCGCGAAACGCGGCGACATAGCTTTGATATCCGGCGTCGGGCGACGGGTCGGACGAGGCCACGAACAGCTTGGTCCGCTCGCCGGTCCTGCTTAGGCACGTGGAGTAAGTCGGGTTGGTGACGGGTACCGCGTCGACGACCTCCGTGTGCAGCACGGAGCTCACGACGACCTCCGGTGTTCGCAACACCACCCTCGCGTGAGGCATGAGGGCACAGCGTCCAAGCCGCAGCTGCCTCGCATTCGCGCCGATCGTCCAGGCGAGCGCCAACAGCGCTGTGAGCACGGCGGTCCCAATCCAGGCCCGCACGACGCGAACCATATTTCAGGGTCGCGCCTCCGACGCGACCGTTCGGCGAGACGCCTGGCGATAGTCGTTTGGCACGGCCTCGACGATCAGGAATTCTGCGTGCTCAGCAGCCCTCTCCAGCGCTCGGAGTCGAGCGCCGCGGGCTCGGTCGAGTCCATGAATTCGACCAGGACATCGATGAAGCGCTCGGGCTCGTCCAGCTGCGGAAAGTGCCCGGATTGGGCGAAAAGCTCCAGGCGGCTGCCGGGCACCTGTTCGTGTGTCGCGCGGCCGTGCGAGACGGGGATGATCGAGTCGCGCTCGCCCCACACCAGCAGGAACGGGATGTGCTGCGCCAGGTACAGTCGATTGGAGGCGTCGACGCGCTGCCCGCCGGGCTCCACGACCGAGCGGAGAGTATGCACGAAGGCCGCCCGCGCGCTCGCGTCCGATAGCGTCGCATGCCCACGTGCCATCTCCTCCAGGTCGGTGCGGACGCGCAGGCCAATACGGCCCAGGAGCCGCCCCGCGAGCTCACCGGCATCGAGCAGGCGCGTGGCTGCGAGGAACGGCAGCACGAACTCCGAGCCGGGCAGCGTCGCGGCTCGCAATAGCAGGCTGACGTCGCGGCCGAGGCCGCCGCTGTCGACCAGCACGAGCCGCTCACAGCGCTCAGGGAACTGGTAGGAGAACTGCATCGCGATGCCCCCGCCGAGCGAGTGCCCGACGATGCTTGCGCGATCATGGCCGAGCGTGAGCAGGAGATCGCGGACGACACTGGCGTGCGCGCCGAGCGAGTAGTCGCCCTTGGGCTTGTCGGATCCGCCGTGACCCGCCAGGTCCGGCGCGATCACCGTAAAGCGGCGCGCGAGCGAGGGCATCACCCGACTCCACGTCTTGGAGTCGGAGGTGATCCCGTGAATCAGCACCACCGCCGGGCCGCTGCCAGCCTGTCGGTAGGCAATGCGGTGACCGTGGAGGGTTAGGTGGTGCAGGTCGAGCTGGGAGTGCTCTCGAGCGATCCCGTGAGCGTAGCGCCGCGTGTAGGGGTGCCCCGCCTAACTGGGAAGGCGCACCTAATCGACAGAGTGCTGCTAGCGCGTTGCGCCTGCAACACAATCGCCAACGAGCGTCTCGGTTGGGTTTTCCGCGTCTGGTCTCGCACCTGGCGGACCCACCGTCTCCGTATTCGGACGCAGCGCTGTGACAGCGCCTCAGGGATCGCCAGCGCAAGGGAGTGATCCAGCTCGTCTCGCGGGCGGCTAGATGGCGCCCGGCTTGTGGCGTTTTCCGCGGATGAGGCTGCGGGCTACCTCGAGAGCCTCGACGTCGATTTCGTCCTGCGGAGGCCCGGCGGCGCGCTTCATCTCGATGAGGTCCTCGAGCGACGCAACCCGAACGGAGCACCCGTCGAGTTCCACGATGTCGGCATGGCGACGAAGAGACGCATACCCCGGCGAGCCTGGTGGGTGGGCGAGAAGGTCGAGGTCCCCGTCGCGCGTGGTGAGGGTAAGCATCTCGGCGTGGCGCAGCGTGCGCGTGTCCGGTGTGAACGGCACCTCGTCCTCGACGCCCCTGAGTCTTGCGTTGAGCGAGACGAGTAAAGCGCCAAGCCGCTCGAGATTTGCCGTATCGGTGGCGTAGCTGATATCGAGATCGCGTGTGAAACGTGGAGTGGCTTGGACCACGACGGCGACGCCGCCGATAACCACAAAGTCGACCCGGGCCCGCGCGAGTGAACCGATCAGGGCGGTAGGGCGAAAGTCAGGCCAGTTCGCCACGATTCCTTTCGCCAGCGCTTGTGAGCTTGCGAGCTTGCTCGTACATCGCCTCGAGACCGCGCAGTCGCTGTGCGGGCCCCAGCTCGAGCTGCTGGCGGATGAGGCTTTCGTCAATGGTAGGCCGGCGCGGTCGTGTCGCGATAACCAGCTCGGCTCCTGTCGCTCGTAGGGCGCGATCCAGCGTGGCCAGGCGTGGGTTCGAGTCGGCGCGCTCGAGCTGTGCAACGGCCGCCTGGCTGATCGCTAGTCGCTTTGCGAGATCGGCCTGGGTTAGCCCCGCACGCCGCCTCGCGTCCGCGAGCAATCTGCCAGGGAGGGATGAAGTAGCTCGTGGAGGTGTTGCCGTGGGGCCGGTGGCCTCCATGGGAAGATTATAGCTAAGAACTTATTTCTCGGGTGTAGTCGGCGCCCGGTCCGCGCAACCCGTCGGCGATCGACTCGAGCGACCGCTCCACCAGCTCGAACGTGCCGGCCGCCTGGAGCATCGCCGCGAACCGCTCGTTGAGTCCGCCCGGGGTCGCGTACGTGCTGGCGAGTGCAGCGAGGTCTGCGGAGTCGGCCGCGAGCGTCTCAGCGACGGCGGCGAAGATCGAGGCGACGTAACGCGAGGCCTCCTCCGCATCGATTGCCTGCTCGCCGAGCCATCGCGCGATCGTCTCCAGATACCGGAAGTGGGCCGCGATCGTTCCGGTCACGGCCGACATCGCGTCGAATGTGTCCTCATTCTCGACCGTGGTCGCGCCCCCCACTTCGGCGAAGAGCGCTCGGGCGGCAACGGTGCCTGGATGGATCGGGGTCGGCGCGGCGCGTCGGGCGACCGTGGGTAGCGGAATCGCTCGGGCGATCGTCGCGACGGGCGCGAGGAGCGTCCTGAGCTGGGCGAGCCGCACTCCCGCCATCACGCTCACGACGTCGTGATCCGTCCGCACCCGCAGCGGAGCGAGGATCGCGGACGCGTCGGCGGGCCGGACGCAGACGACGACCGTCGCGCAGCCGTCGAGCACCGCCTGATTGTCGCGCGCGACGGTCACCGAGGCGTGACGCGCGCTCAGCGCCGCTGCGCGGTCGCGGCCGCGGGGGGAGAGCAGGATCGTCGGCGCTCGCGACTCTTCGGCGCAGAGTCCGGTGACGATCGCTTCGGCGATCTCGCCAACGCCGAGGATGCCGTACCGGTACCTGGACGTGTCCTCGGCACGCGGAGCGGTCACGACTCGGCCCCCGCGCTCACGGGCGCGGTAGGCGCCGGCCGCTGTCCGGGCGAGGTCTGGGCGGCTCACCGCGGTCCTTCATCGAACCGCCTGCGTCGTGTTGAGGGTCTCGTTTAGCCAATCGATCATCAGCGGGATCACGTCGCCGAGCTTGGAGATGGCGCAGTGTCCGGTCTCGGGGAGAAGCTCCACGCGCGTGTGACGACGGTCTTGGAACACGAGGGTGTCCTCTTGGGGAATATGGATGTCGTCGGCCCCGTTGACCACGATCATCGGAGAGTTTGTGTCCTGGTCGAGCAGCGGCCGCAACGACATCTCCGTGCCTCGCTCGGCGGTCTCCTCCGCACTAGGCTGGTGGTCGAAACCGAACGCGTTGCTGACGATATCCGCCATGCCGAATTGGAACGAACGGGCGGAGGCGAAGGCGGACTCGACGGGGCCGCCCAGCACGATGGCGGCATCCACGGTGCCTGACAGGCCGGTCGCGGCCGAGAAGTAGCCCCCCATCGAGATGCCGAGGTGCGCGACCGTCCCGTCCCCCAGCTCTCGGGCGTGGGCAACGAGCCCGTCGATTAGGCCCACAGAATCGCGGCTGAGTGGAATCGGGCACTCGCCGGTGCCCGGGATGTCGAAGGCGAGTACGCGAGTGCGGGTGTTCAGGGCGAACGCGACGAACAGGGCGTGGAGGTCCATCTTCCACGAGTCGACGCCGCCACTGGCGAGCAGGATGGGAGCGCCCACAGGGAGGTCCGGTGCGGCCAGGACGTGAACGGGGAGGCGAGTAGATGAGCCCTGATGTGGCACCTCCAGGGACATGCGCTCGAAATCTACGGGGAAGTCCTCGGCTGCGAGCAGGTATTGCTCGAGCTGGTGTTGCAGCGCCCTGCGCTTGGCGTCGTCGGCGATTATGGGGAACTTCGCCCAGCCGTATGCCAGTGTCGCGAGAGCCGCGTTGCCTTCCTCGGCGTAGCGCGCTCCCAGCCGTGACCACTCGAATACCCACCCCCCTGGTGCGTCGGGCCACATGTCCGTAATCGCAGTGCGCATCGCATCCGCGTCCTCGGCCGGCAGGCCGGTGTGGACCATCTGTGGGAAGCGCTCAACGAACAGTTCCTGGGGATCCAACGGCCACTGGTATGGCATGTCTCGCTCCTCTAACGCAGGGATACCTGCACTAAGCCTGGCAGACGCCGTCGCTAAACGCAAGTAAGCCTGCGTTATTCTCTCGACATGGCTGAGGCCGCAGTTCGTAGCCGTCCCGGCGGGCGTTCGGCCCGTGTCCGCGAGTCCGTCCTCGACGCCACCCTGGCGATGCTCGCCGATCGAGGCCTCGACAAGCTCACGATCGCCGACATCGCAGAGCGCGCGGGCGTGCACGAAACGTCGATTCGCCGTCGCTGGCGCACTAGGGAGAACCTCATCTGCGACGCGCTGCTCAACTACAGCGAGGTGCACCTCCCGATTCCCGATACCGGATCGCTCCGCGAGGATCTCGCAGTGTTCGCGTCTGAGCTCGCGGCGTACCTCACGACGCCGCTCGGGCGGGCGCTCCTCTACGCGATGGCCACCGTAGGTGACGACCCCGGACTCGCCGAGGCTCGGACCGCGTTCTGGCAGACGCGTTACGAGTTGGCGAGCGCGATGATCGATCGCGCGGTTGCCCGCGCCGAGCTTCCCGCCACGGTTGACGCGCGGCTAGCCCTTGAGGCTCTGATCGCTCCACTGAATTTCAGGGCCCTCCTTACCGACGAGCCCCCCGACGGCGACCTTCCACGTCAGCTTGCCGACCTGGTGCTCGACGGGATCAGCGCAAGCAGCCGATTCGAAGGGCAGCAGCGCGCCGCGGAGGGCCCAGATTCGCCCAAACGTTTCGGGAAAAGCTGAAGATGGCTCGTTCGCCGTACGCCGAGCGCACGCAGCACACCTCGGCCTGACCCGGCGATCGCTCATTCACAGCCAGATTGCCGCCGCTGCCCTTGGAGGCGCTGCTCCTTAGCGTCGAGCGCCCCGTCCCTGACGAAGTGGCGCTGTCTGCTTAGGGCGCCAGAGTGCAATCTCACCGCACGAAGGCGCCGTGATCACGCTGCGCCACCCCGCTGGACCCTCGCGCGGCGCGAGCAGCACGGACGCGCCGAGCTGGCGTGCCCGCTCGGTCGTCAGGAGGACCGACGCAACCTCGACATACGGCAGCCACAGGGCCTCGCGCGTTCCGCATTCGACCACGCCGGCGCTGAGCTCACCACCGAGCTCGAGCGTCTGGTAGGCGGCGCCAGCCAGCTCGGTACGTTCCGGTCGCCACCCGAGCAGCGTCGAGTAGAACGCACAGGCGCGCCCCAAGTTGGGGGTGTGCAACTCGAGGTGCACCAGCTCTCCCGGGGTTGCCCGATCCACGTCCACTCTCATCAAAGATCCGCCGAACGAGAGAAATCGATCGCCGGGGCGATGGATTTGTTGCGCCCGCCGGGTCCTACCTAGAGGATGACCGGCATGTCGACGACCGCTGAGAATCGAGAATCCTTCGACGAGCTCGTTGCGCCGTACCGTTCAGAGCTGCACGCGCACTGCTACCGGATGCTCGGCTCGGTCCACGACGCCGACGACGCCCTGCAGGACGCGCTGCTGCGAGCGTGGCGCGGGCTGCCCAAGTTCGAGGGGCGAAGCTCGCTGCGCTCGTGGCTGTATCGGATCGCGACCAACAGCAGCCTGCGGCTGATCGAACGGCGGCCGCGGCGGGTGCTGCCGATCGACTACGGCCCTGCCGCCGACGCCCACGATGAGCCGGCGGCCCCGCTGGTCGAGTCGGTCTGGCTCGAGCCCTACCCGGACGCCGCCATCGCCGAGGGCTACGCGGCGCCCGAGGCGCGCTACGAACAGCGCGAGAGCGTCGAGCTCGCCTTCGTGGCTGCGCTCCAGCACCTGCCCGCGCGCCAGCGAGCCGTGCTGATCCTGCGCGACGTGCTCGGCTTCTCGGGCGCCGAGGTCGCTGCGCAGCTCGACACCTCGCCCGAGGCCGTCTACAGCTCGCTGCAGCGCGCGCACAAGACCGTCGATCAGCGGCTGCCCGAGCACAGCCAGCAGGCGACGCTGCGCTCGTTGGGCGATGCGCACATGAACGAACTGGTCTCGAAATACGTCGACGCGTGGGAGCGCGGTGACCTCGATGCGATCGTCTCGATGCTGACCGACGACGCGACCGTCGCGATGCCGCCGCGACCATCCTGGTACGCGGGAATCGCGCAGGCGCGGGCGTTCCTCGCGCTCGTGCCGTTCGCCCACGAGGTTCAACGGACCGTGCATCGCGCGCACGCGAATGGGCAGCTGGCGGTTGCCAGCTACCACACCCCGGCGGTCGGCGAGACGCACCGTTCGCTGGACCTCCTCACCATCTCGCCCGATGGCCGCGTGTCCGCGATCACCGCGTTCGTCGGGGCCGAGCTGCAGCCGTTCGCATTGCCGGCCTGATCGCTCACGGCCGCGATGGATCGCAGCGGCGCGACGGATCTCCATTGGAAAGCAGCACGGACCCAAAGGAGATCCCATGGCAGCGCAGCCACACCCCATCACCGAGCAACCGACGCTCTCCGCACGACCGCGGCCGACGGGCGACACCAACCGGCCGCACCAGGCGTGGACCGTGGTCCTCGCATCGCTCGGCGTCTTCATGACCGCACTCGACACGCTCGTCGTGACGACATCGCTGCCGGTGTTGCGAGTCAGCCTGCACGCGAGCCTGTCGAGCCTCGAGTGGACGGTCAACGCTTACAACCTCGCCTTCGCCTGCGTGCTGCTCACCGGCGCGGCGCTCGGCGACCGTTTCGGGCGCCGACGCATGTTCACGATCGGCGTGGGCCTGTTCACAGCGGCGTCGGCGGCATCGGCGCTTTCGCCGAGCATCGGCGCGCTGGTCACTGCCCGGGCATTGCAGGGGGCGGGCGCGGCGATCGTGACGCCGCTGACGCTGACCTTGATCAGCGAGGCGTTCCCGGTCGAGAAGCGTGGCGTGGCGATCGGGCTGTGGGGCGGCATCACGGGGCTCGCCGTCGCCGCCGGGCCGGTCGTCGGCGGCGCGATCGCCGGCGGGATCAACTGGCACTGGATCTTCTGGCTCAACGTGCCGATCGGGCTCGCGCTGATGCCTCTGGCCGCGCGTCGGCTCACCGAGAGCTTCGGTCCGCGGCCACAGCTCGACCTCGTCGGTCTCGGTCTCGCCGGTGCCGGTGCGCTCGGGATCACGTGGGCGCTCGTGCGCGCGAACGCCATCGGCTGGGGCCGCGTCGAGATCATCGGCTCGCTGGTAGCCGGCGTCACGCTGCTCGGCGCATTCCTCGAGTGGGAGCGACGCGCCCGGACACCGATGCTCCGGCTCGCGTTGTTTCGCGACCGCACGTTCGCCAGTGCGAACGCAGTCAGCTTCTTCATGTATGCGGCGCTGTTCGGCACGCTGTTCCTGATGGCACAGTTCCTGCAGGGTGCGCTTGGGTACTCACCGCTCGGTGCGGGGCTCCGGCTGCTGCCGTGGACCGGTGCGCCGATGCTGGTCGCTCCGATCGCCGGCGCGCTCTCGGAGCGCTACGGAACGCGCCCGTTCATGGCCGGCGGCCTCGCGCTGCAAACGGTCGGTCTCGGGTGGATCGCGCTGATCGCGAAGCCGGGCATGGGCTATGCGGAGCTCGGCGTCGCCCTGACCGTCGCAGGCATCGGGATCTCGATGTGCTTCCCGACGGTCGCCACGGCGGTGATGAGCTCAGTCGCTCTGCCCGAGGCAGGCGTCGCGTCGGGGACGAACTCCATGCTCCGCGAGCTCGGTGGTGTCTTCGGGATCGCCGTCCTCGCCTCCGTGTTCGCCCGTCCGGGCGTCTACCACTCGCCGCAAGTGTTCATCGACGGCTTCACCGGCGCGCTGTGGGTGGGGGTCGGGCTCTCCGCTCTCGGGGTCGTCGCTGCGTTGCTCGCACCGGCGCGCCGGCGAGTCGCGCCCGCAAACATCGCACGTACCGCGCTCGTCATCGAGGAGCCGTCCCGGGCCTGACCAGAAAATCGATCAACGAGAAGGAGCAGAGATGAACATGCCACCGATCGTCTCGCCGCAGGAGTGGGAAGCCGCGCGCGAGGAACTACTGGTGAAGGAGAAGGAGCTGACCCGTGCCCGGGATGCGCTGGCCGCCCAGCGACGCCGCATGCCGAGAATGGCTGTCGCGACCGACTACCGCTTCGACGGCCCGAATGGCCCGGCGAGCCTGCTCGACCTGTTCGAAGGGCGCCGCCAGCTGATCGTCTACCGCTTCTTCTTCGAGCCCGGCGTGGACGGCTGGCCGGAGCATGGCTGCCGCGGCTGCTCATTCGTGGCCGACCAAGTCGCCCATCCGGCTCACCTGAACGCTCGCGACACAACGCTCGCGTTCGTCTCGCGCGCGCCGCAGCCCGACATCGCGCGCTGGAAGGCGCAAATGGGGTGGCAGATCCCCTGGTACACGCTCGCCGACAGCTTCGACGCGGACTTCGGCGTGGAGGAATGGCACGGAACCAACGCGTTCCTGCGCGACGGCGAGGAGATCTTTCGCACCTACTTCGTCAACAACCGCGGCGACGAGGCGATGGGCACCACTTGGAGCTATCTCGACCTGACCGCGCTCGGCCGCCAGGAGGAGTGGGAGGACTCGCCCGAGGGCTACCCACAGACCCCGCCCTACCGGTGGTGGAACCTCCACGATCAGTACGGCAAGACGGCGTGATCCCAACCGAAGAGATATCTGGCTCGCCTCTCGTGATCCCCATCTCGTGTGAGAGCCGCTTCACGCGGCGGCTCTCGAGTTTCACGAGCGTCCGAACCAGCGCGCGCGGCGCACGGCGCCGAACTCCTCCTTCTCGGCGGCGTACTCGAGCGACGGGTCGTACCGTTGTGCCGCTGGCGCGTCGCCGCGGAGGAAGTTGACCTCGACCTTGCTGACGAGCCCGCCGCCGAACTCGGCGAAGCAGACGCCCGAGCCCTCGTACGGCGCGGGCGGGTCGGTGCGGGCGATCGTCGCAGCGATGTCGTCAGCGACCACCAGCGCGGCCGCCTCGGCGAAGATCCCTGCCTTGGGGACGTTCCGCGAGCCGCTACAGACGTCGCCGAGCGCATAGACGCCGGGGAAGGGGGTCCTGAGGTTGGACTGGTCCACGGGCACCCAGTTGTTGACCACCAGACCCGTGTCCGCGAGCGCGGTCGGCGCCCGGTGGATCGGGATGCCGACGAAAAGGTCGTAGGGCAGGATCTCGCCGCTCGCGAGGTGTGCCGTGCGGGTCGCCGGGTCGATGCCGGCGACGAGATGCGCGGGCAGTTCCTTGACGTCGCGCGCGGCAAGCCCGTCGCGGAACATCTGCGAGACCTCACCGGTCACCGGGACCGGGCGCGCCATCGGAAATGTCGTCGCCATTTCGACCGAGTCACGGATGCCCTGCTGCGTGAAGTGCTCGTGCAGCAGGAAGGAGCCCTCGAACGGGGCCGGCGGGCACTTGAACGGCTGCCCGAGGACCGAGACGAGCACCCTCCCGCCCTTGAACTCGGCGAGCGCGTCGCGCAGCCGTTCGGCGCCGGCGAGCGAGTAGTACTCGTGGCCGCCCTGCTCGAAACCCGGCGTGGCAGCGAAGTCGTAGTCGGCGCCGAGCGCCACTACGACGAAGTCCGCGTCGTAGGATCCGGCGTCGGTCATGACGCGGCGGGCGGCCGGGTCGACGCCGGTCACTGTCTCCTGGCGGAACTCGACGCCCTCCTTCTCGAAGTCTCTGTAGTGGAGCCGGATGTCGTCGGCCGACTGTCGGCCGAGCATCACCTCGAGCTTCGAGAAGCCGAAGAAGAAGGAGTCGTTGCGATCGATCAGCGTGACACGGACCGCGTCCGCGATCGTCTCCGAGAGCCGCGTCGCGAGCTCCAGCCCGCCGAACCCCGCCCCGAGGATCAAGACGTGCTTGCTCACCGGCGCCAGATTACTTACCGCGGACTCCCCCTGACTACCTCGACTCAGCACGCCCCGGGACCCTCGACGGCGACCCGGCGTTCTGCCCGCGTTCACCGGTCTAGCTGCCTTGCCCCCCCGGCGATCCCGTGGATGTCGAGCTTGGCGACCAACTCGGGGTCGTTGAACATGTCGATCGCTACCGTACGGGCTCGGCGGGCTTCAGCGAGGGAATGGTCTGCGTGGTAGCGGACCGCCCCGCCGCCAGCCCCTCGCTGGCGCGGATCGCTTAGAGACTTCGCGCAAGCCGGCGATGAGTCGGAGCGCCGCCCGGAGTCCTATACCGAATTCCCCAAGAAGGAGAGCGATGAGATGCCCGAGCACAAGATCGGAACGCGAGAGGAATGGCAGGCGGCTCGGAAGGAGCTCGCGATGCTCGAGGCCGAGCAGGCAGACCGAAACGGGAAGATCAAGGAGAAGCGGCTGGCGCTCCCCTGGGTCCGGGTGGAGAAGGAGTACGAGTTCGACACCGAGAACGGAAAGAAGACGCTCGCCGAGCTCTTCGACGGCCGCTCCCAGCTGCTCGCCTACAACATCATGTTCGGCCCGGACTACACCAAGGGCGCGTGTCCCGGGTGCACGAGCCTGGGCGACGGCCTCGACGGGTCGCTCGTGCACCTCAACCACCACGACGTGACCCTGCTCTGCTTCTCGCGGGCGCCGATCGAGCGCCTTAAGGCATACAAGGAGCGGATGGGCTGGGAATTCCCCTACGTGTCCACCTACAACACCGAATTCCCGTTCGACTTCGAGCTCGCACTGACCGAGGAGAAGGCGCAGCAGACCCCCGAGATCGCGAGGATGATCGACAACCCGCCCGACTGGCTGGTCGAGTGGTCGCACCAGGTCGGAGCCGAGCTGAAGGACGGGCTGCGCGAGGGCCCGGCCTGGATCGCGTTCGCGCGCGAGAACGGGACCGTCTACCACACCTACACGGTGTCGGCGCCCGACCCGTTCGTCGCGCCGTATTTCAGCTTTCTGATCGACCGCACCCCGAAGCCCCAGCCCGACGAGCCTCGCACCTTCCGCAAGGACGAGTACCCGGACTGAGCCGAGCGGGCATCGGAGCAGGCGCGGACCGTCAGGTCAGCCCGAGGATGACCCGGCGCTAGCCGGTCGCGGCCCGCGCACCGAAGCAGGGGCCACCTTCCTGCTGCGTGGCGCGATCGAAAGTGACGGGCCGGTTACGCAGCGGTTGCGTCCTTGCGCCTTGGCCGCGTAGAGGGCGCGGTCAGCCGCCTGAATGACGGTTTCGCGGGCGCTGCCGTGCATTGGGAACTCGACGATCCCGAAGCTCATTGTGATCGGCTCTCCGCCCGCGTTTGCCAGCCCGGCAATCTCGCCGCGCACGCGCTCGGCTATGAGCGAACCGTCGTCCGCGCCGATGCCGGGTAGTACCGCGGCGAACTCGTCGCCGCCGATCCGCGCGATCGTGTCGATGCTGCGCATCCCGCGCTGCAATGCTCGGCTGACCGCTACAAGCGCGGCGTCGCCGGCGGGGTGCCCGAAGCGGTCGTTGATCTCCTTGAAGCTGTCGATGTCGGCGAGGATCACAGCCACGGGCTGGGACGTGCGACGGCTGCGCTCGAGCTCAAGATCGAATCGCTCGTCGAAGCCCTGACGGTTGGCAACCCCAGTCAGCGGGTCGGTGCTCACCGCCGCGGACAGTCGCGCAACCAGGTCGTCGTTGCGTCGCTTGAGCACGTGTACGAGGCTTCCCGCCGCGGAGACCATGCCTATCGTGATGAACCAGCGCGTAAAGCCCACCGGACCCGGGTGGATTGCGAGGAGCACCACGGCGTAGGTGGCGCTCGCGAACGCGAGTTGGGCGATCAGCTGTGTACGAGTGAAGAAGTATCCCGAGAAGAGTGCCACCCAAAGGAAGAGCACCTCGTTGTCGGCCGCGACGCCGCCGCGTCGCTCCCCGTTGAAGTACAGCGAGAGAGCGACCAAGAGGCTGCCGGCGGCCATCACGCCCTGATATGACCATGCGGGCAGGCGGTCAGAGAGCCCGAGGAGGAGCGTCGCGGCCACCGCGGTTCCCGCCGCCATGATCCAGAACGCCGGGATGTCCGCCTTGGGCGAGTGCGGAAAGACGATCGACACAACCGTCGTCACCGAGCCCGCCAGAAACATCCAGCCGGCCACGCGTCCCATCGTTCCGGGTGCGACCTCGCGCGCCACCGAAGTGGACTCCATGACCTTTTATCGGGTCGCTACCCAGGATCCTTGACGATTGGGTCGCGTCCGTGGCCTCAGACTTCTCTCCGGACAAGGTGGCTGTCGCCGCCGCGTGACACCATCCTCGCGGGCAGCACTGCGCAGCGATCTTGACTCGCTCCGGATTCCTCGGAGGCGATGAGCCCGCCCGAGCGCGGAACACTGGCCTCTTGAGAATCGCGACGATCGGCGTCTACGGTTTCTCGCTGGATCGCTTCCTGGCGGCGCTGCGGGAGGCCGATGTCGGCTCGCTGCTCGACGTGCGCCAGCGTCGCGGCGTGCGCGGCCGCGAGTACGCGTGGGCCAACTCGCTGCGGCTACAGGCGGCGCTGAAAGCGGCCGGAGTCGCCTACGAGCACCATCCCGAGCTCGCGCCCACCACGGAGCTGCGCCATCTGCAATACCGCGAGGACGCGAGGCTCGGGGTCGGCAAGCGCTCGCGCGAGGTTCTCGCGCCCGAGTACCGCACGCGCTACCTGGTCGAGATCCTCGACAGGGTCGACCTGCAGGCAGTTGCGGCGTCGCTGCCGCGCGCCCACGCCTCGGCGCTGATGTGCGTCGAGCGTGACCCCGCGGCATGTCACCGCTCGCTGATTGCGCAGCGGCTCGCCGAGCGCCGCGGTGCGGACGTCGTGCACCTGCTGTCTTGAGCAGCCGGCGTTCGCACTTCGCGAGCAGGAGTGCGCGGCAGAGTGAAGTGAGTTGCAATGCACTGCGGTGAGGAGCTCGATCCAGACGACGTGCACGTGCGTGGCTCATCAGCACTGATCTCGAAGCCGCAGGCGGCCGCCGGCGTTTGCGCCGGAGCGTGCATACTGACCGCCATGGATCCCGGCCACGCCCGCGAGCTTCTGGCGCGCGAGCGAGCTCGTATCGAACGCGAGCTCGCCGACGTCAACCGACGCGAAATCGACAGTGACCTTGACCCCTTCGAGGAGGGCGACGCCGCGGCGCAGATGGTCGACGAGGAGCTCGGCGAGGCGCTCGCGGAGCGCCTAGGCGAAGAGCTCGAGGCGATCGAGCGGGCCGAAGAGCGACTGGTTCAGGGCACCTACGGCCTCTCAGTCGACAGCGGTGAGCCGATTCCGGATGCTCGGCTGGAGGCGATTCCCTGGGCCGAACGCACGACGCAGGAGCAGGCCCGCGAAGAGGGATAGCGTTAGCTGCGCCGAGCCTGTCGCTGCTTCTGCGCGCGACCGAGACGGTCGCGTGTCGCTCCCGGCCAGTGGTAGCTTCGGGCAATGAGGGAAAGCGACCTGCGCGCGCTCGAGCCGATCATCGCGAGAGTGGGGAAGTTCGGACACCGCGAGCATCTGGAGCTCGCCTGGATCTACCTCGAGCGCTATCCGCTCGAGGCTGCCATGCAGGCGATGGCAGCGGCGATCCGGCAGCTCGCGCGCGAGCACGGCGCCGTCTCGAAGTACCACCAGACGATGACGCTCGCCTGGGTGCAGCTCGTCGCTGTCCATCGCGAGCGCTGGCACGCAGATGGCTTTGAGGAGTTCATCGCCCGCAATCCGCAGCTACTCAGCCGGGACCTGCTCGAGGAGCACTACAGCCCGCAGCTGCTTTGGAGTGAGAGCGCGCGCAACGACTGGATCGAGCCCGACCTGCGCGGGCTGCCGACGCTCGCCTGAGCGCCGTGCGTCAGTGGTGAAGCGGCGCGTTCACCCACGCGCCGAAGGCGGGTGCGCACAGGACCGCCGTCACCGCCCCGAGCGTGAGCGCGCTGGCGAGCGCAAGCGACCGTCCCGCCCGGCCCCGCTGCGCCTCGCCAAGGTGCGCCTGTCCACCGTATTCCTCGCGCATGCCGCGAGCGAGCTCGGGCAGGTGGCCAAGAACGTGAACCGAGGTGAAGACGGCCAGACGAAGAAGCTGGCCTTGTGGATCGGCAGGAAGGTTCCGCGCGACTGCGGGCCGCCGATCAACAGCGCCACGCCGCTGGCCAACACGATGACTGTCGTGAACACCACGATCGGGGCGATCGCCGCAGCGTCGTCGGCGGCGCACCCTTGCGGACATACGCGGATCGCGTGTGTAGTAGCGCGCGAAGCGGTAGCCGGTGCTCCCAGCTTCAGCGTCAGCGGCCCGAGCAGGACCAGACCGACGAACAGGTGCACCCAGAGCAACGAGCGCAGGCTGCAGGATGGTGATGCCGATCACCGCCAGCAGCGCGATCAGCACAGCGCCCGTGACCGACGTGAGCAGCTCGTTGCCGCTCGTACCGCCTGCGAAGAGCCTGCTGACGATGCGTGGGTCGGGGTCTGCGCGTCGGGAGTCCGCTGTCGTGTGGCCACGTCAACCCGAGTCTGCGAGCGACTGCTAAGCGTCCGCTTACGGCGTCGTGAGAAACCTCACGGGAACATTGGGCGTGCACCACCCGCGTATCCTTTGCGCGATGCCAGAGGCTGACGGGCTACTGACCGGCGCGGCGCTCGGCTCGCAGAGCTCCCAGGCGGAGCACAAGCCACGGATTCTCGTCGTCGAGGATGAGCCCGGCATCGTCGACTTCGTGCGCCGCGGCCTCGAACGCCAGGGCTTCGAGGTCTCGAGCGCCGGAGACGGGCTCGAGGGCGAACGACTCGCGCTGAGGGGGCAGCTTCGACGCGGTCGTGCTCGACCTGATGCTGCCCGGTCGCAACCGGGCTCGAGATCCTCGACTCGCTGCACAGCGCCAGGCCGACGCTGCCGGTGCTCGTGCTGACGGCGCGAGGAGAGATCGAGGATCGCGTCGCGGGCCTCGAGGCCGGCGCGGTCGACTACCTCGTGAAGCCGTTCTCGATGGCCGAGCTCGATCGCGCGCATCCGTGCGCAGCTGCGCGTGTTCGCGCAGGCGTCCACGACGAAACTGTCGGCCGAGGGGATCGAGGCCGACCTGTTGACGCGCAAAGTGCACCGCGGCGGCGAGCCGGTCGCGCTGTCGGTGACCGAGTTCGAGCTACTCGCGCTGCTGCTGCGCCACGCCGGCCGCGTGCTCACGCGCGCGGAGATCCTGAGCGCCGTGTGGGGCTACCAGCACGACCCGGCGACGAACGTCGTCGATGTCTACGTCGGCTATCTGCGCCGCAAGCTCGGCCGCCCCGAGGATCCTGCGCCGATCCACACCGTGCGCGGAGTCGGATACCGGCTCGGCGGCCGCGGGCACTGAACGCCGGCAGCTTCAGGTCGCGCCCGCACTCGCGGGCGCGAGCGCTCAGCTGCGCTTGCGCGCCGCGAGCTGCCTGCGGCGCGCGCGCCGGCGCAGCGGCCCGTACGCGAGCGAGATCGCACAGCCGATCAGCACGAGCAGCGCGGCGATCCCGAGTACGGCGAGTCCGGGCGCCGCCACGAGGCCGATCAACGCGAGCAGCGCGCCGAGCCCGACATCCGCTACGAGCAGTCGGCGGCGCCTGACCCGCAGCGCCTGCGCCCGGCGGCGCTTGACCGAGGGCGGCACGAGCAGTTGCTCCTCATCGCCGGGCATGAACGGGTCGATCGGTGAATGAGCGCTCATAGCGGGAGCCGTCTGAACAGTGCTCGCGGCAGCAGTCCTAGCAGGGCCATCACGAAGCGCAGCACGGGTGGGGCCCATACGGTCTGGCTGCCCTTCTCGAGACCTCGCAGCGTCGCCTTCGCCACGGCATCGCTAGTGGTGGAGAGCGGTGGGACCGGCAGGCCCTTCGTCATGCGCGTCCTCACGAACCCGGGACGCACCACGAGGATCTTAACGCCGCTGCCGTGGAGGGCATCGGCGAGGCCCTGCGCCAGCGAGTCGAGGCCCGCCTTCGACGCGCAGTAGACGATGTTCGACGCGCGCGGTCGCTCGGCGGCGACGGACGAGAGCACGATGATCGTGCCGTGGCCCTGCTTGCTGAGAGCCTGCGCGCAGTGAAGCAGCAGCGATCCGCTGCCGAGAAAGTTCACCTCGAGCACCTCGAGCGCAGCCGGGATGTCCTGCAGAGGCACCTCGCGGTCGCCGAGCACGCCCACCGCCAGGATCACCAGGTCGACATCGCCGAGCAGCGCGAACGCCTGCTGCAGCATCGCCGTGTGCTTGTCCATCGCTCGCGCCTCCAGCGCCAGCGTGTGCACGGACGCGCATCCGTCCTGCTTCAGGCTCTCGGCGCGTTCGTGCAGGGCGACCTCGTCACGGCCCGCGAGCAGTGCCTCGCAGCTCTCGCGGGCGGCGAGCTGCCGCACGATCGCCTCGGCGATCTCCGAAGTCCCGCCGAGGACGAGCACCTTCATGATCGGCACAGCTCGAGTCGTCGGCCAAGGTCCGAGCGCAGCTTCTGCTCGGGATCGATCTGGCTGCGGACGCTCAGAAAGCGTGCCAGCTCCGGATACATGACCCTGAGGATCGACGCGCGTGCGCGCGCGTCCTTGGCCAGGTAGATCCTGCCGCCCGCGGCCGCCACGCGTTCATCGAGGCGATCGAGCTCGGGGCGAATGCCGGGGGCTCCCGCGGGGAAGTCGATCGCCATCGTCCAGCCCTCGATAGGGAACGACAGCAGTCCGCCGGAGGGGCTGCCGAAGCGCTTCAGCACGGCCAGGTACATGGGCAGGCGTGAGCGGCCGAGCTGCTCGATGACGCTGATCAGCTCCTCCTCCTTGCCCAGCGGCAGCGCGAATTGGTACTGCAGCAGGCCTTCGCGGCCATACAGGCGATTCCACTCCCCGAGCGTGTCCAGCGGGAACAGGTTCGCGCTCATGCTCAGTGTCGTCTCCCCGCGGGCGCGGGCGGCGGTGTGCCAATGCCATGCGTTGAACGCCCCGACCGTCGCGGGTCGCAGCGCTCCCCCGGGGAACCAGCTCGGCACGCTCGCCAGCGGGCCGTTGCGGAACGGCGGGCGTGGGCGCACGCCGGCCTCAGGGGCGCGGGCGTCGTCGAGGTCGGACTCGCGGGCGTCGTAGGAGCGCGTCACTACCGCGCGGCCGAAGCGCGGGCCGCGGCTGAGGAGATCGAGCCACGCGATCGCGTGGGTGTGTTCTCCGGGCCGTACCATCAGCGCGATCGCCTCCGCGAGCGTCCGCCTACGGTCGACGTGCGCGCGCACACACGACGCCGGCATCGGCCTCACGCGGAGCGTCGCCTCGAGGATGATCCCGGTCAACCCCATGCCGCCGACCGTCGCGTAGAACAGCTCCGGTGACTGCTCGGGCGAGAGCCGCAGCAGCTCCCCCTCCGGCGTGCATAGCAGCAACGACTCGAGATGGTGCGCGAAGCTTCCCTCCCGCGGGTGGTTCTTGCCGTGGACGTCGCTTGCGATCGCGCCCCCTACGGTGACGTGACGGGTGCCGGGGACCACGGGGAGCGTGAGCCCGCGCTCTGCGAGCTCGAGCAGCACGCGCGCGAGCGTCGTGCCCGCGCCCACGCGCACCAGCGCCGTGTCGGCGTCGAGCTCGCTGGGGCCGTCGAGCCCGCGCAGATCGAGCACGAGCCCGCCGTCGTTCTGGGCGGCATCGCCGTAGCTGCGCCCGGCGCCGCGCGCGATCACCCCGCGGCTGGCCGCGGGCCCGGCCAACGCTTCGGCGACCTCCTCGGCGCTGCGGGGAGCCACCAGCGTCGCGCGCGAGGGAGCGGTTCTGCCCCACCCGCTGAGCATCGCGGCGCGGGACGGCCTGGCTCCCTGTGCCGGCGCCGAGGCCCGCTCAGCCAGCGACATAGACACCGCAGAGGAAGAGGGCAAGCCACGCGCCGCTCATAGCGAGCAGGAAGCGGTCCTTACCGACGAGCTCCTCGGGCGCCTCGCCGTGTCCCTGGTCGAGCAGCAGCGCATAGCGGAGCAGCCAGAGCAGCACCGGCACGACGGTGAGCTCATACCAGGAGAGTCTTCCATGGTGTGACTTCTGCAGCGCCCACAGACAGTAGGCGGTGATCGTGACGGTGGCCGACAGCGTGAGCACGAAGCGCAGGAAGTTCGCCGAGTAGCTTCTCAGTGAGCCGCGTCCACGGGCGGGCGACGCGCTGCTCTCGCGCAGCTCCGCGTAGCGCTTGCCCGCCACGAGGAATAGCGCGCCGAAGGAGGTCACGACGAGAAACCATCGCGAGACCGGTATCGCCGTCGCGACGCCGCCCGCGAGCGCCCTGATCACGAAGCCGCCGGCTACCGCGGCGATGTCGGCGACAGCGACCTCGCGCAGCCAGAAGGTGTAGCCGAGCGTCAGCACCAGGTAGCCCCCGGCGACCGCGCCCAGCGCCGGGCGAACCGCGAACGCGAGCCCCAGCCCGCCGAGCGCGAGCAGCACCGCGGCGGCGATCGCCTGCGCCCGCGTGATAGAGCCGCTCGCCAGCGGGCGCAAGCGCTTTCGCGGGTGCGCTCGGTCCTCCTCGAGGTCGTGGATGTCGTTCAGGAGGTAGGTGGCGCTGCTCAGCATGCAGAAGCAGGCGAAGGTGAGCGCCACCTTCCCGAAGACATCGGTCTTCGTGAGCACGCCAGCGGCGCCGGGCGCCGCGACCACGAGCAGGTTCTTGATCCACTGTCGCGGTCTGCAGGCAGCGAGTAGCGCGCGCCCAGAAAGCGCCAGGCGCTGAGCACCACCGCGAGGTGGCGCGACCGTGCGCCTGGGCGGGGGGTGCTCGGCGAGGGGGAGGTCGCCCACCCCGAGATCTCCCGCGGGGATTCGCACCGACTCGCGAGGCATCGACCCGAATCTAGGTGACGCGGCGGCAGACATCGTGCGAACGAGATGAAAATCCTCTTAGGCGGGGGCGCTGCCGGGAGGCGCGCGAGCAGTCCTCTCCTACGATCTTTGCGTGGCAGTTCAGCACCGCGTCCCTCAGCGGGAGCGGTTCGAGCAGCAGGCGCCCCGAGGATCGGCAGGCGCGCCGAGGCTGCGACGCGTCCTCGTCGCAGCTGCGGTGCTCGTCCTCGTTCCGACGCTCGTCTCCTTCACGAAGACGATGCTCGAACCGTCCAACTCGAGCTTCAGCATCCGCTCGGTGGAGTGGCTGCGCGAACACGGCGCGTCGTCGCTGGTCGACAAGGTCGAGTCGATCTACTACAGCCTGAACGCGCCCTCGAAGGGCGGGCCCGCGCTTGCCGCGCTGCCCCGGGTGGGCGTCGGCTCTGGCGGAGCAGCTGGCGCGCGGCGCGCGGCTGTGATCGATCGTCCCGCGGCGATCCGCCCGCTCGTGGAGCCGGCGCTTCCCGGCGAGGGGGTCTGGGATCGCACCCGCGCCTCCGAGAGCCGCAGCGACCCGCCGCTGCTGGTGACGAGCTTTCGCAGCGACCCCGCCGAATACCCGCGCCTGGTCGCCGGCGTCGCCTGGATCAACACCTCCAAGACCGACATCTCGCTGTACGCCGGCCGGCTCGAGCCCTCGATCGAACTTCCCGCTAGAGGACCGCTCGAGGTTCCCTCGAGCCTGCGCCGGCGGCTGCTCGCGACCTTCAACAGCGGCTTCAAGATCGCCGACGACAAAGGCGGATGGGCGCTGCACGGGCACACCTACTCGCCGATGCGCGACGGCCAGGCCACCTTCGTGCGCTACAGCGACGGCCGCTACGACGTGATGGAATGGCACGGCGGCGCGCGCGTCCCCGCGGACGTGGTGTTCGCGCGCCAGAACCTGCCGCTGATCGTCGCTGGCGGCAGACCGAGCCCGCGTCTGAGCAGCGGCCCGGAATGGGGTGCGACGCTCGGAAACGCGATCCAGGTCTGGCGTTCGGGGATCGGCATCGACCGCCGCGGCAACCTGATCTACGCCGCCGCCGACTACCAGACCGTCGGGAGCCTCGCCCACGTGCTCATCCGCGCCGGCGCCGTGCGCGCGATGGAGCTCGACATCAACTCCTACTGGACGAGTTTCATCACCTACGCCCGGCCCGGCGGCGCGCGGCCGTCGAACCTCCTGAGCGGCATGGAACGCTCTCCGCTGCGTTACCTGACGCCCGAGGACCGCGACTTCTTCGCGGTCTACGAAGGCCGAGGCTGAGGGACCGATGCGGGGGGCCAGGGCGCGACTCATGGCGCTTGGCCTGCGCTGGCGGCTTGCGGGCTGGGTCGCCGCGGTTCTGCTCGTCTGTCTCGGGCTCGCGTTCCTCGCCGTCTACCAGGACACGGGAACAGCGGTCCGCCGCGAGATCGACCACGAGCTCGCCGGCGATGCCAGCGAGTTCGCCCACAGCCTCTCGCTCGCCGGCGCTCACGGCGCCGTCCAGATCACGCGCGCCGCGCGCCGCTACGTGCACGGCCAGGCCTTCGGCGAGAGCTCGACGCTCCTGTTCGCCGTCATCCCGGGGCAGGAAACGCCGACCAACAGCCCCGACCTGTTCCAGGGAGCCGTACCCGACGACGACGAGTCGGCCTCAGAACAGGATCAGGAGAACCTCCTGTCGACGCGACTGCTCGCCGTTCACGGTGGCTACTCCACGCTGTCGGTGCCCGACATCGGCAGCCTGCGCGTCTACAAGCAGCGCGTCGCCCTCGGTCCCGCGCGCGGAGTGACGATCGGGGTCGGCGAGCCCGTCGCCGCCGTCGTGCGCGCCCAGCACGGCGTCGCGAGTGCGTTCATCATCGGCGGACTGCTCGCGCTCGCGGGGGCGCTGCTCGGCTCCTACCTGATCGGGACGCGCGTCTCGCTGCCGCTGCGGCGGATGGCCGCCGTTGCCGCCCGCGTCGACGCCGGCGACCTAGCGCCGCGCATCCACGCGGGCGCCGCGGACAGCAAGGAGGTGCGCGTGCTCGCGGACGCCTTCAACCACATGCTCGACCGCCTCACCGAGGCTTTCGCCGGCCAGCGAGCGTTCGTCGCGGATGCCTCGCACGAGCTGAGGACGCCGTTGACCGTGATCCGCGGGCAGCTCGAAGTGCTGTCCTCCAGCGACTCGGTGTCGCTCGAGGAGATCCGCAGGGTCGAGCACCTCGTCCAGGAGGAGATCACCCGCATCAGCCGGCTCGTGGACGACCTGCTGCTGCTCGCCAAGTCCGAGCAGTCGCAGTTCCTGAGGGTCGAGCCGATCGAGCTCGGGCCCTTCATCGAGGACCTGTGGCAGACCTCCACGCTCCCGCACGATCGCCGCTTCGAGCTGGTCGAGCCGCCGCCCGGGGTGCTCATGGCAGACCCCGACAGGCTCGCGCAGGCGCTGCGCAACCTGCTGGGCAACGCGATCGCGCACACCTCGCCGGGGCGCGGCAGGGTGCGGCTGCAGGTGGAGCTCCTGGGCGGCGGCGTCGTGCGCTTCGCCCTCGAGGACAACGGTCCGGGTATACCGGCCGGCGAGCGCGAGCGCGTTTTCGAGCGCTTCCACAGGATCGACAAGGCTCGCGACAGAGCCTCGGGCGGGACGGGGCTCGGGCTCGCGATCGTGGCCGCGATCGTCGCGGCGCACGGCGGGCGCGTCCGCGCGCTCGACTCCGAGCTCGGCGGCGCGCGGATCGAGATCGAGCTGCCGCGCTTCCGTCCGGGCGACGCACGCGCGAGCACGCCGCGCGCGAGGGCGCCCGCGCGCGTGTAAGCGCGTGGGCCCCTGAGCGGCGCCTATCTGTAGCGGAAGAGCGCGCTCGAGGGGGCGTCGCCGCTGCCGGTGAAGTAGCTCTCCCAGGTCGTGACCGTGACGGGGACTTCGGTGCCCTTGGGGGCGGCGGGTGAGACGGCTTCGACGCTCCCCCCCGGCAGGTCACAGGGGCCCGGCTGCGTCGCGGCGAAGGACCTCGCTTCCCTGCGGCCGAAGCTCACCGCGAGGGGGCAGTCCAGGTTCGCGCCGCGGATCAGCACCCTGGTGCCTCCCGAGGACGCGCCGGAGGACGGGGAGAGCGCTTGCACGGCGGGCTGCCCCGGCGGGTAGAGGTAGAGCTCGTCGGGCGCAGTGGCGGTGCTGCAGCCGCTGACGGTACACGCCTGCACCTGCACGAGCGCGGGGTTCTCCGCGACGGTGTCGGCGGCCAGGCGGCCCTCGCCTTCTTCGGTGAGCGAGTACTGCGTGCCTTCGGAGAAACCTTCTTCGCCGTCGAAGCGCACGAGCTCGACCTGGCCGGCGAGCCCCTTGCCCTTCAGCTCGATCGCGGTGCCGCCGGTGTCGGCGGCTCCGCTGAGTCCGTTCAGCCGCGGGCCGCCGTGCGCATCGAGCACCGCTGTGACGCGCGGCACACCGGCGTACTCGACGCTGCTCGGCGGCGAGCTGCCGGCGAGCGTGCGCACCGACAGCGGCAGGCTCTGCGGTTCGAGCGTCGGTTCTTCTTCGCCGCCTCTCAACGCCGGTGCTTCGATCCGGATCTCGGTCCCGCTGATGTATGCGGGGGCGCTCGAGTCGATCGAGGATTCGAGCTGCGCTTCACCGAAGCTCGCGTAGTCGTAGGTGAAGCGCCCGAGTCCGCTGCCGTGGATCGTGACGAGCGTGCCGCCCTGCTCGCTCGCGAGCGCGCTCGCTCCCCGCGAGGTCGAGACCGAGCTGATCTGGGGGGCGGGCACGTAGTCGTACTCGCTGGGCGCCGGGTAGACCTCGCAGCCGCAGCCGGGAGGCGGAACGGGCGCGCCGTCCTGCTCGAAGGTCTGCGTGCCCTCGAGCGGCGCCAGGATCTTGGCGGTCGCGCTGGCGCCCGCGGCGCCGTGAACGACGACCTCGACCTGGCAGATGTCGTTGCCGGGGCCCTCACCGGCGTACACCCCGGAGGAGGGCAGCGGCGCGCATGCGCTGTGAGCCGAGTAGGCGGGCGGGTTGACGACGATCTCCGCGTCGCTCACGACCTTCAAGCTCGTCGCGCTGACGCCCCCGAAGCTCACGCTGCTCGCGCCCTGAAAGCCCGAGCCGAGCAGCGTGACCGGCGTGGGGGCGCTCTCGCTGCCGCCGGTGGGCACGATGCCGGTGAGGCTCGGGACGGTGCCTTTCGGGCTCGTGTCGAGGTAGTGGAAGGTGGATGCGGGCCCGCTCGCGCTCGACTGCCCGTCCTTCAGCGTCACGAGGACCTGGACGGGCCCCGCGCCGTCCTGCGGAGCGGGCGAGCGCGCGGGCAGCGTGTCGCGCGCCGGCGGCAGCTGCAGCTTCAGCGATGTCGGGCCCGAGACGTGGAAGGCGCTCGCTGGGGCCAGCCAGGTGCCGACCTGCACGCCCGCCACGTCTTCCAGGTCGCTCCCCGAGATCGTCACGCTCTCTCCCCCGGCGGTGGCGCCGCTGTGGGGGGAGATCGCGGTGATCACCGGGCGCGTGCTCTGCGCGGCGTAGCTGCACAGGTAGTAGGCGAGCCCCGCGGAGCCGCCGGGTCCGCTCAGGCGCGGCGAGCCGAGACCCGAGGCCAGGTCGAAGCCGGGGCGGGCAGGGAAGACCTTGCCGGCATCGAGCCCGTACTGGTCGTTGTTGCCTTCGGTGATGTCGTTGAAGGAGGCCGCGTAGGAGGAGGCGTTTGCGGCGATGCCGTAGAGCAGCGGCAGGATGAAGCCGACGCCGGAGGACGTGGCGGGGTTCGCGCGGCATGTGGGGGAGGCGTCGGCGAGCGCGAGCAGGCCCGCCCAGATCGGCGTCCCCGACGAGGTGCCGCCGGAGGTGAGCCAGCCGGTCGGCGAGGATTCTTCGCCTTCCCCCGATACTGTTCGCTGTACACCGTGACGGCGCCGGTGTACTCGTCGGACTGCGCGGAGACGTCCGGCTCGAGTCTGCAGGGCGTGCCGAGGCCGCTTTGCAGCGTGTCCCCGCAGAAGCCCGTGGGGTAGCCGAATCGCTGCTCCACGCTGGCAGCGTTCGCGTAGTCTTCGCTGCCCGGGAGGTCGATCCCTGGGACGGAGGCATCGCGCTGCCAACTCGGCATCGCGAAGGACTGCGAGATCCCGCCGCCCCCGGCGCCGCCCGTCGAGCCGTCGTTCCAGACGTGCTCCTGCACGGGCTGCGCGGCGTCGGTGATCGTCGTGCCGCCGACCCCGAGGACGTAGGGCTGGCTCGCGATTTCGCCGGCCGAGACGGGGTTCTGCCCGGGCTGGGGCGTGGCTTCGCGGTGGGCTTCTTCGCAGCTGTCGCTGCCGTTGTCGCCGGCCGCTCCGAGGAAGGTCTGCCCCTGTGCGGCTCCCTGCTGGAAGAGGAAGTCGAGCGCCTGCTGCGTGCCCGGCTGACCTTCCTGCTCCTCCTGCTCGCACGGCTGCCCGTAGCTCGAGGTGATGATCTGGTCGCGATCTTCAGCGACCATCGCCGCGATCTCCGCGACTTCCCCGCCGGGCGATTCGGCGTTCTCGTAGACGTCGATGTTCGCGCCCGGCGCCATCCCTGAGACGTCCTCGACGTCCAGCAGCGCCTCACCATAGGACCCGGGCCCCTGCGGGATCCCGCCTTCGAGCGCGACCACGTGCAGACGTTCCCCCATCGCCTTGGCGCGCTTCCCGCCGAAATAGCAGCTGTCGAAATGCAGCAGGTCGGCGCTCGAGAAGGGTTCCTCCTCGAAGACGCCGACGTGAACACCCGCGCCGGTGTCGCCGAGCGAGTAGAGACCGAAGGCGCCGTAGGCGTAGGCGATCTGGTCGTCGGTGAGACCCCCGAGTTCGCTCGCTGCGGCGCGCGCGGCGGCGCATCCGCGGGGCGAGCCGGGGGGGTGGGCGAACGGGGCGCTCCTCGCGGCGGGGAAACGCGAGGCGTCAGCGGCGACACGGTGAACGCGCAGGCCGTGCGCGGCGTGCAGGTCGTCGAGCCCGAGGATGGCCGCGACCGAACCAGCGAGCTGGGTGGGCAGCGCTGGCGCGGAGCTCGTCGCGCGCGCGAGCCCCCCGTCGGGGAGCCTGACCGAGCGCACGCTCGTGGCGAACGCGCGGTCGACCTCGGCGGCGGAGCCGGTGAAGCGCACGAGCAGCGGCTCGGCGACCGAGGTCTGCACGCGCAGCCCCGCGCCGGCGAGCTCGGCGCGGACGGCGGCTACCGTCGTGCTGGCGGGCCCGAAGCGCGCCGCGAACCGTCCCCTCGGCAGGTAGTGGCCGAACGACGGCGAGCCCTTGGTCGTGGCGCCTTCGATGAAACGTTCCAGCCCGGCCTCCTCGCGAGGGCGCAGCACGAGCTCGCCGGAGACCGGGGTCGAGGGGGCCGCCGCGCCCAGCTCGAGCGCGCCGCGCGGGAGCCGGGGCGCTCCGCCGATGCGCGCGAGCCCCTGCCTGCCGGTCGCCGCCGCCGCGCCGAGGATCAGCGTCGCGGCGAGGATGAGCACCAGCGAGAGCGCGCGCCGACGCCCGCCCGCCCTCCGTCCGTGCCTGTTGCCTGCCTCCATGACTCCTCCGGGAGCCGCACCGCCGCGATCCGCGACGCGCGCGGACGCGTCCGCAAGGGATAACAGACTCCACGCGCGCGCGTGCGCGCTGCTCGCGCGGCGCGTAGGCTCCGCCCCGCAGGCTCAAGGCGCGCTCGTGGACCTCTCACCGCTCTCACGCGAATCCTTCCTCTCGATCGCCAGCGACGGCTCGGTGCTGTCGATCGCGTCCGTCGGCTCGGTGCTCTCGATCGGCTCGATCGGCTCGGTGGGCTCGGCCTTCTCGGTCGCCTCCGCGGGCTCGATCGGATCGCTGCTGTCGGCGGGCTCGCTCGGCTCGGTGCTCTCGGCCCGCGCCAGCGGGTGCGTGCTCGGCGAGCGCGCGGACTGGCGCGAGGTCAGCCTGAGCGCCGGCGTGCTCGCGGGGCTGGCGGCGGCGCTCCTGATCCGACGCGCGCTGCGCTAGGCGGCGCCCGCGCGGTACCTGTAGGGCGTGGTGGTCGCCAGCCGCACGAATCCCAGCCGCTCGAGCGTGGGCTGGCTGGTTGGCAGCGCGTCCACCTGCAGGTAGCGCGCTCCGCGGGAGCGCGCGAATGCAGCACGGGCGGCCACGAGGGCGCGGTAGATGCCGCGTTTGCGCCACTGGAGCAAGGTCGCGCCGCCCCACAGGCTCGCGAATTCGCTGTCGCGGTAGAGCTCGACGCGCGCCGCGGAGACGGGTTTGCCGGCAGCGAGGGCTACGTAGCCGCGGGCCGTCGCGGGGGTGCGCGCGAGCGCGCTCAGGAGCGTGCGCCCGAGCTCGGAGTTGTCCTCGCCGAAGACCGCGTCGTGGACCTCGACGAGCGCGGCGACGTCGCGCGCGTCGCGCACCTCGACGAGCTCGACGCCCGCGGGCGGCGTGGGGTCCAGCTCGAGCGCGTCGATCTCGGCGAACAGCAGCGCCTCCGGAGGTTCAGCGCTGAAGCCGCGCTCGAGCAGGCGCCGCGGCAGGTCCGCGGGCTCGTCGTATGAGTAGTGCTTCCACTCCCAGTCGCGTGCGAACGCGCAGAAGCGCTCGATCTGCTCGTCGATGACGGCGTCCGCGCTCGCCTGCTCGAGGCGGCTCCAGGTGATGCCCGTCCAGCCGCCCGCGGGCGATATGCGCCGTAGTGCGCGCTCGTCGAGCTCGACCACCTCCTCGGGTGTGTCGGGCTCCGCGTGGCGGCGCACCTGCTCGTCGAATGCGCGAAGTACGGTTGCTCGGTCCATCGCGAGCTGCAAGCAAATCATGCCGCGCGCGTCGGCTGCGGGCCAATAGCATGGCCGCACAAGCCGACAAAGGAGAGCATGCGATGGCGCTTACGGCGAGCACACCCAGGGCGGAGGTGCACGGGATCGAGGACATGCGGGCCCTGCAAGGTCAGGTGGTCGGCCCGAGCGCGTGGCGGGAGGTCACGCAGGAGATGATCGACGAGTTCGCGCGGCTCTCGGGCGATGACCAGTGGATCCACACCGATGTCGAGCGTGCTCAACGCGAAAGCCCCTTCGGCACGACGATCGCGCACGGCAACCTCACGCTGTCGCTGATCGACGGCCTGCGCAAAGAGCTGAGCTCGTGGGGAGACGCCTTCAAGCTGGGCGTGAACTACGGCTGGAACAAGGTGCGCTTCCCGGCGCCCGTCGTGGTCGGCTCGCGTCTTCGCTGCTTCACGGAGATCGTCGAGGTCTCGGAGATCGGCGGCGGCTGGCATCAGGTCGTGACACGCGTCACGGTGGAGGCGGACGGCGTCGAGAAGCCGGTGTGCGTAGCCGACAGCGTCGGGCGCGTGCTCGTGGACGAGGCCTCCTAGAGGCGTACGCGCAGCGCCGGCCGGAGGGGGACCAAGTGCCCGAGCAGGAGCACCTGAGGCTCAACCGCGCGAGCTGGGACGAGCGCGTCCCGGCGCACGTCGCCTCGCCCGACTACGCGGTCGAGCGCTTCCTCGAGGATCCCGCTTTTCTGAGCGGCGTAGTGCGCTTCGACCTGCCGCTGTTGGGCGACGTCAGCGGCCTGCAGGGAGTGCACCTGCAATGCCACATCGGCACCGACACGCTCTCGCTCGCGCGCCTCGGGGCGAGCATGAGCGGGCTCGACTTCTCCGCGGCCGCGCTCGAGCAGGCGCGGCGGCTGGCGGAGCAGACGGGCGCGCAGATCGAGTACGTGCAGGCAGAGCTCTACGACGCTGTCGAGGCCCTCGGCGAAGAGCGCTTCGAGCTCGTGTACACGGGCATCGGCGCCCTCTGCTGGCTGCCGGACATCGACCGCTGGGCGTCCGTGGTGGCGCGCCTGCTCGTGCCGGGCGGGCGCCTGTTCATCCGCGAGGGCCACCCGATGCTGTGGGCGATCGACGAGACGCGCGCCGACGGCCTGCTGGTGGCGGACTACCCCTACTTCGAGGTCGAGCAGCCGCTCGTGTGGACGGAGGGCGGCACCTACGTGCAGACGCAGGTGAGCTTCGAGCACAACACGACGCACAACTGGAACCACGGCCTCGGCGAGGTCGTCAGCGCGCTGCTGCGCCACGGCCTGTGCATCACGGGCCTCGTCGAGCACGAAAGCGTGCCGTGGGATGCGCTTCCGGGGCGTATGGAGAAGCTCGACAGCGGCGAGTTCCGCCTCGCCGACCGCCCGTCGCGGCTCGCGCACAGCTACACCCTGCAGGCGCTGAAGCAGCCTGCGTGACGCTTGGGGTGCCGGCGGCGGCAGCGCGCGCCCGCCGCTGATGGCGGGCGCGCGGTGCTCTCACGGCAGCTGGTGCTTCGCCGTGCGCTAGCCGAGGCCGCTGATCTGGAGCACTTCGCCGCTCGGGGTCGCGCTGCCAGCGCTGGTGCCGTGGTTTGCCACGTACACCGCGCCGCTCGGAGCGACCGCGACGCCGGTCGGTTCGGTGAGGCCGCTCACCGCCAGCACGGTGACCCTCTTGCCGTTCGCGCTGACGCGCACGAGCGCGCCCGGGACCTTCGGGGCGGCCAGTAGGCCGCCCGTGCTCAACTCGGTCGCGAGCAGTCGCCCCTTGCGGTCGAATGCGATCGCCGTCACCGCGGTCAGACCCTTGGCCCACACGGTGGGCGCGTGACCGGGCACGACGCGATAGATCTCAGAACTTCCGGGTTCGCTCGGGACGCCGCGCAGCAGGCCCACGTAGAGGGCGCCGTCGCGCCCAAGCGCCACCGAGGTGGGCACCGCCTGTGCGTCGACCGGGACGGGCATCGGCCCGAAGACCCCGGCTGGCACCGTCTCCGCCTGCGTCGGGAAATGCGCGAGCATGCTGATCTTGCCCTTCTTGCTGATGCGCCGCAGCCCGTTCGCGGCCGCATCTGCGACCACGTAGCCGCCGCGATAGGGGATCACGTCGTACGGGTCGCTGTCGTAGGCCGTCTCGCCCGGGGTACCGCCCAGGGTGGCCGCCGCCTGCGGATGCTGGGCGTCGAACGCCGCGATGTTCGCCGCGACGCCGGGCGAGATCTGGAACGTCCCGGCGACGGAGTTCGCGGGCGATGGCAGCGAGTTGCTGCCGTCGGGGTTCACGAGGTTGTCCTGGTAGAGGATCGACAGACGGCCGCCTTTGGAGACGGTCACGGCGGACGGGCCCGCCGCCTCGCCTTCTTTGCCTTCGATCACCGACGGCAGGTTCGCCGCGGCGACCTTCGTCTGCCCCCGGTGGATCAGCGCCACGGAGGCCGTGAGGCCCGCGCAGTACTTCGCCGTGCCTGGGCCCCCAGTGGCCGGCCCGGTCACGCACCCAGACCCTTCGGGCCCGCCGGTGCCTGACTCGACCACGTACACGCCGCGGGAGCTGTAGAGGAGATGCTTGGGCGAGTTGAGCCCCGTCGCGACCACCTTCACGCTCGGAGCGGCCGAGGCCGCGCTCACACTGCTCGCCGCGACCGCAACGAACGCCAGCAGGCACGCCACCCCGACTCTCGATATCCGCATCAGACGTCTCCTCTCAGACTCGGTTTCGGTTCGTTGGAAAACATACGCAGATCGCGTCCCTATGGCTCTGGCGCCGGCACGAAGATCGTTGTATCCGCTTAGGCTCCCACGGAGCTCCCATGGCCGCCGAACCCCCCTACAGCGACGCGTCGGGAAGCCGAGCCGGGTACTACGACGCCGTCGTGATCGGTGCTGGGCACAACGGCCTCGTCGCAGCAACCTATCTCGCGCGCGCGGGACTGGCGGTGCTAGGGCTCGAGCGGTGCGAGCAGCTCGGCGGCGCGAGCGTCTCGGCCGATCCGTTCGCGGGCGTCGAGGCGCACCTGTCGCGCTACTCCTACCTCATCAGCCTGCTGCCGCAGCTGATCGTGGGAGAGCTCGGTCTCGCGCTGCGTCTCGCGCGCAGGCGCGTCTCCTCCTACACGCCCGATCCGCGCGTGGGTGGCGCACGCGGACTGCTGGTCGACCACGACGATCCGGCCGCGACGGCTGCATCCTTCGAGGCCGTCGCGGGCGCGGGCGCGCTCGCCGGCTGGCAGCGCTTCTACGAGATGACGGGCAGGGTCGCGCGCGCCGTCTTCCCAACGCTGACCGAACCGCTGCGCTCGCGCGCGTGGCTGCGCGCGCGCATCGGCGACGACGCCGTCTGGCGCCAGCTCTTCGAGGAGCCGCTCGACGTCTGCGTCCGAGGAGCGCTTCCCGACGGCCTGCTCGCCGGCGTCGCGCTCACGGACGCGTTGATCGGCACCTTCGCCTCCGCCGCGGACTCCGAGCTGCGCCAGAACCGCTGTTTTCTCTACCACGTCATCGGGCGCTGCAGCGGCGACTGGCTCGTCCCCGTCGGGGGCATGGGCACGCTAGCGGCGGAGCTGGCGAGCGCCGCCTCCCGCGCCGGTGCCGAGCTGCTGACGGGCGCCGAGGTCCTCGCGGTGGAGCCGGACCGCGACCACGTGGAGGTGCGCTTCGAGAGCGCCCGCGGCGAGTGCGCCGTGCGAGCAGGCAATGTGCTCGGCGCCGTCGCGCCCGCCGAGCTCGCCCGGCTCTGCGGCCGAACGCCGGGCGGGCTCGAGCGCGAGGGCGTGGAGGCGGTCCCCGTGCCGCCGGAGGGCTCGCAGCTGAAGCTGAACATGCTGCTCGCACGCCTGCCGCGGCTGCGCGAGCGCGGCATCGCGCGGGAGCGGGCGTTCGCCGGCACCTTTCACGTGAACGAGAGCGCGGAGCAGCTGCAGCACGCCTACGAGCAGGCGGCCGCCGGCGCGATCCCGCAGCAGGTGCCGTGCGAGTGCTACTGCCACTCGCTCACCGACGCGAGCATCCTCGGCCCACAGCTGCGCGCGGCGGGCGCGCACACGCTGACCGTGTTCGCGCTGCACATGCCGGCGCGCCTGTTCACCGCGGACAACGAGGGAGCCCGCGCGCAGGCGCTCGCGGCGACGCTGCGCTCACTCGACAGCGTGCTCGCGGAGCCGATCGAGGAGTGCCTGCTGCGCGCCCCCGACGGCGAGCCGTGCGTGGAGGCGCGCACGCCGCTCGACATCGAGCGCGAGCTGCGTATGCCGGGCGGGCACATCTTCCATCGCGACCTCTCCTGGCCCTTCGCCGAGCGCGAGGAGGACGTCGGCACCTGGGGCGTGGAGACGAGCGAGCCGCGCATCCTGCTGTGCGGCGCGGGCGCGCGCCGGGGCGGCGGCGTGAGCGGCATCCCGGGGCGCAACGCGGCGATGGCGCTGCTCGCGCGAGCAGCCGGCTGATCGAAGGTGACGCCGAGGAGGGAGGGGAGGGAGGAGCGTCGGCGACGGGCCGTCGCCTGGCGCCTCAGGGGTGGACGGCGCGGGCGCCCGCGGGGACCGCGCGAAGCGCGCACGAGCGGATCACCTCGGCGACGGCGGCGGGGTCGTCGTAGCAGGGGACGTGCCCAGTGCCGAGCGTGACGTGCGTCGCCCACGGCAGCATCGCGCGCGCCCGCGGCGCCTGCAGGCGGTAGGGCAGCAGGCGGTCACGCTTGCCCCATGCGATCGTGACGGTCCTGCCGCGCAGCTGCTCGGGCGCGCTGAAGCGGTAGTCCGAGAAGGCCTGCAGCGCAGGCATGTAGGCGGGCGAGGCCCATAGGTCGCGCATCACCGAGATGACCTCCTCGGCGGGTAGCTGCGCGGGCTTGCCGAAGGTCTGCGAGAGCAGCGCGACGCGCCCGGCGCGGCTGCGCGCGAGCGCTTCCATCGCGGGGCGCGCGGCCGCTGGCACGAGCCCCAGCCCCTGCAGCGACAGCTGGCAGTAGCGGCGCTCGGCGGCCGTCCAGAAGCCGGCTGGCGAGATCGCGCAGGCGGAGCTCGCGGCGCGGCTGCGCAGAAGCTCGAGCGCGATCGCACCGCCCATGGAGTTGCCCGCGACGTGCGGGCGCTCGAGGCCGAGCTCGGCGAAGAACCACTCGAACGCGTCGGCGTAGGAGGTGACCGTCGGCGCCATCCCGTCGGGCAGCGGTGGCGAGGCGCCGAAGCCCGGGCTGTCGCAGGCGATCACGTCGAAGTCGCGCGCGAGCAGGCCGATCACCGGGCGCCAGATCTGCCAGTGCAGCCCGACGCCGTGCAGCAGCACCAGCGGCGGGCCCTCGCCCTCGCGGTGGTGGTTGATGTGGATGGTCACGCGGCGGCGACCTCGTTGCTCACGCGCCCGCCATGGCGGGCTGGCGCACGCGCTCGGTGATCAGGTCCGCGGCGCGCTCGGCGATCATGATCGTGGGCGCGTTGGTGTTGCCGCCCGGGATCAGCGGCATGATCGACGCGTCCACGACGCGCAGGCCCTGCAGGCCATGCACGCGCAGCTGCGAGTCGACCACGGCCTGCTCGTGGGTGTCGCTCATGCGGGCGGTGCCGACCGGGTGGTAGATGAGCATCAGCCGCCTGCGCAGGTCCGCTTCGAGATCCTCGCGCTCGGCCGTCCCGGCGCCGGGCTTCAGCTCCTTCAACACGATCTCGCCGAGAGGCTGCTGCGCGGCGATCTCGCGCGCCATGCGCATGCCCGCGATCATCGATTCCACGTCCTCCGGCTCGGACAGCGTGTTGGTGAGAATCCGCGGCTTGGCGAGCGGGTCCGAGGAGCGCAGCCACACGCGCCCGCGCGCGCTCGGGGACACGAGCACCGGCGCGATCACCATGCAGTGCCCGTCGTATTTCTCGGCGCCGTGGTCTTCGAAGTATGCGGCGCCCATGTGGAACTGGATGTCGGCGGCGGGCAGGCCGCCGCGCGTGCGCACGAAGGCCACCACCTCGGCAACCGTCGAGCTGAGCTTGCCCGAGCGGCGCAGCAGCCACTCCGCGAGCGCACGCGGCTTGTTCCGCGCCGTAGAGCGTGTCCTGGTCGGAGACCTCCCAGAGGAGCGTCACGAACGGGTGGTCCTGGAGGTTGCGACCCACGCCGGCGAGATCGTGGCGGACCTCGACGCCGACCTGCTCGAGCTCGCGGCGGGCGCCGACGCCCGAGAGCAGCAGCAGCTGCGGCGAGCCGATCGCGCCAGCGCTCAGCAGCACCTCGCGCTCGGCGCGCACGAGCTCCTCGCCGCCGCGCCGGCGAGCGCACGCGCACGCCGGCCGCGCGCTCGCCCTCGAGCGCGACGCCGAGCACGGTCGACGTTCGTGCGCACCTCGAGGTTCGGGCGCGCGAGCGCGGGGCGCAGGTAGGCGTCGGCGGCGCTGAAGCGCTGGCCGCGGCGCTGGGTGACCTGGAACATCGAGACGCCGTCCTGCTCGGGGCCGTTGTAGTCGGCGATGTGCGGGATCCCCGCCGACTCGCTGGCGGCGATCAGGCGCCGGTCACAGCGGCCGCGGCGAGCGCTGCTCGCAGACGCGCAGCGGGCCGCCGGCGCCGTGGTACTCCGAGGCGCCGCGGACGTTGTCCTCCGAGCGCACGAAGTAGGGCAGCACGTCGCGATAGCCCCAGCCGGGCGCGCCCTGCGCCTCCCAGGAGTCGTAGTCGAGCGGCCTGCCGCGGACGTAGAGCATCGCGTTCATCGAGCTCGATCCGCCGAGCGCGCGACCACGTGGCACGTACAGCTCGCGACCGTCCACGTGCGGCTCGGGCTCGGTCTGCGTAGTCCCAGTCGAGCTTCGTGTGGAACTGTTCGGGGAACGCCGCCGGGATCTTGATCTTCATCGAGCGGTCGCCGCCGCCGGCCTCGAGCAGCAGCACGCGCACCGACGGGTCCTCGGAGAGCCGGTTGGCGAGCACGCAACCGGCGGAGCCGGCGCCGACGATCACGTAGTCGTAGCCGCCGGCGCTCACGGCGCGCCCGCGCCGACGCGCTCGCGCTGCGCGGAGAAGTCGTACTCGAGCGGGTCGAGCACGCGCGTCTTGTCGATGTAGTCGCGCATGTAGCCGGGCCAGTTGGTGACGATCCTGCCGTGCTCGTCGCGGTACCAGGCTGTCGCAGTCGAGCCAGGCGGTGCCCTGAAAGCGCGCCTGCAGCGCGCGGTCGCTTGCCGCCTCGACCTCGGGGCGCACCTGCATCCCGCCGGCGCCGCGCTCGCGCAGCTGCTCGACCGCCTGGCGGATGTAGCCGGCCTGCGCCTCCAGGTAGACGATGATCGACCCGCCCGAGGTGTTCGTGTTCGGCCCGTACATAAGGAACATGCTGGGGAACGGGGCACGACCATGCCCAGGTGCGCGTGCGGCGCGCCCGCCCAGCGCTCGTGCAGGTTGACGCCGCCGGCGCCGATGACCTCGATGCCGCGCACGAATTCGGTCGTCCTGAAGCCCGTCGCCCAGATCACGCAGTCGAGCTCGTGCAGCTCGCCGTCGGCGGTGCGCACGCCGGCCGGCTCGAACGCCTCGATCGGCTCCGTGATCAGGCGCGCGTGCGGTTGCTGCAGAGCGGGCAGGAAGTCGGAGCTGAAGAGCACGCGCTTGCAGCCGAAGGCGTAGTGCGGCCAGGCCTTCGCGCGCACCTCGGGATCCTTCAGCTGCGAGCGCATGAAGCGCGCCGAGCGAGCCGCCAGCAGCCGACCCACCGTGCGCGGGTGGCGGATCGAAAGCGTCAGCCCTTCGGTGTACTCGAACATGTAGCGCCGGCGCATGCGCTGGATCACCGGGACGCGTTCGATCAGCGCCCTCAGCGCGCGCGGGTAGACGAGGTTCTTGCGCGGTAGGAACCAGTTGCCCGTCCGCTGGAAGACCTCCAGGCGTGCGCACACCGGCGCGATCCTCGGCACGAACTGCACCGCGCTCGCGCCCGTGCCGATCACGGCCACGCGCATACCGCGCAGGTCGTAGTCGTGGTCCCAGCGCGCCGAGTGGAAGCTATGGCCGGCGAAGTCGCCCGCCCCCGGAAGGTCGGGGATCGACGGCTCGTCGAGCTGGCCGGTCGCGAGCACGATCGCGTCCGCCTCGTAGCTTGAGCCCTCGCGCGTGTCCACGCTCCAGCGCCCGGCGTCCTCGTCCCAGCGGCAGCTCGCGACGGTCGTGTTGGTGCGGATCAACGGCTCGATCCCGTGCTCGCGCGCGACGTCGCGCAAGTAGTCGTGGATCTCCGCCTGCGGCGAGCACAGCCGCGTCCAGTCGCGCCGCTGCGCGTAGGAGAACGAGTAGAGGTGGCTCGGCACGTCGCACGCGCAGCCGGGGTAGCTGTTGTGGAACCAGGTGCCGCCGAGGTCGGGCGCGCGCTCGAGGATCGTCACGTCCTCGAAGCCGTGTCTGCGCAGCTCGATCGCAGCCGCGACCCCGCCGAAGCCGGCGCCGACGATCAGCACCCGGATGCGCCGCGTCTTCCCGCCAGCGACCGCCCCTGCCGACATGCGCTTCCCTCCTGCCTGGTGAGCTCAGCCCTTCGCCGGGAAACCTTACGCGCTGGCGCTGGCCCGCGCCAGCGCTGCGGCGGCGAGGGCTGCGCCGACGCGAGCTAGCAGCCGCTCGGGTGGCGGCGGCGAGCCGCTTCCTGGGGCGGGAACGCCTGCGGTGGCGCGGGCAGCGGGTAGCCCTTCACCGACGGGAATTCTGCGCTGCCGGTGTCGGGCGCCTGCGTCGGGCAGTCGCTTTCGAGGACGCGCGGATCGCTCAGCGAGGGCTTCGGCAGCGTCGGCAGCGAGGGGTTCGGCGCGGCGCGCAGGTTGAGCGCCTGCGTAAGGTCGCCGGTGTGGTGCCGGCGCCACTTGCTGAGGTTCGGGACCTCCGGGCCGAAGCGCGTCTCGCAGAAGCGCAGCAGCGAGGTGTGGTCGAAGGTGTGGATGCATACGAAGCCGCCGCGCGAGTACGGCGAGATCACGAGCATCGGCACGCGGAAACCGAGGCCGATCGGCCCGCGGAATCCCCCGGCGATTTCCGGCAGCGGTTCCACCGTCAGGTACTCGCCGGGCGTGCCGGGCGGCGCGACGGGCGGCGGCACGTGGTCGAAGAAGCCGCCGTTCTCGTCGTAGGTGGCGAACAGTGCGGTCTTTTCCCAGAGCGCGGTGTTCGAGGTGAGCGCTTCGAGGATCTGCGCGAGCGCGACCTCGCCGTAGGTGACCGGCGCCGGGGGGTGCTCGCTCTGCAGCAGCGAGCACAGGATCCAGCTCACCTGCGGCAGCTGACCGGAGGCGCAGTCGGCGAGGAAGTCGCTGGGGAACTGCGGCGAGAACGCGTTCGCGGCGAGCTGCGGGTTGATCTGGTAGGCCTTGAAGTACGGCAGCACGTCGTCGCCGTAAGTCGCCGTCGGGCGTGGAGTAGATCTTCCAGCTGATCCCCGCCGCCTGCAGCTGCTCGGGGTAGGTCGTCCAGGTGAACTTCCCGTACTGCTGCGCGCGGTTGGTCACGAGCGTCTGCAGCGACGGCCCGCCGTTCTTGCCTTCGGGGTCGATCGTCGCGGTCAGCGTGTACAGGCGGTTCGGGTCGGTCGGTCCGAGCACCGAGCAGTGGTAGTGGTCGCAGAGCGTGAACGCGTCCGCGAGCGCATGGAAGAAGGGGAGGTCTTTGCGTTCGTAGTAGCCCATCGTGTTGGGGCCGTCGCGCAGCCCGTTCGTCGCGAGGTGGGTCGAGACGAAGCCGTCGAGCGCACCGCCGTTCCAGCATTCGTGCATCGCCGCCCACTCGTGGGAGATGTCGTTCACGCACTCCCCGCCGTTGTAGGTGTCGAAGTGGAACGGCAGCAGGTGGCCGCCGTACGGTTCGCCGGCGCTCCCCGGGAAGGGCTGGTAGAAGACGCGATTTGCCGCTGCCGTCGGGGAGCTGCGGCGCGCGGCGGTCGTGGAAGCCGCGCACCCGCGGTAGGTGCCGTAGTAGCTGTCGAACGAGCGGTTCTCGTTGATGAAGATCACGACGTGCTCGATCGAGGAGAGCGTCCCGCATTCCGCCGGCGCCGCGAGCACCTTCTCGAGCACGCGCGAGGGCGCCACGAGCGGCTCGACGGCCGCGAGCGCGCCCGCGGCGAGCGCCCGAGCGGAGCATCTGCCGGCGTGTGAACCCCCCTGCCACGCGGTAGTTCCTACCCCGTCGGGGCCGCGGCTAATCCGCTCGCCTGGGCGCCGGCGCGCCGCGGGCTCTCCTAGTCACGTGCAGGCAGCCGCCGCGCGAGCCAGGCGTGCGCGAGCGCGACGTGGGCCGGGTCGATCTGGTGGCCGCCGTCGAACTCGTGGTAGGAGACCTCTAGGCCGCCGTCGCGCAGCACCTGCTCGGCCTCGCGCGCGAACGCCACGTCGATCACGGGATCGCGCCGGCCGTGCGCGATGAACACTCCGAGCCCCTGACGGCTCGCGAGATCGCCGCGCCAGCCCGTCACCGTCGGCAGGAACCCCGAGAAGGCGAGCGTTCCCGCCGGCGCCGGGCGCTCGGCGCTCAGCGACAACACGTAGCTCATCACCGCTCCCATCGAGAAGCCCGCGAGCACCGTGCGCTCCGGGCCGATGCCCGTGCGCCGCCAGAGCTCGTCGTGGAAGCGCGCAAGCCGCGTGCGCGCGGACTCGAACGTCTCGGGGTCGGGATGGCCGACGCGCGGGACCAGGTACCAGTGATAGCCGGGAGCACCCGGCAGCTGCAGCGGTGCTCGCGCGCTCACCACCTGCAGCCTGCCCTCCGGGTCGAGCGCGTCCGCGAGCCCGAGCAGGTCGAGCTCGTCGGTGCCGCGGCCGTGGTGGAGCACGAGCAGGCCCTCCGGCGCGACGCGCGCCTCCCGCTCGCGATAAGCGAGCGCGCTCTCCTCTCCTTCAGCGCTCATCGCACTCCCCGCCGCGGCCACCCTGCGGGCGCTAGGCCGGCGCGGGCTGCTCGCGCGATACGTAGGGCGCGAGCTCGCGGCGCGCGATCGAGAGCTTGTGGACCTCGTCGGGGCCGTCGGCCAGGCGCAGCGTGCGCAGGTGCGCGTAGGCGGAGGCGAGCGAGAAGTCCTGCGAGACGCCCCCGCCGCCGTGGACCTGGATCGCGCGGTCGAGGACCTTCAGCGCCACGTTCGGTGCGGCCACCTTGATCGCCGCGATCTCCGTGCGCGCCTGGCGGTTGCCGACGGTGTCCATCAGCCACGCGGCCTTCAGCGTGAGCAGGCGCGCCATCTCGATTTCGATGCGCGACTCCGCGATCCAGTCCTGGATGTTGCCGCGCGTCGCGATCGGCTGGCCGAAGGTGACGCGCGAGACCGCGCGCTCGCACATCGCCTCGAGCGCCCGCTCGGCGGCGCCGATCGCGCGCATGCAGTGGTGGATGCGCCCCGGTCCGAGCCGCGCCTGCGCGATCATGAAGCCGTCGCCCTCGCCGGCGATCAGGTTCGAGGCGGGCACGCGCACGTCCGCGAAGTCGACTTCGGCGTGGCCCTCGTGGTCGTCGTAGCCGAACACCTGCAGGTTGCGCATCACGGTCACGCCCGGCGTGTCGATCGGGACGAGGATCTGGCTCTGCTGCTTGTGGATCGGGCCGTCCGTGCTCGTCTTGCCCATCACGATCAGGATCCGGCAGTTGGGGTGGTAGGCGTTGGAGGTCCACCACTTGCGCCCGTTGAGCACGTATTCATCGCCCTCGCGCTCGATGCTCAGCGCGATGTTCGTCGCGTCCGAGCTCGCGACGTCCGGCTCGGTCATCCCGAACGCCGAGCGGATCTCGCCGTCGAGCAGCGGCAGCAGCCAGCGCTCCTTCTGCTCGGGCGTGCCGAACTGGTGCAGCACCTCCATGTTGCCCGTGTCCGGCGCCGAGCAGTTGCACGCCTCCGAGGCGATCCGCGAGCGGCCCGAGGATCTCCGCGAGCGGCGCGTAGTCGCTGTTGGAGAGACCCGCGCCGTGCTCGGCGTCGGGTAGGAACATGTTCCAGAGGCCCGCTTCGCGCGCGCGCGCCTTCAGCTCCTCCATCACCGCCGGCTGGTGAGTGCGGGTCGCCCGACTCGCGCAGCTGGCGCTCGTATACCGACTCCGCGGGGTAGACGTGCTCGTTCATGAACGCGACCAGGCGCTCGGTGAATTCCATGCAGCGCTCGCTCGGCTCGAAGTCCATCGCGCTCCCTTTGGTGGCGTTCGCCCAGTTGGCGCATAGGATCATCGCGGATGAGCTCGGAGGGCGCCAGCTACCGCTCCGCAGGCGTGGACTACGAGGCGCTCGACGCCGCCAAGCGGCTCGCGATCACGGGTGCGCTGTCGACATCGCCGCTGCTGACGGCGCACGGCGCGCGCGCGCTCGACTCCTCACGCGGGGAGCCCGCGTTCGTCTTCGAGCTCGCCGGTCGCGCGTTCGCGCTCGTGCTCGAGGGGCTCGGCACGAAGTCGGTGATCGCGCGCGCGGTGCTCGAGCGCCAGGGGATCAACCGCTTCGCCGAGGTCGCCTACGACACGGTCGCTGCGATCGTCAACGACCTCTGCTGCGTGGGCGCGCTGCCGCTCGTCGTAAACGCCTACTTCGCCACGGGCGCCTCGGAGTGGTACCTGCACCAGGAGCGCGCCACGGCGCTGCTCGAGGGCTGGCGGCGCGCCTGCACCGACGCCCGCTGCACCTGGGGAGGGGGCGAGTCGCCCTCGCTGCCCGGCATGCTCGACGCGCGCGAGATCGAGCTGGCCGGTGCGGCCGTCGGCGCGCTGCCAGAGGGCCGCACGCCGATCCTCGGCGAGCACCTCGCGCGCGGGCGATGAGATCGTGCTGCTCGCCTCCAGCGGCCTGCACGCCAACGGCGCCTCGCTCGCGCGGCTGGTCGCCGAGCGCCTGCCCGAGGGATACGCGACGAAGCTGCCCGGCGCGCAGACGACCTTCGGCGAGGCGCTGCTCGAGCCCTCGCTGCTGTACGTGCCGCTCGTCGCCGCGCTGCTCGCGCGCGGCGAGCCCGTGCACTACCTCAGCCACATCACCGGCCACGGCCTGCTGAAGCTGATGCGCCCGAGCGCGTCCTTCACCTACCGCATCGCCGCGCTTCCGCCGGTGCCGCCCGTGCTCGCGTTCCTCGCCGAGCAGGCCGCGCTCGACGCGCAGGCCGCCTACTCGACATTCAACATGGGCGCGGGCTTCGCGGTCTACTGTGCCGCCGGCGAGGGCGAGGAGATCGTCGCGCTAGCGCAGCGGCTCGGGTATCGCGCGCTGCTCGCGGGCGTGGTCGAGGAGGGCGCGCGCCAGGTGATCCTCGAGCCCCTCGACGTCGTCTATGACGGCTCGCAGCTCGAGTTGTCAGCTTCATAGCTCCGACCGCCTCGCGCGCGTGTTGTAGGGAATAGACACCCTTCACACAAATTCAGGGAGGACAAATCATGCGCAGGGCTCACACGGTGGTCGCAGCGCTCGCGCTTTCACTGCTCGCGTTGCCCGCGGCCGCCTCTGCGCTGCCGACGGTGAAGTTCAAAGCCGAAGCGGTTCCGATTCCCGGCTTCCCGCACACCGGGAACATCTACGGCGCGGGCGCAGCGGTCCACGCGGAATACAAGATCGAAGGCACCGAATACGGCGGGTTCCCGCCGCCGCTGGTCGGCGTGAACTTCTATCTGCCCAAGGGCACGAAGTTGCACACGGCGGGTTTCCCGACGTGCACGAAGGCCGTGCTCGAACAGACCGGACCGTCGGGCTGCAAGTCGAAGTCGCACGCGGGCCCGACGGGGAACGCGCTCGGCATCGTCGCCTTCGGCGAAAGCCGAGTGGAAGAGAGCACGACGATCGAATCCTTCTACGCCCCGGGTGGCGGGATCGAGTTCTTCACGGACGGCCACACGCCGACCTCGCTGGAAATCCTCTCGAGCGGGCGTTATGTGAGCCTGGGCGGCGCTGGCGGCTACGGCCCCGAGCTGATCACCGAAATCCCGCTGGTCTCGACGGTCCCTGGCGCGCCCTACGCGTCGGTCGAGACGATCAACGTGAAGGCGGGCTCGGCCTACAAGTCCCACGGCAAAGCCGTCTACTACGGCCGCGTACCGAAGAAGGGCCAGTGCCCGAAGGGCGGCTTCCCGATCAAGACCGAACTGATCTTCGACGAAGAAGGCGCCCCGCCGCCGTACAAGAAGGGGATCGTTACGGAGACCTACAAATCGCCCTGCCCGCGCAGGTAGGTTCGGACCTGTGCGCAGTGCGGACCGCGGGTCCTGTCGGCGCGAGCTGGCAGGGCCCGTGCACCGCGGGGGTTGACGCTTGATCGGTATCGGCGCTGCGGATAAGCTGGCCCCACTCGCCACCGTTCCCCGGCAAATCCGCGCCGGGGATCTCGATGTCGCCGGGCCGTCAGGCTCCGGAGCTACCCGGATCGAGGCGGACCTGTCCACTGAAAGAGGAGAGATACATCTGATGCGCAGAGCATCCGCAGTTCTCGCCGTGCTCGGCCTCGCGTTGCTCGCCCTTACGGGCGTCGCCTCGGCGCTGCCGACCGTCAAGTTCAAAGCCGAAGCGGTTCCGATCCCCGGCTTCCCGCACACCGGGAACATCTACGGCGCGGGCGCAGCGGTCCACGCGGAATACAAGATCGAAGGCACCGAATACGGCGGGTTCCCGCCGCCGCTGGTCGGCGTGAACTTCTACCTGCCGAGCGGCACGAAGCTGCACACCTCCGGATTCCCGACGTGCACGAAGGCCGTGCTCGAACAGACCGGACCGTCGGGCTGCAAGGCGAACTCGCACGCGGGCCCGACGGGCAACGCGCTCGGCATCGTCGCCTTCGGCGAAAGCCGAGTCGAAGAGAGCACCACGATCGAATCCTTCTACGCCCCGGGTGGCGGGATCGAGTTCTTCACGGACGGCCACACGCCGACCTCGCTGGAAATCCTCTCGAGCGGCCACTACGTGAGCCTCGGCGGTGCCGGCGGCTACGGCCCCGAGCTGATCACCGAAATCCCGCTGGTCTCGACGGTCCCTGGCGCGCCCTACGCGTCGGTCGAGACGATCAACGTGAAGGCGGGCTCGGCCTACAAGTCCCACGGCAAAGCGGTCTACTACGGCCGCGTCCCGACGAAATGCCCGAAAGGCGGCTTCCCGATCAAGACCGAACTGATCTTCGACGAAGAAGGCGCCCCGCCGCCGTACAAGAAGGGGATCGTCACGGAGACCTACAAATCGCCCTGCCCGCGCAAGTAAGCACCCCGAGAGCGCGAAAACGGCCGGTTAGGGCGTAAGCTCGACCTGGCAGAGGACGAAGATTGCAGCAGGATGGCGGCCCCGCGCTCTCTGGGTGGGGCCGCCTCCCTGTGAACGGCAAGGAAGGAACCGGGGTGAGGAAGAGGAGCGTCGGGCGCAGCAGGGCGGTAGCCGGGGTGGCCGGTGTGGCCTGCGCGGTTGCGCTCGTGGTGTTCGTGCTGCTGGCGACCTCGGCCGGCGGTGGCAGCGGCGGATACGCGGTGCGCGCGATCTTCGACGACGCCGCCATCATCATCCCCGGCGAGAATGTCGAGATCGACGGGGTGAAGGTCGGCACCGTCAAAGCGGTCGAACCGACGCCGCAGGCCAAGGCCGCCGTCGTGCTGAGCATCTCGAACCCCGGCTTCCGCAACTTCCGCTCCGACGCCAAATGCACGATCCGCCCGCAGGGGCTGATCGGCGAGAAGTACGTCGACTGCGAACCGACGCAGCCGCGCGTGGAAGGCACCGCGCTGCCGCCGGCGTTGAAGCGGATCCGCAGCGGCGAAGGGGCGGGCCAGTACCTGCTGCCCGTGAGCAACACCTCGAGCCCCGTCGATGCTGACCAGCTCGGCGACATCACGCGCCTGCCCGAACGGGAGCGCTTCACGATCATCCTCAACGAACTCGGCGCCGGCCTCGCCGGCCGCGGCAGCGACCTCAACGCCGTCGTCCGCCGCGCCAACCCGGCGCTGCAGGAACTCGACAAGGTGCTGCACATCCTCGCGAGCGAGAACACGGTGCTCGCGGAACTCGCGGAACATTCCGATAAGGCGCTCGCGCCGTTCGCCAGGGTGCGCGAGCGCGTGGCGGACTTCATCGCGCAGAGCAACACGCTCGCGCGCGCTACTGCGCGCCACCTGCCCGCGCTCGCCCAGAACCTGAAGGACTTCCCGCCCTTCCTCGAACAGCTCGGCCCCGCGATGGAACGGCTCGGGCACTTCGCCGAAGAAACGAGGCCAGTCTTCACCAACCTCGGTGTCGCCGCGCCGGGCATCGACAAGGCCTTCACGAGCCTCCCCGGCTTCTCGAAGAGCTCGGAAAGCTACTTCGAGAGCCTCGGCAGCACCGCCAAGGTCTCAGGCCCCGCGCTCGTCGGGATCAAACCGCTGCTCGGGCGCTTGAAGAATCTCGGCAAGGCCGGCAAGCCCTTCGCGGGCAACGCCGCCGAACTGCTCACGAGCTTCCGCGACACCGGTGGCATCGAGCGCCTGCTCGACTTCATCTTCCTCGGCGCCGGTGCCTCCAACGGCTACGACGCGCTCGGACACTTCCTGCGCACCGAAGGGCTGGGGACCGCGTGTCTGGAATACAAGGTCCTCGTTTACGAGTCCTGCAACCGGCACCTGTTCTCGACGGGCTCCGTCGGGTCCTCGAGCTCGTCGACCGGCTCGAGCAGCTCCGGCACGGTCGCTGAGTTGCGCAAACTGAGCCCCAAGCCAAACGCGACCACGCAGGGCCTCGTGATGGCGCGCACGCTCGCTGTGATCGAGGGCGACACCCCAGAACAGGCCCTCGCGCAGTATCCGGGCTCGGAAAACGAAGGCGCTCAGAGCGAAGGCACGCCCGCGAGCGCAGCGAGCACGTCCTCAGGGCCGCCGAGCGCGAGCTCACCCCCCAGTGGCCAGGCCGACCAGCTGCTGCTCAACTACCTGCTCGGGAGCGAATAGTCACAGCGCATGGCGATCGCTACGCCCCCCAACCCGCCCTCAGCGCCGCCGCCGCCGGCGCCACCCCCGCGGCCACCGCGCGTCCGCCGCGCGTCGCCGCTCGCACGCGGCATCGCGGTCGGAGGATTCGGGATCGTCGTGCTGATCATCGTGATCCTGCTGCTCGGCGGCTCGGGCAGCACCACCTACTACCTGCTGTTCCCCGAAGGCTACGACCTCGTTCGAGGCGACACCGTGCAGGTCGGCGGCGTGCCCGTCGGCAGCGTCACCAACATCGCGCTCACCCACGACTACAAAGCGCGCGTGACCATCCAGGTCGACTCCTCGCTCGTTCCGCTGCACCACGGCACTGTCGCTCAGGTGCGCGTCCCGTCGCTCTCGAGCGTCGCGAACCGCTACGTCGAGCTCGAACCCGGCCCGAACAACTACCAGCCTTATGCCGCCGGGGCGACTCTGCCCGCGAACGCCGCAAAGACGGTCACCGACCTCGACCAGCTGTTCAACACGCTCAACCCCCAGACGCGCAAGGGTCTACAGCAGTTCATCCAAGGGACCGCTGAACAGTACGAGGGCGAGGGTCGCCAGCTCGGCGAATCAAGTGAATACTTCGCCCCGGCGTTCCTCGCGATCGACCACGACTTCGCCGAGCTCGTCCGTGATCAGCCGACCTTCACGCATTTCCTCGTCGAAACCGCGAAGGCGACGACGACGATCGCCGCACATCAGGGACAGCTTTCGGAACTGATCGAAAACGCGAACCACACCTTCCTGGCAATCGGCTCCGAGCAGACGCAGCTGAGGGAAGGGCTGAAAGAACTGCCGCGCGCGCTGCAGCAAGGTGACAAGACGTTCGCCGAACTGCCCTCGACATTCGCCGCCCTCGAACAGCTCGTGGTTGCCTCGCGTCCGACCACCAAACCGCTGACGCTGCTGCTCGAACGGCTGCGTCCACTGCTCAACACCGCTACGCCGGCGGTGCACAACTTCGCCCTGGCGATCAACCGCCCGGGCCCCAACAACGACCTGACGGACCTCGCGCTCGCGCTGCCGGCGCTCGCGCACGCACTCGAGAGCACCTCCCCGGCCACCGTCCAGGCGTCAAAGGAATCCGTCCCCATAACCGCCTTCTTCGGACCGTATACACCCGACCTCGCGGGCACGCTGCGCACCTTCGGGCAGGCGGGTTCGTTCTACGACGCCGACGGCCACTACGCCCACGTCACGCCCGTCCTGCCCGACTTCAGGCTCGGCTCCAACAACAACCTGACGCCGGCGAGCCCGCAGCAGGCGCTCGAAGGGCTGAAGACCCAGCAGCTGCGGCGCTGCCCGGGAGCGGCGACCGAACCCGCCAGCGACGGATCTTCACCGTTCGTCGACGGCGAACTGCTCACCTGCGTCCCGTCGGAGACACCCTGATGGGCCGCCGGCGCAGCAACTCGATCGCCGGCAGCCCGCTGCTGATCGGCGCTGTCACGACGCTGATCGTGGTGGTCGCCATATTCCTGTCCTACAACGCCAACAACGGGCTGCCGTTCGTGCCGACCTACAACATCAAGGTCGAATTGCCCGAAGGCTCCGGACTGCAGAAAGGCAATCAGGTCCGTATCGGCGGCACACGCGTCGGCATCGTCAAGGAACTCACGCCGAAGGAGAACAAGCGCACCGGTCGGCTCACTGCGCAGGCGAGCCTCCAGCTAGAAAAAAAAGTGGAACCGCTGCCGGCGAACACCAAGGCCGAGGTGCTCTCGGTCTCGACTATCGGTGAGAAGTACCTCGAACTGGAAAAGGGGACCTCGCGGAAGTCGTTGAAGGCCGGCGGCGTGATCCCCGTGAGCCAGACGAAGGAACCGGTCGGCATCGAAGAACTGTTCAACATGTTCAACAAACCCACGCGCACGGCGATCAAGCAGAACACGAACAACTTCGGAGACGGCCTCGCCGGCCGCGGCGTCGGCCTGAACAACACGATCGCCGAACTGCGCCCGCTGGTGACCAACGCGATCCCGGTGCTGCGCAACCTCGCCTCCGGCCAAACGGACCTGCATGGGTTCTTCGTGGGACTCAACCGCTCCGCCGCCGAGACCGCTCCCGTCGCACAGGCGAACGCAAGCTACTTCACCGATCTCGACATCTTCTTCAAGGCCTGGGCGGGCGTCGCGCGCTCGGTCGAAGAAGCCACGCAGGGCGGTCCCGCCTCCTTGGAACAGGCCACCTACTCGCTCCCCCACGAGGCGCCGTTCATCGAGAACGCCGCGGAGTTCATGCACCTCCTGCGCCCGAGCGCGCTCGACCTGCGAACGGTCGCGCCCCAGCTCGGGAACGCCTTCAGCAACGGCAAGAGGAACCTTGCCGCGGCGACCGAACTGAACTCGAAGCTGGCGGAATCCTCGCAGGCGTTGAAAGAATTCGCCGACAACCCGATCGCGACGCTCGGTCTCGAAGACTTCACAGAAACGCTGGAAGACGGCAACCCGCTGCTCGCAGGGCTCGCGCCCGAGCAAGCGCAGTGCAACTACCTCACGCTCGCGTTCCGCAACGTCGCGAACCTCAGCTCCGAGGATGTAGGCATCGGCACGCTCTCGCGCGCCGGCTTCATCCTCTCGCCCTCGGGTGCGAACAACGAGGGATATCCCGCCTCGGCGCCGGCGAATGGCCCTTCTGAAGAACACAAACCGTTCACCCACCAGGTCTTCGACGCGGAAAACAACCACCTCCACGCGAACCCCTATCCGAGTGTCTCAGGGCCCGGTGAGGCCCAGCTATGCGAAGCCGGTAACGAGCTCTACATTCCGAAGCAGGTCGTCACCGGCAACCTGCCCGCAGCCGACGTCACAAACAAGCGCGAATTCACCAAGCGCGAAGAAAATGTTTACGGCGAAAAGTATCCGCCCACGACACTGACGGCGCTTGGCGTGGCGACGGCGCCGAAAAGCACCGCCAAGTCGAAATCCAAAGGCAAAGGCAAAGGCAAAAGCAAAGCCAAGCACAAAGGGACGCACAAATGAGCAGCCGCCGCAGGCGCCTGTGGCGCCGTCACAGCGAAGTACCGGCGGCCGACCTGCTGCGCGCCAATCCGGCGCGCTACGCGGTGATCCTGCTGATCGTGCTGGTGGTGGTCGGCTACTTCGGGTTCACCAAGCGCATTCCGTTCAAACACGGCTTCCAGCTGAACGCGGAGTTCGCCACGGCGCAGGACATCCACCCCAAATCACCCGTGCGCGTCGCTGGTGTCGATGTCGGTCAGGTCACCTCGATCAAGCGCGACGGCAAGACGGGCCTCGTGAAAATGGAAATCGAATCGCGTGGCCTGCCGATCCACTCGGACGCGACCCTGAAGATCCGCCCTCGCATCTTCCTCGAAGGCAACTGGTTCATCGAACTGCAGCCCGGCAGCCCGTCGGCGAAGGCCGTCGCCTCGGGCGCCACGATCCCCGTCGCGCAGACGGCCGACCCCGTCCAGTTGGACCAGGTGCTCGACGCCCTGAACACCGACACCCGCACGAACCTCCAGCACTTCCTCATCTACTACGGGGAAGGTCTCACGCTGAAGCCGAACGCAGCCGAAAACGCCGAACAGGAACCGGAAGTGCGCGGTCTCAGCGGGGCACAGGCGCTGAACCGGACCTACCACATCGCGCCCTCCTCGCTGCGCGGCACGGCGATCGTCAACCAGGCGCTCGGAGGAACCGAAGCGCACGACCTCTCCAAGCTCGTCGCGAGCATCGGCAAGGTGACCGCTGCATTGAACGTTCACGAGCAGCAGCTGGGCGAACTGATCGGCAACTTCAACACGTTCTTCGCGGCCTTCGCGGCACAGAGCTCGAGCGTGAAGCGTCTCGTCGCCGAGCTTCCCGCCGCCCTGCGCGGAACCGACGCCGGCTTGCGGGGGCTCGATGAATCGTTCCCACCGACCCGCACCTTCGCCCACGACATCATCCCCGGCGTGAAGCTGACGAATGCCACCGTGAAGGCGGCGCTGCCGTGGATCGAACAGGTGAAGGCCTCGCTCTCGGAAAGCGAGCTCGGCGGCGTCGCCAAGGACCTGGCCGCGGCGGCCCCCTCGGCGGTCGGGCTCGAGGCCGAACAGACGCCGCTCTACAAGGCGACGGACCTGTTCAACAAATGCCTGACCAACGTGATAATCCCGGCGGGCAACACGAAGCTGCAGGACGGCGCGGCCAGTTCGGGCGTCGAAGACTACAAGGAATTCTGGTACAGCCTGGTCGGGCTCAACGGGATCGGGCAGACGTTTGACGGCAACGGCTCGACGGCGAAGTTCCTCGTGGGCAACAGCGGCCAGACGCTGCGATCACGGCCGACGTCGATCGTGGGCACGAAATTCGCCGGCACGAAGCTGCTCGCACGCTCGCCACTGCCGCCGCTCGGCACGCGGCCGGCCTTCCCGACCGAAGAGCCGCCGTATCAGCCGCTCGTGCCCTGCTACAAGCAGGCGCTGCCGAACTTCAACGGTCCGCTTTCCTCGGGGCCCGCGGACGGGAGCGGGTGATGGCGCCCACCAGCAGCCACGGCCACGAGGGCGGCCTCAGCGTCCGCGACCAGATCGAGCGCTACCGCTCGGCGTTCATCGCCGTGGTCACCATGATCGTGCTCGCCGCGGCCGTCGGCGGTTACGTGCTCGCGAACGAGAACCTGAAGCTTCCGGGCTGGGTGCCGGTCCTCGGGCGCGACTTCTACACGCTGAAGGCACGCTTCCAGACCGCGCAGGCGGTGACCCCCGGGCAGGGCCAGGCTGTGACGATCGCGGGCGCGAAGATCGGCGAAGTGGCGACGGTGAACCTTCACGGCGGCGTGGCCACGGTGACCATGTCGATCGTCCCGAAGTACGCTCACTTCTACCGCAACGCGACGATGCTGCTGCGACCGAAGACGGCGCTGCAGGACATCACGATCGAGGTCAGCCCGGGGACACCGTCCGCCGGCAGGCTGCGCGCCGGCGAAGTCATCCCGATCTCGCAGACCGCCCCCAACATCGACTTCGACCAGTTCCTCGCGGGCTTCGATACGGAAACGCGCGCCTACCTGCAGGAGCTGCTCGCCGGTGCCGGCGAAGGCCTGAACCACAACGGCAAGGCGCTCGCAGCCGTACTGAGGCGCTTCGATCCCACCACGCGCTACGGACAGGAGATCACCGAACAGCTGACGGCGCGCCAGGCGAACATCAAGCACTCGATCCACAACTTCCGGCTGCTGGTGGAAGCGCTCGGCGGCAAGGACGAACAGCTCGCGCAGCTGGTGGACGCCTCGAACGCCGTCTTCGCGGTCTTCTCGAAGGAGGACCAGGACTTCCAGCGCACGCTTCACCTGCTGCCCGGCGCGCTGCAGAAGACGGGCACGAACCTCGCCAAGGTCGCGACCGCCTCGCACGTGCTCGGCACGACGCTGCACAAGCTCGATCCGTTCGCGAAAGCGCTCGCTCCCACGCAGGAAGCCACCCGACGTCTGGCGCTGAAGACCACGCCGATCCTGAAGTCCGAGGTCCGACCGTTCGCGCGCCAGATCCTCCCGGTGATCGCCGAATTGAAGCCCGACACCCAGGAAGTGAGTGAAGCGTTCCCCAACCTCGCCGTCAGCTTCAAGGTGCTCGACGAATTCTTCAACGAGCTCGCCTACAACCCCGGGCCGAGCAAGGGCGGCTTCCTGTTCTTCCTCGACTGGGGCAACCACAACCTCAACAGCGTCGTCAGCTCCGCGGACGCGAACGGGACCGCTCGGCCGCAGCCTCGTGTACTTCAACTGCGAAATCCTCGAAATCCTGAAGGGCGTCTCCGAAGTGAACCCGACGGTGAACCTGCTGGTCAACCTGCTGAAGCCGCCGACGGAAGGCCGAATGCGTGAAAGAGGGCCTCGGCAAACCTGCCAAAACGGCGAGCCTGCGAGGGAGCGTCGCCGCGGCCAACGTCGCCTTCGGGCTGCAGCCGTTCCGCGACCGCGAGAGGAGCCGGCAGTCCGGGCGCATCGAGGAGCGCACGCAGGGCCAGGGCTCAGCCGGGAAGGCTACGAGCCCCGCCAAGGCAGCGAGCGCGAGCGGGACGGCGAGGGGCTAGAGACGATGCAGAAGCGCGCCCCCACGCTCGGCAACATCTTCGTGATCATCCTGTTCGTCGCTCAGCTGCTTCGGGCTGCTGCTGTTCCTGTGGGAGTCCTTCGGCGGTCCGCTGCCGCTGAAGCCGAAGGGCTACCGCTTCACCGTCGCCTTCCCGCGCACCCTGGTGCTCTCCGAAGAGTCCGACGTGCGCATCAGCGGCGTCGACGTCGGCCACGTCGTTTCGCTGTCGCTCGAACAAGCGCGGCCGTACCGACGCGCTCGATCGAAATGAACAGCCAGTACGCTCCGATCCGGGCGAACACGCACGCGATCCTACGCGTGAAGACGCTGCTCGGCGAGACCTACGTGCAGCTGATCCCCGAGGGCAACAGCGGGCCCCAGCTCGGCGATGGAGCGAAGCTCGCGGAGAGCCAGGTCGAACCGACGGTGACGCTCGACGACATCCTCTCTGCGCTTGACCCGAAGACCAGGAAGGACTTCCAGATCTGGCAGGAGGTCAGTCGCCGAAGGGATCAACGGCCGCGGTGAACAGATCAACGCCGACTTCGCCGCGCTCGAACCCTTCGTCGAACACACCAACAAACTCTTGACGCTGCTGAACTCGCAGGAAGGCGCCGTGCGCAAGCTCGTGAAGAACACCGGCGTCGTCTTCAGCGCGCTCGCCAGCCGCGATCACCAGCTCGAACAGCAGATCGTGAACGGGGAACACACCTTCCACGCCGCCGCGCAGGCGAGCCAGGCGTTCGCCGAAGCCTTCCACGCGCTACCCGCATTCGAGCACAACTCGCGCATCGCGTTGAAAGAAATCGACAAGTTCGCCGAGGTGGCGAACCCCTACTTCGAAGAATTCCGTCCGACCGAGCACCAGCTATCGAAGCTGCTGAAGGCCGCGAAACCGTTCGCGCCGGAATTCAACAAGTTCCTCACCTCGTTGGGGCCACTCACGAAGGCGGCGAAGACCGGCCTGCCCGATGTGAAGAAGACGCCTCGACCTGACGGTTCCGATCCTCGAAAACCTTCGTCCGGTGCTGCACAACCTCGACCCGTTCCTGCAGTTCACGGGCGACTACGTGCCCGAGCTGCAGGCGTTCTTCGCGAACCTCGCGGACGCCTCGCAGTCGAGCCTGAAAGACGGCAATATCGAAGAATTCTGCTCGAACGGCGTCAAAGTCAATGTGCCCCAAGACTGTCCGGCCGGCACAGCTCAGCAGACGCCGAAGATCCACTACCTGACGACGATGGCGGTGCTCAGTGCCGAAAGCCTGGCGATCTACCCGGCAAAGTCGCGACCAACCGCTCCAACGCCTACCCGCTGCCGGGCACCTACAGCTCGCTCGCGAGCGGGCTGCCGGTCTTCAGCACCAAAGGCTGCAGCGGCGAAGCGCCGACGGTGAGCGGCCCGGCGAACGAAACGATCTCCGAAGAAATAATCCAGCAGCTGCAGCAGTTCAAAGTCGCCAACAAGCAGGGATCGCCGAACGACATCCCCGCGCCGGCGTGCACGCAGCAGGGACCGTTCACCTTCAATGGCAAGACGAGCCAGTTCCCGCAGGTGGTCTACGGAGGCAAGAAATGACGGCGGAGGAGGACTACCGCTACCACGCCGCCGATCTCGACCTGCTCGGCGAGCCCGACTCCGAGAAATGGTCGATCCGCTGCCTTGACGTCTACAAGCGCCTCGGCGGGGTGCCCGTGCTGAACGGGCTGAACGTCGCCTTCCCGGAGGACACGATCACCGTCGTGCTCGGCCCCTCGGGCACTGGCAAGAGCGTGCTGATCAAGCACATGATCGGGTTGATGTTCCCGGACTCGGGCGACATCGTCGTGAAAAAACAGTCGGTGCCGAAGATGACGATGCCCGACCTGCTCGCGCTGCGGCGCAAGATCGGCGTGCTCTTCCAGGACGGCGCGTTGTTCGGGTCGATGTCGGTGTTCGACAACGTCGCCTTCCCGCTGCGCCAGCACACCGACTTCTCCGAGGCGCAGATCGCCGAGCGCGTGACCCAGCGCCTCGCCGACGTCGGCCTGTCGGAGGCGATCGACGACGCCCCCTCACAGCTCTCTGGCGGGATGCGCAAGCGCGCGGGCTTCGCGAGAGCGCTCGTGATGGAGCCGGACATCGTGATCTTCGACGAGCCCGACTCGGGGCTCGATCCGGTCCGCACCGCGCTGCTCTGCGAGCTGATCCAGGAGATGCACGCGCTCTACCGCGGCACCTACATAGTCGTCACGCACGACATCGCCTCGGCGCGGCGCATCGGCGAGTACATCGCGCTGCTCTGGCGCGGGCGCATCGTCGAGGCGGGAGACGCCCAGCGGATGTTCGCCTCGGACAACCCGTTCGTGCGGCAGTTCCTCAGCGGGTCCGCCGAGGGACCGCTGACGATGGACTGAAGAAGCCGCGCCCGCCGGTTGACCGGCGGCGGGACGTATGCGAACATACGTTCGTATGGTCGCCTGCGTCTACCTGCCCCGTTTCGAGCTGGTGGTGGCCGCGGAGGGAGAGGCGGGGACCGGGCTCGGCGGCCAGACGCTCGCCGGGCGCGCGCTGGCGGTGGCGCCGCTGCCGGGCGGTGAGCGAGCGGCGGCTGGTGGGCGGCCCGCGCGCGCGTCCTGGGTGGGGGCAGCAGCGCGCCTCGGCGAGGTCTCTCAAGGCGCCGAAGCCCACGGGGTGAGGCGCGGGATGATGCTCGGGGAGGCGCTCGCGCGCTGCCCCGAGCTGATCCTCGTGCCGGCCGATCCGGTGCGCGTGGCGGAGGCATGGGAGCGGGCGCTCGGGGCGCTGGAATCGATCGGCGCGGCGGTGGAGGCGCCGGGCCCGGGCATCGCCTACTTCGAGGCGAGGGCGCTGCGGGCGGTGCACGGAGGGCTGTCATCGACGCTCGCGGCCACCGCCGGTGCGCTCGGACGGCGGGCTCGCATCGGGGCGGCGCCGACGCGCTTCTGCGCGCTCGCCGCCGCGCTGGCGGTGCGCTCGCGCCGGCCGCTCGTGCTGGAGGGCGAGCTCGCGCGGCGCTGGCTTCGCGGGCAGCCCGTCGAGCTGCTCGCCCATCGCGCCGAGACGGCCGAGCTGCCCGCGTCGCTGGAGCGCCTGGGTGTGCGCACGCTCGGAGAGCTGACGCGGCTGGGACGCCACGCGATGAGCGATCGCTTCGGAGCCGCTGGGGTACTCGCCCACAGGCTGGCCGGGGGAGAGGACACGGCGCTGCGTGCGCGCCGTGCGCAGGAGCGCCTGGAGGAGTCGATGGAGGTGGGGGAGGCCAATTCGGGAGTGGCACTGCAGCGCGTGCTGGGGGTGCTGGTGAATCGGCTGCTGGCGCGCGCGGAGCTGCGCGGCAGGACGGTGCGCGCGGTCGTCCTCTCGGCGCAGCTCTTGCCCGGCGGCGGCTGGCGCGAGCGCGTCGTCTTCCGCCAGGCTCTCTGCGACGCCGAGCGCATCCGCCTGGCGCTGTCGGTGCACCTGCTCATGCTTCCCGCACCCGCAGCGGCGCTGCGCCTCAGCGTCGAGGGCTTCGGACCGCCGCCGAGCGAGCAGGAGGTGCTGCCCGGGCAGGAGCAGGGGCAGTCGAGCGAGCGCGCGCGCCGGCAGGAGCCGAGGCTGCGCGATGCGCTCGCTCAGGCGCGCGCGCTGGCGGGTTCAGACGCCGCCCTGCGCGCCCATCTGGTGGACCCGGACTCGCGCGTGCCCGAGCGGCGCGTCGTGCTCGCGCCGATCCCCGAGTGAGGTTGGGGTGCGGGGGAGGAGCACGCGCACGGACAGGGCGGCGACGCGCGCGCTGCACCAGCCACGGCCCGTGCGCGTGCGCTGCAGCGGCGGTCTTCCCACGCGGGTGGACGGCGAAGCGATGCAATCGCTGCGGGAGTCCTGGCTGGTCGAAGACCGCTGGTGGACCGCGGCGCCGCTGCGTCGGCGCTACTGGGAGCTGGTGGGCGAGCACGGGCGCAACGTCGTCGTCTTCCACGACCTGTGCTCGGACGGCTGGTTCAGCCAGGGCCACTAGCGAAGCTGCCTGGAGCCTCTTTTGAGCACGTCCGCTCCCTACGTCGAGCTGCACTGCCACTCCGCCTACTCCTTCCTGGATGGGGTCTCGCTGCCCGAGGAGCTCGCCAGGCGCGCGGGCGAGCTCGGCTACGAGGCGCTCGCGCTGACCGACCACAACTCGCTGTCGGGCTCGATGGAGCTGGCGCAGGTCGCCGCCGACTGCGGCATCCGCGCGATCCACGGCGCGGAGGTGGACGTGACCGGAATGGGGCCGGCGGGCACCGCCAGCGGGCACCTGACGCTGCTGGTGCGCGACCAGAGCGGCTGGAGGAACCTCTGCCGGATCCTCACGCTGGCGCACGCGCACACGCGCGAGGGTTCGCGCCGGCGCGAGCTGGGGCAGGCGCGCGTGGACGTGCAGAGCGTGCTCGAGCACGCCGAGGGCCTGGTGTGCCTCAGCGGCTGCGCCGAGCGTTCGGCGATCATGGCTGCGGGCGCGCAGAATGGCGCGCGCTTGGCGGCGCAGCTGGATGAGCGCAGCGCGCGGCGACTGCTCGACGCATTCGGCCGCGAGAGCCTCTACGTCGAGCTGCAGCGCCCGTTCGCGCGCCACGACCGGGCCCGCAACCGCGCGCTCAGCGCGCTCGCGCGGCGCCTGGGCGTGCGCTGCGTGGCCACCGGCAACGTGCACGCGCACGGCCGCGCGCGCGCGGAGCTGCAGGACGCCTTCGTGGCGCTGCGCCACCACGCCACGCTGGAGGCATGCGAGCCCCTGCGCCGTGGCAACCACAGCCACGTGATGAGCACGCCGCAGGCGATGGCAAGCCGCTTTCCCGAGCACCCCGAGGCGGTCAGGCAGACGCTGGCGCTGGCGGAGCAGCTGAGCTTCGATCTGCGCAGGGACCTCGGCTACCGCTATCCCGGCGCCGAGCAGGAGAGCGCTCCGCGGCGACTCGCGCAGCTGTGCCTGGCGCGGCTGGGAGAGCGCTACGGCGCGGGCGCCCCGGCGGCCGCGCGCGCCGCCATGCCCGAGGCGCGCGCGCGCCTGGAGCAGGAGCTGCGGGTGATCGACGAGCTCGGGCTGGCCGGCTTCTTCCTGCTGCACCACGACATGCTCGAGCTCGCGCGCGAGGTGGCGCTCGAGGTTCGCGGTGCGAGCAGCGCCCGCGCCCTGCTCGCACCGGGGCGCGGACGCGGCTCGTCGGTGTCCTCGCTCGTGTGTTACCTCACGGGCCTCTCCCACATCGATCCCGTGACGGGTGGGCTCGCGTTGGGGCGCTTCCTGCACGAGGACCTCCACGGGCTGCCCGACATCGACCTCGACTTCCCGCGCGACATCCGCGAGCGGCTGATCCCGCGCGTGCACGAGCGCTACGGCTCCGACCGCTCGGCGCTGGTTGCGGCCTTCCCGACCTTCCGCACGCGCGGGGCGATCCGCGAGCTCGGCAAGGTGCTCGGCCTGCCGCCCGGCGAGATCGAGCGCCTCGCGCGCGGCGCGGAGGTCTTCGGGCCACTGGGCGAGGCGGACCTCGAGGCGATCGATGAGCGCGCGCGCGGGAGCGCGCGGGAGGCGGGCGCGCGCGGGTCTGGCGCCGGTCCCGCGGCGGGCGCGCCGCAGGGCGTCGCCTCGCTGCGCTGGCGCTGGCTCGCGCGACTGGTCGAGCAGGCCCAGGGCCTGCCGCGTCACCTCTCCCAGCACTCCGGCGGGATGGTGGTGGCGACCGCGCCGCTGATCGACTGCTGCCCCGTGGTCCCCGCCGCGATGGAGGGCAGGCAGATGGTGCAGTGGGACAAGGACTCCTGCGCCGACGCGGGCTTCCTGAAGATCGACCTGCTCGGCCTCGGGATGCTCTCGGCGGTCGAGCGCTGCGTGGCGGAAGTCGAACGCACGCGGGGCGAGCGCGTCGACCTCTCGCGCATCCCCTTCGACGATCAGCGCACCTTCAGGGCGATTCGCGCGGCCGACACCGTGGGCGTCTTCCAGATCGAGAGCCGCGCGCAGATGCAGTCGCTGCTGCGCACGCGCCCGCAGAACCTCGCGGACCTGACGATCCAGGTGGCGATCGTGCGCCCGGGTCCGATCCAGGGCGGCGCCGTGAATCCCTACATCAGACGCCTGCAGCGCCTGCGCGAAGACCCCTCCTACGAGGTCCCCTTCGATCACCCCGCGCTCGAGCCGGTGCTGCGCGAGACGCTCGGGACGATCATCTTCCAGGACCAGGTGATGCAGGTGGCGGAAGCGTTCGCCGGCTTCAGCGCCGGCGAGGCGGACGCGCTGCGGCGGGCGATGAGCCGCAAGCGCTCGCAGGAGCGCATGCAGCGCCAGCGCGAGCAGTTCCTGCAGGGAGCGATGAGCCACTCGGGCGCCGAGCGCGCAACCGCCGAGCGCGTGTGGGAGATGGTGCAGGGCTTCGCCGGCTTCGGCTTTCCGAAGTCACACAGCGCGGCCTTCGGCCTGCTCGCCTACCAGTCCACCTGGCTGCGCGTGCACTACGGCCCCGAGTTCCTGTGTGCGCTGCTGAACGAGCAGCCGATGGGCTTCTATGCATCCGACAGCCTGATCCACGAGGCAGAACTGCGCGGGATCACTGTCCACGGCGTCGACGTGAACGCCTCCGAGGTCCGCTGCACCGTGCAGGACGGCGCTGTGCGCGTGGGGCTCGGCTACATCAAGGACGTGCCCGAGGCGCAGGCGAGCGCGCTGGTGGGGGAGCGCATGCGCGCCGGTCCGTTCACGAGCGCCGGCGAGCTCGCCGCGCGCGCCGGCGTCAGCCGGAGCGTGCTCGAGCAGCTCGCCTGGTCGGGCGCGTGCGACTGCCTGCTCGACGGCGCCCGTCGCGAGGACAGGCGCTCCGCGCTGTGGCAGCTGGGGGTGGCGGCGCCGGCGGAGCGCCTGCAGGACGCCGACGGGCAGAAGGGCACGCAGCTCGCGCTGCCGTTCGAGCTCGCGAGCGCGCCTCGCCTGCGCACGCTGGGGCGCTGGCAGCGGCTGATCGCGGACTACTCGACGACCGGGGTCACGGTGGGCCAGCACGCGCTCGCGATCCTGCGCCCGCGCCTGACCGTGCCGCGGCTGGCCACGAGCGCCCAGCTCGCACGCCTGCCCACCTGTAACGAGGTCGCGGTGGCGGGGCTGGTGATCGCGCGCCAGCGGCCGGGGACGGCCGGCGGCACGATGTTCCTGCTGTTCGAGGACGAGTTCGGCACGATCAACCTGATCGTGCCCAAGCGCGTGTACGAGCGCTACCGCCAGCTCGCGCGAGCCGAGCCGCTGCTGCTGGCGCGCGGGCGCCTGGAGCGCTCCCAGGAGCGTCCCGCGCCGATCGCCTGGGGCGGGCGCGCCGTCGAGGGCGAAGGCCTTCCCGCGGAGGAGATCCGCCCCGTGATCAACGTGCTCGTGCGCGAGCTCGCCTCGCTCGAGGGCTTCGTGGCCGCCGAGGAGGCCGCGGAGGATCCCCGTGGAGCGAGCGTGCACCGGCTGCCGGCGCCGAGCGCGCAGCCCGCCGGCGAGGACGCCGAGAGCGAGCCCGCCGGCGGGGAGGTCGCGGCCAGCATGCGCGCTGCCGGCCCGGCCGTGCAGAGCTTCGCGATGGGGCGTCGCCGCTAGCGTCCCGCTCGCGCGTGCGGCTAGCCTGGGTCTTCAGTGTCACGCCTCGGGCACACGGACATCGAGGTCTTCCCGCTCTGCCTCGGCGGGAACGTGTTCGGCTGGACGATCGACCAGGAGCGCTCATTCGAGGTGCTCGATGCCTACGTGCGGGCGGGCGGCAACTTCATCGACACGGCCGACGTGTACGGGCGACGCGGCTCTGGCGCGGGCTCCTCCGAGGAGATCATCGGCCGCTGGATCGCCGCGCGTGGCAACCGCGAACAAGTAGTGATCGCGACCAAGGTGGGGATGGGCCAGGAGCTGAAAGGCCTCTCGCGGGAGACGATCACGCGCGGCATCGACGCCTCGCTCGGCCGGCTGGGGATCGAGACCGTGGACCTCTACTACGCGCACGCCGACGACCCCGAGACGCCGCTGCAGGAGACGCTCGCGGCCTTCAACGAGCTCATCGGCGCGGGCAAGATCCGCCACGCTGGCGCCTCCAACTACGGCGCCCAGCGGCTCGAGCAGGCGACGGCGATCGGCGCGAGGGCAGACATGGCGCAGTACGTCGCGCTGCAGCCCCAATACAACCTGCTCGAGCGCGACTACGAGCGCGAGCTGCGCCCGCTGTGCGAACGCCACGGACTGGCGTGCGTGCCCTACTTCGCACTCGCGCGCGGCTTCTTGAGCGGCAAGTACCGTCGCGACGGACCGCAGGTCGAGAGCCCGCGCGCAGCGGGCGTGCGCGAGAGCTACTTCAACGAGCGCGGCTTGCGCGTGCTGGAGGCGCTGCGGGCGCTCGCCGCCGCCCGCGGCAGCTCGCTGGCGGCGCTCTCGCTGGCGTGGCTCGCGGCGCAGCCGACGGTGGTCGCGCCGATCGCGAGCGCGACGAGCCCGGAGCAGTTGCACGAGTTGACCGCCTTCACCGAGCTCGCGCTCTCCGACGATGAGCTCGCGCGGCTGTCCGCAGCCTCGGCCTGAGCGTCGGCGCGCGTCAGCCGGCTGCGAACGCGAGCAGCTGCCCGTCGGGGTCCTCGACCAGCAGCTCGCCCTCCCGCCCGTCGGCACCGTCGCCGGCGAGAGCGCCGCGCAGGCGCTCGAGCTGCTCGGTTGAGCTGAGCGCGAAGTCGACGCGCCGCAGCGCGGGCGCCGCGGCGGGAGGCCGCGACGCGCCCGGGCTCTGCCACGAGTTCAGCCCGACGTGGTGATGGTAGCCGCCGGCCGCGAGGAATGCCGCGGAGGGCATCTGCGCGCGTTCGTCGAGGCCGAGGCGCTCGCGGTAGAAGGCGCTCGCGCGGGGGACGTCCGCGACCTTCAGGTGCACGTGTCCGACGCGCGTGTCGGGCGGCGCGCTCGCCGCGGGCTCCTCGTCGGACTCCGCGAGCAGGCTGTCGAGGTCGAGCGGCAGCGTGACCATGCGCACGCCCTTGCCGTCGGGGCCGGGCTGCCACTGCTCGCGCGGGCGATCGGCGTAGATCTCGATGCCGAGGCCGTCGGGGTCGCTCAGGTAGAGCGCTTCGGAGACGCCGTGGTCGGAGGCGCCCTCGAGCGGCCAGCGGCCGCGCGCGATGCGGCGCACGGTGTCGGCGAGCGCCGCGCGCGAGGCGTGCAGCCAGGCGACGTGGAAGAGGCCGGTGGCGCGCACCGGCAGCGGCACGGGGTCCTCGATCTTGCTCCAGCAGGAGCACGGGCGCCTGCGCGCTCCAGCCGAACGAGGCGGTGCGCTCGTCGCGCTCGAGCGCCGGCAGCCCGAGCGTGTGCTCGTAGAAGTCGGCGCTGCGCTCGAGGTCGCCGACGGCGAGCGAGACGGAGCTGATGTTCAGGCCGGGGTCGATGGCCATCTTCTCCGACAGCGTAGACCCGTCGGCGCCGATCCGCTTTGCGCACTCGGCGCTGACCGCCACGCGGGGCAGGCGGCTAGGCTGTGCGCCGTGCGCCTTCGGAAACTCGGCTCGAGCGATCTCGAGGTCTCCGAGATCAGCCTCGGCTCGTGGCTCACCTACTCGGGCGGGGTCGAGCGCGAGCAGGCGCGCCGTGCGTCGAGGTCGCCTTCGAGGAGGGGATCAACTTCATCGACACCGCGAACGTCTACGGCCGCGGTGCCGCCGAGACGCTTCCTCGGCGAGGTGCTCGCCGGGCGCGAGCGCTCCTCCTACGTGCTCGCCACGAAGGTCTTCTTCCCGATGTCCGACACCGACCGCGGGCTCTCCAAAGAGCAGATCCACAAGCAGATCGACGCCTCGCTGGAGCGGCTGCGCACCGACTACGTCGACCTCTACCAGTGCCACCGCTACGACCGCGACACGCCGCTGGAGGAGACGATGCAGGCGCTCACCGAGGTCGTCCGCGAAGGCAAGGCGCGCCACATCGGCTTCAGCGAGTGGTCGGCGGAGCAGGTCGCAGGCGTCGCTCGAGCATCGCCGGGCGTCGAGCGCTGGGTCTCAAGCCAGCCCCAGTACTCGATGCTCTGGCGCGCGCCCGAGCGCGAGGTGATCCCGCTGTGCGAACGCAACGGCATCTCGCAGATCGTCTGGTCGCCGCTCGCGCAGGGCGTGCTCACCGGCAAGTACCGCCCGGGCCAGACGCCGCCGCGCGGACTCGCGCGCGGCGAGCGAGAGCATGGGCGGCTTCATCGAGGGCTTCATGACCGACCCGTGCTCGAGGCGGTCGCGCGCCTGCGTCCGATCGCCGAGCAGGCCGGCCTGACGATGGTCGCAGCTCGCGCTCGCCTGGGTGCTGCGCGCGCCCAACGTCGCCTCGGCGATCGTCGGCGCGAGCCGCCCCGAGCAGGTGCGCGGCAACGCCGCTGCCTCGGGGGTGGACGCTGAGCGCCGACACGCTCGCGGCGATCGACGACGCGCTCGGCGAGGTCGTCGTGCGCTGAGCACTGCGGCGCGACGCGGACGGCGGGGCTCCGGCGCCCGCCGCGCGCGGGGCGCCGAGCTAGTCGACCTTCACGGCGGAGACGTCGATGAGGATCTTCACCTTGTCGCCGACGACGACGTTGCCCGAGCCGAGGGCCATGTTGAACTTCATGTCGAAGTCCGAGCGGTTGATCTGGGCGGTCGCCGCGAGCCCGACGCGCTGCTTGCCCTGAGGGGTCGGTCTCACTGCCCTCGAGCGTCGCGACGAGCTTCAGCGGGCGCGTGATCGAGCGGATCGTGAAGTCGCCCTCGACCTCGAAGGTGTCCTCGTCGATGGGGCGCACGGAGGTCGAGCTGAACGTGATCTGGGGGTGGGTGTCCGCGTCGAAGAAGTCGGGGGAGCGCAGGTGGCCGTCGCGCTGGGGCTCGCGCGTGTCCACGCTCGCGACGTCCACGGTGCCGTACGCCTTCACGCCGTCCGGGCCGGACTCGAGCGTCCCCTCGAACTCCTTGAAGTTGCCCTTCACGTTGGCGATCCCCAGGTGTTTGACCTGAAATTCCACGCTCGAGTGCACCGGATCGACCTTCCAGGTACCTGCGGGGATGACGAGCGTGTCTGCGGTGGCGGGCTCAGCAGCTGACATTTGATGCTCCTTCGCGTCGTGAGGTGGCTCCGCGGGGTGCGCCAGCGAGGCGACCGGGCGGGGCTGGGGGGTCTGAAGCAACGTAGCAGAAGTGATTGCCGCGGAAACTATCTGCTGTCGTGCGAGGGGCCCCTCCCTCGCGTCAGCTGCGGCGCTGTTCCCAGGAGAATCCGCGCACCGCGAGGTAGATGCCGCCGGCGCCCCACAGCGCGATCACGGCGAGCGCGTCGAGGTGGCCGCCGAGGCCGGCGCCCGCGACCATCGCGCCGGAGAGGCCTCGATCAGCGGCGTGAGCGGCAGCGCTTCGGCGATCGTCTTCAGGAACCCCGGCAGCGCTGCTGGAGTCGAAGACGAAGAAGGAGAGGAACACGACCGGCAGGAACACGGCGTTCACGTATGCGGCGGTGGACTCGAAGTTGGGGATCACGTGCGCGAACGCGACCCCGAGCGCGGCGAAGGCGACCACGCCGACGACCACGAAGACGATCAGCGAGCCCGGGTGCGGCGGCCAGCCGATGCCGAACACAGCGCGCCCGGCGAGCACCACGATCCCGATCTGCAGCGCGGTGTTCGTGACCGCGTTGGCGGCGACGCCGCCGAAGTAGGAGATCGTCGGCAGCGGCGTGCCCCGGATCCGCTTCAGCACGCCGCGCTCGCGCAGGAAGACGATGTTGTAGGCGAGCGCGGTGAAGGTCGTCGACATCACGCTCATGCCGGCGATCGAGGGCAGCGAGCTTGTTGAGGTCGTGCTGGTTGCCGCTGAGGATCGCCCCGCCGGCGGCGAGGAACAGCAGCGGCAGCAGGAAGTTGAAGAAGGCCGCGCTCGGGTTGCGCCAGAACATGCGCCGCTCGAGCCGGTACTGGCGCCAGCCGAGCGCGCAGCTGCTCAGTGCATCGGAGGTCAGCTCCAGGTAGACATCCTCGAGCGTGGGGCGCGCGACCGACAGCTCCTGCAGGCGCTCGCCGCGCGCGAGCGCCTCGCCGGTGAGCTCGTGCAGCAGCGCCGTCGGGTCGTCGGTGATCCAGCTCGCACCAGCTCGCCGTTCGGGGTCGCGCCAGGCGACGCGGTAGTGCGCCGCGCCCACGGCCCCAGCTCGCGCGGCGGGCCGTCGGCGAGGATGCGCCCGTCCTTCATGATCGCGACGCGGTCGGCGAGCGCCTGGGCCTCCTCGAGGTAGTGGGTGGTGAGCAGGATCGTCTTGCCGAGCTCCCGCAGCGAGCGCACCGTCTCCCACGCCGTGCGGCGGGCCTCGGGGTCGAAGCCGGTGGTGGGCTCGTCGAGGAAGATCAGCTCGGGGTCGCCGACGAGCGCGAGCGCGAAGTCCAGTCGGCGCAGCTGGCCGCCCGAGAGCTTGCGGCTGCGGATGTCGGCCTGCCCGGCAGGCCGGCGAGCGCGAGCACCTCGTCCACCTCGCGCGGGTGCGGGTAGAAGCTCGCCCAGTGCGCGAGCGCCTCGCGCGGGGTGATGTGGCTGTAGATGCCGCCCGACTTGCAGCACGATGCCGATTCGCCGGCGCAGCTCGATCGAGCGCCGCGCGGGGTCGTGGCCGAGCACCGACACCTGCCCGCCGCTGCGCGCGCGGTAGCCCTCGAGGATCTCGACCGTCGTCGTCTTGCCGGCGCCGTTGGGCCCGAGCAGCCCGAACACCTCTCCGCGCGCCACCGTGATGTCGATCCCGCGCACCGCCTCGTAGTCGCCGTAGCGCTTGGACAGGGCCCTCATCTCGATCGCGGCCTCGCCGTCGGTCACGACGTGCTTATGGCAAGGGCCGCCTGGCGGCCTGGCCGCTACCAGTGCACGCCGCGAGTGAGCGTCGCCATCGCGATCTGCTCGAAGGAGACGTGCTCCTCGGTCTCGTGGTCGTGGCCCTTCGAGGCCGCCGAGTCGGGGAACACGCGGTAGGCGAGGTGCAGCAGGCGGTCGACGGCCCCCGGGTTCAGCGAGTAGGCGACTTCGCCGAACTTGCCGATGCGCGTGCCCATCTCCTTGGGCCGGCCGCGCATCGCCTCGCAGATCATGTCGGCGGCCTCCTCGGGGCTGATCGCGGGGAAGGCGTCGTACATCTTCGTCGGCGCGATCATCGGCGTGCGCACGAGCGGCATGTGGATCGTCGTGAAGGTGACGCCGTCGCCGATCACCTCCGAGGCGACCACGCGGCTGAAGGCGTCGAGCGCCGCCTTCGAGGCGACGTAGGCGGAGAAGCGCGGCGGGTTGGTCTGCACGCCGATCGAGGAGACGTTCACGATGTGGCCCGGAGCCGCGCTCGCGCATGTGCGGCAGCAGGCCGATGATCAGCTTCACGGCCCCGAAGTAGTTGAGCTGCATCGTGCGTTCGAAGTCGTGGAAGCGGTCGTAGCTGAGCGCGATCGAGCGGCGGATCGAGCGGCCGGCGTTGTTGACGAGCATGTCCACGTTGCGGTGGTCGGCGAGCACGCGCTCGAGCAGGCGCTCGATCGACTCCATGTCGGAGATGTCGGCCGCGTACACGTACGCCGTGCCGCCCGCGGCGACGATCTCCGCGCGCGCCTCCTCGAGCTTCTCGACGTTGCGCGCCACCAGCAGCGGCACGCCGCCGGCGGCGGCGACCTTCAGGGCGGTCGAGCGGCCGATCCCCGAGGAGGCGCCGGTGATCATCACGTGCTTGCCGCCGAGCGCCTCTTTCAGCGTCCTGCCGCGCGAGAAGTCGGTGTCCATCTCGCGCTCCCAGTACTCCCACAGGCGCGGCAGGTACTCGTCCAGCGGCGGCGGCTGCTCCAGCGGCGTGCCCGGCGAGCGCCTGCGCGGTCTCGCGCGTGGCGAAGCGCGGCACCAGCTCGATGTGCTCGAGCACCTCCTCGGGGATGCCGAGCTCGCGCAGCGCGAGCGCTTGCGCAGCTGGCGCAGCGGCGGCAGCGCGAGCGCCAGCCGCAGCGGCCACTTCGGCAGCGGGTCGGTCAGGCGTTTGTCGATGCTCACCGCGAAGCGCGGCGCGTGCGCGATCGCGGCGAGCTCGTTGATCAGGTCGTCGACGCGCTGCGGGCGCGGGTCGGTCGAGGTGGAAGGCGCGGCCGTCGAGGTCCGGGCTCGTGCGCGATGTGCTCGAGCGCCGCCGCGACCCAGTCGACCGGGACGATGTTGGTGTAGCCGAGGTCGAGCCCGACCAGCGGCACCCACTCGGGCAGCAGGTGGCGCATGCGCTCGATCGCCTTGAAGAAGTAGTAGGGCCCGTCGATCTTGTCCATCTCGCCGGTGTGCGAGTCGCCGACGACGATCGCCGGGCGGTAGACGCGCCACGGGACGTAGGGCTGCTCGCGCACGATCCGCTCGGACTCGAACTTCGTGCGGTGGTAGGGCGAGGGCAGCCGCTGGCCCTCGTCGAACATCTCCTCGGTGAAGACCCCGCGGTAGGTGCCCGCGACCGCGATCGAGGAGACGTGGTGCAGGCGCTTGGCGTCGATCGCGCGCGCGAGTTCGACCGCGTGGGTGGTGCCGCCGACGTTGACGGCGGTGTTGCGCTCGGCCGGCGCGGTCATGTCGTAGACCGCGGCGAGGTGGAAGAAGTGGTTGACCTTTCCGCGCAGCTCGCCGACCTGCTCCTTCTCGATCCCCGAGCAGCGGCCTGCGCAGGTCGCCGATGACGGGCTCGATGCGGTCGGCGCGCGGCCGGGCCGGCGACCATCGTCCAGCGCTCGATCAGGTCCTCCAGCCGGCCTTTGGCGCTCTCGCGCACGAGCACGTAGATCTTGCCCTGGCGGTTGTCCAGCAGGCGCTCGACCAGGTGGCGCCCGATGAAGCCGGTCGCGCCGGTGACGAAGTAGGCCATCGCAGTCCGAGAGCCTACCTGGATTCGCCGCGCGTCCGTGTGCGAGCAGCGCCGCCGAGCGCTCCCCGCGCCGCGAAAGCGCCGTCTCTACGCGCCCGCGCCAGCGCCGCCGCGGCCCTCGCCGGCGGCGAAGCGCGCGGCGCCGCGCGCCCCGTCCTCGAACACCTCCGGCCCGGCCCTGGCCTCCAGCGCGAGGCCCTCGGCGAGCGTCATGCCACGAGCCCTCGATCGCGGCGCGCCGGTCGGCGAGCATCGTGCGCTGGGGAAAGCGCGCGAGCCCCTCGGCGAGCGCCAGCGCGCGCTCGAGGTGGGCGCCCGCGGGCACGACCTCGGTCACGAGGCCCATCGCCAGCGCCTCCTGGGCGCCGAGCATGCGGCCGGTGAGGATCAGGTCGAGCGCGCGGCCGAGGCCCGACGATGCGCGGCAGCCGCTGGGTGCCGCCGTCGATCAGCGGCACGCCCCAGCGGCGCTCGGGGAAGCCGAGCGTCGAGCTCTCGGTCGCGATGCGCAGATCGCACCACAGCGCGAGCTCGAGGCCGCCCGCGAGGCAGAAGCCGGAGATCGCGGCGATCGTCGGCTTGGACGGCGTCAGGCGCGTGAAGCCCATCGGCCCCTCGCCGCTCATCAGCCGCTCGAGCGAACGTCTCGGTCGCCTTCAGGTCGGCGCCGGCGCAGAACGGACACGCCGCCGGCGCCCGTGAGCACGAGCACGCGCGCCTCCTCGTCGGCCTCGAAGCGCAGGTAGGCCTCGTGCAGCGCCGCCGCGGTCGGGCCGTCGACGGCGTTGCGCCGGTGCTGGCGGTCGATCGTGACGAGCGCGGCGCGCGCCGCGGCGCTCGTAGCGGACCGCGCTCGCGGCTCGCTCCTCGGCGGTCATCGCTGCGCGGCGCGGGCGGCGGCTACCAGCCGCCGCGCCAGTGGGCGTTGCCCATGTGCGCCTTCTGCGGCCGCCTTGCGCGCTTCCTTGCGCTTCTCCAGGCGCCGCTGGAGCATGCTCATCAGCGAACACGAACAGCGGGAAGAAGAGGATCAGGATGAAGCCCGCGTTGGTCACGACTTTGTCGTTCGGTGGCCCCGTAGAAGCCGCGCCCGTCGTTGTCGGCGCGCGCGGCGGGGGCGAGCACGAGCAGCTGGCCAGCAGCGCGAGGCAGATCAGCTTGGAGCAGCGAGCGCGTCGCGGCGCGCCGCTGATGCTAGCGGAGGCCGACGCGGCCGCGTCCGGCGCCTACCATCAGCAGCCGATGGCGCTGCTGATCGCATCGGACCTGCACAAGGACATCGCCGGGCAGCCGCTGCTGCGCGGCGTGTCGTTCAAGCTCGAGCGCCGCGAACGGCTGACGATCGCCGGGCGCAACGGCGCGGGCAAGACGACGCTGCTGCGGATGCTCGCGGGCGAGACGTCGATCGACCGCGGCGAGCTCAGCGTCGCCAAGGGGGCGCGGATCGCGCTGCACGACCAGCGCCCGCCGCGCGAGCGCGCGCTGCGCGCTGCGCGAGTACGTGCTCTCGGGCTGCGCGGAGGAGCTCGCGATCGAGGCCGAGCTGCGCCGAGCTGGAGGCGAGCGATGGCCGCCGGCGACGGCGCGACGAGGCGACTGCTGGCCCGCTACGCCGCGCGCAGGCGCGCCTGGAGGCGCGCGGCGGCTACCTGTGGCGCGACCGCGCGACCGCGATGGCGCGCGGCCTGGGGTTCGCGCGAGGAGGACCTCGATCGCGCCGCTGGACACGCTTCTCCGGCGGCGAGCTCACGCGCGCCTCGCTCGCGCGCGCGCTGGCCACGGGCGCCGACGTGCTGCTGCTCGACGAGCCCACCAACCATCTCGACATCGAGTCGCTGGAGTGGCTCGAGCAGACGCTGGTCGGAGCTCGACGCGGCGGTCGTGCTGGTCGCGCACGACCGCTGGTTCCTGGAGGCGGTCGGCACCGCCGTGCTCGAGCTCGAGGCGCGGGCGCTCGCGCTTCTTCGCCGGCAGCTGGCACCAGTGGCGCCGCGAGCAGGCCGCGCGCGAGCTCGCGCTCGGCCGGGCGATCGACGCGCAGCAGGCGGAGATCGAGCGCATGGAGCGCTTCATCGAGCGCTTCCGCTACAAGGCCACGAAGGCGCGCCAGGCGCAGTCGCGCGTGAAGAAGCTCGCCAAGATCGAGCGCATCGAGCGCGACCCGGGCGATGGGGCGAGCCTCGAGTTCGCCTTCTCGACGCCCGAGCGCTCGGGGCGGGTGATCTTCGAGCTGCTGGACGGGCCGCGTCGAGGTGGGGCCGGCCGGCGCGGGCCGGCTGACGCTGCTCGAGCACGCCGAGCTGTGGCTCGAGCGCGGCGAGCACGTCTCGCTGGTGGGGCCCAACGGCACCGGCAAGACGACGCTGATCGAGACTCTCGCCGGCCGGCGCGAGCTCGCGGCGGGCAAGCTCAGCACCGGCCACAACGTGACGGTCGGCTACCTCTCCCAGCACGCCGAGGAGCTCGGGGCGGGGGGCCCCGCCGAGCAGAGCGTGCTCGACGCCGCGCAGCGCGCCACCGGCCTGAGCCCGAACAAGGCGCGCGCGCTGCTCGGGCGCTTCCTGTTCTCCGGCGAGGAGGCCGAGAAACCGCTCGCCGGGCTCTCCGGCGGGGAGCGCAGGCGGCTGTCGCTGGCGGTGCTCGTGGGCGCCGCCAACCCGCCCAACGTGCTGATCCTCGACGAGCCCACCAACCACCTCGACATCGAGAGCCGCGAGGCGCTCGAGGACGCGCTGCGCGCGTTCAAGGGCGCGATCCTGCTCGTCTCCCACGACCGCGCGCTGCTCGACGCCGTGGGGACGCGCACGGTCGCGGTCAGGAGGGCACGCTGCACAGCTACCTCGGCGGCTGGCCGGAGTACGTGCGCGCCCGCGAAGAGCGCGCGCGCGGACGGCGTCGCGCTGGGCGACGACGCGCGGCGCCCGCCGTGCTCGCGTCGCCGGCCCGCGGCGAACGGCGCGCACGCGACGAGCGCCACCAACGGCGCCAGCAAGCGCACGCGCGGCAAGTCCAAGCGCGGCGGGGGCCGTCGAAGAACCGCCTCAGCGACCAGGAGAAGGCCGAGCAGGCCGTCGAAGCCGCCGAGGCGGCGCTGCGCGCGCTCGAGGACGAGCTCGCCGACCCGGCGGCGTGGGCGAGCCGCTACGAGTCGGCGAAGTCCGAGGCGCGCCACACGGCCGCCCGGCGCGCGGTCGAGGACGCCTACGCGCGCCTGCAGGCGCTCGTCGACTGACTCAGGGGACCGCCGCGTCCGCGCCGGCGCGCGCGGCCGAGCGGAAGCTCTGCGCGCGTAGAATTGAAGTCATGCTCGAACCTGGAAGACCGCCCGCAACGTTGCGATCGTCCTCGTGATCGCCGCCGCGGTGGACTTCATCCCGGGCAGCGGGCGAGCGACCAGCACCTTCGAAGCGGTGCTGTGGGTCGGGCTTCGGCGTCGCGATCGGCTACCTCGGCCTGCGCCTGTACCGCGAACAGCGCGTGTCGCTGCACGGCCTCGGCGACCGCCACCGCGCGCTGCTGTACGGCGCGATCGCCGTCGGCGTGTTCGCGATCGAGGCGCGCGGGCGGATGTGGCAAACGGGCTTCGGCGAGCTCGTCTGGTTCGCGCTGGTCGGGCTCGTCGATCTACGGGCTGATGGAGGTCTACCGCTACTCGCGCACCTACTATGGAGACGCCCCGGGTGCCCCCGCGGGCCGGGCTCCTATCCTCGGTCTGCCATGTCCGCGAATGATGCAGCCACACAGCAGGAGCGGTCCGGGCGGGCCTCATCGAGCAGCGGCGCGCGCTGCCCGACCAGCCCGGCGTGTACCTCTTCCGCGACGGCGGCGGCGCGCGTGCTGTACGTCGGCAAGGCGAAGTCGGTGCGCAAGCGCGTGGCCTCGCACTTCTCCAAGGCGCAGGTGCCGAGCAGCCCCGGCCACGCCGAGATGATCGCGCGCACCGGGCAGGTGGAGTGCGTCGTCGTCGCCTCCGAGGCGGAGGCGCTGCTGGCCGAGCAGAGCTTCATCAAGCAGTACCGGCCGCGCTTCAACATCCGCCTGCGCGACGACAAGTCCTACCCGTTCATCGCGATCTCGCTCGACGAGGACTACCCGCGCGTGTACTTCACGCGCGAGCGTCACCGCGGCGACCGCGTCTACTTCGGCCCCTACTCGAACGCCAAGCGCGTGCGCGCCACGCTCGAGGTGCTGGCGAAGGTGTTCATGTTCCGCTCGTGCACCGGTCCCGAGCCCGGTCGGCGCAGCGGCAGCCCGTGCCTCGACTACTACATCAAGCGCTGCGAGGCGCCGTGCGTGGGCTACGTCACGAAGGAGGACTACCGCGAGAGCATCGACGGCGTGATCGACTTCCTCTCGGGTCGTTTCGCGACGATCGAGCGGGACCTCGAGGAGCGCATGCTCGCGGCGGCCGCGGCCGAGGAGTTCGAGCAGGCCACGCTCGAGCGCAACCGCCTGCAGGCGGTGCGCTCGCTGCTCGAGCGCCGGCGCGTCGCGGGCGACGTCGGCGGGCACCTTCGACGCGGTCGCGGTGGCGGTCGACGGGCGCGACGCCAACGCCCAGGTGTTCCAGGTGCGCGACGGCGTGCTCAGCGACCGCCAGTCGCTTCTACCTGGAGAACGAGACCGAGCGCGACGCTGGCCGAGGTGGCCGAGGAGTTCATGCTGCAGTACTACGGCGGCGGCGCCTCGATCCCGGCGCTGCTCGTCGTGCAGCGCGAGCTCGCCGGGCGCGCACGGCGCTCGCCGACGCGCTCGCGAGCCGCCGCGGCGGGCCGGTCGAGCTGCGCGCCGCCGAGCGCGGCGAGAAGCGCCGGATCCTCGAGCTCGCCGAGCGCAACGCGCGGCTCGCGCTCGACCAGGAGCGCCTGCGCGCCGAGCGCCGCCGCCAGGGCCGTGTCGAGGCGCTCGAGGGCCTGCAGCAGGCGCTCGGACTCGACGCGCCGCCGATCCGCATCGAGTGCTTCGACATCTCCAACCTCGGCGGCACCCACACGGTCGCCTCGATGGTCGTGTTCGAGGGCGGGGCGCCGAAGAAGTCCGACTACCGCCGCTTCACGATCCGCACGCTCGCTGAGGGCTCCTCCGACGACTACGCGGCGATGGCGGAGGTGCTCTCGCGGCGCTTCGCCCAGTGGGAGCGCCAGCTGGACATCTCGCCGCACGACCCGGCCTACGACGCGAGCTTCGCCGCGCTGCCGAACCTGGTCGTGATCGACGGCGGCAAGGGCCAGCTCGGCGCCGGGCTCGGCGGCGCTGCGCGGCTTCCGCGAGCGGGGCGTGTGCGTGGTCTCGCTGGCCAAGCGGATCGAGGAGCTGTTCATCCCGGGCCGCCGCGCCCCGCTCGTGCTCGACCACTCCACGCCCGAGCTGCAGCTGCTGCAGCGCGTGCGCGACGAGGCGCACCGCTTCGCCGATCACCCACCACCGCACGCGCCGCGACAGGGCGATGACGAGCTCGCTGCTCGACGAGCTGCCGGGCATCGGCCCGGCGCGCAAGCGCGCGCTGCTGCGCGCACTTCGGCTCGCCCGAGGCCGTGCTCGCGGCCTCGCCGCGAGCAGCTCCAGAGCGTGCCCGGGCGTGCCGGCGAAGGTCGGCCGCGAGCTGTACGGCAGCCTGCGCCGCGCCGGCTGAGCGGCGGCGCGCCGTGCAGCGCCCACGGGATCGCGTCCGCCGACGCGACGGCACAATGAGTGCAGAGATGGCCGTGATCAGGCCCCTGCGCCCAGCCGAAAGCGGCGAGCCGGCAGCCGGCGCGACGGCGACCGAGCAGCCCGCGCGTCGAGTCGCGCCTGCAGGACCTCGTCGTGATCACCGGCTTCTCCGGCGCGGGCAAGTCGACCGCGATGAACGTGTTCGAGGACGCCGGCTACTTCTGCGTGGACAACCTGCCGCCGGAGATGATCCGCTCGCTGGTCGAGCTGTTCGTGCACCAGGGCTCGAAGGTCGAGCGCGCGGCGGTCGTCTCCGACGTGCGCGGGGGCGTCTACTTCGAGGCGCTGCAGGCCGTCGTGGACGACCTCGACGCGCTCGGCCTCAGCCACCACGTGCTGTTCCTGGAGGCCGCCGAGCAGACGCTGGTGACGCGCTACAAGGAGACGCGCCGGCGCCACCCGCTCGCGCCCGAGGGGAGCGTCGCGGCCGGGGTCGGCCGCCGAGCGCGCGCTGCTGGAGCCGCTGCGCGAGCCGCGCCGACGCTGGTGATCGACACCACCGGGATGTCGGCCGCGACGCTGCGCGAGCGGATCGCCGGCGAGCTCCTGCCCGCACAAAGCCGGGGCGCCTGTCGGTCACGTTCATGAGCTTCGGCTTCAAGCACGGCCCCCCGCGCGAGGAGGACCTCGCCTTCGACGTGCGCTTCCTCGCCAACCCCCACTACGAGCCCGAGCTGCGCGAACTGACCGGCCTCGACGCCGGCCGTGGTCGAGTACATCGCCCGCGACGGGCGCCTGCGAGCAGCTCTACGAGCGGCTGTTCGCGCTGCTGGACTTCCTGCTGCCGCAGTACGTCGCCGAGGGCAAGGCGCACCTGGTGATCGCGATCGGCTGCACCGGCGGGCGGCACCGCTCGGTCGCGATCGCCGAGCACCTCGGCCGCGCGCTACCGCGGCTAGCGACGACCTCGACGTGGCGGTCGCCCACCGCGACATCGAGCACAGGCCGCGCGGCATCCTGAGCGCCGGCGCTCGCGCTGCGCCGGCGCTCGCGTGCGCCGGCGCGCCGCTAGCGCTCGCCGGCCCGGTGATGCGCTGATAGCCTCCCCGCCGCACCGAGGGCTCGTGGCGCTCGTCCGCGCCCCTCGGCACGCCTAGGCGCTCGAGGGAGCCAAGCATGCCAGTACGCGTGGGCATCAACGGATTCGGCCGCATCGGGCGCAACGTGCTGCGCGCCGAGCGCGCGCGCGCGGGCTCGGGTGGGGAGCAGATCGAGTGGGTGGCCGTCAACGACCTCACCGACGCGCGCACGCTCGCCCACCTGCTCAAGTACGACTCGATCCTCGGGCCCTATCCCGGCGACGGTGCGCCTCAGCGGCGATGACGCGATCGAGGTCGACGGACGCGAGCTGAAGGTGCTCGCCGAGCGCGACCCGGCGTGCGCTGCCGTGGGGCGAGCTCGGGGTCGACGTGGTGCTCGAGTCGACCGGGCTCTTCACCGACCGCGACAGCGCCGCCAAGCACCTCGCCCAGGGTGCGCGCAAGGTGATCATCTCGGCGCCGGCGAGCGGACCCCGACGCGACGGTCGTGCTCGGCGTGAACTTCGACGAGGTGTACGACCGCAACGCCCACGACGTGATCTCGAACGCCTCCTGCACGACCAACTGCCTGGCGCCGGTGGCGAAGGTGCTCAACGACACCGTCGGCATCAGGCACGGGCTGATGACGACGATCCACGCCTACACCGCCGACCAGCGCCTGCAGGACATGCCGCACAAGGACCTGCGCCGGGCGCGCGCCGCGGCGATCAACCTGATCCCCGCCTCGACCGGCGCGGCGAAGGCGATCGGGCTGGTGATCCCCGAGCTGCAGGGCAAGCTCGCACGGCTTCGCCGTGCGCGCGCCCGTGCCCACCGGCTCGGTCGTCGACCTGACCGTCGAGTGCGCGCGCGAGACGAGCGTGGAGGAGGTCAACGAGGCGTTCTGCGCGCCGCCGCGAGAGCGGACCGCTGGAGGGCATCCTGCAGTACACCGAGGACCCGATCGTCTCCAGCGACATCGTCAAGCGCCGCTACTCCTCGATCGTGGACTCGCAGCTGACGGCCGTGATCGACGGCACGATGGTGAAGGTGGTCGCCTGGTATGACAACGAGTGGGGCTACTCCAACCGGCTCGTGGACCTGTGCAGCGCGTGCTGTAGGGGATCGCGACGTAGGGAGCCCGGGTGAGGAGCATCGACGATCTGGCGGTCGAGGGCCGGCGCGTGCTCGTGCGGGTCGACTTCAACGTCCCGCTCGCGACCGACGCCGACGGCAGCCGTGCGTGGTCGCCGACGACACGCGCATCCGCGCCGCGCTGCCGACGATCGAGGAGCTGCGCGAGCGCGGCGCGCGGCTCGTGCTGGTCTCGCATCTCGGGCGACCGCACGGCGAGCCGCGACCCGGCGCTGTCGATGGCGCCGGTGGCCGCAGCGCCTGCGCGAGCTGACCGGCGCCGACGTGACGCTCGCCCCGCGGTCGTCGGCGAGGAGGTGAGGGCGCTCGCCGAGCGGCTCGGCGACGGCGAGATGCTGCTGCTCGAGAACGTGCGCTTCGAGCCCGGCGAGGAGAGCAACGACCCGGAGCTGGCGCGCGCGCTGGCGGCGCTCGCCGACGTCGTACGTCGACGACGCCTTCGGCGCCGCCCACCGCGCGCACGCGAGCACCGAGGGCGTCGCGCACCTGCTGCCGGCGCGCGCGCCGGCCGGCTGCTCGAACGCGAGGTGCGCACGCTGGAGGGCATCCTCGAGCACCCCGCGCGGCCGCTGGTGGCGGTGCTCGGCGGAGCCAAGGTCGCCGACAAGATCGCCGTGATCGACCGCTTGCTCGAGCTCGCCGACGCGCTCCTGATCGGCGGCGCGATGTGCTTCCCGTTCCTGCGCGCGCAGGGCCACGAGGTCGGCGACTCGCTGTGCGAGGAGGGCGACGTCGAGCACGCGCGCGAGGCGCTCGAGCGCGCCGCCGCGCCGGGCAGCGCGCGCATGGAGCTGCCCGTGGACCTCGTGATCGCGCGCGAGCTCGCGGCGCGACGCCGAGCACCGCGTGCTCGACGGGGTCGACGTGCCGGACGGCTGGATGGGGCTCGATATCGGCCCCGCGACGGCGGCGCGCTACGCGCGGCGAGATCGCGGCTGCGCGGGACGGTCTTCTGGAACGGGCCGATGGGCGCGTTCGAGCTGGAGCCGTTCGCGGCCGGCACGCGCGCGGTCGCCGAGGCGGTCGCGCTCGCTCCGGGCCTGACGGTCGTCGGGCGGAGGCGATTCGGCGGCGGCGCTCGCGCGGTGGGGCTCGAGGAGAGGGTCGACCACCTCTCGACCGGCGGCGGCGCGACGCTGGAGCTCGTCGAGGGACGGGACGCTCCCCGGGCTGGAGGCGCTCGAGGGCGCGGGGGTCGTCCGCTTGACCGGCCGCACCCCGCTGGTCGCGGGCAACTGGAAGATGTACAAGACCGAGCAGCAGGCCGAGGAATACATCCAGGCGCTGCTGCCGCGCGTGTCTGCGCTGGACGGCGTCGACGTCGCGATCTGCGTCCCCTTCACCGACCTGCGCGCGATGGTCGACAGCGCCCGCGGCTCGCGCGTGGAGGTGTACGCGCAGAACATGCACCACGAGCCCGAGGGGGCGTTCACGGGCGAGATCTCCGCGCCGATGCTGCTCGAGCTCGGTGTCACAGGGCGTCGTGCTCGGGCACTCCGAGCGGCGCGCGCTGTTCGGCGAGAGCGACAGGGCGCTGGCGCTCAAGGTGCCTGCCGCGCTCGCGGCGGGGCTCGTGCCGATCCTGTGCGTGGGCGAGACCGAGCAGGAGCGCGACGCGGGCGAGACCGACCGCAAGCTGCGCCAGCAGATGCAGCGAGGACCTCGCCGGGGTGGCGGCCGAGCGGCTGGCGGAGGTCGTGATCGCCTACGAGCCGATCTGGGCGATCGGCACCGGGCGCGTGGCCACGCCCGAGCAGGCGCAGGAGGCGATCGCCTTCATCCGCGCTCTCGTCGCCGACCGTGACGCGGCAGCGGCCGAACAGGTGCGCATCCTCTACGGCGGATCGGTGAAGCCGGAGAACGCGCGCGAGCTGCTCGCGCTCGAGGACGTCGACGGCGCGCTCGTCGGAGGCGCCTCGCTCGATGCCGACTCGTTCGCGCAGATCGCAGCTGCCGGCGCGGCGGCGGGCGGCTCGCGTTCCCAATCCCGATGAGCATCCCCGCGGGTCCCGCGGTGCTGCCGGCCTCGTGCGCGTGCCTCGTGGTGCTCGACGGCTGGGGCCTGGCCGAGCCTGGCCCGGGCAACGCGATCTCGCTCGCTCGCACGCCCGTATTCGACGAGCTGTGGGAGAGCTACCCGCACACCACGCTGACGAGCTGGGGCCGCGCGGTCGGGCTGCCAGAGGGGCAGATGGGCAACAGCGAGGTCGGCCACCTGAACCTCGGCGCGGGCGCGGTGGTGCGCCAGGACCTCGTGCGCATCGACGACGCGATCGCGGACGGCTACGCTCGCCGCGCAACGAGGCGCTGCGCGCGCGCGTTCGCCGACGCCCGCGCGTGCACCTGCTGGGTCTCGTCTCCGACGGCGGCGTGCACTCCTCGCTCGCGCACCTGCGCGCGCTGGTCGCGCTCGGCGCGAGGCTGGGCGTGCCGGAGCTTGTCGTGCACGCCTTCACCGACGGCCGCGACACGCTGCCGCACGCGGGGGCGGCCTTTCTGGCCGAGCTCGACCGCAGCGCCGGCGCGCGCGTCGGCTCGGTGGTGGGGCGCTACTGGGCGATGGACCGCGACCGCCGCTGGGAACGCACGCAGCGCGCCTACGACCTGCTCGTCCACGGCGATGCGCCCTACAGCGCCGCCAGCGGGGAGCAGGCCGTGCGCGACGCCTACGCGCGCGGCGAGACGGACGAGTTCATCGAGCCGACGCTGGTCGACGGCGAGGCGCGCGATGCGTCCCGGCGACAGCGTGATCGCCTTCAACTTCCGCCCCGACAGGATGCGCCAGATCACGCGCGCGCTGGCGGAGCCGGGCTTCGGCCAGGGCGCCGAGGACGCTGCCGGGCTGGGAGGGCCGCCGCGGGGCCTCACCGGTGGCGCGCTACGCGACGATGACCGGCTATGAGGAGGACTGGAGCTACCCGGTCCTGTTCGCGCCGGAGCGGCCCGCGACGACGCTCGCGGCTCGTGCTGGCGGCTGCGGGAGCCGCCGCAGCTGCACGTGGCGGAGACCGAGAAGTACCCGCACGTGACGTACTTCTTCAACGGCGGCGAGGAGCGCGCCGCTGCGCGGCGAGCGCCGCGAGCTCGTGCCCTCCCCGCGCGACGTGCCGACCTACGACCACAAGCCCCAGATGAGCGCGCCGCGAGGCGGCCGCGGCGTTCGTCGGCGCCTGGCGAGGAGCAGCGCCCCGCTTCGGCGATCATCAACTTCGCGAACGCCGACATGGTCGGGCCACACGGGCGTGATCCCGGCGGCGGTGGAGGCGGTCGAAACCGTCGACGCGTGCCTCGGGCGAGGTCGTCGCGGCGGTGCACGCGCACGGCGGCGTGTGCGTCATCACGGCCGACCACGGCAACGCCGACCACATGCTCGAGCCCGACGGCTCGCCGAACACCGCGCACTCGCTGAACCCCGTGCCGCTGATCGTCACGAGCCACGCGCGCCCGCTGCGCCAGTCCGGCGGCGATCCTCGCGGACGTCGCGCCGACGGTGCTCGAGCTGATCGGCATCGAGCAACCCGAGCAGATGACCGGCCGCTCGCTGCTCGAGCAGGGCTAGGGATGGCCGCTGCTGGGAGCGCCGCGCCGTCGAGGTCGTGAACCTGGATGCGAGCAGCACTCGCTCGCGGCGCTGCTCTCAGCGTTCTTCGTGCTCGCCGGGCGTCAACCACTTCGTGCAGCCCCGCGCGTATGAACGATCGTGCCGCCGTCGCTGCAGCCGCGCGCGAGCCAGGTGGTGCTGCGTGAGCGGGATCGCGGAGATCGTGGGCGGCCTCGGCGTGCTGCGCGCCGCGCACGCGCGCGGCTGGCCGGGATCTGGCTGATCGCGCTGCTCGCCGCGGTGTTCCCGGCGAACCTGTACATGGCACGCGAGCCCGAGCGCTTCAGCGGATCCCGCGCTGGGCGCTGTACGCGCGGCTGCCGCTGCAGCCGCTGATGATGCTGTGGGCGTGGCGCGCGACGCGCGCTCGATGAGCGCGATCGCTCGGCGCACAGACCAGCTTCCCGGCCACCACGCTGCTATGTTCGGCTGTGAGGAGAGAGCCTCGGCAAGGCCATGTCAACCGCGACCGCAGTCAAGCCTCCGTCACCGGACCCGGACTCGCTTACGCTCGAGGAGCTGCGGGCCTGGCGCGGCCTGCTTACGGGCTCACGCCTGCCTGGCCAAGCGGCTGGACGCCGAGCTCGAGCGGCGCCCATCACCTGCCGCTGAGCTCCTACGAGGTCCTCCACCACCTCCAGGAGGCGTCCGGTGGACGCATGCGCATGTGCGACCTCGCCGAGCAGGCCCAGCTCTCGCGCAGCGGCCTGACGCGGATGGTCGACAGGCTCGAGCGCGAGGGCCTGCTCAAGCGCTGCTCCTGCGACCACGACGCCCGCGGCGCCTACGCCTGCCTTACCGACGCCGGGCGCGAGCGCCTGGAGGCCGCCCGCGCGACGCACCTGGCCGTCATCCGGGAGCACTTCTTCTCGCATTTCTCCGAGGCCGAGCTGGAGCTGCTCGCCGAGATGTGGGAGCGCATCGCTCCCTGCCACGCCTGCTGAGCGGCGAGCCGCCTCGACGGACGGCTCGCGGTCCTCCGGAGTCTCGCGGGCAGCGACGGTCGGCGGCTCCTCTGCCGACGTGTCCGCCGCCGCGGCATCGCTCACGCCGGCCGCTGCGCTTCGCACCCGCCGGCCCTCGGCCTGCACGGGGATGGGCCCGGCGATGGCGGCGGTGCCAGAACAGCACGCCCCGCCACCGCGAGGACCACCCCGATGAGGCCGTACAGGCCGAAGGCTTCGAACGCGCCGCCGGCGGAATGCCCCAGCCGTAGCCGGCGATGCCGACGGCGCTGGCCCAGGCTGATGCCGCCGAGCGCGTTCCATAACACGAACGAGCGCCAGTGCATGCGCGTCGCTCCGGCGAGCCACGACGCCCACACGCGCAGGCCGAGCACGAAGCGCCCGAAGAACACCGCCTTCGGGCCGTGGCGTTCGAAGAACGGTTCTCCGCGTGCGAGCACCTCCAGGCGCTGCCGGTGGAACGCCCCGGGGCGTTCGAGTAGCCAGCGCCCGCCCTTGCGACCGATCAGGTAGCCGATGTTGTCGCCGACGATCGCCGCGGCGGCGGCGAGCGGGATCACCGCCTCGATCGCGAGCGTCCCCTGGCTGGCGGCGACCGCCGCGGCGATCAGCGCAGTCTCGCCAGGGATCGGCACCCCGCCGGACTCGCACATCACGAGCACGAACAGCAGCGGGTAGCCGGAGGTTTCGACGAGGTGTGTGACGTTGATGATCGCGGAGAGCATCTGGATCCTCAGCATTGCCGAAAGCGCGCCGCGAGGTCGGCCTTGGGCTCCCGGCGCTACTGCATGTTTTCGGAGACGAGCGCTTTCAGCGCGGCGGCGCTTTTCTGCACGGTCGAGTACACGACTTCGCGCAGCACCAGCTGCGTGTGAGCAGGTTCGCTGGCGAGCACGACCGCGACGACCGCGACCACGATCGCAAGCAGCGCGAGCAGCATCAGCGCGAGGCGCCGTCCCCCGCGCGCCTTGACGACGGGCGCCGACCGGGCAGGCTGTGCCTGCGCGCGCGCTGGGCCGGGTCGCGGCTGGCGCTGCTGGGGCGCTCGCGGGCTGCTGGTGCTGGGCCGCTGCACGACGCTCGTGGCACGCGTGCGGCCCGACCCGCGTGGGGGCGGAGGGCGCGATGCCCCTGGCTCCGTCCTGCAGCGCCCGGCGCATCTCGCGCGCGCTGGCGTAGCGTTCGCTCGGATCGAGCGCGAGCGCGCCCGCGACCGCCTGGCCGAGCTCTGGTGTGACCGCTGCGACGAGCGTGTCGAGCGGCGCTGGCTGCTCGTTCTGCTGCTTGAGTGCGAGCTCCGTCAGCGAGGAGGCCTCATAGGGGAGCCGCCCCGAGATCAGCTGGTAGGTGACCACGCCGAGCGCATACAGGTCGGCGCTCGGGCCGGCCTCCTCGCCGCGCGCCTGCTCGGGGGCGAGATAGGCGGCCGTGCCGAGGACCGCCCCCACCTGCGTGATGCTCGACTGCTCCGTGGCCTTCGCGATACCGAAGTCCGCGAGCTTCACCTCGCCCTCGAGCGCACGCAAGAGGTTCCCGGGCTTCACATCGCGGTGGACGACGCCGTGGCGGTGGGCGTAGTCCAGGCCCTCGCAGGCCTGCTCGATCACCGACAGCGCCTCCTCGACCTCCACCCAGCCGTGCTCGCGGAGGATCTCGGCGCAGGAGGAACCCTCGATGTACTCCATCACGATGAAGTACTGAGCGGTGCGCTCGTCGCGGCCGGAGTCGAACACCTGCACGATGTTCGGGTGGATCAGCCGGGCCGCGGCCTGCGCCTCGCGCTGGAAGCGCGAGACGAACGCGGGGTCCTCGGCGAGGTGCTCGGCGAGCAGCTTCACCGCGACCTGGCGCTCGAGACGCTCGTCGAACGCCAGCTGCACCGTGGACATGCCGCCGAACCCGAGCCGGTGCTCGAGGCGGTAGCGCCCGGCGATCTCGGCGGCGCTCATCCGGTGCCTTCCGGTTTGCTGTCATGGCCCGATTCGCCCGGTTCGGTCCCGCCGGGTTTGGGTTCTTCGCTCGGCGTGCCTCCGGACGAGGGTTTTTCGGCTTCCGTTTCGCTTTCTTCGCTCGGCGGCGTCGTGGTGGTGGGGGTGCTGGTCGTTTCGGGCGTCGTCGGCGTCGTCGTCGTTTTCGGCGGCGACGTCGAAGTGGTGCCCGTCGTGGCACCCCCCGCGGGCGGCTGCAGGCATAGCTCGTGCGCCTTCGCGCCGAGGTTTTCGATGCCTTCCTTCAGCTTCGTGCGCAGGGCCGCGTCCACGCTCGAGCCGAGAGCCGCGTAGTCGCGTTCGGTCTTGGCGATCGCCTGTTCGGTTTCCGAGCAGTTGCCGCCGCCCTTTTCGGCGGCGCGCTGGACTTCTTCGAAGTCCCCCAGCAGGGGGCCGGCATCGATGGAGGGGATGAGGCCCTTGGTCGAGCTGCCGCAGCCGACGAGCAGCGCCAGGGACAGGCCGAGCGCGCCCGCGAGCACGGCCCGTAGCACGCCCTTCGCGCGTCGCCTCGCGGTCCCTTCGGTCACTGCCCGAACTCCAGGCGCTCGGCGAGCGAGTCCGGCAGGCGCGCCGCGCGGATCGCGGCGGCGGCGCCGGGGATGTCGTAGCGGACACGCTGGAAGGTGGCGGTCATGTCGTCGAGGTCGAGCAGTAGCCAGGCTGCGCGGGGATCGCCGTCGCGCGGCTGACCGACGCTACCGGGGTTCAACAGCCATTCTCCGCGCGAGACGTCGAGCTCGGAGCCGTCTCTGCGCGGTTCGCCGGTCGCGGGCTCGCCCTCCTGGCGCTCGAAGGACAGCGCCACGTGCGAGTGCCCGACCAGGCAGATGCGTTGGGATTGCGCGTCGAGGCACAGCTCGGCGAGCAGTGTCGAGAGCACGTACTCCCAGACCGGGTCGCGCGGGCTCGCGTGGTAGAGCCCCACGCGCGCGCTCTCGCCCTGCGGCGAGAGCCCCTGCAGGAACTCCAGGTTCTCCGGCGCGATCACCTCGCGCGTCCACTGTGCCGCGAGCCCGGCGCCGCGCGAGAACTCATCGAGCGAGATCTCTCCGGTCACGGCGAGGTCGTGGTTGCCGGCGAGGCACACGTGTGCGTGATCACGTGCCAGCTCGACGCAGGCGTCCGGGTCCGCCCCATACCCGACGAGGTCGCCAAGGCACCACAGCTCATCGGCGCGGCTAGCTGCGACAGCCTCGAGCGTAGCCTCGAAGGCCTGCCGGTTTGCGTGGATGTCGGAGATGACGGCGATCTTCATGGCTGCGGGCCTCGAGGCACCTCTGCGCTACGCCCGTCGCCTGACCCCGATGCGCGCGGTCGCCGTCTGTCGCCACTCCGCACGGCGTCGCTAATGCTGCTCGGACTCGCTACCCGCCTCGCCGCCGCCGTACTCGGGGAGGTTCTTGATGCCCTCGCGCGTGCGCCACTTCGAGTAGTTGTCTTCCATCGCGTCGATCAGCTCTCGCATGAAGCGCGGCGAGAGGTTCACGCGCGAGACGACGACCCCCGGGACCTCTTCGGACTCGACCTCGTGATCGACGCGGGCGAAGGTGACCGTGAACTCGTAATCGGAGTGGCTGACATTGGCGAAGTTCGCGTAGACGCCCCCCATGATCTCCGGGGAAAGGTGGATGTTGATGTGGCGCTCTGCGCCTGAGTCCTGATCGTTCACATGGCTAGTATCGCAAGCCCCCGGGCAAGTGCAGATGAGCGAGACCGAATCCCCCTCGACGAGCAGCGGACCGCTCGAGGACCTGCGCGCCCAGCTGCTCGCGGCGGCGACGGACCTGGGGTGGGGTGGGCAGGACGATGGGGTGGCCGCGCGCGTCACGCTGGAGCGCCCGCGCCGGGCACAGTTCGGCGACTATTCGACGAACGCGGCGCTGCTGCTCGCGCCGGCACTCGGCTCGCCCCCGCGCGAGCTCGCCGAGCGGCTCGGAGGGGCGCTGCGCGACACGCCTCGGTGGCGCGCTCGAGCGCTTCGAGGTCGCGGGGCCCGGATTCCTGAACCTGTTCCTGTCCGACGAGTGGCTGATCGCAGCGCTCGCGGACGTGCTCGCCACTGGCGGAGCAGTTCGGAGCCGGCGCCGCCGATCCCCCGCTGCGGGTGCTCGTGGAGTTCGTGTCCGCCAACCCGACCGGGCCGATGCACGTGGGCCACGCGCGCAACGCCGCCTACGGCGACGCGATCGCGCGCATGCTCGCGTTTCTACGGCGACCAGGTCGAGCGCGAGTTCTACGTGAACGACGCGGGCACTCAGGTGCGCAAGTTCGGCGAATCGGTGGGGGCGCTCGCGCGCGGCGAAGAGCCTCCGGCCGACGGCTACCAGGGCGAGTACGTCGGTGAGCTCGCGGCCCGGCTGACGCATGCGGTCGGCGCCGACGCGAGCACGCTCGGCCGCGAGGCGGTCGCGGCGATGGTGGAGGGGATGCGCGCCGCGCTGAGCGATTTCGGCGTCGAGGAGTTCGACATCTGGACGTACGAGAGCGCGCTGTTCGAGGGCGACCCGAGCCCGGTCGAGCGCACGCTCGCGCTGCTCGAGCAGAAGGGCCACACGTACACCCAGGACGGCGCGCTGTGGCTTGCCACCACGGCCTTCGGTGACGACAAGGACCGGCCGCTCATCCGCTCAAACGGCGAGCACACCTATTTCGCCTCGGACATCGCCTATCACCAGCAGAAGCGCGAACGCGGTTTCGAGCGCCAGATCGACGTGTGGGGAGCCGACCACCACGGCTACGTCGCGCGCACGAAGGCCGCATACGAGGCGCTCGGCGGGGACCCCGCCGAGCTCGAGTTGCTGATCATGCAGCTGGTGCACCTGATGCGCGGCGGCGAGCGCGCCCAGATGTCAAAGCGCTCGGGCAAATTCGTCAGCCTCGAGGACCTCGTGGCGGAGATCGGGGTGGACGCCGCACGCTGGTACCTGCTGGCACGCTCGCACGACACGACCGTCGACCTCGACCTCGATCTAGCGAGCGCGCAGTCCAACGAGAACCCGGTCTACTACGTGCAGTATGCGCACGCGCGGATCGCATCGATCCTCGAGCGCGCCGGCGAGGCGCGCGTGCAGGCGGCGCTGACGGCGGTCGGGCGGCAGGCGCTGCCGGCGCTGCATCCCAGCGAGCGCGCGCTGATCGAGCTGCTGCTCGCGTGGCCCGCGGAGCTGGCCGAGTCGGTCGCAGCGGCGCGCACCGCACAGGATCGCCGCCTACGCGCTCGAGCTCGCGCAGGGCTACACCGCCTTCTACCGCGACTGCCGCGTGCTCGGGGCCGAGCCGGAGGCGGTCGAGTCGCTGCGGATCGCGCTGTCGCTCGCAACGCGCACGGCGCTCGCGCGCTGCCTCGCGCTGCTCGGGGTGAGCGCGCCCGAGCGCATGTAGCGCGTCCGCGCGGGGGCGCCTGCCGGTCAGTCGAAGCGCGAGATGTCCGACTGCAATCGGGCGGCATCAGCGGCGCTCAGAGGCGGCGCGGCGCCGGCGGCTGCGGCCTGCCGTCGCGCCTCGGCGCGCCAGCGCGGGAGCAGCGCCAGCAGCAGTCCAACGAGAGCGAGCACGACCGCCGCCGGCACGAGGTAGGCGGCCAGGTCGAACCCGTGCGTGCTCGGCAACGCGAGCACCGTCGGGCCGTATTGCGCGACCAGCGCCCGCTTGATCTGCGCTTCGTCGCGACCTTCGTTTATGAGGTTCTGGATGAACACGCGCTCGCGCGTGGATTGCGGGGACTCCGCGACGTTCAGGGGGATTTTGCAGGTCACGCACATGACCTCGCGTTCGACGGTGATGAGCGACGCGCGCGGCGCGGCAGCGCTGGCCTCGCCGGCGCCAGCGATCGCCGCAGAGGCGATCGCGAGCGCCAAGACAGAGGCGAGCAGCGACCGGCGATATCGGCTCGCGCGCATCACGTGCTGCGCGCGAGGGCGACGGCGCGGTTGAGGAATCCTTCGCCGATCTCGCCGCGCGAGATAGCGACGATGTGCCCCGTGCGGTTGATGACGAAGCTCTCCGGCAGCTGGTCGGTGCCGTAGGAGTGCGCGAAGCCGCCATCGTTGTCGCGCAGGTTGGGGTAGGTGAGGTGGAACTGGCGCACGAAGCTCTCGGAGTCCGGGGAGGTATCGAGATAGGTCACCCCGAGGACGGTACCGTCGTCGCGGCGAAGCTGTCCCTGCGCGCGCTCGAGCAGCGGAGCCTCGGCCTGGCAGGGTGGGCACCAGGACGCCCAGAAGTTGAGCACGACGACCTTCCCCTTGAGCGATGAGAGCGAGCTCAAGCCGCCGCCACCGAGGACGGGCAGCATGCTCGACGCGTCGGGCGCGGGCGGATAGCGGCGCTGCGCAACCAGCTCATCGAGCGTGCGGCTCGCGGTCTGGTGGGAGATCCCGTAGACGAGAAGCCCGACAAGACATGCCCCGGCGAGCGCGGCGAGGATCGGCAGCACGCGGCGTCTCACGTCTGGTCAAGAGTAGAGGTGCCGGGCGGCCCCGACGCCGCACCAGCTTGTCGACCGGCTCGTGCGGAGCGCGCCGGTGCTTGCTCAGGATGTGTCTTGCCAGCTCGCATGCTCATCACCGTCCTGAGATGAACACGGCCTTCAAGGGGGACGGACTAGGGGCGCGAGGTGGCGCTCGTCACCGAGGAGAATCGCGTTGAGCTTCCATCGTTCCACGGCGTGGGACCACAAGTGGCCCCACGCGCGCTTTCAATATGCGGATCTAGACCAGACAATAAGTGTCGGTCGGCAGATCGATACCTCTATCCTCGCTAGGCCTCGTCCTTGCCCTTCCCGACGTCGTCGCCTTCTATTAGCCCACCGCCTTGGAAGGTCTGTACCCCGGCTTTGGAACCTTCGAAAGTGAGAGCCTGTTCCCCCTTCTCTCCTTCCTTGAAAGTCCTAGTGTTCCTACCAGGTTCATACCGTTTGACAGGCGGGGTGGCAGAACCCGTTACCTTGATCAGTACGCCTGCACATTCGAATTCGGTCCAGACGGGGAGTCCTACACCGTATTCGATCCAGATTTCCCCGGCTGCAGGTTCGTGTGCTTGACCTCCTCCCGCCTGTTCCCCGAAACCGAGAAGTCTGGTTCGAAGGACTTTAGTCTGGATTTCCCCTGCCTTCTTGCCAGCGGTCGTGCATGGTATGTCACCAGCCAGGTCGCAGTGCCCCAAGGTGATTTGGGTCTTGGTTTCGCTGGCTGCGGTGATGGAGCCGTCATCTGTGCCCTTGCTACATACGACTTCGCCATTAGCTCCCATGTTCCATCTGACCGCATTGAACTTTGAGTCAAACTTTTCCGGAAATTTATGCAACCCGAAAAACGAGAACTTGCCTGTTTTCGGCGGCACTGATTCCGTCTTGCAAGTCTTTTCTGTGTAGGTTCCCATATCCTTGGGGACTGCCTTCCCACAAAACCCCCACACGGGCGCTGCCTGTGCCGACGACGTAGCCATCGCACTGAAGGCGAATACGGCCGCGACGCACAGTCCCCCGAGCCTGTTGCGTGTCATCTTGTGTCTGCCCCTTCCGCTCTCGAGCTTCGCTTGAGCAGCGTCCGTGCCTCTATCCGGAACGCAAGCGCCCCGCGCCAGTCCTATCGGTCGCGCCGCGCCATGCAGCGCGCCGCGTAGCCTCCCAGAAAGCGCTCCTCCGAGTCAAGACCCGGGGGGTTCGGGATCGCTAAAGCACGCTGCCGACTTACGAACCGTGGGAGTGGACGCGACGGCCCGAAACGCGCCTCTCGCGTGCCTCGCCGGAGGTCGTGGTACGTCGGGGCGCGCAAGACGACCTCGGCGCCGACTTCGACCGCTCCCAGCTCAGCGCGCTCCACTGCTCGCCGCCGGCTTCCAGGAGCCGCAGGAGCTCTTTGAGGCGCTCGTCACGCCGACACTCCTGTCGATACCCGGCGCGGGCTGCTACCTGGCAGAGCTCGACGGCGAGGCGATGACGACCGCGGTCAGGACGCGCATCGGGGAATCCGCGGCGATCTTCAACGTCGCCACTGCGCCCACCCACCAGCGCCGCGGCTACGGTGCCGCGGTCACCGCGTTGGCGGTGCGCGATGCAGTCGCCGAAGGGGCGCGCTGGGTGTGGCTTCAGTCCAGCGTGGCGGCTACGGAGTCCACGAGCGGCTCGGCTTCCGCACGCCCGAGCGCTGGAGCTGCTTCATGGCCCGCGCTCCCGCGAGCTGAGGCACGGCGCGGCCCGCGACCCGAGTCATCTCGACCGTGGCCAGCGGTCCCCCAAAGCTGAGGCTCCGGCGCACCCCGCGACCCGAGCCATCTCGACGGTGTCGAGAGCGAGGTTCGCGTCGATCGCCGGGCGCTGATTCGGTCTGCTCCCTATGCGCTCGATAGGGGCTCTGGTACCTTTTTTGAGCGCTTTGGTCGGCGCTCGGGTCCGTTCGGGCCGCAATCGGGGGGAGTGGCTGGTGGGTGCACGAAGCCGGGTCGTTTTATTGCTGATCGTGATCGTCGGCCTCATCTCGCTGCCGGCCTCGGCCGCCGCGACGCTCAGCGCTCCCGCTATCTCCGCGCAACCGGATATCGGGATCGTCAAGGCGGGCGGTGAACTCGCCTCGTTCACGGCCAACGCGACGGGCGTGCCCACGCCGCAGGTGCACTGGGAAGTCGCCCCCGGCCGCGACGGGCCGTGGTCGCTGCTCTTCCGCAACCCGACCGTCGATTCAAGGACGCTCGAGGTCACGGCCAACGCGAGCAACCTCGGCGATGCCTATCGCGCCGTCTTCACGAGCTCGGCCGGCACTGTCGTGTCGCGCCCGGCGAAGCTCGTCTCGAAGATGGACTGGATGCGCGACCTGGGCAGCGACGTCGAAAAAGTCCCGCTCAACGAGCTCACCATCCCCGGCGCGCACGACATGGGCACATACGGGCTCGGCTCGAGCAGCAGCGTCTCGCTCGACGGTCAATCGTCGGATCTCGACTGCACGATCCACTCCGTCTGTGTCTCCTACGCGCGCGCGCAGGATCCCAGCAACACAGCCACGGAGATGCTCGGAGAAGGGATGCGCTACTTCGACCTGCGCGTGTGCGGCAACGACACCGCCGAAACGCTCGACGTTCCTGCGAACTGGACGGAATTCACCCAGAACCCCGTCACCTGCCACGGCCTCGACGGCGCCCTGCTCGCCCCGATCCTCGCCGACACGCGGACATTCGCGCTCGCGCATCCCAAGGAGGTGGTGATCCTCGACGTGAACCACGAGTACCAGGTGGACCTGTACTCGCTTGCCAAGCAGATCGAAGCAGCATTTGCGCTTCCCGGCGGCGAATCGCTGATGATCCCTCCGCAGTACTGCGAAACCGGGCTACTGGACTCCGGTCAGTGCGCGAGCTACCTGACGCTCGGAAGGATATGGCACAACCACCTCGGCAACGTGATCGTCAACTTCGAGAACGATGGAGCGCCCGGTGAAGTGCATCTCACGCAGACAGGGCCCCTCACGTTTGAAGCATTCCACATCCAGCCGATCCCGAACTACAGCTTCTACGACTCCTTCCCGAACCTCTGGGGACGGCTGAACGAACCACCCAACGCGATGAAGTTCTGTACCGAGAGCTCGGGTACGAGTAGCTGCTTCGGCAACAGCCCCTTCGCCGCCAACGTGAATGAAAGAGTGCAGAATACGATCGCGACGCGCGCGACTTTTACCGACACGCGCCATTTCTTCGTCCAGTTCGTGCAGACGACGCCCACTACAAAGTTCATCTTGGAAAACCCGGGCGGCAGCCTGCTCAACATGGCTGTGGACCCCGAAGAAGGGTCGAACCCGTACATCGGCCCGTCGCTCTTCGCGTGCCCACATGGGCCCTGCTTCGCCCAGCTGCGGCCCGAGAACCTCAACATCGTGGCACTCAACTTCTATGACCGCACCAATTTGCCGGCTGTTCACTACCCGCTCTCTGAAGCGGAGGAAAAAGGGTGCTACGAAGACGTCGGGCCTTGCGATCTGACGCCGGCGCAGTTGGAAACCGTGAGCTGTTTCATAACGTGCATACGAACCGAACCCGGAACGTTTGACTTCGTCGAACAGATCATCCGCTTCGACGAGTTCGCGAGGACCCCGCCCGTCGTCGAAGTCGGCACCCGCGTGAAGCCGGCCGCGAGTGGCTGGTACGACGCCACTGCGCTCGGCAGGAACAGCGAACTACTGTTCAGCGTCTCAGCGCACGACTACAGCTACCCGACCGGACTGACGGCCATGAGCTGCCTGGACGGGGGGACGCCGGTCGGGCTTCTGGCGGGCGTGCCGACCAGCGCGACGAGCGCGATCGGTGTGGCGTATCTGTCCGACGGCGTCCACTCGATCAGCTGCGAAGCGACCGACGGCGCAGACCAGGGCTTCCACGAAGTTGGCAATCCCGGCGCCGGGCCGGGCTCGCGCGCCTCGGCCATCTTCAAGGTCGATCTCCACCCGCCGAGCGCGAGTCCGACAGCGCTCCAGCCCCCCAACGCCGCCGGCTGGAACAGCTCGAAGGTGACGGTCGACTGGAACTGGAGCGACGGGACCGGCGGCTCCGGCATCGATCCCGCCCACTGCACGACGGCGAGCGTTGCCTCCGGCGTGGGCACGATCACGCTGAAAGCGGCCTGCCAGGACATCGCAGGCAACATCGGCTCCGCGACCTACGCGGTGAAAGTGGCGGGGCCGCCGGCGGTGACGATCAGCTCGCCCCACACGGGCGGCGTGTACGTTCCCGGCCAGATCGTGAAGACGGCGTATTCCTGCTCGGACGCCGCGGGCGCACCGGGAATCCTGTCGTGCGGGGACTCGAACGGAGCCTTCGGCGGCGCCGGGCAGCTGAACACCTCAGAACCAGGTGAACACGTGTACGCCGTCACCGCGAGGAGCAAGGACGGCGAGCAGCAGACGGCGCAGATCGGCTATCGGGTCTTGGATCTGCCGACCGTGTCTTCACTCACCCCGAACGCAGGCCCCGTCGCAGGCGGCACAGAGATCAAAGTCAAAGGGACCGCGTTCATCGCCGGCGCCGTCGTCAAGCTCACGCAGGGCACCCTCACGCCGCTCGTGGCCACCGAAGTACACGTCTCCTCGAGCACGGAGCTGACCGCCGTCACCGCCGCGGCTCCGCGGCCGGGCGTTTGGAACGTAACCGTCATGACCTCCAAAGGGAGCAGCCCGATCGCCAGCGCCGACCGCTTCCTGTATGCGGGGCGCCCGACCCTGACCTCGGTGAGCCCCGCATCCGGCGCGAACGCCGGCGGCACCGCCATCACCCTCAAAGGCACCAACTTCGTCGCCGGGGCGAAGGTGGAAATACCCCAGGGCGGCACTCCGATCGCGGCGAAGAGCGTACGCGTCATCTCCCCGACCGAGATCACCGCGATCACCGGGGGCCCGGCGAAGGGCGGCACGTGGAAGGTCTACGTGATCACCGCCGGGGGCCTCGCCACGGGACCGAGCTTCACCTATGTCCTGTCAGGCGCCCTCGCCCGGTCCGCATCGGAGGGCCTCGGGCTCTTTCGGGCGCTCGCGCGCGTGAAGTGGTAGAGCCGGCCGGCGCTCACGCCGGCGGCGGGCACGCCGCGAGCCACGCAAACAGGCTCGTGGTGGCGCTCTGGGTCTGCAGCATCCCCGGCGCCACGTCGGTGGCGGGGAGCGCCGCCCCGCCCCACGGGCTTCCATAGCGTTTCCACAGGCTCCTCGCGCGAGGCCCCAGATGCCCCGCAAGCCCTAGAATCCGGGGCGCGCGGTGGTAGCTCAGTTGGTAGAGCGCAAGCTTCCCAAGCTTGAGGTCGCGGGTTCGAGGCCCGTCCGCCGCTTCCCGCGGAAACACCCCGCTGCCGGGTAGCTTCGAGCTCGCGGGCCACCGTCGTGCGCCCTGCGACGGCGTCAATCGACGCGGTCGCGGGCGGTGCGCGACTCGCGCCGCACCGACGCCGCGAGCAGCGTGAGCACCGACGGCGGCAGTAGCCACCAGGCCGCGACGCCCGCTTCCGCGAGCAAGGCCACGAACGCCAGCACGAGCACCACGCCGGCGGCCGTGCGCCAGTCGTCGCCGACGACAAAGTCCCACACGGCGAGCGCCGCAGCGCGCAGGCGCGTCATACGCGGGCGACCCTCGCCATCGTCGTGGCTGCGAGTAGCAGTCCTGGGATGATCACGAGCAGCGCGAGGTCCCCGCCCGGCCAGCTCGCGCCTGCGCCCTCGGCGCCCCAGAACATGCCGAAGGAGCTCAGCATCACGCCGACCGCGAACTTGAGCGCGTTCTCCGGCACCCGCGCGAGCGGTGCGCGCACCACCATGCCCGCCGCGACCACGACCAGCACGGCCACGCCTGCGGCCGCCGCGGCGAGCCCGACGTGGCGCTGGCCGCCTCCGAGGCTGAGCACGATGAACGCGACCTCGAGCCCCTCGAGCAGCACCCCTTTGAAGGAGACCGCGAAGGCGTAGCCGTCGAGCCGGGCCTCGCGCGCGGGCGCCCCGGCACCGAGCGCGGCGCTCGTCTCCTCGCGGAAGGTCGCCAGCTCATCGTGTGTCGCCTTCAGGCCGGCCGAGCGCAGCACCGCCTTGCGCAGCCACTGCAGACCGAAGACCAGCAGGAAGCCTCCCACGAGCACCCGCAGGGTGTCGATCGGAAGCGAGGTGAGCGCCGGGCCGAGCGCGGCCACGATCACCGCGAGCGTAAGGGTGGCGGCTCCCACGCCGGCCATCGCGGAGGACCAGCTGCGTGCCGTGCCCACCGCCAGCACGATCGTGAGCGCCTCGACGGCCTCCACCGTGCACGCGAGGAACACAGACAGCGCGAGTCCGAGGTCGGCGCCGCTCACGGCCCCAGCGCGCCGCCCACCGCCGGCTCGCCCTGCTCGCGGCCCGTCTCGCGCCCCGGCGGCGCAGCGGCGCGCGCGCTCGCCAGCGCGCGCCGGCGGCGCGGGCTCTGCGACCACGCGAACCACGCCAGGCCCGCGAGCGTGAGCAGGCACGAGACCCAGAAGTTCAGGCGCTCGCCGAGGAAGTGTTTGGCGGGATCGATCCGCTGCGTCTCCTCGAAGATGCGAAACGCCGAATAGCCCGTGACGTAGATCGCGAAGATCCCCGGCGCGAGGATCGCGCGACGGCGGATCAGCCACACCAGCAGTGCGGCGAGCGCGAGGTCGAACAGCAGCTCGTAGAGGAACGTGGGCTCGAAGGTCGACACGGCCGCATACGCCGCAGGGCGATGGGCAGCGCTGATTTCAAGTGCCCACGGGAGTTTGCTCGGTTTCCCGAAGAGCTCCTGGTTGAAGTAGTTGCCGATGCGCCCGATCGCCTGCGCGCAGAGGATCCCCGGAGCCGCCGCGTCGAGGAACTCCGGGATGTTCACGCGCGCTTTGCGCAGCGGGATCAGCCCGCCGATCACGCCGCCGAGGATGCCGCCCCAGATCCCCAGGCCGCCCTGCCAGACCGCGATCCAGCCGTACCAGTTGTGCGCCACTTCGTTCCAGCTGGTGATGTCGTGGTAGAGCCTGCCGCCGATGATGCCCGCGGGCACGCCCCACAGCGCTACCGTCAGCACCAGGTCGGGGTCGCCGCCCTTTTCGCGCCACAGCCGGCGCGCGATGAGCACCGACGCGGTGATGCCCACGACGTACGCCAGCCCGTAGTAGTGCACGAACAACGGCCCGATGTTGAAGCCGTTGTTCGAGGGGCTGGGTATGAAGGCGAGCGGCGCCATGCGATCCGTAAGCGAGCGTAGCTACGCCGTGTATGACGCTGGCGCGGCGGCGGCCTCGCGCGTGGAGTCGATCAGTTCGAGTAGCTGCGCGCCGCTGGTGCCACCCAGCACACGCAGGCGGTGCAGGCGGTAGCGGTCTTCGGCGGGGTGCGCCCAGCCCGGCACCACCGTCGTTGAGCCCACGAAGCCCGCCGCCCTCACCGCATCCACGACGGTCGCGTCGTAGTGGCCCGACGGGTAGCAGAACCAGTTCACCGGCACGTGGTAGCGCCGTCGCAACGTTTCACGCGCAACAGCCACCTGGTAGTGCAGCTCTTCAGCGTCGAGCGTGACGAGGTCCGCATGGCTATAGCCCTGCGTGTCGAGCTCCCAACCCGCCTTCAGCAGGCCGCGCACCTCGTCTTCGCCAAGGCCCCCCTGGGAGGGCGGCAGCCCGCTCAGCTGCATGTTCTCGACGCCCACCCAGCCCAGCGAGCGCAGCACCGGCAGCGCGTGCGTGTACTGCGAGGAGTAGCCGTTGTCGAAGCTCAGCACGATCGGTTTGCCGGCGCCCAGGGGCACGCCCCTGCTCCAGTACGCCGTGAGCGCGTCGAGCGTGACCGCGTGCCAGCCCGCGCGCTTGAGCGCGCGCATCTGTTCCTCGAACTCTTCCGGCGCCACGTACAGGCCGGGGAAGGGCGCGCCCGCGGGTGCCGCCGCGATCACGTGGTACATCAGGATCGGCACCGGCGTGGTGCCCGGAGGACCATTCACCAGCCTCTGCGAGCCCGCCGCGGAGCTCGTGCCGGCGCGCGCGGGCAAGGCAGCGCGCGCCTTCGCCGCGCCGGCGGCGCGCGGGCCGCCGCTCGTACTGCCACCGCTGACGCTCACCACGATCGCCGCCACAGCCGCCCCCAGGGCGGCTGCGCTCAAAAACAGGAATGCACGTCTGCGACGGCGCACAGCCCGCCTGCGTTCCTCGCGGCGGGCGAGGTGGGGGCGCTCTGCCATCAGCGCCGGATGCTAGTGCCAGCCAGAGCGGAGCGGCTCGGCTCCGCGCCTACGGTTCCGGGCCGATCTCCTCTATGAAGGCGGCCAGCGCAGCGACATCGTGGGGGTGCGCCGCGAGGTGCAGGCGTGCGAGCGCGCGCAGCATCGGCGCCGCGCGGTAGCCGCGCAGCGAGTACGCAGCCGGGTCCACCAGCGACGCCCGCAGGAAGCTTTCATCGACGAGCGCCCGACGCCCGTTCGCGAGCGTCACCTCGTGACCGGCGAAGCTGTCGAAGTTCGGGCCGAGTCTCGTCGAGGCACCCACGAGATGGCACGCCGAGCAGCCGTCGGAGACGATCAGGCGCGCACCCGCGGCGATCAGGTGCTGCTGCGGGCTGAACGGTTCGCGCACGTGGGCGGGCACGCTCACGGAGCGCTCCCGCGGGGCGCTCGCGGGCGCGCTCGAGCCGCAGCCTGCGAGCGCGCAGCCCGTAAGCGCGAGCACGGCCAGCGCCGCCGAGCGCGTGGACCTGGCGGTCGGGCGGCGCATCTGTTCGCGGCTGAGCGTAGTCGCGTCGTGCCCGCCGGCGCGCAGATGGTGCGTCGCGCCGGGGAATGCGTGAGAATCAAACCATGCACGTGACCGCCAAGGCCGACTACGCAGTGCGCGCCGTCGTCGAGCTCGCCGACTCGAGCCAGGACGCGCCGCGCAAGGTCGACGACGTCGCGCAGGCGCAGCACATTCCCGTGTCCTTCCTCGAGAACATCCTCACGCAGCTGCGCTCCGCCGGCCTCGTGCGCAGCCAGCGCGGTCCCGAGGGCGGCTACTGGCTCGCCAAGCCCGCCGACGAGCTCAACCTCGCGCAGGTGATCCGCGCCGTCGAGGGGCCGCTCGTGGGCATCCGCGGACAGCGCCCCGAGGAGATGGAATACACGGGCTCCGCCGAATCGCTGCAGCAGGTCTGGATCGCCCTGCGCGCGAACCTGCGAAAAGTCCTCGAGAGCGTGACCGTTGCCGACGTAGCCGAAGGCAAGCTGCCGCGCCAGGTGCTGGCGCTCACGCGCCAGGAGGAGGCCTGGCAGACGCGTTGAGCCGCGCCCGCCCGTGAGCCGCGGATAGCGGTTTACACGCAGCGGGTATCTGTCAAGCAAATCGACAGCGACGGGTATCCTGTCGGGTCGAGCACCCCACCTCTCTCGAAGGAGCCGCACATGTCCCCAGCAGCCGCCTCATCGACCACCAGCGACCCCACGCTGGGCCAGCCAGCCGACGTGCAGGCTGCCGTCGAGGAGCTCGCCGCGCCCGCGCAGCCGGAGGCCTCCTTCTCGCTCGCGCTCAACCAGGACCAGAAGGACATCCGCGACTGGGTTCACGGGTTCGCCGCCGACGTAATGCGCCCCGCCGCACACGAATGGGATGAGAAGGAGCAGACGCCATGGCCGATCATCCAGGAGGCCGCGAAGATCGGCCTCTACGGATTCGAAGGCCTCGCACAGTTCTTCGCCGACCCCAGCGGGCTGACGATGCCGCTCGTCAACGAGGAGCTCTTCTGGGGCGACGCCGGGATCGGCATGGCGATCATGGGCACCTCGCTCGCCGTCGCGGCGATCTTCGGCCAGGGCAGCGGCGAGCAGATCGGCCAGTGGATCCCGCGCTGTTTCGGCACGCCCGAGGATCTGAAGGTCGCCGCCTTCTGCGCCTCCGAGCCCAACGCCGGCTCGGATGTCTCCGCGGTGCGCACGCGCGCCAAGTTCGACGAGGCCACGGGGGAGTGGGTCATCAACGGCCAGAAGGCATGGGCAACCAACGGCGGCATCGCAGACGTGCACGTCGTGATCGCGACCGTCGACCCCGAGCTCGGCTCACGCGGTCACGCGGCCTTCGTGGTGCCGATGAGCGAAGCCACGGGCATCTCGCAGGGTTCGAAGGTCTCAAAGCACGGGCTGCGCGCATCGCACACCGCCGATGTCTACCTCGACGACTGCCGCGTGCCCGCAGACCACGTGCTCGGCGGCCGCGAGAAGCTCGAGGAACGCATCGCGCGCGTGCGCGAGGGCAAGCGCAGCAGCTCGCAGGCCGCGATGCAGACCTTCGAGACCACGCGCCCCACCGTCGGCGCCCAGGCACTCGGGATCGCGCGCGCCGCCTACGAGTACTCGCTCGAGTACGCCAAGGAGCGCGAGCAGTTCGGGCGCAAGATCATCGAGAACCAGGCGGTCGCGTTCACGCTCGCGCGTATGAAGCTCGAGATCGACGCTGCGCGCCTGCTCGTCTGGCGAGCCGCGTGGATGGGCCGCAGCGGCCAGCGCTTCGAGAACGCAGAGGGCTCAATGAGCAAGCTGAAGGCGGGCGAGGTCGCCGTCTGGGTCACCGAGCGCGCCATCCAGATCCTCGGCGGCAACGGCTACACGCGCGAGTTCCCCGTCGAGCGCTGGCACCGCGACGCGAAGATCTACGACATCTTCGAGGGCACCGCCGAGATCCAGCAGCTCGTGATCGCACGCGCGATCAGCGGCATGCACATCCAGTAGCGCCAGAGGGCCACTTTCGGGCTCTTTTGGGCTCTCGACCGGCTGCGTCCTCGCGGGCTCGTCATGGCCCTCTGAGCGGGCCACGTCGTGACCGCGACGACCTTCGCGTGGTACGGTTCTGGCGCGCTTTGGCGCCATCGGAGGGGCACTGGGACCGGTGACAAAAAGGGGGGTTGGGCGAATGCCAAGGATGTTTCTGCGTGCAGTCCGTCGAGGGCTGTTGCTCGCTTTCGTGTTGCTCGTGCTGACGGCGACGGCCGCTTTCGCTTCAGAACGCGTCGTGACGAGCAACAAACCCACGGGCGCCGGGTCTCTTTCACAGGTGGTCTCGGAAGCCGCACCCGGCGACACCATCAAGTTCAAAGTCTCGGGCACGATCGTCCTCGAAGGTGAAATCGCCGTGGAAAAGGAACTGAGCATCGAAGGCGCCGGCAAAGTGACAGTGTCGGGGGGCGGGAAACACAGGATCTTCAGCGTCAACGCGCCCGGTCCGGTCAGGCTGTCCGGCCTGCGGCTGACGGACGGCGTCGCGACCAACGGCGGGGCGGTCGAATCGCAGACGGCACTGATCGTCGAACACTCGGCCGTCAGCGACGACAGGGCCACGAGCGCGGGCGGCGCCATATACGCGCGCGGCGATCTGACCCTGAGCAGCGACACGTTTAGTGCCGACGCCGCGGGCCGCTTCGGGGGCGCGATCGAAGCCGGAGGGTCTGCCGAACTGTTGGTTGAATCGAGCACGTTCGCCGGCGACAAGGTGGGCGGCAAGGGGGGCACCGGCTCAAACAGCGGCCTCGGCTGGGGCGGCGCGATCGCGGCTGAAGAGAGCAGCACAAAGATCCTTCAGAGCAAGTTCTCCACGGACACCGCCGGCGGAGAAGGCGCAGCGGGCGTGGGCTCGGGGGAAGGTCAGGGCGGCGCGCTGTTCGCGTTCGGGGACTCGTTGCTGGTCGAAGGCAGCAGCTTCACCGAAGACAGGGCCGGCGGCAAGGGTGGCGCCGGCGAAGGAAGCGCCACCGGGTACGGCGGCGGCGTCGTTGCCGGGGCGACCTCGGTGGCCATCGTGGATAGCACCTTCAAGGGCGACACGGTCGGCGGCGCTGGGGGTGGCGGCGAAGGCTCGGGCTTCGGAGAGGGGGGCGCCGTGATCCTCAACCACACGGGCGGCCAGGCCAGCTTCGAGGGCGACACGTTCTCCGCGGACAGGGCGGGCGGCAAGGGCGGCGCCGGTGAGTTCAGCGGGGAAGCCTATGGCGGTGCGATCGACCTTGAACGTGGCGGCCTGGAAATCGTGGAATCCACCTTCGTGCAAACAACCGCCGGCGGCGCGGGTGGCGAAGGGAAGGACAGCGGCTTGGGTGCCGGGGGAGCGATCTTCGCGCTCAACACCGGTCAGGAAGTCAGCGTCGAGATCGAAAAGAGCAGCTTCAGTTCGGATGCGGCTGGAGGCAACGGCGGTAAGGGAGAAGCCAGCGGCGCCGGCGAAGGCGGTGCGGTGGCCAGCGAGTTCGCGAGCACGATTGACGCCAGCACGTTCTCGCGCGACCTCGCGGGCGGCAGCGGCGGTGCGGGCTCCCACAGCGGCGAAGGCCTTGGAGGCGCGATCGACGTCAAATCGAGCGCTAGCGAACTCACCTTCAATATCCTCAACAGCACGCTCGATCTCAACCACGCGGGCGGTGGCAAAGGGACGGGTACGGGCAGCGGCGCCGGCTTCGGCGGTGCGGTCCGCGCGCTCAAGTTCAAGAGGGGTTCCTTCAAGGACGACACGATCGACGCCAACGTCGTCGGGCCTACCGGCGCGGGCAGCGGGTTGAAGGTGGCGGAAGTCGAAGAAGTCGAAGTCCTCGGCACGATCGTCGCCTCGAATACCGGCGCCGCCAACTGTCAGTTGGAATTCGTGTCGATGGGCGGCTTCGACCTCGAATATCCCGCGGAAAGCGGCTGCGACTTCGGCCAGCTCGAACAGTCCGTGCTCGGGAAGAACCCGCTGCTCGGGGCGCTCGCGAAAAACGGCGGCCCGACCGAGACGCAGGCGATCAGCAGCAAAGGCCCGGCGGCCGGGGCGATCTCCAGCGAATCCTGCGAAGAAGAATTCTTCCCCAAAGAAGACCAGCGCGGCATGGCGCGGCCGGGCCAAAGCGGCGGGACCTGCTCGATCGGGGCCTACGAAATCGAGCCGAAACAGTAAGCAGGCGCCGAAACCGCCGAGCGCCTAGAGCGCCGGCTTGCGAACACGGGAGCGCCGCCTCGAACGCGTCCCGGCGCCGCAGGCGCCGTGCTTTCTAGCGAGCGTGCGCGGATGATCTACGACATCTTCGAGGGCGCCGCCGAGATCCAGCACAGCTCGTGATCGCACGCGCGATCAGCGGCATGCACATCCAGTAGCGCCGGGCGAGCTCACCCGCGCCGCATGAGGCGACCGACGGCGGCCATGAGCTCAGCCGTGCGCTCCTCCTGGAGATCGCCGCTCGCGCCGACCACACACGTCCGCGCGTGGCCGTCGAGCAGTCCGAGAGCGACCTTGTCGAGCGCTGCCTGGATCGCCGAGATCTGCGTGAGAACGTCGATGCAGTAGCGGTCGCCCTCCACCATCCGCTCGACGCCGCCGACCTGTCCCTTGATGCGCGCGAGGCGGCCGAGCAGCTCGGCCTTGCTCGCCTGGTAGCCCTTCCCGGTCGGTGCTCCCGCCGTCGTAGCCATGCCGCCAATGGTACCACTACCGGGGAGGGGTATATTGGGCTCATGGGCGCCCTCACGACGATCGGCGATGGCTTCAAGGACGCGTTTCTGATGGCGTGGGAGGTCTGGTGGGCGCTGGTGTTCGGCTTCGCGATCTCCGCCGTCGTGCAGGCATGGGTTCCGCGCGAGCGCATCGAGCGCGCGCTCTCCGGTTCGGGGCCGAGGCCCGTCGCGCTCGCCACGGCGCTCGGCGCGGCGTCCTCCTCCTGCTCCTATGCCGCGATCGCGATCGCGAAGAGCCTCTTCCAGAAGGGCGCCTCGGCCGCGTCTGCGCTGGCGTTCCAGCTCGCCTCCACGAACCTCGTGTGGGAGCTCGGACTGGTGCTGTGGGTGCTGATCGGCTGGCAGTTCACGCTCGCCGAGTACGTCGGCGGCCTCGTGATGATCGTGCTCATGACGCTGCTCTTGCGAGCGTTCGTCTCGCCCCGCCTGGAGCGCGATGCGCGCGCCCACGCTCTGAAGGCGGACACCGGCCACCAGCACCGCGCGGCTGGGGAACGCATGGGCTGGCGTGAGAGGCTGACCTCGGCATCGGCCTGGTCGGATGTCGCGCACAACTTCCACGGCGACTGGCGGATGGTCTGGAAGGAGATAACCGTCGGGTTCCTGCTCGCGGGCTTCGTCGCCCAGCTCGGCAACGGATTCTTCAACGGCCTCTTCCTCGAGGGCTCACCGGCGCTCGTCCAGGCCGTATGGGGCGCCCTCATCGGCCCCGTGATCGCGGTGCTCAGCTTCGTCTGTTCGGTCGGCAACGTCCCGCTCGCCGCGGTGCTGTGGTCGGGCGGGATCAGCTTCGCGGGCGTGATCGCGTTCATCTTCGCCGACCTGATCGTGCTTCCGATCATCGCGATCTATCGCAAGTACTACGGGATGCGCTTCGCGCTGCGGATCGTCGCGTTGATGTTCGTGACGATGGCCGCGGCGGCGCTGATCGTCGATGGACTATTCAGCGCCGCCGGACTCATCCCGACGGGGCCGCGTCCGTCGCGCGGCGACATCTTCGGAACGATCGGCGTCAACTACAAGCTCTCTCTGAATCTCCTCGCGCTCGCCGTGTTCGCGGCGCTGTTCTTGCTCGCGCAGCGACGCGGGGCAACCGATCCGGTCTGCGGGATGAGGGTGGACAGGGCCAAGGCGACCCGCGTGGACTTCGGCGAGGAGAGCTTCTACTTCTGCTCGGAGCACTGCCTGCACGCCTACGAGGCGAGTCTCGGCGCCAACCCGCTTCCCCCTGCTCGCCGTGCAGGTCACAAGACGGCGCGGTGAGGGCGCGCGCGCCGTCCTGGCCGGGCCGGTGCCGCCGGCTTGCCCCAATTTGCATGGGCGCTGATGGCGGCGCTCGCGCGGCGCTGCGGACGTCTGCGCCTGGGTCGCGCTACCAGGCCTGCCCCGCCCCGCAGTGGGGGCAGGCGACGCTGGTCGAGACCGGGGCCGTGAAGACGAAGCCGCAGCCGCAGGTGTAGAAGGCGCTGTCGAGCGGTCCACCGGCGGTCCGCGCGCGCTCGAGGTCGCGCTCGCCCTTGCGTTCGAGCTCGCGGCGGTCGCCCGCCTCGGTGGGGCTGCTCTGGCCCGGCCTGTCGCTCGCGCGACGGTGGGGGCGGCGCTCTGTGCGCGCACGGCTTCGGCGTGATCTCAACATCTTCCACCACCTACAACGTCATCCACGCCCAGATGTTTCGTCCTGCAACGCAGCTTTCCCTGCGTGGCTGCTCACGGCCGGGCGGCAGGCGAGCGCGACTGGCGCGCGCGGCGGTCTGGAATACTGGGGCGCGATGAACCCCGCGCGGAAGCGAAAAGTGCGGTTGGTAGTGGCGCTGAGCGCCGCGATCGTGCTCGCGTCGGCGCTCATCTACACGAGCTTCAGCGCGGCCAGCCCGGCGCTCACGCCCAGCCAGCTCCTGCGTCAGGCCCAGCCGGGGCGCAGCTACCAGCTCACGGGCACCGTCGTAAACGGCTCGGTCCGTCGCCAGGGCCAGGTGCTCGACTTCGGGGTCGAGGATCGCGCCGGCGGCGCGGCGATCGCGGTGGCCTACACGGGCACCGTTCCCGACCCCTTCCGCGAAGGCCGCGAGGTGATCGTGACCGTCCAGAAGCAGGGGGCCAGCTTCGTCGGCGAACGCAACTCGCTGATCACGAAGTGCCCCTCCAAGTACAAGACCGCTCCGCCGAGCGAGAAGCAGAACTCTTGAGCGCGCCGACCGCGAACGCGCTCGAGCCGGCGCCGGTGTAGGCGCTGATGGCCGGGTTCGGCTACGGCTGCCTGCTGCTCGCGCTCGCGGTCTGCGCGTACGGGATCGGCGCGTCGCGTCTACGGCGTGCGCCGCGGCCGGGCCGAGTTCACCGATTCAGGCAGGCGCTCGATGTACGCGCTCGCCATCGTGCTGAGCGCCGCCATGGTCGTGCTCGAGGTCGCCTTCCTGCGCAACGACTTCGCCTTCAACACCGTCGCCGACACCTCGAGCCGCACGACGCCCGCGTTCTACCGCGCCGCCGCGGTGTGGTCCTCGCAGGAAGGCTCGCTGCTGCTGTGGGCGTGGCTGCTGTCGCTGTGGTCGAGCCTCGCGCTGTTCCTCACGCGCAGGCGCATGCGCGACGTCGCCGGCTACGCGACCGCCATCCTGCTCGGCTTCGGCGGCTTCTTCGTCTCGCTGATGGTCTTCTACGCGAACCCCTTCGCGACCACCAGGCCGGCGCCGGCCGAAGGCGTCGGGCTCGACCCGCTGCTGCGCTTCCCCACGATGATGATCCACCCGCCGATGCTCTACTCGGGATACACGCTGTGCATCATCCCGCTGGCGTTCGGCATCGGCGCGCTGCTGGCGCGCAGGGTCGACGCCGACTGGATCAAAGCGATCCGCCGCTTCTCCTTCGCGGCGTGGCTGTTCCTCGGCGCGGGCATCCTGCTCGGCGCGCGCTGGTCCTACTCCGAGCTCGGCTGGGGCGGCTACTGGGGCTGGGACGCGGTCGAGAACGCCTCGCTGATGCCGTGGCTGACCGGCACCGCGTTCCTGCACTCGCTGATGATCCAGGAGAAGCGAGGGATGCTGAAGGTCTGGAACGTCTCGCTCGTGCTGGCCACGGGGACGCTCGCGATCATGGGCACGTTCCTCGTGCGCAGCGGCATCCTCAACTCGATCCACGCCTTCGGCGGCGCAGACACTCGGCGTTCCGTTCGTGGCGCTGATCGCGCGTCATGATCGCGGCCTCGATCTACCTCGTGGTCTCCCGCCGCGACATGCTGCGCTCCGAGCACCGCCTCGACTCGCTGCTCTCGCGCGAGTCGGTGTTCCTCGCCAACAACCTCGTGCTCGTCGGCCTCTGCTTCGTGATCTTCTGGGGCACCTACTTCCCGCTGATCTCCGAGGCGCTGACCGGTCAGGAAGCCTCCGTCGGCCCGCCGTGGTTCGACCGCTACACGGTCCCGCTGGCGCTGATCCTCGTGCTGCTGAGCGGGATCGGGCCGGTGATCGCCTGGCGCCGCGCGACGCTCGCGAACGCGCGCCGCAACTTCCTCGTGCCCCGTCGCATTCGCGCTCGTGCACGCTGGGCGTGCTCGGCTCGCGGGCGGTGAGCGCAGAAGCCGTTCGCGATCGCGATGTTCTGCTGCGCGGCGTTCGTGCTCGGCAGCGTCGGCCAGGAGTTCGTGCGCGGCACGCGCGCGCGCCGGGCGATGGCGGGCGAGCCGGCTCCGCGCGCGCTGCTCGCGCTCGTGCGGCGCAACCGCCGCCGCTACGGCGGCTACATCGTGCACATCGGGATCGCCGTGCTGTTCGTCGGCGTGGCCGCGTCCTCGTCCTTCCAGCACGCGACCGAGCGTCGGCCTCTCGTCCGGGCCAGTCGGCGCGGCGTCGGCGCCTACCACGTGCGCTACGTGCGCCCGACCGCGAGCGATCACGCCGAAGTACGACCGCGCCCACACCGGCTCGACGCTCAGCCTCGGGCGCGCGTCCTCGACGTCACCAAGGGCGGTCGCCACGTCGCCACGCTGAACCCCAGCGAGGGCTTCTACGCCTCCGAGGAAGCCGGGCAGGGCACCGTCGGCAGCCTCATCGGCGGCCAGCCGGTCAGCCACATAGCGATCGACGCGGCGTCACGCGCGACGTCTGGACGCGCGATCCAGCCGGACATCGAAGCCCCCGCGCTGCAGCGGATCGTCGACGGCCGGCAACCGCACGCTGCCTGCCGAAGACGCGATCGTCGCGATCGGCTACCTCGCCAAAAGCTACCTGCAGCATCCGCCCCAGGCGCAGTTCCGCTTCATCGTCTCGCCGCTCGTGATGTGGATCTGGATCGGCGGCCTCATCGTGTTCGGCGGCGGCGCTGATCGCGATCTGGCCGCGCGCCGAGCGCGGTGCGCGTGCGCGTCGCCGTCCCGTGCGCGCGCGCCGCGCCGGCGCGCGGGCCTCGCGCGCGCCTGAGGCGCGCTCGAGCCGCGTCCGGGTCCAGGCGCGTGGTCGTGCTGATCGCGATCCTCACGCTCGCGCTCGTCGCGCTTCGTCGTGCCGCTCGTCAGCGCGCCGCTGCGCAGGGTCACGCGGGCGCGCGCTCGGCGCGCCGAAGACGGGCAGGCGGCGAGAGCGCACGGCCGGCGCGCTACCGCGAGCGCGCGGGCGCGCGCGACGAGCTCGAGGCGGCGCGCGAGGCGAAGTACCGCGAGATCCGCGACTGCTGAGCTCGACTTCCGCACGGGCAAGCTCTCGCGCCGCGGATTACGAGGCGATCGACGCGCAGCTGCGCGCGGAGGCGATCGAGATCCTCGACCGCCTGGAGCTCGCTCGAGCGCGAGGAGCAGGACTCCGAGGGCGCGCCCGGGCTGTAGCCGGGACGCCAGGCTTCACGAGCGCGGCGCCGCGCTAGGACCAGGGGTGCTTGAGCAGCAAGACGGCGTTCACGAAGAACAGCACCGCGAAGAAGACCGTCCAGCGGTTCAGGTTGCGCTCCACCAGCGAGCCGCCGCCGAGCGGCCCCACGCCGCTGCCGACGCCGAAGGCGCCCGAGAGGCCCGAGTCCTTGCCCGAGTGCATCAGCACGAGCAGCACGAGCACCACCGCGATAGCCACCTGGATGATCGAGTCGATCGTTTCCACGCGCAAAGGGTAGCGCGGGCACGCGCGGTCGCGTACCAGCTCCCGAGGGACCCCGGGGCGCAGTTCGCGCAGGCGAGCGAATGCCTAGCGTGCGCGTTGGTCTGCCCCGCCCTGTAGGGTTCCCCGCGTGCAATCGGAGGAGTGCGCACGCAGGTCTCGAAGAAGCTGCGGGGTGCCACTGCGACGCCGTACTTACGGCATCGCTACGGTCCACGCTTCCCGCGGCCTGCGGGCTCTCGCGTCGCCCATATTTTATGAACCGAGTTACCAATCCTTTACGGATCGGCGCTGGAGCTGCCGATATGACACCGCGGTGGGCCTATCCCGCGAGTGTGGGTCAGCTAGCGCCGACCACAACCATGGGAAGAGCCAGACGCGACAACCCGCTCGCCGCGCCGACGCCGCTCGTTCGGCGCCGGGTGCTGCGCGCGCTGCTCTCTGCGCTCGCCGGCGGCGGGCTGACAGCCGGCCTCGGAGGGCCGCTCGCCTCAAACGCGCTCGCGCTGGAAGCGGGCCCGGCGACCGCAGGAACCTCCACGAGCACAACCAACACCACTCCGCAGCAGCCGACGAGCAGCACCGAAACCACCACCACCACCCCGAGCACCCCGCCTGCCGGCGCCACCTCCACGAGCACGACTCCGGCAGAAACGACCACCACCACCACCACCACCACCACCACCACCACCACCACCACCACCACGACCGCGCCGGCGGCGCCGTCCGAAGCGCCGACCGTGGTGCTCCAGAAGAAGCAGAAGCCGAGCCGGGAAACGGGGAGCTCGAGCCAGAGCCCCACCTCCAGGCCGAAGTCCAAGGCGAAGAAGCGCGCTCGGCAAAGAAGGCGAAAGGCGCCAACAACGTCGCTGAATCGCCCCAGATCGTCGCCGACGCAGGCGGCGTTAGAAGCCATCCTCGACTCCTCCAACGCCTCCGCCCAGTCGCTCGAATTTCTACCGGATACCCCTGTTCCTGCTGCCGATCTACAAGGCCGCCGCGGTGCAGTACGGCGTGCCGTGGCAGATCCTCGCGGCGATCAACGAAATCGAGACCGACTACGGCAGCGACCTGTCCGTCTCCACGCGCCGGCGCCGTCGGCTGGATGCAGTTCATGCCCGCCACCTGGCTGCAGTACGGGGTCGATGCGCTCGAACGCGGGCTACGCCGACCCCTACAACCCGGTCGACGCCGATCTTCGCCGCGGCCCGCTACCTGCGCGCCGCCGGCGCCGCCAGACGAACCTCAAGCGCGCGATCCTCGCCTACAACCACTCCGAAGAATACGTCGACCTCGGTGCTGCTGCGAGCGAAGCTCATCGCGACCTACCCCGACACCGTCATCGCGACGCTCACGGGGCTCATCGACGGGCGCCTGCCCGTGACGGGCAGGGAGCTCTCCTGGAGCGTCCCGGGCGAGTCCGCCTCCGCGGCGGCGAGCGCGGAATCCGGGTCGGCGCCGGCCACCACGGGCTCAGTGGGCTCGGCCGCGGGCTCCTCGAGCGCCACCGCCAACGCGACCGCCGCTCCCGCGCAGGCGAGCGGCGCCGCGACGAGCGCCAGCGCGGGCACGCCGGGCGAAAGCGCCCCGCTCCCCGGCCGCCGCGGCGGCTGCGGCTGCGCACGGCGGGTCGGAATCGGGCGCGAGCACGCCGCTGCAGCTCGCGGACCTGACGACGCGCCCGCACGCGTCGGTCGTCGCCGTCCAGGACGGTCGCGTGACCGCGATCGGCCACTCCGCCGCGCTCGGCACGTACGTGATGCTTCGCGACGTCTACGGCGACGTCTTCACCTACGCGCGGGCTCGGCAGCGTCGCCCGGACCTATGCGCTCCCCAAGGCCGCCTCCGCCGCCGCCCAGCGCCCCGTGATCGAAGCGGCAAGCACGAGCGCGCCGACGCCGAAGGGGGCCGCGAGCGCCGGCACGCAGCGCGCCGTCACGCTCCAGGTCAAGAGCTCGCAGCACGGAGAGCGCCTCCGTCGCGTAGCGGCCAGGTCGCGATCGCACCGGTCGGCAACGAAGGCGTGCCCGCCGGGATGGGTCGTGTGCGCCTGTACGCGCACCCCGGCAACCCCGACGCGCGCGCGGCTGCCGCGGTCCGCGCCGCCGAGCGCGCCCGCAGCGCGAACTCAGCGCCGCCGCCAGCCTCTGCGAGTCGGCTCGGTCTCGCCGGCGGGCACCGTCCTCGGTCGCGTGCGTCGTCCCGAGCGCAGGCGCCAGCGGTCACCTGCGCTTCGCGATCCAGCCCGCGGGAGACGCGGCCAGCGATCGAACCCCGGCCCGGTGCTCGCCAACTGGGCGCAGCTGCAGGCCGCGCTGCACCCGCAGGGCGCGAAGGCGACCAACCCGCTGCTCGGCGCCACCGCGAGCGACGTGCTGCTGCTCTCGCAGTCCCAGCTCGAGCGTGCCGTGCTCTCCGACCCAGAAATCCAGATCTACGCGTGCGGCCGACACGACATCGCCGCCGGCGTCGTCGAACCGCCGCGTGCTCGCCGTGATCGCGTTCCTCGCGCGCAGCGGCCTCGAGCCCACCGTGAGCGCGCTGCGCTGCGGCCAGGCGCAGTACACCGCCTCCGGCGCGCTCTCGCGCCGCCTACGAGGGCGACGCGCGTCGACGATCTCCGCGATCAACGGCGTGCCGATCGCCCACCACCAGGGCGCGGGCACGATCACCGACCTGACGATCCGCACGCTGCTGACGCTCCCGCGGGAATTCCTCCCGCGCGAAATCCTCAGCCTGATGCGCTACCCGAAGCGCCCAGCACGCGCGCCGACGCCGGCTACTGGAACCAGCTAAGGCTCGTGTTCGCGCCACCGGCTGCCCACACGAACGCCACCAGCGCACATTCCGCCCGACGCGGTGCCGCGGCGCCCTCGCCGCTCGCCGCCGGCCACGCGCTCAGCGCGACGCAGTGGGAGCAGCTGATGACCCGTGTCGCCACGCTGCCGTTCCCGACGGTCGCCACCAAGCGGAGCTCCGCCGCCGTGAGCGACCCCAAGAAGCACTAGCCAGCCTCCTCGCGTGCGGCAGCCGATACGGCGCCCGTCGTGGCGCTGGCGGACGACCTCGGGGTCTCGGCGCCAGGTGGGCGTGCCCGCCTACTGCGCTCCACCGCGAGGGTAACCGCCGCCAGGACCCCTGCGGGGCCCGAAGGCGCCGCGCAGGCTGGGGGCGCACCTGCTCTCGGCCGCTTTGAACCTGCTCCCGGCGACGTTGAGGTGGCTCGTGTTGAAGATCGGTCTTTTGCCGGAGGTGTCCGGCGTGGGGAGGTTGACGCCGTGCCGGCGCATGCACGCGGCGAAGCTGTCGAGCGCCAGCTTGGCCTTCGGGCTCAACGGCGAGCGGCCGAGCCGGCGCCCGATAACGCGCCCGCCGCAGCTCTTCAGGGCGGCCTCGTACTTCGCACGGCTCGTGCCCTTGGGCAGCTGCAAAGCGCCCCCGCGGCCGAGCAGGCCTCGAGCGCGGCCCCTGCCGCGCGTGCGCGGTCCGAGCGTGATGCCGTTCTTGGCAAGACATTCCCTGAGCGTCGAGGTGCGCGCTCCGCGTGCCACGCCGCCCTGGGCGCCCGTGCGCGAGCCGCCTGGCGGTTGGGTCCTAGACGGGCGGCGCGTCGTCGAGCTGGGCGTGCCAGAGCCACCCGCGACGCCGGTCCTCGATGCGCTCGAGCCGCCTGCCGCGCTGGCCGGGCTCGCGCTCGCGCTCGCCGTGGCGCTCTTGGTGGAGCTGGCAGAGGTTCCGCCGCACGCGGCCAGCAGCAGGCCGACGAGCACCAGTCCGAGCGCGGCGGGGCGGCGGCGCTTGCTGCGTATCACGTCTGGCATGTAGCTCCTTGTCGGGCACCCGCAGAGGCGTCCTCGGCGGCTTCAGGGCGCGCTAATTCTGGGGTGGACTGTTAAGCGCGCGGTAAGGCGCACGGCGGATCGCCTTCTCGCGCTGAAGGCCTCGCCTGCAGCGCGTGAGAAAGCTGCAGAGCGTAGGTTTAGCGCCGATGCGCAGGTTCGGCGGGATCGACCTCGGCGGCACGAAGATCCAGGCCGTCGTCGATCGACGAGGACAACAGCCCGCTCGGCTCGGCGCGCCGGCCGACGCCCGACCGAGGGCGGGCCGCCGGACGTCGCGGCGGAGATGGAGAAGGCGCTGCGCGACGCGGCGAAGGCCGCGGAGCTCGAGCCGGCAGAGCTCGACGGGGTCGGCGTGGGCTCTCCGGGCACGATCGAGGACGGCAACGTCACGAGCGCGCGCAACCTGCCCGGCTGGGAAGGCACGTTCCCGCTCGCCGAAGCGCTGCAGCGCGCGCTCGGATGCCGCGGTCGCGGTCGGCAACGACGTCCAGGTGGCCACCGACGCCGAGTTCAAACTCGGCGCCGGGCGGCTGTACAGCTCGCTGCTCGGCGTCTTCTGGGGCACCGGCGTCGGCGGCGGGCTGATCCTCGACGGCAAGCCCTGGCTCGGGACGCGGCGGGGCGGGCGAGATCGGCCACGTCGTGGTCGAGCTGAACGGCGCGCGCTGCACCTGCGGCCGCGCGCGGCTGCATGGAGGCCTACGCGGGGCGCGCGTCGATGGAAGGCACGTGCGCGAGCTGCACCGAGGAAAGGGCCGCAAGACGGATCTGTTCAAGCTGATGAAGGAGCACGGCCGCACGCGCCTGACCAGCGGCGTCTGGGCGCGCGCGCTCGAGCACGGCGACAAGCTCGCCGAGCAGATGCTCGACGCGCGCAGTCGGGGCGCTCGGTGCGGGAGTCGCGTCGGTGGTGAACGTGCTCGACGTCGAGGGCGTGGTCCTCGGCGGCGGGCTGGGGATCCGGCTCGGACATCCCTACGCCGCGCGCATCGCGGAGGCGATGCAGCCGCACCTGTTCGCGGACTCGCGCCCTCCGCATGTGCACGTCGCCGCGCTCGGCGACCTCGGCGGCGCGATCGGCGCCGCCCTGCTGGTCCGCGCGGGTGCAGTAACGTTCAAGGAGCAGTGTCGCAGCCAGTGGTGCACCTGTCGTCGGTCGTGCGCAGCCCGCTGCTTGACCGCGCGGGCGAGCGGCTCGGGCGCGTGGAGGACGTGATCGTTCGCCTCGCCGATGGCGGCTACCCGCCGGTGACCGGCCTGAAGGCGCGCATCGGCGGTCGCGAGCTGTTCGTTCCCGCCAGCCTGATCGCGGACCTCGAGCACGGCGCGGTGCGGCTGTCCGGAGAGAAGCTCAGCCTCGGGCGCTTCGAGCGCCGCGCGGGCGAGGTGCTGCTCGCCAGCGACGTGCTCGGTCGCAAGCTCGTCTACGTCGAGGCCGATCCGCCGCGGCTGGTCACCGCGCACGAGATCGTGCTTGCGTGCATCGACGGCTGGTGGCGCGTCGTCGGCGTCGACCCCAACGCGCGCGGGCGCCTGCGGCGCGTCCTGCCGCGCCGGCTGCGCCGCCCGGGCGCCAGACCGGCCCTTCCTGGACTGGTCGGACATGGAGCCGTTCGTGGGACACGTCCCGAGCTCGCGGCTGCGCTTCTCTCACCGCAAGCTCGCGAACCTTCACCCCGCGGAGATCGCCGATCTCGTCGAGGCCGCCTCCCACGAGGAGGGCGAGGAGCTGATCGAGGCGGTCGCGCAGGACCGCGAGCTCGAGGCGGACGTCTTCGAGGAGCTCGACGAGCACCACCAGCTCGAGTTCATCCGCGAGCGCCCCGACGACCAGGTCGCGGCGGTGGTCTCGCGCATGGCCGCCGACGACGCCGCCGACCTGATCGTCGAGCTCGACCAGGACCGCCGAGGGCGCGTGCTCGCGCTGCTGCCGCCCGCGCAAACGGCGCCAGATCGAGGCGCTGCTCGACTACAACCCCTCGACGGCCGGCGGGCTGATGAGCCCCGACTTCGTCAGCGTCGCTCCCGAGGAGAGCGTGGCGCGCGCGCTCGAGACGGTGCGCACGAGCGACCTTGCGCGCGGGCACCCTCACGACCGTCTACCTGCTCGACCCCGAGCGGCGAGCTGAAGGGGGCGGCGTTCGTGGTCACGCTGCTGCGCGCCGATCCCGCCGCGGCGCTCGAGGAGGTCGCCGAGCGCGAGCCGGTGTCGGTGGCACCGACGCCGACCTGCCCGAGGTCGCGCGGATGATGACCGACTACAACCTCGTGATGCTGCCGGTGCTCGACGAGCGAGGAGCGGATGGTCGGCGTGGTCACCGTCGACGACGTCCTCGAGCTGACGCTGCCCGGCGGGCTGGCGGCGACGTTTCGGGCTCGTCCGCGACTGATGCCGCCGTTGCTAGGCTGGCCCCGAGGAGCGGACACTCGATGGCGCGTAGAAAGGAGGCCGGCATGGATCGAGAACAGCCACGAAGTACCCAGCCGGCCGCACGCCCGTCGGGCTCGTCACCTCCTGTAGCTGCCTCGTAGCCCGGGAGCCTGGGCGCGCGTGCGCGCCGACGCTGCGCCGAGCGCTGAGCAGTCCCGCGACGAGGAAAGGAGGTAACACCGAGATGGCCGACGAGCAGAGCACCCTCGTGGGCGGCGCGCGCGCGCACGAGGACGTTCCGCCGGTCCTCGACGAGGCGCACATCGGCGAGATCCGAGGCGCGCTGGGCACGATCCGCGTGCACGAAGCCGGCGAGCGGCACGGCTGGCGCGCTCGCGCGCATGGCGCTGCTCGCGATCATGGGCCCCGGCCTGATCGTGATGGTCGGCGACAACGACGCGGGCGGCGTCTCCACCTATGCGCAGGCGGGACAGAACTACGGCACGAGCCTGCTGTGGGTGCTGCTGTTGCTGATCCCGGTGCTGATCGTCAACCAGGAGATGGTCATCCGCCTCGGCGCGGTCACCGGCGTCGGCCACGCGCGGCTGATCATCGAGCGCTTCGGGCGCTTCTGGGGCTGGTTCTCGGTCGGCGATCTGTTCATCCTCAACTTCCTCACGATCGTCACCGAGTTCATCGGCGTGAGCCTCGCGCTCGGCTACTTCGGCGTCAGCAAGTACGTCGCTGTACCGTCGCCGCGCTCGCGCTGATCGCGATCACCTCGACGGGCAGCTTCCGCAGCTGGGAGCGCTTCATGTACGTGTTCGTGGTCGCGAACTTCCTCGTCATCCCGCTGCTGGTGCTCGCCCACCCGAACGTCGGCGACGTCGTCGAACACACCTTCGTTCCCGAGGATCCACGGCGGCGCGGGCTCGACCGCGGTGCTGCTGATCATCGCGATCGTGGGCACGACCGTCGCTCCGTGGCAGCTCTTCTTCCAGCAGTCGAACATCATCGACAAGCGGATCACGCCGCGCTGGATCAACTACGAGCGCACGGACACCGTGATCGGGGCGTTCGTCGTCGTGATCGGCGCGGGCGCGATCGATCGCGGTCACCGCCTTCGCCTTCGTCGGCACGCCGTACTTCGGGCACTTCACCGACGCCGGCACGCGTCGCCAGCGAGCTCGGCCACCGGCTCGGCTCGACGGCCGGGACCTTCTTCGCGCTCGTGCTGCTGAACGCCTCGCTGATCGGCGCGGCGGCGGTCACGCTCGCCACCTCCTACGCCTTCGGCGACGTCTTCGGCGCCTCGCACTCGCTCAACCGCGGGCCGCTCGACGCGAAGCTCTTCTACGGGACCTTCACGCGATGGTGATCGCGGCGGCGGGCATCGTGCTGATCCCCGGCGCGCCGCTCGGGCTGATCACCACCGCGGTGCAGGCGCTCGCGGGCGTGCTGCTGCCGAGCGCGACCGTGTTCCTGCTGTTGCTCTGCAACGACCGCGAGGTGCTCGGGCCGTGGTGCAACCCGCCGTGGCTGAACGTGCTCGCGACGATGATCATCGGCGTGCTCGTCGAGCTGTCGCTGATACTGGTGGCGAGCACCGCGTTCCCGGGCTTGGACGTCACGCAGCTGTTCGTCTACCTGTCGCTCGCGCTGCGTCGCGGTTCTGCTCGCGGTGGGCGGCTCTACGTGCTGCGCAGCCGCCCGCGCGGAGAGGTCGAGCTCGCGAGCGTGCCCGCCGAGCGGCGCGCGACCTGGACGATGCCGCCGCTGGCGCTGCTCGAGCGCCCGCGGCTCTCGCCGGGCCGCAGGGCGGCGATGCTGATGCTGCGCGCGTACCTGCTCGTCGCGGTGTTGCTGCTGGTCGTCAAGACGGTGCAGCTGGGCCACTGAGCGATGCTGCCCTTCTGGGTGTCCATCGCGCTGCTGTCGTCTATTCCAGGGGGCGCTCGTCGGCCGTCTCCCGGGAGGCGTCCGCGTGCGGGCGCGCGCGTGCGCGCCTCGCGGGGCCGACGCTGGGCGCTTATCCCGCCGCTCTCGATCATCGCGTTCGTGTTCGGCGCGCGCGCCGCTGAACACGCGAGCGCGCAGGGTCTCACCTATCTGGCGCTCGTGGCGGTCCCAGCGCTCGCCGTGCTCGCCCTCGGGTGGCTGGTTCGTGGTGCGCGCCCGCGCTGGACGCTGCTGGTCCCAGTTCTGTTCGCGCTCGCCTGGGCCGATCGGGGACAGCTCCCCGGCGAGGCGGCGGCGCTCCTGCTGTCGGGCCTCAGCTGCGTGGCGCTGGGCGTCCTGCTCGCCGCGCTCACGCCGCCGCGCTGGCTGTCCGCGGGGATCATCGCGATGGCCCTCGCCGACACGGCGCTGGTGGTCGAGCGAACTGCTGCAGCGGCCCAACAACGCGCTCAACGCCGCCAGGCCGGTGGCGGGGCTGCCGCAACTGCAGAGCGCCGTGTTCGGTTCGGCAGTGATGGGCTACGGAGACATTTTCATCGCGGCGACGCTGGGCGGCCTGCTGGCGCTGCGCTTCGGGCGCGTCGTGCAGCGTCGCGCGGCGGTGCTCACGGCCGCGCTGGCGCTAGCGTCGGACCTGCTCTTCTTCGCGATCAACGAGCTCCCCGCGACGGTGCCGGTGGCGCTCGCGCTCGTCGCCGTGCTGCTCAGGCGCCAGCGACAAGGTCGAGGCGCAGAGCCTGCTCGTCCTGCGCAGCGCCAGCAGCTACGGGCAGCGGCTCGCTCTCCTGGAGCGCCGCTCGTGCCGTGATCGTCCGCGCACGCGCCTCGCCGGCCGGCGGCGCGGTGATCTCGCGCTCGGAGGACGCGCCAGCCTGCTCGAGGCGGCGCACCTGCGGGATCACGCGCAGGTCGAAGGAGCCGACGGCGTCGTTGTAGGCGCCGAGCGCCGAGTCGAGCTGGCGCCCTAGCTTCGAGAAGGGCTCGAGGAAGCGCCCGAGTCGGCGGTGCAGCTCGCGCCCGCACTCTGCGATCTCGCGCGCGGACTCCGCGATCAGCTCCTGGCGCCAGCCATAGTGCACGGCCCACAAGAGGCCGATCAGCGTCGTCGGCGTGGCCATCAGGACCTGCTGCTGCACGCCGTATTCGATCAGCGCGGGATCCTGGGCGAGGGCGGCCTGGTAGATGCCGTCGGAGGGGACGAACATGATCACGAACTCGGGCGTGCAGTCGAACTGGCGCTGGTAGCCCTTGGAGGCGAGCTTGCCGATGTGCTCACGCGTCTGGCGCGCATGGCGTGCGCTGTGGAGCTCGCGCTCGCGCTCGTCCTTCGTCTCGGTCGCGGACAGGTAGGCGTCGAGCGGCACCTTCGAATCGACCACGATCAGCTTGCCGCCGGGCAGGCGTACGAGCATGTCGGGCCGCAGCGCGCCGTCCTCGGTGCCGATCGTGCGCTGCTCGACGAAATCGCAGTGGGAGATCATGCCTGCCATCTCGACGACGTTGCGCAGCTGGATCTCCCCCCATGCGCCGCGCGTGGCAGGGCGCTTCAGGGCGGTGGCGAGGTTCTCTGCCTCCTCGCGCAGCGAGCCCACGCCCTCGCCCAGCTGTCGCACCATCTGCGCGAGCTCGCCCTGCGCCTCCCTGCGCTCGCGCTCGAGGCGCCCGATCTCGCTCTCCATGCGCGACAGGCGCTCGGCGACGGGGCGCACGACGCCCTTTATCTCCTCGGCGCGTCGCGCCATCTCGCCGGTGGCTCGCTCCTCCTCGGCGCGGCGCGACTCGGCGACCCGCGCCGCCAGCGACTCGCCGGTCGCCGCGAGCACGTCGACAGACAGCGCCTTCAGCTCGGCGCGCGTGCGATCGCCGTTGCGGCGCAGCGCCACGGCAGCGCCGAGCGCGCCCGCGAGCAAGCCGAACACGAGCACCAGCAGATCCACAATCGACACCGCTACAAGGCCTCCTTGCGATCGTTCGAGGACACGCAAATATCGCAGCGGCAGCGGACGGATCTTGATCGTGCCCCGGCGAGCCGCGTGGGCCATAGCTTGGGCCCCAGCCCCCGGGTGCTCACCGCACGCTGCCGCACGCCAGAGTCGCCTTGCACCGGACCCGCGCCCCGGCGTTTGTTGACAGCCGTAAGGCCTGCAGCTAAGGTCATGCTGTTCTTCTGGGCCGTCCTGACTGGCATGGCACGGCTCGGCGGAAGCAACGAGGGAAATATTCAAGAGGGGCGGCTACTGGGGGCAACCTGTTGGCGGTCACTCCGGTATCCAGGAGGATCTAGATGATGCAGGCCATGAACGGCCACTCGGGTGCGCGCCGCCATCTTCGGCTGCTTGGCATCTTGGTGGGGCTCCTCGCGGTCGCTGCGGTGGGTATTCCGCAGGCCGCGAGCGCAGCAAAACCGCAAGAACCGAAAAGTGTCTACGTCGCACTCGGGGATTCCCTCGCGTTCGGCTACTCCCAGAAGCTCTTCAACGAAAACGAAAAAGCGGGAGAGCCGGCTTCGGCGTTCGAACACGGCTACGTACAGGACTACTTCAACGCGAACAATCCGACCGGCAAGGTGTCGCTTGTCAACACGGGCTGCCCCGGCGAGACCAGCGCCTCGCTGATCGGAAACAACACAACGTTCCTCGAAAAACTCAACACGGACGCGAAAAGCGTCATCAAAGAGCCGATCACGGGTGAAGCGCCCTGCGCGTATCACGAAGTCGGGAAACTCCCGCTGCACCACGAATACGGTGGCGCTGGCAAATCCCAGCTCGAAAGCGCACTTGAAGCGATCACCAAAGACGAAGCGGAAAAAAAGAAAATCAAGGCGATCTCGCTGAACATCGGGCCGAACGACATCCTTCACTACGTCGGCAAACTCGAAGCTGAAGCAAAAGCGAAAGGGCAGGCCAAAGTCGAAGCAGCGGCGAAAAAAGAGGTCGAAGAATACTTCGCGACCCACGGCGCCGCGCTAGAGAAAGAACTCGGCGAAAAAGACGGCGCGAAATACGAGGCCGAACACGCCGCGGAAATCGGGAAACTCGAGAAAGAAGACGGCGAAAAAGACGGCGCGAAATATGAGGCCGAACACGCCGCGGAAATCGGGAAACTCGAGAAAGAAGACGGCGAAAAAGACGGCGCGAAATATGAGGCCGAACACGCCGCGGAAATCGGGAAACTCGAGAAAGAAGACGGCGAAAAAGACGGCGCGGAATATGAGGCCGAACACGCCGCGGAAATCGGGAAACTAGAGAAAGAACTCACCGAAAAAGACGGCAACGCGTACTTCGAAGAACACTTCGAAGAAATCGACGCGAAAGTCACCGCCTGGGAAGAAGAAGCAAAAGAAAAAGGCGAGGACGAAGAAGAAGCGGCCGCGTACGCTGGGGCGAAGTACGAAGAATTCATCGAGGAAACCGTCGGCCCGCAGGTTGCGAAAGAAATCGAAGCCTACGTCGCCGAAAAGGTGACTCCGCAGGTGACGAAAGAAATCGAAGCCTACGTCGCCGCTGCGGTGACCCCGCAGGTGACGAAAGAAATCGAAGCCTACGTCACCGAACAGGTGACGCCGCAGGTGACGAAAGAAATCGAAGCCTTCGTGACCGCACAGGTGACGCCGCAGGTGACCAAAGAAGTCGAAGCAGCGCTTGCGAAACTCGGTAAAGAAGACGGCGAAAAATATGCCGTCGAACACGCAAAAGAACTCGAAGCAGAAGGCTTCGCGTTCGTTACCAAAGAAATCGAAGCGCACGTCAACGAACTCTTCGGACAAGTCCTGACGAACGTCACAGGGATCGTGACGGAGCTCAAGAAAGCCGCTCCGAAGGCGAAGATCATCTACCAGGCGCTGTACGACCCGTACGGCGCGGTGCTGAAAGCAAAAGAAGAGCTCAAGCCCGGGTTCCTTGCTCTGGCGAGCATCTTCAACTCGAAAGCCACCGAACTATTGGGCAACAAGAAAACGTTCAAGGTTTGCGTGACGAACCCGCTGCGCGAGTTCAACCCCGGTGGTGCAACCGAACCCGAAAGGCTTCAGGAGTTCACCAACATGGCCAACACTGAAACCTTCGAAGGCAAAAAAGATGGCCCGGACATTCACCCGACACCGTTCGGGTACGAAATCCTGGCGCTGCAGATGGAGGCGAGCTGCAGGTTCTAGCTCGCTGACAGTAGAGCCGCGCAAGCGGCTGGAGTACTCGGGGCGCCCGCCAACAGCGGGCGCCCCGAGCGCTTTAAGTGTTCGGCGCCGGCGGCGAGGGACGGCGCGGCGCTCAGCGCGCGCGCACGTCAGCGCGCTCGCCGCGGGCGGACGGCAGCCCCCGGGCTTCGTCTTCGAGGATCCTGAGCATCGCGGGCGCGGCGGGCACGAGGCGCGCGCCTGCGGGCACGGCCGCGATCACCTCGCGGCGCGGCGGGTCGGGCGCGATGTCGCGGATGACGACGTCCTCGCGCACGACGGAGAGTGCGAGCTCGGGTATCAGCGCCACGCCGACCCCGGCGGCCACGAGACCCTGCACCGTCTGGTAGTCGTCGCTCTCGAAGGCCACGCGTGGCTCGAAGCCGGCCGCGTGGCAGCTGCGCACGACGTGCCGCGCACACGGGCTCGCGAGCGAGGTCTGCACCCATGCTTCCGCGGCGAGCTCGGACAGCTCGACGCTCTGCTTGCGCGCGAGCGGGTGCGCGCTCGGGAGCGCCAGGTACATCGGATCTGACAGGAGCCAGGCGCGCGCCATCTCCTCGGTCGGTTGCGGCTCGCCGGGAAACTCGTAGAGCAGCGCGAGGTCGAGCTCGCCGGCGCGCAGGCGCGGCACGACCTCCTCGGGCTCACCCTCGGCGAGCGTGACCTCGATCTCGGGGTAGGCGGCACGGAAGCTCGCGATCGCGAGCGGCATCAGCGTGGCGCCTGCGCTGGGGAATGAGGCGGCGCGAAGGCGCCCGCCGCGCAGGCCGGCGATCGCCGCGAGCGCGGCCTCCGCCGCCTCGAGGCGCGCGAGCACGCTCTCGGCGTGCCCCACGAGCATCTGACCGGCCGCGGTGAGACTTGCGCCGCGCGGATGGCGCTCGAGCAGCGCGAGCCCCGTCTCGGCCTCGAGCGTCGCGATCTGCTGCGAGACGGCGGACTGCGTGTAGGAGAGCGACTCGGCTGCGGCCGAGAGCGAGCCGCGGTAGGCGACCTCCGTGAGGATCTTCAGGCGGTTCACGTTCAGCATAAGGAGAGCTTATCCCACACATCATGAACTTTACTTGAGCTGATGGCAGGAGCCTGCCACTCTGGGGGAGAAAGCACGACGAGAAGAAGCGCGGCCCCGGGCCTGGATGCCATCGAGCGCCCCGCCGGTGAGTGCCCACCCATACAAGGAGGCTTGAAAGCATGTCCACCAAGATCATCGTTTCCTACGACGGCACGGCCAACGAGGACGACGCGATCGCGCTCGGGAGCCTCTTCGGACGAGCCGGCGCCGAGGTCGCGCTCGCATACGTGCGCCACAACCACGAGCCCGACCGTGAGCGCGAGACGCTCGCCGAAGCCGACGCACACGAGCTTCTGCGCCGCGGCACCGAGCTGCTCGGCGACGCCGGCGCGACCTGCCACGTCGTCACCGACCGCTCGACCCCGGAGGGGCTCGCGGCGCTCGCCCAGGCGGAGGGCGCCGACGTCATCGTCTTCTGCTCGGACTCGCACACGGCCAAAGGCCACGTCGCCATCGGCAACTCCGCCCAGCGCCTGATCGAAGGCGGCAGGACCGCGATAGCGATCGCACCCGTCGACTTCGCCGAGCGTGAGCAGACAGGTCCGCGGCGCATCGTCGCCGTCGGCGACGGCGACGGCGGCGCGCGCGAGACCGCGCAATCGCTCGCGACGGCCCTCTCGGGCGAGGTCGCACCGGTCGCCAACGAGGACGCGGACCTGCTGGTCATCGACTCGCGCGCCGAGGCGGAGCCCGGGCGCGTGACGGTCAGTGCGTCGGCGACATACCTGATCGACGTCGCGACCTGCCCCGTGCTGGTGCTCCCGCGCGGCGCGCACCTGGAATTCAGCGGCGCGTCGGCCCATCACGGCGCGACCGTCTAGACGCAAGTAAGCCGAGCCTGCAGGCACAAGCCGCGGCGGTCGGTCGGGGCCTCTCAGATGAGGCCTCTTCAGGGCCGCCCGCGGCGGCGCCGCAGGCGCGGCGCCAGCGCGTGTCGCACGAGCGCCTCGCAGACGTCGAGCACGCCGCCGACGAGATGGCCGAGCGGCCCCGTCCATAGCCACGCCTCGACCGCGCGGACGGGTCGGGGCGGTGTCGGGGCGCTCACTCGGGCGCACGGTATCGTGGCCGGGTGCCTGCCGCGCTGAAGACGACCGTCACAGAGCTTCCCGACTCGCGCGTGCGTGTGCAGGTCGAGGTGCCGCCGGAGGAGCTCGAGGGGCGCGTGGAGGGCAAGGCCAGACAGCTCGGGCGCGAGCTGAAGCTGCCCGGCTTTCGCCGCGGCAAGGTCCCCGCCCCGCTCGTGATCCAGCGAATCGGACGCGACGCGGTGCTCGAGGAGGCGGTGCGCGACACGATCTCGACGTGGTACTCCGACGCGATCGTAAGCGCGGGGATAGTGCCCGTCGGCGACCCCGAGGTGAACCTCGGCGAGCTGCCGCCGAAGGGGGAGGCACTGGAGTTCTCGATCGAGATCGGCGTGCTCCCGAAAGCCCAGCTCGGGGAGTACATCGGCGTCGAGGCGCCGCGCCGCGAGCCCGAGGTGCAGGCCAGCGAGGTCGAGGAGGAAATCCAGGGGATGCGCGAGCGTCTCGCACGGCTGCAGACCGCCGAGCGACCGGCTGTGGCCGGCGACTTCGTGGTCATCGACTACCGCGGCTCCTTCCCGCCCGACACCGACAGCGGACAGCAGGCCGGCGGCACGGGCGCGAGCGTCCCCGGCGGCGAGGGCCGCGACCAGCTGATCGAGCTCGGCTCGGGCAACCTCATCCCCGGCTTCGAGGAGGCGCTCGTGGGCGCGAGCGCCGGCGAGACGCGCAGGGCGCAGTTGCGCTTCCCGGATGAGTACGGAAGCCCCGAGCTGGCGGGCCGCGAGGCGATATTCGAGGTGACCGTGAAGGAGGTCAAGCAGAAGGAGCTGCCCGAGGTCGACGAGGACTTCGCCCTCGACGCCGGCTTCGACGACCTCGCGCAGCTGCGCGAGGACATCCGCGGGCGCATCATGACCGCGGAAGAGGCGCGCGCGGAGGCGGAATTCCGTCAGTCGGCGCTCGACGCGGCGGTCGCGAACGCACGCGTGGATCTGACGCCCGAGCTCGTACGGGCCCGAGCGCAGGAGATGTGGGAGCGGATGCTTCACTCGCTGTCGCACCGCGGCATCTCGCGCGAGGCCTACCTCACGATCAGCGGCCGCCCGGAGGAGGAGATCCTCAAGGAGCTCGAACCGGAGGCCGAGCTCGCACTGCGTCGCGAGGCGGTGATCACGGCGGTTGTGCAGGACCGCGCCATCAGCCCGAGCGAGGAGGACCTGCTGGCGCTGATCGAGCGCACCGCCGAGGAGGGCTCTGACCCCGCCACGCTGCTCGAGGAGCTGCGCAACCGCGGCCAGCTGGATGACCTCCGCGAGGACCTCGCCGCGCGCCAGGCGATCGAAGTGATCGCCGACGCCGCCAAGCCGATCCCGCTCGCACAGGCGCAGGCGCGCGAGAAGCTGTGGACCCCCGATAAGGCGGCCAGCGAGGGTCGCGACGGGCAGGGCGCTGCAAGCGCTCCCGCGCGCTTGTGGACACCGGGCCGCTAGCCTCTAGAGGAATCGGAGCAGGCGTCGTGAAACAAAGGCGAGGATCATGAGCCCACTTGTCCCAATGGTCGTCGAGCAGACCTCGCGCGGAGAGCGAGCGTTCGACATCTACTCGCGTCTGCTCAACGAGCGGATCGTCTTCCTCGGCACCCCCGTGGACGATCAGATCGCGAATCTGATCGTCGCGCAGCTGCTCCACCTCGAGTCCGAGGACCCCGAAAAGGACATCTCGATCTACATCAACTCGCCGGGCGGGTCGGTGTACGCGGGCCTCGCGATCTACGACACGATGCAGTTCATCAAGCCCGACGTGCAGACGATCTGCGTCGGCATCGCGATGTCGATGGGGGCGCTGCTGCTGGCGGGGGGCGCGCACGGCAAGCGCATGGCGCTGCCGAACGCGAAGATCCTGATCCACCAGGTCTCCTCGAGCTTCCAGGGTCAGGCGACGGACATCGAGATCCACGCGAAAGAGATCATCGACGTGCGCCGGCGCCTGGACGAGATCATCGCCAAGCACACCGGCAAAGAGCTCGAGCAGGTGCGCAGGGACACCGAGCGCGACTACTTCATGAGCTCCGAGGAGGCCAAGGAGTACGGCATCATCGACCGGGTGATATCGGAGCACTAGCTTCGAGCATCGAGGCGAGCGCCAGGTCTCAGAGACAGCGGGGGAGGATCGACGGGATATGGCCAGACCGACAGACTCCAACGAGCAGTTGCTGTGCAGCTTCTGCGGCAAGTCCCAGCGCCAGGTCAAGAAGCTGATCGCGGGGCCGGGCGTCTACATCTGCGACGAGTGCATCGATCTCTGCAACGAGATCATCGACGAGGAGCTCTCCGCCCCGCCGTCGTTCGATATCGAGAACCTGCCCAAGCCGCGCGAGATCTACGAGGTTCTCGACGAGTACGTGGTCGGTCAGGAGGCCTCAAAGCGAACGCTGTCGGTCGCTGTCTACAACCACTACAAGCGCGTGCAGATGATGATGTCGGGCGACTCCGACATCGAGCTGCAGAAGTCCAACATCCTGCTGCTTGGACCTACCGGCTGCGGCAAGACGCTGCTCGCGCAGACACTCGCGCGCACCCTGAACGTCCCCTTCGCGATCGCCGACGCGACGGCGCTCACCGAGGCCGGCTACGTCGGCGAGGATGTGGAGAACATCCTGCTGAAGCTGATCCAGGCGGCCGACTATGACGTGAAGAAGGCGGAAACCGGGATCATCTACATCGACGAGGTCGACAAGATCGCGCGCAAGGCCGACAACCCGTCGATCACGCGCGACGTCTCCGGCGAGGGCGTGCAGCAGGCGCTTCTGAAGATCCTCGAGGGAACGCAGGCGTCGGTGCCTCCGCAGGGCGGGCGCAAGCACCCCCATCAGGAGTTCCTGACGATCGACACCACCAACGTGCTGTTCGTCTGCGGCGGCGCGTTCGCGAACCTCGACAAGGTGATCGAGCGGCGTATCGGCCACAAAGGAGTCGGCTTCGCCGCCGCGATCGAGGCCAAGGCCGAACGCGACACGGGCGAGGTCTTCGAGCAGTGCCTTCCTGAGGACCTGATCGAATATGGGCTGATTCCGGAGTTCATCGGCCGCCTGCCGGTGATGAGCGCGGTGCACCAGCTCACGCGCGATGACCTCGTCTCGATCCTCGTGGAGCCGCGCAACGCGCTCGTCAAGCAGTTCCAGCGCTTCTTCGCCTTCGACGGCATCGAGCTGGTGTTCTCCGAGGACTCGCTGATCGCCGTCGCCGAAAAGGGCCTCGAGCGCGAAACCGGCGCACGCGGGCTGCGCTCGATCATCGAGGAGATCCTGCTCGAGGTGCAGTTCGAGCTGCCCTCGCGGCGCGATGTGAAGAAGTGCGTGGTCACCAAGGAGACCGTCGAAAAGGGCCTCACGCCGACCCTCGTCACGGAAGCCGCCCCGGAGGACTCCGAGGAGGCGCCGCTGCGCGAGGAGTCCGCCTGAGCTACGATCGCGCTCTCTAGATGGCAAGGTCCAGTTCGAAAAAAGCACCCTTGGACGCCGTCAAGGCGCTGCCATGGCCCGCGATAGCGGGTGGCCTGGTTGCGGTCGGCAAGCGCTGGCGCGCGCTCTCGGAGAAGGAGCGCGGCCGCCTGCTGGCGCTCCTGCGCGAGTCCGGCCTGCGCCCTGACCGCCTGAACCCCAAGCAGCGCAAGGAACTGCGCAGGCTGCTCGCCAAGCTTGACCTCAGAGGTATGGGCGGCGACCTCGGACGACTCGCCGGCCGAGTGCGCAAGCGCGGGCGCTGGCGCTCGTCGTGAGCACCGCCGAGGGCGGGGCGGGGACAGCCGCTGACGCCGGCGGGACGGACGCGCTCGAGCAGCTCTCGACGCAGGAGCTGCATGACCGCGCGATCCGCCGTGCCGAGAGGCACCTGGACGCCCGCTTCTTCTGGAGGCTGCTCAGCGAGATCCCCGCGGCGCAGGCGCTCAGCGGAGACGAGGGGGAGGCCGAGTACGACGTGCAGCACGTGAGAGGGTTGCTCACGGACGCGTTGCGAAGCGGCCAGGGCGAGCTGCGCGAGGCTCTGCGACCGCTCTACATCGACTATCTGCGTCGCCATCCAGACGCCTAGCGGGCCGCCCGCGCGGCAGCGTACACGCCAGGTGCCCCAGGCTGGACAACACACGGGCGGCCGCTCGCAGAGCCGCCTGGAGGCTGCGGAAGAGCGTCTGCGCTCGCTCGAGCTGTTCGGCATGCGCTTCGGCCTCGAGCGCATGCACAGGCTGATGACGGCGCTGGGCTCACCCGAGCGCCGCTTCGACTCGCTGCAGGTCCTCGGCACCAACGGCAAGTCCTCGACGACGCGCATGACGGCAGCGATCCTGAGCGCACACGGACTGCGCACGGCCGCCTACCTCTCGCCGCACCTCGTCTCCTACCGCGAACGCGTGCTGATCGACGGCGGCGAGATAGACGGCGATGACTTCGTCGCTGCGATCGAGCATGCCGGCCGCGCCGCCGAGCGCGTCAATCGCACGCTCGTCGAGGGCGACCACGTGACCCAGTTCGAACTGCTGACGGCGGCCGCGCTGTGGTACCTGGCCGAGCAGGGCGTCGACGTCGCGGTGGTGGAGGCTGGACTCGGCGGGCGCTACGACGCCACCAGCGTCATCGAGCCCGCCGTGAGCGTGCTCACCAACGTGGGGCTCGAGCACACGCGCTGGCTCGGCCCGACGGTCCGCCACATCGCCGAGGAGAAGCTCGCGGCCGTGCCCGCCGGCGGCACGCTCGTGCTTGGCGGCGATCTCGCGCCGGAGGCGCTCGAGCTCGCGCGCGCGCTGGCAGCCGAGCGCGGCGCGCGGATCGTGACCGCGCCCGAGCTGAGCGCGGACATAACGGTGCGCGCGCGCGGCGGCTTTCAGCGGCGCAATCTCGCGCTCGCGCGTGCCGCCGCTGAGGCCTACCTGCATGTGCGCGGCATCGGCTGGCGCGAGAGCGCCTTCCAGGCTGCTGCCGCGAGCGTCGATGTGCCCGGGCGCCTGCAGCGCCTTGACGAGGACCCGCTGACGATCCTCGACGGCGCGCACAATCCGCACGCCCTGTCCGCGCTCGTGCAGTCGCTGCCCGCGCTCGTCGGAGGGCGGCCCCTCGCGCTCGTGCTCGGCGTGCTCGAGGACAAGGACGCCGCGGCCATGCTCGCGGAGCTGCTGCCGCTGAGCGAGCGAGCGTGGTTCACCGCGCCGCCGAGCGCGCGCGCTCTCTCGCCCGCGGCGCTGCAGTCGCTGGCTCGCCAGCAGGGCTTCGAGCGCAGCGAGTGCGAGCCATCGCCAGCGAGGGCGCTCGCGCAGGCGCGCGAGTGGGCGCGGCGCAACGGCGGCGCCGTGCTCGTCACCGGCTCGGTGTACCTCGTCGGCGACGTCCTCGCCGCGCGCTCGCAGGCACCGCTCGCACAGGAGGCCGCGCGGTGAACGAACAAGGCCCGTCGGTGCTGCGGATGATCGGCGCCGTCGCCGTGATCGTCGCCCTCGTGATACTCGTGTTCTTCGCGGCGGGCTATGGTTTTGGCCGCCTCTTTCTCTAGAATCCAGTCCGGTCGATGCCACCGCCTGCGTACTTCGGGATTGAAAGCAGCGGCCTGAGCCTCGCGGTCGATCTGCTGATCCTGTTCGCCGTGGTGCTGTGGCTGGCCCTCGTCTACTGGTCCTACGCGGATGCGCGGCGACGCGTCGCAGACCCGGCGCTCGTCGGGTTGTCCGTGCTCGTCGCGTTCCTGTTCCCGTTCATCGGTGCGATCGTCTACACGATCGTGCGCCCGCCCGAGTACCTCGAGGACGCCCGCGAGCGCGAACTCGAGATGCAGGCGGCGGAGGTGCGCCTGAGCGAAGCGGGCCACCTGCTGTGCCCGTACTGCGACTACCGCATCGAGCGCGAGTTCGTGCGTTGCCCCAGCTGTCTGCGCAAGCTCAAGGAGCGCTGTGTCAACTGCTCCCGCCCGCTCGACCAGGCGTGGACGATCTGCCCGTACTGCGAGGCGGACGTGCCGGGGCTGTCGGCGCCGCGTGCGCGCCGCCGGCGCGGCGTCCCGCTCGAGCCCGAGCTGGCATCGCTGGAGCCGGCCACGGCGGCGCTGGCAGAGGAGCCGCCGCTGAGCGACGATCTCGCTGAGCTGCCGGACGAGGTCTCGCTCGCCGCCGGCGAGTCGGACGAGCGCCGCGCGAGCGACCGCCGCGCCAACGACCGCCGCGCAGCCGCGGCCGCGCGCGCCGCAGCCCGTGCCTCGCGCCCGCGCTCCGCACAGTGAGCCACCTCAAGGCAGGGGCGACGTGGAACGCACGCTGATACTCGTCAAGCCCGACGCGTTCGCGCGCGGGCTCTCGGGCGAAATCCTCGCCCGCTTCGAGCGCAAGGGGCTGAAAATCGCGGCGATGCGCAGCATGACGATGTCGCGCGAGCTCGCCGAGCGCCACTACGCCGAGCACGCCGAGCGTCCGTTCTTCGGCGAGCTCGTTGACTTCATCATCTCCGGGCCGCTCGTGGCGATGGTGCTCGAGGGCGGGGATGCCGTGCGCGCCGCGCGCCAGCTGATCGGCGCGACCAACCCCCTCGAGGCCGCGCCCGGAAGCATCCGCGGCGACTTCGCGATCGAGATGGGCGCCAACATGGTGCACGGCTCGGACTCTCCCGAGTCGGCCGCGCGCGAGGCGGCACTGTTCTTCCCGGACCTCTAGCGAGCTGACCGGCGCGCTCCCGCTAGTTCTCGCATCGCGCTCGCCGCAGCGGCGCGCGATCCTCGAGCGCCTCGGCGTGGCCTTCAGCGTGCGCCCGCCCGCAGTCGAGGAGCTCGCGCAGGGCGAGGTCGAGGAGCTCGTGCTCGAGAACGCGGTGCGCAAGGCGCGCGGCGCGCGCCGCGAGCAGGAGCGCGAGGCGATCCTGGGCTGCGACACGCTCGTCAGCCTCGACGGCGTGGTCCACGGGAAGCCCGCCGACCTCGAGGGCGCCCGCGCAGCGTTGCGCGAGCTCGCCGGCAGGACGCACACGGTCCACAGCGCCGTTGCGGTGCTGCTCCCCGGCGGGGAGCTGCGAAGCGGCCATGCACGCACCGAGGTGCGCTTCCGCGAGATCGACGAGCGCATGCTCGAGTGGTACCTCGCGTGCGGGGAGTGGCGCGAGCGGGCGGGCTCCTACGCAATCCAGGGAGTCGGCGCCGCGCTGGTCCGGGAGATAGCGGGGGACTATGAGAACGTCGTCGGCCTGCCGCTGAGCAAGCTGCTCGACATCTACCCGGAGCTGCTGGGCGCCTAGCGCCGTGGACACGGGTGTTCGCTACACTCCCGCCCGGGTACGCCCTCTCTGAGCGCCGGCTGCCTCGCACGCGCCGCGAGCCGATCGAGCGGCGCCGACAGCGGAAAGCCAGCGTGCCCTCCTCTCGAATATGGGCATCTTCAGCTACCTGACAGGATTCGGCGGTCGCGATATGGCGGTCGACCTAGGAACCGCGAACACGCTCGTGTACGTGCGCGGGCGCGGGATCGTCCTGTCCGAGCCGAGCGTCGTGGCGATCGACTCGCGCACCGGCGAAGTCCACGCGGTGGGGATCGAGGCCAAGCGCATGCTCGGGCGCACGCCGGGCACGATCCAGGCGATCCGGCCCTTGAAGGACGGCGTGATCGCCGACTTCGACGTCACCGAGCAGATGCTCCGGCACTTCATCCAGAAGGTCCATCAGAACCGCTGGGCGCACCCGCGTGTGGTCGTGTGCGTGCCCTCGGGCGTGACCGGCGTCGAGAAGCGCGCCGTCGAGGAGGCTTGCCTGTCCGCGGGCGCGCGCACGGCCTACCTGATCGAGGAGCCGATGGCCGCCGCCATCGGCGCCGGCCTGCCGGTGGGCGAGCCCACCGGCTCGATGGTCGTCGACATCGGCGGCGGCACCTCCGAGGTCGCGGTCATATCGCTCGGCGGAATCGTCGTCTCGCAGTCGATCCGTGTGGGCGGCGACGAGATGGACGAGGCGATCATCAACTACGCCAAGAAGGAGTACAAGCTGCTGATCGGCCAGCAGACGGCCGAGGAGCTGAAGCTCGAGATCGGCTCGGCCTGCCCGATGGCCGAGGAGCTGCAGGCCGAGATCCGCGGGCGCGACATGGTCGCCGGCCTACCCAAGACGGTCGTGCTGACGAGCGAGGAGATCCGCCAGGCGCTCGAGGAGCCCCTGAACCAGATCGTCGACGCGGTCAAGGAGACGCTCGACCGCACGCCGCCCGAGCTCGCCTCCGACATCATGGACCGCGGCATCATGCTCGCCGGCGGCGGATCGCTGCTGCAGGGGCTCGACGAGCGCCTGCGCGAGGAGACGCAGATGCCGGCGCACCTCGCCGAGTCGCCGCTCACGTGCGTCGCCGTCGGCTCGGGGCGCTCGCTGGAGGAGTTCGAGGCGATCCACCGCTCGAACCGCACCTCGCGCAACCGCCGGCGCCGGTGAGGGTAGTTCACGGTGGCTCCGGTGCGCTCGGCCCGCCCACCGCGCGGCTACTCTTAGCCCTGAACTCCCTCGGAAGGTAGTCCACCTTGCACGACAAGACGGTCCGGCGCCGGCGCGCGCTGCTCGCGCTGCTCGTCGTACTCTCCCTGCTGTTGCTCACCGCCTACTTCGGCGAGTCGCCGAACGGGCGCCTGCACGGCGTGCAGCGGGACTTCCTCACCGTGATCTCGCCGCTGCAGGATGGCGCCAACAAGGCGCTGAAGCCCGTGCGCGACCTGCTCGGCTGGTTCGGCGCGACCATCCACGCCAAAAGCCAGCGCGACAAGCTGCTGAAGGAAAACGAGCGGCTGCGCAAGGAGCTCGTCGCCAACCAGGCTGACAAACGCTCCTATCGCGAACTGGCATCGCTCCAGCACCTGGACTCGCTTGGGGTCTCCGACTACCACCCGGTGACGACGACGGTGGTGTTCAAATCGCCCAACATCTGGTACTCGACGATCGACATAAACGCCGGCACCAACGCGGGCGTCGCGGTCAACGACCCCGTGATCAACGGCGAAGGCCTCGTCGGGAGGGTCGCGCAGGTCGCCTCCGACGGCGCGCAGGTGGATCTCATCACCGACAGCGCGATGGGCGTCATGGGGCGCCTGGCGAAGGGCGGCGCCTATGGGCTCGTGCAACCCAAGGTGGGCGACCCGAAGGACCTCCTGATGCAGTACGTGGCCACCAGCGCGCAGCCGAGCAGCGGCGAATACGTGGTCACCTCGGGCACGGTCGCGCCCGGCTACCCCTCGCTCTACCCGCCCGGCCTGCTGATCGGCGAAGTCACCTCCGTCGGCGAAGAAGGCTCGGACAAGACCGTGAACGTGCACCCCGTCGCGAACCTCGAAAACCTCGACACCGTGCAGGTCCTCACGTTCACGCCGGGCTCGGCGCCGGCGCGGCTCGCGAGCATCGCGAGCAGCCTGCCGGCCGGCCAGAACACGCGCGGCGAAGCCGCCGGCGAACAGCTCGCCTCGACGGGGGCGGGCGGGTGAGCCGAAGCGCGGCGCCGCTGCCGCTGCGCCTCGTGCTGCTCGCGCTCGTCGTCGTCTTCATCGAGATCGGCGTCGTCTCCGAGGTCCCTGTGTTCGGCGTGAACGTCGACCTCTCACCGCTGCTCGTCGCGTTCATCGGGCTGCTGTGCGGCTCCACGATCGGCGCCCTCAGCGGCTTCGCGATCGGCCTGCTCGTAGACCTGCTGCTGCTGCAGACCCTCGGCCTGAGCTCGCTGATCTTCACGCTGATCGGGTTTTGGGCGGGCCGCCTGCGCGAACTGCGCGATCCGCAGGGCGCGCTCGCGCCACTGCTGGTGGGCGCCTGCGCTGCGGGGTTGTCGCTGGTCGGCTACTCGGCGATGGAGTTCATGCTGGGGGTGAACGCCCCCGTCAGCGCCGAGTTGCTGCGCCAGATCGTCGTCGGCGTGCTGGTCGACGGCATCGTCGCGCTGCCCTTCTACGGGCTCGTGCGGATATCGCTCGAGAACGCGTTGCCTGAGGACCCGCGCCGGCGCCGGCGCCGGCGCGCCTACACGACGGGTGGCCTCAGCCCGCTGTCGAAGCCATGAGCGCGATCGAACCCGGCAGCGGTGGAGAGCCGCGCGTGCCCGTCTCGCCGCAGCTCGCCTGGCGCGTCGCTTTGATCGGCGGGATCGCGATGCTGCTCTTCGGCGTCATCTTCTTCCGCCTGTGGTACCTGCAGATCCTCTCGGGCCCGCAGTACGTGCAGCAGGCCGAGGCGAACCGAACGCGCGAACTGCCGATTCCCGCCCCGCGCGGTGAGATCGTCGACCGCAACGGCCAGCCGATCGCCTCCACGCGCGTCACCAACGCGGTGCAGATCGTGCCCGACGCACTGCCTCCCGCCGGGCACCCCAGGCTCGAGCTATACCGGCGCCTAGGCCGGCTGTTGCACATGAGCGCAGCGCACATCCAGGCGCTCGTGATCCACGGCCGCAACGAAGTCCCCTACGCGCCCGTCACGATCCAGACCGATGCCGGCCCGGGCGCCCTGACCGTGCTCGGCGAGCGCTCGGCCGAGTTCCCGGGCGTCGTACAGCAGCCGGTCTCGCTGCGCAACTACCCCGACGGCGAAATGGCCGCGCAGGCGATCGGCTTCGTCGGCCAGCTGAACGAAGGGGAGCTCAAGAACAAGGCGTTCAAGGGCGTGCCGCTCGGCAGCGTCGTCGGCCAGCAGGGCCTCGAGTACTACTACGACCGCTATCTGCGCGGCGTGCCCGGCAAGGAGCGCGTTCAGGTCGAAGCCGAAGGCTACCCCGTCCCCACGAAACTCCCCGCGACGCAGCCGCAGCCGGGCCACGTGCTGCAGCTGACGCTCGATCTGCCGCTTGAGAAGGCAGCCGAACAGGCGCTGCACGAGGGCATCGAACACGCGCGCGCGTCGGGCAAACCGGCAGTCGCGGGCGGCTTCGTGGCGATGGACCCGCGCAACGGCGAAATCCTCGCGATCGGCTCCGATCCGAGCTTCGACCCCAACAAGCTCGCCAAGCCGATCACGCAGAATGAACTAACCGCGCTATACGGCAGCGGCTCGGCGCCCGGGCCGCTGCTCGACCGCGCCACCGAAGGCACCTATCCGACGGGCTCGACCTTCAAGCCGATAACCGCGATGTCGGCGCTGGAAGCCGGGATCCTGAACCCCGAAGAAGCGCTCGGCGGCGGTCAATGCATCGTCGTATCGCTGAAAAAATTCTGCAACGCCGGCCTGACCGACTACGGCTCCGTCGGCCTCGTGGACGCGCTCAAGGTCTCCTCCGACACCTACTTCTTCGAAGTCGGCAGGCGCTCCTTCTACCACGGCAACATCCTCCAGAACAAGGCGCACGAACTCGGCATCGGCCGGGAAACGGGGATCGATCTTCCGGGCGAAGCCGAAGGGCTCGTGCCCGGCGAGAAGTGGCGCGAAAGGGTCAACGCCGAGGAAGAAGCGTGCAAGCGTCGCAAGCACGTCGCGACCTGCGGAATCGTCTCCGAAGTGCGCGCGTGGAGCCCCGGCGACGAGATGGACCTGGCGGTCGGGCAGGGCGAACTGCTGAGCGACCCGCTGCAGATGGCGGTCGCCTACTCGACGCTCGCCAACTCCTACATGAACGGCGGCGACGGCGTCGTTGTGAGGCCGCACCTCGGCAAACAGATCGACACCCAGGAAGGCTCGATCCTGCAGACGCTGAGCTTCCTGCCCAAACGCCACGTCCACCTCAACTACCAGGACCTCAGCCTCGTGATGCAGGGAATCCACGAGGCGGCGAGCCAGCCGCAGGGCACCTCCGCCGACGTGTGGGCGGGATGGGATCAGGAACAGGACCCGGTCTACGGCAAGACGGGCACCGCAGAACGCGCCGGGCCGCACGGCGAAAAGGTCGTGGACCAGTCGTGGTACATGTGCTTCCTTGGCAACCCGCAGCGGCCGATCGTCATCGCTGTCACCGTCGAACAGGGCGGCTTCGGCGCCGAAACGGCCGCTCCGATCGCGCGCCTGATCGCCTCGCAGTGGTACGGCAAGCCGAAGAAGTTCGTCGTCGGCGTCTCGAAAACGCTGTGAGCGTCTTCAGCCCGATCCAAACAGGCGAGCACGCGGCGAGCCAGTCCGCGCGCAGGCTGCTGCTCCCTCTCGACCCGCTGCTCACGCTCGCAGTGCTCGGCCTCGGGGCGTGCTCGGTGCTGACGCTGAAGGCGACGACCGCGAAAATGGTGCCCGGCAACCCGAGCTACTACTACAGCCGGCAGGTGATCTACCTGGGCATCGGCGTTGCGGCGATGCTCGTGCTCTCGCGCATCGACTACGCGCGGCTGCGGCGCTTCAAACTGGGCATCTACGCGCTGCTGCTGCTGAGCATCCTCGCGGTGCTCGCGGCCGGGCACTCGAGCAACGGCTCGCAGCGCGCGATCAGCCTGCCCTTCTTCTCCTTCCAGGGATCGGAGCTCGGCAAGGTGTTGCTGATCGTCGCGCTGTCGGCGTTCCTGGTGGAGCGCGCGCGCAGGCTGCGCGAGCGTCAGACGACGGCGCTGCTGCTGCTCGGCGCGCTGATCCCCGCGATGCTCGTGATCGCCCAGCCGGATCTCGGCTCGGGACTGGTCTACATGTCGATCGCCTACATGCTGCTGGTGATCGTGGGGACCTCCTGGCGCCAGCTCACGGGGATCGCGCTGGTCGTGGTGTGCGCGATAACGCTCGTGCTGGTCGTCGCGCCCGCGGTTGGCGTGCACCCACTGCAGCATTATCAGAGCGAACGCCTGACGGCGTTCCTGCACCCCTCCTCCAACCCCAAGGACAAAGGCGCCTACCAGCTGCACCAGTCCGAGATCGCGATCGGCTCGGGCCAGAAGACCGGCGCGCACACGAGCGAAGGCCAGGTCGCGAGCGGCTACGTGCCCGAGGGCAACACCGACTTCATCTTCGCCGCCGTCGGCGAACAGTACGGCTTCGCCGGCGCCGCGCTCGTGCTCGTGCTCTACGGCCTATTGCTCTCGCGCACGCTGCGAATACTCGTGATGGCGAAGGATCTGTTCGGCTCGCTGATCGCTGCCGGAGTAGCGGCTATGCTCATGTTTCAGGTCTTCGTCAACGTAGGAGTGACCGTAGGAATCATGCCGATAACCGGAGTAACGCTTCCACTCATGAGTTACGGCGGCTCCTCGGTCATCACCATCATGCTGGGCGTTGGCCTGCTGCAATCGATTTACGTGCAGGCGCGAGCATCGGCTGCGTCGAAGAGACGCGTGGCGCGCTAGCGCGGAAGTTGATCATTGTCCGAAGTCGAGCACATCCACCACCACCGAGGCCCATCTTCAGCCTGCCGCACCCGGCAGCGCCTGCGCCCGGTCACGCGCTCGACTCCTCTCCAGAGCGAAAGATTGGTTCACATTGAAAAAGCAAGTGCTTGTAAGCGTCGATCGCGCGGAGACGCGCGTCGCGCTGCTCGAGGCGGACGGAGCGCCCGCCTCCCCACGACCCTCATCGCGCGCGCCCAAGCGCGCCCCCGGCTCACCTGAGCCGGGTTACCGCGTCGCCGAGCTGTACGTAGAGCGCCGCGGCCAGCGCTCGATCGTCGGCAACATCTACAAGGGCAAGGTCGATAACGTCCTGCCCGGGCTCGAGGCGGCGTTTGTCGACATCGGCCTCGAGAAGAACGGCTTCCTGCACGTCGACGAGATCGTGCTGCCTGGGATCGAGACCCCGCGCCGCGGTCGCGGTAGCGGCGTCGGGCGCAAGATCTCAGACCTCCTGAGCCCCGGCCAGGAGATCGTCGTGCAGGTCGTCAAGGACCCCCTGAAGACCAAGGGCGCGCGGCTGTCGATGGAGCTGACGATCGCGGGGCGCTACATGGTCTACGCCCCAACCGGCGAGGGCGTAGGCGTCTCGCGCCGCCTCGAGGACCGCGAGCGCGCGCGCCTGCGCCGCCAGACCGCCGGCCTCGAGCTCGGCGAGGGCGGGGTGATCGTGCGCACCGCCGCGCACGGCGCCAAGCGCGAGGACTTCGAGCGCGAGCTGAAGTACCTGCACAAGCTGCACGAGGTGCTGATCAAACGCGTCGAGGAGACGCCCGCGCCGGGGCTCGTCTTCCAGGAGGCCGACCTGTCGGTGCGTGTCGTGCGCGACATCTTCTCGGCGCACTTCGAGCGCGCGATCGTGGACGACGAGCAGCAGCACCACCGCCTGGTGTCGTTCTTCACACGCACCGCCCCGGAGCTCGTCGAGCGCGTCGAGCTGTGGCAGCGCCCGGAGCCGCTGTTCGAGGCCTACGGCGTGGACAAGGCGATCGAGGGCGTGCTCTCGCGGCGGGTCGACCTCCCCAGCGGCGGTTACCTGATCATCGACTACGCAGAGGCGCTGACGGTCATCGACGTGAACTCCGGGAGCTTCATCGGGCGCGGCAAGGGTGCGGGGCTCGAGGACACGATCACGCGCACCAACCTCGAGGCCGCCGAGGAGGTCGTCAACCAGCTGCGTCTGCGCGACATCGGCGGCATCATCGTCATCGACTTCATCGACATGGCGCGGGCGCGCAACCGCGACGCCGTCATGAAGACGCTGCGCAGGACGCTCGACGAGGACCGCACCAAGACCTTCACCGCGGAGATCTCGAAGCTCGGGCTGGTCGAGATGACGCGCCAGAACGTCACCGAGGGGGTGCGCGAGATCATGAGCCGCCCGTGTCCCACCTGCGAGGGGGAGGGCGTGATCCGCTCCGAGGAGACGATCGCGATCGAGTTCGAGCGCAGGCTGCGCGACATCGCCGTCGAACACCCCGAGGCGGAGGCGTTCCTCGTGCAGGCGAACCCGCGCGTGAGCACGCAGTTCACCGGGCACGGCTCGCGCGTGCTGCACGCGCTGGAGGCCGACACCGGCAAGTCATTCCTGTTCGAGGGCTCCGAAGGCCTCGCACTCGACCACTTCGCGATCACCTTCATCGGCACCCGTGAAGAAGTCGAGGAGCGCGCGCTCCCGTTCCGCCCGGGCGACGAGGTGCTCGTCGAGATCGTCGAGCCGCACATGTACGACGTCGACGACGCCGTCGCCAAAATCGACGGCTACATCATCTCGATCGCCGGTGCAGCGAGCGCCGTCGGGCAGAAGCGGATGGTGCGCATCGACCAGGTCGGCCGCACCGCCGCGAGCGCGTTCCTGCTCGACGAGGCCGGCCAGGTGATCGCGAGCACGCCCCGCGCCGAACGTCGCCGCGAGCCGGAGCGAGCGCGCGCGCCTCGCGGCGGGCGTGGCCGCGCGGTCCAGCGCGAGCCAGAGAGCGACGCCGGCGCAGTGGTCGTGGAGCCCGAGGAGGGGCTCGCGCTGGCGGGCGTCCTCGCGGGCGAGGAGCAGGCCGAGCCAGACGTCGAGGATGGCCTACAATCCAAGCCTCGGCGCCGCGGCCGCAGGGGCGGACGGCGCCGTTCGGCTGCAAAGGCCAACACGGCCGAGTAGCCGCGAGCCCGGCGGCGACAGCTCGACGACGCCAAAACTCCAGCACAAGCGAGAAGAGACAGGCAGTCATGTACGCGATCGTGAAGACCGGCGGAAAGCAGTACCGCGTCGAAAGCGGGCAGACACTGCTCGTCGAGCGCCTGCCGGCGGAGGAGGGGGCGGACATCGAGCTCCAGCCGCTGCTCTATCGCTCCGACGAGACGCTGTTCGACAAGGACGGCCTCGAGAAGGTCACCGTGACCGCGCGCGTGCTCGCCCACGTTCGCGGCGAGAAGCTGCGCGTCTTCAAGTTCAAGCCCAAGCGCGGCTACAAACGCCGCACCGGTCACCGCCAGGAGCTCACGCGCATCGAGGTGCTCGAGATCACTGCCGGCGCTGCCAAAGCCAAAGGCAAAGCGAAAGCGGCGAAACCAAAAGCCGCGAAAGCGGACGCGCCGGCCACCGAGGAGGCCTGAGACATGGCTCACAAGAAGGGGCTCGGCTCGAGCCGCAACGGCAGGGATTCCAACGCGCAGCGCCTGGGCGTGAAGACTTTCGGCGGGCAGCACGTGACCGGTGGCGAGATCATCGTGCGCCAGCGCGGCACCCGCTTCCGCCCCGGTGAGGGCGTCGGGATCGGCAAAGACGACACGCTCTTCGCGCGCGCAGCCGGCAGGGTGAAGTTCACGCAGGGGCGGCGCGGGCGGTTCGTCAGCGTGGTCGCCGAAGCCGACGAGCAGTGAACGGCGCGAAGGCGCGCAAGAGCGCGCTGCTGCTCGCAGCCGGACGCGCCGCCCTCGGCGTGGCGGTGCTCGCGGCGCCCGAGCAGGTGACGGCACGCTGGCTGGGCGAGTCCAACGCGAAGGACCCAGTCGTCGGCGACCTCGCGCGCTCGCTCGGCGCGCGCGACCTCGCGCTCGGCCTGCTCACGCTGGCGGCGCTCGATGACCCCGTGATGGGCTCACGCGCGCAGCTGCTGTGCGCACTCGTCGATGGCGTCGACACGCTCGCCACGATCCTCGCGCGCGCCGCGCTGCCGCGCAAAGGCGCGTTCGCCACGGTGCTGATCGCCGGCGCGTCCACGGGCGGCGGGCTATATCTCTCCCGCCGCCTCGCGCATCCCTAGCGACTGGCGCGAGCGACCGCCCGACGCCGGGGCGCCTGGTCACCCCTGCTGCGCGGTCGGGCGCAACAGGATCTCGTTCACGTTCACGTGGGGCGGCTGCGAGATCGCGTACATGACGGCGCGCGCGACATCGCGGTCCTCGAGCGCGTTCTCCGGGCGTTTCTCGAAGAACGGCGTGTCGGTCATGCCCGGCTCGATCACGCTCACGCGCACGCCCGTACCGTGCAGGTCCTGACGCGCGGCCTCGCCCATCGCGCTGACGGCGTGCTTGGTGGCCGAGTAGAGCGAGCCCGGCAGGACCCGCCGCCCGGCGACGCTCGAGGTGAGCACGAGATGCCCGCGGCGCTCGCGCAGCGCGGGGACGGTCGCGCGGATCGTGAGCGCGGCGCCCAGGACGTTGGTGAGGACCATCGCGCGCCAGTGCTCCGGCGTGTCGGCGAGGAAGCCGCGCGCGCCGCCGAAGCCCGCGTTCGCGAACGCCACGTCGATACCGCCGAAGCGCTCGAGCGCGAGCTCGGCCATGTGCTGCTGCTGCTCCCACTCGGTCACGTCGCAGCGCACCGCGAGCGCGTGCTCGGGGCCGCCGAGCTCCTGCGAGAGCGCCTGCAGGCGCTCCTCCGATCGCGCCGCGAGCACGAGCAGCCAGCCGTGCTCGTGCGCGAGGCGCGCGGTCGCCGCGCCGATCCCCGAGGAGGCGCCCGTGATCAGGAGGACGCGGCTCTCGCCGCCCGCGGCGCTGACGTCGCTGTCGTTGTCGCTGCTCATCTGCCTGTGTCTCCTTTCGCGCGCCGCTCACCGGGTGTGCGCGGCTGGCCCTACCCATATCGCACCGTTCCGCGCCCGCCCGGCTACGCTCGCTGCTGAGTCACGATGCTCGACGATCGCGCGCGAATCCACGTGGAGGCCGGTGCCGGCGGCAGCGGCAGCGCCAGCTTCCGCCGCGAAGCACACGTTCCGCGAGGCGGCCCCGACGGTGGTGACGGAGGGCGCGGCGGGGACATCGTGTTCGTCTGCGACTCCTCGCTGCGCGACCTGCGCGCCTTCAGGCGGCGCACCCAGCTGCGCGCGGGCCGCGGCGGTCACGGCGAAGGGGCGCTGCGCCACGGCGCCGACGGCGAGACGCTGGGCGTGCGCGTGCCACCGGGCACGCAGATCGCGGGCGCCGAGGGGCCCGACGGGGGCGAGCTCGAGGGCCGCCGCTGGGAGCTGCTCGTGCCCGGCGCCGCCGTCACGGTGGCGCGTGGCGGCAGCGGTGGCAGGGGCAACAAGCGCTTTGCGACCGCCACGCGGCAGACGCCGCGCTTCGCCGAGCGCGGCCTGTCTGGCGAGCAGGGGTGGCTCGAGCTGCGCCTGCGGCTGCTGGCCGACGTGGGGCTCGTCGGCCTGCCCAACGCCGGCAAGTCCTCGCTGCTGGCGCGCCTCACGCGCGCTCGCCCGAAGGTCGCCGATTACCCGTTCACCACGCTCTCGCCCGTGCTCGGGGTGCTCGAACGCGACGATCGCCAGCTCGTCGTGGCCGACATCCCCGGCCTGATCGAGGGCGCGAGCGCCGGCGCGGGGCTCGGCCACGAATTTCTCGCGCACGTCGAGCGCACGCGCCTGCTCGTGCACGTGCTCGATCTGGCGCCCGAGCTCTCGGGCGGCGAGGGGGACATGCTCGCCAACCACGACACCGTCGAGAGCGAGCTCGCAGCGCACGATCCGCGCCTGGCAGCGCTGCCACGCCTGCTCGCGCTCTCCAAGGCCGATCTGGTGGGACCCGAGCGCGTTCGCGAGTGCATCGAGCTCTGGCGCGAGCGCCTCGGACCCGACGTGCCCGTGCTCGCGACCTCCGCGGCAACCGGCGCGGGACTCGGAGAGCTCGCGGGCGAGCTGCTGCGCCTGCTCCCGCCCGAGCAACACGCCCTGCCCGGCGTCCCGGGCGGCCTTGCGCCGGCCGCGATGGACGAGGCCGCCGCGACGGGCTCCCAACTCGCCGAGCACATGGTGTTCAGGCCGCGCCCGCGCGAGGGGTTCCACGTCGAGCAGCTCTCCGCTGGCACGTTCGCGGTCCGCGGCAGGGGCATCGAGCGCCTGGTGGAACGCTTCGACCTCGACAACGACGACGCGCTCGCGCACCTCGAGGACAGGCTGCGCACGATCGGCGTGCTCAAGGAGCTCGAGGCGCACGGGTTCGAGCCCGGCGACGAGGTCGAGATCGCCGGAGTCACCTTCGAGCTCGACCCGAGGTAGGCGCGAAATAAGCTCTCTGCGCAGATGAGACGCGTGGTGGTGAAGCTGGGCTCGAGCGTCGTCGCCGACAGCGACGGCGAGCTGCGCATGCAGGAGCTCACGAAGCTCTGCGAGCTGCTCGCCGACGTGCACGGCGCCGGCGACGAGGTGATCGTCGTCACCAGCGGAGCGATCGCCCGCGGGATGCGCGTGATGGGACTGCCGCAGCGCCCCACGTCGGTGCGCTCGTTGCAAGCCGCGAGCGCGGTGGGGCAGGGGAAGCTCTACAGGGTCTACGACGAGCTGCTGCGCGAGCGCGGCATCACGAGCGCGCAGGTGCTGCTGACGTTCTTCGACATGAGCGCGCGCACGCACTACCTGAACGCGCGCCAGACCCTCAGCACGCTGCTCGAATGGCGCGTTCTGCCGGTCATCAACGAGAACGACACGACCGCCACCGACGAGATCTCCTTCGGCGACAACGACTTCCTGGCGGCGCAGGTCGCGGTGCTGATCTCCGCCGACGAACTGATCCTGCTGACCGACACGGACGGCCTCTACACCGCCGATCCGCGCCTGTATCCAGACGCTCACATAGTCAGCGAGGTGAGCGACTTCGCCGCGCTCGAGACGGTGCAGATCGGCCACACGACCTCGCCGCTCGGATCCGGCGGGATGCGCTCGAAGGTCGTGGCGGCCGAGATGGCGACAGCCGCCGGCATCGCGACGGTGATCGGCAACGGCCGCAGGACCGAGGCGCTCGCGGCGGTGCTCGCGGGGGAGCGCGGCCGCGCGGGCACCTACTTCCCGGCGCGCGAGGCGCGTTACAGCAGCTTCAAGCTGTGGCTGAAGTACGCGAAGCCCTCGCGCGGCAAGCTGGTGGTCGATGCCGGCGCCGCGCGCGCGCTGCGCGAGGGCAGCGCTAGCCTGCTGCCGGTCGGCATCGTGGACGTGATGGGCGAGTTCGACGCCGGCGATGCCGTCGAGATCGCTGCTCGCGCCGACGATGGCGACGGTGCTTCGGCCGCGCTCGCGAAGGGAATCTGCAACTACTCCGCGAGCGAGCTGCGGCAGGTCCTCGGGCTGAAGTCCGAGGCCGTACGCGAGATCCTCCCGCGTGCCACCGAGGAGGCAGTGCACCGCGACTACCTGGTACTCGACTGAGGGCGCGTACCCTGGAGCACTACAGATGGCGATCGCGACAGCATCGGTGAGGGACGTGTGCCTCGCGGCGAAGAGGGCCGCGCGTGTGCTCGCCCAGTGCCAGAGCGCTCTGAAGGACGCGGCACTGCTGGCGTGCGCCGTGTCCTTGAGCGAGCGCACGCCGGAGATCCTCGAGGCGAACGAGCGCGACATGCAGGCGGGCGGGGAAGCGGGCCTCAGCGACGCGCTGCTCGACCGGCTGCGCCTTGACGAGCGCCGGATCGCGGCGATCGCCGAGGGCGTCGAGAAGATCGTCGCGCTCCCCGACCCCGTGGGCGAGGTGGTCGACGGCGGGCGCCTGCCGAACGGTCTCGACATGCGCAAGGTGCGCGTGCCCCTCGGTGTCATCGCCGTCGTCTACGAGGCGCGTCCGAACGTGACGATCGACGCCAGCGCGCTGTGCCTGAAGTCCGGAAACGCGATCGTCCTGCGCGGTTCCTCCACCGCGGCCCACTCGAATGCGGCGCTCGCGCAGATCGCGGCCGAGGCGGCGGTTGGGGCCGGGCTCCCCGAGGGTTGCGTCGGAGTCCTCCGTGGCGGCGGGCGCGAGGAGCTCGCCGAGCTCGCGACCCAGAGCGACGCCGTCGATCTGCTGATCCCGCGCGGCGGAGAGGGCCTCAAGCAGGCGCTCGAGGAGCTCGCCACGGTACCCGTGATCTACGCCGCCTCTGGCAACTGCCACGTCTACGTCGACGCGAGCGCGGATCCCGAGCAGGCGCTCGCCATCGTCATGAACGCGAAGACCCAGCGTCCGGGAGTGTGCAATGCAGCCGAGACGCTGCTGATCCACCGCGAGGCCGCGTCCGGCTTCCTGCCCGCCGTGCTCGAGTCTCTCGGCGCGGCCGACGTGCTCGTGCGCGCCGACCAGCGCGCGCTCGCGCTCGCGGGCGCGCGCAGCGGCGCCCGCGTCGAGGCGGCCAGCGAGGAGGACTTCGCGCGCGAGTTCCTCGCGCCGATCATCGCAGTGGGAATCGTCGATTCCCTCGAGGAGGCGATCGAGCACATCAACCGCTACGGCAGCGGCCACTCGGAGGCGATCGTCACGCGCGCGACGGCGGCAGCGCGCGCGTTCCAGCTTGGCGTGGACGCCGCGTGCGTCTACGTCAACGCCTCGACGCGCTTCACCGACGGCGGCGAGTTCGGCATGGGAGCCGAGATCGGCAACTCCACGCAGAAGCTGCACGCGCGCGGGCCGATCGGGCTGCGCGAGCTGTGCACGTACAAGTACCTCGTCGAAGGCGACGGGCACGTCCGCGCGTGAGGGCGCGCGGCTCCGGCGCTGCGCGAGCGCTCGGCATCCTCGGCGGCACCTTCAACCCGCCGCACCTCGGACACGCCGCCGTGGCGCGTGCCGCGCTCGCGGAGCTCGAGCTCGAGCGCGTTCTGCTGATGCCGGCGCGCATCGCTCCGCACAAGCTAGGCGAGCAGGACCCCGGCCCGCAGCATCGCCTGCGCATGTGCGAGTTGGCGGCAGCGCAGGCCGAGGGCCTGTCCGCGTGCGGCCTCGAGCTCGGACGCGAGGGGCCGTCTTATACGGTGGATACCTTGAATGCGATCCACGCGCAGAGCCCCCACACGCGGCTGAAGTTCATCCTCGGAGCGGACACCGCATGCACGCTCGGCTCCTGGCGAGAGCCGCGGAGGGTCCTCGAGCTCGCGGATCTCGCGGTCGCCGCGCGCAGCGGCTCGCCACGCGAGCGCGTGCTCGAGGCGCTCGCGACGCTCGCGCCCGACGGCGAGGGCACCGGGAAGGTCCGCTTCCTGAAGGTGCCGCCGATCGAGGTCTCATCGTCGAACGTACGGGCGCTCGTGGCAGCCGGTGAGTCGGTCGCCGACCTCGTCGGGCCCTGCGTCGCCGGCTACATAGAGCGGCACGGCCTCTACGGCGCCAGTGAGGCGAGCGCCCGCTGATGGAGACCGAGGAGCTGCTGCGGGCGATCGCCCAACTCGCCGAGGACAAGAAGGCGATCGACATCGTCGAGCTCGATCTGCGTGGCGTGATTGGCTACACCGACTTCTTCCTGATCTGCTCGGGCAACACCGGCAGGCAGGCGAAAGCGATCCACGATGGCATCGGCGAGGGCCTCAAGCGCGAGCACGGCAAGCTGCCAAGGAAAGTCGAGGGCTCCGCGGCGACGGGTTGGATCCTGATGGATTACCTCGACGTCGTGGTCCACATCTTCACCCCCGAGACGCGCTCCTTCTACCGTCTGGAGCAGCTGTGGGGGGAGGCGCCGGCGCGCGCCGGCCGCGCGTCTTGACCGTCCGACGCGACGGCGGCTAGGGTCGCGCCACCGGCCGGCGCTTGGCCGGGGGGCGGTGGCGCCCGCGTTCAGTGCGCGCTCAGCCGCTCGGACAGCTGCAGGTGCGCGTCGCGCGCGCGCATCGTGACTAGCAGCAGCGCCTGCATGAGGATCGCCAGGCAGCTCGCGAGCACGAACGAGGTGGCGGTTGAGAGGTGCGGCAGCGCGACGGCGAGGGTGAAGCAGAACAGCGCGAAGGCGCCGAACCCGCTCACCATGCCGCGCAACAGAGCGAGTAGCTCCTGATGCCCGCGCTGGGCGTGCGTGAACGTCGCGAGCACCGTCGCGATGATCGGGAAGGGCGCTAGCAGCCCGCTGAGCTGGGGTCCCAGCCAGCCCGCGATCGCGGTCAGCGTCAGCACGAGCGCGAGCGCGCAGGCGGCGCGCAGCGGCAGGTCCCACGCGGGCGGCTCAGGGTGCTCGGCTCGCGCGCCGCGTGCGCCCGGCAGCGCGGCGAGGCCGCCGAGAATGGCCGCTGCCGCGAGCGCGAGCGCTCCGCCGAGGGGTATCGAGAGCGAGCTGAAGACGGCCGTGAACGAGGCGAAGGCGAGCCAACCGGCGAGCATGCTCGCCGCCCACGGCAGGCGGCCGGCGAGCCGCGCGTAGACGACGACGAAGGCGATCAGCGAGATCAGCCCGAGCAACGTCCCGGCGGCGGCGTTGGCGGCGAAGGAGCGCCCGTGCTCGAGCGCGTAGGCGAGCAGCACGGGCCCAGCGACGACAGGCAGCCCGGCGACCAGCCCGCCCACGCGCGGCCCGAAGCGCCGCGCGACGAGCGACGCGCCGACCACGAAGCCCGGCGCGAGCAGCACCTTCACGGCGAGCAGCGTCACGCGCCAATGATGGCGGATGCTCGCGCCGCGGAAGAGGCATCGTGCCTGGCGCCGCGCGCGTGCACAGGCGCGCGGCGCGCGGCGAGCAGCTCGCACGCGCCGCGCCGCCGGCTGAGGATGCTAGGAATGCGCCGAGCGCGATGATCGAAGGCATCCACAGCACGGCGGAGACGCCCGGCTCTTCGCCGTGCCAGAGCGCGCTGGGGTGGACATGAGCAAGGGCCGCCTCGAGGCGTTCTCCGACGGCGTGATCGCGATCGCGGTCACGCTGCTGGTGCTCGATGTCCACGTGCCCTCGCCCGGCTCGCCCGGCGGCCTCGCGCACTCGCTCGCCCGAGAGTGGCCGAACTATGCCTCCTATGCGACGTCTTTCCTGACGATCGGGATCATCTGGATCAACCACCACGGGGCGCTCGCGCGCCTGCGATACGTCGACCACGCGGTCCTCCTGTTGAACCTCATCCTGCTGATGTTCATCGGCCTGCTGCCGTTCACGACCGCGCTGATGGCGAGGTACCTGAGGGCGAGCTCGGGCGAGGACCTGGCCGCCGCCGTCTACGCGGGGAGCTTTCTCGCGATGGGGCTCGCCTTCCTCGCGCTGCAGCGACATGTGCTCAGGCGCAGGGTGGGGCTGCTGTATCCGCACATCACTCCCGAGGCACGCGAGTCGATGTACAGGCGCAGCCGCGCGGGACTGCTCCCGTACGTGCTCGCGGCCGCGCTTGCGCCGGTCTCGCCGTACGTGACGCTCGCGATCTGTGCGGCCGTCGCGGTGTACTACGCGCTCCCGGGCGGGATGCCGGCGCAGGAGGGGGAACCGATAGAGCCAGGGTCCTTGCTGTCCTGAGCGATCGCACCGCCGCCGTCCTTCGCGGCGGCACGCCGCTGCTCGCGCAGGGGCAGGATCGCGATCCCCGGTGCGATCCTCGACAAGCCTGGCCCGCTCGACGCGGACGAGCTGGAGTACGTTCGCCGCCACACGATCATCGGAGAGCGCATCGTGATGGCCGCGCCGGCGTTGGCCGAGGTGGCGCTCCTGGTGCGCTCGAGTCACGAGCGTTATGACGGCGGCGGCTATCCCGACGGGCTCGTCGGCGATGCCATCCCGATCGGAGCACGCATCATCGCTGTCTGCGACGCCTTCGATGCCATCACTTCCGACCGGCCCTACCGACTCGCGAGAACGCCGCAGGACGCGCTCGCCGAATTGCAGCGCTGCTCAGCCGCGCAGTTCGACCCCGAGGTCGTCGCGGCGTTCGAAGCCACGCTGTATCAACCGCATCGTGGACCAGCGGACGAGCACCACGTTGAGGTGTTCCCCGCGACGAGCGCATCGGCCTAGCACGCGGCCGACTCGGCCGCCACGAGCTTTCACTTGCGCTTGTACTTGAAGTGGTCCTTCCCTGTGAGGGCGCTCGTGCCACCAGGTGCGCTCACGGTGACATCGACTGTGCCGATCGCGCCGGCCGGCGATTCGACGGTGATCGACGTGTCGGAGTTGACCGCGACGATCTTCGCTTCGTTCGGCCCGAACCTGACAGCGCTGGCCCCGGTGAAGCCGCTGCCGGTGATCGTCACGAGTGTGCCGCCGGCCGCGGGACCCGTTCTCCGAGAGAGCTTCTTGATCGTGGGTGCGGGCCCCGCCGCCAGCGTGGTGAACGTCTGGTCGGCGCCGTAGCTCGTGCCACCCGGGCTGCCGGCGACGATGCGGAAGTGGTAGGTCGCACCGGGCGTGAGGCCGCTGATGTGCGCCGACACGGGCACCGGACTTTCGCCTTCGCCCGGCAGCGAGGAGCAGGCGACGCTTGATTCGTAGGATTCCGAGAGGCCGTATTCGAACTGGCAGGCGCCTACTTCTTCGCCTTGCGGGTTGACGGCGCCACTCAACGTCGCCGCTGTCTGCGAGACTTCGCTCGCGGCTTCGGTGATCGCTATCGGGGCGAGCAGTTCTTCTTCCTCGACGCTGAGGCTCTTCGCTTGGATGGGCGCGCTGGCTTCACTCGTGCCTTCCGCGTCGGTGTTGCTCACGGTGATCTCGTAGGTGGTGTTCGGTTCGAGCGTCCCGATGAGGGCGCTCGTCCGTGCCCCGCTCACCGTCGCTTCGAGCACGGGCGCCGTCGATCCCACTGGCGTGGCGGTCACCGACGAGCCCGTGATCAGCTGCGCTGTTTCCGAGGCGGGCACCCAGCTGACCTGGAAGTCCTGGGGCCCGCTCTGACCCTCTTCGCCGGTTCGGAAGGCCGAGGCCGTGACGCCGCTCGGTGGCGCCGGCGCAACGACGGGTGGCGCCGTCGTTTCGAGGTAGGCCGCCGTCGCGGTGTTGTAGACGCGGTCGCCGTGTGAGTCTTCGGCGGAGAACGTGGTGCTGAGACCTTCCGGGGGGCCTTCCAGTCGCGCATAGCCGCGCGTGGCGCCATCCCATGTCCAAGTCGCGCTCGCCCAGCCCGTGTGGGTCGTCGGATGGCTGCCTCGCCCGCCGCTTGAGCACGTCGTCTTGAGGTAGGCGTCGCCGACGGGATACCCGTCCGGCGCGAAGCCGGTCGCGTAGACGTGCTCCTGGATGCCGCCGCAGGAGTATCCGAGCACGGCGAACGCGGCAGACTGGCTCAGGAGAAGTGGTGTGGTGGTCGCTGCGCCGGCGAGCGGAGCGAGGCCGAGAGCGCCGACGGAGATCAGCAGTGATGCGACTGCACCCACGATGGCTTTCCGCGTCATGGCCGGGACCCCCAGTCGAATTTCCCTCACGCAGGATAAGACGCGCGGCACTGCGAGATATCACAGCAGCGATGAGAATCTGCCCATCAGCACACCGACGCGCGGAGGGCCTAGACGTGGCTTAGGTCAGAGAGCCGGCTGGCAGCACGAAGCGCAGCGGGGTCCGCGGCTCGGTGCCGCCCGAGATCCCGAGGCGCGGCCCGTGTAATCCTCGTCGGGGTGCCTCGGGGACCATTGCTTCGGCCACCCCGCCGTGGTCTGCGATCCACGCCATGGTCGCCGCGAAGTCGCCTGACGCGAGGAGCGCGGCGCGCTCGACGACATCACCGCCGGAGGAGTGAGGGCGTGCGAGCCGCTTCACGAGGGCGTGGATCTCGGCGTCGCGGGCCTGATCCTGCGCGCTCACGAAAACTCCGTCACGGAGTAGACAGGATGGTTGACACGCGCCGGCGCGCTCTGACCCGGGCCGTCGGTATGCACGCAGAACGCCTCGAAGCGCCCGTGGTCGAGAATCGCGAGCACTGTGTCGCCGCCCTTGGAAAGCGGTCTGCCGACCTCGATCTCCCGGTCCTGGCCATCGAAGCGACAGCTCAGCTTGAAGATTCGCCGCGACCGCGCAGGGCACCCAGCGGCGATCAGCGAACGCTCGCGCAGCTTGCTGTAGGCCTCCTCGGCGAGCCCTCCCCCGATTGGATGCCCGCGACGAAGAAGCTGGTCACCTGCGCCACGCATTCGCCGGCGTTGCGGGGTCGCTCCTGCGGTCCTCTGGCGTCACGTCGCCGAGCTTCAGCGAGCCGTCCTCGAGCTGGCGTTGGATCTGCTCCAGCTTCAGGCGGCGGCGCTCGGCCATGCGATCTGCCTGAGTGAGCATTACTCCACGTTAGTCGGCTCGCGAGCCGTTGCAGAAGAATCGTGTTCGCGCGCCCCTCGGCGTTCTAGCGCGGCTCGAGGATCACGAGCGGGATCTCGCGCTCCGTGTGCCGCTGGTAGCTCTCATAGCCGCTGTAGGTCTTGACCACCTGGGGCCACAAGCGCTCACGTTCCTTGGCGTCGGCAACGCGCGCCGTCACCTCGATACGGCGCGAGCCGACCTGGACGCTCGTGTCGGGGTTCGCGCGAAGGTTGTGAAACCAGCCAGGGTTCTTCGGATAGCCGCCCTTTGAGGCCACGAGCACCAGATTCTCGCCATCCCTGATGTAGACGAGCGGGCTCGTGCGTGCCCTCCCGCTCTTGGCCCCGACGTGGTCGAGCAGCAACATCGGCGGCGCTCCGGGAATGCGGTGGCCGACAAGGCCGTGGCTAGCGCGGTAGAGCGCGACATGGCCCTTCGTCAGCGGTCCGAGCACTGCCCAGCTGCGCTCCACCAACTCGAGGTCGGGGCTTCGCACGGCCGCGGGATTCTAGTCGGCCGGTGTCAGCCTTGGCGGCGCCGTACCGCGTATCCCCCTGAAATAGCGAGGACGGAAGGGGGCGGCACGGCGGGACGCCCGCATCCGCGATTTGCGCCCGAAGCCGCGAGGAAAAATCAGAGCGTCTAGTAGTAGGAGTAGGAGTAGGAGTAGGAGGAGGAGGCCGGCAAGCGGCCGGGCCTCGAGAGGCGCTCAGCCGAGGATCCGGAAGCCGGTCGTTTCAGTCGCGAGCACGCTGCGCCCGGCGAGCAGCGACGCGCTCAGCAGGTACTTGCCGGCGGGCAGTCGTTTGCCGCGCAGCCTGCCGCTGAAACGCAGCGTGTTCGCCCCGGCCCTACCGTCCACGGCGAAGGTCCCCCGCAGCAGCACCCGGCGCGTGCAGTGTCTGCCGTGGGCGCGCGCGCCCACGGTCACACACGCGCCGCCCTTGAGCAGACCGGGCTTCAGCGCGTAGACGGCGAAGCGCACGCGGCCCGCCTGCGACAGCGTGAAGCTCACGCCCGCGCCGGAGTGCCCGTGCAGCACGCTCGCGCCGTGCTTGGCCGCGCGGAAGCTGCGAGGGGAGATCGCAAGGCCGCTCAGCAGCGCGACGCGCAGCGGCGGCCCGAGCAGCGGCGGCCCGAGCGCGCGGCCCGTGCGGCGGTGGCGCGACCACGTTCACGTGCACGACCGCCGCGGCGCTCACGCCGGCTGCGTCCGTCGCTGTGAGTGTCGCCGTATGCGGCCCCGGCGTCGTGAACGCATGGCTCGCGCTCGCTCCCGCCGGCACGGCGGCGCCGTCGTCGAACGTCCATTGGTAGCTCACGACCGCGTCGCCGGGTTCGGAGACGGTCGCCGAGCCGGTGAACGAGACGCTCTGGCCGGTGACCGCGCTCGTCGGGCTCGCGTTCGCGCTCACGACCGGCGGCGCGAAGCCGTACTCGTAGGCGCCGATGTCGCGTCGGCCGTGAACCAGCCGCGGGTTGCCTTCCAGGTCCGTTTCCGATTCACCCGCTGCGAGTGGCCCGGGCACGCCGGCGTCGATCAACGGCGAGCCGGGCGCCGGGCGCCAGTCGCCTTCGAACGGGCCAGGTTCGCCGGCCACCGGGTTGACGAACAGCGGGGGTTCGTGGATGTCGGCTACCTGTTCGACAATCGGTTCGCCGTCTCCCGACGACCCCTCTTCTTCTCCACCCACGAGATCTGAGTAGCGAGCGAGCAATCGCGCAGTGGCTTTGTGCCCGAGGTGGATGGGCTCGGCGCTCGCTTGCACGTCGTAGGACGCCTGCGTCGCTTCGTCGATCACCGAGCTTTCGAGCACGACGTTCGCCGCCGTCGATGTCCCTGCTTCTGTCTTGGCTTCGACCACGAGGCCGCGCCTGCCGCCGAAGATCGTGAGCCCGCGGAGTGTCGCGGTGGTGACTTTTTCCTGTCCAGCGTGCACCTGCACGCCGGCGATCGCGCCGGCCTGGTCGACGTCCACGAGCGTGTCTTCGGCGAGCAGCTTCCCTTCGCCGTGCGCTTCACCGCCCGGTTCACTGCCGACGGCGAGGCCCACCTTGCTCGCACCGATCGCGCACCCCCTCACCGCGAGCTGTTCCGTGCCGACGGCGACCACCCCGTAGGCGCCGGTCACGAAGCAGGTCGAGATTTCGCCGCCGAACGCGTACACGCCGACGGCTTCGCCTTCGGTCTCTGACATCTGGATCGCGCCGATGGTGAACGACGCCGCGGGATGGATGTACGCGCCGACGTCTTCCACGCCGCCGCCCCCGAAAACGTCGACGTGTTCGAGCCGCGCCCCCGCTTCGAGCAGCAGGCCGCCCTGTTCGTTGCCTTTGCCTTCGCTCGGCCTCGGGACCACCGCGCCGAGACCCGACACCGCCGCGACCGCACTCGGAGCCGGTTTCACGGTCAGCACCACCTCGCCGTTGGCGCCGTCGTCGCTCAGGAGCGTGCGGGTTTCGCCCGCGCCCCTGATCGTGACGTCAGGCCCTTCGTACTTGAAGCCGCCGATGCGCGTGTAGTCCCCGGCCCCGATCAGCACCGTGCTTCCCGGCGTTTTGGCCGCTTCCGTGAGCGCCGTCTGCAGGGCGGCGCCTTCTTCGCCGCCGACGATCACACCACCGGCCGGGCACGCCGGTTCGTTGACGCAGTAAGTGCTCCCGCTGGGGAACGCAGCCGGAGCCAGCGCGAGAACACCGGCCGCAACCCCCGCAAGCGCTCCCCCGCGCCATCGCATCACGCAGTGAACTGAAGCACAAAGGCGGCGCCCCCGTCGGCTCATCGCGCTGCGCCGCCGGCGCGCACGAGCTCAGCCGGCGCGATCGTCGAGGCGATGGGCGACTACACGCAAGGTCTCGTAGACCTAGCCGCGTTTCACGGCCGGCAGCGCGACCTGCCGCGCCAGTCCGCTCAACTTCGGCCATGCGCCGTCGGCGCACAGCACGAGGTCGACCCCCCGGTCACCTCCACAGCAGCGAGATCAGCGCATCTGGCATCCGCAGCGCGCGGTTCACGCCCCGTAGCTCGGCGGCACGCGCACCTGCGCGCCGGTTCACCAGCAGTACCTCCGCGATCAGGGCTTCGAAGAAGCCCTCGGCGAGTTCTTCACCTTCTAGCCATGAGTAGAGGATGCCATCGCCGCACGACTACGCGAGCTGCGGCCAGGAGATGGCCCAGCCGGCGGGGGGCCGGGCCTCGCGACGCACTCAGCCGAGGATGCGGACGCCGACTGCTTCCGTCGGAGCGCGCCCGCCGGAGAACCGTCAGGACGCCGTCGCGGCGCTCGCCGCGTTGTGGCAGCGGCTTCTGGCCGAATGATCCGACGTCTACGGCCTGACGCACCGCCGTCCCGCTTTGCGCGGACAGGACGCCACCGCCTCTTCAGCTCCGTGGACGCCAGCGTCTTGTATCGCTAACGGTGTGGGGCGATCTCACCGGGTGCACTGGCGTTGCGCGGGGGCTCTCCTGGGTTGTCGCTGTGGCGCGCGGTCGAGGCGCCGGTGATGCTTAGCTCATGAAGAACTGCTGGTAGAGCAGGAACACGTTGAGCAGGCTGATCACGCCGGCGCACCCCCAGGCGAGGATGGTCGTGAGGCGCCGGTTGACGTGCACGCCCATGACGTCTCGGCGGCCGGTGAGCATGACCAGCGGCACGAGGGCGAACGGGATGCCAAAGGACAGCACGACCTGGCTCAGAACGAGGACCTGGGTGGGGTTCATGCCGATCGCCAGGACGACGATGGCGGGGATCATCGTGACCCCGCGGCGCAGCATCAGCGGGATGCGGACGTTGATAAAGCCTTGCATGACGACCTGCCCGGCGTAGGTGCCTACGCTGGATGAGGAGGCGCCGGAGGCGAGCAGGGCGACCGCGAACGCGAGCGCGGCGGTGCCACCCACGAGGTGGCCAAACTGCGCATGGGCTTCTGGGATTGAGCTCAGACCCGACAGGGCGGGAGTGTGGAAGAGCTTGGCGGCGACGGCGAGCATCGCCATGTTGACCAGGCCGGCGAGGCCGAGTGCGATGATCACATCCAGGCGCTCGAAGCGCAGCACGCGGCCGCGCTCCTGGTCGTTGCGGCAGGGCATGCGGCCCTTGGTGAGCGCGGAGTGCAGGTAGATAACGTGTGGCATTACGGTCGCGCCGATGATGCCGACGGCGAGGTAGAGCGAGCCGCTTCCGCGCAGGTCGGGCAGCAGCCCCTTCAGCGAGCCGTGGGTGGAGGGGCCGATGCGCAACGTCTCATACAGAAAGCCCGCGAAGATGATCCCGAGCAGCGCTGTGATCGCCAGCTCGAAGCGGCGGAAGCCGTGGGTCTGCAACTCGAGGATCGCGAACGCGATCACGCCGGTCATCACCCCGGCAGGGAGCAGCGGCACGCCGAAGAGCAGATTCAGCCCGATGGCGGCCCCCAGGAACTCGGCGACGTCAGTCGACATCGCCATGATCTCCGCCTGCACCCACATGCCCCAAGTGAACGGGCGCGGGAAGCACTCGCGCACGACCTCGGGATAGTTGCGGTCGGTGACGATCCCGAGCTTCGCTGAGAGGTACTGGATCAGCATCGCCATCACGTTCGCCAGCAGGACGACCCACAGCAGCAGGTAGCCGAACTGCGCGCCGCCTTCGATGTTGGTGGCGAAGTTGCCCGGATCGACGTAGGCGATCGAGGCGACAAAGGCCGGCCCCAGCATCATGAGGGTCGCGCGCACTCGACCCTTTGACAGAAGCTGGTCGAGCGCGCTCGGCCCGACGAGCGTTCCCCCCAACTCTCCCGGTAGCGCTACCGAGGCGCCCTCTGCGGCGCCCTCTAGCGCCGGCACCGGGTCTGGGCGCAGCGGTGTCAGCGCTGACCTTCCTCGGTCTCGATGCGCATCGCGTGCGCCAGCGCGCCCCCGATCGGATGCTCGCGCTCGCCGAAGCGCACGAACACGGGGCCGCCGAACGGCTGGCGGTCTATGACCTCCAGCCGATCGCCCAGCGCGATCCCGTGCTCAGCCAGGTAGCGGAGTATCTCCGGGTCAGAGTCCGAGACCCGCGCGAAGCGTCCCGCGGCGCCGACCGGCAGCTCGTCGAGACTTTGTGTGGAGCGCTCTTCGATCCCGAACTCGACCGTGGGGATCGGGTCGCCGTGCGGGTCGATTGTTGGGTCGCCCAGGCGCGCGGCGATGAGCTGCTCGAGCTCCTCAGAGAGCACGTGCTCGAGAACCTCGGCCTCGGCGTGAACGCGATCCCAGGGCATCCCGAGCTCCTCGGCCAGGAACAGCTCGATCAGGCGGTGGTGGCGCAGCACCTCAAGCGCGACCCGGCGACCCTGGTTGGTGAGTCTCACGCCGTGGTAGGGCTCGTGCTCAACCAGCCCCACCTCAGAGAGCTTGCGCAACATCGCCGAGACCGAGCCCGGCGTGACGCCCAGCCTCTCGGCCAGCTCAGTGGTGGATACCGCACCGCCCTTGCGGGCCTCCAGCGCGTAGACCGCCTTGGCATAGTCTTCAATGGACGCGGAAATAGATTCAGTCATAGCCATCGAAAGATCTTGGCACATCTCAACCTGCTTATCAAGGAGCCACACTCGAACGTTCGTTGATCCGCCGCGGTCCACTGTCAGCGCAACGTGCGTTAGTCTGAGTTTGTGGCCGAGGATCGCTGCGATCTGCTTTGTCTGGACGTGCCGCGCGCGGAGGCGATCCGTCAGCGCTTGGACCTCGATCTCGCGGCAGCGGCAGCGACTCGTGCAAAGGCGCTCGCAGACCCGACGCGGTTTCTGATCGCCCTGGCCCTGCGCGACGGCGCGGAACTGTGCGTCTGCGACCTCGCATGGATCACCGCGCGAGCGGAGAACCTCGTCGGCCACCATCTGCGCACGCTGCGCATCGCAGGCCTCGCCAGCTCGCGCCGCGAGCACAAGATCGTCTTCTACACGCTGACCGACGCCGGCCGCCGGCTACTGGATGCACACCTCGAACTCGCCGAGGTGACGTCATGAGCACCCAGTCGCTCGAACTGCCTGCCGTCGCCGAGCCGGCGAGCGCCTCGCGGCAACAGAGTCGGCTCGAGCTGGCCGAGCGCGACCGCCTGATCCGTCGGGCGAAGGCGCTGTCCTGGCTCAGCCTGGCCTACATGACCGTCGAGGGCGCAATCGGGATCACCGCAGCGATCCTCGCCAGCTCTGTGGCGCTACTTGGCTTCGGCCTTGACTCCGTGATCGAGGGCCTCGCATCGATCATCGTCATCTGGCGCTTCACGGGCACCCGCCGACTCTCCGAGCACGCCGAGCTACGCGCCGAGCGGCTCGTCGCGATCACGTTCTTCCTGCTGGCCCCGTACATCATTCAGGACGCCATCCGCACGCTCATAAGCGGCGAGCACCCCGCGACCAGCTGGCTCGGGATCGGCCTGTCGATCTCGAGCATCATCGTTATGCCGGCCCTCGGCAAAGCCAAGCAAGAAATCGGCCAGCGCCTTGGCTCAGGCGCCACCGCCGGCGAGGGCACTCAGAACATACTGTGCGCCTACCTCGCTGCCGGGGTCCTCACCGGCCTCGTGCTCAACGCCGCCTTCGGTCTGTGGTGGGCAGATCCCCTCGTGGCGGTCAGCATCGGCGCGCTCGCGCTCAACGAGGGCCGACAGACCTGGCGCGGCGGGGGCTGCTGCGCCGCCTCGCCGTTTTCCGGCGAGTCTCGAGACGCCTGTCACGACGACCGCTGCTGTTGAACGCACGCGAGCACGCCGAAGGTCGAGCTCGAGGTGGCCCTGTGGACGACCAGCAGCAGCGCCCGGCGGCACTCCGCTGGCTGCTGCTTCGTCCCCGATTGCGAGGAGCGTGTCCACGTCAACGGCGGCGCCGCTCCCACGGTGCTGCAACGCCGTCCACGTGGGCACCAGGCGAACCCCCTGCTTTCGCCCCGCGAGGGTATTCGTGCCGAGCCCCGCCCGGAGACCCGCAAAGCGCGGAAGGCAGGACCACGCAGAGGTTGGAGATTCGAAACCCGCCGCGCCCACCACGGCGCGACCTAATGCCGCTCGGCGAGCGCTTTGAAGTTGTTCAGAGCTTCTTCGAGACTCTTGCCATTCATGCGCTTAACGATCAGCGCGTCAGCGACCTTGCCGAGCACGCCACCCGGCAGCGCGTAGTCGAACGTCGTGGTCAGACGTGTTCCATCGCCTTCCGGGGTGAGCTCCCAGAGAGCTCGCCCCGACAACATGCCCTCCATTTGAAGGAGCTGCAGCTTGCCCGGCTGGTACTCGAGAACCGTCTCGGTGATCGACATGGACATGCCCGCCGACTTCACCTTGAAGGCGACCTTGCCCCCTTCGTCGGGGAAGGGAGCGACGATGTCGATCTCCGTCATGCCCGGATACCAATCCGGCCAGCGACTGGCATCGCTCAAGAGCGCCATGGCCTCCTGCGGCGAGGCCTTGATTTGGACATTGCGTTGCACCATCGCCATCGTGGATCTCCCCGCTCTCTCGTATGTTCTTCCCCTCCGTGACGCGGCTGGGCCAATCGGCTGCGGCCGCACCGGACAGGACCATAGACGAGTACCGGCGCTCTCGACAGACCGCCCCTGTCTCCGAGAGCAGTAGCGCGACGGCACCGTTCGCGCCGCTGGCAGAGAGCCGGACCTGCCCTTCATATCACGACGGGTCTCTCGGTGGCCAGGCTGGCACACCCGCCTTGCGCGGGATGGGGGGCTTGCTCCGTCGCGCTGCACGCTGCCGATAAGAAACGTTGGGGTCATCTCGGGGAGGCCGTCGGCGAAGTCCGGGCACACTGATGCCGTGTTGCCCAGCACTGCCTAGCGTTGACTGTCAGCGAGCCGGCGCGTTCACTGTTCGCGGTCCCGCGGGTCTTGCGACACCGAGACCTGGTCCTCGACGTCCCAGACCTGTCTTGTGTCCGGACCGGCGAGCCGGGCGAGCAGGCTCTCGGCTGACGCCGCGGGGGTGATGAGCGCCCCGGAGCTCAGCATGCCGGTGAAGATGTCGTGGAGCGAGGCTCCGATCCGTTCGCGCGGCTGGTCGCGAATGTAGGCCTGCATAGACGTGTCGACTCGGCCGGGTCGGTAGACGTTCACCGTGACGCCTGTTCCGTTGAGCTCGGCGGCGAGGTTGAGGGTGTGTGCCTTGAGAGCGCCCTTTGATGCGGCGTAGGTGTTGATGCCGACGAGCATGCCGGGGTGCTCGGCGATCGCGGCGGAGACGTTGACGATCCGTCCCCAGCCCGCCGTGAGCATCGCTGGGAGTACGCGGCGGGTGAGCGTCATCGGGCCGACAACGTTGATCGCGAGCGCAGCGGCGATAGCCTCAGGATCGACATCCTTGGTGGGACCGACGGGCCATACGACCGCGGCGTTGTTCACCAGCACCTCGACGGGACCGAACTCGCCGAGGAGCCGCTCGATCGCGCGACTGCTCTGCTCGGCGTCACTCACGTCCGCGGCGAGCACCGTGGCGACGCCGCCGGCCTCGCGGATCTCGGTGAAAACCTCGTCGAGGTCGCTGCGCGTCCGTGCGAGTAGCCCGACGCGCGCGCCGCGGCCGGCCAAGCCGATGGCGATCGCGCGCCCGATGGCGATCGCGCGCCCGATACCGCGACCGGCTCCCGTGACGAGGGCGGTTCTGTCTTCGAGTCCGGTGGGCATGTCGTTCCTCTCTGCGTTTGTCGTGTCGTGTGTCGCGGCGGAATATCAGCCGAGCGAGTCGATCCAGCGCTCGAGCCGGCGGGCCTCGCGCAGCATCAGCGCCGGGTCGCGGAATGCGTTCGCGATCACCGAGATGCCTTGGTATGAGGCGATCAGCGCGACGGCGAGATCGCGTGCGTCGCTTCGCCCGAGGTCGCGAAACTGCCGTTCGGCCCAGTCGATCGGCAGCGCGAGCACTTCGCGGGCGCGGCGTGCGAGCCGGTCGTCGCGTTTGTCGAGCTCTGAGCACAGCGTCCCGACCGGGCACCCGCGCCGAGCGATGTCGTCGCGCTGCCCTGCGAGGCCGCGAACCAGCGCCCGAAGCCGCGCGCGCGGCGTTCGGTGGCGAGCGGCGAGCTCGAGCATCTCCTGTACCTCGCGAGCACGCGCCTCGATCGCCGCTTCGACGAGCTGATCCTTGGTCTTGAAGTAGTAGTAGACGTTGCCGACGGGCACCTTCGCGTGCTCGGCGACATCCGCAAGCGTCGTGCGCGCGACGCCCTGCTCGTAGATCACACGCTGAGCCCCGTCGATCAAGCGCTCGCGCTTCCCGCGTTCGCGCGTAGCTCTCTGCACCTCGGCCATCGGTAGGACTCTAGCGCGCCGATCGTGCTAGTTTCAAGTTAGTCGTCTGACTTAGCGAGGATACGAGAGTCTGGCGATCTGCGCATCGACTGCATGCCCCTACTCCCCAACGAGAGGCCGTGAACGCATGACACTGAACCAGGGAAAGACGATCCTCATCACGGGTGCCAATACCGGTCTCGGCAAGGAGCTGGCGAGGCAGCTGGCGCTGCGCGGGGATTTCGAGCGGATCTATCTCGGCTGCCGCAATCCGGAGAAGGCGGAGCGCGCCAAGGACGACTTGGAGACCGTCAGCGGGCGCGCGATCTTCGAGGTAGTGATCATCGACCTGGCAGACCTAGCGTCGGTACGAGCTGCGGCGTCCGCGATCGGTGCTCCGTTGAACGCCCTGGCGATGAACGCTGGCGGCACCGGCGGCCCCACGCCAGCATCGTTGACGCAAGATGGGGTGACTGAGATGTTCGCCCAGAACGTGCTCGGTCACGTGGTTCTGCTCGAGGAGCTGCTGGCAGCCGGGCTGCTCACGGATGTCGCGGTCCTGGTCGGCAGCGAGGCGGCGCGCGGAGTCCCGAAGCTGCGGATCGCCCGGCCGACGTTCACCGACCACGGCTCAGAGGAGTTCGCATCGGTGATCGACGGCTCATTCTTCCAGGGCAGCAGCTTCGACGTGATGCTCGCCTACGGCCAGGTTAAGTACCTCGGCGCGCTGTGGATGGGCGCGATGGCCCGCATGCACCCCGAGCTCAGGTTGATCACGATGTCGCCGGGAAACACCGCGGGAACCGAGGCGCTGCGCGACCAGCCCGCGCTCGTCCGGATCATCGCCAGCCGGATCCTGCTGCCGTACCTCGCGCCTGCCCTTCGCATCGGGCACAGGCTGGACGTTGGCGCCGAGCGACTTGTCAAAGCCGTCACGGACGCGTCGCTGCAGAGCGGCGTCTTCTACGCAAGCGCCGCCAGCACGATCACCGGACCGGTAATCGACCAGGCCGAGATCGTTCCCGACTTTCGCGACCCGGAGATCCAGGACCGCGCATACGAGGCGATCCAGCGGTTCCTACCGGGGGTCGCCGCGGCTTGACGCCCTGGGCGCCTGCCGGCACCAAACCAGCGGTCGCGAGCCGCCACGGATGCGGCACCTATCGCGCTCCAGGTCGCCGACCTCCAGCACCAGCTGTCAACCTCTCGCGGCGTCCTGGGAGACCCCACGGATCGAGAGACATCACGCTCGCGGGTGCCAAGGACCGATACGCACGACGCCAAACCACGCGCAGGCCGACGTCGCCGAAGCCGCCGCATGAACCGGCCAGCCATCAGCAGGTAGGGTGGTCTTCGTGAGGAGCAGCGACGTCGTGTCCCAGCATCGCGCCGCTGGGCGCGAGTTTGAGGCGGCCGGCGTCCGTAGCTTCGTCCTCGAGCAGGGAGACGGTGAGGTCGTCCTGTGCATGCACGGGGTGCCGGCATCGTGCTTCCTGTACCGGAAGGTGATCGCCGAGCTGGCCGGGCGAGGCCTGCGAGGTGTTGCTTTCGACCTTCCCGGTCTAGGACTGGCGGCACGGCCGCAGCAGTTCGACTACAGCTGGACCGGGCTCGGGAAGTTCAGCGCCGCGGCCGTCGACTCACTCAAGCTCGGTCGCTTTCACCTGGTCGTGCACGACATCGGCGGTCCGATCGGTTTCGAGGTCGCCGCCGCGATGCCCGAGCGGATCAAGTCGCTGACGATCCTCAACACAGTTATCGAGGTGGAGCAGTTCCATCGTCCGTGGATGATGGAGCCGTTTGCGCGTCGCGGCGTCGGCGAGCTGTGGCTCGCGTCGATGATCAAGCCGGTCTTTCGCCAGCTGATGTACTACGCCGGTATCCGTGACCGGTCGGCGACACCCCCCGCCGAGCTCGGCGCCTACGTCGAGCTGCTCAAGCGCGAGGACGGGGGTCACGCGTTCCTGAAGATCATGCGAGGCTTCGAGCGGACCGCCGCAAAGCAAAGCCTCTACATGGGAGTGGTTCGCGACGTGCCGTACCCGGTTCAGGTGGTTTGGGGCGCCGACGACCCTGCCCTGAAGCTATCGGTCTACGGCGAGCAGGCGCGCCGCGCCACTGCTGTGGAAACGGTCCATACCCTCCCGGCCAAGCATTTCCTGCAGGAGGATCAAGCACCTGCGATCGCCGAGCGGATTGCCGCACTCGCCAGGCCCGAGCCACCAGCTCCCGCACAGCGATAGCAATCTCGCAGCGTCACTCGTGCGAGCGAGCGGCGCAGCAAGCGCTCCTGCTTCGCCCGGCGCAAGCGGGCGTGTGCCGATCCTCAGTCCCGAGCGTTACTGCTTTGTGCCCAATTGCGAGCGCATCCGCGTCAGCGGCGGCGCCACTCCCAGGGTGCTGCAAGGCCGCCCAGTTGGGCGCGAGGCGAACCCCCTGCTTTCGCCCCCGCGAGGGTCTCCGGGCCGAACCCGCCCGGAGACCCGGGAAGCGCGGGCGGCAGGGAATGTGGGGGTTGAGCCTGCTGGGTCGTTAGGCGCTCGGATGCGTTGTCGGTGACGAGCGCGTGAAGCAGGCCTGATCGGGGGTCCATGCCGAGGCTCGCCGACATTTGGCGGCCGGAGTGCCGAGAATGTCTAGCCCGAGCTGTTGCGCCGTCGAAGCGTCCCCAAAGAGATGACACCTACACCCGAGCGGTCGGATCCGCCTCCTGCCAAGCGTCGGGCTCGCGCGCCGGTCGGGTCGAAGGCGACGCTCAGCTGGTTGGCGATGGCGTTGCTGACCGTGGGGTCGGTGGGAGATCTTGGCGCCACGCCCGCGACGGCCGTCTTGGGTCTCGCCTCGGTGGTCGTCTACGTCCTGCCCGCGATCGTGTTCCTCCTGCCGGCGTCGCTCGTATCGGCCGAGCTCGCCTCGGGGTGGCAGGGTGGTGTCTACAACTGGGTGTCAGAGGGGATCTCTCCCAGGATGGGCTTCGTCGCCATTTGGTGTCAGTTCGCCCAGACGACCTTCTACTACCCGGCAGTGCTCGCCTACGTCGCGAGCACGCTCGCGTACGTGTTCGCGCCGAGCTTGGCTCATAGCGGCCTCTACACGACCGTGGTTATCATCGTCTTGTTCTGGGCGGCGGTGCTCGTCTCCGCCAGAGGGGTACTCGCCACCGGTAGGCTGGCGTCCTACGGGATCTTCATCGGAACGCTGCTCCCGGGCTTGCTTCTGGTCCTGCTGGGCGCGATCTACCTCTTACAGGGCAACGCCTCCGCGGCGCCGCTGAATGCCCACCACGTGCTCCCGGCGTGGAGCGGATTGACGAGCATTGTGCTCATCGTCAATAGCTTCTTCCTCTACGCCGGGGTTGAGGTCAACGCAGTCCACGTCGACGAGCTGCGCGATGCCCCCCGCGAGTTCCCCAAAGCGACCCTCCTGGCCGTGATACTGATTCTGCTCATCTTCATCTTCCCGACGCTCGCGATCTCGGTCGCGATCCCAGCGGCGCACATCAGCTTCACCGCGGGTGTCATGCAGGCGTTCAAGAGCCTGCTCGATCACTTCGGTCTGAGCCTGCTCGCGCCGATCATCGCCGTCGCGTTGGTGGTCGCCTCCCTGAGTGGCCTGCTTGACTGGCTAACCGGTCCCTCGACCGGCTTGTTGGAGATCGCTCGGGAGCGCGGCTACCTGCCGCGGTACTTCCAGCAGCTCAACTCCGCTGGCGTCCAAGTCCGCATACTCGTCGCCCAGGGAATGATAATCACGCTGATCGGACTGCTCTACGCCGTGGTGCCGGCGGTCTCGCGCGCCTACTGGGTGTTCGCCGCCCTGGCGACAGAGATCTACCTGATCATGTACGTCCTGATGTTCCTTGCAGCGATCAACCTACGGCGGCGACAGCCCGAGCACCAGCGTGGCTACCGGGCACCCGCACTCGTGACGATCTGCGTCGTCGGGACGCTCGCCTGCGCGGCCGCCTGCGTGATCGGCCTGCTCCCGCCGAGCCAGCTTGGACACACAAGCCCACTGCCCTACCTCCTGGCGCTGCTCGCCGCGACCCTCCTCGTCGGCGTCCTCCCGCCGCTCCTGCTCCACAAGCTGCGCCGGTCCGACTGGAAGGCCGCTCCCTGAGGCGCGGAGGAGGGCAGCAGCGGTCAGACGAATGAGCTCTCGATTCGGCGCGGCCTGCTTCCACACCACGACGGCGATCCACGTCAGCGTCCGCGTCAGTCCTGGAAAGCGCGGCCTGCGGGAGCGAGCCCACTGGTGGCGACGAGGTCGCGCCGCCGTCGAAACCCCGTGCTGGCGAGTAGCGGGTCGATTACTGCCAGCCGGCGAGACACCCGCTTTCATGATGCCGTGCGACTCTCGGCCGCTTCGACCGAGCCGGACGATCGGTCAGGTGCAGACACGTGCGCGGATCGCTTCGCGGGCGCGGTCGATGATCGTGTTGTCGTCGTGCAGGACGACTGCGATGTTCGTTCCGGCGAGGATCGCGCCGAGCTCGAATGCGAGCTGGTCCGGGTCTGTTTCCGCCGGAAGGTCGGCGGCGGCATGCGCGTCGCGAGCCGTCTGCGTGAGCAGCTCGCGCCATTGTCGCTGGTAGTCGGCGACGTGATCGCGTACGGGTCCGTGCCGGCCGCCCATCTCCGCTGAGGCGATGACAAAGAAGCAGCCGCCGGGGAAGACGCGCTGCTCGACGTAGTCCAGGAACCCCTCGCAGAGCTGCAGGAGCCGTTGCTTTCCCGGTGGGCAGGCCGTGATCGCGGGGGTGACGACGTGGGTGATGAAGCTGGCGCGGGCGGCGTCGATCGTCGCCAGCTGCAGCTGCTGCTTTGACCCGAACAGCACGTAGACGCTGCTCTTTGGCATCCCGGTCGCGGTCGCAAGCCGCGCGATCGAAATGCCCTCGAGACCCTCGAGCGTCGCGAGAGCCGCCGCCTGCTCGAGCACGCGAGCGCGCGAGCGGTCTCCCGGGGCGCGCGTCCGACGCGCAACCTCCGTCGGATCCGCTGGCGCGAGTTGCTCGTCGAAGATCTTGGCCATCTCCTCGCTTGACATTCTACACGCACGACCGTACAGTGATGAACGATCGTGCGTATAATGACCGCCTTGGCGGTGAGAGGAGGACGCGAAGGTGCTCGTCAGCACCGATTATCTGGTTATAGGGGCAGGTGCGAGCGGTCTTGCCTTCGCCGACGCGCTGGTGGCCGAGTCCGATGTCGGGGTGACGATCGTCGATCGCCGACAGATCCCGGGCGGTCATTGGCGGAATGCGTATCCCTTCGTTCGCCTGCACACCCCCTCCGCGTTCTACGGAGTGAACTCGTTGCCGCTAGGCGAGGATCGCGTTGACCGGGTCGGCGAGAACGCCGAGTTCTACGAGCGGGCGACCGGCGACGAGGTCCGCGAGTACTTCAATGAGGCGGCCGAGCGGCTCACGGAGACAGGTCGCGTGCGCTTGCTTATGCGCCACGAGCACCTCGGCGGCGGTAGTAATCATGAGCAGGTCAGAGACATGAGCAGCGGCGAGATTCACGACGTCGCGGTACGTCGCAAGGTCGTTGACGCTCGATATCTAGAGGCCTCGATCCCGGCCACCCACGCCACAGCGTTCGAGGTGGCACAGTCCGCTCGGGTCGTCCCCGTCAACGATCTGCCCGCGGCCGCCGGCCCGGGCATGTCCTACACAGTCCTCGGGTCCGGCAAGACGGCCGTGGACGCCTGCATGTGGCTTCTGGATAACGACGTGGAGCCAGACCGGATTCGCTGGATCCGGCCCCGCGATGCGTGGTTCTATGACCGCCGCCACTTTCAGCCGCTGGATCAGGTCGCCGCGATCATGGAAGGCATCTCCCTCGATGCTGAGGCCGGTGCCCATGCGGCTGACATCGAGGACCTGTTCGAGCGACTCGAGGCTTCAGGGAGGCTCGTGCGCATCGACCCGTCGTGCCCGACAACGATGTACCGAGGCACGATGCTCAGCGCGGGCGAACTAGACGCCCTGCGCCAGATCGGGGACATAGTCAGGCTCGGTCGGGTGCGCCGGATCGAGGCCGATCGAATCGTGCTCGAGCGCGGCGAGGCCCGAACCAGCCCGGATGTCCTTCACGTGGACTGCACGGCGCTCGGTCTGAACAACGCCCCGGCCACTCCGATCTTCCAGCATGGCCGGATCGTGCTCCAGCAGGTGCGATACCTCTCGCCCTGTTTCAACGCGGCCCTCATCGCCTTCGTCGAGGCTCACAGGGATGACGACGCGGACAAGAACCTGCTGTGCCCGTCCACCCCGTACCCCAGCAAGATCCACGACTGGCCGCGCCTGATGTGCACCACGTGGAAGACCGCGGCGCAGTGGCTGAGCGAGCCCGACCTCACCGCATGGATGGGCACCAGCCGGCTCAACCTGATGCGCGCGCTTCCCGACCACGTAACCGAGCCGTCCGCGCAGACGGCCGTCGAGCGATATCTCACGCACGTCGGCACGGCGATCGAGCGGATGAGTAACTGGGATCGATCAGGCCTTCCGATCCGTGGGACAAAACGACCGGCTCGCAATGCCCAGGCTCGGGCCTGAGAGGCGTCTCCGAACTCGCCGCGACCCGTTTCCACGCCACGCCACGCCGCGGCGCGTACGTGACCTGTCCCACGCTGAACGGCTTCCTTGGCGCGGCCTACGGATCCGGCGAGCGACGGAAGGCAGAGACGCGCATTCACGAGTTTGCAAGGCGCACGCGTCACCCAGGGTCTGCTCCGCTCCGCGCGGAGACGAGGGCGCGGGTAACGGAGCGAGCAGAACGAGAGCGGCGATCGTGCGGGGTCGCGAAGCGGCGCGTCTTGCGGAATCTGGTTTGATCGCTGAACAAGCACAGGCGAAACGAGGAGGTGGCATGAACATAGAGTTCCTCTCGACCGTTGCGGTGATAGCGCCCGATCCGCCTGTCAGTCGCAAGCTGTACGTCGACGTGCTTGGGCTACCACTGGAGAGCCAGGACGGCGAGTATCACTACAGCGAGCAGATCGTCGGTTGCAAGTCCTTCGGGATCTGGCCGCTGTCGCAGGCCGCCGAGGCGTGCTTCGGGACGCCGCAGTGGCCGACGGAGCGGCCGGTGCCGCAGGTCAGCATTGAGTTCGACGTCGCGGACGCCGCAGCGGTGGGGCCGGCGGCGCGGGAGCTCGAGCAAGCTGGCTACGAGCTGCTGCACCCAGCGCGTAAGGAGCCGTGGGGTCAGACGGTGGCCAGGCTGCAGTCGCCGGAGGGCGCGATCGTCGGGATCTCGTACGCGCCTGTGCTGCACGACGAGCACTGACTGAGAACGCGACCTGCTCTATTGCCGCGACAAGCATCTCGAACACTCCAGGCTCGAGTCTCGAAAAGCGCGGCGTTCGCGGCCCACGTCCGCTCCTGTGGGTCGGAACCCCGGTCCGATGAGTCTGGCGTCATCATCCGGCAGTCTCTTACAGCAGGTGCGACACAGAACGGGGCGGAGATGAGCAAGCTGAGACTCAGCATCACGATGTCGCTGGACGGCTACGTCGCCGGCCCAAACCAAAACGAGGAAAACCCGCTCGGTTCCGGCGGGCTGGATCTGCACGAGTGGTTCTTCCCGCTCAAGGCGTTTCGGGAGATGCACGGCGAGGAGGGCGGCGATGTGAACGCCAGCTCTGCGGTGGTCGAGCAGCGCTTGGCGAACATTGGTGCCACAATCATGGGCCGCAACATGTTCGGGCCGGTCCGGGGCCCGTGGATGGATGAGTCCTGGCGGGGCTGGTGGGGCGAGAATCCCCCGTTCCACCATCCGGTGTTCGTGCTCACCCACCACCCGCGCGAGCCACTCCAGATGCAGGGCGGCACCACCTTCCACTTCCTCAGCGACGGGATCGAGTCAGCGCTGAGGCAGGCGAAGGACGCCGCGCGGGGACGCGACGTCTCGCTGCCAGGCGGCGCGTCGGTGGTCAACCAATATCTCGCCGCAGGGCTGGTTGACGAGATCGACATCTCAATCGCGCCGCTGATCGTCGGTACCGGTGAGCGCCTATTCGCGGGGCTCGACCGGGGGACGCTCAAGCTCAAGCAGATTCGGGCAGTCGACGCGCCCGGCGTCACACACATCAAGTACGAACTCGGCTGACCTGCTTTTCACCAGCCGTGCGTTCTCCGCGCAGGTACGGTAAGACCCGCTCAGCGCGGAGACGAGGGGGCGGGTAACAGAGCGAGCAGACCGAGAGGGTCGATCGTGTGGCGGCCGCGAAGCGGCGCGTCTGGCGGAATCTGGTTGGATTGCTGGACCAGCAAAGGCCAAACGAGGAGGTGGCATGAGCATAGAGTTCCTGTCGACCCTGGCGGTGATCGCGTCCGATCCGCCCGCCAGCCGCAAGCTGTACGTCGAGACGCTTGGGCTGCCGCTCGAGGGCCACGGCGGCGACTATTACCACAGCGAGCAGATCGCGGGCTGCAAGTCCTTCGAGATCTGGCCGCTGTCCGAGGCCGCCGAGGCGTGCTTCGGGACGCCGCAGTGGCCGGTGGAGCGGCCGGTGCCGCAGGTCAGCATCGAGTTCGATGTCGCGGACGCCGCGGCGGTGGGCCCGCTATGCGAGGAGCGGCGAGCTAAGTATCGCCTACCAGGTGGCGGGGAAGGGGCCAGACCTCGTGGTTGTCGCCGGGTCGCTCTCTCACGTCGAGTTGGGCTGGGAGACTCCGGCGACCGCGCCGATCTATGCGCGGCTGTCGCGGTTCGCGCGCATGATCACCTTTGACAAGCGCGGCATGGGGCTCTCCGATAGCAGTGCCGAGCTTCCGACACTTGAAGAGCGCATGGATGAGTTCGTCGTCTTGCTGCCTGGACTTCGAAATCGCGAGCGTGTAGCGTGGTGTCCGGCGGCCTTGAGCCGCTCGGACAAGGTGGCCGTGTCAGTGGGCTGGTGACGGGGTTGCTGCGCTTGAGCTGGTGCGCGACTCGATCAGCTTGAACTTCGCGCCGGGACCCTGCTCGCGCGGCAGCTCGGTCATGATCGTGACCTCGAGCCGGGGGTCGGCGACGCCTGCGTCGAGAAGCTTCGAACGCAGCGTCGCCTCGATGCGCCGGGAGACCTCATCGACCGGGACCGCGTCCCGGGGCACGACCAGCACGTGCAGGCCATCGTGGTCGTGGATGATCTTGTACTGGCGCAGCTCTGAGAGTGCGGCCATGGGACTGCGCAACGTGAGTGGGTGCACGGTGATGGTCCGCCCGTCGGTTGCAGTCATGCGCAGGATGTCGTCGCTGCGCCCCTCTACCGACACCATCCGTGCAAGCGGGCGTCCGCACGCGCAGGGCACGGTCGTGAGCGCGACCATGTCTGAGACCTCGTAGCGCAGAAGCGGCTGTGTGCGTTTGATGAAGCTGGTGACGAGCAGCTTGGCGCCGGCGACCCCGTCTGGGACTGGGTCGCCGCGTTCGTCGACGACCTCCATCATGCCGAGGTCCTCGAATACGTGCATCCCTTGGTGGCTCTCGCAGTCGCAAGCGAACAACCCCTCCGTACTGCCGTAGAAATTAAACGGCTCGACTCCCCATGCGGCACGGATGTTGGCGGTCATCTCCTCGGTGCGGACCTCGGCATTGGTGCAGACGATCCGGGGAGCGATGTGCAGACGGCCCTCGAGCTGCTCGAGAGCTAGCAGCGATGCCATCGACGGGTACGCCAACAGAAGCTCGGGGCGGTGCTCGTTGAGCGCGGCGACGAGCTCGCCAAGTGGTGTGTGCGCGTCGAGCCGTCGCATCGCGCTCAGCCCCAGGTCGAGGCTCAAGCCTACGCGCGCCGTCACGTGCAGGGGGTTGGTAGTCCCGACGCCGGCAACTCGCAGGCGTCGGCCGAGCCGTGGCCGCGTTCCCATGAGCTCGCTCCAGCGCATGAACGAGGACAGGCACCGACGCCACTCCTCACGGTCATAGACGAACACGCCCCTGCGTCCAGTCGTGCCACCGGTCGGCATGCAGCGGTACTCGCCGAGGTAAAGCTCATCGCCGCGAATGCGCTCGAGATGGCTCTCGACCTCGCTCAGCCGCAGCCGCGGGTCGCACACCCACTCGTCGAAGCGCTCCATCAGCATCGCCTTGGTCACGACCGGAAGCGCACGCACGTCGAGATCGTCGGCGAGCTCGATGCCGGCATACAGCTCGCGGTAAAACGGCGAGGCCGCCGCCGCGTGGCGCGCCATCTCCACCAAGCGCCGGCCTTGAAGGTCGAGGAGCTCCTCGCGCGGCGTCCCCGCCGACGTGAGCCGCCGGTAATGACGCATGGCCCCGGCGTAATCGCCGACGCGGCGAATCACCGACCGCTCGCTTAACGAGGACATGTTCACCGGGTTTGCCTCCTACTCGGTCAACTCGATGGATACGACCAGCAACGCCGCCAAGACTACCCCGTGAGGTTGGCGAACAGTTGCCGGTCGCCGTGCGATCATCGACGGCGGCCCAGCAGCCGCTCCTCGCACGAGAGGCACTCACGCCTGCCCAGCGCTATCCCCTGATCGTCCCAGGCATCAGCCACGACGGAGAGGAACGGAGCATCTTGATCGACGCTTGTCGCGCTACCTGCTCGCGGGGAAGCAGAAGTGTCCGCCAGCGCCCCGGTTGCTGATGCTCGGGACGACCAGCAGCAGCGCCCGGCGGCACTCCGCTGGCTACTGCTTCGTCCCCGATTGCGAGCGCATCCGCGTCGACGGCGGCGCGGCTCCCAGGGTGCTGCAAGGCCGCCCAGGTCGGCGCGAGGCGAACCTCTGCTTTCGTCCGTGCGAGGGTATTCGTGCCGGATCCGCCCGGAGACCCGGAAAGCGCGGAAAGGAGGTTCGCCCCACGTAACAGCCTGTGGTTTTGTTTCGGCCCGCACTGAAGCCGAGCGACCGGACATCAGAACATCAGAACATCAGAACATCAGAACATGCCCGTTTGCAGCAGGTTCGTTGTGATAACGACACCGAATGGGCCCGGCTGGACTCGAACCAGCGACCTACCGATTATGAGTGCGCTCACGATCGAGGGCTACGGGAGCGAGCCGGGCGGCGCGAGCCAGACAGACTCGAACCCCATGATCTCGGCGAGAGTGTCGTAGTCGCGGTCGTAGTGGAGCACCGCGGCTCCGGTCTCTTGCGCGGCGGCGGCGATCAGGTAGTCGGCTACCGGTATCCGCTGGGCACCGGCGGAGCGATGGGCGAGCGTGCGCATGGCGTCCTGCGCGGCGCGAGCGGTGGTGGCTGTGAGCGGGGCGGTGCGCACCGCGGTCAGCCTTTCGGCGAGCAAGTCGAAGTCCGCGCCACTGCGAGCGCTGAGCAGGATCGCTAGCCGCGCAGCGGGCGAGACACGCAGACGACCTGCAAGCAGCGCCTGCACCCAGCTGTCGCGGACGGCCGCATGGTGTGCGCGCGACCACGCGGAGGTATCGACGAGCAGCGGCAGCTCGCCCCAGGCGGCCCGGCTATCGGATGGGCCAGGCACGGAGCTTGCCGTCGCGCAGCAGATCCCAGTCGATGCCCGCTGTCTCTGGCTTCATGAAGCTCTCGGCGAGCCCTTCGAGCAGCATCGTGCGCTGCTCTTCGGTCGGTGGGTGATCGGCAATGTGGCGAGCTCCGGCGATCGCCAGTTCGCGCACCTGTCGCGAGCGCGAGAGTCCGGCCGGCAGATGCGGCGCGGCCGCGCGCAGTGCGCGTGCGAGCTCTGGATCCTCGGTGACCTGGATGCGGGGATGGGATGTGGCCACCAGGCCAGTGTACCACCGGTGTATCGCGTCGAGGGTGGACCTCCAAGCTAGACCGTAACGAAACCGCGCAGCGTCTCGAGGGCCGCGGGAGATGACCGCTGCAGATGAAGAGGAGCGGCGCGCGCACCCGACTGCGTCACGCTCGCTTCCGAAGGCTCCCAACGTGGCTTGCGCTTCTCAGCCGAACAACGCGTCGACCGAGACCTCGATTCGAGTCTCCGGCAACGCGGCGGCGCTGTGGTTCGGTTGCGGCTCTGCGCTGCCCGTGACGCTGAAAAGGCGTTGGACCGTCTCTGTCAGGAACCGTGACGCTTGGCCCATTCCGTGGGCGTCGTCGCGAGCGCTCGGACGGTGGTAGAAGCGAGACGGTACGTATACGTGAAGTCTGCGGCGTGGTCGCGTGAGCGCGACGTAGAACAGGCGACGCTCCTCGGCGATCCCCTCCTCGGTTCCGGTGCTCATGTCGGCCGGGAAGTTGCCGTCGTAGGCGGCGATGAGGTGAACGGCCTCCCATTCGAGGCCCTTGGCGGAGTGGACGGTGCTGAGCACCAGGTAGTCCTCGTCGAGGTGTGGCGGCCCCGCGAGATCGGCGCTGGACGCGGGTGGGTCGAGCACAAGCTCTGAGACGAAGTGACGAACGTCCTGGGCGCCGCGGGCTGCGAGGACGAGCTGGTCGAGGTCTGAGACACGCACCAAGCCGTCGGGGTAGCGCAGGCGGATCAGCGGCGTGATCGCCGCGCACAGTCGCTGTACCTGGACCCCAGCATTGTCCGTAGAGCCAGCGCCGGTCTGGATGAGCGCGTCGATCACCGCATTTGCGTGCTCGCGTGAGCTCGGCGGGACGTGCTCGCTCGCCTGTGACCAGCGTTCGAGCTCGGGTGAACCCTCGTCAGACGCACGGAGCGTGTCGAGGACACGGCGCGCCCGGGTGGGACCTACCCCGTCCAGGAGCTGGAGTAGGCGAAACCAGCTGAGCTCATCGGCCGGGTTGTCGGTGAGGCGTAGGAGGGCGATGAAATCCTTAACGTGAGCGGCCTCCAGGTAGCGCAGCCCGCCGTACTTGACGAACGGGATGCGACGGCGCGTCAACTCGACCTCGAGCAGGTCTGAGTCGTGGTTCGTGCGGAATAGAACGGCCTGCTCGCGCAGTTCCGTCCCTTCCTCGCGCGAAGCCATGACGCGCTCACAGACGGCGTTGGCCTGCTCGCGCTCGTCGCGTGGAAATGTGAGCTCGGGCGGGGTGCCGCCCTCGCGCTCGGTCCACAGCTCCTTTGGGAACCCTCCACGATCCTGTACTGAGATGGCGTTTGCGACGGCGAGGATCGGCGTTGTCGAGCGGTAGTTGCGCTCGAGCTTGCTCGTGTGAGCGTCCGGGAACTGCTTCGGGAACTCGAGGATGTGACGGGCGCTCGCGGAACGGAACCCGTAGATCGCCTGGAAATCGTCGCCCACGACCGTCAGACCGGGGCGCGTTGAACGCATGCTGGCGACGATGTCGACCTGAAGACCGTTGACATCCTGGTACTCATCGACGAGGACGTGGTCGAAGTCATCGGCGATCAGCGGGCCGACCACCTCATCGCTCGCGAGCGCGCGCCAGTACAGCAGCAGGTCATCGAGGTCCAGGACGCCGAGGGTGCGCTTGCGCGTTCCGAAGGCGCGGAAGATCTCCGCGAGCGCCTCGTGGTGCTCGTCGCACCAGGGGAAAAACTCGGCCAGGATCTCACGCAGCGGCGTCTGGGCGTTGACGGTGCGGGAATAGATGTCGAGCATCGTCGCGGCCCGTGGAAAACGCCGAGGACTCTCGGCGCCTCGATGTTCTTGGCGAACGAGGTCGAGTAGATCGCCCGCGTCGCCGGCGTCAAGCACGCCGAAGCCTGCCTCGAGTCCGAGTGAGGTGGCGTGGACGCGGATCAGGCGATGCGCGACGGAGTGAAATGTGCCGCCGACGATCCGGCCCGCGTCGGGCGCGACTCGCTCGGCGAGCGTACGTGCCCGCTCGATCATCTCCCGGGCCGCACGGCGAGTGAATGTCAGCAGGAGAATCCGTTCGGCCGGGACCCCCTCGGCCATGAGCCAGGCAACGCGAGCACACAGCGTCGTGGTCTTGCCCGTGCCGGCACCCGCGAGGATCAGAAGCGTCTCGCCCGAGTGCGTGGCAGCCGCACGCTGCTCGACGTTGAGTTCGTCGAGAAACGGGTGCGGGTGCGCATCGAACATGTGTTCGCCCACGCTAGGGGTCCGTTCGGATGGGTTGCAGGCCTGGTTGCGACGGTGGGTCGCGAGCAATACCGCCGCGATGATCTCGTTGACCAGCGTCGGCCCGTCGACCGCCCACCGAGCCGCCACTGCCAGCGACGCCGCGCATAGGGTCCGGGTAGTTATCGCGAGGAGGTGCATCGCGCTCGCGTATGCGCGGTCGTCGATGTCCCGGCTGGTCGGTCGCGTTCTAAGCTTCCGGGCATGGCTGTGGCGGAGCTCATCGAGGTGGCTGACGCGCCTGACCGTGATCGCTACGAGCTGTCGATTGAGGGCGAGGTGGTTGGCTTCACCACCTATCGCGCACGCCCCGGCCTGATCGCGTTCGTCCACACCGAAGTCGACGAGCGCCTCGAGCGTCGCGTGTTCGATACGACGAAGCGTCCGTGGATTGCCCAGCCCTATTGCGACCGCAGCGGGCCGTGTCGGGCATGGGAGCACGAGCCAGGCCGCTGAAGATGGTCGCCGCCGTCATCACGGATGACGCGCTGTGCGGGGACCGGGCCTCCTCCCGTTGGGTCTGGGACTTGGGCTGACATTCGTTCCGAGCTGCCAGCGCCGCTGCAGGAGGTCCGCCGTATGGCGGACCTCCTCTGGAATGGGCTTGCATCTAGGAGACGTGTGCGACCTCGCGTGCGGGCTCCAGTGCGTGGTCGAGTACCTCCTGGACCGTGATCACGGGGTGGAAGGTCAACTGGTGGCGGACCTCCTCGGGAATGTCGTCCAGATCGCCACGGTTTGCGCTCGGGCAGGATCACGTCGGTCAGGCCGGCTGCGTGGGCCGCGAGCGCCTTCTGCTTGAAGCCGCCGATCGGCAGCACGCGGCCTTGAAGCGTGACCTCGCCGGTCATCCCGACAGTGTGCTTGACCGGGCGTCCCGAAAGCAGCGAGGCGAGCGCCGTGACCATCGTCACGCCCGCGCTCGGCCCGTCCTTGGGGATCGCGCCAGCCGGCACGTGCACATGGAACTCCTTGTCCTCGAACGCGTGCTCATCGATGCCCAGCTCCTCGGCGTGTCCTCGGACGTAGGAGAGCGCGATCTGCGCCGACTCCTTCATCACGTCGCCGAGCTGGCCGGTTAGCACCAGGCCGCCCTTGCCACCGTTATTCATCGCTGTGGCCTCGACGAACAGCACGTCGCCGCCGGAGCCGGTGACCGCGAGTCCGGTCGCAACGCCCGGCGTTGCGGTCCGCGCCGCGGACTCCTGGAAGAACCTCTGGCGACCAAGCGCGTCGCGCACGGCGTCGAGGTCGATCGCCACGGGGGCGTTCGGCGCCTGCTCTCCGCCCGCGACGGGCTTGACTGAGGCGATCTTGGTCGCGGTCTTGCGCAGCACCGTGCCGAGCTCGCGCTCCAGGTTTCGCACGCCCGCCTCGCGGGTGTAATCGGAGATGATCGTGCGGAGCACGTCATCTGAGATCTCGACCTCGTCCTCGCGCAGACCATTGCGGTCGCGCTGGCGCGGCCACAGGTAGCCCTTGGCGATCGCGAGCTTCTCCTCGGAGGTGTAGCCGTCGAAGCGGATGACCTCCATGCGGTCCAGAAGCGGGCCGGGGATCGTGTCCGCGACGTTGGCGGTGGCCAGGAACAGAACCTGTGAGAGGTCCAGCTCGACGTCGAGGTAGTGGTCGCGGAAGGAGTGGTTCTGCGCGGGGTCCAGGACCTCGAGCAGCGCCGCCGACGGGTCTCCGCGCCAGTCCGCGCCGACCTTGTCGACCTCATCCAGCAGGATCACCGGATTCATCGTGCCCGCGTCTCTGAGGGCTCTGACCAGGCGTCCGGGAAGGGCGCCTATATAGGTGCGCCGGTGCCCTCGGATCTCGGCCTCGTCGCGCACACCGCCGAGCGACATGCGCACGAACTCCCGCCCGGTTGCCCGGGCGATCGACTCGCCGATCGAGGTCTTGCCGGTGCCGGGAGGACCGATCAGAGCCAATATGGCCCCCGATCGGTTGCCCGCCCGCCCGTCGGCCTCGATGCCCCGGTCCTGACGGAGCTTGCGCACCGCGAGGTACTCGGTGATCCGATCCTTGACGTCTTCGAGGCCCTCGTGGTCCGAGTCCAGCACGCCACGCGCCGCGACCGGGTCGAGGTGCTCGTCCGAGCGCTTGCTCCAGGGCACCGCGATCAGCCAGTCCAGATAGGCGCGGATCATGCTCGACTCGCCTGTCTGCTCGCCCATCCGCTCCAGGCGGTTGAGCTCCTTCAGGGCCTGCTCGTTGACCGCCTCGGGCATCGCGGCCTCCTCGATCTTGGCGCGGTACTCCTCCACGACCGAAGCGTCGTCGTCGCCCGGCTCCTTGCGGATCGAGTCCAGCTGCTTGCGCAGGAAGTAGTCGCGCTGCTGCTTCTCAGCGCCCTCCTGGACGTCCTCGCGGATGCGCTTACGAACCTGCAGCTCTGCGAGGCTCTCGCGTTGCAGTCTTACCGCCAGCTCGCGCTCGGTGACGTCGAGCGTGCGCAGCAGCTCGACTTTCTGCTCGTATGACAGGTTGGGTGAGTAGCCGGCGGAATCCGCCAGCGCTCCGGGCTCGGCGATCGCGCGAATGAACGCGGAGATGCGTCGGTCATCGCCGCGCAGCTCAAGGATCTCCTCGACGGTTGCTCGGTACTCGCGTTCGAGCTCACGCGTGCGCCCGTCTACGGGCACCCCGTCGGGACGCTCGTCGACCTCGACGCGCAGCTCGCCGCCGGGGCCTGTCTGGGCCGCACCGATGAGGGCGCGGTGAACGCCTGAGATGGCAACCGCACGGCCGCCCCCTGGCAGACGGATCTGCTCGGAGACCGCGGCGATCGTGCCCACCTCCAAGAACTCGTTCTCGTGGCGGGGAACGAGCACGACGCGCTCGTCA
>CAVWZC010000007.1:0-48953 GCA_963759445.1 uncultured Solirubrobacteraceae bacterium
CACCGCCTACGCCGCCGGCGAATGCATCGGCGTCTCGCACAGCTTCAACACCTCGCCGCGCCACGCCGCCGTCTTCTACACCGCCAACGTGGGGCGTCTCGCTGATCGCCGCGGTGGTCATCCTCATACCCGGCGCGCCGCTGCTGTCGATCGCGCTGAACGCGAACGTGCTCGCGACCGTGCTGCTGCCCGTCAGCCTGGTGTTCCTGCTGCTGCTCGCCAACGACAGGGAGCTCATGGGTCGCTGGGCCAACCGCGTCAGCACCAACTTCATCGCGATCGGCGTCGTCACGCTCGTCGGGCTCTGCGGCGCCGCCTACGGCATCGACTCCTTCCTGCAGACCGTGCACGTGATCGGCCCATGAGCAGCGACGACTCACAGGAGTCGGAGCTGTTCATGTACCTCGAGCTCGACCAGCTCGTCGCGCAGACGCTTCGCCCCCTCCCCCGCGCGCACCTCGACGCGCGCGCCGTGCTGCTGCTGTGGGTGCTGAGGGTGGCGGTGCTGATCGTCAGCGCGATGGTGATCTACGCGTTCGCCGCGCACCTGTAGGCGGCCGCGCTCAGGTCGAGATCCACGGCCCCTGCCAGCCGCCGAAGTGGGCGGTCAGCTGGTCTGCCTCCTTCGGCCCCCAGGAACCCTTCGCGTAGGCGTCAACCGGCGGTGGGGAGTCCAGCAGCGGCTCCATGATCCGCCAGCACTCCTCCACGCTGTCCTCACGCGTGAACTCCCTGGCTGTCGCCCACGAGCGCCGCGTGCAGCAGCACCTCATAAGGCGTCGGCCCCTCCCCTCCCTCCTCGCCGAAGTCCATCGTCGAGCTCGATCTGGCTGCGGCCCCCGGTTTGTCGGCGCGGTGCGCGTCGAGGATGATCTCGATCCCCGTCGTCGGGTCGATCTTCACCACCAACTGGCTCGGCTGGGGCGGCGGCCGGGCGCGCAAGGAAGCCGAGACGCGGCGGGTGCTTGAAGACCAGCCGCAGCTCGGTCTCGCGTGACGGCCATCTGCTTGCCCGCGCGGATGAAGAACGGCACGCCCGCCCAGCGCCAGTTGTCGATCTCCAGCCGCAGCGCCGCGAAGGTCTCGGTCGTCGAGTCCGCCGCCACCCCGTCGACTTCGCGGTAGCCGTCGTACTGCCCGCGCACGTACTACCTCCGGGTCCGCGTCCTGCATGCGCGGAACACCGCGGACTTCGCGTCCCGCAGCGTCGTCCGCGCTCGTGAACCGCGGGCGGCTCCATCGCCGCCAGCGCGAGCAACTGCATCAGGTGGTTGACGACGACGTCGCGCAGCGCGCCCACGGGGTCATAGAAGTGGCCGCGGTCCTCCACGCCGAAGTCCTCGGCCATCGTGATCTGCACGCAGGAGACGTAGTTGCGGTTCCACACCGGCTCGAGCATCGCGTTGGCGAAGCGCAGGTAGAGGATCTCTTCGAGTCCCATCTTCCCGAGGAAATGGTCGATCCGCAGCAGCTGCTCCTCGGCGAGGTACTTGTGCAGTTCGGCCGTCGATTCGCGCGCCGAGGCGAGGTCGTGGCCGAACGGCTTCTCGACCGACCACGCGCGCGCCGCGCGGCAGCCCGCGCCTCGCGAGCTTCGACCACGGGCCCGAACAGCGAGGGCGGATCTCCAGGTAGAAGAGCGCGTCTGTGACGGCGAGGCCCTGCCAGGCGCTTGTAGGTGTCGTCCTCGGCGAAGTCCCCGCTGATGTAGGACAGCCGCGCCGGCAGGCGTCGAAGACCCTCTCGTCGATCTCCTCGCCGGTCGCCTGGATCGACTCCGGGCGTGTTCGCGCAGGTGCTCGACGGTCCAGTCCTGCGCGGCGACGCCGATCACCGGCAGTTCAAGAGGCCGCGGCCTCCAGCCGGTACAGCGACGCAGCGTCATCTTCTTCGCCAGGTCGCCGGTGATGCCGAAGATGACCAGCGCGTCCGCTTCGTCCTGCGTCTGCTCGGGGCTCATCGGTGCTCCTGATCTCGCTCGCCTAAAGGATCAGCTGCACGATCGCTACAGATGCCCACGACGACGATCAGGGCGCGCAGCGCGGCCGGCGGCAGGCGCCGCCCGTAGCGCGCGCCGAGCTGCGCGCCGAGCAACCGAGCCCGCCGCGATCAGCAGACGCGGGCAGCCCAGCGCACGTCCGCCGCGAACATGAAGTAGAGCCCCGGCCACGCCGTTCACGAGGCCCGCGAGCACGTTCTTCAGCGCGTTCGAGCGCTGCAGGTCCTGTGCCAGCGCCACCCCCAAGATCGCCAGCAGCAGGATGCCCTGCGCCGCGCCGAAGTAGCCGCCGTAGACGCCCGTGGAGGTAGATCGCGATCGGCGTCAGAGCTCCCGCCGCGCTCTGGCTCGCGCCCCGCGGCCCGAGCCGCCAGCGCGCGGTCGATGCGCGGCTGCAGGTAGCGTCAGCACGAGCGCCGTCCGCGATGAACGCCGGCACGATCGCCCTGAACGCTGACGCCGGCAGCACGAGCAGCAGCACCGCGCCCGTGATCCCGCCCGTCCACCGACATCGCACAGAGCCGCAGCGCGCGAGCGCGCTGACCGGTTAGCTCGCGCCGGTAGCCGTACGCGCCCGAGACCGATCCCGGGACGAGCCCCACCGTGTTGGACACGTTCGCCGTCACGGGCGCATAGCCGAACGCGAGCAGCACCGGGAAGGTGATCAGCGTGCCACTGCCCACGACCGTGTTGATCGTGCCCGCCGCGATGCCCGCGGCGGCGATCGCGATCACCTCGCCCGCGCTCATGCGCCAGGGGGTAGTGTCGGGCGCACCATGGCGGGGACCAGCGGCGCCAGCAGCGAGAGCCGGCCGATCGGCCTCCTTGGCGAAGTGCGCTCCACCCTCTGGTCAGGATCAGCCGGCCGGCACGGCCCTCTGCCGAGCCTGCTGCTCACGCTCACGTTGCTCACGGGCGTCGTCGACGCCGCCAGCTATCTGACGCTCGGGCACGTGTTCGTCGCGAACATGACCGGCAACATCGTATTCCTGGGCTTCGGTCTCGCCGGCGCCGGGAACATCTCGATCGCCGCGTCGCTTGCCGCGCTCGGCGCCTTCCTCATCGGAGCCTTCCTCGGCGGCTGGCTGGGCGCGCGCTACGCCGAGCACCGCGGGCACATCCTGCGCGCGGCCGGCGCCGCGGCAGGTCGTGCTGCTGGCGATCGCGCTGGCCGTCACGCTCGGTGCCGGGGAACCGGCGGTCCGGGACCCGTGATGCGCTGATCGCCCCGCTTGCGATCGCGATGGGCGTCCAGAACGCCGCCGTGCAGCGCATCGGGGTTCCCGAGCTAACCACCACCGTGCTCACCAAAAACGCTCACCGGGATCGCCTCTGAGGCGAGGGCGCTTGGGGGGGCGGCGCGCAGCTCGGCCGCCGAGGCGTGGCGGTGCTCGCGATGCTCCTCGGCGCGGTCTGCGGCGGCCTGCTCGTGCTGAAGGTCTCCGTCGCCTCGGCGCTCGCGCTCGCGCTCGCGGTGGCAGGCCTCGTCGCGCTCGCCGTGCACGCCCTCTCGAGGGGCGAGCCCGCCTGGAGCAGCCCCTCCGCGCACTGAAATCGCGTGCGCGGGAAAGCCCTCTCACGCCTTAAGATGCACCAGCAACAACCGTTAGCCTGGATAGGTGAATCTCGCGCGGTGAGACCGCGCGCTCACGATGGACTCGCAAGAGAAGATCCCGCCGCATCCGCGCCGACTCCTGAGCAGGCCGCTCGCGTACGCCGCCGCGCTCGTGCTGCTGGTGATCGGCGGGAGCGCCTACGGGCTCGTGCGCGGGCACGGCCTGCCTGACCCGCTCGCTCCGCGCGCCGCCAGCGCCGCCACCACCACGACGACCCCCGCCCTCGCCCCGGCTCCCCCCCTGGCCCCGGCTCCCCCCCTCACGCCCACGCGCCTGCTCGCGCTGCCGGCCCGGCGCATCTCGAACGCCACAGGCCCGCTGCGGCTCACGCTCGGCGCGCCCGTCAGCCCCACGACGCCGATGCCAATGCTCACGCCCCGCGATGCAGGCAGCTGGAAGGTCGAAGGCGACTCGATCGTCTTCACGCCCGCATCCACGCTCGCGCCCTGCTCGCACTACGCGCTGACCATCTGGGCGCGCACGGCTTCCACCGGACACGCTCCCATCGGTAGGAGACGTACGCTCCAGCTGAGCGTCGCCTGCCCCCCCACCGCCGGACTGCAGCAGGCGCTCGCGCGCCTCGGCTATCTCGGCGCGAGGTTCAGGCCCACCTACATCTTCCACGAGCCCGCCGGTGCGCTCACGCGCGCGGAAGCCGCGCTGCACGCCTACCACCCGCCCCGCGGCGCGCTCGTGCCCGCGTTCGCGGGCGCGCCGTCGGTGCACTCGGGACACTTCGAAGTGATCACGCGCGCCGCGCTGAGCGTCTACCAGGCCGATCGCGGCCTCGCCGCCAGCGGTGAAGTCAACGGCGCCACCTGGGAGAAGCTGCTCTACGACCTCTCCCACTATCGGCGCGACTCCCAGCCCTACACCTGGGTCACCGTCACGGAGTCGCTGCCGCAGACATTGAAGGTCCACCGTGGGCGCCACGTCACGCTCACGACGCCCGTGAACACCGGCGTTCCCGGCGCGGAAACCGCGACCGGGGTCTTCCCGATATACGCGCGCTACGTCTCCACCTCGATGGCCGGCACGGACGTGAACGGCGAAAAATACGACGTGCCCGACGTGCCCTGGGTGAACTACTTCAACGGCGGCGACGCGGTGCACGGCTACCCGCGCGCCTCCTACGGCTTCCCGCAGTCCAACGGCTGCGTCGAGCTGCCTATCGAAGCCGCCCACAGGGCCTTCGGCATGCTCCAGCTCGGCGACCTCGTCTGGGTCAAGTAGGGGCTTCGCGCCCAAGGGCGCTGGGCGCGGCCGGCTGGCGCGCGCCCACAGCCCGCTTCCCACTGGTCCCTTTAGATGCTGCTCGCGGTCGCCTCCGCCGCGTTCGCGCTCGGCGCCGATTCCTCTGCGGCCGGCTCGGGCTCGGGCGCCGGCGGCTGGGCGGCGGCGATCCTGTTCACCGCGAACGCGCCCGCGGCGCCGGCGGCGAGCGCCGCGAGCGCCCAGGCCGGGCCGGAGCGTTCATGGCCGAGGGCCGCTTCGATCGAGGGGCTTCCCGGGCCTGTCTCCGCGAGCGTCAGCGCCGCCGCGATCAACACGACGTTGTACTCGTAGCCGCCTTCGGTAGCCCACGGGCCCTTCGGCGCGTGCACCTTCTCTATCGCCGTGATCATCGTTCCGGTGATCGCCGCCGCGCCGAGCGGCGTCAGCATGCCCAGCGCCAGCAATGTCCCACCGCCCGCCTCCGCGAGTCCGGCGGCACGCGCGTGCTGCTTGCCCGGTCTCAGCCCGAGCTGCTCGAAGAACTGCCCGGTGCCCTCGGGGCCGTGGCCGCCGAACCAGCCGAACAGCTTCTGGGTGCCGTGCCCGATGAAGAAGCCTCCGACAGAGACCCTCAGCAAAACCCGACCGATGCTCATCGCCTCACCTTTCCCTTCTCGCTTGATCGCCACACCAACCTTGCCCTACCCGCCGTCGCGCCCCTGAACGCCTCACGGCGCCGCCGGGGCGACCACGAGCGGCCTGCCGTCCTCCGGGAGCTCGTCGGTCTCGAACTCCGCACCCGCGGGCCGCTGCACGTGCTCGAAGCGCCCCAGGAAGTCCTCCGCGGTCTCGAGGAAGTCGATGCGCGGCGTGCGGTAGTGCATCGGCACGACCCAGCGCGGCGCGAGCTCCTCGACCACGAGCGCCGCCTGCTCGGCGCCGATCGTCAGGCCGCCTCCCACCGGCAGAAACAGAAGGTCCACGCGGCCGATCGCCGCCGCCTGCTCCTCGCGTAGGCCGCGCTGGCCGAAGTCGCCGAAGTGGCACACGCGCGTGCCGTCGAGCTCGAACACGAAGATCGTGTTCGGCCCGCGTTGCGTGCCCGCCTGCTCGTCGTGCTCTGAGGCCACGGCCAGCACCTCGCCGAGCGGAGACGCAAGCCGCCCCGCCGTCGAGCGCAGCACCGTCGGCTCGCCGCCGACCACATCGACGCCGTTGTGGTCGGCGTGCTCATGGGTCACCAGCACGAGCTGCGCCCGCACATCGGTGATCGGCGGGTACTCGAACCGCGCACCCCTGCTCGTCAGCGCCGTGAGGTCGCCGAAGGGGTCGATCACGACCGAGCCCTCACTGCCTTCCAGCGCGAACGCCGACTGCCCGAACCACCTAACTCGCATGCTGCTCCTCTCTCGCGTGAACCGACAACTCGCGGCCCATCCCGGCCGGCATCGCCGGCCCTCGCTCTCCCTCCTCCACGCGCACCGTCGCAGCACTCGCCGGCGGCCCCGCCTGCGGCTCTGAGTGCTGATAGCGCCCGCCGCGCATCAGCGACGCCGCCGCCGCGATCAGGCATGCGGCGATCGCGAAGATGAACGCCTCGTGGAGGCCCGTCTGGAATGGCCCCGAGATCAGCCGCGGGAAGAATCCGCGGCCCGTCAGCGTCGCCCGGTTCACCGCCGACAGGCCGGCCAGGGTGTGCGCGCCGACGAGCTGCTGGATCGGGTTGTAGCCGAGGAAGGCGGCGAACAGGATCGAGACGGGCGGCTCGTGCGAGACGTGCGAGGCCACCGCCGCCGACACGCCGTGCGCCCGCAGCCCGCTCGACAGCGTCGCCGGCAGGCTGCTCGCGAGGCCGAGGATCATGAGCGTGAAGAAGATCCCGACCGACAGCACCTGCGCGGAGTTCTGGAAGGTCTGGTTCATGCCGCCGCCCGCGCCGCGGTCGCCCGGCGGCAGGCTGTTCATCACGGCAGCGCGGTTGGGCGAGGCGAACAGCCCCATCGAGACGCCGCTCAGGAATAGCACGGCCGCGAACAGCGGGTAGCGGAAGTCCACCGGCAGCAGCAGCATCAGGCCGAAGCCGAGCGCCGCGCCGAGCATCCCGCCGGTCGCGAACCCGCGCGCTCCGTAGCGGTCGGAGAGGTATCCCGAGGTTGGCCCCGCCAGCAGCATTCCCGCGCTCAGCGGCAGCATGTAGATGCCCGCCCAAAGCGGCGTATCGGTGTAGTTGAAGCCGTGCTGGGGCAGCCAGATCCCCTGCAGCCAGATGATCAGCATGAACATCAGGCCCCCGCGCGCCACAGCCGACAGGAAGGTCGACAGCGAGCCGAAGACGAACGCCTTGATCTTGAAAAGCTGCAGGCGGAACATCGGGTTCTCCACGCGGCTCTCGATCAGCGCGAACGCCGCCAGGCACGCCACGCCGGCAGCCAGCAGCCCCAGCACCTTCGGGCTGCCCCAGCCGGTGGTGCTCGAGCCGTAGGGCCTGATCCCGTAGGTGATCGAGACCATGATCAGGATCAGCCCGAGTGCGAAGCTGATGTTGCCGGCCCAGTCGATCGGCGCGCGTTTCGGCTGGCTGCGCTCCTCGAGCTTCAGGTAGGCCCAGACGGTCCCGAACAGGCCCACCGGCACCGAGATCAGGAACACCAGCCGCCAGTCGATCGGCGCCAGCAGACCGCCGAGCACGAGGCCGATGAACAAGCCGCTGACGCCGACGATGTTGTTGATCCCGAGCGCCATCCCGCGCTGGTTTGCCGGGAACGCGTCGGTGATGATCGCCGCCGCGTTCGCCAGCAGGAACGCCGCGCCGATCCCCTGCACCACGCGGAAGGCGATCAGGTAGGTCGCGCCCGCGCGGCCCGTCATCCAATCCACCGTCAACAGCAACGACGCCACCGTGTAGATGACGAAGCCGAGGTTATACATCTTCACGCGCCCGTACATGTCCCCCAGGCGCCCGAGGCTCACCACGAGCACGCTCGTGACCACCAGGAACCCAAGGATCATCCACAACAGGTAGAAGCTGTTGCCCGGCGTCAGCGGGTTCAGATGGATGCCGCGGAAGATGTCCGGCATCGCGATCAGCGTGATCGACCCATCGAGCGTCGCCAGCAGCACGCCCAGCGTCGTGTTCGAGAGGGCGATCCACTTGTACCCGTCGCCGCTCGTCCGCGTCGAGTCGTTCTGCGATGGAGCGCTTGGGGGTCTGCTCATTCCCTTCAGATTATACAGGCAAACTGTTCAGTTAGCCTGTGTATAATCGGGCTCGAGCAGCCGATAGGACTCCTATGCGCACGCCCGCAAGCACCGACACCAGCAGCCTCGCCAGCGAGCTGCGGCTCGTGCTGGGGCAGCTGCTGAGGCGCCTGCGCGCCGAGCATCGCTTCCCGCTCTCCCAGGGCGCCGTGCTCGGGCGCCTTGACCGCGAGGGCAGCATGTCGATCGGTGACCTCGCGGCAGCCGAGCGCGTGCGCCCGCAGTCGATGGGTCAGACCATCAACGACCTCGAGGCCGACGGCCTGGTCGAGCGCCGCTCCGACGAGGTCGACCGCCGTCGCATCCTGGTCGACCTCACCGCCGTGGGACGGCGGGCGCTCGCCGAGGACCGCCGCCGTCGCGAGGGCTGGCTCGCCGTGGCGATCGAGCAGGACCTCAGCGTCGAGGAGCAGAACCTGCTGTTCGAGGCCACCCAGCTGCTTCGACGCCTCGCCGAGAAGTAGCGCCGCGCCGCTAGGCCTGCAGCAGGTCCGCCTGTGGAGCCGCGGTGACGCGATCGCGCCCCTGCGCCTTCGACGCGTACAGCGCCCGGTCGGCCGCGCTCAGCAGCGCGCCCGCGTCGCGCGCATCCGTCGGGAAGGTCGCGACGCCGAGGCTCGCCGTCACCTTGGGCGTCCCCTCGGCCCCGGCGACGGCCAGGCGCAGACGCTCGCCCGCGCGCAGGCCCTCCTCGCGGTCGGCGCCCGGCAGAACCGCGACGAACTCCTCGCCGCCGTAGCGGCCGAGCAGCTCGCCACCGCGCGAGGCCGAGTCGAGCGCGCGCGCGACGTGGCAGAGGACCTGGTCGCCGGCCTGGTGTCCGTATACGTCGTTGACCTCCTTGAAGTGGTCGATGTCGAGCATCACGAGCGTGAGCTGCCCACTCTCGCGGGCCGCCTGAGCGAGCGCCCGCCCCAGCGCGTCGTGGAAGGTCCTGAGGTTCATCAGGCCCGTCAGGCCGTCGGTGGCGGCCATCACCTGCACCTGCTCGAGCAGCCACGCGTTGCGCAGCGCGAGCGAGCCGTACGCGGCGAAGCGCTCGAGCATGCTCACGACACGACGCGCGACGCGGCCGCCCTGCAGCGTGCGTTCCACCACGAGCGCGCCGATCGCGGTCCCCTCCGCCGAGAGCGGCACCACGATGAGGCTGCTGGCATCCGGGAGCAGCGTCGCGAGGATCTCGTCGTTCTCGTCGAGTCGGCTCGCCAGGCGCGTGCGGCGCGTGGCCAGCGCTGCGGTCACGATCGAGTGTGGCCCAAGCACGACCTGCTCGCCCTCGCCATCGCCCGTCTGCGCGCCGTGCGCGGCCAGCAGCCGCAGCTCGCCGGCGGGCCCCGCGAGCACCAGTCCGCGGTCGATCTCGAAGGCATCGACGGCATGCTCGAGCAGCGCGGCCGCGGTGGGAGCCGACCCGCTCGTCAGCTCGAGCGCCTCGGCCATCCGTGCGAGCGCCTCGATGTCATAGCGGCGGCGGCGAAGCTCGCGCTCGTTGACCGCCGAGAACTGCGCCGTCGCGAGCGCCGCGAGCCACAGCACCGCCGCGAAGGCCACGAGTTGGAAGAACGGTGTGCCGGGCGCGAGGTCGCGCCCGAGCGGACGCAGCAGGTGGCCCTCGCGCGCGTAGTAGACGACGAGCAGCAGCAGTGAGTCCCAGGCAGCGACCTTCACCCCCGTGCGGTAGGAGGCGAGCAGCGCCACCGCCATCACTTGGATGATGAAGAGGTAGCGCACGGGGCTGCCCGAGCCGCCCGTGGCGTACATCGCCCAGGCGAGGTAGAGCCCGTCGAGCAGCATCACGAAGCCGAGGACGGTGATGCCGAATCGACGCGAGGCGCGGAACGCGACCTCGGCGCCCAGACCGACAGCGAGATAGGCGGCGCTCGTCGCAGCGAACCCCGCCACCGAGACGCCCGAGCTCGTCAGGGACTGCGAGGCCACGAGCGTCGCGAGCACGGCGAAGGCGAGGCGCAGCGCCTGCATCAGCCGCAGTCGCTCGGCGATCGGGACGAGCTCCCCGGATCGGGGGCTCGCTTGGGAACTCGTGCTCATGCGGGGGACGCGCTCGGGGAGCTGAACTCGAGATCGGGATCGGGATAGACCGGCGCCAGCGCGAGCTTTGGGTCGCTCTTGTCAATCCGGCCCTGCAGCATCAGGAAGCCCGCGACGAGCAGGATCAGCGACAGCGGGAAGAACGACTTGTCGGGGTGGTGCAAGACGGCGGACCCAAACGCGGCGAGGGCGTGGGCGATCGCTGTGAGTGCGCCGCCGAGCCACGAGCCGACGCCGCGCCGAGGGGACGCCTTCGCCGCGGAGCGCGCCGCGGAGGTGGGCGAGCGGGGGCGCGTGTGCCCACGGGCGTGTGCCGTGCGCATGCGGCGGAGCTCGGACTTTGGCGGGGCGGCCTGCGCCGGCGCCGATGCTGACAGCGCGCCCTGTGCGCCCCTCGGTGTCGCCGTCGGGGCAAGCGTCGCGCCGGCGGGTGTCGAGGGCTTGGATCCGCCGCTCGGCCGCCCGGCGCCGGGGCCCGAGCCCTTGCGGCGTGGCGGGTGGGAGCCCGCTTTGGGGCCGGCGCTGACAGGCTTCTCGAGCTGGTAGGTCGAGAAGCTCGGAGCGCTCTCGTTGCCCGCCGCGTCGCGCGCCCGGACCGCGAAGCCGTAGCGCCCGAGCGGCGCGCCGGCGAGCTCGTAGCGCCTCGGGCTGGCGCACGCGCCCCAATCGGCGACGATCGCGCCGGGGCGCTGCAGGCGGCATTCGAGAAGCGTGCCGCGTTCCGCCGTGAACGTCCACGCGGGAGCGCGGTTGCCGGACGGCGAGGGCGGCGCGCGGGTGATCACGGGCGGCGCGGGAGCGGTCGTGTCGAGCACGTGATCATCGGCGGCGGCCTCGCCGGTGGTCCCCAGGGCGTTGCGCGCCCGCACTTCGAAGCGGTAGGTGCCGTCGGGTGCGCCGGTCAACGCGAAGTCGACCGGGCTCGCGCAGCCGCTCCATTCGCCAGCCACGAGCGCGGTGTCGGCGAGTCGGCATTCGAGGCGCGCCCCCGCTTCGCCGTTGAAGGACCACGAGAGCGTGCGCGCGGAGGAGGGCGAGGATGGACGCCTGGTGATCACGGGCGCCGGCGGCGCGGCGCGGTCGAGCGTGTAGCTCGCCGTGGCCGCGGGGCTCGAGTTGCCCGCCGCGTCGGTCTCGCGCACGGCGAGGGTGTAGGTGCCGTCCGGCTGTGTGCTGAGGTCGTAGCTCACCGGTGGCGCGCAGGGCGCCCATTCGTAGACCGTCGTTTCGCCGCGGGTGAGGCGGCATTCGGTGACCGGCGCGGGCTCCGGGGGTTCGCCGGCGAGCAGTCCGATCGCCGGCTCGGCACTCCAGCCCGTGTCGCGCCGGAACGTCCCGGTGCCGCCTTTGCCGCCGTCGGCATAGAAACCCCCGAAGGTGCTGTTGAAGTAGAGGACGCCCGCTTCCACCTCGCTTCCCGCCGTCGGCGGCGCGCCGTTCATGCCGAGGTTCAGTTCGTCGTAGGGCCCGGGCTGGCTCAGCGGTTCGGCTCCGTGACCGTCGGTGTCGAAGGCGACCCCGTAGATCGCTTCCGCGGGCAGCACGAGGTCGAGCGCGCTGAGGTCGAACGTGACCGTCGAGGCGATGTTCGTGCGGCACACGCCGTCGGGGCTGCGCCAGGGCTGGAATACCGATTCGGCGGGGCACGTGGGGTCGGCCTCGGGGCGCCACGGGATCGTGAACGTCTGGGTCACGCTCCCCAGCAGGACGCCGGGCTGGGGCTCGGCGCCCGAGCGATCGACCGAGTAGACGTTGAACGTGATCGGCAGCTGCCAGCCGCCCGCGGGGTATTCAGGCCACTGCGAGTGCCGCGCCCAGTCCGACATCACGACGGTTGCCGCGGTCGCGTAGCGCTTCGTGCCGGTGAATGACACGAGCTCGCCCACTTCCGCGGTGGAGCGGGCCGCGTAAGCGATGCTCGCGACGGACAGTGGCAGGGGGCTCTGCGCGCTGTCGTAGATCACCGTTTCCTCGGGCGCTGCGGCGAACGACCAGACGGGCGCACTGCCGGCGCCGATCGTGGGCGGCATCTGCGTGAGCACCGGTGCTTCGGGTGACGTCGTGTCGAGCACGTACGCCGACGAGCCGACCGGACCGGCGAGGCCGAACGCGTCCAGGGCGCGCACTTCGAAGGTGAACACGCTGTCGGGCTGGCCGGCGAGAGCGAAGCCCTGCGGGCTCACGCACGCTTCCCATCCGTCCACGACCGAGGCGCCGCGGCTGAGCCTGCATTCGAAGCTAACGCCCGCTTCCGCCGAGAACGACCACGAGGGCGCGCGGCTGGAGTTCGGCGAGGGTGGCCGTGCGGTGATCGTAGGCGCCGCCGGCGCCGCCTGAGCGGGTGTGGCGAAGCAGCTCGCCGCGAGAGCCGCCGCGAGCGCGCCGAGTATGAGCGCTCGATTCGAGCCCCCTCGGTTGGACGGGCCCACAGGGACTATTCGGCTTGCGCGGACGGGGAGTTGAGTCGGGTCGGCGCGCGCGTCAGGGCTCGGTGTGCACGACGACCTCGGCGATCCCGCCGATGCGCCTGCGCAGCTGATCCTCGAGCTCGCCCGCGAGCAGGTGCGCGGCGCTCAGCGATTTCTCACCGCCGACGCTGACGGTGATGAAGAGCACTCGTCCCGCGTCCGTTGAGAGCAGCCTCATCATGCGCGGGTCGCGCGCGGTGAGCGCGCGCACGAGCGCCGCCACGTCGCCCCTCAGCGCGCGCTCGTCGCGCTCGTGGTAGGAGTGGGCGCTCAGCGGCCGCTCGAGCGGCTCCAGGTGAGTCTGCACCTCCCCCACTCCCGGTTGCGCTGCGACCGCGCGCTCCACGCGCTCGGCCACCTCGTGGGCCTCGCTCAGCTGCGCCTCGGGGGGGAACTTCAGGTGCAGCGAGACGCTCGTGCCGCCGTCCACGCCTTCGAAGATCGCGATGTCGTGCGCCTCCTTCACCAGCGGCTCCGCGAGCGCGATCGCGAGCACGGCTTCGCGCAGGTCAAGCCCGCGCAGGCGCGGCTCGACGTGAACGACCACGTCGCTGCCGGGCAACGCGCGCTCGAGCGCACCCTCGATCAGGTCGGCCGCGCGGTGGCCCTCGACCACCGCCTCGCCCGGCGGCACCCGCACCACCACGTCAGCGAAGTAGCGCCCCGCCGACTCGCGCAGGCGCAGGCGTCCAAGGTCCACGTCCTCGCCGAGTGTCAGCAGGGCGCGCTCCGCCGCCGCGCGCGCCTTCGCCGGCGCACGGTCCATCAGCACGTTCGCGTTCTCGCCGATCAGCCGCACGGAGGCCGCGAGAATGATCGCCGCGACCAGCAGCGCCGCAACCGAGTCGGCCCCGTGCGCGCCGGTGGACACGACCAGCAGCCCGATGCTCACCACGATCGTGCCGGCCATGTCGCTTGCGAAATGCCACGCGTTCGAGCGCAGCGCGGCGCTCTTGAAGCGCCTCGCCGCGCGCCGCGAGGCTCGTAGGCGGCTGCCGTCGAGACGCACGAGCGCGAGCGCGAGCACCGCGAACTCGTACCAGCGCACCTGCGGCGTGCGCCCGCCGGACCGCAGGTGTTTGATCGCCTGCACACTCACGACGACACCGCCCGCGAGCAGGATCGCCGCCTCGCCGAGCGCGCCGAGGTTCTCCGCGCGGCGGTGGCCATAGGGGTGGCCGCGGTCCGCCGGGCGCCCGGCCAGGCGCACAGCGAAGAACGTGATCAGCGCGGCGACCACATCGCCGCTCGACTCGATCCCCGCCGAGATCGAGCCCGAGGCTCGCGGTCGCGATCCCCACGCCGAGCTTTGCGCCACGAGCACGCCCGCTGCGACGATCGAGAGGATCGTCGTGCGGCGCGGTGAGCGCGCGCGCTCGTGGTCGACTGCGAGCGCCATCGGATTACGGAGCGTAGAGCGCGCCGCGGTTGCCCCGGCCACCGCGCGTCGTATCTTGGCAGCGATGGCGCACGAGCACGCTCACTCGCACGCGCGCATGATCACGCCGGACTCGGACCGCAGGCGCCTGGCGGCGGCGCTCGCCGTGCTGCTGTGCGTGATGGTGCTCGAGCTCGTCGCCGGAGTGCGTCGGGCATTCGCTCGCGCTGCTCTCCGACGCCGGCCACATGCTCACCGACGCGGGCGCGCTCGGCGTTCTCGCTGCGTCGCGATCCGCCTCGCCGCGCAGCCCGCGCGCGGCGCGATGACCTTCGGCTTCTCGCGCGCCGAGATCCTCTCCGCGCAGGCCAACGGCGTGACGCTGCTCGATCCTCGCGGGCTTCATCGTCTACGAGGCCGTGCGCCGGCTGGTCCGCCCGCCAGCACGTGCACGGATGGCTGATGCTCGCGGTCGCGCTCGCGGGCGTCGCCGCCAACGTGCTCGCCGCCTGGCTGCTCGCCGGCGCCCAGCGGCGCAGCCTGAACGTCGAGGGCAGCCTCCAGCACGTGCTCACAGACCTGTACGCGTTCATCGGCACGGCGCTCGCCGCAGGCGTGATCCTGGTGAGCGGGTTCGCAGCGCGCCGACCCGATCGCATCGCTGCTGATCGCCGCACTGATGGTGCGCGCGGGCGCCGCGCTCGTGCGCGCCTCCGGCCGGGTGTTCCTCGAGGCGGCGCCGCCGGGCCTGGACCCCGAGGCGATCGGCGAGGCGCTCGCGCTCCCAGCCCGGCGTCGTCGAGGTGCACGACCTGCACGTGTGGGAAATCACGAGCGGCTTCCCGGCGCTCTCGGCACACGTGCTCGTGGGCTCGGAGCGCGACTGCCACGACGCGCGCCGCGCGCTGGAGGCGCTCCTGCGCGAGCGCTTCGCCTGGACCACACGACGCTGCAGGTCGACCACGAGCGCAGCGCGCTGCTGGAGATCGAGTCGCTGTGAGGATCCTCGTGGGCGTGATCGGCGGCACGCTCGTCGTGCTGATGCTCGCCGAGATCTTCCTCACTTCCTGCTGCCGCGGCGCGTCAAGCGCGACCCGCGCATGGTGCGCGCGGTGTTCGTCTACGCGTGGCGGCCCTGGCGCCGCTCGCGCGCAGGCTGCCGTCGCAGGCGAGGGACACGATGCTCGGCATCTACGGGCCGCTCGGGGTGATCATGAACCTGGTCCTGTGGGTGGGCGTGATGATGTTCGGCTACGCCTGCCTGCAGTGGGCCGGGGGCTCGCACATCGCCGTGCAGGGCCCCCGTGCGGGCGGTGGACTTCGGCGAAGACCTCTTCTTCAGCGCCGCCACGATGGCGAGCAGCGGCACCGCGGGGCTCGCCGCGCACAGCAGCGTTGGCACGCGCCGTGCAGGTGATCGACGCGAGCAGCGGCCTCGCCGTGATCGCCACCGTCATCGGCTACCTGCCTGCGCTCTACCAGGCCTTCTCGCGGCGCGAGGCGACGGTCTCGCAGATGGACGCGCGCGCGGCGTCACCGCCGAGCGCGGGCAGACTGCTCGTGCGCTCCACAAAGCGCGGCGGCTGGGCGGCGATCAACGAATACCTCGGCGAGCTGGGAGACGTGGGTGGCCGAGCTGATGGAGTCACACCTCGCCTACCCGGTGCTCGGCTACTTCCGCTCACAGCACGTGAACCAGAGCTGGCTGGCGAGCATGTGCACCGTGCTCGACGCCTGCGCGCTGACAATCGCCGCGGCACCCGAGGGCACCGTCGACGAGTCCCGCTTCACGCTACGCGATCGCGCGCCATGCGGTCGCCGACCTCAGCTACAGCTACCACGTCGACCCCACCCCTCCCGCCGAGGACCGCCTGCCGCCGGATCGGCTCGAAGAACTGCTGCAGCAGCTCTCCGAGGTGGGCGTCGAGCCGGCGACCGACCGCAGACACCCTCGACGCGCGCCTGGGGCGCGTGCGCGCGCTGTACGAGCCCTACGTGAACGCGCTCGCGCTGCGTCTCGAACTGCCGCTCCCGCAGTGGCTCGCGCCCGAGTCGCCGACCTCGAACTGGCGCACCACCGCCTGGCACTGAGCGCGAGACGGGCGGCCTGGCCGGTGCGCGCTCAGCCGGCCTGACCGCTGGGCCGCACGAGCAGCTCGTTGATGCTCACGTTCGAGGGCTGGCCGATCGCGTAGAGGATCGCGTTGGCGATGTCCTCGGCGGCGAGTGGCTCGAAGCCGCCAAAGCGTTTGCCTATCTGCTCGAGGACCTCGGGGCGGTTGTGCCCGGCGAGCTCGGTCGCGACCGCGCCGGGCTCGATCGATCGTGACGCGCACGCCGAGCGGCACGCACTCCTGGCGCAGGGACTCCGAGAAGGCGCCCACACCGAACTTCGTGAGGTTGTAGACGCCCGAGCCCGCGCGCGCGACAGCGCCCTGCGACGGAGCTCACGTTGACGATGTGCCCCGATCCCTGCGCGCGCATCAGCGGCAGCGCCGCGTGGGTGCAGTAGAGGACCCCGAAGACGTTCGCGTGGATCATCTGCCGCCATTCCTCGGTGGGCGCGTCCTCGATCGGCCCGAGCAGCATCACGCCGGCGTTGTTGACGAGCACGTCGATGCGGCCGAGCTCGTCGTGGGCGCGCTGCACGAACGCCTGCGCCTGCTCCTCCTCGCCCACGTCGCAGTGCACGGCGATCGCCGTGGCCGCCGTCCTGGCGGATGCGCTGGGCGAGCGCCTCGATGCGATCGAGCCGCCGCGCGGCGAGCGCTACGGCGGCCCCCGCGCTGCGCGCAGCGCGAGCGCGGTGGCCTCCCCGATCCCCGAGGACGCGCCCGTGATGGCCACGACGCTGTCCAGAGAGATCGGCGTCCATCCGCGGATCCTAGCCTGCGCGGGCTTCAGCCACGCCGCCGCGTCACGCCGATATGAAGTCGACCGCGTAACGCTCCTTTTGGCCCCGTGTACGGGTTTATGCGCTAGTTGCGCGGGAAACCTACGATTACGCCTGGAGGCAGGGGAGCCCGTACAGCACGTCGAACGAGCACCCAGTAACGCGCGCCTGAGAGACTAATTGACAACGCAACTATCGCGGCGTATAATTCCGACTCCAAGCATCGGATTAAGAAGGACGCCTATGTCTGACTCCCCCACAAACATCAACCATAGCGCTCGACCCCGTGGCTCCCCGTCCGAGGACGCCGAGCCGGACCGAGGAGCCCACCTCGACGAGGCCACCGGCCAGGAGGCCGCTCCCGAGCGGCTGGACAGCCCGATCGAGCGGACCGATCTCGCCCCCAGCGAGACGTTCATCCCCGAGTCGGTCGACCAGCTGCTGGCCCACTCGCGGCGCTACCCCCTGCTCACGCCGGCCCAGGAGATCGAACTGGCCAAGCGGATCGAGCGCGGCGACCTGCACGCCAAGGAACTGCTCGTCAACTCGAACCTGCGCCTCGTCGCCTCGAACGCGCGGCGCTACCAGAACCAGGGCCTGCCGCTCGGCGACCTCGTCCAGGAGGGCATGCTCGGGCTGATCCGCGCGAGCGAGAAGTTCGACTGGCGCAAGGGCTTTCGCTTCTCGCACCTACGCGACGCTGTGGATCCGTCAGGCGATCCAGCGCGGCCTGGAGAACTCCGGCCGCACGATCCGCCTGCCCGTCCATGTCGCGCAGCGCTCCCGCAAGGTCGGGACGCGTCGAGCGCGAGCTGTCCGTGCGCCTCGGCCGCGAGCCCACGATCGAGGAGCTCGCCGAGGAGACCGGCCTGCCGATCGACCAGGTCGAGGAGGTGCGCCACCAGCGCGCGGCGCTCGTCAGCCTCGACCAGCAGATCGGCGAGGACGGCGACACGGCTCTCGGCGACCTGCTGCCCTCCGACGCCGAGGCGCCCGAGGAGACCGCATGGGACAACGAGCGCGAGCGGATCGTCCACCGCGCGATCTCGCAGCTGCCCGAAACCGAGCGCAAGGTGCTGACGCTGCGCTTCGGCACCGGCCGCGAGGAGCCGCAGACGCTGACCGCGATCGGCAAGCGGCTCGGGTTCTCCGCCGAGCGCGCATCCCAGCTCGAGCAGCGCGCGCTGAAGAAGCTCGCCGAGTCGCCCGAGCTGGCGGCGCTGCGCGAGGCCGCGTAGTTCAGAGCGAGATTCAAGAAACGTGAAGTAAGCGAGGGGGCGTGCCGCGGCACGCCCCCTTGTGCGTTCGCGCTGCTGCGGCTCGCGCTGCTGCAGCTCGCTCGGCTGCGGCGCGTTCGGTTGGGGCGAGCTCCGCTCCGCCAGCGGCTGCTCGCCGGCGACGGACGAATACGCTGCGCCCATGAGCACGGCAGCGCGCTCTGCGGCGGACGCCCGCAGCTCGCCCGACCCGCAGCGGCTCGGCGGTATCGGCTGGGCTCGGCGCACGGGTGGGCGCCTGAGCTCGCGCGAGCGCGCCCGCTTGATCGCGGCGGTGGCCGTCGGACAGTGGGAGAACGTGCTCGGTCGCGTGAGGCTCGCACTCGGCAGGCTGCCCGAGGGCGCCGCGAGGGTCGACGTCGAAACGTTTACGGTGCCCGACTCGCGCTTTGCGCAGGAGGCCGAGCGCGCGTGCGCCGAGCTGCCGGGGTCGCTGGTGCGCCACTCGTTCAGGACCTGGCTGTTCGGACTCGCGCTCGCTGCCCTCGACCGTCGTGTCCTCGACGCGGAGCTGTTCTACTGCGGCTCGCTGCTACACGACCACGGGATCGCCCAGCCTACCCCGGGCCGCGACTTCACCCTCGCCAGCGCCGACCGGACGCTCGCCTGCGCGGCCGCGGCTGGCGTCGCGCAGACACGCGCGGAGGCTCTCGCCGACGCGATCTGCGTCCACACGACCCCGGGCGTGACCGTCGAGCGCGACGGCGAGCTCGGCTGCTATCTGCAGTGGGGCGCGATGGTCGACGGGGCGGGGCTGCGCATCTGGGACGTGGCCCCGACCAACGTGGCGGCAGTACTGCAGCGCTACCCGCGCACGGACTTCAAGAGCGAGCTCGTGACGCTGATGCGCGCAGAGGCGGCGGCGCTGCCGCAAGGGCGCTTTGGGCTGCTGGTCCGCTGTGGCCTGCCGCTCGCCGTGCGCCTCGCCCCTTTCGAGGACTGAGCGGGAGCGATCGGCGCGAGCCGCTAGTGTGCGCGCCGCGGATGGCGGACGCGACGAAGTCGACATGGGAGCGCACGGTCGACCTCACGATCAAGGTCGGCGAACGCATCCTCGCGCCGATCGAGCGCTTCATCGGCAAGCGCTCGCTGGTCGGCGACGCGACCTTCTTCGCGACTCGAGCGCTTCCCCTGGGTGGAGCACGTCGAGGCCAACTGGCAGGTGATCCGCGAGGAGCTCGAGGGCGTGCTCGAGGACCGCGAGGGCCTCGCGAACTTCCAGGACATCTCCAAGGACCAGATCGAGATCACCGACGATGACCGCTGGAAGACGTTCTTCCTGTACGGCTACGGCTTCGAGGCGAAGCTCGGGGTGCAGATGTGCCCGCGCACGGCAGCGCTGATGCGCGAGATCCCGGGGATGACGACCGCGATGTTCTCGATCCTCTCGCCGCGCAAGCACATCCTCGACCACCGCGGCCCCTACAAGGGCGTGCTGCGCTACCACCTCGGCCTGATCGTGCCGCGCGACGCGCGAGTCCTGCCGGATCCGCGTGGGCGAGGACTTCCGCCACTGGGAGGAGGGCAGGAGCATGGTCTTCGACGACACCTTCAACCACGAGGTGTGGAACGACACCGACGAGACCCGCGTCGTGCTGTTCGTGGACGTGCTGCGCCCGCTGCCCTCCCCGGAGTCGCGCGATCAACCGCCTGATCGTGAAGGCGATCGGCTACTCGCCGTTCGTGCTCGACGCGAAACGCAACCAGGAGGCGTGGGAAAAGCGCTACCTGGAGCGCCGCGCCGTGCGTGAGCGGGCAGCCGCTGCGCCCGCGACGAGCAGCTAGTAGAGCGGCCAGGGGTTGGGCACGTGCTGCTCCGGCTGCTCGTTCCAGTCGGCGTAGGCGACTGCCGGCTCGTCGGTGGGGCTCGAGACGGAGGCGTCATGGCGCGCGGCGAGCTTGTTGACGGGGTAGTGGATGGTCTCCTGCCGCCGCGCCCCGATCGCCAACAGCGCGCAGGGGCCCTCGCCCGCGCCCACGAAGGCATGCGCGACCTTGGCCGGAAAGTGCACGAAGTCCCACCGCCTCAGCCGCCTTTCCCCACTCTCGAGGATCAGGATGCACTCGCCGCGCAGCACGAGAAAGTCCTCCTGAACGGACTCGGAGTGGTAGCGCCCGAGCGGCTGCCCCGGCTGCATGATGCGCACGTTGATCCCCGTTTCCGGCCACGGCGCGCCCGCCTGCTCGAACTCGATCGTCGTCGCGCAGCGCGGGTGCGCGGTCGTGCGGCCCTCGGCGAGGTTGACGATGAGGGGTTCGTCCACGCTAGGGCAGCGGCCAGGGGTTGCGAGCCGCACTCCAGGGCTGCCGGCGCCAGTCGGCGTAGGCGACCGCGGGCTCGTCGGTTTCGCTCGCGGCAGAGGCGTCGTACTTGGCGGCGAGCTCGTTGACGGGGTAGTGCGCGGCGTCCTCGCGCCGTGAGCCGATCATGAGCACGGCGCAGGGACCATCACCGGCGCCGACGAAGACATGCTCGACGCCCGCGGGGCAGTGCACGAGGTCCCACTGCTTCAGCCGCCGCTCCTCGCCTTGGAGGATGACGATGCACTCACCCTTGAGCACGAGGAAGTCCTCCTGCACCGGCTCGGAGTGGTAGCGGCAGTTGGGAACGCCCGGCTCCATGATCTGGATGTTCACGCCGGTGTCCGCCCAGAGCCCGTCCTCGGGCTCGAACTCGATCACCACGGCGCGCCGCGGATGGCTGCTGGTGCGGGCCTCGGCGACGTTGATCACGAGCGTTTCGTCGTCCATCTCGCCTGCGCTCCTCAGATGCTGCTCTGCCAGGGGATCGTCCTCGAGGCCCAGCTGTTCAGCACCGTGAACTCGCCCGTGACTATGAGGATCCCGAGCGCGATCATGACCGCGCCGCCGATCCCGATGATCAGCGGGAAGTGGCGCTTGACGACCGCCAGGGCGCTCGTCATGCGCTCGAAGGCGAGGGCGATGAGCAGGAAGGGGATCGCCAGGCCTGCGGAGTAGAAGGCGAGCAGCAGGGCGCCGTGCGCGGCAGAGCTGGAGATCGCGGCCTGGGTGAGGATCGCGCCGAGGGTGATGCTCGTGCACGGAGTCCAGGCGATCGCGAAGGCGGCGCCCGCGAGCAGCGGGCCGCCGCGGCCGGCGAGGCGCAGCAGCGTCTCTGAGTGCCACCCGCGATTGAAGAGGCCGATGAACGGCGTGGACAGGAAGGCGAGGCCCATCACGATGATGAGCGCGCCGCCGATCTGCGAGAGCTCGCGTTTGTGTTCGTTGAGCGTCGATCCGATCACGGTGGCGCTCATCCCGAGCAGGATGAAGATGAGCGAGAAGCTCGCGATGAACAGCAGGCTGGGGACGAGCACACGCCGCGCCCCCACCCCCTCCTTCAGGTCGGCTGGGGTCACGCCGATCACGGTCGAGAGGTAGCCGGGCACGAGCGGCAGCACGCACGGCGAGAGGAACGAGACGAGCCCCGCGGCGAGGGCGATCGGGATGCCCACGCCCGTGGCGGCTTCAGAGGACGCGAGGATCAGGTGGGCGTGGGTCATGGCTGCTGCTGGCCCACAGGATGGCGCATCTGCTCGCGCAGCTCATCCAGCTCGCGCTCCAGGCGCTCGACGCGCGCGCGCAGCTCCCGCAGCTCGCTGGTGTCCGGCTCGCCGCCGCCGGGTGCACGCAGCTCCCGCTCGCCACCTGTCGCCGCGTCCGCCTGGGAGGGAGGCTGCGCACGCTCCTGGGCGGCCCGATCCTCAGCCGCGCCCAGCAGCTGCGCGTAGCGCTCCTCCTTGTGCCCCGGCCGGCGCTCCAGGCGCGCGACGAGGCCGCGGGCGATCAGCCGCTCGAGCGTCTCGAGCACCTCCGCGAGATCATCGAAGGCGTGCATGCGCTCGGTGCGCTGCTTGAGCTCGCCGGGGGTCTGCGCGCCGCGCAGCATGAGCACGCACACGATCGCCTGCTGAGAACGCTCCATCGGCAGCGCGTCGGCGAGGAGGTGGCGGTACTTGGCGGTGCGGCTGCCGGCGCCGCTCGCGAGGCGCGTGTAACCACGCCTCTCAAGGCGTGCGAGCGCATCGCGGATGGTGCTCTCGTCGTAGTCGACGACCGGCTCGCGGTTGGTCGCCTGGTTGCACGCCAGACGCAGCGAGTTCAGCGACAGGGGGTAGACGTCCGGCGTCGTGCGCTGCTTCTCCAGCAGACAGCCCAGCACACGCACCTCCTCGGGCGTGAGCGAGGCGTTACCCGCGTACGGGGGGCTCTGGTAGCTCATGCGCTTCTCCTCGCTTCACGGCAGCCATCAGCGTAGCTTCGGGCACCGCGCGAGGTTGCCAGAGCCAGCCGCGAAACGCGGCCCGGCGTGCTTCCGCCGGGCCGCGCGTACGAATAACTACGGGCTTGTTTCGTATTCTTTTTTGACGGTTATCGAGTGGCCGCCGAGGATCGACGACCACAAGCCTTCGGCCACGTTGCTTCCGCCACCGCTGACCGAGGAATCCGAGCCCCTCGCTTCGTTGCGTTCCCCGCCCGACACCGTGGCGCCTTCGCTTGAGGCGATGTTCACTTCGCCTCCGGTCACCGAGGTGGCAAAGGCAGTGGCTTTGTTTCCCGCCCCGCCGCTGACGGACGAGAAGGGGCCACTGACGGCGCTTTCGAGGCCCGCGACGAGGTCGCCGTAGCTCGTGAAGCTCTGGCCTTCACCGAGCATCAGGTCGTTGGAGCCCGTCTGCGTCCCCGGATTTTCGTCGTACCCGATGATCAAGTTGCCCTTACCGTTCGTTTCAGTCTCTGGTTCGGAACCCGAGGCGCCGCTCTCGATCTGGACGTTCACTGAGGAAAAACGGATTGTCGGCACGCCGCCGACGCCTTTGCTGACGTACTTGACGTCGGGAAGGATGCTCTTCAGCGTTTCCAGTTCGGCGCTCGAGAGGCCGGTGACGCCGGGTGGCCCGGTTTCGCCTTTCTGGCCGGTTTCGCCTTTCTGGCCGGCTTCGCCTTTCTGGCCGGCTTCGCCTTTCTGGCCGGCTTCGCCTTTCTGGCCGGCTTCGCCTTTCTGGCCGGCTTCGCCTTTCTGGCCGGCTTCGCCTTTCCTGCCTTCCGCGCCCACTTTGCCTTCGGGACCCGCTTTGCCTTCTTTGCCTTCCGTGCTCAATCCCGTGAGCGTGTAACCCTTCTTGCACTTGCCGTGCTTGGGCGTGAGCAGAGCGCTGCCTTCGCCCCTGGGCAGGCACAACCTCAGGGCCGACGCGGCGTTTGCGGAGATCGCGAGCGCGGCTGCGGCGAGGGCACATGCAACGATTAGGCGGCCGAGTCTTGGCCTCATTTTGAGCCTCCTTGATGGGTTTGGCGAGAGCGGCGGTCTAGTGCCTGCCGCCGGCGCGCCGCCCTAAGCGCACGGCGGAGCCTGATAGTCCCGGCACTCTAGGTCGAGGCGAGCGATCTCGTGGGCGGTTATGGGCCGCGCTCGCGCTCTACGGCGCGGCGTACGTGTACTCGTCGGCCGCTTCACGGCGCTTGCTGCGTCGCCCGCCGGAGATCACGGAGACTGCGACGGGGCCGATCCGCCGCGCCTGTGGCGAGCTCACCGTGCAAGTCGTCGTCGATGCGCATTCGACGTCGCGCGCGAGGACGCTGCCGAAGAGGACGCCGGTGATCCCGGCCCCGGGCGAGAAGCCGCTGCCGTGCAGCGTGACGAGCGTTTCGCCCAGGAAGGAGCCTTCCCGAGGGCTGACTTCCGAGACGCTCGGCGAGGAGTAGTCAAACCGTGCCTTGGTGGTGGGTTCGCTAGTTCCTTCGGCACCCGTGACCGTCACGCTCGCCTCGCCGCTCGAGCCCGGCGGCGAGACAGCGGTCGCTTCGCTTGGCGAGTCGACGTGGACGCCGCTCGCAGGGGATGCGCCGAAGGCGACCGCGGTGACGCCCGTCAGGTTGCTGCCCTTGATCCTCACAGTCGTGCCGCCCGCGGCCGAGCCGCGCGTCGGAATGAGCTTCGTGAGCTTCACGCTGGCGGTAGTGAGCGGGCGCATCACGTCCATCACCTGCACTTCGGGGCCGACTTTCTCGTGGTAGTAGAGGGTCTCGCCGTCGCTGGTGATCGCGGGCGCCTCGGCGAACCCGGTGATCGCACCGATCTTTTCAACCGCACCGAAGGCTTCGTCCGTGTTGGCGCGGATGGCGCGGTACACCGACGGCGCGATCCCGAGCGCAGGCGTGGCAGCGGTGTAGAAGAGTTCCAGGCCGTCCCCGGTGATCGCCGCGCCGTAGTTCAGCTTGGCCGTTTCGTTGACGGCCTTCAGAACCATCGCGCTGTCGGAGGCTTCCATGAAGGAACCAGCTCCGACGCGTCCGTAGAGCACGATGGTGGCGCTCGAAGGGGATTCGGGACCGCCGAACTGGCCGACGCTTACGTACAGCGAGGAGCCGTCGGGGCTCACGCCGACGTCGAAGTCAACGAGGCCGACACGCGCGCCTGAGACGCCGGGAACGAGATGCACTCCGGTGACCGTCCCGTTCGAGAAGTTGCCCGTGTAGATCGTGGAGAGCGTTTCGGCGTAGCTGCGCGGTGAGACGAAGTAGAGGTTGCCGCGCGTGTCGAGCGTCGGGGTGCCCGACAGCGAGCCCGCTTCGTTTACGCCTTCGCCGAGGATGTCGCCGTCGTATTCGAACGTCTGCGCGTTCAGCGCAGTGGCGTATTGCAGCGTGAAGACCGGTTCAGCCTCCGAGCTGTTGAACAGCAGATAGCGCCCGTCCGGCGTGATAAACGGCTCCTCGGCGCTTGCCGGGTAGCCCAGGATCTGTACCGGTTCGGGCTTCGCGAAGGGTCCGTACGCCGCGTCCGCTGGGGAGGCAACGGGAAGGGCTCCGACGAGGGAGAGCAGAGACGCCGTGATGGCCGCGAGAAGTTGGCCACCCGGCTGCACGGTAGGGAGCGTACGCGCTCATCGTTTGTCACCTTTGCCAGCGTCCTCGCACCGGCCCTCGCGGTCGGGCAGTGTTTTCCCTGCCGCGGCTTGCCGTCCTGTCTTCGCCGGCGGCTTCGGACGGCCTCTAAAGTCAGCCCATGAGCGCACAGCCTTTCGGCGGCTCGCATCCGGTGGGCGGTGGACGCACGCGCCCAAGCGAGCCGCGCCCCCAGGACATCCCCGACAAACCCGTCTCGCTGCGGCGAATCGCGCGCCTCTTCCGGCCCTACCGCGTGCGTCTCGGGCTGCTGCTCTCGCTGATCGTCGTCGGCTCGGTGCTCAGCGTGGCCTCGCCCTTCCTGCTGCGCGAAGCGGTCGACAAGGGGATCCTCAAACACCAGCTGACGCTGCTCACCTGGCTGGTGGCGGGGATGGTCGCGCTCGCGATCATCAACGCGGTCATCAGCGTCGCGCAGACCTGGATCTCCAACCAGGTCGGCCAGCGCGTGATGCACGACCTGCGCGCCGCCGTCTACGCACACCTTCAGCGGATGTCGCTCGCGTTCTTCACGCGCACGCGCTCAGGCGAGGTGCAGGCGCGCATCGCGTACGACATCGGCGGCATCGACGACGTGGTCACGAGCACCGCGACCTCGACGGTCTCGACGGTCGCGACGGTCCTCGCGACGGTGACCGCGATGTTCGCCCTGAGCTGGCAGCTGACGTTGTTCTCGCTTGCGCTGCTGCCGTTCTTCGTGTGGCTCACGCGCCGCGTCGGCAACGAGCGCAGGCGCATCCAGGCGGTGCGACAGAGCCGCCTCGCGGACATGTCGACGCTCGTCGAGGAGTCGCTCTCGGTGAGCGGGATCCTGCTCGGCAAGACGATGGGGCGCTCGCCGGAGCTTGTGAACCGCTTCAGCTCGGAGTCGAGCGAACTGGCGGACCTCGAGGTGCAGGCCCGCATGGCCGGGCGCTGGCGCATGTCGACCGTCCAGATGGCGTTCGCGATCATGCCCGCGGCCGTCTACTGGTTCGCGGGCTACACGATCGCGCACGGCGACGCACTCATCTCCATCGGCACGGTTGTCGCCTTCACGACCCTGCAGACGCGCCTGCTCTTCCCGATGCAGCAGCTGCTCTCGGTGGGCGTCGAAGTACAGACCTCGCTGGCGCTGTTCGCGCGCATCTTCGAGTACCTCGACCTCCCGATCGACATCGTCGAGCGCCCCGGCGCACGTGGGCTCACCGGCGTGCGGGGCGACGTCCGGCTCCAGGACGTCTGGTTCCGCTACGAACCGGGATCCCCCTGGACGCTCGAAGAGATCAACGCCGACGTCCCCCCGGGAACGCGCACCGCCCTGGTCGGCGAGACGGGCTCGGGAAAGACGACGCTGGCGTACCTGGCTGCGCGGCTGTACGAGCCCCAGCGCGGCAGCGTGAGCATCGACGGCGTGGACATCCGGGACATGACACTCGACTCGCTCGCCAAAGCGGTCGGCCTCGTCTCCCAGGAGACCTACCTCCTTCACTCCTCGATCCGCGAGAACCTGCGCTTTGCCTGCCCCGAGGCGAGCGACGAAGAGATCGAAGACGCTGCGCGCGCCGCGCAGATCCACGAGCTCATAACCTCGCTTCCCGAGGGCTACGACACGCCGGTCGGCGAGCGCGGCTACCGCTTCTCCGGCGGCGAGAAGCAGCGCATCGCGATCGCGCGCACGATCCTGCGAAATCCGCCGGTGCTGATCCTCGACGAGGCGACCTCGGCGCTCGACACGGAGACCGAGCACGCCGTGCAGCAGGCGCTCGATGAGCTCGCGCGCGGGCGCACGACGATCGCGATCGCGCACCGCCTGTCGACGATCCGCGACGCCGACCAGATCCTCGTGCTCGACCACGGCCGCATCGTCGAACGCGGGACGCATGACGAGCTGCTCGAGAACGGCGCGCGCTACGCCGCGCTCGTGCGCGGCTCGCTCGACGAGGAGCCCTCCGAGCAGGGACCCTCGGCGACGCTCGCGTGAGCGGTCCGCGCCCGGCGCGCGCCGTCTCAGGCGGTCGCGTCGATGTTCAGGCGCACGTAGTCGACGGTCACAGGCTCCGGCAGCAGCGCGAGCACGTCGTCCATGAAGCGCTCGCGCAGGCCCTCTGGAAGCTGCTGCACGTGCGGGCCGAGGACGATCGTGGACAGGAACTCCCGCGGCTGCTCGGGTTGCTGGGGCGCCTCCGCGAGCCAGCAGCGCACGCGTGAGAAGCCCGCAGCGAGCAGGCGACGCTCGGTGATCTCCGCCGCGGCGTAGTTCCACGGCGGCCGGAAGCGCTCGAAATGGCTCGCATACGGCTCGCGCTGCATCACCGGCGCCGCGGCCGCTCGCAGGAGCGCGATGTTCCCCTCTCCCCCGCACTGCGCGACGAGCCTGCCGCCGCCTCGCAGCGCTGCGCGCAGGCGACCGAAGAGCGCGTCGTGGTCGGCGATCCAGTGAAAGGTGGCCGTCGAGAGGATCGCGTCGAGAGGCTGCTCGAGCTCGAGCTCGAGCAGGTCGAGCCTGCGCAGCTCCAGCCGAGGCGCCCCGCCGAGGCGCTCGCGCGCGGCGTCGATCATCGACTGCGACTGGTCAACCGCGATCACGTGCCCCCGCGGCAGGCGCTCGAGCAGCGCCTGCGTGATGCGCCCCGAGCCGCAGCCGGCGTCGAGCACCGTCTCTGCACCGCTGAGCTGCAGCCGATCGAGGACCGCCAGCCCCATGCGCTCCATCGGACTCGAGATGCGGTCGTAGCTCGCCCCGTCCCACTCCCGCACCGCCATACGTCTGTACGCTATCACGTACGGGAACGCTCGGCGAGCTGGAGCAGCACGCGCGAGAGCTGCCCGCCCTGCCATGCGATCGGCGAGCGTGGCGGGTCCTCCTCGGGCTCGACCACGAGGCGCGCACCCGGGATCGTGCGCGCGTACAGCTCCCCCACGGCGAGCGGATGCCCGGGGTCGGCCTCGTCCCTGCTCGCGACGATGACCGTCGGGGCGGCGATCGCCGCGAGCGCCCCGATCTCCTCGAAGGGGCGCGATCGCGGCACGACTTCCAGCGCGTCCGCGACGGCCTCCGGATGCTCGTGCGCGCCGAGGCGCTGGCGCAGCACCGTCTCCAGCGTCGAGCGCCAGCGCTCGGGGACCGACGCGAGGTCATAGGCACGCACGAAGCCCTCCACCCCGTCCCCGCGCAGCCCGCGCGCGAGCGCATCCCAGCGCTCGAAGCCGCTCGCAGCGTCGCGCGCGGCGTCATAGGCCGGCGTGATCAGGGCGAGCGCCGCGACCCGCTCTGGATGCTCGAGCGCGTAGCGCACAGCTGTGTGTGCGCCCATCGAGGCGCCCGCGAGCACCGCGCGCTCGACGCGGGCGTGATCGAGCAGCGCGCCCAGATCCGCGGAGAGGTGCTCGTAGCCGTACTTGCGCTCGCGCACCGGCGAGGATCGCCCGTGCCCGCGCGCGTCGTAGGCGATCACGCGCATGCCTGCGCGCTCGAGCGCGCGCGAGCCCATCACCACGTAGCGCCGCGTCGCGGTGAGCCCGTGCAGCAGCACGATCGTCTGCGCCCCTCCCCCTCCCGGCTCCAGCGACTCTTCGCCGGAGATGAGGGCGCCGTCAGCCTGGAGGCTGAATTCGCTCAAGCGGGCGCGAGCGCGTGCTCGCTGACGAGCTCGGCCGAGCGTTGCGGCAGCTCCCAGAAGAACAGGTGGCCCACGCCGTCGAAGATCTCGAGCTGCGAGCCGGGGATCAGCGAGGCGATCAGGCGCCCGTTCTGCACGGGGATCATCTCATCTGCGCTGCCGTGGATCACGAGTGTAGGCGCCTGCACGCTGGGCAGGCGCGCGCTCGTGTCGTGGCCCATCGCGGCGCCGAGCTGCGCCATGATCACCGGCAGCGCGACCGCCCGTCGTTCGGCGATGTCGTGGAAGCGCTGCCACAGCTCCGGGTCGGCCGCGGCCGGCGCAGAGAGGTTGATCTCGAAGGCCGCTCGCAGCGCGCGCTCGCGGTCGCCCGAGCGCATCGCCTCGTAGAGATCCTCGCGCTGCGGGGACCCATAGGAGCTCTGCGGACCGCCGCAGTAGGTGCAGCCGAGCGTGAGCGTCCCGACCAGTCCGGGCTCGGCGAGCACGAGCTCCTGCGCGATCATGCCGCCCATCGAGATGCCGAGCACGTGCGCGCGCTCGACCTCGAGGGCCCGCAGCAGCCCCGCCGCGTCGGCAGCCATGTCGCGGATCGTGATCGCCCCTTCGAGGCGGCTGCTCGCGCCGACGCCGCGGTGGTCGTAGGCGATCACCTCGAAACGCTCGCGCAGCGGCGCGAGGAACGGCTCGCCCCAGTGCAGCAGCGTGCCGCTCATGCCCATGATCGCGAGCAGCGGCGGTCCCTCGCCCGAGCGCTCGTAGTCGAGCACGATGTCCCCTACCTGCACCAGCGCCATCGAGGCCGATCCTATACGGCGTGGGCCCTGTGGCGAGGACGCGGCGCCTCGCTGCGGGCCCCGGCCCGGAGGGCTCGGGGCTTTTTGTTAGGGTGCCCTAAGTAGGATACGGACGCCCCACTCGGCGCCCCGGTTTCCGTTCTTCTCAGATCGAGCAATCACAGCACCGAGTCCCTCCGTGCTACCTCTAGCCTCCGCAGCCCTACCGTTCGCGAAGACCATCGGCCTAGGCGCGATCGCGGGCTTCACGATCTTCATCGGCCTGCCCGTGGGCCGCATCCGGACGCTCAGCACGCGCACCCGCGTGGCGCTCGCGATGTTCTCCGTCGGGATCCTCGCGTTCATCTTCATGGACGTGGGCTCGCACGCACAGGGGATCATCGAAAGCCACCTGCAGGCCTACAGGCACCACCACGGCTCCTTCGCGAGCGTCGCGGGCCTGTTCGCGACGCTGCTCGCTGGCTTCGTCGCGGGCTGCGCTGGCATCCCCGCGGTCGATCGGCGGTTGCGCGCGGGCTGGCAGCGCACGCGCGCTTCGTCGCTGCCGCCGCTCGCGGGCGGCTCCGCGGAGCTGCCTGCGATCGCGCCCGGACAAGCTGTCGCGCTTCAGAGCGCCTCGGTGGAGGCAGCCGCGGAAGCCGCGAGCGCCGACCGCAAGGCGCTGCGCACGGGCCTGACCGTCGCGGTGGCGATCGGGCTGCACAACCTCGCCGAGGGACTCGCGATCGGGGTCTCCGCGGCGACCGGCGCGGTCGGGCTCGCGACAGTGCTGATCATCGGCTTCGGCGCCCACAACGCGACCGAGGGCTTCGGCATCGTCGGCCCGCTCGGCAGCACCCGCCCGAGCTGGCGCTGGCTGCTGCTCGCCGGCCTGATCGGCGGCGGCCCCACCTTCATCGGCACGATCATCGGCTATCAGGTCACCTCGCCGGCGCTCGAGCTGCTCTTCTACGCGCTCGCCGCGGGAGCGCTGATCTACGTGATCGGCGAGATCTGGATGGCGATGCGCAGATCGGGACACCGCGAGCTCGGCATGCTGTTCCTCTCCGCCGGCTTCCTCGCAGGCGTGCTCACCGATCTGATCGTCAGCTACGGCGGAGGCTAGACCGGCAGCGCGAGCTGCTCGTCGCTCCCGCTCGCCGAGCGCGACTGCTCGGCGGAGGGCTCCTCGGGAGCGCCGCCGAGTCCGGCCACGCGCACGCCGAGCAGGCGCACCGGGCGAGTCGGGGAGTACTGCTCGAGCAGCGCGAGCGCCTGTGCCGTCACGACCTCGCGCTCGCAGGTGGGCTCGGGGAGCGTGCGCGCGCGGGTGACGGTGGTGAAGTCGTCGAGTCGCACCTTGATCGCGATCGTGCGCCCGCTGCGCCCGTGTCGCTCGAGGCTCTCGCACAGCTCCGACGCCATGCGCGCGAGCGCCTCGCGCATCTCCGCGGCGCCGTGCAGGTCGGTGTCGAAGGTGCGCTCGCGCGACTCCGAGACGACCTTCCGCGGAGTGCCGACGCGAGGGTCGCCTTCGAAGCGCGCGCGCCGCAGAAGGTCGCGTCCGTGGTTGGCGCCGAAACGCTCGACGAGCAGCTGCTCCGGCGCCGCCCGCAGCGCTGCCAGCGTCCGGAACCCGAGCGCGTCCAGCCGCGCCGAGGTCTTCGGGCCGATTCCCGGGACGAGCCGCGGCGAGGACTGCGCGAAGCGCTCGCACGCCTGCTCGCGTGTCAGCGCGACGAGCCCTGCGGGCTTCTCGGCGTCGGAGGCGACCTTGGCCACGAGCCGGTTGGGTCCGATGCCGACCGAGCAGCTCAGCTGCGTGGCCGCCCTGATCTCCGCCGCGAGCCGCCGCATCGCCGCGCGCGGCCACACCAGCCCCTCGAGGTCGAGATAGGCCTCGTCGAGTCCGAGCACCTCGACGCGCTCAACGTGAGCGCGCACGATCGCCATCATGCGCGCCGAGGCCTCGCGGTAGTAGGCGAAGTCCGGCGGCAGGAAGATCGCCTGCGGACACAACCGGCGCGCGCGCGAGGCGGGCATCGCGGAGCCGACGCCGTAGCGACGAGCCTCGTAGCTGGCGGTCGTGACCACCGCGCGCGGCCCGGAGCCCGCGACCACGACCGGCTGACCGCGCAGCTCGGGATGTCGGCGCAGCTCGACGGAGACGTAGAAGGCGTCGGCGTCGAGGTGCGCGACGCGGAGCGCGCGATCGGCGGATGCCTCGCTCATCGTGCCTCGAATGTAATCGCGCGTGCGGCCGGCGAGAAGCGCGCACCCGCACTGAGGTACGCTTCGCCCCAGTGGACCTCACCTTCAGCGAGAAGGAGATCGCCTTCCGCGATGAGCTGCGCGAGTGGATAGCGCAGAACCCGCCCGACCCCGAGCCCGTCGACGGTGGCGAGGACGCCAAGCATCGCTGGCGTCGGGACTGGCAGCGCAGGCTCTACGAGGCGGGCTGGGCGGCGCCAGCGTGGCCGGTCGAGTACGGCGGCCGCGGGGCCACGCTGACCGAGTCGGCGATCTACTTCGAAGAGATCGGCCGCGCGCGCGTGCCGCTGCCGGCGAACACGCTCGGCGTGCTGCTCGGCGGCCCGACGCTGATGGTGTGGGGCACCGATGAACAGAAGGAGCGCTACCTTGCGCCGATCCTCTCCGCCGAGGAGATCTGGTGCCAGGGCTTCTCGGAGCCCGAGGCGGGCTCCGACCTGGCGGCGCTGAAAACGCGCGCGGTCAAGCAGGGCGATGAGTGGATTGTCACGGGCCAGAAGGTGTGGACGAGCGGCGCGCAGTACTCGAAGTGGTGCATGCTCGTGGCGCGCACCGACAGCGAGGTGCCCAAGCACAAGGGCCTCACCTACTTCCTGATGGACATGGAGCAGGAGGAGGTGCAGGTGCGCCCGCTGCGCCAGATCACCGGCGAGGCGGAGTTCAACGAGCTCTTCATCGAGGGTGCGCGCATCCCGGACGCGAACGTCGTCGGCGGCGTGGGCAACGGCTGGAAGGTCGCGCTGACGACGCTCATGAACGAGCGGGCCGGCCTCGGCTTCGCGCTGCAGATCCGCCTGCGCCAGCTGCTCGACGATGTGATCGCGGCGGCCGCCGAGCGGGGCCTGCTCGAGAACGCGCTCTACGCCGACCAGCTCGCCGAGCTGCACGTGCGCTGCGAGGCGATCCGGCTGATGGCATGGAAGGGGCTCACTGACGTCGAACGCTACGGCCAGCCGGGCCCGGAGGGCTCGCTGGTGAAGTGGCTGTGGTCGGAAACGAACCAGCTGCTGACGCAGCTCGCGGCGGACATCATCGGCGCGGACGCGCTCACCGTCGGCGAGGACTGGAGCTACGAGCTCCTCCGCGCGCGCGGCAACACCATCGAGGGCGGCACCACCGAGGTGCTGAAGAACATCGTCGCCGAGCGCGTGCTCGGCCTGCCGCGGCTGAAGGCCGCAGCCTAGGAGCGTCATGGACTTCGGCTTCAGCGACGACCAGCGCGAGATCCAGCGCACCGCACGCGACCTGCTCGCGGAGCGCGCCAAGCCAGAGCGCGTGCGCGAGCACGCGGAGGCGCGCACGACGGACCGTGAGCTGTGGCATGAGCTGGGCGAGCTGGGCTGGCCCGGCATCGCGATCTCCGAGCGCCACGGCGGCGGCGGGCTCGGCATGGTCTCGCTCGCGATCCTCTGCGAGGAGCTCGGCCGCTCGCTCGCACCCGTGCCCTTCCTCCCCACGGCGATGGCCGCGTGCGTGATCGAGCATGCCGGCTCGGATGAGCAGCGCGAGCGCTGGCTGCCCGGACTCGCGAGCGGCGAGATGGTGGGCGCGCTCGGGAGCGCCACGGAAGGAGCCGCTGACCTCGTGATCGGCGCGCCCGACGCCGCGGTCATAGTGCTCGTCGAGCGCGACGGCCAGAGCGGCGTGGTGGTCGCCGCGGAGGACGCCGAGCTCACCCCGCTCGACTCGATCGACCCGACGCGCTCCGCCGCGCGGGTGAGCGCAGGCGGCGCCGCGCAGGAGCTCCCCGGCGATGTCTCGGCCGGCGTCGACCACGCGCTCGTTGCGGTCAGCTCCGAGCTCGTCGGCGTGAGCGCCCGCGCGCTCGAGATGACGGTCGCCTACGTGAAGGAGCGCAAACAGTTCGGGGTGCCCGTCGGCGCCTACCAGGCCGTCTCGCACCGCTGCGCGCAGATGCTCCTGGAAACGGAGAAGGCGCGCGGCACGACGGCGCAGGCCGCGTGGCGGGCGGACGCCGACCCTGAGGGTCTCGGCGAGGCGGCGGCGATGGCGAAGGCCGCCGCGTCGCAGGGGGCACGCGAGGTCACCGCCGGCGCTATCCAGGCGCACGGCGGCATCGGCTTCACGTGGGAGGCCGACGTGCACTGGCTCTACAAGCGCGCGCAGCTTGACGCGGCTCTTCTCGGCGGCGCCTCGGCCCAGCGCGCGCGCCTGGCGGCGATCCTCGCCGACAGGGTTGGCGCCTCCACCGCCGCCTGAGCGCTGACGCGAGGCTCTAGGGGTGGCCCTGCCCGCCCATCGGGTTGGGCATCTGCTGCGGCGGGGCGTGCTCGCCCGACATCCGTCCGCGCGGCGCCACGCCCGTCAGCGTGTTGGCGCGCGCCCACGCGATGATCTCCTTGCTGCCGTTGATCGTGCGTCCATCGGAGAGCTTCAGCACCGGCAGCTTCTCCTGGCCGCTCATCTGCTTGAGCTCGGGCCGGCGGCCAGTCGTGAACAGCCCGAACGGGATGCCTTTCGCGAAGATCACCTTCTCGAAGCTGTGGCCGTTCTCGCGTAGCGCGTTGATCACGCGCTTGCACGCGTGCGGCGGCGGGCCTCCTTCATCGATGTGGCACACGTACAGGGTCAGTCCCTCTTCGGGCACGTGCTCCCCCTTCGGCTCGCTGTCTCGTTGCTCTGGCGCAGCCTACTGGGACTCAAGCGCGCCGGCTCTCGCGTGGAGGTAGGCTGCGCGGCGGTGGGCAACGAGGAGCCGACGCTGGTCCAGCCGCTGCCACGGGCGCACAGTCCGTTCGACGAGTCGGGCGTGGTCCGCGACGCCGACGGCATCGCCCGCTACCTCGAGCGCCCGCGCTCGCTCGTCGAGATGCTGCGCACGAGCGTCGAGCGAGACCGGGACGCCGCGGCGCTCGTCGAGCTCGCGGGCCCGTCACTCACCTATGGCGAGCTATGGGAGCGGGCCGGCCGGGTGGCCGGCGGGATGCGAGTGCTTGGCGTGGCGCGCGGGGACCGCGTGGCGATCTGCCTGCCCAACGGCATCGACTGGGTGCTCGCGTTCTTCGGCGCGCAGATGCTCGGCGCCGCCGCGGTGCCCGTAAACACGCGCCTGACCGCAGAGGAGACCGCCTACGTGCTCGATGACAGCGGCGCGTCGTACACGTTCGCCGTCGGGCAGGCGCTGCCCGACGGCGAGGCTCCCGAGCCGGAGGACCTCGGCCCCGATGATCTCGCGGCGATCTTCTACACGAGCGGGACCACGGGCTTTCCGAAGGGTGCGATGACCTCGCACGGCAACTTCCTGGCCAACAGCGAGAACGCCTTCCGAACGCTCAAGATCGAGCGCGGCGAGGGCTCCTCGATCGGGACGCTAGTGCTCGTTCCGCTGTTCCACGTGACCGGCTGCAACAGCCAGCTGATCCCGCTGCTCGAGCTCGGCGGGCGCGTCGAGATAGCCGCGAGCGCGCTCGATCTCGACGGCCTGATGAGCGCGGTCGCCTCGCGCGCCGTCAACCAGCTGGTGGCGGTGCCGGCGATCTACCACGCGCTGCTTCGCCATCCGGGCTTCGCGGAGCTCGACGTGAGCGGAGTGCACTGGGTCTCCTACGGCGGCGCGCCCATCGCGCCGAGCCTCGTCGAACGCTTGATTGAGGCGTTTCCCAAAGCCCGCGTGGGCAACGGCTTCGGCCTCACCGAGACCTCGTCGCTGAGCACCTTCCTGCCGCACGAGGACGCCGCCGAGCACGCGGACTCGGTGGGCTTCGCGCTCCCCGTGGTGGACCTCGCGATCGACCAGGCGGACGCGACGGGCGCGGGTGAGCTGCTCGTGCGCGGCCCGAATGTCGTGCAGGGCTACTGGAACAAACCCGAGGCGACCGCGGAGACGTTCGTCAACGGCTGGCTGCACACCGGCGACATCGCGCGCGCTGACGCCGACGGCCGCATCTACATCGTCGATCGCAAGAAGGACATGGTGAATCGCGGCGGCGAGAACGTGTACTCGATCGAGGTGGAAAACGTGCTCGCGGGGGCGCCTGGGGTCTCGGAGGGGGCGGTGCTGGCGGTGCCCGACGAGATGATGGGCGAGAAGGTCGGCGCGGTCCTGGTCCCGCTTGCCGGCCGCCAGCTCGACCTGAACCTCGTGCTCGCGCACTGCCGCGCGCACCTCGCGGACTTCAAGGTGCCCCAATACCTCGCGGTGCGCGAATTCCCGCTGCCACGGAACGCCGGGGGAAGCTGTTGAAGGCACAGCTGCGAGGAGAAACCCAGTGGGGTCGCCCCCTCCGCTGAGGGGGGGTCCCGGTGCAGGCGGCGAAGACTTTCGAGCGCTCCGGCGCGATGCGCAGCCGGTCGATGAGCCTCGCCCTCGACGACGTTGTGCGAGCGCTGCGCGGGCTGGGCGTGCTCGACGACGAGGTCTTCAGGACGGTGTTGGTCGAGAACCCCGCGCGCTGGCTGACGGCCTGGGCAGCGTTCAGGCGGGCGCGCGCAGCAGCTCAGGGCCTTCGGGCGCGGCGCCGGGGGAGTTCAGGGCGGGGTTGGCCGGCTGCGCGCTGAGGCGCTCCGTGGGCAGCGCGCCACACAGCTCGAGCGCTTCGGCGGCGCCAAGCGCCGGGTCGAGCCACAGGCGCTGGGACTCCTCGTCGGCGAGGATCACGGGCACGCGGTCATGGATCGCGACGGCGGTGCGGTTCGGCGCCGAATCGCAGGTGAGCAGGCTCACGCTGCGCACCCAGCTGCCCTCGATCTTTGCGGGCGTCCAGACGGCGGCAAAGGCGAATGGGACGCCGCCGTCGACCTGGAAGAAGAAAGGCTGGCGCGGCCCGAGCTTCTTGCGCGAGCCGGTCTGCTCCGGTTTCAGCCACTCGAAGTAGCCGTCCGCGAGTTGCAGCGCGCGCCGCTCGGCCTTCGGGATGAGGGCGCGGTACGCGGGTGTGGTGGTGATGCTCTCCATCCTCGCGTTGATCATGCGCCCGCCGCCCTTCAGGTCCTTCGCCCACGGCGGGATCAGCCCCCAGCGCAGCAGCGAGGCTTCCTGGCCGCCCTCGCGCGCGTTGATGATCCCGAGGACCTCTTCGGTGGGGGCGATGTTGTAGCGGCGCGTCCCAGCGTCGCCGTGGATGGGCACGCGGAAGCGGTCGTTCAATTCTTCGGGGCCGGCGGTGTTGGTGTATCGCCCGCACACTTCCGGACGCCCTACCCGCGGCGCCAGTCGCGCGCGCGCAGGCGGTAGACGACGTGCTGGGAGAGCCGGTGGTCCGGTGCGAGCCCGGGGTGGGCGAAGTCCTCGGTTGGCGTGCGCGTCATGCCGAGGCGCTCCATCACCCTGCGCGAGCGCACGTTGCCCGTGAAGGTGTAGGCGAGGATCTCCTCGAGCCGGTGGACCCGAAAGCCTTCGGCGAGGCAGGCGCGCGCCGCCTCGCTCGCGAGTCCCCGGCCCCAGAAGGGAGCGGCTATGCGCCAGCCGACCTCGACGGCGGGCGCGAAGGGCATGTCGTCGCGCACGCGCGTGAGCCCCGTGAAGCCGATGAAGGCGGCCTCGGTGGGGAGCTCGAGCGCCCATAGGCCGAAGCCATCGCGCTCGAAGCCGCGCTCGATGTGCGAGGCGAGCGCGTCGCTGTGCTCACGCGCGAGCGTCTCGGGGAAGTGCTCCATGACGAGCGGGTCGGCGTTGAGTTCCGCGAACGCGGCGAGGTCCTGCTCGCGCCAGCGGCGCAGGATCAGCCGCTCGGTGCGCAGCCCGCCGTCCGCCGCGGCGTGCGCGCCGGCGCCCTCGCTGCTGTCGGCGCGCGCGCTCAGGGCGCGAGCTTGACCGGGAGGACCTTCAGCTGGTTGATGAATGGCGACTCGACGTACGCGTGCTCGCCCGCGAGGCTGATGTTCGGGTAGCGCGCGAGCGTCTCCTCGAAAAGGACCTGCAGCTCCAGGCGCGCAAGCGCGGTTCCCAGGCAGAAGTGCCTGCCGCCGGCACCGAAGGCCTGATGCTCGGGGTTGCGCATCACATCGAAGCGATCTGGGTCCTCGTAGCGCGACTCGTCGCGGTTGGAGGACACGTACCACATCACCACCTTCTCCCCCTCCCGGATCGTCTGCCCGTTGAGCTCCGTGTCGCGGGTCGCGGTCCTGCGGAAGTGCGCGAACGCGGGGAACATCCGCAGCGACTCCTCCACCACGCCGGGTACGAGCGAGGGGTCCTCGACGACCAGGCGCCTCTGCTCGGGGTCTTCCATCAGCGCGCGCATGCCGCTGCAGTAGGTGGCCTTCGTCGAGTCGTTGCCCGCTGCCATCAGCAGGAAGAAGCCCATCACGATCTCGTGCTCCTCCAGGCGCTGCCCATCGACCTCGGCGTGCACCAGCACGCTCGTGAGATCGTCGGTCGGGCGCTCGCGCCGCTCGGCGATCAGCCCCTGGCAGCGTGCGAAGAGCTCCGGGATGTCTTTTTCGATCACCCCGTCCGTTCCCAGTGGGTTGAGATCGGGGTCACCGGCGCCGAGCATCGAGTTCATCAGGCGCGCCCAGTCGGCGTCTTCATCTTCCGCGACGCCCATGAAGCTGCCGATCACGCGCGCCACGACCGGCTGGGCGACCTCGCTGACGAGGTCCGCCTCTTCGCGGCCGTCGAGGCGGTCGAGCACGCGCCGCACGATCTGCCTGATCGCGTCCTCGTGCGCGGCGATCCGCCGCGGCGTGAACCCGACCTGGAAGAGCGCCTTCAGGCGGTCGTGCTTGGGCGGGTCCATGCCGATGAACATCGCCCGCGTGAGCTCGAGCGGAAAGACCCGCGACGCTGCGGTTATCCCGCCGAGTTCGGATGAGAAGGTGCTCCAGTCGCGGCTGACGGCGTGGATGTCCTCAGCCGTCGTGACCGACCAGAAACCGGCCTCGTCCGGGAACTGCGTGATCGCGCGGCTCCAGTGCACGGGACACTCGCCGCGCAGGCGCTTGAAGAGCTCGTGTGGCGGGCCATCCTGCCACTGCTCGCTGTCGCCTACGAGGACGCCCTCGAGGTCACTGCCAACTGCCGCCATCATCGCCTCCCGCGAGTTGTGGACCGCGCCTTTCTCGTGCGAGATGTTACTCCCGGTTCGAGCGGCCCTCGCCGCGCCGGAAGACGCGCCCGACGATCAGAAGCTGGCTCGCGAGGTGTTCCTGCACGGTCTGCATGCCGTGTTCGCCGGGGTACAGCGCGCTGGTCGCATCCGCGCCATTGGCGCGCAGCGCCGCCGCGAACGGCGCGTTCTCTGCGGGGTTGGCTATGTGGTCCTGTTCGGCGCCGTAGAGGAAAGCTGTCAGCCCGAGCTTCCGAATCACGCCCCGGTCGAGGCGCAGCTGCGCTTCGAGGCCATTGAAGAAGCCAAGCCAGCTCTCGACGACGCCGAAGCGGTAGGGGTTGCCCAGCGCGACGTTCATCGCCCCGTAGGCGCCCATCGAGTCCCCGGCGATCGCGCGCGCGTCGCGTTCGGGGATCGTGGGCAGCATCCGATCAACGAGTTCCTGGACTTCGACGACGTAGCTTTCCCAGTGCTGGGGGCCGAGGTTGCGCCAGTTGATCGCGCCGCGTCCGCCTTCGGGCATGACGGCGATCATGGGCGGGATCTGCCCGCTGGCGATCAGTCGGTCGAGTTCGTTCTGGAGGTTGGCCTGGAGCAGGAACTCGTCGGCCAGCTGTTCGTTTCCGTGGAGCAGGTAGAGCACCGGATAGCGGCGCGCGCTGTCATAGCGCGGCGGCAGGTACGCGAGGAAGCCCCCACGCGCATGCAGCGAGACCGACGAGAAGTTGGCGTGTGCGATCGCGCTCCCCGCGGCGTCGCGGCTGATCAACGTGAGCGCGGGAAGCGGCTGCAGCGAGAAGGTGGCGGGCGCCGCGCGGGGGTCGACGCGCGCGACGTTCGCTGCGAGACGCCGGCCAGGGCGAGCCAGCGAGAATTGCCCGTGCAGCGCGAGCGCCGCGCCCAGCGCGGCGAGGCCGGCGAGCAACACGGCCGGAAGCACGTCGCGAGTGCGCTGCGGACGTTCGGTCGCCTCCTGCCCGCCGCCGGCATGATTGGCGGCGCGCGGCGGGAAGGCCGGCACCCATGAGGGAGGGATGACGTCCGCCGCGGCCGCGGCGGCAGCGCCTGGCCAACGCCATTCGCCAAGGCTCTCGAGCCATTCGGGCACCCTCGCGGGGCTTGCCGCGCGCGCGGACATCCCGGACATTGAAGGAAGCAAGCCCTCTCATGCCAACGCCTGCACGGGCGCTCCCTTGCAAGTCCGCGGGATGGTCGATGTCTGGCTCCTGCGAAAGCGGCGCGGCCACCGCACTCCGCGGGCGTCAGCTCGTCGTCCAGACGTCTCCTGTGTCGCCGAAGCCGAGCTCGCGCTTGGTGGCTTCGGTGAGGTCGAATTCCCGCCCTTCGACGAAGGGACCGCGGTCGACGACGGGGACACGCAGGGTGCGCCCGCCGTAGCGCAGTGTCACCATCGTGCCGCAGGGCAGCGTGCGGTTGGCTACACCCAGCGTCGAGCTGGTGAGCTCACCTCCACACGCGAGCGTGCCGCCCCCGCCGTACCAGGACGCGCCCGCGAGCCGGAACACGTCCAGGCGCCCGGAGACGCGCGCACTGGCACGCGCTGAGGTGCTGCCGCCGAAGGCGATCCGCACGGTCTCGGCGCCGGTATGGCGCGGCAGATATGAGAACGAGAACCTGCCCCCCGTCCCGGTTGCCACGTGCTCGAGCGTGCGCCATATGCGTCCCTCCCGACGCTCGAGGAGGAGCGTCCGTCCAGCGGGCGCACGCGCGTCACCTTCCTCGAGTGTGCCCGAGAGACGCGCGCGTTCACCTATGAGCACGTTCAGATGACGCTTGCCGATCTTCAGTACCGATCGCTCACACTCCGTCGCGGTTAGTTCCTGTGAGGCGACGACGCCGGTCGGTTCCAGACCCCGCGCGAGCGGGGGCGCTGCGTAAACACACATGTTTTTGATTTACAGCTCCTTGGATGCCTACGGGGTTAGCTGACGGGCTCACGGCGGGCGCGCAGGCGCGATCGAGTCGCGTCTTACTTGCCGGTCGTTACGGCCGCATCAGCGGCCGATTCGCCCCATCGCGCCGGCTTACTCACAGCGCGTAGTGGGCCCCCCGCTCACCGCCCGGTTTTTTGGGCGGCGACTCGGCGGTCGGGATGGTTACCTATTCGAGGCTAGTGGCATGTGAATGCGGCTGTGTGACATGGGTCACACTTCGACAATCACTGCAGAAATGACAAACCGCACAACGTAGCGACCTCGATCTTGGTCTCTTGCCAGGCCCGGCGACCAGGGGACCGACGACGACGGCGCGGATAAGGGCGATGAACGCAAGAGGAGTACGTTCGCGTTACCCCTAGGAAGGTTAGTTGCGAATATGCCTAAGCGCTGACGCGATGCCGCCGGAAAGCAGGATCACGACGCTCACCGCCGCACCGACTAGAAATTGCGGCGCGATAATCGCCACGGACGCGAGGAACACTGCGAGCGCGAGAAGAAGCCGGACGATGCCCCGTTTGGTCCGTATCGGCATGCCTAGAGACTGCGAGAACCCACATCTGCATTGATTGACCCATCGTGACGTGGGTCGGGCTTATCCCTGACAGGGGTAGATTCTCTCGAGGCGATGTTCAAGATGCTGATCCTGCGCACGACTGGTGCTCGAGGGCAACGAGCCCGGTAGCGTTTGGGGCGTGGAGGTTGCCGCCATCCTTGTGGTCGTCCTCATCGGGCTTGTGCTTGGTGATCTGGCAATTGTCCGCGCCCTTAAGCGGAGAAGATGAGATCCACATCCGCGCCTACGTCGGGCGACGCGCTCGGGTTAGCTGGATCGCTGAGGGAGCTTCATGAGGTTTCCCCTTCTCGGCCGGCCTCTTCGCTCAGGCGAGTGAGCTCCTCGTCGCTGATCGGGTCGTCGTCCTCCTTGAGCAGCGCCACAGCGCGATCGAAGTCGGCGGCGTCGACGTAGACGTACCGGCTGCCCGACGATCCGAATTCCGGGCCGCCGATCGTGCGCTGCGCCACGGCGTGGATATCCGCCTGCAGCAAGCGACCACAGATCATGTCTGCCTCTGCTTCGCTCCCGGCCGTGGCAACTACCTTCAACGCGTCCGCCATCGCGAGAACAGGCTATCGGCGGAAGCCACCGCGACTGCGGAAAGCCGCGGTCGTCATGTCCTGACAGCGCCGAACCTCCGCCGATCAACCGATTCCGTCATGCGTACACGGGGTCAGAGCGCCGGCTGCGAAGCTTCCCGGGAGGGCAAAGGTAGCCTGCCGCCTGGGGCAACGTGGCCATCGCGGCAGAGCCGGGAACTCCACGTATCGGCGCCTCAAGCGTCAGGCAACTTGACACGCATCATCCCTGTAAGGTAGCCTGACAGATCGTGGATGACGCCTCCGTTATCTTGGAGCTCCGTTTCGCCGGCAAGCGACGCAAGCGCGCCGAGGAGGAGCGCCACGCGGCCGCGATGGAGCTGCGCCAACGGGTTATGGACGCGCACGAGACGGGGGTGCCTATCGCGCGGATAGCGCGCGAGGCCGGTATATCCCGTCAGGCGATCTACGAAATGCTCGGCATAAGGGTTCTTTCGGGGCCCGCCAAGCGGCCCCTGCCCTGAGCGGCCAGGGCTTGGGGGCGGGGACGGCCGAATCCGCGCCCGCAGCGGAAGATTTGCCGCTGAGTCGTTGACGTGAGGGCGCCGACCCACCAGAATCAATGCTGATGGCAAATCCCGATCGCCTGACGGCGCTTGACTCTGCGTTCTTGCATCTCGAGGACCACTCGGCTGCACACATGCACGTGGCGTCCGTGATGATCTTCGAGGGCGATGCGCCGACGCTCGACGAACTCGTCGAGCACGTCGTGGGCCGCTTGCATCTCGTCCCGCGCTACCGCCAGCGGTTGGCATACGTGCCGTTCGGCCAGGGGCGTCCGATCTGGACCGACGACCCCCACTTCAACCCCTACTACCACATCCGCTACACCGCGCTGCCGCGGCCCGGCGACGAGGGCTCATTGAAGCGCCTCGCGGGGCGCATCTTCTCCCAGCGGCTAGACCGGTCCAAGCCGCTGTGGGAGATGTGGCTCGTGCAGAGCATGGCGGACGGACGCTTCGCTGTGATCGCGAAGACCCACCACGCGCTCGTCGATGGGATCTCCGGCGTGGACATCACGACCGTGCTCTTCGACACCGCGCGTGAACCCGCCGCGCCAACCGCGCCGGCCACGCCCTGGGCGGCTAAGCCTCTTCCCGGGGACGCAAAGCTCCTCGGCGAGGCGCTGCTCGAGCGCTCGACCATGCCAGGCGAGATGGTGCGCGGCGTACGCGCGCTGATGCGCCGCCCGCGTAAGGCGCTCGGCCAGGTGAAGGATGGGCTCACGAGTATCGGCGCGACCACGATCGCCGGCATCAGCGCCCCGGCGCCCCCCAGCCCGTTCAACGTCGATATCGGGCCGCACCGCCGCTACACCTTCCTCGACGTCGAACTCGCCAGCCTGAAGGCGGTCAAGGACTCGCTGGGCGGCACGCTCAATGACGCGGTGCTCACCTGTGTCGCACTCGCGCTCGGCCGCTACATGCGCCAGCGCGGCTACAACACGGAGAACCTCGTGCTGAAGGCCATGGTGCCCGTGTCCGTGCGCAGCAAGGACCAGCGCGGCGCGCTGGGCAACCAGGTAGCGGCGATGTGGGCACCGTTGCCCGTCGGGATCGAGAACCCGGCCGAATGCATGCGCAAGATCTCGGCCGCGATGGAAGATCTGAAGAAATCCGGCCAGGCCGTGGGGGCGCAGGTGCTCACGAACCTCGCAGGATTCGCGCCCCCCACGATCCTCAGCCAGGCCGCCCGACTGCAGGCGCGCCAGCCCTTCTTCAATCTCGTCGTCACCAACGTGCCAGGGCCGCAGTTCTCGCTGTACCTGCTCGGCCGCAGGCTCGAGGTCCTCTACCCCGTCGTGCCTCTCGCGCAGCGCCAGGCACTCGGCATCGCCGTGCTCAGCTACGACGGCCACATGGGCTTCGGTCTCCTAGCCGATTACGACGCGCTCCCCGATCTCGAGGAGATCGCGCTCGATCTCAAATGGGCCGTCGCCGCACTCTGCCGCGCGGCGGGAGTGCGCTCGCGCTCCACGCGAAAGGCGCCAGCGCGCGAGAACGGCTCCGCTGGGTCGCGGGCGCGGCGTTCCAGCAAGAGGCCCGCTAGCGCCAGCTAGGCGCGCCTCGCTCGCACCGCATCCTCCGCCCATAGCCGGGGACGGAATACTGATGGCGCGATGATGCGCCTCGCGCTCTGCCAGCTCAATCCGATCGTCGGGGATATCCCCGGCAACACGCGGCGGGTGCTCGACGGCCTCACAGGCGCCGAAGAAGCAGGCGCCGACTTGGTGCTGTTCCCCGAGCTTGTCCTCACGGGCTATCCACCAGAGGACCTCCTGCTGAAGGAGCACTTCCTCGCCGATGCCCGCGCGGCACTCGACGAGGTCGCCGCCGCCGTGGGCGACACGGTCGCCGTTGTCGGCTACCCGGAGCGCGCCGAGGACGTCTACAACGCCGCCGCGGTCATCCACGCGGGAGCCATCCAGGGCAGTTACCGCAAGGTCTATCTCCCGAACTACGGCGTGTTCGACGAGCAGCGCTACTTCCAGGCCGGCCCCGGCGGCGCCGTGCTCGACGTCGGCGCGCACCGCGTCGGCCTCACCGTCTGCGAGGACATCTGGGAGCCCGGTCCGCCGGCCAGCGACGAGGCGCTCGCAGGCGCCACCCTGATCATCAACATCTCCGCCTCCCCCTACCACGCCGGCAAGGGCGCGCAGCGCGAGCGCATGTTCGCGCAACGCGCGCGCGACAACATCGCCTGCGTGGCCTTCTGCGCGCTCGTGGGCGGGCAGGACGAGCTTCTGTTCGACGGGCATTCCTGCGTGCTCGACCACACCGGGCGCACGATCGCGCGCGCCGCTCAGTTCCGCGAGGAGCTCCTGCTGTGCGAGGTGAACCTCGAGGCCGCAGCCGCCGCGCGCCTGCGTGACGCGAGCCATCGCCCCGCGGCACGCCGCGTCGGGCGCGAGGTGGCCACGCTCGCCGCGGTGCGTGAGCTCGTCGGCCAGCCTGCGCGGTCGAATGAGGGCGCGGACTCGCCGCCTCTCGCCGCCGCTGACGAGCAGGCGGAGCTCCAGACCGCGCGCGTGTGCGAGCCGCTGGCGCCCTTGGAGGCGGAGGTCTATTGCGCGCTCGCGCTCGGGCTCCATGACTACGTCGAGAAGAACCTATTCGCTCACGTCGTGCTCGGCCTCTCGGGCGGCATCGACTCCGCGCTCGTCGCCTGCCTGGCGGCGGACGCGCTCGGTGCCGAGCGCGTGGACGTGACGGTCATGCCCTCTCCCTTCTCCTCCCGCGAGACTCAGGCGGACGCGCACGCGCTCGCGGGCGCGCTCGGCCTAAGCGCGCACGAGCTGCCGATCGAGGACGTCATGCGCTCCTACGAGGAGCTGCTGCGAGGAGAGTTCGCAGCCCGGGAGCCGGACATAACCGAGGAGAACCTGCAGGCGCGCATCCGCGGAAACCTGCTGATGGCGCTGTCGAACAAGTTCGGCTGGCTCGTCCTCGCGACCGGCAACAAGTCGGAGATGTCGGTCGGCTACACCACCCTCTACGGCGATCTCGCGGGCGGTTTCGCCGTCATCAAGGACGTGCCGAAGACCCTCGTCTACCGGCTCTGCGCGTGGCGCAACGCCGTCGACCCCGCGGCGCTCGCGACGGCTCTGCCGGGCGCCCACGGCAGTCCCACACGCAGCCCGATCCCAGCGTCGGTGATCGAGCGCGCGCCCTCTGCCGAGCTGCGCCCGGGGCAGCGCGACGAGGACTCGCTGCCGCCGTACGAGGTCCTCGACAAGATCCTCGAGGGGTATGTCGAGCTTGACGAGAGTCGGGAGCAGTTGATCGCGAGCGGCCTTCCGGCCGACGCCGTAGACCGCACGATCAGGCTCGTGGATCATTCCGAGTACAAGCGGCGCCAGGCGCCCCCAGGGATCAAGATCAGCGCGCGCGCCTTCGGCCGCGACCGGCGCATGCCGATCACCAACCGCTACGGCGGTTGACGTTAAGGACTCGCTCGTAAGCTACGGGGCCGATGCGACTCGTGCTTCCGATGCTCGCTGCTCTCTGCGCGCTCGGGATCTCCGCCTGCGGGGACACGCTGCAGGTGCAGCCGATTCCCCACCAGGAGCTCGAGGGCCTCGTCGTCGCGCCCTTCCCCGTCTACTGGCTGGGCGCCAGCTTCCGCGGCCTCGCGGTCAGTGAAACCTTCCACGATCCGAGCGACGCATACGCCGTGAGCTACGGCAACTGCGTCCAGGGAGGACAGGGCTACTGCGTTCCGCCGCTGCGCATCGTCACCTCGCCTGACGACAGTTTCGTCCCCGGCGGCTCGATGCGCGCGCGCACGCAGATGATCCGCGGCGTCAGCGCGCAGCTGGCGCAGGGTGGCAGGACGATCCTGATCGCCACCGGCGGGGTGGTCGTGGACATCTACGCCGAGGACTCCTCGCTCGCGCGCGCGGCCGCCGACGGCCTCGCGCCGATCAACACCGCCGGCGCACCCGGAGAAGCGCTTCCCGCACGCGCGCCCACGGGCGCCTTCGAAGCCCAGCCGCTGCCGGCGCAGGTGCCGAACCCCCTGCACCCGCTCGGCGTCGCGCTAGGGCGCGGCTGAGCGCTCCACGACCCCGGGACGCACCGCGATCGTCATGCGCGTGAGCGCGCACGTGCGGTCCTGGTCGTCGCTGAAGCGCACGTCCCACACCCACGTCGTACGGCCCCGGTGCATGCGGAGGGCCACCGCGTGCACCTTCCCGGCCGTCACGGGGCGCAGAAAGCTCGTGCTGTTGGAAAGCCCGACGGCTCTCTCGCCCTGCGCGCCCACGGCCAGCGCCGTCGCGAGCGAGGCCATCGACTCGGCAATCGAGGCGTACACGCCGCCGTGCACGAGGCCCATCGGCTGCTTGAGCTCATCGCGCACCGTCACCTGCGCGCGCACCTCGCTGTCGGAGACCGCCAGCAGCTCGAGACCATAGAGGCGGTCGTACCCGCGCACTAAATGCTGCAGCTCCTCGACGTCGACGGTCGCCATCGGGCCGCCACGATAGCCTACGATCCTCCGCTAGAGGCATCGCCCGTGCGTCCCCGCGATCACGTGGTGGCGCTGGCTGAATATGAGCAGACTGGAAGAGCTTCCACCGGACCAGCGCGCCGCGCTCTCCCTGCTATTGCGCCAGCACAAGAGCTACGCCGAGGTCGCGGCCATGCTGCGCATCCCCCCGCGGGCGGTGCACGACCGCGCGCACGCCGCGCTCGCCGTGCTCGCCGTGCGACAGGCGCGCGCGGTCGACCCCGAACGGCGCCTTGAGATAGGCGACTACCTCCTCGGCCAGGCGAGCGTCTCCGAGCGCCTGCGCACCCGCACCTACCTCAGCGGCTCCGAGCCCGCGCGCGAGTGGGCGCGGACCATCGCCGCCGAGCTAACGCCGCTCACAGACGGCAAGCGGCTGCCCGATATCCCGGCCGCCAGCCCGGGAGCCGACCCGGCCGGGGGCCGTGCACCATCCCGAGCCGAGGAGAGCGCGGGCTCGCCAGAGCGTACGCACCCGCCGCCGAGCTCCCGCCTCGGCGGCGCGCTCATACTCGCCGCGATCGTCGTGGCGATCGTGGTCGCGGTCGTGCTGCTGACCACGAACAACGGAAAATCCTCCGCCCACCACAAAGCGAAAGGCCCGGCGACCAGCGCCAAAGGCCCTGCCGTGCATCAGATCGTGCTGCATGCGCCGAGAAGGGGCAAGCAGGTCGGCGTTGTCGAGGTGCTCACCGAAGCCGGCAAACGCGCCTTCTACATCGAAGCCGACCACCTCCCCGCGAGCAAAGGCTTCTTCTATGCGATCTGGCTCTACAACTCGCCGACAAGCGCCGAGGCCCTCGTCAAGGCCTCGCCGGTCGGCAAAAGCCATCGCCTCGCCGGCGGCGCGCTGTTGCCCACGAACGCCGGCAGCTTCCGCGAGGTCCTGCTCACGCGCGAGACGAAAACGCGCCCCACCCATCCGGGTCCGGTCGTGCTGCAGGGCGCCTTCAGCCTGTAGGCGGATCCGGCAGCAGCTTGCCCGGATTCATGATGCCCGCGGGATCGAGCTCGCGCTTGAGCGCGCGCAGCGCCCGGATGCCGCCCTCGCCCACCTCGCTGGGCATCCACGAGCGGTGGTCGCGGCCGACCGCGTGGTGATGGGTGATCGTCGCTCCCGCTCCTACGATCGCGTCCGTCGCGGCGCGCTTCACAGCCCGCCACTGCGCGAGCTCCTCGCCCTCGCGCTGGCGCGCGATCAGCGTGAAATAGAGCGAGGCGCCGCTCGCGTACACGTGCGAGACGTGGCACATCACGATGCCCGGCGTACCCTGCTGGGAGAGAGCAGCCGAGATCGCGCCCGTCACGTCTCTATGCGTGCGCAGCAGCCCCGACCACTGCGCGGCGGTCTCGAGGGTCTCCACCATCACGCCGTGGGTGAGCAGATCGTCGCGCAGGTATGGGGCCTCGAAGCGACCCTTCAGCCATGCCGCGCCCGGCGCGCGACCGACCCCGCGCGCGCCGCAGCGAGCGATCAGCTCGCGCGCCCGCGCTCGCCTGCTCGCGACCTCCTCCGCGGCACCCTCGAAGCCGAGGATCGCGAGGCAGCCGCCGCGGTAGCCCCGCAGCCCCAGGTAGGCCCGCGCGAGCTCGCCCTTCAGCGTTCCGGCGCCCGCGAGCATCAGCGACATCTGCGTCTCGCGCTCGTCCGAGAGCCGCGCCACATCGGGGAGCGCGCGCTCGCGCGCGAGCATCCGCAGCGCCTCTGCGCCCGCCGCCAGATCCTCGAAGAAGACGCCCTCGTAGAGCCGCTCGGAAGGCGCCTCGAGCACGCGCAGGCGCAGCTCGCTGATCACGCCGAGCACACCCTCGGAGCCGACGATCGTCTGGCGCAGGCCCGGGCCGGCAGCGCTCGCCGGCAGCGCGGGTAGGTCGATCTCCGCCGCCGGCGCGGCCAGGCGAAGCCCGAGCACCATCTCCGCGATCGCGCCGTAACCCGTTGACGCCTGCCCCGCCGAGCGTGTCGCCGCGCAGCCACCCAGCGACACGTACTCGTAGCTCTGCGGGAAGTGCCCGAGCGTGAGGCCGCGGCCAGTCAGGTAGCGCTCGAGCGCGGGAGCACGCAGGCCGGCCTGCAGCGCGACG
>CAVWZC010000008.1:0-40831 GCA_963759445.1 uncultured Solirubrobacteraceae bacterium
CTAAGCGCGGATACCAGGGCTGGAGCGAGGTGTCCGTCAGACGGGGTCCACTCCATTCCGGCTAGAGCGTTACCACGATCTTGCCGTGGACGTGTCGGTCGGCCTGTAGCGCTGCGGCCTCTTGGATCTGCTCGATTGGGAAGCTCGCGGCGATCGGAACCGTGATGTGCCCGGCGACGATCGCGTCGGCGATCCGGGGCAGCGCGTCGGACTCGGCGTTGGCGCTGAAAGCCGCGCGCGCGCCGCCGGGAGGGGTTGCGCCGGCGGCGATGGTGGAGATGCGCTCGGGTGCCACGCCGAGAGCGAGGGCGCTTTCAACCGTTTCTGTGCCGAACAGGTCAACAGCTGCGGTGATCCCGTCGGGGGCCAACGCGCGTACCCGGTCCGCCAGACCAGGGCCGTAGGTGACGGGCTCGGCCCCCAGCTCGCGTAGAAACGGGAAAGTGCCCTGCGAGGCGGTGCCGATCACCGTTGCGCCGGCGAGCTGGGCCAGCTGCACGGCGAACACGCCCACACCGCCGGCCGCCCCGCCGATCAGAACGGTGTCCTCGGGCTTGAGGTCGATCGCCGCCAGCGCGGCCGAAGCGGCGGTACCGGCGACGCCCAGCGTGCTCGCGACTTCGTCGCTGAGTCCTTCGGGTGTGTGGAAAAGGGCTTCGCGTGTCCCGGGTGGCGTCTTGACCACGACGAAGTCCGTAGCGGCACGCTCCATCACGCCGCCGTAGACGCGTTCGCCCACGGTGAACCCGCTGGCGTCGTCGCCGACCTCGTCGACGACGCCGGCGAAGTCGTAGCCGAATCCGGATGGGACGGTGATGTTGAACCGGGCGGCGAGCTCAGGCGTCGCCGCGATAGCCGGGTCCATGGGGTTTAGGCCGACGGCTGCGACGCGAACGCGGATTTCGCCCGGGCCGGCGTGCGGCTCCGGAACGTCCTGCACTTCCAAAACCTCGGGGCCTCCGAACTTCTCATAGATGACAGCTCGACTCATGGTGTGGACCTCCAGCGGGGGTGGGTGGTTTGGTGGGTTGGCTCGGCCTGTTCAGTCCGGGTAGTTTCCGGTCTGGAGGTCCTCGAGCAGGCTTGGGTGCGTGGGCTCCCAGCCGAATCGTTCGCGGGTGAGCTCGCTGGAGGCCGGCTGGTCGATGGCGAAGATCATGCCGAGCACGCCGAAGCTCTCCGCTGGGACCTCCTCGGTTGGAAGGCTCAGCTCCCGGCCGATCGTCTCCGCGATCGTTTTCATTGCGTCCCCTTCGTCGCCGACGGCGTGGGCGATCGTGCCCGGCTCGCCTTGCTCGAGCACGATTCGGAACAATCGTGCTGCGTCGAGCCGATGGACGGCCGGCCAGCGCTGGTTGCCGTCCCCGACGTAGCCGGATACCCCGGTGCGCCGGGCGGCAGCGATGAGCACCGAGGCGAACCCGTAGGGGCCGCCCGCGGCGTGAACCGAGCGCGGCAGCCGAACGAGCCCGACGCGGACGCCCCGCTCGGCGTAGGCCAGGGCCGCCAGGGCGGCACGCCCGCGGCCGCCCACGAGCCCCTCGGTCATCGTCGGATCCCGCTCGGTGGAGGCTCTGCCGGGCACGACCTGCGTGCCGGAGGCGATCACCAACGACTTGCCACTGCCCTCAAGGGCGGCGCAGAGAGTCTCGATCGCGCCAGTCTCCTCGGTGATGCCTGCCTCCAGGTTGCTGAAGTCGTTGGAGAACGCGAGATGAATCACTCCGTCGGATCGGGTGGCGGCGACACGGAGGCTCTCGAGGTCGGCCAACTCACCGCGCTGCACCTCGGCGCCCGCGGCGGCGAGCGCCTCGGCCGAGGCGTCTGAGCGAGCAAGGCCGAGGACCTCATGGCCGCTCGCGAGTAGCTCAGGCACGACGGCGGAGCCGATTCCACCCGATGCACCAGTAACAAAAACGCGCATTGATGATCTCCTAGAGGATGGCCGCCGGGTCGACCCCGAGTGATGGGACAGTTATCCCGTTAGGCTAGCAGGCGATGCGACAAAGGTCGCGTAAGATTGGTAGACCATGCCCAGATGGCAACCCGACGGGCGCGAGCGACTCGTCCTCGCCGCGCTGCAGCTGTTCTCCGAGCAGGGCTACGACGAGACCACCGTCGCTGAGATCGCCGAGCGCGCGGGACTGACGAAGAGCACCTTCTTCCGCCACTTCCCCGACAAGCGCGACGTGCTCTCCGCCGGCCAGGAGACGCTGGCGCGCCTCTTGGTCGAGGGCATCGACTCCGCACCAGCGCAGGCCACCCCGCTGACCGCGGTCGCAGCGGGGCTCGAGCGCGCCGCGTCGGCGATGGGACCGTTCAACCGCGAGCTCGCGCCGCGACTGCGGGCAGCCATCGCCGCGAACACCGAGCTCCAAGAGCGCTACGCGCTCAAGCAAGTCGGCCTCGCCGTGGCGATGGCGCGCGCGCTCATCGCCCGCGGTATCCCGCCGGCGACGGCAAGCGTCGCGGCGGAGCTCGGCGCGCTCGCCTTCAAACAGGCCTACGCCACGTGGGTCGACACCGACGAGGACCAAGACCTCACGCAGCTGTCACTCGCCGCCCTCGATCGGTTGCGCGCGACCGTCGCCGAGCTCGGCTGACCCACGTCGCTCCTCCTCCCACGACAACCAGGACTGTCGATGACTCCGTAGCCTCGTCGTCAGGAGTCTGCATTCGGAGGGATCCTGCAGCGACAGGCCCGTGACGTCGTCACCCACGGGGCCCCCTGCTTCCGTTCGACGACGAGCATTTCGCCCGGCCGGACACACGCCCTGCTCAGCGCGGAAAGGAACATTCTGGCATTCCGCAGTCGAAGTCCGACCGCGCCTTGCAGCAGACCCCTCGCAGTCGACTGTGAGGTTCGCTGCGAGCGATTCATGCTCGGCGGACCGATGAATCTGGCCGCGGCCGGTCCATACTGCGTGCCGTGCTAGCAGTACTCGACGCTACGTAAAGTCCAGTCCGACAGGAGGAAAACTCAATGGCCTTGTTCGTCACGATTGGGTACGGCGATCGCGAGGGCTACGACCGCACTGACCCGGCTGTACGGGACGCGGCACACGCGCACGACGCGCGTCTTCACGGCGGCGGGGCCGTGATGGGCATCGCTGGCGCGCCCGTACAGGTGCGCAACCATGACGCTGCCGGCGTCCACACCGAGAGCGGACCGTTTTTCCAGTCCTCGCTACCTGTAGCCGGCTTCGCCCTGATCGAGGCTGCCAGCCTCGATGACGCCGTAGAGATCGTCGCGCAAACTCCGTGCGCGGTCGCTCACGGCGTCGTCGAGGTATGGCCGCTCGAACAGACGCCGTAAGCGGACGTTCGGGGACATCCGCGTGCTCCTGGTCTCTCGGAACCACACGACCTGCAATGGCTACGGTGACGCTCCGGCGAAGTGTCCCGCTCCGCGCGGAGAGCTGGCACACGGGCTAGCGTCAGCCTTGGCCGATCTCCCCGAGACGCACAGCGATCAAATCCTGCACCAGTGTCTTCGGTAGTGGACGGTCCACCGGGAAGTGAAGGGCACTCTTGGTCATCGTGTACCCGTGAAGCTCATCTGCAAGCTGCCCGAGGACCGAGCCGCTGAACGGCAGGTAACTCAGGTGATCCTTGAACGCGGCGAACCCTGCGACGACCTTGCCCCGGACGCGGAAGGCGGGAACGCGGTATGAGATCAACTGCTCAGCTTCAGGAACAATCTCAAGAATCGTGCGGCGCAGCGCCTGGAGGGTGCTGCGCTTGGGCTCATCGACGGCGCACAGGTACTCATCGACCTCCTCCGCGGACACGACTGCGCAGTCTACGGACGATGCCTCCCTGACACGGCCGAACGGCGGGTCGCAGACTCCTGTTTCGTTGCCGGCACGGGGGGTTCACCAGATCGGCGACGCACCTGCAACGCGCGGATACCGCGGCGCTCACAGCCGACGCTTGCTTCACGTCCGTGGGAACCTGGTGCGATGAGTCTGGCGCGGTCCCGCAGTCTCTCGTAGCAGGATTACGACGCAGAACGGAGTGGAGATGAGCAAGCTGAGACTCAGCATCACGATGTCGGTGGACGGCTACGTCGCTGGCCCGGACCAAAGCGAGGGCAACCCGCTCGGCGTCGGCGGGATGGAGTTGCACCAGTGGTTCTTCCCGCTCAAGGCGTTCCGGGAGATGCACGGCGACGAGGGAGGTGAGGTCAACGCCAGCTCTGCGGTGGTTGAGGAGCGCCGGGCCAACATCGGCGCCACGATCATGGGCCGCAACATGTTCGGGCCAGTTCGTGGTCCGTGGCCCGATGAGTCGTGGCGGGGCTGGTGGGGCGAGGATCCCCCATACCACCATCCGGTATTCGTGCTCACGCACCACCCGCGCGAGCCACTCGAGATGGAGGGCGGCACCACCTTCCACTTCGTCAGCGACGGGGTCGAGTCGGCCCTCGCGCAGGCCAAGGACGCCGCGCGGGGACGCGACATCTGGCTCGCCGGTGGCGCGTCGGTGATCAACCAATACCTAGCCGCGCGGCTGGTTGACGAGATCGATGTCTCGATCGCGCCGTTGATCCTCGGCGCCGGCGCTCGCCTATTCGAGGGGCTCGAGAGCGAGACGCTCAACCTCAAGCAGATCCGGGCCATCGACGCGACCGGCGTCACGCACATCAAGTACGAAGTCGGCTGACCCGCTTTCCTCAAGCCGCTCGTTCTCCGCGCAGCTCCTGGTGAGACCCGCTTTGCGCGGAAGGCAGGTGCGCCTCACGCTGCAGCCTCTCGTCGGGGTTGGAGTCCGGCCGCTTACCCCTGTTGCGAATGGAGCTAGTCGGGCTCGAACCGACGACCTTCGCGCTGCCAGCGCGACGCTCTCCCAGCTGAGCTATAGCCCCGTCTCGGACTGCGAAGTCTAGCCCGGCGGAACGAACTCGGGGACGTCGAGGTCGTCCTCGGGATCTCCGGCGCCCCGGCCCTGCTTGTCGCTCTTCGTCTTGCTCGCGCTGGGGCTGACCTCGGGCGCGACCTGGTCGAGTCGCGCGGTCATGCCGCCGTGCGCGAGGTGCACGTCGCGCAGGAGGCGCTCGGCGTTGTTGTGCAGCGATGCCGACAGCTCGCGTAGGTTGCGCGTCAGCTCCGTGCCCTCGGCGAGCACCTCGCGTGCGGCGGCGTGAGCGTCGCTCGTGATGTTGCGCGCTTCCTGGCGCGCGGACGTGCGCAGCTCTTGGGCCTGCTCGTGGGCTTCAGTGCGCATACGCTCGGCCTCGTCGCGCTTGGAGCCGATTTCCCGCTCGGTCTGCTCGGCCGTCTCGCGCGCGATCCGCTCCGCATCCACGCGCGCGCTCGTGAGCAGCTTCTCGGTTTCGGTCTTGGCGGCGGCGAGCAGCTGCGCGGCCTGATTGGAGGCGCTGGCGCGCAGCTCCGCGGTCTCGCTCGTCGCCACGGCGCGCAACTGTTCGGTCTCGGCCTGCGCGGTGGCGCGCATGTCCTCCGCGTCGGTCTGGGCGCGGCTGCGCACCTGCTCGGACTCGGCCGTCGCCGCCTGCAGCGCGCGTGTCGTCTCCTCTTCGGCGCTCGCGCGCAACTCCTCGGCCTCGCTGCGCGCGTCCGCGAGGCGGCTGTCTGCCTGCTCGCGCGCCTGCGCGAGCGTCCGCTTCGCCTCATCGCGCGCGCGCTCGACCTCGCCGGTCAGCTTGGCGGCGGTCTCCCTGGCCTCCGCCGTCATCGCCTCGGCCTGCTCGCGCGCCGCGCCGAGGATCTCCTCGGCCTCTTCATCAGCGGCAGCGACGCGGTTGTCGGCGGCGCGGTCGGCCTCCGCGATGCGCTCGCGCACGCGCGACTCCGTTTCCTCGCGCAGTTCGGCGGCAGCGCTTTCGGCGGCGGCGACGATGCTCGCTACGCGGCCGGGGGCGGAGCTGAGGGCGTCGGGGTCGCCGTCGAAGTCAGCGGCGGCGTCCTCGCGCAAGAAGTCGGGCTCCTCTGGATCCAAACCGTGCTCCTCCACTGGTGCCCAAATGCTAGAGCGCGAGGCGGGGGAGTGGCTCGACCCATGTCAGATCGGTCGCAGATTGCGGGCTTCTGTCGCCGCCGCAGATCTGAGATGGCAGAAAAGGTGGGGAGGACGTCCTTGCGGACAGGCCGCCAGGGGGGCATGATCCGCTGCAGCGATGCCACCAAGCTCACAGCAGCGCAGGATCGTGATCGTCGCCTATCCGGGGTTCCAGAGCCTCGACGTGACGGGTCCACTCGAGGTGTTCAGCGTCGCGCAGCGGATCCTCGCGGCGCAGCGCTCGCCCGCGCGCGGCTACCGGGTGAGCGTTGTCTCACGCGAGGGCGAGCCGCTACGGAGCTCGAGCGGCCTGCTCCTGACGCCCGAGGGGTCGCTCGCGTCGCTGCGCGAGCCGATCGACACGCTGCTGGTGGCTGGCGGTGAGGGACGCGCGCAGGCAGTCGATGACGCCGAGCTGATCGCGTGGATCGCTCGCGCGCACGAGGACACCCGCAGGACGGTGTCGGTCTGCACGGGGGCGTTCCTGCTGGCGCGCGCGGGCGTGCTGGCTGGGCGCAGGGCGACGACGCACTGGGCGGCGGCGCGGGAGCTCCAGCAGACCCACCCGGAGGTGAGGGTTGATGCGGAGCCGATCTTCATCCGCGACGGCTCGGTGTGGACGTCGGCGGGCGTGACCGCGGGGATGGACCTCGCGCTCGCGCTCGTGGAGGATGATCACGAGCGCGAGCTCGCGCTGAAGATCGCGCGGGCGCTCGTGATGTTCGTGCGCCGACCGGGCGGGCAGGCGCAGTTCAGCGCGACGCTGGTGGCCCAGCAGCCGCGGCGCGCGCCGCTGCGCGAGCTCCAGCGTGAGGTGCTCGAGGATGTGGCGGGCGACCACCGCGTGGAGTCGATGGCCACGCGCGCGCACATGAGCCCGCGCCACTTCGCGCGCGCCTTCCGCGCGGAGACCGGCCTCACGCCGGCGCGCTACGTGGAGCGCGTGCGCGTGGAGGCTGCGCGCAGGCGCCTCGAGGAGAGCGATGAGCCGGTCGCGCTGATCGCCTCGGGCTGCGGCTTCGGCACGGCGGAGACGATGCGGCGCGCGTTCGTGCGCAGCCTCGGCGTCGCGCCCGCGGACTACCGCCGACGCTTCAGGACGGCGCCGGCGCTTTCAAGTCAGGGCCGAGAGGAGGCAGGATGGAGATAGCGGTGGTGCTCTACGACAGGTTCACGGCGCTCGACGCGATCGGGCCGTATGAGGTGCTGAGCCGAATACCGGGAGCGGAGCTGTACTTCGTGGCCGCGCAGCCGGGCCCGGTGCGCACGGACAAGGGCATCCTCACCGTGCTGGCCAACCGCGGGCTCGAGCAGTCCGAGCGCCCGGACGTGGTCGTGGTGCCGGGCGGGCCGGGGGAGGTGCAGGCGCGCGCGGGCGGGCAGGTGCTCGAGTGGCTGCGACGCGTGCACGAGACGACGCTGTTCACGACCTCGGTGTGCACGGGCTCGCTGATCCTGGCGGCCGCGGGCCTGCTCGAGGGCAGGCGGGCGACCTCGCACTGGCTGGCCTACGAGGAGCTGCGGCGCCTGGGAGCCGTGCCCGTCGCAGAGCGCGTGGTCTTCGAGGAGCGCCTGGTGAGCGCGGCGGGCGTCTCGGCTGGCATCGACATGGCGCTGGCACTGGCTGCGAGGCTCGCCGGCGAGCGCGTGGCGCAGGCGATCCAGCTCGGCATCGAGTACGACCCGCAGCCGCCGTTCGACGCGGGCTCGCCACAGAAGGCGCCAGCCGAGGTGGTGGCGCTGTTGCGCGGGTCCAGCCGCTTCGAGCAGCCCGCACCATCGGCCGCCTGAAGGGCGTCCGCGCGGACCCGCGCTGCGCACCCGAAAGCGGGCGATAACCTGCTCTCTCCGCATGCCCGAGTACCGCTATGACCCGCACGAGATCGAGGCGCGCTGGCAGGAGCTGTGGGCACGCGAGCACACGTGGGAGGTGGACAACGCCGACGCTGGGGAGCGGGAGAGCGCGTATGTGCTGGAGATGCTTCCCTACCCGAGCGGCGAGCCGCACATCGGGCACCTGAAGACCTACTCGGTCGGCGACGCGATCGCGCACTACCGCCGCCGTGCGGGCGCGCTGGTGCTGCACCCGATGGGCTACGACGCGTTCGGGCTGCCGGCGGAGAACCACGCGATCAAGACGGGCGTGCACCCGCGCATCTCGACGGCTGAATCGATCGCCTCCTTCCAGCGCCAGTTCCGCTCGTGGGGGATCTCGATCGACTGGTCGCGGGAGTTCGCCACGCACGAACCGTCCTACTACCGCTGGACGCAGTGGATCTTCCTCGAGCTGTTCGCAGCGGGCCTCGCCTACCGCAAGGAGGCGGCCGTGAAGTGGTGCCCGAAAGACCAGACGGTGCTCGCGAACGAGCAGGTCGACTCGGAGGGGCGCTGCGAGCGCTGCGGGACGATGGTGGAAGTGCGCCAGCTCGAGCAGTGGCTGCTGCGCATCACCGACTACGCGGAGCGCCTGCTCGGCGACCTCGACTCGATCGACTGGCCGCCGCACGTGAAGACGATGCAGCGCAACTGGATCGGTCGCAGCGAGGGCGCGGAGGTGATCTTCCGCTGCGAGGAGATGGACGTCGACTACCCCGTTTTCACGACGCGCCCGGACACGCTCTTCGGGGCGACCTTCTTCGTGATGGCGCCGGAGCACCCGGATGTGATGCGACTGTCGGCGGGGACGCCGAACGAGCAGGCGGTGCACGAGTACGTCAACCGCGCGCTCAACGAGGGCAACGAGGAGCGCGGCAACGCGGACAAGCCGAAGACGGGGGTGGCGCTGGGGCGCACGGTGGTGAACCCCGTGAACGGCGAGCGGATCCCGATGTACGTGGCTGACTACGTGCTGATGGAGTACGGCACGGGCGCGATCATGGCGGTGCCGGCGCACGACGAGCGCGACCACGCCTTCGCGATCGCCTACGAGCTGCCGATCAGACGCGTGATCGAACCCCTCGATGGCGAGCAGACGCTGCCCTACACCGGCGATGGGCGGCTCGTGAACTGCGGGCCGCAGTTCGACGGCATGGACAACCGCGCGGCCAAGAGCGCGATCGTGGAGTGGCTCGACCGGGAGGGCAAGGGCCACGCCTCGGTGAACTACCGCCTGCGCGATTGGCTGATCTCGCGTCAGCGCTACTGGGGCTGCCCGATCCCGATCGTCTACTGCGAGCGCTGCGGCGCGGTGCCGGTCCCGGCCGAGGACCTTCCGGTGGAACTGCCCGACATCGAGGACTACACGCCGAAGGGCCGCTCGCCGTTGGCGGCGGCGGAGGACTGGGTGCGCACGAGCTGCCCGCGGTGCGGCGGGCAGGCGCGGCGCGAGACGGACACGATGGACACCTTCGTCGACTCCTCGTGGTACTTCCTGCGCTACTGCGATGCGCGCAACGAGCACGCGGCGTGGTCGCGGCGGCGCGGCGCGAGCGTGGATGCCGGTCGACCAGTACATCGGCGGTGTCGAGCACGCGATCCTGCACCTGATGTACGCGCGCTTCTTCTGCAAGGCGCTCGCGGACCTCGGCCACCTCGACTTCCAGGAGCCCTTCAGCGCGCTGTTCACGCAGGGGATGGTCACCAAGGATGGCTCGAAGATGAGCAAGTCGCGCGGCAACGTTGTCTCGCCCGCGTCGATCATCGAGCGCGTCGGGCGCCGACACGGCGCGCTGCTACATCCTGTTCGTGGGTCCGCCGGAGCAGGACGCGGACTGGTCGGACAAGGGTGTGGAGGGAGTGCACCGCTTCCTCGGGCGGCTGTGGCGGCTCGCGGCGGAGACCGCGGACCGCGGCGGCGTTGATGGGGGGGAGCGGGCGGCGCTTGACGCGCCGCAGGGGAGCGAGCTTGCTGGCGATGACCTGGCGCTGGCGCGAAAGACGCACTGGGCGATCGACAAGGTCGGCTCGGACCTCCGGCGCTTCGGGTTCAACACCGCGATCGCCGCTGTGATGGAGCTCTTCAACGAATGCTCGCGGCTGCGCGAGACGGTGTCGCTGGGCACGCTGCGCTTCGCGCTCGCCTCTGCAGCGTCGATCCTGTTCCCGTTCGCGCCGCACGTCTCGGCCGACATCTACGAGCTGCTCGTGGGCGAGCGCGTGTGGGAGCAGCCGTGGCCGCACGCGGAGGAGGCGCTGCTTGAGAGCGAGGTCTACGAGCTGGTCTGCCAGGTGAACGGCAAGGTCCGCGATCGCGTGAGCGCGCGCGCCGACGCGCCCGAGGAGGAGCTCAAGCAGCTGTGCTTGGCGGCGGCGAACGTGCGCGCGCAGTCGGCGACCGCGAGATCGTCAAGGAGATCGTGGTGCCGGGCAAGCTCGTGAACCTCGTCGTGCGCTGCGGCATGGCAGAGCTCGGCACGCTCTACCTGATCCACGGCGACGACCATGGCGGGGTCGCCGGCAGGCGCGCGCGCCTTCTGACGCTCGCCGGCGCGCGCGGCCACGACGTGCGGTGCTGGAGGGGGACGAGGGGACGCCCGCGGGCGTGGCCGGCGCGCTGGCAGCGATGACGCTCGCGCTCGGCCGGCGCGTGCTGATCGTCGACGGCGTCGAGCGTTGGCGCGGGCAGGAGGTCGAGAAGGAGCTCTCGGCGCTGTTCGGCGAGATGCCCGCGGACACCACGCTCGCGATGTTCGCGCGCGAGGAGGTCAGGGCGAAGGCCCCGGAGGCGCTCGACGAAGGCCGTGAAGAAGGCGGGTGGGAGCGTTGCGGAGCAGGCGACGGTGAAGCGCCGCGAGCTGCCCGGGTGGGTGGCGCGGCAGGCGCGCGAGCTGGGGCTCGAGCTCGATGCGGCGGGCGCGCGGGCGCTTTGGAGCAGGTCGGCGAACGACAGCAGCGCCTGTTGCGCGAGCTCGAGAAGATCGCGCTCTACAGCGGCGGCGGCGCGGTGAGCGCGGAGGAGGTGACGGCCCTCGCCGCGCAGTCGGCCGAACGTCCGAGCCTACGAACTCGGGGACGCGCTCGTGGCGGGTGACGCGGACGCCGCCATCAGGATCTACATGCGCCTGATCGGTCAGGGCGAGCGCCTCTCGGGCCTGATCGGGATGATCGCGCGCAGGGCCAGCGCGGCGGCGCAGGTGGCCGGCCTGCTGGAGCAGGGAGCGTCGCAGGCGGAGATCCGGCAGGCGCTCGCGCCGATGCAGAGCTGGCTCGTCGATCGCCTCGTGGCCGAGGTGCGAAAGAGCGACCCCGCACGCCTGCGAGCGGCGCTCGGGATCCTCGCGGACCTCGAGCTGCGCACTCACGGCGGCTCGCCGCTGCCGTCGGCGCGCACACCGCTCGACGGCCTCGATGAGGAGACGCTCGCGCTGCGGGCGATCGAAGGGATCGCCGCGTAGGCGCGCGGCGGAGCGGTTCTACTTGCCGGCGAGCAGGCGGGCGGCGCGGGACTTCTTGCGCGCGCCGGTGTTGCGATGCAGCGCGCCGCGCTTGACGGCCTTGTCGATCTTCGAGACGAGTTCGCGGTAGGCGCTCTGGGCGGCGTCCGCGTCGCTTCCCTGCACGAGTGACTCCAGTCGCCTGAAGTAGGTCTTGATCGTGGAGGTGTAGAGGCGGTTCTCGACGCGCTCGCGCTCGGAGCGCAGGATCCGCTTCTTCTGTGAGTGAATGTTGGCCATTACGTGTCCTCGGGGCGCGCAAAAAAGGCGCGTGGACGCGCCGCCGAGCGCCGTACTATAGCGGCCTTGCCAGCCACAGCCGAAACCGGGGCCGAGCAGCCGCCAGGCTCGCCGCCCGGAGGCACAGGCAAGGTCGCGCGGAACACTGCGATCTTCTCGATCGCGACAGGCATCTCGCGCATAGCGGGCGTTGCGCGTGAAATCGTGGCGGCGGCCTTCTTCGGCACGAGCGGCCCGTTCTCGGCATTCACCATCGCCTTCCAGGTTCCCAACCTGGTGGCGAACCTGTTCGCCAACGCGGCGCTGTCGGCTGCGTTCGTGCCCGTGTTCACCGAACTGCTGCACACGGGCCGCAAGAAGGAGGCGCTGCGGCTGGCCTCGACGATCTTCTGGATCATGCTGATCGGGCTCGGCGCGATCACGGCCTTCTTCATCCTCGGCGCGGGCGTGATCATGCCCCTGTTCACGGGCGGCCACTTCACCGGGGCACTCGACACGCTGCTCGTCGGGCTGTCGCGCATCCTCTTCCCGGTCGTGATGATCATCGGGCTGACGGGGCTGCTCGTGGGCGTGCTGCAGTCCTACGAACACTTCACGATTCCGGCGATCGCACCGGCGGTGTGGAACGTGGTGATCATCGTGCTGCTGGTGGTGCTGCGCCCGCACTTCCCGGGTGGCTGGAAGACGGCAATCAGCTCCACGCCTATGCGATCGCGATCCTCGTCGGGCACCTTCGTGCAGCTGCTGATGGCGTTCGCGGCGCTGCGGCGCATCGACTTCCGCCTGCAGTTCCATATCGACTGGCACGACCCGCGCATGCACCGCGTGTTCGCGCTGATGCTGCCGGTGACGATCGGCCTCGGGATCGTGAACCTCGACCAGCTGATCAATTCCGTGTTCGGAACGCTCGTGAGCAAGCACGCGCCCCGCGCGATCGAAACAGCCTTCCGCGTCTACATGTTGCCCCAGGGGCTCTTCAGCGTCGCGGTTGCGACGGTCCTGTTCCCGACGCTGAGCCGCATGGCAAGCGATCGCGACACCTCCGCGATGCGCCGCGCGGTGGGGATCGGGATGCGCCAGATCAACCTGCTGCTGATCCCGGCGGCGGCCTTCATGATCGTGCTGCCGACGCCGATCGTGCGGCTGCTTTTCGAACGCGGCCATTTCGGCCCCGAATCGACCCGCCTGGTCTCGCTGGCGCTCTTCTGGTTCGCCTTCAGCCTGCCCTTTGGCGGCCTGAACCTGCTCTTGACACGCACGTTCTTCGCGGTCCAGCGACCCTGGATACCGACCCGCCTGGCGGCGATGAACATCGTCGTGGACATCATCGTGAGCGTGGGCCTCTACAAGCCACTCGGCATCTCGGGCCTGATCATCGGCACGATCGCGGCGAATGCGGTCATGACCGCGCTGCAGCTGGTGCGCCTGCGCGCCGGGCTGAACGGCCGCGTCGAGGGAGCGCAGACGCTGATGATCACGGTGCGCATCCTGCTCGCCTCGGCGCTGCTCGGCGCGGTCGCGTGGGCCGTCTGGAAGCTGCTCTCGAACGCGCTCGGGTCCTCGCTGGCGGCGCAGCTGGTGAGTGTCGGGGCCGCGGGGCTCGCGGGAGTGGTCGTGTACGCCCGCGCGGTGCTGGCGATGCGCGTGCCGGAGGCCCACCAGGTGGCGCGCCTGGTGCGTATGCAGCTCGGCCGCGCGTAGCTCGGCACGGGCAAAGGCCGGCGCAGGTAAGAGACGCCGGACGGACACGAGGCCCGCCCGGCGCTCCGACGCGATCACCCTTTACTACATACGTCCCAGGACTTTGTGTTTCGCCTGGGCGGCTAAACACTCCCGACGACCTGGACAGGCCGCCCTCCGAGGAGGGCGCGTAGCCACGGCTGAACCCGAGGGTCCAATGTCGAGTGGGCGATCCGCCGTGCACCTAACGCTATCGCGCTGGCGGGCGTAGCCCGCCAGCGCTTCGACGATCCTCCCGCTGCGAGCGATCTGTTGCCGGCTCCTCGCCGGGCCGCCTACGCTGTGTCGCGAGCCATCATGGACCAATCGCACATCCGCAACTTCTCGATCATCGCGCACATCGACCACGGCAAGTCGACGCTCGCCGACCGCATCCTCGAGCTCACGCACACCGTGGCAAAGCGCGAGATGCGCGCGCAGCTGCTCGACTCGATGGATCTCGAGCGCGAGCGCGGCATCACGATCAAGGCGCAGGCGGTGCGCGTCTTCTACACCGCGCGTGACGGCGAGACCTACCAGCTGCACCTCATCGACACCCCCGGCCACGTGGACTTCACCTACGAGGTCTCGCGCTCGCTGGCCGCCTGCGAGGGGGCGCTGCTCGTCGTCGACGCCTCGCAGGGGGTGGAGGCGCAGACGGTCGCGAACACCTACCTCGCGGTGGACTCAGGTCTCGAGCTGATCCCCTGCCTGAACAAGATCGACCTGCCCGGCGCCGAGCCCGAGCGGGTCGCTGGCGAAGTGAGCGAGCTGATCGGCGAGCCCGCGGACTCGATCCTCAAGATGAGCGGCAAGACCGGCGAGGGCGTGGGGGAGGTGCTCGAGGAGCTGATCAGGCGGGTGCCCGCCCCCTCGGGGAGCCCCGAAGGCCCACCGCGGGCGCTGATCTTCGACTCCGAATTCGACCAGTACCGCGGCGTGGTCGCCTACATCAGGGTGGTCGATGGCGTCTTTCGCAAGGGCGAGGCGATCCGCGCGATGGCGACTGGCACCGAGGCGGACATCGACGAGGTCGGCTGCTTCAGCCCGCAGATGATGCCCACCGACCAGCTCGCGGCCGGTGAGGTGGGCTACCTGATCACGGGCCTGAAGGACGTCACGCAGCTGCGCGTCGGCGACACGCTGACGACGCGCGCCCGCACACCCGCGGGCGGGCGCTCGGGCGCGGGCGAAGCGCGCGAGGCGCTGCCCGGCTACCGCGAGGTGAAGCCGATGGTCTTCTGCGGGCTCTTCCCGATCGATTCCGACGACTACCCCGACCTGCGCGACGCGCTCGAGAAGCTCACGCTGAACGACGCGGCGCTTTCGTGGGAGCCCGAGACCTCCGACGCGCTCGGATTCGGCTTCCGCTGCGGCTTCCTCGGACTGCTGCACATGGACATCGTGCGCGAGCGCCTCGAGCGCGAGTACGACCTCGAGCTGCTCGCGACGATGCCCTCGGTGGAGTTCGACGTGACGCTCACCAACGGCGAGGACATCGTCGTGCACAACCCCTCCGACATGCCGGACCCTGGGAGGATCGCGGAGATCCGCGAGCCCTTCATCAGGGCCTCGGTGATCGCGCCGAAAGAGTTCGTGGGAGCGGTGATGGAGCTCTGCCAGGAGCGCCGCGGCGAGCACGCCGGCATGCACTACCTCTCGCCGGAGCGCGTGCAGCTGACCTACGACATACCGCTCGCCGAAATCGTGCTCGACTTCTTCGACCAGCTGAAGTCGCGCACGCGCGGCTACGCCTCGCTCGACTACGAGCTGATCGGCATGAAGCCCTCGGATCTCGTGAAGCTCGACGTGCTGCTCGCGGGCGACCCCGTGGACGCGCTGTCGATGGTCGTGCACCGCGACAAGGCCTACGAGATGGGCCGCACGCTCACCGAGAAGCTGCGCAAACGCATCCCGCGCCAGCAGTACGACGTACCGATCCAGGCAGCGATCGGTGCGCACGTGATCGCCCGCGAGACCGTGAAGGCGTTCCGCAAGGACGTCATCGCGAAGTGCTACGGCGGTGACATCACGCGCAAGAAAAAGCTGCTCGAGAAGCAGAAGGAGGGCAAGAGGCGGATGAAGCAGGTGGGCCGCGTGGAGGTCCCGCAGGAGGCGTTCCTGGCGGTACTCGAGCTGCGGCGAGGAGGTAGCCGTGCGCCTGCTGTTCGTGTGCCTCGGCAACATCTGCCGCTCGCCGACCGCGGAGGGCGTGATGCGCTCGCTGATCGAGCGCGAGCGCCTCGAGCGCGAGATCGAGCTCGACTCCGCGGGCACCGGCTCGTGGCACCTCGGCAGCCCGCCCGACAGCCGCGCGCGCGGCGGCCGCGCGCCGGCGCGATGTGCACCTGAAGGGAGCCGCCCGGCAGGTGACGGCGGAGGACTTCGAGAGCTTCGACCTGCTGCTCGCGATGGACCGCGATAACGCGCGCGACCTGCGCGCGCTCGCGGGCGACGAGCAGCAGCGTGAGAAGGTGCGGCTGCTGCGCGAGTTCGACCCCGCGAGCGCCGCGAGCGGCGATCTCGACGTGCCCGACCCCTACTACGGCGCGCCGGGCGGCTTCGAGGAGGTCTTCGACATCGTGCACGCCGCCTGCGAGGGGCTGCTCGCCGAGATCCGCGCCGAGCGACCCGCGTGAGCGTGCCGCCGGGCGCGCGCGTCCTCGGGCGCGTGGGCGGGGGGGACATCAACGAGGCCTACCGCGTCGTGCTCGAGGACGGCAGCGAGGCGTTCGTGAAGACGCGTGCGGATGCCGCGCCGGGGGAGTACGAGGCCGAGGCGGCGGGCCTGAGGTGGCTCGCAGAGCCCGGCGCCGTGCGCGTCCCCGGCGTGCTCGACGTCGGCGCTGACTACCTCGCGCTGCAGTGGGTGCAGCCGGGCGCGCTCAGCGCGGAAGGGGAGGAGGAGCTCGCCCGCGCTCTCGCGCGCACGCACGCCGCGGGAGCGCACAGCTTCGGCCTGGAGGCTGGCTCGCACGGCGCGCGTTTCGGCTCGCTCGGGCTGCCGAACGACCCCCGCTCCAGCTGGCCCGAGTTCTACGCTCAGAACCGCCTGGCGCCGCTGGCGCGGCTCGCGCGCGAGCGCGGAGCGCTGCGCGAGCAGGGCGTGGAGGCGGTCGAGCGCGTATGCGCGCGCATCGACGCGCTGACGGGTCCTGCGGAGGCGCCCGCGCGCCTGCACGGCGACCTCTGGTGGGGCAACGTCATGGCCGGCTCCGACGGGCGCGCGTGGCTGATCGACCCCTCCGCCTACGGCGGCCATCGCGAGGTCGACCTCGCGATGCTGCGCCTCTTCGGTGGGCCCCCGCAGGGCTTCTTCGCCGCTTACGAGGAGCTCGCGCCGCTCGCCGCGGGCTGGCAGGAGCGCGTCGAGCTCTACCAGCTCGCGCCCCTGCTCGTGCACGCGCTCCTCTTCGGCGGCTCCTACCGCGCGAGCGCGGAACGGGCGGCGCGCCGCTACGCCGGCTGAGCTCCGCGGATGTCCAGGCGAGGGCGGCGCGTCGGAGAAGGCTTCATGCGCTCCGAGACGCTCGCCACTCGCCGCCGGCTGTACCTGCTCGCGCGCGTCGTGGTGCAGCGCCACTACCGCAGGGAGCTGACGCTCGCGCGCGTCGCCCGCGCGCTCGCTACCTCGCCGCGCCAGCTGCAGCGCGCCTATGAGCAGTTCGGGCAGGAGAGCTTTCGCGAGGACCTGTACGCGCGGCGCATGCGCGTCGCCGCGGGCCTGCTCGTCGATCAGCCGGCGATCCCGATCGCCCAGGTTGCGCGGCTCGTCGGCTACCGCCAGGCGCCGCACTTCGCGCGCGCGTTCCGCAGGCGCTACGGCGTCGCTCCGGCGTGCTTTCGCGAGCGCGCGCTTGCAGCCCGGCTGGTCGCGTAGCGGCCGAGAGCCTCTCGGCGAGCGCGAGATCCTGCCGATGGATGAGGCGATGGCGAGTGAGCAGCCGCATCTCGGCAGGGCGGGAGCGAGCGCGCACGCGAAGGCGAGCGGCATCCGCTCGCGCCGCGAACAAGCCAACTCTAGGCGCGGGCGCCTGGGACGAATGCTCGCCTACGCGTTCCCGTCCGCTCAGGAACAGCGGCTGCGCCGCGAAGAGCACAACTGGCAGACCGGTGCCGAGGGGGAGTTCGAGCTTGCCGCCGAGCTCGCCCACCGCTGCCCGGGCGTGCGCTTCCTGCACGATCGCCGCGCACCGATGAGCAGGACCAACATCGACCACATCGCCGTCACCGCGAGTGGCGTCTACGTGATCGACTGCAAGCGCTACAGGGGAAGGATCGAGGTCGCCACGCCGCTGTTCGGCGAGCAGAAGCTGAAGATCGCCCGCCGGGACCGCACGCACCTCATCGCCGGCCTGGAAAAGCAGATCGCCCACGTGATCGCGGTCATCGACGACGCGACCGTCCCGGTGCACGGCTGCCTCTGCTTCGTCGCTCCCGAGGGGCTGCTGACGGACGTCGGCCTGCCGACCTTCCGAACGCTCGAGATCAAAGGCTACGCGCTCTACTACGCCAAGAGGCTCGCCAAGCAGCTGAACAGGAGCGGGCCGCTGAGCGCGGCCGAGACGGAGAAGATCGCGACGCGGCTGGCCGAGCTGCTGCCATCCGCGGGAATCGCTCCGCGCCCCGACTCGGCGGCCTGACCCGAAGCCCCCGCATACCGCAGCGCCCAGCCGGCGCTACTCGCCGACGCTAGGCGCTCGCGAGGCTCGGCTCGTCGAGCTCGAGCGGCTCGGCGCCCGGCAGGCGAAGGCGCACGAGCGTGCCGCCGCCCGGCGCGGGCTCGGCGCTGACGGCGCCCTCCTGCTGCATCGCGACCTGGCGCACGATCGCCAGGCCAAGCCCCGAGCCTGGGCGCCCGCGCGCCTCCGCGCCGCGGTAGAAGCGATCGAATATGTGCGGCAGGTCTTCCTCGGCGATGCCCGGCCCGCGGTCGCGCACCGTGAGCTCGCAGCCGCGCAGCTCGACGTCCACCGGCTCGCCGGGCGGGCTGTACTTGAGGGCGTTGTCGATCAGGTTGCTCACCGCCCGCTCAAGGCGCGCCGGCACACCCGTGATCAGGGTGGCGTCCAGGTGCGTGTTCAGCGGCGTGTCCGGGGTGCGCCTGCGCGCGCGCTCGGCGACCTCCTCCACCAGCAGGTCCAGGCGCAGCTCCTCGGTATCCTGCCGCGGCTCGTCGCCGCGCGCGAGGTCGATCAGGTCGTTGATCAGCATCGTCAGCTCCTCGATCTGCTCCATCACCTCGTCGAACATCGCGCCCTGCGTCACAGCGTCCATGCCCGCACCCTGCACCTGCAGGATCTCGATGTTCGTGCGCAGGCTCGTAACTGGCGTGCGCAGCTCATGCGAGGCATCCGCCACGAGCTGTCGCTGCGCGTGCACCGAGGCGTCCAACGCGCTCACCGAGCGCTCGAGCGCGTCGAGCATCGCGTTGAAGCTGATCGCCAGCCGCGCCAGCTCGTCCTCGCCTGAGGGGTTCAGACGGCCGCTCATGTCCTGCGTGCGCGCCACGTGCTCGGTCACCTGCGTCAGGCGCCGCAGCGGCGCCAGCGCAGCGCCCGCCACGAGACGCCCGAACAGAGCGGCGAGCGCGATGCCACCGGCCGCCAGCAGAGCCAGGATGAGACGCAGGCGGCTGAGCAGACTGTCCACTTCCGTCAGTGGCTGCGCGAACTCGATCGCACGGCCACTGCCGAACGCCTCCGTGAGCACGCGCACCTCGGCTCCCCGCACGTCCGCGTTGCTGAAAGCGGGCTTCCCGCCGCGGGCCGCGAGCGCCCGCGCTGCAGCGCCCACGGGTAGCGTCACGGAGGACGAGCGCAGGATGATCTGGCCGGTTGCGTTCACGACCTGCTGGTATCCCCGCACCTGGTCAGGGCCAGGCGGCACATTGCCAAAGACGGTGCTGGACGAGCCGCTCTTCACCTTCTTGCCGACCACCGCGTGCAGCGAAGCGAGCGCGTGCGGTATTTCGGTGCTCGTCGGCAGCAGCCTGCCGTGGTTGCGTCGCAGGTAGACCGTCACCTCCGCGCCGCGCCGGCGCAGCTGCGAGTCGACCTGGCTGTGAAGCTGATCGGAGGTCGCTATGTAGATGAGCGCCGTCGCGAGCACCACCGCGATCGCCACCGCGGCGGAAGCCGCGATCGCTATCCGTCTGCTGAAGCTCACGGTCTCGAGCGCAGCACGTAGCCCACGCCGCGCACCGTGTGCAGGAGCCGCGGCTCGCCGCCGTCCTCGGTCTTGCGCCGCAGGTAGCCCATGTACACGCCGAGCGAGTTCGAGGTCGAGCCGAAGTCATAGCCCCACACCTGCTCGAAGATCATCGAGCGCGTCAGCACCTGGCGCGGGTGACGCATGAACATCTCGAGCAGCAGGAACTCCGTGCGCGTCAGCTGCATCCTGCGCTCCCCGCGCCACGCTTCGTGCGCGCGCAGGTCCATGCGCAGATCCTCGAAGGCCAGCGCCTCACCGCCGTTCTGGCCGTCCTCGCCCGCGCGGCGTAGCAGTGCGCGCACCCGCGCAAGCAGCTCGCGCAGCGCGAACGGCTTCACCAGGTAGTCATCCGCGCCCACGTCAAGACCCGCCACGCGGTCGTCTACCTCGCCACGCGCGGTCACCATCAGCACCGGCGTCTGGTCGCCGCCCTCGCGCAGGCGCCTGCACACCTCGAGGCCGTCCACGCGCGGCATCGCGACATCGAGGATCACCGCCTCGTATGGCGCCGCGCTCAGGCGCTCGAGCGCCTCGTGCCCATCGCAGGCCTGCACCACCTCGTAGTGTTCGAGCGTCAGCGCCCGCTTCAGCGCGCTTTGGACCGCAGGCTCGTCGTCCACCACCAGGATTCGTGCTTGATCGGGCATGACGCGCGTCCCTTCTACCGCGCACCGAGCAGCTATTCACGTTGTCCGCGGCCCTTGGGGGCGCCCGGTGGGCGGACGGTTGATTCAGGCTAGCGTGATGCCTTTATGAAAGCCGCTCGCCCGAAAGAAAAGCTAAGAGAGCGCACCCGCGCACCACGGTACGCTCGAGCGGTGGGGAGCGAGCGGCGATAGAGAGCGAGCAGGCAACACTGGAGGAAGGCGAGCGCACCTACGCCGCGCAGGCGCACACGCTGCGCAACAGCATCATCAGCCTGCTCGTCTTCTTCGCGCTCGTCGTGGCGCTGCTGCTCGCGGTCCCGGGGCTCCAGGAAGCCGGCAGGAAGATCTCCGACGCAAACCTCGCATGGATCGTCGGTGGGGTCGGCTTGGAGATCCTCTCCTGCCTCAGCTTCGTCGTCCTCTTCGGACTCATCTTCTGGCGCCTCGGTCGCTCGCTGAGCTCGCGCCTGTCGCTGGCCGAGCTCGCCGTCAACTCCGTCGTCTCCGTCAGCGGGCTCGCCGGGATCGCGCTCGGCGCCTGGGTGCTTCGCAGCAAGGGCTTCCCGCTCGACCGCATCGCCAAGCGCTCGGTGCTGATCTTCGTGCTCACCAGCGCAGTCAACACGGGCGCTGTCGCGATCATCGGACTGCTCATGTGGGTCGGCCTGCTGCCGGGCTCGACCGACCCGCTGCTGACGCTGCTGCCCGCGGTCGCAGCCATCATCGCGATCGCGGCGGTGCTCGTGCTCGCCGGCTGGGCCGGGCGCTACGCGCGCGATCACGTCTCCAAAGAAGGTCGCCTGTACGTCGCGCTCACCGCCATCAGCGGCGGCGTGGCAGACGCGCTGACGCTGCTGCGCGAACACGACCTGCGGCTGCTCGGCGCGGTCGGCTACTGGCTCTTCGACAACCTTGTGCTGCTCGCGGCGCTCGCAGCCTTCGGACACACGCCGTCCTTCTGGGTCGTCGCGATGGCCTACCTCGTGGGCATGCTCACCAACTCGCTGCCCATCCCCGGCGGCTTCGTCGCGGTCGAAGGCGGCCTCGTCGGCATGCTGCTGTTGTTCGGCGTGCGCCCCGCGTCCGTCGTCATCGCCGCCGTCGTCATCTACCGCGCGATCTCGCTATGGGTGCCCGCGATCATCGGCTCGGTCGCCTTCCTCACGCTGCGCCGGGAGATCGGCAAGCCCGCGGTGCCCGTCGCGCCCGCCGGCGGCGGCTAGGGCATGCCCGCCTCCTTCACGCTTTCCAGGTATTCGAGCTGCTTGGCGGCGTGCTCGCAGACGCGGCCGGGAAGGTTGTCGGTCACGCGCGCGAGCGGGATTTCCTGCGGGCCGTAGAGGCCGGGGCAGTAGACGGGCAGGGGGAGGTCGTCGTTCACCGTGCCCGGGGCGTTGATCGGATACAGCTCTTGCGCCGCGCGCAGCGCGTGGCGCAGGCTGTTGGAGAAGATGTCGATCGCGACGTGGCCCGTGTAGAGCTCCAGTGAGCGGCCTTCGTCATAGACGACCGCCGGCACGCCGCGGATGAGGATGTTGCGCTGGGGCCCGAGCGGCTGGTTTGAGTGGCGGTGGTAGATCACCGTCGTGATCTGCAGCAGCAGCTGGCAGCTGCCGCTTTCGATGATCGTCTTCTTCTGCACGCAGTTGCCGTAGTAGACGCCGTCGCCGACGCTGGTGATGTAGCCGTCGAGGCCGTCCACCTCCGCCAGCGGATTGCCTTCGAAGCTGCGCCCGACCCAGTAGACGCGGAAGTACGGGAAGGTCTGCGCCGCCGCGAGTTCCACCTCGGGGACCGCCTTCGGACGGCTCGTGCCGCACGCCGCGAGCGCGCACGCCGCGAGCGCGCACGTCGCCGCCAACGCGAGCGCGCGCGGAGCCCCGTGCGACTTGTGCGCTGCGTGTGCGCGCGCGAGGAGGCGGCTCATGAGCATCATTATCTCCGCGTGCCCACAAGCCCGATAGCTACTTCACGGTCCCCCGAGGGTTCACTCGGCTACACGCCCGCCGCCTCGGCGGCGGAGGTACCGGGGTCCGGTGCGGTAGCACACCGGGCCCCGGAAGATTCCTGCGGCGGCTCCGAGCGGCTGCGATCGCGACTGCTGCTCGCGCTCTTCGCCGTGGCGCTCCTAGCGGCGTGGGTCGCCGTTGACCCGCGCACGCCCGACCTCGCGGCAGCCACCTACCGCGTGTCGCTGTTCAAGCAGCTCGGCTTCACGATCGTCGACGAGCACTGGTACGGCGGGCATGACATGCCCGGCTACAGCCTGCTCTTTCCGGCGCTCGGCGCGCTGCTGGGGCTGCGGGTGGTGGGGGCGCTCGCGGTGCTGTGCTCGTGCCTGCTGTTCGAGCGGCTCACACGTCCGCTGTACGCCCGCGCGGCGACGTGGGGCACGGCCGCCTTCACGCTCGCAGCGCTCGGGGATCTCTGGTCCGGACGTGTCGCCTTCGCGCTCGGCGTTCCGTTCGCCCTGTCCTCGCTGCTTTGCCTGCGCCGCGGGCATCCGCTGCTCGCGGCGCTGCTCGCGGCAGCCTGCGCCGCCGCGAGCCCGGTCGCGGGCGCGCTGCTCGGCCTCGCCGCGCTCACGCTCGCGCTCATCGAGCGCTCGCCGCGAGCGCTCGTGGTGCTCGCGGCCCCAGCCGCAGTCGTTGTGCTCGGGCTGACGGCGCTCTTGCCCGAAGGCGGACATGAGCCCTATCCGCTGCTGTCTTTCCTGGCGAGCAGCGCCGTCGCAGTGCTCTTCCTGCTCGTGCTCCCGCGCGGACCCGGGGCGCGCGGGCTGCGGCTCGCCGGTGCGGTCTACCTTCTCGCCTGCCTCGGCTGTCTGCTGGTGCGCACACCGATGGGCAGCAACATCGAGCGCTACGGCGCGCTGCTCGCCGCACCGCTGCTCATCTGCGCGCTGCTCGCGGCACGCCGCCGCGGGGTCCCAGAGGGTGCGACCGCGGGTGAGCCGCGCCGCGCTGTGTGGTCGCTTGCGCCGCTCGCAGTCGAGCTTGCAGCTGTGGCGGCGCTGCTCGCGATCGCGGTGTGGGTCGCCTGGGGCCCAGTGCGAGAGACGCTCGCGGTCGCCGGCAGCGGGGCGACGAGCGCGTCGTACTACACCCCCGTCGAGCGCTTCCTCGCGAGCCGTGGAGCGCTGGCCGAGCGCGTCGAGGTCCCGCTCACGCGCTCGCACTGGGAGGCCGCGCAGCTCGCCCCGCGTGTGGCGCTCGCGCGCGGATGGGAGAAGCAGCTCGAGGAGCGCTACGACGGCGTGTTGCTCTCGAGCCGCCTCACTGCCGCGGGCTACGAGCGCTGGCTGCACGAACAGGCGGTGAGCTTTGTCGCGCTGCCCGACGCGCAGCTCGATCCTTCGAGCGCGGCCGAGGGGCGGCTCGTGCGCGCGGGGTTGCCGTTCCTTCAGCCGGTGTTCGCCAGCGCTCACTGGCGTGTCTACCGCGTGCTCGGCGCGGCGCCGATCCTCTCGGGCGCGACGGGCACGCTGCTCGCGCTGGGGCACGACTCCTTCTCGCTGCGGGCTCCCCGGCCGGGGAGCTTCCTGGTGCGCGTGCATTACACGCGCTACTGGGCCTTCGTGCGCGGGCGCGGCTGCGTCACGAGCGCTGCCGGCGGCTGGACCCGCGTCAGGCTCGCCTCCGCCGGCGTCGCCGTGATCGCCGCCCGCTTCTCGCTTTCCCGTGCGCTGGGCAGCGCCGGCTCCTGCACCTGATCTCCGTTAGCCGCTCTTCGGAGCCCCGCCGCTTCGGGCGGTCCTCCGCCGACCCTTCGAGCGCGCCGGCGCCGCCGTCTCGGCGAGCGGTTGCATCGCGTACACGGCCGAGTAGCCCGTGAGGTAGACGTCCCTGCCGTCGCTGATCGCGGGGTCGAATGAGCCGCTGCTCATCTGGAAGACGAGGCGGCCCGTCGAGATGCCCAGCGCGTAGACGCGGTGGTAGGAGAGGTCGGAGAAGTAGACGATGCGCCCGATGATCGTCGCCGAACCGGAGATTTTGCCGCCGGGATCGAACTTCCAGCTGACGTGGCCGGTGCGCGCGTTGATCGCGTAGAAGGAGCCGTCGTAGGAGCCGAGGTAGACCGTCGGCCCGATGCCCGGAGCGTTGGTGACCGCGGGCGAGGCGTAGACGTAGGCGCCCGTCTGCACCGCCCAGTCGAGCGCGCCGGTGCGCGCGTCGTAGGCGTAGACGCGCCCGTCGGTGTTGCCGAGAAAGACGCGGCCGTAGATGACGGCGGGCGTCGAGTAGAAGGTGCCGCTGCCGAGGAGCGCGCCTTCGGAGGCGCTTATCCAAAGGCGCCTGCCGGTGCGCTCGGAGATCGCCTGGACGTGGCCTGAGTAGTCGCCGAAGTAGAGGACGCCGCTCGAGAGCGTGGGGCTCGCCTTCACCGCGCCGGGCGCATGGTAAGTCCAGATTACCGCGCCGGTGCTCGCGCTCAGCGCGTACACGGTGCCGTTTTCGGAGCCGAAGTAGAGCCGGCCACCGTCGAGCAGCGGCGATGACTCGCTGCGGCTCGGGAGCAGTTTCGACCACCTGACCGCGCCGCTGTTCCTGTCGAGCGCGGCGATCCTCCCGGGCATCGCGGTGTCTCCGCTGTCGAGCGCGGTCGCGTAGACCGTGGTCGCGTCCACCGCCGGCGTGGAGGCCGACGTGCGCCCGATCGAGTGTCGCCAGATCAGCGCGCCGGTGCGCTTGTTGATGGCGTGCAGTTCCGCGTTGTCGGGGAGCTGGTAGAGCGTTTCGTCGTAGATCACCGGCGGAAACTCGAGCAGGCCGTTCTCGTTGCGGACCCAGACGCGCTTGAACGGCGGTCGTACGCCTTCGGCCGCGGGGAAGAAGCGCGTGTGGTTCTTCGTGTAGCCATACAGCGGCCAGGAGAAGCTCACGCCCGCCTGCTTGGGCGGCGCCGGCGCGGGCTGCGCCACGAAGCGCGCGTGCGGGTGGTAGACGTTGCCGGTGCGGTTGCGCTCGTAGAGGTAGCCCGCGAGCGCCAGCGCGGCCAGTAGCAGGACGATGCCAGCGGCCGCAAGACGCAATCTTTTCGAGCGCCAGCGCCCGCGATGCCTGCGCCGCTTGCTCATGGCCGTCGGGAGGCCGGGGTCAGGCGGCGATCTTGCGGGGGCTCTCGTCGGCGCCGGTCACCGGCTGTCGGCGAGCCGACGTCGGCGCTGACTGCGCTGCGTCCGCGTGCGCGTGCGCGGTTGGCTGCCTGCGCATCGCGCGCGCGGTCTGCGTGCGCAGCCGGGCCGCGGGGCGCCTCGCGGTGAGCGCGAGCAGACGGGCGATGTTGACGGCGAGTAGCCATAGGAGGGCGGCGAACAGCGGTGGCAGCGTGAGGCCGGACACGAGAGCCAGCACGTCGCGGTTGGCGCCGAGCGACCAGTGCCAGAGGACGAAGTCGGCGAGCGTCAGCGCGAACACGGTGAGCAGCGCTCTATGCGACACGACTGAACCCTAATGGCGGACGGGGACGGATGCTGGGCGGCCGTGGCCGCCCGTCTGCGGGCGGCGCTGGCGGGGTCGTGGGGAGGGCGCGCGGGCGTCGGCATATACGCGCGCGGGAGGCGCGCTTAGGATGCGCTCGCGATGGATCAGGGTGAGAAGCCGGCATCTGCGGCCGGCGGGGCAGGGAACGAAGCCCGAAGCTCGGCCATCTTCGCCCCGGGGCTGCTCGAGGGCCAGGTCGCACTCGTCACGGGAGGCGGTACGGGTCTCGGCAGGGCGACCGCGTTCGAGCTGGCGCGCTGCGGTGCCACGGTGGTGATCACGGGGCGCCGGCTTGACGTGCTCGAGCAGGCGGTGGAGGAGGGTCGGCTCTCCGAGGTTGCCGGCGATCACGCATGCGCGGGCAGCTCTGGGAGCCGCGATGGCGGCAGCGCCCGTGCGCTCGAGGCGCTGGTGGGTGACGTTCGAGATCGCGGCGAGACCCGCCAGTTGCTCGCTGCGGTACTGGAGCGACACGGCCGGCTGGATCTGCTGGTGAACAACGCGGGCGGACAGTTCTTCAGCCCGGCAGAGCTGATCTCGCCCAACGGCTGGCGCGCCGTGTGGCGCCTGAACGTCGAGGGGATGCTGAACATGTCCGAGGCGGCCTTCGAGCTCGCCTTCCGCGGCGCCGGGCGAGGCTCGATCGTGAACGTCACGCTCTCGCCGCATCACGGGATGCCCGGGATGGCCCACTCCGGCGCCGCGCGGGCGGCCGTCGAGGCGCTGACGCGCGAGCTCGCCGAGCGGTGGGCGGATGCGGGCGTGACTGCGACCGCGATCGCTGTCGGCGTCTTCGAGACGGAGGCGCTCGCCAAGTACCCCGACAGCGTCCGCGCGGGGATGTCGCGGACGGTGCCGTTGCAGCGGCTGGGCGGTGTGCTCGAGCATGCGTGGCTTGTCGCCATGCTCGCCTCGCCGCTCGCTGGCGCGCTCAACGGGTCGACGATCACGCTCGACGGCGCCCGCGACAACTGGTGGGGCGCCTGGCCGCCGCCCGGCCTCGCCGACGAGGCCGGCAGGGTGCCGGTGGAGGAGCGACGCTAAGCGGCGGACGGGAATCGAACCCGCGTCATCGCCTTGGAAGAGCCTTCTACCGTCGGATTGCGTCGGCCAGAGTCCGGTCTTTGCCGGGAAATCGCGAGGCGTGTCTGACTCTGGCTGACTGCCGGTGTGCGTCAGATGTGCGTCAAATGTGCGCTCGCCTGCGCTGCGAACGGGGCAGGCTACGGCGGTCCCCACGGACCATCGGTCATCCCCCCGCCGTACCACGGCTCCGGGGGTGACTGTCCGGGCTGGGGCGGCTTCGTGCTGCTAGTCACGACGAGCAGCACGAAGGGCAGCAACGCGACCTGAGCCCAGAGCCACCACTGCGAGCCGTCGAACAGCACGTAGCCGATCGATCCGGCGGCGCCTACCGTCACCGCGATCACCCAATCGAGCCACCTCGGCAGTCGTTTGCCGATCCAGACGATCGCAGTGATCAACGCCGGCAGGGCGAGCGTGTAGCCGACTTGGTAGGAAGCGATGCCGGGCGCCAGCGTGTACCACGTGATGCCTCCGACAGCGCCGACCGAAATCGCGAGCAGGCTTCGTCGTCTCCACCGGCGCGCGACGGCCGGGTCGGTGAAGTCGATCGTGACCTCGGGGCCGTTGTCTTTCCGTCTGCCGGAGCGAGCACGTAGGCCGGCGGCTTTTCGGAGTGCTTTTCGGCTGTGTCGGCTTGGTGGAGCCATGCACCAAGTATCACAAGGTCAGAGCCGGGCTAGGGGTGTCCGCATCGTATGCTCCACCTCGGTCAACGAGTGACCCGAGGTTCATGCGCAATCACCGGACCCAGAGGGTGGGAGAATGTAGAGCTAGCACGTCCGCGGGCGCCCTCGTCCTCGTCGCGCGCTGACCCTCCGAGGAGCGTCAGCGAATCGGTTTTTCCCAGTCGGTCGGGCGCTGGATAGCATCCCGGGTTCGCGCGGCCTCGAATCGGCGGTGCTCCAGCGCGATCGCGGCGATGACGGAGTCCCAGAACTCTGCGGGCCGCTCGCACATGGGGTAGAGGAGGAAGGCGATGCGCGATCGCTTCGGGTCGTGCCCGACGAGATACTCCGGCACGATGCTGAACAGCGGCAGATCGTGGCCCTCCTGCACCCGCTGCCAGCAGTGCTCCATGAACGCCACCGCGTTCTCGGCGTAAGCCGTTCCGCCGTGATCCTCGAACGGCACGTGGAAGAGGACCTCCCAGCCGAGGTTCTCGTGGTTCAGCACCGTGAACTGGCCGTGACGCTCAATGGCCTGCTCGAGCGCCGCGCGCGCCCGGTGCAATCCCACGAGATACTCGCCGAACCCGGTCCTACCTAGGCGCCGAAGGTTGAGCCAAGCGGCGAGGATGCCGCCCGTCGCCCTCGAGTTCTCGAACGTGTAGCGGTAAGCCCTGAACTTGCCGAACGTGAAGTCCGCGGGCCCGTACCTGTAGTTCCCGCTCCCAAGGTCATCCATGAATCGGCGGTCCGGCGCGACGAAGAAGCTACTCGTCTCTGGGCACAACCCGGTCTTATGGAAGTCGACGCCGAGGGAGTCGAACTTCTCGAGCGCCGCGCACCGACGCGTCACCTCGGCGATGCGTCGCCGAATCTCTGGCTCAGGAATCTGCGCCTGCAGGACGGCGTCACGCGCGCCGCGGAAAGCCAGGTAGACCCAGCCGAGTACGCCGTCAAAATGCAGGTGCGGCCTGCGTGCGAGACCATGCTCGTGCGCGAAGCGCACAACCGTGTCGTGGACAGCGCCCGTGTCGTCGCACGAGAAGTCCACAATCGTGCCGCCGCAGCAGACCACGGCGGCGACCGTCGCGCCCGCTCCGTGCGCGTTCGCCATTGCGGCCCACAGCTCCGATGACACCATCCTCCCGCCGTTGTCCACGGGGATTCGCACGCAGTTGTCCGCGCCAATACCGACGGAGGTCGCGACGTGCTCCACGCTGTAGTGTGCGCTGGCGCTGCAGAGCACAACGAGCTGGCCGTCAAGACCCTTGCGCAGCGACCGCGGCTGGGCGCGCGAGATCGCGAAGCGGAGCGCGTAATGCATCGTCATCTTGCCGCTATTGCAGGCAATGCCCATCGCCTGGGGCCAGCCCGCCCACCGACCGACGGTTCGCGCGACCTTTTGCTCGACGAGCAAGGCCTCGCCCCCGAACGCGTCCATGAGGCAGTTGACGTTATGCAGCGTCGCGAGCCACGTAGCCGCCGTGGCGTCGATCGTCGGCAGGACGTTCGTGTTGAACAAGCAGTAGGGCGACTCTGGTCTCTGAGCGCCACGAAAGAAGCGAGCGACCTCGTCGAGCAGCTCCGCCTCCGTAGCGGCGTCGTCGCTGCTCAGCGCGTCGAGTTCGCTGAGGTAGTTGAAGGGCGTCGCCGGGAACTTGGCGAGCGGCTCGACTCGGTGCATCCCGGGGTCCGCATCGCCGCGCCGCTCATGCTCGCTAGCCGTACCGCGCAAGTGGCTGTCGAGGGTCGCGAGCCTGGCGACGACCGCCTCCGTCCGGGTCGCGCTGAGCTCGCCATCCTCCGGCATTTGCGCGACTATAGCCCGGCGCCGACGCCGCGCAGCGGCACAAAGCCCACGAGTTTACGGTGCATCGGGACGCCGGCGCGCCTTCGCGAGCAGCGTCGTTGCGCGCCGCATCGCGGCGTGCGCCTTGATCCGAGCGAACGCGTCCACGGCGTCGGCTAGCAGTCGCTCGGCGTCATCCCAGCGCCGTTGCATTAGGCGATAGCGACCGAGATCCAGGTCGAAGTTCGCGAGCTCGTAGTAGTCGGAGTACTCCACCGCCAGGTCCCGAAACCGCGCTAGATAAGGCTCGGCCTCGCGGTCGCGTCCGAGCACCATGAGCATCAGCGCGACATCGCGTGCCGCGGTGATCTCGTAGGCGAGATCACCGCCTTGTCGCTTCATCTCGAGCGCGCGACGGTAGTGCGCGAGTGCCTCGGCGTACGCCTTCTTCGATTCTTCGAGGAAACCGAGGTTCTGCTCCGCCGACGCCAGCAAGGAGCCCGTTATCTCGTTGATGTCCTTGTCCGTCGCCTGGGCGAGGATGTCGTGGGCTTCGCGCAGCGCCGGCTCAGCGGCATCAACGGCGGGCGGATCGAGCTCGAGGTTTGCCAGGCCGATCTCCGTCAACGCTCGAGCTCGCACGTTCGCCTGAGCGTCCGACGCGAGCCGCGCGGCTGTCTCGGCGAGCTCGACTGCGTCCGCGAGTTGCCCGGCTCGGCGCGCCGCGAACGCGTGGAGCGCGACGATCGAGGCGCGGTGTTCCGCAGTCCCCTCGAGCTCGCTCGCCACTTGCGCGCTGATAGCCGCCCCCTCGTACTCCTGCAGCTGCAGGAAGACGGCCATCACGATCTCGAGTTGCTGGAGTGGCGGAACGGGCAACGCGGTTGCGCCGGCATTCGCAGAGCGAGGCGCGCTCTGGTCCAGCGCCGCGATCCGTGGCGCGTAACGCTCTGCCCACGCGCGATGCAGGGCGTCGAGGTCACAGGTCTCAACCGCTAGCGCGTTCAACCTTGGACGGATCCGCTCGATGTTGCGAAACGCCGGATCGTTCGGTGGGCGGACGAGCCATGTGACGGACTTCGGACGCGCCGCGACTAGCGCGTCCATGACCTCGCGGTCGTTGCCCGAGTAGCCAACGATTGTCACGCGGCGACCCCTGAGCAGGACCGTGAACGCGGCGTCTACCTCGTCCGGCATGCCGCGTCCGATGGCGCGGATCGTGTGCACGATCGTCGCGAGGTCGACGACGCTGCCGTGGAGGTGCAGCGGCGGCTTTTGGCCTGGGCCAAGCGCGGCCTCGATGGCCAAGTCGTAATTCGTCGTCGCGATCGCAGCCCCCGCGCTGCCTGCGGCGGCGAGCGCCAAGTGGACGCCGTTGGGCCGGGCGACGCTGAAGGTGGCATAGAGCTCCGCGGGCAGGGATCCAAGGATGTCGTTGATGCGTTGAAACATGAGCTCGGGCACGAGTTGCTCAACACCGGGCCGAGACAGCGCGGTGTCCCTAGGACCCGCGATCCGTTGGTCACTCACCAACGTGCGGATCGCAGAGCGAAGCAGCCCTGGCCCTGAGGGAAGCCGCGTAGGCCCCACCATCGAGACGCCGGCGCCGGCAAGGATCGCGACCTCGCTGAGCCATCGGGGGGGATCTGGTGAGGCGAGCACCTCTGGGTCGAGCAGCGTGCGCACGCCGCGATTCTCCCAACACGTTCCAGCGCCCACGCGCTACCGCCAGGACGGATCAGCCAGAATCGCAGTCGTGCCCGGACCAAGCCCGCGACAGGCGCTGAGCTGGCTCGTCGAAGTAGAGGATCACCCCGAGCGCGCCCATCTGTTAGGTGACGGGCGGGCGCTGGTGGCCGCCGCGGTAGCCGATGGCGTCGTCAGGGCGGGCGACGAGGACGCCTTCGGACTTGCATTGCTGACGCTCTGGGAGCGCGGCTTCATCCGTCTCGGCTATCCCACGCTCGACGTCGACCAGGGGCCTGACGTGTTCCGCGGCGCCCCCGCATATCACCTACAGCAAACATTGGGTGCCGAGACGACGCCGGAGGGCCGCGGCTGGATGAGGGGGCCCGGCCCGAGCCACGTGATCAGCATCCACGACTCCACGATCGGGCAACTCGCGCTCGGTGACATCAACAACACGGCGACACTGGTGGCGTTCGTGCAGCAGCTGGAGCTGGCCATCGAGAACGCCGACGCGCCAAGAGAGGCGAAGAACGAGGCGCGGCGGTGGCTTGAGCGCTTCGGTGCCGCGACTCGGGCTGGCGGTGACGTCGCGAAGACGACCGCCGTCGATCTCCTAGCGCGGGTCATCTCGCACGCCCTCGGCATCCCTCCGGCGTGAATGGTTGACGAGCGACTCCCACAGCGGCTGCGGTGGCGTCTACCAGCGCTCTACGAGCACCTCGCTGGCCGCCGTGCGGAGCGCGTCGAGTTGGCTGAACTGCTCGCGGAGTCGTCGCTCCTCGTGCTCCGAGGTCTTCCCGGGATCGGGAAGACACAGCTCGCCGCCCACGTTGTGAGCGTGAACGACGACACCGACGTGATCGCATGGTTACGCGGCTCCGAGCCCGGCCTCGCAGAGGATGCGCGCTCACTCGGCGTCGAGCTCGGCGCAGTGACGGCCAGTACGCCCGCGGGGGATCACCCGATTCTCGCGCTCTGCGACCTCCTCGCTAGCCGCGTTGGTTGGACGCTTGTGATCGACGCAGCACGCGGGCCCGACGCGCTCGCGCCGTTGCTCAGCCTCGCCGGCCCAGGCAAGCGCATAGTCGTGACAACGACTGACGGGGGCTGGCACGAGCCGGGCGCCGTGCGTGACGTCCGCTCACTCGACATTCCGGAGGCAGCCGCGTTCCTACTTGAGCGCACGCGGGAGTCAGGGCCGAAATCCGAGACGGCGGCCGGCGAGCTCGCGGTGAAACTCCGCGGCGTGCCGCTCGCGCTGCGCCAGTGCGAGGGCTGGGTCCGCTCCGGTCGGTCAGTGCTTTGTCGTTACCAAGAGCTGTTCGACGCGCGCGCGCAGGAGGTGCTGCGGAGCGGCCCGGGACCGCTTGACCATCGCCGCACCGTCGCGGTTACGTTCGACCTCGCCGTTGCCGCCGCTGAGTCGTCGAGGCGGGGAGCCCGCGGCCTGCTGAGCGCGCTTTCCTTCGTCGCAGACGACCCCTTCGCCCGCTTGTGGGTCGTCGCCGGAGATGCGGACGCGGTCGCGGTTGAGGATCAATTGCGAGCGCTCGCCGGCGTGTCGCTTGTCGAGCTTTCCTCGAATGGCGTGACTGTCCACGGGCTGGTCGCCGAGGTTATGCGCGGCACGATGCTCCCCGACGCTGCGCGGCTCAGCCTCGAACGCGCACGGGCGTGGATTCTCGACAACCTTCCGAACGAGGCCCTCGAGCCCAGCGCTTGGCCAATCTACGGCGACGTCGTCGGCCATCTTGAGGCCCTCGCCGACCACCTGCTCGCCCATGGTGTCGACGGCGCCGAGACGGTGATGCTGCTCGACCGCCTCGCGACGTTCCACGAAGCGCAGGGCCGCCTCGGACGCGCACGCCACCGCTTCGATCAAGCCGTGGCGGCGGCGTCTTTACTTGACGAGGACGACGACGCGCGGTCCTCGGCCGAGGGCGATCGCGCTCTACTCGTCGCCAAGATCGACTTGGCCGAGGGTATCCCCATGCTCGAGGCGATCGTGGAGCGCCGACGCGCGCGCGCCGAGGAGCGTCCGAAGTCGTTGGCAGACGCGCTCAACAATCTGGGCTGGGCCGTGAGCTCGCGCGAACCCGTGCGGAGCGCCGAGCTCCAACGCGAGGCGGTGGGCATCTACGCCCGCCTCTTCCCGGAGGCCGAGTGGCCGGACCGACAGGAGATCGTTCACGGCCTTATGAACCAAGCGCTGGCACACTGGCGCGGCGGACAGCCGGACGACGCGAAGCGTGAGTGGCTACGCGTGCTCGAGCTGGCGAGAGGCGCAACCGTGGATCGCCGCGCCGAGATCGCAGGCGTGCTCAGCAACCTCGGCGTCGTCTATGACAATGGCGGCGACGGCGCGCGAGCCGTCGAGTACAGCCAGGAGGGCTACGACACGACCGTCGAGCTCCTAGGCGAACGGCACCCGGACGCAGTGCTACGCCTCGTCAATCTCGGCGGTGCACGTCGGGTACTCGGCGAGCAGCGCGGGCGCGCACACATTGACGCCGCGCTCGAGGAGCACCGCCGCGCCGAGGAACTGGCGAAAGAACTCGATCCGCCGTCGCCGAGGCTCGTCGCGCTCGCGGCGAACAACCAAGGAGTGGACCTCATCGCCCTGGGGAGGCCCGATGCAGCTATCGCTCCGCTCGAAGCCGCGCTCGAGCTCCGACGCGACCTCGCCGGCAGCGAGCCTGACCTCGACGTCGCGCAGAGTCTTGGCAACCTTGCGAAGGCACTGCTCGGAGCGGGACGATTCGACGACGCGGAGGCGCGCTTCCACGAGGTGCTCGGGCTGTGTGACGCGCTCAGCCTGCCGCAGGAGCACGAGCGTCGCGCGTTGAGTTGGGACGGCGTCGGCGACATCGCCGCCCGTCGGGGTCAGCACGGCCGCGCCGTGGAGTCGTATGACCGCGCGTGTCGCGCGTTCGTCGCGAGTTACGGTGCGGACGCGCCGCGCGCCCGGCGTGCGCGCGAGAAGCGCGACGACGCGCGCCGGGCCGCCGGCGCCGGGGAGCCTTGAGCGCAACGCGGATGTCGCATCTCTTGGGCGATGTCCGGGGCTCGTCAGCATCTGCGACGGGCGCTAGCTTCTAGCGGGTGTCCCGGGCACGCCACAACCCGTACGACGGCGACCCGCCGGAGTCCCCGCTCGCGCGTGCTCGTCTCAGCAGCGGTGTGACCCAGGAGGAGCTCGCGGAGGCCGTGGGCATCAGTGCAAAGACGCTGCGGCGGCTCGTGCGGGGCGACGTAGGACGTCCTGCATCCGTGGGTTTAGGAAGCCGCCTCGAGAGATGCATCGGTTATCGCCTAACGGAGGACTCCCATGATCGAACTTTCTGCAGCTGATATCGCGACGTATCGCGAGGACGGGTTCTTGGTAATCGAGGACTTCATTACGGGCGCCGAAGTTGAGCTGCTGCGAGATCGCCTGGAACGTGTGATCAACGGCGATTTCGATCGAATCTGTGAGCCAGACGACTATCACTGGAAGAAAGGCAGGGACCCCGACAACGTCACCCGCTTCATGGGTCCCGTTTGGCGCTGCGACTCGGTGCTTGGCCGTTTCACGTTTTCCAGCGACCATGCGCGGGTCGTGGCGGAACTTGAGGGCGAGTCGAGCGTTCGGCTGTACAACGACTACGTCTGGTGCAAGCCGGAAGGTGGAAAGCCGATCGAGATGCATCAGGACGCTGCGTACAACACCTGGGTCGAACCCGCTCGCGTGGCTGCGTGTTGGATTGCGCTCGATGACACCCACCCCGACGCGGGAACGCTCTTTTATGTCAAGGGCAGCCATCGCTGGGGGGCTGAGCCGCCCGAACCCGACCCGCTGATCCCGCCGACCCCCGGCCCCGTCGATCCGAATGACGCGTTCTGGACCGCCTATCTGCGGCAGATCGCCCCCAAAGGGACCCGGATCGAACTGTTTCCGCTCGAAGTCAAGGCCGGAACGGCGGCATTCCACTCTGGCTGGACGTGGCACGGGAGCGGTCCCAACACGCGCGCCTCCACTGTCCGCCGGACCTACACGGCTCACTTCCTCGCGGGCGCGGCGAAGTACCACTCGATCGTGCGAGACCCGATCTTCAGCCGCACGTACACACCCGGACAGCGTGATCTGGACGAGTCGACGTTCCCGATCGTGTGGTCGGCGGACGGTTATCGTTCGCCGTGGATCGGCCATTACTTGTCGGAGACCGAGCAGTTCTTCAACTCTGAGTCCGCCTCGGTCAAGAGAGCCGTCGACTTCTCCGCCATCAACACGGAGCCGTGGAACCCCGAGGCAGCCCGCGCTCCAGGCGCTCACTAGCTCAGATTGGCATCGTCAGATCGATCCCCGCTCTGTAGTGGGTGTGGCGCGTAGAGCGGCGAGACGCCACGTGTCTACGTCGCAGCGGGACCTCCTGGGGCAATTGGTCAGCGCACGGTGCCGCCACAAGAGCGCTTATCGAGCGCCTCCCACCTTGCCCCACAAATCAGCATATTGCGATGTTGCGGCGAGTTGGTAGCAATCTGGTAGCAATGTCGCTGAGATGGATCGGTCAGGCAGCGTCAGCGGGTAGCGTCGGGTCATGCGCGCCTGCATCGCTGTGTTGTTCGGTTGTGCTGCTCTTCTCGCGGGCTGTGGCAGCTCTAAGCCCGCTGCTCACACGAACGTGTCGCGTTGCCCAAGCGGTAAGACGCTGATCGAAGGTCATTTCAACTATCAGGCGTGTGTCCCGGCGGAGACCGCGCGAGTTGCGAAGGTGTGCGCTGAAACTGGATACGAAGTCGAGATCATCGATTCGAGGGCGTTGCGCTCCCCTCAGCCTTTCGCCACGAAGAATGAGCTTGAGCAGGCCGCACAGGAAAGCGCAGCCACGCTGGCAAGTGCGATGACCTCCGCGAGAGCAACTGGCGAGGAAGCTGCTGGAGCGCTCAGAGCGCTATCTACACACCGTAACCAGATGCTCGCTCTGGCAGCCGAAGTAAAGAGCTCGTACGTACCAGGGTCGCCGCTCAGGCGCTGGCTCGAGCCACTCTACGCAGCCGCCCGTAGCTGCCGGTAGGGCGCGAGGGGCGAAGTCAATAGCCGAGGTTGCGGCGCTGCTCGCGGACCTCCCGAACGACCCGAAGGACCCACCCCTCGTGGGCTTAGTGCGTAGCGGGTGCTCCACGGCAGAAGGCTGTTGGCGCAGTGTTTAGGCGGCTCGCTCCTCCCGAGACTCAGTTGAGCCGGCTGGCGGCGACGTATCGGCCGAGCCTGTCGCGATCGTTTGGGGGCGGTGTGCGTCTGCGTCGGGGCTTTGCGCACCCTGCGGCCGCCAGACCGGCATGCCAGCTTCCAAAGGTTCTTGTGACCGTGTTTGCCATCGGATGCGATTGTGTGGCACGCCCCCAGTCGCTGTGAGCGGGGGGCTCTCCGTGCTGCTCGATCCACGCGTGCAGGCCGCTCAGGATCTCCTCCTTGGTCCAAGGTTCATGATGGCGGCGCTGATACCCGGCGGCGCCACTGGAGAGCCTCCAATGCCCCTGGTCAGTCTCAATCGTTTGAGGACTCGCTGGTCCGCGCGGGACCGCGGTCATCGTAAACCCGGTCTTCTTGTATAGGAGCTCGACGCGATGAAAACACTCTCTGAGGATCTTGCGAAGGCGATCCGTCTCCGCGAGAGCAATCTTCTCGGGATGATCGAGCGCGCTAGCGGCCCACGCGTGGAAGCCGTCGAGGATGTCTGCGCGCAGAGGAGCGCTACCGCCGAACGGCGACCCGTCGCTGGTCGCTTCACGGTGGCGGCGCAGCTCCTCGAAGAGCGCTCCGGCGCCCGCGAGGTCGTCCGATTGGAGCGCCTGGGTGATTCTTCGCTTGAGTTGCCGCACGCGCGACTCCAGGGGAGGCGCTGGTTGCTCGAGATCGGGCGGCCGTGCCACTCCGCCAAGGAACTCGTCGAGCTGTTCGATGAACACCGAGTCGACGGCGGCTGCGTCGATCGGGAGCGCCTGGCAGTGTTTGTGCCTGTGCCCCGCGCAAACATAGGTGCGTCTCTGCGTCCCGTCACGTCTCGGCGTCGCCGTTATTGCGTGTATTGCCGACCCACATAGCGCACAACGCGCGACGCCGACGAGCAGGAACGGTTGCCGGGGCCGGCCGGGGCCAAGGCTCACCGCGCGTCGTTTGCCGATGCGCTTATTGCGTAGAGCTTCGAAGGCGTCTGGTGTGATGTACGCCGGCCAGTGTGCGGGAGCGAGGATCTCGCCCTTCCACGGGCTCAGGCCGGCGTATCTGGGGTTACGAAGGACGCGCAGGATGCCCCACGCCTCGAAACGAACGGGCTCGCCGCGGTGTCTCCCGCGAGGAGTTGTCCAGCCGGCGGCGTGGACTGCCTCTGCTGTCTCCCATGGCGTGCGGCCGTCCTCGGCCATCGCAAAAATCATCCTGATCAATCCTTCCCTGGCGGGGTCGATCGCGAGGTGCTTGCTAACCGCGTTGTCCGGGCCGACCGTGACGACGACGCGGTAGCCATCGATGCAAATCCCGGCGTATCCGCCGCGAGCGACAGCGCGGTGCAGCCCGGCGGAGACAGAGGCCCCCTTGCGCTGCGAGTCCAGGTGGTTGCGCTGACCCGTGACAACCGCGTAGAGGAGATCTCGGAAGGTGTCCGCATCCTGTAGAGAGCGGATCTTCACGTCGGTCTTGTTGGCCCACAACGCGACCTCAACTACATGTCGCGCAGCCTTCCCATCGCCACGAGCTAGACGATCGCTGTGCTGCACCCACAGCTCTGCGCCGAGGCAAATACTGGCAAGCGTCTCTGAATGGCGCATCGCTTCGGCCAGGCCTGGTCCGCGGTTGCTCGTGTACGCAGAGACCGCCTCGTCGCGGTAGACCCCGGCCACAATGCGCTCGCCGGCCGCCTCGATCGCCGCCTGACACTCAGTGATCTGTGTGAGGATCGAGCCACGCTTGTCCTCAGTGCTCTTCGCCGCGTACACGACGCAGGGGATCAAGCTCGAGCCCACGCAAGCACCTTACGCGAGACGCTATCCGCGTGCTGGCCACCGATTGCGCGACACGGGTTTGCTCTACGCGGTCGTTGGTTCGAATCCCATCGCTCACCCTCCCGCTACTGCTTTCAGTCAGCTCCCGCAACGGTCGAACCGTGACGTCTTTAGTTGGTCTTCTGCTAGTCATTTCCATAACCTCCTCCAAACGCCGGCTTTGCCGAGTGCGCGCCCCAGGATGATGTTCTTTGCCCTGCGTCCGGCGTAGCCCTTGCGGACTGCGCGGCCGGACGCGCTCAGCCTCGCGGCTCGGTACAGCATCGAGGTCAGCGATGTACGTCGGGCCATTACTCGCGCGCCGTGCGCTTGTGGCGTGCGATCAATGCTCCGACACGAGGTGCGAGCCCCTCAAGCGCCACCTGCCTGACTTGCGCGTCGGTGAGCCGGGGGAGCAGAATCTCTGCGACCTCGTTGGGGTTAGGCTCCATTCCACGCCCGGCCAGCTCGGCTTCGATGATTTCATCGACGGGGCTGTCGCCTGGTTCGCGGATGACACCCTGGAGGTCCTCGGGCGTGAGCTCGTCGATCTCCTTGGCCGCGCCCGATGCGACGCGGACAAGGCCACTGCCGCCCGCAGCCGCACGACGCATCGCGCCGGCCACCACCTTTGTGTTGTTCTGTATACGCTTCTCGTCGTCCGTTCTGGCCATCACTTACCTCCCCTTCCGCGCGGCCTGCTCATAGGTTCGCGGCGACGGCCCGCCTGCGGTACAGGGTCGTTCGGTTGATCTGAATCAGCTCGGCAAGGGCCTCGATGCAGAGACCGTTGCGCTCCGCGGCGCTCATCAGCTCGAGCGCCTCGCTGGTCATCTCCGCGAGGCGCGTTTCCAGCCGGGCGCGCTCGTCGCCGAGCTCGATCGCCTTGTCCTGAACATCTCGCCGAGCCTGCACGCCTGGTAGACCCATGCGGCGCAGCGTAGCCGCCCGCCTCGCGTAGTGCCGCGATCCACGACACCGACGTGATCCCGCCGTGCTGGACGGATACTCCGGGATCGTGTGTGACGGTCACAATGTCGATCCCGCATCGTATGCTTGCCTCGGTGATTATTAGGAGAGGTATGCGTGATCACCGGGCACGGCGCGCCGGAGGGTGGGGAGCTTGCTCACTTGCGAGTGCTGTTCGAGCTGGTCGCGTGCTGGCTCGGATCGTGCTCGCAGCTGCCGTCTCGGTGCTCGCGTTCGCGACGATACTGCTCGCCACCGCGGCGGCGACTGCCCGTCCGGGCGCCGCAAGCATCGGCAGGTGTTCGACGGCGGATCTCGCGATCTCCGTGACTGGTCGGGGCGGCGGCACGGCTGGGAGCGATTACTTTCACATCGAGTTCAGGAACGACTCGCGACAGGCCTGCCGGATCTCGGGCTATCCAGGCGTCTCGGCGGTCGACGCACACGCACGTCGCATCGGCCTCGCGGCCGGTCGCGAAGTAACCGGACGTCCAGCGGCGGTGACGCTCGGACTGGGACGTCGCACGAGCGCAATTCTGCACGCTACCGACGTTGGTGTCCTGCCACCCTCGTCCTGCCGACAGGCGACGCCTTCCGCGCTGCGTATCTACCCGCCCGACGATACGACCTCCAAGCTAGTGCCGTTCCACTACCCCGTTTGCACTGCCACTGTCAGCATGAGGGTGCGAGCAGTCAAGACCGAAGCGGGCTTCTGAGTCCGCCCGGCGCTGGGCATGGGCGAGCAGGCGATCGGATGACGACGGGTATGCCTCCAGCGGCTCGGCGTGGCTCTGGGAGGCGATTGGTGATGGTCGGCCGGCGCAGCCTGGGTTTGCAGCTGGTCGTCCTCGCCGTTGTCACGGCGCCTGCTCCGGCACTCGCTAGCTCGCAGGATGTGGCTTCTACGCATTCGGCGATCGTGGCTGGGTATGCACTGGCGCGTGCGGCCGTGGCGACTATCCCGGTCGCGCAGTCGAGGATCGAGAGCTTCAACCGGATGCTGGCGACGGAGTGCCCGAACGTGGGAGCGGGAGCGCCGGAGACTGAAGCGTCGTGGCCCATCACCCATGAGGTTGCTGTGGCGCTTTGGTCGATTGCGTACGGCTCTGCCTCGGGGCCGATCGAGAAGTTCGCGAGAGCGATCGAGCCGTTGCGTTGGACGAACGCTCGCCTTGATCGAGCGGTCCATGGGTTCGCGGCGGCGCTGACGCGTTTGGCCACGATACGTCTGCCCGACCTCTGCGGCGAAGTGCGGGCGTGGGCGGCGACAGGCTTCACGAGCGTCCCGCGCCGAGTCACCGAACTCGATGAACACGTGGAATCGCTTGAACTCCCGGACATTCCATGGAAGTTGGTTGCGCCCTACGTGCGCGGCCGCGACGGAAGCCTCGTTGTGTACATAAAGCGAGCCGTGCTGAAGGTCGCCGAAGCCGAATTCATGCTTGGCCAAAAAGACTGGTATCAGGTGCTCGAAACGCTGGGAGTGCCGCCGTAGCAGTCGCGCAGTGCCGTCAGCGCCAGGTCGCCCCGGCCGATTGTGCGCGGCCGCTGATGAACCGGATCTGCACCTCGGGCCGGAACTTGCGTGCGAGCAGAGCACGGAAGAGCCGATTCCGCCGCCGCAGCCACCTGCAGCAACACCCGCGCCGCCGGTCGCCACGAATGCGCCGCCATCGGTGTCGGTCGAAGAGAAGAAGTGATGCGGCCAATTTCGTGTGGGATCGGCCACGCGGGCCTCACGGCCGCCGTCTTCATTTGCGCCAATCCCGGCCCGGATCACGCGCCTGCAGAATTTTCCTAGCCCGATTGACCTGGAGAGTGACCAGAGCCGCGCGAGCGGCAATCCCATCACATTGAAATAGCAGCCTTCGATGCGAGTGACGTAGCGTCCCGCGACGCCCTGGATTCCTAGTGGCCG
>CAVWZC010000009.1:0-191066 GCA_963759445.1 uncultured Solirubrobacteraceae bacterium
AAGACGCGCAGGCAACGGCCGCCGACGACCTCGGCGAGCAGCACCTCGACGTCCGGCTCGGTGGCCGCCAGTCGTGTTCGATATCCGCCTGCAATGCGTCAACTCAACTCACTCCGTACGTAAAAAAAGCGGGCGGGCGCCCACTCTCGGTACTGCTGCCGAAGCTGTCCGCCACGGCCGAAAGCTGTGCTTCGAGGATAGCATCGCCCACGTCTGGGCGCCCTCACACCCGCCCGGCGTCGCGGCGGGCGCGGTCCCGGTAGAGGCGGTAATCCTCCCGCTCGGGGCGCAACGAACAGGCCAGCGCGAGTGGCTGGCAGGCCTCGCGATGACGCCCCAACAGCTGCATCGAGCGGCCCAGGCAGAAGAGCGCGTAGTCGTTCGTGGGGGCGCTGGCGGCGACCGCCTCGAACTCGGCGGCGGCGCCCGCGTAACGGCGTGCGTGGAACAGCGCACGGCCCAGCGCCTCGCGGATCGAGGCCTTGTCCGGCTCGAGATCGCGGGCTTTGCTCAGCGGCACGATCGCGGCCTGGTGGTCGCCGTGGTCGAGCAGCGAAAGCCCCGCCGGTACAGGTCATACACGCTGTCCATCGTGAAATCTTACCCCGTGCCGTCAGGCCGCTGATCTGCGGTGTCTGAGGACGGCCTCCAGGTCGACTCGGCGACGCTTCCTGGTGCCCGCGCGACGTGCAGACGCTCGACCTCGCCGCCCCCCGCGGCCGTCAGGATCGTGACCTCGTTCCTCGACGTCGAAGCCGATGTCCTCGCGGGAGATGTCGTTGACCACGAGCGCGTCCAGCCGCTTGCCGGTCAGCTTGCCCCCGCCCCCGCCAGGCCGGCGGGGCCGTGCTCGGCGGCGAAGCCGACCAGGGTCTGGCGTCGCGCCGGCGTCCGGAGAGCTCGGAGAGGATGTCCACCGTCGGCGCCAGGGCCAGGGCAGGCCCTCACGGCCGTCCTTCTTGATCTTGCCGTCGCTGGCGGTGGCGGGCGCGAAGTCGGCCACCGCGGCCGCCATCAGCAGCACGTCGCAGGCGGGGAACTCCTGCTCGCAGGCCGCCCGCAGCTGCTCGGCGCTGACGACGTCCACCCGCCTGACCCCGGGGGGGGCGTCGAGGGCCACGTTCGCGCACAGCAGCACCACCTCGGCACCGCGCTCGCCGCGCCCGGCCAGCGCCAGGCCCATCCGCCCGGAAGAGCTGTTGCCGATGAACCTGACGCTGTCGATCGCCTCGCGGGTGCCTCCGGCGGTGACGAGCACGCGCCGGCCAGCGAGCCGGCGAGCGGCCGGCTCGCCGCGGGGCGCCGTGGCCGTCGGCGTCGCCGCCGGCGAGCAGCTCCTCGCAGGCCGCGAGCAGGCTCGCGGGCTCGGCCATGCGCCCGATCCCGTGCTCGCCGATCGACGCCAGGCGGCCGGCGGTGGGCTCCACGATCCGCGCCCCCCGGGCCCGCAGCGTGTCGAGGTTGTGCGCGGTGGCCGGATGCTCGTACATGCGCGAGTTCATCGCCGGCGCGATCACCAGCGGGCAGCCGGCCGCCAGCGCGCAGCCCGTGAGCAGGTTGTCGGCCAGGCCGGTGGCGAGCTTGGCGATCGTGTTGGCCGATGCCGGGGCGATCAGGTACAGGTCGGCGTTGGCCACCAGCTCGAGGTGGCTGATCGGATCGTGGGTCGGCGGACGCTGGTCCGGGAAGGCTCCGCGAGCCGGGTCGCGCTGGAACTCGCTGACGAGCACCGGCGCCCCGCTGAGGGCGGCGAACGAGGCGGTGCCGACGAAGCGACGGCTGGTGGGCGTCTGCACGACGCGCACCGCGTGGCCGGCGCCGGTCGCCAGGCGGACGAACTCGAGCGCCTTGTACGCGGCGATCCCGCCGCTGACGCCGAGCAGTATGCGCGACATGGCCTAGCTGGTTCTAAAGCGTGGGGGGCCGCGGGCAAGCTGGCAGGGCGCTTGCGCGGCGCCCCGCCGGCTCCGCGGGCCTAGCGGTAGTGGTACTTCATCTTCCCGCCGGCTACCTCCTCGAGGGCGATCGTGAGGTAGTTTTTCGAGGCGGTCTCGATCATCGGCGGCGGGAACTCGTCGAACGTCCCCTCGCCGAGGTTGTGGTAGTAGCTGTTGATCTGTCGCGCCCGCTTGGCGGCGACGATCACTCCGGCGTAGTTTGAGTCGACCTGCTCGAGCAGCCGGTCGATGCGTGGCGAGATCACTTTGCGGGTCTGCCTTTCCTCGTTGTGTCTCTTTAGGAGTCTAGCCGGACCGGCCGCTCCCGCCGCCCGCGTGCTGGGGGCCAGCGCCGGAGGGAAGCCCGGGCGACGATCTCGTACAGCTCGTCGGTGGCCCGCTCCAGGTCGTCGTTGACGACCACGTGGGCGAACTCGGGCTGGGCGGCGAGCTCCCGCTCGGCGACCGCAGGCGCCGGCTCGACCTCCTCGCGGGTCGTCGGTGCCGCGCCCCTGCAGCCGCTCGCGCAGCACCTCCAGCGACGGCGGCGAGATGAACACCTGCACCGCCCGGGGCATCGCCGCGCGCACCTGGCGGGCGCCCTGGACCTCGATCTCGAGCACCACCGGCACGCCCCGCTCGACGCGCCCCTCGAGCTCGGAGCGCAGCGTCCCGTAGCGGCGCCCGGCGTAGTCGGCGTGCTCGACGAACTGGCCCGCCGCGACCAGCTCGTCGAAGCGCTCGCCGCTGAGGAAGTGGTAGTCGACCCCGTCGCGCTCGCCCGGGCGGGGGGCGCGCGTGGTGGCCGACACCGACAGCTCGAGCTGCGGGATGCGTCGCGCAGGCCTCGTATCAGCGTGCCCTTGCCGACGCCCGATGGTCCCGTGATCACGAACACGTCCGCTCAACGGCGAGAGCACCCTATTGGGTGCCCTCAGACGTAATCGGGCGCCGAGGCTCAGCGGTGCAGCAGCGAGATCAGCTCGCTGCGCTGGCGTTCGGAGAGCCCGCCGATCGTCTTGCTCGGGGCGATCCTGCAGTGCGCGAGGATCTTGTTGACCTTCACCCGGCCGTACTTCGGCACCGCGAGCAGCATGTCGAATACCTTCGCCGTCTCGACGTACTCGGGCGGGTCGAGCAGCAGCGTGTGGATCGATCGCCGGCCGGACTTCAGGTCGCGCTTGAGCTGGGCGCGCTGGATGCGGATCTGGTTGGCCCGCGCGAGTGCATCCATACGCTGGTTGAGCGAGCGCTCGGGCGCCGTCGGAGCGCTGGAGGGCGTCGTACCAGTCGCCGTCGTCATGGGCGGCGAGTCTACACGCCACGGCGGCACGATCAAGCCAAAACCCCCTAATTCACCTCGACCTCAGCCTGAGGTGAAGATTCGTCGAGGCTGTCCGACGGTCTGGTGTCGTTTTGCAGGGGTTTTGTTGCCCTCAGCCGCGCGACGGGCCCACGCCGCCGCGCGGCCGGGCCGGCGCGTCTCCGGAAACTGCGGAAAAGTATCTCCTGCGCTCGCACTGAGCGCGGCGCGCCGACGCCTGCAGCTCGCGGGCGATCCGCCGCCCCGCGCCCGGGTCGCGGAAGGACTCGGTCCCGACCGCCACGAGGCTCGCGCCGACGTCCAGCAGCTCGCGCGCGTGGGCCCGCGCTCTGCACCCCGCCCATCCCGATCACGGGATCTGCACCCGCTCGGCGACGGCCGCCACCTGGGCCAGCGCGACGGCGCGCACCGCCGGACCGGAGAGCCCGCCCGTGGTCCCGCCGAGCCACGGTCGCACGGACGCGGTCGGGCCGCGGCGCCGCGGGTCGAGCGCTCGGACCGCCGGCGCGAGCGCCATCGCGCGCAGCGTGTTGATCAGCGAGACCGCGTCCGCTCCCCCTCCTCGGCCGCCAGCGCGCAGGCCGGCACGTCGGCGGCGTTGGGGGTGAGCTTGACGATCAGCGGCTTGCCGGTGCCCGCCGCAGCTCGCGGACGCACGGCCCGCAGCTGGCCGGGGTCGGCGCCGATGTCGAGGCCCGTCTGCACGTTGGGGCAGGACACGTTGAGCTCGATCGCGGCGATCTCCTGGTGCTGCTCGCAGGCCTCCACCAGCTCACGCAGCTCGGCGGCGCTCGAGCCCATCACGTTCGTGAACAGGGGCACGCCGATGAGCTCGCCGCCGGGTTCGTGCCCCCGCGTGGTGATACCCGCAAGCGGTGGCAGGTCATCCGCGAGATAGAGCTCAGTCCCTTGTTGGGCAGGCCGATCGAGTTGATCATCCCGCGCCGGCACCTCCCAGATGCGCGGCGGCGGGTTGCCCGCGCGCGGGGCGCGAGCGTGATCGTCTTGGAGACGTAGGCGGCGAACGGGAAGTCCTCCGCAGAGCCGTCCCCGAAAGCCTCGCGCGGCGGCGAGCGCGTCGAAGGTGCCGGAGCCGTTGATGACCGGGTGGGCGAGCTCCAGCCCGCAGAAGCTCGACGCTCACGCGGGCGCTCCCGCGTACTCCCCCACGTGGTCGAGGGGCGGGGCGTCGATCACCGGACCGTCCACGCACACGCGCAGGTAGCTCCCGTCGCGGGCCGGGACCACGCACCCGAAGCAGGCCCCGAAGCCGCACGCCATCGGCGCCTCGAGAGCGAGCTGGGCGGGCACCTCCGCGCGCGAGCAGACCGCCCGCACGCTCTCGAGCATCGGCGCCGGGGCCACACGCGTAGACCTCCGCCTCGCGGTCCTCTTCGAGCTCCCGTTGGAGCAGCTCGGTGACCGTTCCCCGGTGCCCGACGGAGCCGTCGTCGGTGGCGACGCGGACCTCGAGCAGCTCGGCCGCCCGGGCCCGCTCCCCGTCGCGGAAGCCGAGCAGCGTCCGTGTCGTCCGCGAGCGGTCCTGCAGGATCATCAGCGGCGCGATCCCGACCCCGCCCCCGACCAGCAGCGCCCGCCGTCCCCGCGCGGCGGGCTGAAGCCGCGTCCCAGGGGCCCGAGCGCTGAGCACCCGTTCGCCGGGCTGCAGCTCGCACAGCCGCCGCGTCCCGGGGCCGACGTCCTCGAGCAGGAAGTGGGCCTCCTCGCCGCTGTGCGCGCCGGCGAGAGCGCGCGGGCGAGGAACGGACGCTCGTCCTGGCCGCCTCCCCAGCGGTGCTCGGCGGCGAGCATGGCGAACTGCCCCGGGGGCGCAGTCGCCGCCGGGGTCGAGCACGCGCAGCAGCCGGTAGGCCCCGAGCCTCTCGTTGGCGGCGACCTCCAGCGATCGGCGTTCGGGTTTCGCGGTCGCCGCGGCTCCAGCTCACGCCACGCCGGCCCCGCGGGAGAGGGTCGCGTCGGTGGGGGACGCCCGCTCCCGGGCTCGCGTGGCTCGCGGTGAAGCTCCTGCAGGCACAGCACCTCGGGCTCGCCGTCGCGCTCGGCGCGGGCGATCGCGCGGGCCGCCGAGGCACCGGCGGCGAGCGTCGTCAGACACGGGATCCCGTGCGCCACGGCGGCCCGGCGGATCTCGTGCCCGTCGCTGCGGGCGCCGACGCCCGTGGGCGTGTTGACGACCAGGTCCACCTCCCCCCGCTCGATCCAGTCGAGCACGTGCGGGGAGCCCTCCCCGAGCTTGTTCAGCGGCTGCACCGGCACGCCCATGCGCGCGATCGCCTGGGCGGTGCCGCGCGTGGCGAGGATGCGAAAGCCGTTGTCGTGCAGCGTCTGGGCGATCCCGGCGGCAGCGGTCTTGTCTTCGTCGGTGACGGTGATGAAGACGGTCCCGCTGCGCGGCAGCGGCACCCCGGCGGCGGCCTGGGCCTTGGCGAAGGCGGTCGGGAAGTCGCGGGCGATGCCCATCACCTCCCCGGTCGAGCGCATCTCCGGGCCCAGCAGCGCGTCGGAGCCCTCGAAGCGGTCGAACGGCAGCACCGCCTCCTTGACGGACACGTGGTGCCGAAGCCCAGGCCCTGGCGCTCGGCCGGCAGGCCGAAGGAGGCGATCTTCTCGCCGAGCATGATCCGGCAGGCGAGCTTCGCCAGCGGCACCGCGACCGCCTTGGAGACGAACGGCACCGTGCGCGAGGCGCGCGGGTTGGCCTCGATCACGTACAGCTCCCCGGCGTGGATCGCGAACTGGACGTTGAGCAGCCCGACGACCCCGATCGCCAGCGCGATGTCGCGCGTGGCGGCGCGGATCTGGTCGAGCATCTCTTCCCCCAGCGAGTGCGGGGGCAGCACGCAGGCGCTGTCGCCGGAGTGCACCCCGGCCTCCTCGACGTGCTGCATGATGCCCCCGATCCAGACCTGCTCGCGGTCGCAGAGGGCGTCCACGTCCACCTCGAGCGAGTCCTCGAGGAAGCGGTCGAGGTAGATCGCGCCGCCGTCGCCGCCTCGCGGCGCAGGTAGCCGGCCAGGTCATCCTGCGAGTAGACGATCTCCATCGCCCGCCCCCCGAGCACATAGGAGGGGCGCACGAGCAGCGGGAAGCCGACCGTCTCGGCGCTGGCCAGGGCCTCCTCGACCGAGGAGGCGCTGGCGTACGGCGGCGCCTTGTAGCCGAGCTCGTCGAGCAGCGCGCCGAAGCGGGCCCGGTCCTCGGCCAGGTCGATCGCCTCGACGCTCGTGCCCAGCAGCGGAACCCCCGCCTGCTCGAGGCCGGAGGCGAGCTTCAGCGGGGTCTGGCCGCCGAACTGCACGATCACCCCCAGAGGGCGCTCCTGCTCGACCACCGCGAGCACGTCCTCGAGCGTCAGCGGCTCGAAGTACAGGCGGTCGGAGGTGTCGTAATCGGTCGAGACCGTCTCCGGGTTGCAGTTGATCATCACCGCGTCGCGGCCGGACTCGCGCACGGTCATGGCGGCATGGACGCAGCAGTAGTCGAACTCGATGCCCTGGCCGATGCGGTTGGGGCCGGCGCCGAGGATCACGACCGACTCGCGCTCGCCGCGCCGCACCTCGTGCGCGGCGCGGCGCTCCCAGCCCGAGTAGTAGTAGGGGGTGCGCGCGGGGAACTCGGCGGCGCAGGTGTCGACCGAGCGGAACGAGCGCTCGCCCGCGAAGGGCGCGTGCGGGGCGCGCGCCAGCTCGCGCAGCTCGCGCAGGAACCAGGGGTCGATGCGCGTGGCCTCGTGCGCGCGCTCCACGCTGACGCCGCGGCCAGCAGCTCGAGCAGCATCTCGAAGCGCTCGGGGCCCGGGATCGCGACGGCGTCCAGCAGCTCCTCCTCGGAGCCTCGCTCACCGAGGGCGGCTTGTCGAGCTCGCGCGAGCGCAGCGCCTTCGCGAAGGCCTGCTTGAAGGTGCGCCCGATCGCCATCACCTCGCCGACCGAGCGCATGTGCGTGGACAGCGTCGTGTCGGTGTCGGGGAACTTCTCGAACGCGAAGCGCGGCCACTTCACGACGACGTAGTCGATCGTCGGCTCGAAGCACGCGGGCGTCACGCCGGTGATGTCGTTGGCGATCTCGTCGAGGCGGTAGCCGACGGCCAGCCGCGCGGCGATCTTCGCGATCGGGAAGCCGGTCGCCTTGGAGGCCAGCGCGGAGGAGCGCGAGACGCGCGGGTTCATCTCGATCACGAGGATCTCCTCGGTCTCGGGGTTGACCGCGAACTGGACGTTCGAGCCGCCGGTCTCGACGCCGACCGCGCGGATCACCGCGATCGCCTGGTCGCGCAGCCGCTGGTAGAGGTGGTCGCTGAGCGTCTGCTGCGGGGCGACCGTGACCGAGTCGCCCGTGTGGACGCCCATCGGGTCCACGTTCTCGATCGAGCACACGATCACGACGTTGTCGGCGCAGTCGCGCATCACCTCGAGCTCGAACTCGCCCCAGCCGATGACGGACTCGTCCAGCAGCACCTGTCCGATCGGCGAGGCCTCGAGGCCGTGCGCGACGATCCGCTCGAACTCCTCGCGCGTGCGCGCGATCCCGCCGCCGCGCCCGCCGAGCGTGTAGGCCGGGCGCACGATGCACGGCAGGCCGACTCGGGCAGCGCCGCAGCGCCTCCGTGCTGCTGGTCGCGATCGCGCTGCGCGGCATGCGCAGGCCGGCGTCCGCCATGGCCTCGCCGAAGCGCTCGCGGTCCTCGGCGCAGGCGATCGCCTCGTAGTTGGCGCCGATCAGCTCGACGCTGAAGCGCTCTAGCGTGCCGTCGTCGTGCAGCGCCTTGGAGAGGTTCAGCGCGGTCTGCCCGCCGAGCGTCCCGAGCAGCGCGTCGGGGCGCTCGCGCGCGATCACCTGCGCGACGGGTCCCGGCAGGAGCGGCTCGATGTAGGTCGCGTCCGCGAGCTCGGGGTCGGTCATGATCGTCGCGGGGTTGGAGTTGACGAGCACGACCTCGTAGCCCTCCTCGCGCAGGACCTTGCAGGCCTGCACGCCGGAGTAGTCGAACTCTGCCGCCTGGCCGATCACGATCGGCCCCGACCCGAGGATCAGGATCTTGTGGATGTCCTCGCGCCGGGGCATCTGCCCGCTAGCCGATGCGCTGGAGGAAGCGGTCGAACAGATACAGGCTGTCGTGCGGTCCCGGTCCCGCCTCGGGGTGGTACTGGACCGCACCGCCGGGCACGTCGAGCAGCTCAAGGCCCTCGACGGTACGGTCGTAGAGGTTCACGTGGGAGAGCGCGGCGGCGCCGAAGTCCGTCTCCCAGCGAACCGGCTCGTCTTGGGGGATCGTGCGCGCTCCGGCGGGCGCGAGCGCCGCGAAGCCGTGATTCTGCGAGGTGATCTCGACCCTGCCGGTCTGCAGGTCGCGCACCGGGTGGTTCGCGCCGCGGTGGCCGAACGGCAGCTTGTAGGTATCGAGGCCAACAGCGCGGCAAAGCAGCTGGTGGCCGAGGCAGATGCCCCAGACGGGCTTGCGTCCGACGATCTCGCGCACCGTCTGGACGATGTCGGCGAGCGCCGCGGGGTCGCCGGGGCCGTTGGCGAGGAAGACCGCGTCGGGGTCCTCCGCGAGGATCTCCTGCGCGCTGGTCGCGCAGGGGTGCAGCGAGACGCGCATCCCGCGGGCGATGCAGCTCGCGCACCATCGAGGCCTTGATGCCGGTGTCGAGCACGGCGATCCGCGGGCCATCGCCGGCGCCGTGGCGGCTTACCTCCCGCGGGCTGACGAGGCTCGCCAGGTCCTGCCCGGCCATCGCCGGCTCGGCGTCGATCAGCTCGCGCGCCTCGCGCTCGGACATCTCCCCTGCGAACAGGCCGCCGCGCATCGAGCCGGCCTGGCGGATGTGCTGGACCAGCGAGCGCGTGTCGAGCCCGCTGATCGCTGGCACGCCGCAGTCGCGCAGCCAGTCGAGCCAGCCGCGCTCGGCGGAGGGCGCGTCCTCGCGGTTGCACGCCTCGCGCATGATCACCGCGCGCGCCCACGCGCGTTCTGACTCCATCGCCTGCGCCGAGGCGCCGTAATTGCCGATGTGGGGATAGGTGAAGACGATCAGCTGGCCGGCGAAGGAGGGGTCGCTTACGGACTCCTGGTAGCCCGCCATCCCGGTCGTAAAGACGATCTCGCCGACGGCGTGGCCGGAGGCCGCGCAGAGCTCGCCGTCGAAGCGTGTGCCGTCCTCGAGCAGCACGTATCCCTCATCACGGGCGCTCATAGGATCAGCTTCTGCACTGCCTTGAACTCCGGCGTCCCGGCGCGCTCGAGCAGCTCGAAGAGCGCCGCCTCGACGGTGCCGATGACCGCGCCCGCGCGCGCCATGCGCTCGAGTCCGCGCTCGTAGTCGAGCTCGTGTCGCGACCCCACCGCGTCCGCGGGCACGTGCACTTCCACCCCGCTCGCAAGCAGGTCGTGCACGGTCTGGCTCACGCAAACGTGCGTCTCGATTCCGCACACGATCGCCTGTTCGCGGCCGTGCAGGTCGAATCCGTCCGCGCGCACCGCCGAGAAGACGCTCTTCTCGATCAGCTGCTGCTCGCCGAGGCCGACCTCGGGGGCGGTGTGCCCGAGCCCGCGCGGGTACTGCTCGCTCGCGATCACCGGGAGCTCGAGTATCCGGGCCGCCTCCACGAGCCTGCCCGCGGCGAGCGCCACGCGCTCGAAGACCTCGTAGCGGCGGAATGCCTCCTGCACGTCCACCACGACGAGGACGGCGCGCTCGCGCGAGAGCAGGCCCATCAGGCGCCCACCGACGGCGTCAGCCCGGTCGTAGCGAGCGTCCTGTCCCGATGTGCGAGCGCGCCTGCAGCGAGCGTCGCCAACACGCGTCCGCGCAGCCGTCGCCCGGCGAAGCAGCAGTTGTCTGAGCGGCTCTCCCAGCCGTGCTCGCCCGCGATCCACTCGCACTCGAGATCGACGAGCACGAGGTTCGCGCTCGCGCCCTCGCGGATCTGCGGCAACGGCAGCCCGTACAGCGCGGCGCCGGCGCTCATGCGTTCGACGAGCGCCTCGAGTGCCAGCACGCCCGGCAGGACGAGGCCGCCGTAGAGCGCTGCGAACGCGGTCTCGAGCCCCGTGGTGCCCATCGGTGCCTGCTCGAACGGGACCTCCTTCTCCTCGCGCGCGTGCGGAGCGTGGTCGGTCGCGACGCAGTCGATCGTGCCCTCGCGGAGCGCCGCGACGAGCGCCAAGCGGTCCTCCTCGGCCGTTAGCGGCGGGTGCATCTTCATGCGCGTGTCGAGGCTCCTCACGGCCTCGTGGCTCAGCAGCAGGTGGTGCGGGGTGACCTCACCGCTCACGCGCCAGCCGCGCGCCTTGGCAGCCGCGAGCGCCTCGACCGACGCCGCGCAGCTGAGGTGCAGGAAGTGCACGCGTGCGTCCTCATATCCCGCGAGCTCGGCGTCGCGCGCGAGCATCGTGGACTCCGCCACGGTGGGGATGCCGCCGACGCCGAGAGCCGCGCTCCAGCGCCCCTCGTGCATCGAGCCTCCGCGTGAGAGCGAGCGATCCTCCTCGTGCAGGGCGAGTACCCCGCCGCACAGGCGCTGGTACTGGAGCGCCTTGCGCAGCGTGCCGGCGCTCGCGACCGGTTCGCCGTCGTCGCTGAAGCCAAGCGCGCCGTGCTCGCGGAGCTCGGCCATCTCGCTGAGCTGCTCGCCGTGCAGCCCGCGCGTGATCGCCGCGAGGAAGCCCACCGGCACGTGCGCTTCGCGCGCTGCCTGCTCGCGCAGCGACCCCAGCAGCGGCGCGGAGTCGAGCACGGGGTCCGTGTTGGGCATCGCGATCACGCCGCAGAAGCCGCCTGCGGCCGCTGCGCGCGTGCCGCTGTCGAGGTCCTCCTTGTGCTCCTGCCCGGGAGTGCGCAGATGGACGTGGGGGTCGAAGAACGCCGGCAGCAGCGCCATGCGGCCCTCGCCCTCGAGGACCTCCTCCTCGCTGTCCTCGACCGGCTCGAGGGTGCCCGCGTCGGCGAGCTCGCTGATGACGCCCTCGCTTACGCGCACGTCAAGCCGCGCGTCCACGCCCTCGCGCGGATCGAGCGCGCGCACGTCGCGCAGCAGGAGGCGAGCAGGCTGGCCGGCGCCCCCGCTCATGCGCTCGATGGCGCTCACGCCGGCTGCCCCTCGGCAACGGCGGCGCTCGGGGCGATGTGCTCGACATCCGCCCTCGCGCGAGGGGTCGCGAGCAGCTCGTAGAGGACCGCCATGCGCACCACCACGCCCGCCTCGACCTGTGCGGTGATCACCGCCTGCGGCGAGTCCACGACCTCGCCCGAGAGCTCGACACCGCGGTTCACCGGCCCGGGGTGCATCAGCAGCTGGCGCGGGCGCAGCCGGCGCGCGTTCACCTGGTACCAGCTGGCGTACTCGCGCAACGAGGGCACCCATGCCTCGCTCATGCGCTCGCGCTGCATCCGCAGTGCGTACACCACGTCCGCCTCCCCGAGATCATCGAGGGTGTAGCGCACATCGCAGCCGAGCTGCTCGATGTCACGCGGGATCAGCGTCGGCGGCCCCGCGAGCGTCACGTGGGCGCCCATGCGTTTGAACGCGAGGATGTTCGAGCGCGCCACGCGCGAATGTGCCACGTCGCCGACGATCCAGATCGAGGCGCCGTCGATGCGCCCGAGGTGGCGCCGCAGCGTGTACACGTCGAGCAGCGCCTGAGTGGGGTGCTCGTGCTTGCCGTCGCCGGCGTTCACGATCGCCGCGCTGCACCAGCGCGAGACGAGCTCCGCGGCGCCCGCCCACGGCGTGCGCAGCACGATTGCGTCGGGCTTGTGGGCGCTTAGCGTGAGCACCGTGTCCTTCAGCGACTCGCCCTTCTCCACGCTCGAGCCACTCGCCGCGAAGTTCACGACGTCCGCCGAGAGGCGCTTGGCGGCGAGCTCGAACGAGCTGCGCGTGCGCGTGGATGCCTCGTAGAAGAGGTTGAGCACCATCCTCCCGCGCAGCGCCGGCACCGTCTTGATCTCGCGCGCGGTGACCTCGGCGAAGCGCTCTGCCTGCGCGACGATCCGCTCGATTGCCTCCCTGTCGAGTTCCTCGATGGACAGAAGGTGATTCACGCGCTCGCCTCCAGCGACGGCGTCAACCCCGGCGCTGCGTCGGCGACGATCGTAATCTCATCGACGCCGTCGAGCTCGCGGACGCGCACGCGGACGTGCTCGGAGCGCGAGGTGGGCAGGTTCTTGCCGACGTAATCGGGGCGGATGGGCAGCTCGCGGTGGCCGCGGTCGGCGAGCACCGCCAGCTGCACGCGCTCGGGACGGCCGTAGGCGAAGAGCGCCTCGATCGCGGCTCGCACGGTGCGCCCGGTGAAGAGCACGTCGTCGACGATCACCACGGTGAGGCCGCTGACGTCGAAGTCGATGTGCGAGGCGTGCAGCACCGGCGCGTCCGTGCGCGTGCCCACGTCGTCGCGGTAGAAGCCGATGTCGAGATCGCCGAGCGCGATCTCCTCGCCGAGGAGCTCCTCCAACAGCACGTGCAACCTGTCCGCCAGGATCGCGCCGCGACGGTGGATCCCTACGAGTGCGGGCGCGGCCGCGGTTGCGTTGCGCTCGAGGATCTCGTGTGCGACGCGCGTCAGAGCGCGCCTCATCTCATCCTCGCGGAGGACGACCTTCTCGTTCGCGTGCAACCTTTTCCTTCCTGGCCTCTCGGGACCGGGTTAAAGGACTTCTGGCGAATGTATCAGCTGGAGGCGACCGCCTCGCGCCCTCCCGCGCGCGTCTCCGTCGCGTCCGCGCCGGACCCCTCGCGCTCGGCGGCCTGGCGCTCTGACCAGCGCACGAGTCGGGCCGGGCCGCGCTCGGGGAACGGCACCTCGATCGTGTCGAAATCGCGCGGCGCGACGGTCGCGGCGAACACCGCGCATGCCTCATCGCGCAGCTCGCTGCCGACGTACCTGCTCGAGACGTGCGTGAGCGCGAGCAGGCGGACGTGCGCGTCGCGCGCGAGCTCTGCGGCCTGGCGCGCGGTGCTGTGACTGGTCTCACGCGCCCGCTCCGCCTCCTCCTCCGCGAAGGTCGCCTCGTGCACCAGCACGTCGGCCTCGTGGGCAGCCAGCGCAAGCGCCTCGCACGGCGCGCTGTCGCCGGAGTAGACGAGCTTGCGCCCCTGCCGCGCCTGGCCCATCACCTGCTCCGGGCGCACTCCCCCGACCGTCTCCCCGCGCTGCAGTCGTCCAAAGTCCGCTCCGGGCGCGATCCCCAGCTGCTGGGCGGCCTCGGGGTCGAATTCGCCGGGGCGCCCGTCCTCGACGAGCGCGTAGCCGAGGCAGTTCTCGCGGCTGTGCTCGACGGGAATCGCCACCACCTCGTAGCCGTCGCCGCTGACCGCCTCCATCGGCTCGAGCTCGTGCAGCTCGAACGCGTACGGCAGGCGACCGTAGATGATCCGCATCGCGTCCATCAGCGCGTTCAGGCCGCGCGGGCCGTAGACGGTCAGCGGCTGCGTGCGATCACGCAGCGCGAAGGACTTGAGCATCCCAGGGAGCCCCAGCCAGTGGTCGGCGTGGAAGTGCGTGATGAAGACCGCGTCGAGATCGGCGAGCCCGACCGAGCGCAGCAGCTGTCTCTGGGTGCCTTCGCCGCAGTCGAACAGCAGGCGCTCCCCGCCCCGTCGAACGAGCAGCGCGGGCAGGCCCCGGCGCGCACTCGGCACGGATCCGGCGGTGCCGGCGAAGAAGATCGAGAGGTCCACCCCATGGAAGGTAGCCGCGCGGCCGGTGCGTTGGCGCTCCCGGTGTGGACGGGCAGGCGCTTCAGGGCGCGGTTAGAGTTGCCGACCGTGAGTGTCCGGCGGCGCATCGGCGCCTAGGCCAGTCGATGAGCGCCTTCGTGACGGCAGGTGCGGGCTTCTTGCTGGCGGTGCTGTGGTTCGACCTGATGTTCGACGTGCAGATGCTCGCTCATCGCGCCGGTGAGGCCCCCGAGCGCGTGCTCGGCTCGATCGCGGCTTACTACGCGCGTGTGACGACCGCGGCACGGCCGATGAATCGCCTCGTCGCCGCGGCGATGCTCGCGACGATCGCAGCGGTCGCACTTGAGCTCGCCGACGCCGACTATGCCCCTTGGGTGCGCTGGAGCTCGCTCGCGCTGGTGCTCGTGCCGGTTCTGCTGGCGGGTGCGCACACCGTCCCGAGCGCCGTGCGCCTCGGCACCCGCTCGGATGCTTCAGCGCGCCAGAGCGAGCTTGCGCGGACCGTCCTGCGCGAGCATCTCGTCTGCTTCGGTGCGATCGCAGCGCTGATTGGCGTGCAACTCGGGGCAGCCTGAGGCAGGCTCCGCTGGGGGCTCTCGGCGTTAGGGCCCGCGCCTACCCGTCGGCCTTGTAGACGAGCCGCGCTAGGGCAAGGATGTCTGCGAACGGGAGCTTTCCGTTGGTGTGGACATCGCCGGAGAACGGGCCGTGCATGAAGAACACGTCGGCGTACTCGAATTTCGGGTTGTCATCGTGGGAGTAGTAGCTGTCCGGGCCGAAACCAAGCACGGGGTGCGTCGTGATGGTGCCGGGAGGGGCACCGAAGCCCCCGACCGTGTACCGCGGCCCCGTCGTGATCGAGAACGTGCGCCCCGTCTTGCCCCAGGTGCAGGTCCTGAAGGTCTTGCCCAGTTCATGGCGCACCGTCAGGTGCGAGGCCGGCGCCGCGGCTTGGTGGAATGCCCCCGCGACCTTCGACGGATGAAGGATGTTGCAGGGGTTCGGCGGTCCCGCGGGCTGCGCGAGCGCGGGGCTCGCCGCCAGACAGGCCGCGATCGCCGCGGCTGCGAGGAACGACGGCTTCAGTTCGGTCACTAGCCTGCCCTCCTGTTTTCAGGTGTGGGGCAACAGCCACGTCTCTCCACCCCGACGTCTCGCTGCCACTTGCTCTGCGCTTCCGGCGAATCCTATGCGCAGCGCGCGACGGAGTCGGGACTACCCCGCGGCCGCGCGAGCAGCGCTAGCGGCGACGCTCAGAGCCGTAGACTCCGGCTCTAGGCGCCCGTAGCTCAGTGGATAGAGCGCTCGCCTCCGGAGCGAGAGGTCGGCCGTTCGAATCGGCCCGGGCGCGTCGGGGTTCTCCCGAAAGAACCGCTGCGGGAATATCCACTGCTGGAGTTCCATCCACTGCGCCCGCGGCCCACCCGGGTCGTCCATGCGCCCCTCGGGCGCGATGAACCCATCCAGCGACATGGTCACGCTGAAGAACACCTTCCCGGCTATCAGTCCTCAACTCCCTTCCGAACAATCTCGATGACGTAGGCAGCCAGCTTGCTCAGGGTTTGCTGGCCGCCCTCGATCGCGTGGTACTTCTCGACCGCCTCGTCGCGAAGCTCCTTGGTGGGGAACACGGCGCGCATCTCGATCCGGGTCGCCACGCCGTCGGGCGCGAACGTCAAGACCGACTCGAAGGCTTTCGGGTCGCCCCGGGACTCACCGTGCAGCAGCGCGATCCGCTCCGGCGGGGCGATTTCCGTCCAGCAGATCCACTCCTGGTATTCCGTCCCGTCCGGTCCGTGCATCACGAAGTCCCACTCCCCGCCGACGCGGAACTCGAACGCCCGCGTGGTGGTGGTGAACCCCTCCGGTCCCCACCACCGCGACAGGTGCCGCACCTCGGTGAACGCCTCGAACACCCGCTCCCGTGGGGCATTGATGACCCGGGAGACCACGATCTCGCGGCCGGCCGTCGCGGGCTGCGCCGGCGCTCCTCGTCCCGTCGCGCTCATCAGCTACTCCGACTGCCTTGCCTGCGTGAGGTCCTGCACGTACTCCTCCAGCCGGTCGAAGCTCTCGTTCCAGAACCGCTCGAACCCGCCGGTCCACGCGTGAACCGGTCGCAGCCCGCGGGCATCAAGGCCGTACAGGCGCTGCTTGCCCGCCTTGCGGTCCCGCACCAGTCCGACCTCCCGGAGCACCCGTAGGTGCTTGGACGCCCCCGGCTGGGTCATCCCCAGCTCCTGGGCCAACTCGGTCACCGGCCCCTCACCCGCCCGCAGCAGCATCAGGATCTCCCGACGCTGCTGCTCGGCGATCGCGTTGAAGACGTCCGACGTCGTCGCTGCTCGTGCCATGGCTCAATCATATACCGATATCGGCATATCTCAAGCCGGCGGAATCAGCGGGCCTTGTCAGATCACGATGGTGACCCCTGTCAGCGGCTGCCGATGCGCCTGTCCAGCAGACGACACGCGCCAACGCTACTGGCCGCCACCGCACCGCAATTTCTCGATTCTCCTGCCAATCAGCGGGTGTGGGGTATCGGGAGGCATGAGGGGCCCCGAATGGGCCTCAGAAGCCGCGCCTGCAGACGCTCTTCGCTTCAGACCAGAGGTGCCAGCGTGGCTCTAACGGTGCACCGGGGCGCGCCGGGACGCGGTAGGCGAGCTGCGTGTAGGCGCGCGGGCCACGGGAGCTGCATTTCCCAAGGTGTTAGGCGCGCAGCTCGATCGTTGCGAGCTGCGTGTAGTAGCCACCTCCCGGCTTGAAGATTGCGTTGCGGCCATATCCGATCGCGGTCGCCCCACCCCAGCTGGCCCAGCGGATATGACTGACAAGGCCACTCGGATCGCCGCCGTTGAAGATCTTCGGCGGCTTTGAGGTGCCCCAGCCTTCGCCATCCGGCTTCGCGAATTCCGCCGAACCCAGCACGACCTCGATTGGACGTAGCACCTTGGCCCCGCTGACGGCTACCGCAGTCGCTGACATTAAAACGAGGGCCAGGGCCGACGCGAAGATGATGCGTCTCCCCGAAGCCCCTGGCACACAACCGACAATACGGCACCGCTCGGCGAGTTGGAAGTCTGCCATCGGCACCCCCTCCGAATGCCTCGGGCGTCGGGCCGTCGAGCAAACTCGGAGCGCCGCGGCGAAGCTCTCCAGCGCATCTACCCCGGTCTATCTCTTCTGCCTCATTCACTCCTCCAGGGCGCGATTTTCCGGCAAACTCGCATATCTCGCTGTCCGCGCATCGGCGGATATCCGGAGCCTCACGAGAGCGTCCCCTCTCGCTATCCGCTCATCGGCCGATGAAGCGTACCTTTCCGGTACCTGTGACCTCAGTCACCGCGTAGGGGTAGATCGTCGCCTGACCTTTCACGGCAGCGGTGCATGTAAACACGAGGCCTTCCTCTTGAAGGACGTATGCAGGACACGTCACTGCTGCGGCGAGGTGTTTTTGCGCCGCGATTGATTCCCGGAGGGCGGTCTCGACTTTCGGAATGTCGAGTAAGACAACAGCGCGTTTGCTCGTGTACTTGAGCTGTCCCGAGCGATTCGTCTCAGTGACGCTCACCGTCGCCGTCCCGACCGCGAGACTTGCGGTGCACGTGAACGAGTACCCGGCTTTTCTGGGAATCGCCCGCGGACACAGGACGAGGGCGGGCGCCCGAGTCCTCCGAAGGAACTGGCTCGCTATCGCGCGTTGGGTTTGTCGGACATCCAAGTTAGAGCTAGCCGACGAGCTAATCGACCCGCATCCACACAACGGCACCAGCACCAAGGCTGCGACTGCTAGCCCCGACTTCATGTGTCTCATAGCTGATCTCGTCGACGGCCGCTCGTCACCGTGGGCTCGCAGCCGAGGAGATCGTGAATCACACCGGAAGGCTACCGGTTCGTGTAAACGTGCGGGATCCCGCGATCGCCCACGGCAGGGAGGTGGCCCAATCCCCCGCGCGCCGTCTCATTGATCGCTTCGGCGCGCCGGACCGCCTTTTCAACGGTTTCAGGCATCCGGCGCGACTTCAACAAGCGCGCCTTGTTGTCAGTGCCTGATCGTCAAAGCGGCGATGCCGATTTTGAACACTCTGAGTGAGTCGGTCTTACCCGCGGTGTTGAGGGGAGCGATACCTTCACCTTCCCTGAAGGAGTATGCGAACGCCCGGACCGCGCCGAATTCTTTCGTACCGAACGCGCCGACCTCCCATCCGTCGCCCGCTTCATCGGCGGCAGAGATCGTGTCGAACACGATACCGGCGAATTCCGCACCGCCGCTTATGACCTTGTCTCCTTCCGGAAGAAACGCGATGGCGATCGCCACGTAGCATTTGCCTTCGGGTTTCATATTCGTCGCATTCCGGCGCGCTCGCGACCCGGACCAGGGCTTGCACTACGTCGGACCCTTGGCTCCCGCCGGCACCTGCGGTGCCGCGGCGCCTGCAGACCCTGCGGGGCCGGGCGCGACGGGATGCTGCGAGTGCGTGACCAGCTCGCTCCGGCGAGCCGCTCCGGTCTCGCTCACGGCCAACATTCAAGGGAGCGGGCCACTTTTCCGCCTACCGCACTTATAGAGTTCGTGTGACGATGACACGACTCTTGAAATTCCCGCGTACGCTCGTGCGCCGAGTCCGCCGTGGAGTTGAAGTCTTCGCCGCGGCAGCGTTCGTGGTGGAGGCGCTTCTCGAGCGCTTCGGCGACCCGGGCGTCGGGTTCTTGGCGTAGGCTCGGCTGAGGTTTAGCCGGGTTCGGCTGACCGCCCACCCTCGCCGCCCGTCTCTCGCGCGGACTGTCTGCTACGTCGGCGTGCGGTGGCCGACACTTCGGGCCGCGGCCGCTAGGTGACGACGCCGAAGTCCTGCGTGTACATCGCGCCGGCTTCCCCGATCCCGAAGGATCCCGGGAGCCTTGGCGAGATGCCGATGCCGGTGTCGCGGAAGTCTTGGTTGAGGATGTTCGAGCGATGGCCCGGCGAGGCCATCCACGCGGCCACGATCGTCGCCGGCGAGGCGTCCTGAAGGCTTCCCCAGGCGATGTTCTCCCCGATTTCGTAGGACATGGCGTTGCCGCCGAGGTATCCCGACGCTTTGAGGCGTTCGAGCACCGTGGCCCCCCCGGGGCCGGTGTGTTCGAAGTAGCCGCCGCCGGCCATGCTTTCGGCGTGGCTCTGGGCCGCCTGCTGCATGTCGGTATTGGGTTGTAGCGCGGCCTCGCCGTGCGCTGAGCGTTCGCGATTGATCAGGCACAAGGTCGCAGCACGCACACTGGCGATGTTTTCCGGGGTGGGCGTAAGCCCGGCACCGGTGCAAGTCGCGCTGCTCTGGGCGACGCCCGGGCTGGCGGGTGGCTGCTGGCTGTGAGTGCTCGGAGCGCTCATGCTCGGCGTGTGCTTCTGTGCCGGTCGGACGGCGTGGGAGTGACGCGCCGGGCGTGAGTGGTGGCGCTTGTGGGCCGGGCGCTTCTCGCAGCTCACGCGCTTCCGGGCGCGGCGGACGTGGCGGCGATGACGCGCGCGGACTCCATGATGCTTTCGGTTTCTGCCTGCGTGCGAGCGGGGCTTGCGTGGGCACAGCGCCACGCGTCGCCTGCCGTGCCTGCGTCGATGGCTCACTCGGTGCGTCTTCGGGTGGTGCCGGGGCGCGGCTGCGGCTGGCTGCACCGTCGCCAGGACGACCGTTAGCGCGAAGATCAGCACGCCGGCTATCGCGAGCACGAGCGAACGCCCTCGCCGCCTACGGGCGAGCACGGGCATGGGCGCACGCATGCATGAGGGCGCACGGGTGGAGCTTGGGCCTGTTGGCAGATAGGGCGCGGGCACGGTTGAGCCGAAGCGTGAGGGCCGGGCCGAGGTGCCACCCTAGCCGGCGCGGCAGACATCGTCCGGGCGGAAGTCCGTAAATTGCGGCGTTTCTGCGCGGCTTGCGGCGGCGCTCGTTCGCGCCGTTCTCGGCGCCGGCTACAGTGCCAACCCCATGAGCCGGGTGGCGGGGATAGCGACGGTGTGCAGCGCCGCTGTCTGCGGGGGCGCGGTGTGCGCGCAGCCCGCCGCCGCCCAGCGTCCGCTTGGGCGGACGATGGCACGCGCGGCGCGCGAGCTCGTGGGACTCGTGCGCGCGGACGCGCGCAGGCTGGCGCGCTCGGAGCAGACGGGCGCCATCATCTCGAAGCGCTGCTGCAACACGCGCGCGCTCGACGTCTTCTACCGCTCGCGTCCGTGGGGCTACGTGCCGTGGTTCGGAGCTTATGAGCTGACGCTGACCAGTACGCGCCGATTCCTCGGCGCGGTCAGCGTCTCCTACTTCCCGACGCCACCCAGCTGGCTGTACGGCGCGCCCGCACAGCGGGAGGGCCCCACCTACAGCTTCACGATCACCGGCCCGGGGCGGCATCGCGGCTGGAGCTTCAGCGCGACGGACAGCTTCCTTGGATGCGGCGAACCGTCTCCCTCCCCGGGGCCGTCGATCGGGGTTTGCGAGGGCTCGAGCCAGGCGATCGGCTTCGACGAAAGCCGTGGCAGCGCGCGCGAGTTCGCGCGACTCTTCCGTCAGGCGGTCGTCGTCGCCCGGAAGGCCCGGCACCACGAGCCGATCTCGGGGGAGAACCTCTTCCCCGGCCCCTCGAGCAGGCGTTAGCGCCCCGCCGCAGCCGCTCGCCGCGGCTGAACGCGCCGCGGCCGAGCTGGCGGCGGAGACCGCTCCGGCGCTCCGAGCATCGCCCCCGCGCGCTCAGACGGGGGGCTACGCGCAGGGGAGCAAACCGGAGCGGCCCCTCCCTCGGGGCCCTGCAAGGGGGTAGCGGGACCCCTCGCGCATAACATTACAACGAGACGTCATAGCTCACGCTTATGGCACGCAGCGGACCGCAGGTCGTGAGGCGCGGTCTGCACGCTGCGCGCCTACGCGACACCCAGGCTCGGCGGCACGCGAGCGCCATAATGCCGCCACGATGGCAGAACGCTGGACTCGCGAGCGGATCCCCGATCAGAGCGGGCGCACCGCGATCGTCACGGGCGCCAACAGCGGCCTCGGCCTCGCGACCGCACGCGAGCTCGCGAGCCATGGGGCGCGTGTGGTGCTCGCCTGCCGGGATCTCGAGAAGGGCACCGTTGCACTCGCGGAGGTCCAGCTAGCCGGCCCCGCCGCCAAACACGAGCTGTCCGAGCTCGACCTCGCGAGCCTCGCGTCGGTTGAGCGCTTCGCTGAGCGGTTCGCCGCGGAGCAGGATGGCGTCGACCTGCTGATCAACAACGCCGGGGTGATGGCACCGCCGCGACGCGAGACCGCTGACGGGTTCGAGCTGCAGCTGGGCGTCAACCTGCTCGGGCACTTCGCGCTGACCGGCCGACTGATCTCGCTGATGCAGGACCACGAGGACGCCCGCGTCGTCACCCTGAGCAGCAATGCCCACCGCATGGGCCGAATCAAGCTGGACGACCCTCAGTCGCTTCGCCGCTACAGCCGCTGGCGCGCCTACAGGCAGTCGAAGCTTGCCGACCTGATGTTCGCGCTCGAGCTCGACCGCAGGCTGCGCGGGAGCGGATCGACCGTGAAGAGCCTCGCCGCGCACCCGGGCTACGCCGCCACGAACCTCCAGACTGCCGCGGCGCCGGCGCATCGACCGCGGCCGTGATGGTGCTGACGAACGTGCTCGTCGCGCAGAGCGCGACGATGGGCGCATTACCGAACTCTGTACGCGGCCACCGAGCCGGGCCTTCAGGGAGGCAGCTACGTCGGGCCGGACGGCATCGGCGAGTTCCGCGGGCATCCGCGCGTGGTCTCCCCCAGTCGCGCAGCCCGCGATGAGCGTGTCGCGAGCCGCCTGTTGTGGGATCTCGCCGAAGAGCTCACCGGGGTCAGCCTTCGAGCTCGCCGGCTCCCCGGGCTAGGCACGCGGGCGGACGGCGCCTGCGACGGAACCCCCCGAGCTCGGGGCCTCGTCGCAGGTCCGCCCAGCGTCAGCTACCTACGGTTTGCAGTTTTCGGCCGCTTCGGCGAGCGGTTCCGCCAGGCATTCTTCCTGGTGAGAGCTGAATTCGATCACCTGCTGGAACGTCGAGCGGTTCGTCCAAGGCATGGTGTACGGGACCTGCATTTTTTTCTTCGTGACATCGAGGATGCCGGGCGGGAATTCGATCCGCACGACCGATGCTTTCCATTTCTTCGGGACCGCACCGCCCTGCGCGGTCTGCGCTTTTTCGAGCGCCGCCTGAATCGTCGCCCAGAGTTCTTTCCGGCATTCCTTGAGACTCCCGTTGCCGCAGTAACCGCGACTGTATGGTGCCGTCACGGGTTCTTTCAGCAGCGAGCGCAGGTCCTTGTCGACGTATCCGTACCAGCCGTCCCCAAATGACGAGCCGCCGGAGTTCCGGTTGTTGTCGATCGAAGTGAATGACTTGAATTCACTCAGCAGTTCTTCGCCGAGCACCGGTTTCAGCACGGTTTCCTCTACCGGGTCGAAGATCGCGTCCATGACCGCTGCAGCAGCCTGTCTTCGGCCTTTCCTTGCCGGCGAGGCTCGCGCCTTTCTTGATCCACGGGGGAAGCAGCTTTACGGCTTCTTCGGCGAGTTTGCTCGGCGCTTTTTCGCCTTCGAGCACCTTTTCGATCAGGGGCCAGACCTCGAGCGCGCGCAGATCCTCGGTTGCGGCCTTGTTCATGATCGAGACGTCGTTTTCCTCCTTCATCGTTTCCGTGAAGCCGCGGTACATCTGCACGCGGTGGATCGGGCCGTAGCCATAGGTGCTCGAGGCAGCTCCCCATCCCGGCGCCGGCTTGTTGTTCCAGTTCAGGAGCTCGCCTTTGGTGAGGATGGCGTGCGGGTGTTCGGCCAGGGTCAGGAAGCCTTTCCAGTCGTACGGCCCGGTCCCGATCGTCGGCAGAGCCGGATCGGTTTCGGGCGCTAGCTTCGGCAGGCGTCCGGTCGAGAGGAAGGCAACGTGCTTTTCGTCGACGTAGGCCATGTTGAACGTCGTCTCGAGCTCGTTCGCCGCTTCGAAGAACTGTTCCGGTGAGTGCACGCGGTCTGAGTCGAGGTCGCTGAACGCGAGCTCGCCTGCGGGCTCGCGCCCGCGGGTGCTCCGGTCGATGGAGACGGCGAACAGTTCGCCGTTGACCTTCACGGTTCCGCTGACCGGGCCGTAGAGGCTTTCTTTGAAGAACACCTCGTGCGCCCCTTCGGAGCCAGATGCGCCGATTTTTCCTGCATCGAAGGTTTTCATCTTCATGCATACCATTTCGTGCGCTTCGTTTTCGTGTTCGTAGTATTCATCCGAGCGGGTCACTTCTTCGCCTTCGTGGCTGCATAGTTTCAGCAGGAACTGCTGTTCGTTCTCGCTGCTCGCACTGGTGAGGCTCCATGCGAAGTCTCGGCCCCTGCCGATGAATACGTACGGCGAAATCGGCGCGATGACTCCCGAAGCATCGAGGCCGGGGGCGTGCATGTCCGCCTGGAAGACGATCTCCGGGTAGAAGTAGCCGAGCTGTGGCCCCATCACCGCGATCGAGTGTTTCGCGGCGGTGCTTTCCGAGCCGACCAGCAGGAAGTTCGACATCTTTCGCCGTGACGCTTGCACTGCCGTCATCGCCTTCTTGACGCCCTGGCTGAACGAGCCGGGTTCGATCACTGCCGCGCCCGCAGGCGGTTTGCCGGTCGGTTCCGTGTCGTAGGGGAACGCCGTCGTGGCCGTCGTGGGCGCTTCGGGGTCGTTGCTCTCGCGCAGGTCGTGGAAGATTTCAAGTCCGGCTTTTTCGCCGTACTTTTTCTCCAGCTTCGCGAGGAAGTTCGAGTTGTTCACTTCGTTGCCGCCGCCGTTCCCGAAGATCGAGCCGATGAAGGCGAACCCCGCGATCGCGTCGGTGAGGTTCACTGTTTTGCCGATTTCTTCTACGTCGTTCGGCGGAAGCGTTGCCTCGTAGGCGTTGACGCCTGCGACCCAGTTTTCGAGGTCTTCGATGACCTGTTCTCCGCGTGCCCCATCTTTTTTGAGAATTTCTAGCTGGTTGCCGACGTATTCTTCGGCCTGGGTGCTCGGCGCGAAGCTACGGTTGGTGAGTAGAAGTTCGAACGCGTTCAGCCCCGGCACGCTCAATGCGGCCACGAACGCCGGCCCGAGCCCCAGCTTGAGCAGCAGGCCGCGGTCCTTGGCTGCAACCCAGCCCGAGCCGTACATCGCGTTGCCGCGCGTTTCGCCGAAGATGTGTGGGAGGTAGTGGCTATCGCGATCGATTTCAAGGCCGAGCTTGGGCTTTTCGACGCAGTTGACTGGCGCCGCTTTCGTGCATGCGGGTAGCGCGCCACCCGGCGAGGCGAATTTCTCGGAGAGGTAGTCTTTTTCGATCAAGCTCTGGGTGACTTTGCCTTCCTTGGGCGTGAGCGCGCTGTAGAGTTCGCCCTGGTCGGTCGAGTACGGGCCCGGTATGTAGCTGCCCTGGGCTCCCGGTGCGAGAATCTGGAAAGCACCACCTGAGTCGTCGGTGGCGGAAGCGCTCGCGGCGGCTAGCGCGAACGCTGCGCAAGCGAGTAGCCCTGCAAATACCAGGCGCACGAGCCGCAACTGCGCGCGCCCGCCAACCATCCGTGTCGTGTTTCCCTCGTCGTACACCCCGCCCCTCCTCGCCGCCCGTCACCCCCGTGGCGGGCAATCGACTCCATCTCCGAGCCCGTGATGCTATCACCGCCGTTGCCCGCGGAGGCGCTTGTGCGCCGCGACGCGGGCTCTCGCGGTTGCGGGAAGGCTCGACCGGACCCTCGGGCTCCCCTCCGGACGGCTCGCCGAAGCGGCCGCCCGGAGGATTAGAGCTCGAGGTAACGCAGCAGGAAGCGTCCGAGGGCGATCACGTCGCCGTCCTCGAGCTCGGCCTGCTGCACGGGCGCCCCATTTACGTAGGTGCCGTTGGAGCTGCGATCGTCGAGCACGCGCGCGCGCTCGGAGCTGATCAGGAGGATCGCGTGCCGCCGCGAGACGGACATGTCATCGAGGTGCAGGTCCGTCGAGAGGCCACGTCCGATACGCAGGGCGCCCTGGCCGAGCGGGATCAGCAGCGCCCGCTCTGGCCCCTCCACCTCGAGGTAGCGGCCGGGCCGCAGCGCCTCGCGTCTGGCCGCGCCGCGCCGGACGCGCTGGTCGAGGCACTCGATCGGGTCAAAGCGCTCGGTGCCGCCATCGACTGCGGCGGCTCGGGTGAGGGTCTCGAGGGTCATGCCTGAAAGCAAACACCGCCGCCCTCAGGCGAAGCCTAAGCGCCGCTAAGAAATGACGAAATCGCGTTAGCGCCGGCGAGCGCGGTAGGAACGCGGTCGGCGCTGAGTCCCGCGGCCGATCGCCGGCTCGCCGGCCGCGCGCGGCGCCGCTTGGGGGGACGTCCCAGCCCCACTCTGCCGTAGGCTGAGGGGACAGATGATCGCCGCTCCGCTCGCCGTCTCGGTGGATCCCGACTCCGTCTACGCGCTCGGCCCGCTCGCCCTCATCGCGGTCCTCTATGCCAAACGCGCGCGCTCGCTAGCGAGCGGCCGGAATCCGGTACCGGCCTGGCGCCGGGCCTGCTTCTACGGCGGCGTGGTGGTGATCGCCCTCGCGCTCTCGGGGCTGGGGCAGCCGAGCCAGGAACTGCTGTACGTGCACATGATCGAGCACCTCCTGCTCGGAGACATCGGGGCGCTGCTGCTCGTGCTGGGGCTCACCGGGCCGCTGATCGCACCGGTCCTGCGGATCCGCCTGTTCGACCGACTGCGCGTGCTGTCGCACCCGCTCATCGCCTTCCCGCTATGGGCGATCGACATGTACGCGTGGCACGCTCCGGCGCTCTACCAGGCCGCGCTCCGGCACACACCGGTGCACGTGCTCGAGCACTTCCTGTTCGTGGGGCTCGGGATCAACATGTGGATGTGCCTTTTCGGGCCGTTGCCGATGCCGAGCTGGTTCGGCAACCTGGCTCGGCTCATCTACATAGTCGCGGTGCGGCTGACGGGGACGGTGCTCGGCAACATCTTCCTGTGGTCCGGGACGGTCTTCTACCCCTTCTACCTGCACGGCGACGCCCTCCACAGCATCTCCCCGCTGGCCGACCAGAACATCGCGGGCGCGATCATGATGGTCGAGGAGTCCCTGCTCACGCTCGGGCTGTTCTGCTGGCTGTTCCTGCGCACCGCGCGCGAGGGCGAAGAGCGACAGGAGCTGCTGGACTTCGCCAGCGCGCGCGGGCTCGACCTCACCGAGCAGCGTGCGGCGCGTGCGGTCGCGGCCGGCCGCGGTGCGGAGCTCCGCAGACGGCTCGAATCCTCCCAGGGCGCCCCGCGCTAGGCCCGCGCAGCCGGCCTTCGGCGGGCGGGTATCCTTCGCCTCGTGTGCGTCGGCTGCGCAATTGCGGCGGCCTCGGCGGCGTCCGGGTTCCGCAGCTGGCTGGCTGCGCGCTCGCCGCGCTGGGTCACGCCAAGGCGCCTGCGCGCGCTCACCGTCGGCGCGCTGTGCGCCGCGGGAATCGTCTCCTCGGTCGGCGTGAGCGGCTCGGTGCGCGTCGCTCCGGCCGCGGCGGCCAGGCCCGTTCAGCCGCCGGCTACGGCCGGCAGGATCGTGAGCTCGGCGCCGTCGCTGACGGGGGTCTCGAGTCCTTCCAAGAAGCGGATGTCCTCGCCGGCGAGATAGATGTTCACGAAGCGCCGTAGCGATCCATCATCGTCCGCGATCCGCGCGCGTAGCTCGCCATAGCGCACGAACAGCTGCTCGAGCACCTCCTGCACCGTTGTCCCCTCGACGAGCGCTTCGGAGTCTCCGCCCGCGGCCGCCCGCAGTTGCGTCGGAATCTTCACGAGCGCGGGCACTAAACCCGCACCGCCTCGCCAAGCGCCGCCTCGAAGGCCTCGACGCTCGCGCCGATGCGCGTCGTCTCGAAGGTGCCGCGGACGGCGTCTAGGGTCTTCAGACCCTCGCCTGTGACAACCAGCACGACACGCTCCTCGGGGTCGATCTCGCCCCGTTCTGCGAGCTTCGCGAGCACCGCCGTGGTCACTCCGCCGGCCGTCTCGGTGAAGATCCCGGTGGTCTGCGCGAGGAGCGTGATCCCGGCGCGGATCTCCTCGTCGCTGACGGCGTCGATGCCGCCGCCGCTGTCCCTGGCGAGCTCGAGTGCGTACGGCCCGTCGGCGGGGTTGCCGATCGCCAGCGACTTCGCGATCGTGTCCGGCTTCACCGGCCGGCAGACCTCCTCGCCGGCGGCGTATGCCCGCGCGACGGGCGCACATCCCTCCGCCTGCGCGCCGCTCATGCGCGGCAGTTCGCCCTCGAGCAGCCCGAGCGCGCGCCACTCCTCGAAGCCTCGCGCGATCTTTGTGAACAGCGAGCCCGAGGCGATCGGCACCACGCAGCGGTCGGGCAGCTCCCAACCGAGCTGCTCGGCGATCTCGAAGGCGAGCGTCTTCGAGCCCTCGGCGTAGTAGGGGCGCAGGTTGATGTTCACGAACGCCCAGTCGCGTTCAGCGCAGAGCTCGGTGCAGAGCCGGTTGACGTCGTCGTAGGTGCCGTCCACTCCGACGACACGGGTGCCGTAGACGCCGGTCGCGAGGATCTTCTGCTCCTCGAGGTCGGACGGGATGAACACGTAGGAGTCCATTCCGAGCGCGGCCGCGTGCGCGGCGACCGAGTTCGCGAGATTGCCCGTCGAGGCGCAGGCGATCGTCTCCAACCCGAGCTCGCGCGCGCGCGACACGGCGACCGAGACGACGCGGTCCTTGAAGGAGTGCGTCGGGTTCGCGGCGTCGTTCTTGACCCAGACCTCGCGCAGCCCGAGGCTGCTAGCAAGCCTGTCGGCTCGGATCAGCGGCGTGCAGCCGGCGGGAAGGCCGACACGCGAGGCGAACCGACCCGACGGGCCCGGAGGCCCCTCGGTCAGGGGCAGAAAGTCCGAGTAGCGCCAGATGTTCTGGGGCCCTCCCTGGATACGGCGCCGAAGCTCCGCGATGTCGCCGCCGAGCCGGCTGTGGTCGTATCCGACCTCCAGAGGCCCGAAGCAGCGATCGCAGACGTACAGCGCCTCGAGCGGGTAGTGCGCCCCGCACTCCTTGCACTGAAGATGCGTCACAGCCATTGCCGGTCTTCCTTTCGTATTCGCCATCGCCTGTCACCGGTGTGGGCGGAGGCTCTGAAAGGAAGCTCGCCACACATCTGTCTGGAATTGGCACCTTCCCGCCGTGACGTTGCGGTGGTTGCCGGGGTTTCATCGGGCCAGTCCCTTCACCCCTCTGGATGTGTCCAGCTATGTGGCGCCGAGCATAGCACCCGTCGGCGTCGTTGTGGGGGCCGCGCGCGCGGCTCCACGGGGACATTCTGGCAGCAGGTAACGTCGCATGGCGGCGGGTGTAGGCCTAGCCGTGAGCACCCCCACGCGCGAGGCAGGACAGCACACGGGCGAGCGTGAGCTGCCGTTCCGCTTCGCCTCACCCGGCAGCCGTCGGCGCGTGCTCCTGATCGTCAACCCCTACGCGAGCAGCGTCTCCCCGCGCCTGCGCGAGCTCGTGCTCGGAGCGCTGCAAGCTCGCTTCGAGGTGGACGCGGTCGACACCCGCGCCCCCGGCCACGCCATCGAGCTCTGCCGCGGCGCGGCGCACGTCGGCTACGACCTCGTCGTCGCGCTCGGCGGCGACGGCACCGTCAACGAAGCCGCCAACGGTCTGCTCGGCTCGGACACGCCGCTGTGCGCACTGCCGGGCGGCTCGGCGAACGTGTTCGCGAAGATGCTCGGGATCCCCAGCGACCTGCTCGACGCGACCGAGCACCTGCTCGCGCTCGCCGACGACTGGCGCCCGCGCCGGGTCGACCTCGGCGTGGTCAACGGGCGTTGCTTCACCTTCGCGTCCGGTCTTGGCCTGGACGCGAGCGTGGTTGAGCGCGTCGACTCCAACCCACGCCTCAAGCGCCGGCTCGGCCCCTACTACTTCGCGTGGGTCGCGGTCGGGACCTTCGTGCGCCGCTACCTCCTGCGCCGCCCGCCGCGGCTGCGCGTCGATGCCTCCGGACGCACGCTCGAGGGCGTCACGGCGATCGTCCAGAACGGCGCGAGCTTCACCTACTTCCAGGACCGCCCGATCGAGATGGTGCCGGGCGCTTCGCTGCACTCGGGCGCGCTCGCAGGCGGCGTGCTGCACAGCGCGACGGCGCTGTCGATGCCGTTCGTGGCCTGGCGCGCCTTCTCGCGGCGCGCGCGTGTGGCCGATCACCGGCAGGTGAGCGCGCTCGCGCCGCTGCGCGAGATGACCGTCCGCAGCGCGGACGGGCGGGCGCTGCCGCTGCAGGCCGACGGGGACTTCGTCGGCGATGTGGAGGAGGCCCGCTACTCGATCCTCCCGGGGGCTCTACGGGTGCTGTGCTGAGACCCGGTGGACGCTAGAGCGCCGCGCCGGGCGTGACACGGTAGGCGTCGAAGACCGACTCGATGTTTCGCAGGCGCGTGATCGCGCCCTTCAGCGAGTGCGTATCGGCGATCTCGACGACGAAGCGGTTCTTCACCATCGGCGGCATCGACAGGCAGCGCGCCTCGACGATGTTCGCGCCCGACTCCGAGAAGGCGCGCGAGAGGTCCTCGAGCAGGCGGTGGCGATCCCAGGCGTCGACCTGGATCTCGACGATGAAGCCAGTCGACTGGTCGCCTTCCCAGGCGACGTCGGCGAAGCGCTCCGGGTTCTTTCGTAGCGCAGCCGTGTTGGCGCAGTCTGCGCGGTGGATCGTGATCCCGCGCCCGAGCGAGATGTAGCCGACGATGTCATCGCCCGGCACCGGCCGGCAGCACTTGGCGAGGCGCAGCATCACGTCCTCGACGCCTTCGACCCTGATCCCGTATTGGCCCGAGGACTTGGTGGGGCGCCGGCGCGCGCGCCCGACGCGCAGAAGGTCGCTGGCCTCATCAGAGCCGTCGGCGGACTCGCCCTGCTTCAGGCGCTGCATGACCTTGTTGACGACCAGCTTCGGCGAGATCTTGGCGGCTCCGAGCGCTATGTAGAAGTCGTCGGCCTTGCGGAAGCCGACCTCTCGGATCACGTCGGCCAGCAGCGCCGAGCCGGTGATCTTCTGCGCCGGCAGGCCCTGGCGACGCAGCTGCTCCTGCAGCAGCTCGCGCCCTGTGTGCTCGGTGTCCTGGCGGGACTCGGCCTTGAACCAGGCCTTGATCTTGTTGCGCGCCCGCGTGGTCTTGACCATCGCCAGCCAGTCGCGCGAGGGGCCGCGCTCGCGCTTGGCCGTGAGGATCTCGACGATGTCGCCGGAGCGCAGCTCGTAGTGCAGCGGCACCATCTTGCCGTTCACGCGCGCGCCCACGCAGCGGTGGCCGATCTCGGTGTGCACCTCGTAGGCGAAGTCCAGCGGCGTCGCCCCCGTCGCCAGCGACTTCACTTCGCCCTTGGGCGTGAAGACGTAGACCTCCTCTTCCAAGAGGTCGGTGCGCAGCGAGCGCATGAACTCGTCGGGGTCTTGCAGCTCCTTCTGCCAGTCGAGCATCGAGCGCAGCCACGTCAGCTTTGCGTCCTCGCCCATCTTCGCGCGCGCCTCCTGACCGTCCCCGGCGAGCCCCGACTGCAGCTTGTAGACCCAGTGCGCGGCCACCCCGAACTCCGCCATGTCGTGCATCTCGTGGGTGCGGATCTGGATCTCGAGCGGCCGGCCCTCGGGTCCGATCACGGTCGTGTGCAGCGACTGGTACATGTTGAACTTGGGCATCGCGATGAAGTCCTTGAAGCGGCCCGGCAGCGGCTTCCAAAGCGAGTGGATGACGCCGACGGCGCCGTAGCAGTCCTTCACCGAGTCCACGATCACGCGCATCGCCGTGAGGTCGTAGATCTCGTTGAACTCGCGTCCCTTCTTGGTCATCTTCGAGTAGATCGAGTAGAAGTGCTTCGCGCGCCCGGCGATCTGGGCCTCGACCGCAACCTTGGCGAGCTCCTCGCGCAGGTAGTCGCCCGCCTCACCGACGTAGCGCTCGCGTTCCTCGCGCTGCTGGGCGACGAGGCCCTTGATCTCCTGGTACTTGCGCGGGTAGAGCGTCGCGAACGCGAGGTCCTCGAGCTCCCACTTGATCGCGTGGATGCCGAGCCTGTGCGCGAGCGGCGCGTAGATCTCGATCGTCTCACGCGCCTTGTCGATCTGCTTCTGCTTGGGCATTGCGTCGATCGTGCGCATGTTGTGCAGGCGGTCGGCGAGCTTGATCAGGATGACCCGCACGTCCGTGGCCATCGCGACCATCATCTTGCGGTAGTTGTTCGCCTGCGCCTCGTCGCGCGACTGGAAGGTGATGCCGGTGAGCTTCGTGACGCCGTCGACGATCGCGGCGATCTCCTCGCCGAAGCGCTCGCGCACCTCCTCGATCGAAGCCGAGGTGTCCTCGACGGTGTCGTGCAGCAGCGCCGCGCACAGGGTCTCGGTGTCCAGGCGCATGCTCGCGCAGATGCGCGCGACGCCGACGGGGTGCACGATGAAGTCCTCGCCCGACTTGCGCCGCTGCGCTGCGTGGTGCTCGCAGGCGAAAACAAACGCCTCGCGCACACGCGCACGATCGACGGGGACGGCACCGTCGCTCGCGTGCTCGGAGACGATCGCGAACAGGTCGCTCAGCAGGCGCCGCTCGGAGGAGCTGAGCGCGAGCTCGGTGGCCTGCCTACTCTGGGGATCCTCGGCTATGGCCATAACAGAAGGTTAGGGGACCGCCACCGCGGATTGAAGCGGCCAGCCGTGGCTGGCAGCCGCTCAGAAGAGCGCGAGCTCGAGCTGGCGGGGCTGCTCGTCGGCGCGATCGTGTGCGCCGGCGGGCGCCTCGGGCTCGATCGCCCGCGGCGGCAGCGCGGCGGCCTCGGCCTCGATGGCGCGCACCCGCCGCAAAACCAGGCGCGGTTCGCTTGCCCCGTTCCACTCGTTGACCTCCAGCGAGAACGTCGCCTGCGCGGGCTCACCCTCCTGCACGGGCAGGCTCGAGCCGCAGCCGAATGCGACCGCGCGCGCGCCGACCCCGTGGGAGCGCACGGTGAAACGCAGATGCTTGCCCTCGCCCATCGGGCGCAGGTCCTCGAAGACGGCGCCGTCGATCAGCAGGTTGGGGCGCGGGTTGCCGCGGCCGAAGGGCGCGAGCACGAGCAGCTCCTCGGCGAGCGCCATCGAGACCTCCCCTCCCTCGAGCACGGCGTCGACTCGCTCCACCTCCACCACCCCATCCGCCGCGATCGTCTGCCGCGCGTACTCGCACAGCGCGCGCGCGAACTCCGGCACGCGCGAGCGCTCGATCTCCAGCCCGGCGGCGGCGCGGTGCCCGCCGTAGCGCAGCAGGTGGCTCGAGCACGTCTGCAGCCCCGCGAGCAGGTCAAAGCCCTCCGTGCTCCGCCCAGACGCCCTGCCGCGCTCGCCGTCGAGCGCGATCAGCACGACCGGTCTGGCGCTGAGCTCCACCAGACGCGACGCGACGATCCCAGTGACCCCCGCGTGCCAGCCCTCCGCGGACAGCACGTAGGCCGGCTGCTCGCCTAGCTGCGCCATCTGCGCTTCGGCCTCGAAGCGGATGCCGCGCTCGACCTCGCGGCGTTCGCTGTTCATCGAGTCGAGCTCGTGCGCGACCTCGCCGGCGCGCACCGGGTCCTCGGTGAGCAGCAGCTCGAGCGCGGCGTCGGCGCGGTAGAGGCGCCCGGCAGCGTTCAGTCGTGGCGCGAGCGCAAACGCGACAGCGCGCTCGTTGACCGCACCGCCGGCCACCTCGCTCACGGCCATCAGCGCGCGCAGCCCGGGCTTCGCGGTCCCTGCCAGTCGGCGCAGCCCGGCAGCGGCGAGCGTGCGATTCTCGCCCAGCAGCGGCACCACGTCGGCGATCGTCGCGAGCGCCACGAGGTCCAGGTCCCCGGCGAGCTCGCCCGCCGGCCGTCCCGCGCTCTGGAAGAGCGCCTCGGCGAGCTTGTATGCGACCGCCGTGGCGCACAGCTCGGGGCATGGGTAGTCGCACAGCGCCGGGTGCACGATCGGCGCGCGCGGAAGCGTCCCGTCCGCGCGCGGGGTGTGGTGGTCGGTCACGACGACGGCGAGGCCGAGGGCCTGCGCCGCCGCGACCTCCTCGACCGCCCCGATCGCGCAGTCGGCGGTGATCAGCAGCTTCGTGCCGCGCTCTGCCAGTCGCGCCACGGTGGCCATGTTCAGCCCGTAGCCGTCGCTGGCGCGGTCGGGCAGGTACCAGTCGACATCGGCGCCGAGGGCGCGCAGGGCGCGCACCAGGATCGCCGTGGAGCAGACGCCATCGACGTCGTAATCGCCGTGGATCGTGATGCGCCGGCCCGCCGCGAGGTGCTCGACGATCAGCCCGACGGCGTCACCGATGCCGCTGAAGGCGCTCGCCGGGTGGCGCTCGGCGCGCTCGAGGAACGCGCCTGCCGCGGTCGGATCGCGCAGACCGCGCCGCACGAGTATCTGCGCGAGCGCGCCGCTCACCGACAACTCATCGCGCAGCCGGCGAACGAGCTCAGGCGGGCAATCCGGGATCTCGAGGCGCCACTGCTGCACGGCCCGCGAGCGTACGGGCCGGGCGGGACGGAACCGCTGTGGAGCCGCTAGACGGTCTCGGCCAGGCGCACGCCGGCGGCCCGTTCGCGACGCATGCCCTCGAGGTACACGAGCCCCATGCCGATGAGCGCGCCCGGCACCGCATACAGCACCACGCCGATATTCGTCGCCTTTTCGCCGGGTATCCGCAGCGCCGAGACTTTCACGCCGTAGATGATCAGCCCTACGACGATCGAGCCGAGCAGCGAGCCGAGGAAGGCACCCACCAGGCCGCCCCAGAAGCGGTCGGGCAGCCAGATCGTGAAGTGCCAGATCGCGAGGCCCATGATCACCCAGCCGAGCAAGCCCATCAGCGCGACCTCCCGTGGCGGCGGTTGCGCGGCCTGCGGTTCTTCGGGGGCTTCGGGTCTTCCTTGAGCACCAGGTCCTCCGGCGTCAGGTCCGCGGCCGGGTCGCGCTCGGGCTCGAGCGGGCGATCGGGCTCGGGCTCGACGGCCGCCGTCGCCGCGGATCGGCGCGGACGCGTACGGGGTGCCGCCGGCGCGGCTGCGGGCGCGCCGTTGCCGGCTCCCCCCTCGACGTCGAGGTCGCGCACGAGTTCCTGGAACTCATCGCGCGAGATCTGGTCGCCGGGTTTCTCCGGCGCGATCAGGCTGCCGCGGCGGGTGCGCCTGCGCTTCTGCTCCGGCTCGATGTCCTCGGGGGCGCCGGTGGCCGTCGTCGCATACGCCGGCACGGCCCCGAGTTCGCGAACGATGCGCGCGCGGCGGGAGCGGTAGCCGGGCTCGCGCTCCTTCCAGTGGGTCAGCACCGGCGAGGCGATGAAGATCGAGGAGTAGGCGCCCGAGGCGATGCCGACCATCAGCGCGAACGCGAAGTCCTTCAGCGTTTCGCCGCCGAGCACGAGCAGCGCGAGCACCGGCAGGAGCGTGCAGAAGCTCGTCGCGAGCGATCTAGTCAGCACCTCTGACATGGAGCGGTTGACGACCTGCGAGAACGCGGCCCTGGGCATTCGTGGGACGTTCTCGCGCACGCGGTCGAACACGATGATCGTGTCGTAGAGCGAATACCCGAGGATCGTCAGCAGCGCCGCGACCGTCGCCGTCGTCACTTCGCGGCCCAGCAGCGCGTACACGCCGGAGGTGATCAGCAGGTCGTGCATCAGCGCGATCAGCACCGGGACCGCGTACTTCCACTCGAACCGCAGCGCGATGTAGGCGGAGATCACCAGCAGCGATGCGATGATCGCGATGACCGCGCTGTTGGCGACGGTTTTGCCGAACGTGGAGCCGATCGTGGTCGAGGAGAAGTCCTTCACGCCGAATTTGCTCTGCAGCGTTCTTTCGACGACCTTGGCCTTCAGCGGCGTGAGTTTCTTGGTCGAGATCTGGTAGCCGTTGCCGCCGACGCTCTTGCTGTTGATCTTCTGCACCGTGGCGCCCGGGAAGCCGGCTTCGGAGACCGCTTTCGCGACGGCCGGCTGCGAGGCCGGCTTCAAGAACGCCGTCTGGATGCGCGAGCCGCCCTTGAAGTCGAGCCCGAAGTTGAGCCCTTTGCCGCCGATCGCGAGCGCACCGACGAGCAGGATCACCCCGGATAGGGAGAAGAAATACTTCGAGGCGCCCATGAAGTCGAACTTCCAGCCGCTGCCGCGGCGCTGCGTGGCGCCGAGCGCGGCGGGATGGGTGACCATGCGGCTGCGGCCCATGGTGCCGAGCGCGGCCTGCGTGGCGAGCACCGCGGTGAATAGCGAGACCGCGGTGCCGATACCAAGCGTGAATGCGAATCCCTTCACTTCGGCGGTGGCGAGCGCGAACAGGATGAAGGCCGTCATGAAGGTCACGACGTTGGCGTCGACGATCGCCGCGAAGCCGCGTTTGTAGCCGGTCGCGATGCCCGAGATGACCGAGCGCCCGCCGCGGATCTCCTCCTTGACGCGCTCGAAGATCACGATGTTGGCGTCTGCGGCGACGCCGATCGTGAGGATCAGGCCGGCGATCCCCGGCAGCGTCATGACAATCGGGATCAGCTTGATCAGCGCGAACAGGTAGGCGCCGTAGATGAGCAGCCCGCCGATCGCGATCACGCCGAGCACGCGGTAGAAGATCAGCAGGAAGGCGCACACCACGAGGAAGCCGACGAGCAGTGCGGTCAACCCTTGCGTGAGCGCCGTTTTGCCGAGAGTCGCCGAGACCTGCGAGCGCGAGATCAGGTCGAGCTTCACCGGCAGCGCGCCGGACTGCAGCTCGTTGGCCAGGTTCTGCGCCGAGGTGAGCGTGAAGCCGCCGGAGATCTCCGAGCCGCTCGTGGCGTCGATGCCTTCGGAGTACTTCGTGAAGTCGATCGAGGGGACGGTGATCAGCTGACCGTCGAGCACGATCGCGAAATGCTGCAGCGCCTGTTCCTTGGTGATGCCGGGCAGCTGGGATTCCTGGCCGCGGTGCGCGATCACCTTCGTGATGTGTTCGAAGATGCCCTTGCCGTGCGAGCTGAAGCCGAAGTTGACGTTCGGCTGGCCGGTGCCGCCACCGCCTTCGTCGAACCCCTGCTGCGGGTTGGTGATGTCGTTGCCCGTGAGCACCACCACGTCGTTGAGGACGTAGTAGGCGTTGGGGTGCTGCTTGATGATCTTGCCCGAGCCGTTTTCGGTCGGGTGCGCCTCGACGACGATCGTCCCGGGGTTCACGCGCACGGCTTCGGTCTTGGTGCTCGCGGGCAGTTTGTTCTTTTCCAGCAGCTTCACGCGTTCGCTTTCGACGTTCTGCTTGCTTTCTTCGAAGCCGCGGAGCACCAGTTCTTTCTTTGGTTCGAGCAGGAACCAGCTGCCGTAGAGGCAGCCGTTCTTCTGCGCAGGGGTGCAACCCTGCGTCCAGGTGGTCTCGCCCTTGCGCAGGATCGGCGCGAGTTTGTCCGCGCGCAGCACCGCCTGGTACTCGGTGAGCCCGGCGATCGGGCCGCCGGCTCCGCCGCTGGTGGTGTCGCCTGTGACGGAGCCTTCGGTCGGGTCGGGTTTGCCGTTCGGCCCGATCACGTTCGGCTCCCAGTCGTAGAAGCTGCAGCTGCGCGGTCTTGCCGACCTCTTCTTCGGCGCGGATGATGTTTTCACGTCGGGCAGCGCGACGTCGATTTCCCTTTCGCCGTAGCGCTGAGATTTCCGGGCTGAGGCGACGCCGAGCTGATCGACGCGGTTGCGCATGATCGTGATCGCGCGTTCGAGCGTTTCGGGCGTGACTTTCGCCTCGGCTGTGGGCTTGGCCTGATAGATCAGCTGCACGCCGCCCTTCAGGTCGAGGCCGAGGCGCGTCGTCTTCGTGACGATCGCCGCTGCGGACCCGATCAGCAGGCCCGCCACGACGAGCAGGATCATGATGTTGCGCCGGCGGTCGGTCATGTACGCACCAGGCGAAGGCTACTTGTCGGGGGTGAGCACGAGCAACAGCCCACCGTCGTCGTCGTAGGCGGGGAACATGTCGGCTTTGGCATTCGCCGCCACGTCGCGATCTCCGCTGACCTCGACCGGCACCTCGAGCGCGCGCACGCCCCACTCGAGCACCGTCTCGACCGGATCGTCGCCGTTGGCGAAGCGCAGGCCGAGCACCTGCTCGACGCGCTGGCCGATGACCTCTTCCTCCTCGACGCCGGTGAAGGCGAAGGAGTTCTTGCCGCAGCCGACGATGCGGCCCTCGCCGTCGCAGACGAAGAAGGCGGCGTCGGGAGCGGGGTAGTAGTCATCGAGCAGTTCGAACAGGAACGCGAAGCCGCACTTGTCGCAGCCCTTGCGATGGCGCGTGAAACCGAGGTTGCGATCGAGCTCGCTGGTGCGGTGTCCACAGTTGGGGCAGATGAACGGATGGGACATGGTCAAGCACAGAGTACGCAAGGCCGCTGCTGTTGGCGGCTGTTTGGCAGGCGACGCGGCCCGCGCCCCCTCCAGCGCGCCCTGAAGCCTCGCCGAGCCTTCTCAAGCCTCCCTAAAAGAGCGCCTCGCCGGCGGGTACCGGAGCCTCTACTCCGAGGTGCTCGAAAGCCAGGGGCGTCGCCGCGCGTCCCCGCGGGGTTCGCTTGATCAGCCCCTGCTGCAGAAGGTAGGGCTCGTACACGTCCTCGATCGTGTCCTGCTCCTCCCCGACGGCGACGGCGAGCGTCGAGAGCCCGACGGGGCCGCCTGCGAACTTCAGGCAGATGGCCTCGAGGATGCGGCGGTCGAGGCGGTCGAGACCGAGCGCGTCGACCTCGAGCAGCGCGAGCGCCTCGCGCGCGGCGTCCGCGCTGACGATGCCCTCCATGCGCACCTCGGCGTAGTCGCGCACACGCTTGAGCAGGCGGTTGGCCACGCGCGGGGTGCCACGGCTGCGCGAGGCGATCTCGAGCGCGCCGTCGTCCTCGAGCGTCGACCTCGAGGATCCCGGCGGAGCGCCGCACGATCATGGCGAGCTCCTCCACCGCGTAGGGCTCCAGGCGCGCCTGGATGCCGAAGCGGTCGCGCAGCGGCGTGGACAGCAGGCCCGTGCGGGTGGTCGCGCCGACGAGCGTGAAGGGCGGCAGCTCGAGCGTGACCACGCGCGCGCCGGCGCCCTGGCCGACCGTGATCGGCAGGCGGTGGTCCTCCATCGCCGGGTAGAAGGTCTCCTCGAGCGTGCGCGCGAGCCGGTGGATCTCGTCCACGAAGAACACGCTGCGCGGCTCCAGCGCGGTCAGGAAGGCGGCGATGTCGCCCTTGCGCTCGAGCGCGGGCCCGGCGGTGGCGACGAACGGCACCTCGAGCTCGGCCGCGACGATCTGCGCGAGCGAGGTCTTGCCGAGTCCCGGCGGGCCTGCCAGCAGCAGGTGGTCGAGCGCCTCGCCGCGCGCGCCGCATGCCTCGATCGCGACGCTCGAGCTGCTCGCGCAGCGCGTCCTGCCCGACGAACTCCTCGCAGGCGGCGCGGGCGCAGCGAGCGGTCGAGCTCGTCCTCGGCGACCAGGTATGGGGTCTGGATGCGCGCGGCGGTCTCGCTCACGTCCGCGCTCCGTCCGAGCGCGCGAGCCGCAGCGCCTCACCGATCAGCTCCTCAGCGCTCTCGCCCTCGGCGTCGCGCAGCAGCTCGTCGGCCTCCTCGGGCCCGTAGCCGAGCTCGAGCAGCCCGGCGCGGGCGAGCGCGCGGTGCTCGACGGCACCGTCTTCGCCGCGGCGGGCGACGATCGGCGCGCGCGCCGCGGCCACCCCCTGCTCGGAGCCGACCTTCTCGCGCAGCTCGACGATGATGCGCTCGGCGGTGCGCTTGCCGATGCCGGGCACCGCCTGCAGGCGGGCGGCGTCGCCGGCGGCCAGCGCCGCGACGAGCTCGCGCGGGCGCGCCGACGGAGAGCACGGCGAGGGCCACCTTCGGGCCAACCGCCTGCACGGACAGGAGCATCAGGAACAGCTCGCGCTCCTCCTCGTGATGCGAATCCGTAGAGCATGAGCGCGTCCTCGCGCGCGATCAGGTGCGTGTGCAGCGTGACCTCCTCGCCGACGCGGCGGGACCGCCGCAGCGTCTGCGCCGAGACCGCCGCGCGGTAGCCGATGCCGGCGCAGAGCACGACGACGTGGTCGGGGCGGCGCAGCGCGACCTCGCCGCGCAGCAGCGCGATCACGGCCGCGCTCCGCGCGCCAGCGCGAGCTCGAGCGGCGCGCGGTTGGCGTGGCAGATCGCGACCGCGAGCGCGTCGGCGGCGTGGTCGGAGCGCGGCGGCTCGCTCAGCGCGAGCAGCGCGCCGACCATGCGCGCGACCTGGTCCTTCTCGGCGCGGCCGCTGCCGCACACCGCCCCCTTGACCTGCTGCGGGGTGTAGCTGAAGCAGTCGATGCCGCGCTGCCCAGCTGCGAGCATCGCCGCCCCGCGGGCCTGCCCGACGGCGAAGGCGGTGCGCGCGTTCTGCCCGAAGTAGAGCTGCTCGAGGGCGAGCGCGTGCGGATCGTGCTCCTCGATCAGCGCCTGCACGGCGTCATGGATCTCGGCCAGGCGGCGCTCCTGTGCGAGCGCGGCGGCGGTTTCGATGACGCCCCCGTCGAGCGCGACCAGGCGGCCGCCGCGGCGCGCGACCACGCCGTAGCCCGTGCTCGCGAGGCCGGGGTCGATGCCAAGGATCACCATCTGCGTCGTTGGGTGATTCTGCGCGCCGGCCCGGACGCCTGCCTGCAGCTAGGGTGGCGGCGGGTGTCCGAGGAGCGCATCGACTTCGCCGCGGAGGGCCTGCTGGACGGGCTCGAGGGCGCGGAGCGCGACGAGCGCCTGGCGCTGCTCGACAGGCTCGCCGAGGAAGGCGTCCCGCTCGAGCAGCTGCGCCGCTAGGTCGAGATCGGGCGAATCTCGTTTTCCTGCCCGCGGACCGCGTCATCGGCGGCGTCGAGCGCTACACCGCCGCCGAGGTGTCGAAGCTGAGCGGCGTCGAGCTCGACTTCCTGCTGGCATGCCGGCGCGCGATGGGCCTGCCGATCCCCGAGCCCGAGGAAGCGGCGTTCAGCGAGGACGACGTCGACGCGGCGCGGCGCAGCATGTACGCGCGCGCAGCGGGCGTGAGCGACGAGGACCTGCTCGAACTGCTGCGGGTGCTCGGCCGCGGCCTCGCGCAGGCCGCGGAAACCATGCGCGCGCTGCCCTTCAAACTCGTGTTGCGCCCGGGCATGAGCGAGCGTGAGCTCGCACTGCACTACGGCGAGGCGGTCGCGCAGCTGTACCCGATGGTGGATCCGCTGCTGAGCAACATGCTCGCGTGGCACCTGCGCAACTCGACCCAGAGCGAGGTCATCGACGCGATGGAGCGCAGCGGCGGGCAGCTGCCCGGCTCGCGCGAGGTCTCGGTCTGCTTCGCCGACCTGGTCGGATTCACACGGCTCGGAGAGGAAGTGGCGCCAGACGAGCTCGGCCGCCTGGCGGCGCGCCTGGAAGAACTCGCCGGCGACGTGGCGGGGCGCCGGTGCGGCTGGTGAAGACGCTCGGCGACGCCGCGATGCTCGCGGCGCCCTCGCCGGAGCCGCTGCTCGAGGCGGCGCTCGGCCTGATCGATGCGGCCGAGCAGGAGGGCAGCGAGTTCCCGCAGCTGCGCGCGGGTGCGGCGAGCGGAGCTCGCGCTGCCGCGCGCCGGCGACTGGTTCGGCAGGCCCGTGAACCTCGCCAGCCGCATCACTGCCGTGGCGCGGCCGGGGAGCCTGCTGGTCGAGCGCACCGCTTCGCGAGGCGGCGCCCGAGAGCTACCGCTTCAGCTTCGCCGGGCAGCGCCGGCTGAAGGGGATCCGCGAGCCCGTCTCGCTGTTCAGGGTGCGCCCGCCGGAGGGCTAGCGGCGAGCTCGCCGACGAACTGCTCGCGGGACATCGCTCCCCGGCTCCCCCCGCGGGATCGGCCTGACGCTGCCCGTCGTCCTCCTCGCCCCGAAGCGCCAGGGGGCGCACCCCGCGGCCCACTGCTCCCTCAGCGCCAGGGCGTCCTTGTAGGTGTCCATGCAGCGCCAGAAGCCCCCGTGGCGGTAAGCGTGCAGCTCGCCCCGGCGGCGAGTCGCTGCAGCGGCTCGCGCTCGAGCACGCTGTCCTCGCCGAGGCGCTCGAGCGCCGAGCGCTCGAAGCAGAAGAAGCCGCCGTTGATCCAGTGCTCGGAGCGCGGCTTCTCGTCGAAGCGCGAGCACGCGCCCGTCGGCGTCGAGCTCGGGCGACGCCGAACTGCAGCTGCGGGCGCACGACGGTCACGCTGGCGAGCGCCGCCGTGGCGCGCGTGGAAGGCGAGCAGCGCGGCGAGGTCGAGGTCGGCGAGCCCGTCCGAGTAGGTCACGCAGAGGCGCTGGCTCTGCCGCGAGCAGCTCGCCGGCAAGCCGCACCCTGCCGCCGGTGTTGCGTCTCGTGCCCGGTGTCGAGGCACCCGCACGTGCACGCCCGCGGGCCAGGCCGCTGCGCGGCGCGAAGCTGCTCGATCAGCTCTCCCCTGTGGCCGGTGGCGAGCACGAAGCGGTCGAAAGCCCTGCGCGGCGTAGAGCATCATCACGTGCCAGAGGATCGGCATGCCGCCGATCTCCACGAGCGGCTTGGGGAGCTCGCTGGCGTGCTCCTGCAGGCGCGTGCCGCGCCCGCCGCAGAGGATCACACCGGCGGGCGGCGCGCTCAGCCGGCGACACGCTCGAGGACGTCGGCGGCGACGTCGTAGTTGGCGTGCACCGCGCTCACGTCGTCGTTGTCCTCGAGCGCCTCGATCAGGCGCATCAGCTTGCCGGCCTGCGCCTCCTCGACCGGCACGAGGCTCGAGGGCCGGTAGGCCATCTCGGCGCTCTCCATCTCGACGCCCGGCCTCCTCGAGCGCGCCGGCGCACGCGCGCGAAGTCGGCGGGCTCGGTGACGACCTCGAAGACGTCCTCGTCGGCGCTGATGTCCTCGGCGCCCGCCTCGATCGCCACCATCAGGTCGTCTTCGGAGTAGCGCGAGCCGTCGATCACGATCGTCGCCCTTCTTGTCGAACAGGTAGGCGACCGAGCCCGGCTCGCCGAGGCTGCCGCCGTTCTTGGAGAAGATGTGGCGACGTCGGCGCCCGTGCGGTTGCGGTTGTCGGTGAGCGCCTCGACGAGCAGCGCGACGCCGCCGGGGCCGTAGCCCTCGTAGAGGACGCTCTCGATGCCGTCGGCCTCGGCGCCGACACCGGCGCCCTTGGCGATCGCGCGCTCGATGTTGTCCTTCGGCATCGACGCTTCCTTGGCCTTGCGGATCGCGTTCTCGAGCGCGATGTTGGCGTCCGGGTCGCGGCCCGCCGTCGCGCGCGGCGACCATGATCGCGCGCGAGAGCTTCGAGAACTGCGCGCCGCGGCGCGAGTCCACGACGGCCTTCTTGTGCTTGATGCTCGCCCACTTGGAGTGTCCGGACATTGCGCCACAAGTCTAGAATCGCGCGCCGATGGGCACCGTGCCGCCACCCGGAGGTCTTCAAGGCCTACGACATCCGGGGCCTCTACGGCGAGCAGATCGACGGCGATGGCGCGAGGCGATCGCGCGCGCTTTCGCACGCGTGCTCGGGGAGCTCGCCGGCAAGGCCACGACCGAGCTGCGCGTGGGGCTCGGGCGCGACATGCGCCTGAGCGCCCCCGAGCTCGCGGCGCGCTACCGCGAGGGGCTGGCGGCGAAGGCGTGCACGTGCTCGACGCCGGGCAGGTCGGGCAGCGAGATGCTCTATTTCCTGGTGGGCTCGCGCGAGCTCGACGGCGGGCTGATGTGCACCGCCTCGCACAACCCGAAGCCCTACACCGGCGCGAAGCTCATGCGCGAGGGCGCGCTCGCGCTCTCCGGCGAGCAGGGCATCGAGGACGTCCGCCGCGAGGTCGAAGCCGAAGCGCAGCACGGCGCCGGCGCACGGGCGCTCGGACCCGGCGAGCCCGCCGGGCGCGGCTCGAGGAGGTGGACATCTACGACGGAGTTCCAGGCGGCCGTGCTGGGGTTCATCGACGCCGACGCGGTGCGCGCGGCGCAGGGCGAGCGCGCGCTGAAGGTGGTGCTCGACGGCGCGAACGGGATGGCGGGCCCGATGGTCGGCCCGGTGCTCGCGCGGCTCGGCCTCGAGCTGCTCGAGAACTACTGGACGCCCGACGGCTACTTCCCCGACCACGAACCCAACCCGCTGCTCGAGGAGAACCGCCGCTTCATCGATCGAGAAGGTGCGCGAGAGCGGAGCCGACCTCGGCATCGCCTGGGACGGGGACGCCGACCGCTGCTTCTTCATCGACGCAACCGGCGCGTTCGTGGACGGCGACTTCCTCACCGCGCTGCTCGCGGCCTCGCTGCTGCGCAGCGCACCCGGGCGAGGCGATCCTGTACGACGTGCGCGCCTCGTGGGCGGTCCCGGACACCGTGCGCGCGCGCGGGCGGGACCCGTACATCAACCGCGTCGGCCACGCGTTCTTCAAGTCGCGCATGCGCAGGGAGGGCTCGCTGTTCGGCGGCGAGGTCTCGGGCCACTACTACTTCCGCGACTTCTACTGCGCGGACTCGGGCGCGATCCCCGCGCTGCTGATGCTCGAGCTGCTCGCGCGCGAGCGGCGGCCGTTGTCGGAGCTGCTCGAGCCCTACCGCTCGCGCTACTTCATCAGCGGCGAGGTCAACTCGCGAGGTCGAGGACCCGGCGGCGAAGATCGAGGAGATCGCGGCGCGCTACTCCGACGCGCGCCAGAGCCGCCTCGACGGCATCTCGATCGACTACGAGGACTGGCACTTCAACGTGCGGCCCTCGAACACCGAGCCGCTGCTGCGCCTGTGCCTGGAGTCGCTCGTCTCACCCAGGACATGGAGCGCCGCCGCGACGAGGTGCTCGCGCTGATCCGCTCCCGCGAGGGCCGGGTCGTGAGCGCCGAGGAGGGTCGCTGCCAGGATCAGCAGGCCCAGGAGAAGCGGGCGAGGGACAAGCAGGCGCAGGAGGAGCGCGAGGAGCAGGCGCGCCTCGCGCAGGCCGCCGAAGCGGGAATCCACCGCCTGGCGATCCCCACGCCGTTCATGGTCGGGCGCGTGAACGCCTACCTGATCGAGGACTCGCCGCTGACGCTCGTGGACTCGGGGCCGAACTCGGCGAAGGCGCTCGACGAGCTCGAGCGCGCGCTCGGCGGGACACGGCCGCCGCGTCGAGGACATCGAGCTGCTGATCGTGACCCACCAGCACATCGACCATTTCGGGCTCGCATCGATCCTCGCGCGCCGCTCGGGCGCCGAGGTCGCGGCGCTCGAGGCGCTCGCGCCCTTTCTCGAGCGGCTTCGGGCGCGAGACGGACCTCGAAGACCGCTTCGCGGAGCGCCTGATGCTGCGCCACGGCATCCCCGCAGAAGTCGTCGACGGCGCTGCGGGCGGTATCGGCGAGCTTCCGCGGCTGGGGCGCGCCGGTGGAGGTGACGAGGCCGCTGAGCGACGGCTCGGAGCTCGCGCTGCGCGACCGCACGCTGCGCGTGCTCCACCGGCCCGGGCACAGCCCCTCGGACACGGTCTTCCTCGACGAGCGCCGGCGGCATGCTGCTGGCGGCGGACCACCTGATCGCGCACATCTCCTCCAACCCGCTGCTGGCGCGCCCGCTGGGCGCTCGGCGCCGACTACGACGGGCCGCGCCCGCAGGCGCTCATCACCTACATGGACTCGCTCCAGAAGACGAGCGAGCTGGAGCTCGAGCTCACGCTCAGCGGCCACGGCAGGCCGATCGCCGACCACGTCGGCGCTGATCGACGAACGCTTCCGCATGCACAAGCGCCGCGCCGAGCGGATCCGCCGGCTGATCGAGACCGAGCCGCGCAGCGCCCACGAGATCGCCCAGGAGCTGTGGGGCAACGTCGCGGTCACGCAGGCCTACCTCACGCTCTCCGAGGTGCTCGGGCACATGGACCTGCTGCTGCGCGACGGCGCTGGCGGTCGAAGAGGGAGGACGCCGGCGTCGGCGGCGCCGGCGCCGGTCGCTGCGCTTCGCGCCGCCTGACCGACGTTCTCAGGAAGAGCGCGTGCAGGCGCTCGTCGGCGCCGAGCTCGGCGTGGAAGGCGACGGCGAGCAGCGCTCCCTGGCGCGCCGCCACGGGGTGCCCCTCGAGCTCGCGAGCACCTCCACCTGCGCGCCGTGCCTCGGCGATCCAGGGCGCGCGGATGAAGATCGCGCGCAGCGGCCCGCCGGGCAGGCCGCGCAGCTCGAGGTCGGCCTCGAAGCTCCGGATCTGGCGCCCGAAGGCGTTGCGCTGGGCGCGCATGTCCATCAGGCCGAGGTGGTCACGGTCGAGCATGATCAGCCCCGCGCACGAGCCGAGCACGGGCGCACCCTGGGCGGCGAGCGCGCGCAGCGGCTCGGCGCAGGCCCTCGCGCTCGATGCCGAGCGTCATCGTGGTGGACTCCCCGCCGGGGATGACGAGCCCGTCGAGGCCCTCGAGATCCGCGGGCACGCGCACCTCGCGCGTGCCCGCCCCGAGGCGGGCGAGCATGCGCTCGTGCGCCTCGAAGCCGCCCTGCAGTGCGAGCACCCCGATCAGCACGTCTCCCCTGCCTGTCCGCGGCCCTCGACGCTCACGGCGTGCTGCGCGCCGTGCTCGCCAGGGGGTCTGCTACCAGCCTCGCTGGGCGAGGAGCTGCTCGCCCTCGAGCTTCGAGGTCTCGAGGCTGCTCATGGGCGTGCCGAGGCCGCGCGAGGCACGCGCGACGCGCTCGGCGTCCTGCCAGTGCGTCGTGGCCTCCACGATCGCCCGCGCGCGGGCGGGCGGGTCCTCGGACTTGAAGATGCCCGAGCCCACGAACACGCCTTCCGCGCCGAGCGCCATCATCAGCGCGGCGTCGGCCGGGGTGGCGATCCCACCTGCGCAGAAGAGCACGACGGGCAGGCGGCCGGCCGCAGCGACGCTGCGCACGAGGTCGAGCGGGGCCGCCGAGCTCCTTGGCGGCGCTCGGGAGCTCGTCGGTCGCCGAGCATCGTCAGGCGGCGGATCGCGCCGGTGATCGCGCGCATGTGGCGCACGGCCTCGACGATGTCGCCGGTGCCCGCCTCGCCCTTGGAGCGGATCATCGCGGCACCCTCGCCGATGCGCCTGAGCGCCTCGCCGAGGTTGGTGGCGCCGCAGACGAAGGGGATCTTGAAGTCCCACTTGTCGATGTGGTTGGCCTCGTCGGCGGGCGTAAGCACCTCGGACTCGTCGATGTAGTCGACCTCGAGCGCCTCGAGCACGCGTGCCTCCATGAAGTGCCCGATGCGCGCCTTCGCCATCACGGGGATGCTCACGGCCTGCTGGATGCCGGCGATCATCTCGGGGTCGGACATGCGTGCCACGCCGCCGTCGCGGCGGATGTCCGCGGGCACGCGCTCGAGCGCCATCACGGCGGCCGCGCCGGCCTCCTCAGCGACCGCGGCCTGCTCGGCGTCGACGACGTCCATGATGACCCCGCCCTTGAGCATCTCCGCGAGCCCGCTCTTGACGCGGAATGTCGCCTCGTCGCGCATGGGCAGCATTTTGACAGGCGCCGGCGCCCTCGGCCTCTCGGCCGCCCCTGATTGAATGCGCCGATGCAGCGCCTGCTCTACGGGGTGGACCGCTACCTCCGCGACGGGCGAGACGTACTCGCCGGCTTTCGCACTGATGGCCCGTACGGGCGCATCGTCGTGGACGACGAGGCATACGAGATCGCCCACCTCGGGAAGTACGGCTGGCATTTCCGGCTCCTCGACGAGCGCGACCAGACCGTCTGCGACTACACCCCGTCACGACTGGTGCGGGGTGGGCGCCTACGCGGCCGCTGGACCGACGTGAGCCTCCGCGCGACACCGCTCCGCCCTTTCAGGTGGGTCTTCCGTGGCGACGGGGGCTGGCGGTTGCAGGCCAAGGTCTCCGCCGCCCTGCCCCGGGAACAAGAAGTCGTAGAGGTCGGCGGCGCGCACGTCCGGCGAGTCACGCTGTCAGGCGGCCCGGCATATGAGATCGAGCTGGACGGCGAGCCGCCGGTGCGGTCGACGGAACTGTCGCTGCAATTGGCCTTCGGCTGCTGGATCCTCGTCGAGCGCCAATCGCTCCCGGTCCCGTCCACGGGTGGGGGTTAACGGGTCCCGGTGCAGGGCGCGAACGCCTACTTCAGGCGGAAGGCCTTGATGCGGTCGTCGTACTGCGCGCTGTCCTGCGCGTAGACGCCGTAGGCGAGGCCCTGGATGATGCTCAGCAGCGCCGCGTGCGAGCGCACGTAGGCGGGGCTGTTGGAGGAGTAGTAGAGCTTGATCTGCGCGAGCTTGGCGACCTCCGAGAGGGTCGCGTCGGTGATCGCGGCGGTGCGCGCCTGGCGGTGGCGCGCGAGCTTCATGGCGCGCACCACGAGCGGGTGCGGGCGCCCAGCGGAAAGGCCGATCACGAGCGTGCCGGCGTCGATGCGCCCGAGCGGCTCGAGAGTGCCTCCTGAGAGGGGCTCGCGACGACCTCGACGCGAAGGTCGAGCAGCATCAGCAGGTGGCGCAGGTAGCTCGCGAAGAACGCCATCTGGTCGGTGCCCGCTACGAGCACCTTTTCGGCGCCGACGATCGCCTCGATCAGCGTCTCGACGGCGCTGCGCGAGACCTTGCGCGCGGTCTCCTCGAGGTTCAGGTGGTCAGCGGCGAGCGCGGCCTCGAACTCGTTCTGGTCGAGCGAGAACAGCGGTGCGGAGTTGGCGGCGACGCCCTCGGCGGCTTTCGCGTTGACGCGCCGGTATTCCTCGCGCGCGGCTGCCTGCAGCTCCGGGAAGCCCTCGAACCCGAGCGCCTGCGAGAAGCGCACAACGGTCGAGCTCGACGTGTTGGCGCGCCTGGCGAGCTCCTCGGCGGTCTGGAAGGCGGCCTCGTCGAGGTGGTCGACGATGTACTGGGCGACGTCCTTCTGCGAGCGCGAGCACTCCTCGAAGCGGGCCTGGATGTACTTGGAGAGGCTCTGGTGCTCGCCGGAGCCCCCCGCGGAGAAGGGCTCTGGCTGCTTGGTGGCGGCGCGCTTCATCGGCGGTGTTGTTCGACGCCCGCGCCCCGCACTCCTCCCCACTCGCGCAAGAGAGAGTTGGCGCCTGGGAGTCGGGTGCGGCCGCGAGGGGTGCGCGCGTGGCTGATCCGCGCGCGTGATCGAGGCGTACATAGGCTGGACGCCATGCGAACCTGCAAGCCATGAAGATCGCGATCGTGGGCGGGGGCATCTCCGGTCTGGTGGCGGCGTACCTGTTGGCGGGCGAGCACGAGATCACCGTCTACGAGGCGGCCCCCTACGCGGGCGGGCACACGAACACGATCCGCGTGGATACGCCGGAGGAGACGCACGCGGTCGACACGGGCTTCATCGTGATGAACGACCGCAACTACGCCAACTTCACGCGCCTTTTGGACCGCCTCGGCGTGGCCAGGCAGCCGACGCAGATGAGCTTCTCGGTGAAGGCCGAGGGCGAGGACTTCGAGTACTGCGGCACGCCGCGCGGCCTCTACTGCCAGCGCAGCAACATCGTCAGCGTGCCCTTCCAGCGCATGGTCTATGACCTGCTGCGCTTCAACCGCGAGCTGCGCGCACTGCTGCGCCGGGAGCCCACCGGGGCGGCGGGGTCGGAGTCGCTGGCGGACTTCCTGGCGCGCCAGCGCTTCTCGCGCACCTTTGTGGAGCGCCTGATCGTGCCGCAGGTATCGGCGGTGTGGTCGGCCGACCCGCATGCATTGCACTCCTTCCCGGTCCGTTTCCTCGCTGAGTTCTTCTCGAACCACGGGATGCTGGGCTTTCGCGACAGGCCCCGCTGGTCGACGATCGTTGGTGGCTCGGCGCGTTACGTGGAGGCACTGACCGCGCCCTTTCGCGAGCGCATCCGCCTGAACGCGCCTGTGAGCGCGATCGCGCGGACCCCCGAGCACGTCGAGCTGACAGTGACGGGCGCTGCGCCCGAGCGCTACGACCAGGTGGTGATCGCGACGCACTCAGACCAGGCGCTCGCGATGCTCACCGACGCGAGCGCGCGCGAGCACGAGCTGCTGGGGGCGATCGCCTACAAGCGCAACGAGGCGGTGCTGCACACCGACCCGTCGCTGCTTCCGCGCAGGCGTGGGGCGCGCGCGGCGTGGAACTTCCACCTGCTGCGCGAGCCCAAGCGCGTGAGCACGGTGACCTACTACATGAACCACCTGCAGCGGCTGCAGGCGAGCGAGGACTACTGCGTGACGCTGAACCGCACGGAGGCGATCGACGAGTCGAGGATCATCCGCAGGATCGAGTACTCCCATCCCGTGTTCACCCACGGCGCGGTGGCCGCGCAGAAGGAGCACGCGAGCATCAGCTCGCTCCAGACGCGCACCCACTACGCGGGTGCGTACTGGGGCTGGGGCTTTCACGAGGACGGCGTGGTGAGCGCGCTGCGCGCGTGCGCGCCGTTCGGGGCGGCGCTGTGATGCCCCGCAGCTGTCTTTACGAGGGCACGATCCGACACCGGCGCCTGGAGCCCGTGCGCGACGAGCTGCGCTACCGGCTGTTCATGGCCTACCTTGACCTCGAGGAGCTGCCTGCGCTGTTCGACTCGAGCCGGCTTTTCTCGGCACGCGGGCCCGCGCCGGCGTGGTTTCGCCGCGCGGACCACATGGGCGATGCGCGCGTGCCGCTTGCACAGAGCGTGCGCGAGCTGGTGCGCGAGCGCACGGGCTCGACGCCGGGCGGCCCGATCGCGCTGCTCACGCATCTGCGCTACTTCGGGCACTGCTTCAACCCGGTGAGCTTCTACTACTGCTTCGACGAGGCCGGCGAGAGCGTGCGAGCGGTGGCGGCGGAGGTCACGAACACGCCCTGGGGCGAGCGCCACTCCTACGTGCTCGACGACGCTCGGGCGAGCGACCACGGCAGCGCGCGCGTGCTCGAGGGCGAGCATGACAAGCGCCTGCACGTTTCGCCGCTGATGGGCATGGAGCAGCGCTACCGCTGGAGCGTGAGCGAGCCCGGCCAGACGTTGTCGGTGCATATCGGATCGCACGCCGTCGCCTCTAACTCCCCGGAGGGGTCGCGCAGCTTCGACGCGACGCTCGCGCTGCGTCGCAGGGAGATCAGCAACGGCGAGCTGCGGCGCGTGCTAGCGCGCTATCCGCTGATCACGCTGCGGATCCTCGCGCGCATCTACGGCCACGCGCTGTCGCTGCGCCTGCGCGGCGCGAGCTATTTTCCCCACCCCGGGCGCTCAGCGGCCGCATGAGCTCGACCGCGCTGGAGCGCAGGAGCGCGACGGCGCTCGAGCCGGCGCCGCGCGCGCGCGCCTCGGCCCGGGTTGCGCGCCGGATCGTGCTGGCGATGCTCGAGCACGTGCAGGGCGGCGAGATCGTGCTGTGCGAGGGCGGGCACGTCACGCGCGTCGGCACGCTCGATCCGGAGCGACCGCTGCGGGCGCTCGTGAACGTGCGCGACGAGCGCGTCTACCGCCAGCTGCTGCGTGGCAGCGTCGGGCTCTGCGAGAGCTACATGGACGGGCTGTGGGACTGCGATGACCTGGTGGCGCTGACGCGCATCGGTGCGCTGAACGTGGGTGGGCTCGACCGCCTGCGGCGGCTGCTCTCCCCCGTGCTCGGGCCGGCGCAGCGGGGTGCGCGCCTGCTCGCTCGAAACACGCCGCGGCGCTCGCGCAGGCGCATCGCGGCGCACTACGACCTCGGCAACGAGCTCTTCGAACTGTTCCTCGACCCGACGATGATGTACTCCTGCGCGCTCTTCGAGCGCCCCGGAGCGAGCCTCGAGGAGGCCTCGCTGGCGAAGCTCGATCGCGTCTGCAGGAAGCTGCAGCTCGTGCCCGAGCAGCATGTGCTCGAGATCGGCACCGGCTGGGGCGGCTTCGCGATCTACGCGGCGAAGAACTACGGATGCCGCGTGACGACGACGACGATCTCGCGCGAACAGCACGCCTTCGCCTGTAGGCGCGTGCAGGAGGGGGGCGTGGCGGACCGTGTGGAGGTGCTGCTCGAGGACTACCGCGATCTGCGCGGGCGCTACGACAGGCTGGTCTCGATCGAGATGATCGAGGCGGTCGGCTGGCAGTACTTCGAGACCTACTTCCGGCGCTGCTCGGAGCTGCTGAGCGGCGACGGCGCGATGCTGCTGCAGGCGATCGTGATCGACGACCGCGCCTACGAGGTGGAGAAGGCGGGGCGCAGCTTCATGAACACCCACATCTTCCCCGGCGGCTGCCTGCCCTCGCTGGAGGTGATCTCGCGCATGCTGGCACGCGCGACGGACCTGCGCCAGGTGCACCTCGAGGACATCACCGCGCACTACGCGACCACGCTCGAGCGCTGGCGCGAGCGCTTCCTCGCGAGCGCCGAGCGCCTGCCCGAGCTGGGCTTCGACGAGCGCTTCCGCAGGCTCTGGGAGCTGTACCTGAGCTACTGCGAGGGCGGCTTCCGCGAGCGACGCATCCGCGACGTGCAGCTGCTGCTCGCAAAGCCAGGCAACCGCTTCGAGCCGCCAGCGCCGCTGGCCGGCTAGCGCGCCGCCTGCCGGCGCTCTAGCGGCTCGCTAGGGTGCTCTCGCGATGAGACGGACGCTCTTCGAGGAGGTGCACGAGGACTTCCGCGCGAGCTTCCGCACGTTCCTTGCGCGCGAGGTGGTCGGCGAGGAGAGCCGCTACGGGGAGTGGGAGCGCGAGGGGATCGTGCCGCGCGAGGTGTTCGAGCGCGCTGGCCGGGGCGGCTTCGTGGCGATGGCCGTCCCGGAGCGCTATGGCGGCGCGGGCGCGGAGGACTTCCGCTTCAACCTGGTGATCGGCGAAGAGTGCCAGGCGGCGGGCGTCGGCTCCTTCGGGCTCGGCCTGACGCTGCAGAACGACATCTGCCTGCCCTACTTCCTGAGCTACTGCGACGAGGGCCAGCGCGAGCGCTGGCTGAGAGGGATCGCCTCCGGCGAGCTGATCACGGCGCTCGCGATGACCGAGCCGGGCATCGGCTCGGACCTCGCGGGGATGAGCACGAGCGCGATCCGCGACGGCGAGCACTTCCTCGTGAACGGCTCCAAGACGTTCATCACCAACGGCATCAACGCGGACCTCGTGATACTGGCGGCGAAGACCGACCCGCGCGAGCGCCACCGCGGCATCAGCCTGCTGATCATCGAGCGCGGCATGGAGGGCTTCGAGCGCAGCCGCAAGCTCGAGAAGATCGGTCAGCACGGTCAGGACACCGCCGAGCTGTCCTTCTCCGACGTGCGCGTGCCCGCCGCGAACCTCCTCGGCGAGGAGGGCAAGGGCTTTCACTACCTCGTCTCGAACCTCCCGCAGGAGCGACTCTCGATCGGCGCGTCCGCCGTAGCGGCAGCGGAGGCCGCTCTCTCGTGGACGCTCGAGTACGTGCGCGAGCGCCGCGCCTTCGGGCAGCCGATCGGGTCCTTCCAGAGCTCGCGCTTCACGCTCGCGGAGCTGCGCACCGAAGTGGACATCGCGCGCGTCTACGTCGACCGCTGCGCGCAGGCGCTCGACGCCGGCCAGCTCACCGCCGAGGACGCGGCCGAGGCGAAGTGGTGGACGACCGAGCTCCAGGGACGCGTGGTGGATCGCTGCCTGCAGCTCTTCGGCGGCTACGGCTACATGCTCGAGTACCCGATCGCCCGCGCCTGGGCGGATGCCCGCGTGACGCGTATCTACGGCGGCACGAACGAGATCATGAAGGAGATCGTGGGCCGCTCGCTGGGGCTCTAGCGCTCACTGCGCGCGCTACAGCGTGCCCGCGAGCGCGACGAAGTAGTCGAGCGCGGCGGGGTTCGCGAGCGAGTCCACGCTCGCGGCCTCGCGCACGGGTGCACCCATCAGGATGCGCTTCACCGGGACCTCGAGCACCTTGCCGGAGAGCGTGCGGGGCACCTCCTCGATCTGCAGGACCTCGTTGGGGACGTGGCGCGGGGAGCAGTCCTCGCGGATGCGCTGCTTGATGCGCGCGGCGAGCTGCTCGTCGAGCTTCACGCCGGGAGCGAGCACGACGAACAGCAGCATCCTCAGCTCGCCCGAAGCGCCAGCGCCAGCGGCGTCAGACTTGCCGGCGCCAGCCCCCTCGGCCGGTACGCCGGGTCCCCGCGCGGCGGGCACGTCGACGACGAGCGCGTCGAGGACCTCCTCGAGCGCCCCCGCGGCACGGTAGATCTCGCTCGTTCCCATGCGCACGCCCTGGCGGTTGATCGTCGAGTCCGAGCGGCCGTAGATGACGGCGCCCCCGCGTCGTGTGATGCGGATCCAGTCGCCGTGGCGCCAGACGCCGGGGAACATCGAGAAGTAGCTCTCGCGCAGGCGCTCGCCGTCCTCATCGCCCCAGAAGAACAAGGGCATCGAGGGCATCGGCTCGGTGATCACCAGCTCCCCTACCTCGTCGATCAGGCTGCGCCCCTGCTCGTCCCAGGCCGCCACGGCACATCCGAGCATGCGCGCCTGCAGTTCACCCTCATACACCGGCAGGATCGGGCAGCCGCCGACGAAGGCGGTGCACACGTCGGTTCCGCCGCTGGTGGAGAACAGCCAGATGTCCGCGCCGACCTCCTCATAGACCCATCGGAAGCTCTCTGGCGCGAGCGGCGAACCGGTGGAGCCGACGGCTCGCAACGCGCCGAGGTCGTATTCGGCGGCTGGCCTTACGCCCGCCTTCTCGGTGTTCCAGAGCAGCCCCGCGCTCACGCCCAGAGAGGTGATGCGCGCGCGCTCGGCCAGCTCCCACAGCATCCCCAGGTCCGGATGGGCAGGGCTTCCGTCGTAGAGCACGATCGCGGCGTCGCTCAGCAGCGCGCCGATGAGGAAGTTCCACATCATCCAGCCGGTGGTGGTGAACCAGAAGAGGCGATCGCCGCCCCTCAGGTCGAGGTGCATGCGCTTCTTCAGCTGCTCGAGCAGGATCCCGCCGTGGCTGTGCACGATCGCCTTCGGCAGCCCGGTGGTGCCGGAGGAGTAGAGGACCCACAGGGGATGCCCGAAGGGCACCTGCGCGAAGCGCAGCTCGGCGCCCGCGCCGCGCTCGAGCAGCTCCTCCCAGCTCAGCGACGCGCGCGTGCCGTGCGCCTCGGGGGTCGCATGCGTCTCGAGGTATCCCAGGCGCACCACGTGCTCGACGGTGGGCAGCTCCGCGAGGATCGCGTCCACGACTGCACCGCGGTCGAAGTCCTTGCCGCCGTGGCGGTAGCCGTCGACCGCCAGCAGCACCTTCGGCTCGATCTGCGCGAAGCGGTCGATCACGCTACGCGCGCCGAACTCGGGTGCCGCGCTCGACCAGATCGCGCCGATGCTGGCGACCGCGAGCAGCGCGACGAGCGTCTCCGCGATGTTCGGCATGTACGCGACCACGCGATCGCCTCGCTCCACGCCGAGCGCGCGCAGTCCGCCGGCGGCGGCAGCGACCTGCTCGGCGAGCTCCTCCCACGTGATCTCCGCGAGCTCGCGCAGCTCGGATGTGTGCAGCACGGCCACCTCCTGAGCGCGCCCCGGGCGCGCGAGCGCACCGGCGCCGCCGGCGTGGCCGACCAGCAGGTTCTCGGCGTAGTTCAGCTCGGCGCCCTCGAACCAGCTCGCGCCTGGCATCGCGCGGCTCGGGAGCACGCGCTCGTACGGCCGCGAGTAGCGCACGCCGCAGAACTCCCAGATGTCGGCCCAGAAGTCCTCGAGGCAGTCCACCGACCACCGCCAGCAGTCTGTGTAGCTCTCGAAGCGCATGTCCCTGCGCTGCTCCACCCAGCGCATGAACCTCGTCAGCTCTGCGCTCTCGCGCGCCTGCTCGGTCGGCGTCCACAGGGGCCGCTGCTCGCTTTCGGTTGCGCCTGCCATCAGCTTCTCCTTGTGGTGAGGGAGGGTCGCTCTTATATCCGTTCGCGGCGATGCGTGGCGAAGCCGGTGTCCCCGACGGCTATTCTCGGGCGCCCGTGGATGCACAAGGACTGCGCGCCGAGTTCCCCGTCCTCGAGCAGCGCGCGTACCTGAACGCCGGCACCGACGGGCCGCTCCCCGCGAGCGCCGTGCGCGCGGGCGCAGAGGAACTCGAGCGGGAGCTGCGCGACGGTCGCACGCAGGCGCACTTCGAGCGGCGCGCGGAGCTGGCCGAGACGCTGCGCGGCTCCTACGCGACGGCGCTCGGCTGCGAGCCGGCGGATGTCTCGCTGACGACCTGCACCACCGAGGGCATCGCGCAGACGATCTCCGGCCTTGATCTCGAGCGCGGCGGGGAGATCCTCACCAGCGACGAGGAGCACCCTGGCCTCCTGGGCGCGCTCGGCGCCGCGCGCGAGCTCCACGGCCTCGAGATCCGCGAAGTGCCGCTCGAGCGGATCGCGCAAGAGGTCGGGCCGCGCACGCGCCTGGTCGCCTGCTGCCACGTCGGCTGGATGAGCGGCGTCGTGGCACCGGCCGAGCTGCGCGAGGTGGAGCCGCCGGTGGTGCTCGACGGCGCCCAGGGCGTCGGCGCGATCAGCGTGGACGTTCGCGAGCTCGGCTGCGACGCGTACGCGGCGGCGGGACAGAAGTGGCTGTGCGGACCTGACGGCACGGGCATGCTCTACACCACACCCGAGCTGCGCGAGCGCATCGCTGTTAGCCGCCGCGGCTACGCGAACCTGGCCGACCCCGACGCCGGCGTGGCGGCGAAGCTGCACCCAGACGGGCGGCGCCTCGACGCGCTGTCGCTGAGCGCGGAGGCGCTCGCGATCGCGGTCGTCGCCGCAGAACTGCTCGAGCGGGCGGGCTGGGCGCGGGTATACGAGCGCGGCTGCGCGCTCGCGGCGCAGCTCGCGCAGATGCTCGAGGAGCGCGGCCGCCCGGTGGCAGCGCGCGGGCACACGACGCTCGTCTCCTTCCCGAGCGAGGATCCGGCGGGCGAGCGCCTGCGTCTGGCCGAGGCCGGCGTGCTGCTGCGCTCCATCCCCGGCAGGCCCTGGCTGCGCGCCTCCGTGGGCGCCTGGAACGACGAGAGCGACCTCGAGCGGCTGCTGGCGGCGCTCGGTGCCTGAGGGCCGCCCGGCGCCCACGGCGAGCGCGGACGGCGTCAGGCCGCTCTCGCGGGCGCGCACCCCTCGACCATGAGCCTTGCCGAGCACAGCGCGGTCGGGGAGCGCCCGCCGAGCGCGCCACGCGCTCGCTCCCATCGCGTCGCGGCGAGCGCCGCGCTTCTGCGCCAGCACCTCGGGCTGGGACTGGCGGTGGCGCTCGCGGGCGTGATGAACATCAACGACCTCTCGCGCAACGGCTACGCCAACATCTTCTACTCCGCGGGGGTGAAGTCGATGATGCACTCGCTGCACGACTTCCTGTTCGTGTCGTTCGACCCCGGCGGGCTGATCTCGGTCGACAAGGCGCCGGCCGCGCTGTGGGTGCAGGTCGCATCCGCGAAGGTCCTCGGCTTCTCCCCCATGAGCCTGCTGCTGCCCGGTGCGATCGAGGGGATGCTCGCGGTCGCGCTGCTGTATGTGATCCTCGCCCGCCGCCTCGGAGCGCCAGCGGCCCTCGCGGGTGCGCTCGCGCTCGCGGTGTTCCCGTCGTTCGTGGCGGTCTCGCGCGACAACGGCGTGGATCCGCTGCTGCTGCTGTTGATGCTCGGCGCGTGCGCGGCCGCGCTCGCTGCCTGCGAAAGCGGGCACTGGCGCTCGCTGCTCGCCTCCGCGGTGCTCATCGGCCTGGCGTTCAACACGAAGACGCTCGCGGCCTACCTCGTGCTGCCGGGGATCGCGCTCGGCTACCTCCTGTGCGCGCCGGTTCCGCTGATGCGTCGCCTCCTGCAGCTCGGCGTCGCGGGCCTCGTGATGCTCGCGGTGTCGTTCGCCTGGATCGCCGTGGTCGAAGCGACGCCCGCCTCAAAGCGTCCCTTCGTCGGCAGCTCGACGAACAACACCGAGATCGGGCTCACCTTCGAATACAACGGCTTCGGGCGCGTGGAAGGCCAGCTCGGGGGCCCCGGCACGGAGAAAGTGCGCCAGGGAGCGTTCGTGCCGGCGCAGCACGTCCTCTTCCCCTACCCCCCGGGAAGCGCGCAGGCAGCGAAGCTCGCACGCGAACTGGCGATCGCGGCGCGCTCGCGCCAGCGGCGGCCGCGACGCGGCGTGCCCGCGAGCCGGCCGAAGTTCGTCCACGGCCGCGAAGTCAACCCGATCCCCTTCGGCGGACCGCCGAGGGCGCTGCGCCTGTTCGGAAAGGGGCTCGGGGACCAGGGGGGCTGGCTGCTGCCGTTCGCGCTCTTCGGGGTGTTGGCGCTCGCGCTGCTGCTCGCGCTCGAGCGCACTCGCGCCGCGCCGCCGGAGGAGCTGCCCGACGCGGCGCCGGCGCGCGGCTGGCGGCGCGATCCGCGGCTGGCGACGCTGCTGGTGCTCGGCGGATGGTTCCTAACGGAGGCGATCATCCTCAGCACCTCCAAGGGCATCGTCCACCCCTACTACGTCTCCGGAATAGCCCCGGGGGCAGCCGCGATGGTGGCGGCCGGCGTCTACGCGATCGCCACGCTGGCACGGCGCGGGCGCAGGCTGACGGCGTTCGCGCTCGCGCTCGGCGCGCTCGCGACGAGCGCCGCCGCGGAGATCGTGCTGATGCACGAAGAGCACTACATGGTGTGGTTCGCGCCGGTGCTCATCGCCGGCTGCGCGGCGTGCCTGCTCGCGCTGCTTGCGGTGCGGAGGCTCGCGCCCGCTGCGCTCGCGCTCTCGCTCGCGCTCGTGCTCGTGGCGCCGGCGGCGTACGCGAGCACGACGTGGCTGGCGCCCGTGGAGGGGACCTTCCCGGTGGCCGGCGCGAGGCACGCCGCGGGCACGGGCGGCTACGGGATCGACGCCAAGAACCTGGCGATCGCCCGCGCGCTCGTGCGCTACGTGCGCGCCCACCATCCCGGCTCGCGCTGGGCACTTCTGACGGTTGCCTCCGACGAGGCGGCGCCGATGATCCTGATGGGCCTGGACGCGGGCGCGATCGCGGGCTACAGCGGCACTGACCAGGCGCTCTCGGCGCGGAGCCTCGCGCGCCTCGTGCGCGACGGCCAAGCGCGCTACGTGCTGCTCGGCGGCGATTACTCCCTGCGCGGCGGCAACGGCGCCACGAAGGCCGTGCTACGGGCGTGCAGGCAGCTGCGTGCCGGCGCCTGGGCGAGCCCCGTGCCCTTCCCCAACGGGCTCGTGCTGTTCGACTGCGCCGGCCAGGAGGCGGCGCTGGCCAGGGCCTGATCTGCGACTGCGCCCGCGCCTTGCCGCGGGCGCGGGCGGGGTCCTCGACGGCCCCCGCAGCCGCCCTCTCCCCTAGGCGGCCACGGAGAGGTCGCTGTGGAAGGCGCGCGCGAAGATCTCACGCTCGCGCCCGGCGGCCCAGCGCGGCACCGCCGACTCGCCGTCGGCGAGCAGACGCAGCTCGACGGTGCCGTTGTTGAGCGCGATGCTGGTGGCGCGCACGAGCTGGTCGCGCGAGCGCTCGAGGTCCTCGGCGAGACGCAGCAGCGTGGCGCAGCGGTCGAGCCGCTCGGCGTCGCCGGGGCCGAACAGCGCCGCGAGCGGCCCGGGCGTCGGCATCCCCTTGCGGTGGTAGCGCGCGGCCTGGGCGATGATCGCGGTCTCGACGGGCGCGAACCCCGGCAGCCCGCCGTTGAGGATCAGATAGCGCGAGTGCTTGTGGTGGTCGTCGTAGTCGATCGACATGCCGATGTCGTGGAGCATGCAGGCGGCCCACAGCAGTTCGCGCTCGCGTGGGTCGCCGGGGTGAAGGCCGCAGGCTGCGAGCTCGTCGAACATCCCCAGTGCGAGTGCGGCGACGTGCTCGGTGTGAGCGCTGTCAACGTGGTATTGCGCGGCCAGGTTGAGCACGCTGGTGCGGCGGACGTCCTCGAACATCGGCGTCCCGTCGGCTGCGGCGTGGCGCCCCGCGAGCAGCCGCTCGAAGAAGATCCCCTCCCGCAGTCCCGCCTCCGTCACCTCGATCGCGTCGAAGGAGCCGGCCGCGAGCACGCTCTGCACCACCAGTGCCCCCGCCAGAATGAGGTCGGCGCGCGCGGGCTTCACACCGGGGACGCGCGCGCGCTCGGACGCCGGCAGCGCGGCGAGCCGTTCGACGAGCTCGTCGAGCATCGAGCGCTCGATCACCATCCCCTGCACTCCGTTTGACGGAAAGCCGGCGGCGCGCTGCGCAGCCGCGCCGAGGTTGCGGACGGTCCCGCCGATCCCGACCAGACGCCCGCCGGCGCTGCCGCGGCCCCGCAACCAGCCCGGCTCCGCGAGGCTGGCGGCGACGTGCTCGCGCAACTCCTCGAGCTGTTTGCGCTTGGCAGGGCCGTTGGCGGGCAGGAAGCGCTCGCTCATGAGCACCGTGCCCAGAGGCCAGGAGCCGCTCTGGCGCGCGAGCCGCTGCGTCACGTCCACGAGCTGCAGCGAGCCGCCGCCGAGGTCCAGCACGCAGCCGTCGGTGAGCGTGGTGGAGTTCACGGCGGCGAGGTAGCCGTAATAGGCCTCCTGCTCGCGGCTGAGCACTCGTATCTGAAGGCCCGATCTCGCACGCGCGAGCCGCAGGAACTCCGCGGCGTTGTCTGCGTCACGAATCGCGCTGGTGGCGACCGCGTCGATCTGCGCCGGCTCGAGCCCGCTCGCGCGGGCGAAATGCGCGAACACGTCGACGGTGGCGAGCGCGCGCGCGATCGGCTGCTCGCCTAGCCTGCCCGAGGAGACGAGTCCCTCGCCGATGCGCACCGGCTCGTAGATCTCGTCGGTGCGCCGCCAGGAGCCCTCGCCCGCCATGAACACGACCAGCCGGAACGAGTTCGATCCGAGATCGATCACCGCGAACCGCTCTCCCGCCTGCATGCTCTGAGCGTATTGCCAGCGTCGGCGGCTGGCGCCTGTCAGCGCAGCGTGCGCCGAGCCTCGCGCTTGCCCTCGTACATGGAGCGGTCTGCCCCGGCGAAGACCTCCTCCGGGCTAGCGCTGCGGGCGTCGATCAGCGCCGTTCCGACGCTCGCGCTCGGGTGCAGCACCCCGCCCTCGACCTCGACCGCGCACGCTCTGACGACGCGGTCCAGGCCATCGGCGACGATCGCGAGGCCATCGCGGTCGAGGTGCGGCAACAGCACGCCGAACTCGTCGCCGCCGATCCGCGCGAGCAGGTCGGTGCCGCGCAGCCGCCGGCGCAGCGCGCGCGCGACGGCCTTCAGCGTCTCGTCGCCAGCGTGGTGCCCGTGCCCGTCGTTGATCTGCTTGAAGGAGTCCAGGTCGAGCAGGACGAGGCCCGCGACCTCCTCGTAGCGGCGCGAGCGCGCCACCTGCAGCTCGAGGTCGTCGTCGAACAGCCTGCGATTGCGCAGGCCGGTCAGGGGGTCATGGTCAGCGAGGTGACGCAGCCGCTCCTCGAGCTGCTTGCGCTCGGAGATGTCCTGGAGCTGTGCGATGTAGTGCAGCGCCCCACCTGCGTCGTCGCGCACGAGCGACATCGAGACGATCGCCGACAGGGTTTCGCCCGCTGCGTTGAGGTAGGGGCGCTCGGACTGCAGCACGGGGATCTCGCCCGCCTCGAGCTGCACCCGCCGGCGCGCATCCTCCTCGGGGGCGAGCGAGCCGACGAGCGCGTCGAAGGGACGCCCGAGCAGCTCCTCGGAGGTGTACCCGGTGATCTCGCAGAGCGCGCGGTTCACGAGCAGCCACCGCCACTCGCGGTCGAGCAGGGCGGTGCCGATGGGCGCTCGCTCGAAGACCTCCTCGAAAGCGCCCGCGCGCGGCGGGCCGTCGTCGGGCGCGGCCTGCACGCGCGCGCTCGCGTCGAGGATGACCGCGACACCGCCGGCCACCTCGCCGCGCTCGCCGAGCCGCAGCGGGCCGACGTCGACGACCAGTCGATGGCCATGGCCTTCCGCCCAGATCTCGCGCGAGCGGGTGTCGCCCTCGAGCGCCGAGGCGAACAGCTCCTCGAGCTGCTGCCACAGCTCGCGCGGAAAGACCTCTCCGACCGCCTGCCCCGGGCGCGTGGCCGCGGGCGCACCGAGGCGTGCGAGCGCGTGCCCTGCGTGTACGACGACGCGCATGTTCGAGTCGAAGGCGACGATCAGCGCCTCGGGGAGCTCGCGCAGCGCGGCCGCCGCGAGACTGTCCGCGCACGCCGCGATCTCCCCTGCGTTGGGGGCCTGCGATGTGCTCATGGTCCGACTCCATCGGCGCCGCCGGCGGAGGGCTTGAAGGGCGCCAGCCCTTCGCCGATCGACTGATGCTCGACCCCACAGCCGATGCGGCGTGCGACCCGCCGAAGGTCCGCCGGCGTTTGCCGCGTCCCGCTCCGGGCTAAATGACCAGGTGGTATGCCAATCGATCCGCGCGCACCCGATCTCGAGACCTCGCTGCACCTCGACCACTACGCGGCGCGCGCGGCACGCCACCACGTCTCGACGGTTGATTCGCCGTCGCCGGACCTTCGCGATGCCGTCGCGCTGCTCACGAGCGAGCTGGTGACGAGGGCGGTCGTCCCCGAGGCGCCCTCCGAAGAAGACGTCTGCCTGCGCGTCTGGATGCCTCCCGACGTCGTGCGCGTGGAGCTGAGCGTCCCGCGCGGGCATTTCTTCGCGCCGCTCGGCCCGCGTCCGGAAGACCTCGGCCTGCTCGTGCTCGACCGTGTCGCCGACCGCTGGTCGATCGAGCCGGGCGAGCGCAGCGTGTCGCTGTGGTTTGAAATCGACCGCCGCTGAGGCACGACTCAGGGTCGGCGTCGAATCCGCAGCCAGTACTGGTCGTTGACGATCGGGTGCGGCACGAGCCGCGTCTGGAGTCCGAGAGCGTCCGCCTCCTTGGCGATCCAGCGCAGCGAGTGCTGCACGACGCCGGGGTCTCGCGACTCGTGGCTGAGGCCGACCCAGCCCTCGCCCTCGTAGTCGCGCGAATGCTCGAGCGCGGGCAGCCTCATCAGCAGCGGCGTGAGCTCCTCGAGCGGCAGGCTCATCGCCGTGCGCGTCCACAGCGCCCGCAGCCGTGGCGAGCGCGGCCTGTGCGAGAAGAGCGCGGAGGCAGGGTGGTAGGTGGCCAGCAGCACGCCCGCCGGGGCGGCGGTCTCGGCGAACGAGCTGAGCATCGCGGCGATCTGCGACTTTGCGGTGTGGGTCCAGATCGAGCGCGCGAGGACGAAGTCGAAGCGCTCCCCGAAGACCGAGAAGTCGAAGCGGTCGTTGTGGTCGAAGTGCGGACGTGCGCGCGCGAGCACCTCGGGCTCGAGCACCTGCTCGAGCCCGACCTTCAGCATCTCGCGGTTGGGCTCGATCCCGAAATAGCAGCCCGCGTCGAGGAATCGCATCAGCCAGTAACCGACGCGCAGCGCGCCAGCGCCGACGTCGAGCACGCTCGAGGACGGGCTGAGGCCCTCGCGCAGCAGCACCTCGAGGCATAGACGCCCGACGCGTTCGAAGTCACGGCGAGGGCCGCCGAGGAAGACCTCTCCGGCGATCCGTTCGGATCGCGTCTGCAGGCTCCCGTCGCTCATTCCCACGCCTTAAAGGCCGAGGAGTGGGACCCGCGCGCCGGCGGGTCCCACTCCTGGTCGTCCGATCTGAAGGTGCTGCTGGCTTCGGAGGTCCTGCCCCTGGGCCGCGCCGCCACCGATCTCGCTCAAGATCGGAGGGCTAGGCCCGTCCTCACGTCGCCGTGCAGCGTCTCAACGGAAAGGTGCTTACTTGCCTTCTTCCTTGAGGGTTTTGCACTTTTCCTTTTTTTCAGCGATTTTTTCCTTTGCTGCTTCGTCCTCTTCGGCGTACTTCGCCTTCTTTTCTTCGATCTTTTCGGGGCTCTCGCCTTTTTCCTTCGCTTCGGCGATTTTTTCCTTCTGTTCTTCTTTCTTGGTCGCTAGCTTTTCCTTGGCTTCAGCGACCTTGGTCTTGCAAGCTTCGTTCTTTTCGCCGGCCTTTGCCTTGCTTTCTTCGTACTTCGTTTTGCAGGCTTCCTTCTTTTCGGCGTTCTTTTCCTTTGCTGCTTCGTCCTGTTCGGCGTATTTCGCCTTTTTTTCTTCGATCTTTTCTGCGCTCTCGCCTTTTTCCTTAGCTTCGGCGATTTTCGCCTTCTGTTCTTCCTTCTTGCCCGCTAGGGCTTCCTTTTTTTCCGTCACTTTTTCCTTGCACGCTTCGTACTTTTCCTTCGGCGTGCCTTCTGCCTGGGCGCTCGCTGCGACGACCGCAGTCATCGCGAAGACGGCGATCAGGCAGAGGGTGAGGCTCCTAATGCGTTTCACGTATCCATCCTCTCTCGGTGTGTCTCGAATCATTCTCTCGCTCTGACCGCCGCCGGCAGCCCAAGGCCGCAGACGGACGATCCACTCTCCTGCGTGGTGCTATCGCGTCGTCCCGGCGCTCATCCATGCGCCACGAAAGCCGACGACGGGCATGCGTTTGGACGCACGCTCCCGCAGAGGCTCCGCACGCGCGATCAGGGCACGCTCCGCGTACCCCGTTTTGCGCTGGGCGGTCGCTCCTCCCACGGCCCCGAGCATGCAATCCTCCTCCTTGGGAATCATTCCGTTAGGGGTCAACCGGCGCAGGCCGCTGCCCCCCGCAGCGCCTTTATACCATGCCGCGCCCCTTCGAGTAAAGCCGCCTTCACGCGATCTTTGCGTCCGCGCGTGCCCCGAGCCGCACCGGAAGGGCCTTCAGCTGGTTGACGAACAGCGCCTGCGCGGGCGCCGGCTCGCCGTCGGGCTCCACCTCCGGGTAGCGTCGCAGCGTCTCTTCGAAGAGGATCCGCAGCTCCAGGCGCGCCAGCGCGGTCCCGAGACAGAAGTGCCTGCCGCCGGCGCCGAAGGCCTGATGCTCGGGGTTGCGGTGGATGTCGAAGCGGTCGGGATCCTCGTAGAGCGACTCGTCGCGATTGGAGGAGACGTACCACATGACGACCTTCTCGCCCTTCTTGATCTGCTGTCCGTTCAGCTCGGTGTCGCGCGTGGCCGTGCGGCGGAAGTGCGCGAACGCGGGAAACATGCGCAGCGCCTCCTCGACCGCTCCCGGGATCAGCGAGGGGTCCTCGGCCAGCTCGCGCTTCTGCTCGGGGGCTGCCATCAGCGCGCGCATGCCGCTGCAGTAGGTCGCCTTCGTGGAGTCGTTGCCGGCGGCCATCAAAAGGAAGAACCCCATGACGATCTCGGTCTCGTCCAGTTTCTCGCCGTCCACCTCGGCGTGCACGAGCACGCTCATCAGGTCATCGGTGGGGGCCTCCCTGCGCTCGGCGATCAGCATGCGGCAGCGCTCGAACATCACGGGGAAGTCCTCCTCGAGGACGCCCTCGATCCCGCCGGGCGCGAGGTCCGGATCGTCGGGGGCGAGCGCGGCGTTCATGATGCGCGCCCACAGGGCGTCTTCCTCCTCGGAGATGCCCATGAAGCTCGAGATCACTCGCGAGACGACCGGCTGCGCGACGTCGCTGACGAGGTCGCAGCGCTCGCGGCCGTCGAGGCGGTCGAGCACGCCTCTCACGATCTCGCGGATTCGCGGCTCGTGGTCGGCGATGCGCTTCGGCGTGAAGCCGCGCTGGAAGAGCTGCTTGATGCGGTCGTGCTTCGGCGGGTCCATCCCGATGAACATCGCTCGCGCGAGCTCGAGCGGAAAGATCTCCGCGAACACCGTCACTCCGCCGAGCTCCGAGGAGTAGGTCTCCCAGTCGCGGCTGACCGCGTGCACGTCCTCGGCGGTCGTGACCGACCAGAAGCCGGCCTCCGACGGGTACTGCTCGACGCGGTTGCTCCAGTGCACCGGGCACTTCGCCCGCATCTCCTTGAAGACCTGGTACGGCGGGCCCTCGCTCCACAGCTCGCCGTCGGCGAGCTCGACGGTCTCGATGTCGCGCCCCACGGTTGCCACCCCCGCACCTCCTCGTCCCCGTTGCCGGTTGTAGTACTGCTGATCGTGCAGCTTATGCCTCGCGCGCGAGCTGCGCAGGCTCCCCGCGCGAGCACTCCGGGCGATGCGGCCACGGCTAGGCTTTGGGCGCATGCGGCTGGTCAGCTACGCCGAGCGCGAGGGTCCGCGCGCCGGGATCCTCATCGCCGAGGAGATCGTGCCGGCGTCGGCCCTCGGCGCGCCGGCCAACTCGGTGCGGGGGTTGCTGGCCGCGCTCGACGGCGACGCCCTCGCGGTGCTGGCGCAGCGGGCGAGCGAGAGCTCGCACAGGATCGCGCTGTCGGCCGCGCGCCTCTTGGCGCCGGTGCCCAACCCCGAGAAGATCATCTGCCTCGGCCTCAACTACGCCGACCACGCGGCCGAGATCGGCCAGGAGAAGCCGAAGGCGCCTCTGTGGTTCGCCAAGTTCGCGAACTCGTTGATCGGCGCCGGCGGCGAGATCCTGTTGCCGCGCGCGTATCCGGAGCACGTCGACTACGAGGCCGAGCTCGCGGTCGTGATCGGGCGCGAGGCACATCGCGTGGAGGAGGCACAGGCGCTCTCCTATGTGGCGGGAGCGATGCCTTTCAACGACGTGAGCGCGCGCGATCTGCAGCTGGAGAACCCGCTGTGGACCAGCGGCAAGGCGGTCGACACGTTCGCGCCGTGCGGGCCGGCGCTCGTAACGCTCGACGAGGTGGGCGAGCTTCAGGAGCTCGGGCTGCGCACGCGCATCAACGGCGAGCTGCTGCAGGAGGGCAGCACGCGCGATCAGATCTTCGGCGTGGCGTACACGGTCGCCTGGCTCTCGCGCACGCTCACGCTGCGCCCCGGCGACATCATCGCGACCGGTACGCCCGCGGGCGTCGGCGCCTCCAAGGGCAGGTTCCTGCGCGCAGGCGACGTCGTCGAGGTCGAAATCGACGGGCTCGGCGCCCTCGGCAATCCGGTGCGCGCCGAGTGAGCCCCGACCGGAGCGCGCGGGTTGAGCGGCTCCCCGGCTGACGAGGGCGCGTCGGAGCCGCCGGCCGAGCGAGGGCTGCTCGAGCGCGACCTCGCCCCCACCTGGCTCGAGCAGTTCGAGCGCTGGCTCGGCGAGAGCCAGCGGTCGGGCATGCGCGAACCCGATGCGATGGTGCTCGCGAGCGCCGACAGCCAGGCGCGCCCGTCCGCGCGCAGCGTGCTGCTGAAGGGCTGTGACGAGCGGGGCTTCGTGTTCTTCACGAACCTCGAGTCGCGCAAGGGCAGGGAGCTCGCGCAGAACCCGCATGCCGCGCTCGTGTTTCCCTGGTATCAGCTCGAGCGCCAGGTGCTCGTGACCGGCGAGATCTCAGAGCTCGAGCCGCAGGCATCGGATGCGTACTTCGCCAGCCGCGGCTACGGCTCGCGCATCAGCGCCTACGCGAGCCGCCAGTCGAGCGTCATCCCCAACCGCGCGAGCCTCGAGGACTCGCGCGAGCGGATGCAGGCGCGCTTCCCCGCCGAGCGGGACGTGCCGCGCCCCGCCTGGTGGGGCGGGCTACGGCTCGAGCCGGACAGCGTCGAGTTCTGGCAGGGACGTCCGAACCGCCTGCACGACCGGCTGCGCTATAGGCGAAGCGCCCGCGAGCCCGACACGTGGGTGATCGAGCGCCTGGCGCCCTGAGCGCTAGCTTCCGGCCGAGACCTCGACCGTGAGGCCGTGCGTGCGGATCAGCTCGGCGGCCTTTTTCCAGCACACGTCTTCCTCCTCGGGATAGGTCGTGGAGATGCCCTTCGCGATCAGCCCCTGCACCTTCTGCGCCGCCCTCGCGGCGACGACGCGCGGCCGCCTGCTCTCGCCCCTGTTCGGGGTATCGCCCCCGAGACGGCGCCTTGCGCGGCTTGCGCGCGCGGGCTGCTGCTCGAGGTAGTCGCGCAGCGCGCCCACCGTCCAGCGCAGCCCGGGCGGAGCGTCGGCCTGGCCGAGGAAGGCCACGAAGTCGGTGCCCGAGCTCCAGAGCCCAGAGACCTGCGCCTGGCGCGCGAGGCTGTAGCTCGAGATCTCGTACACATATACGAAATCCCCGAGCCACTTCATCACCTGGCGGTACTGGTCGAGCGCCGCGTAGCCGATGCCGACCTCGGCGGCGAAATCCGCGAGTGTGTGGCCCGCCGCGCCCCTGCCGTGCTCGGGCACGACCTCGAACGAGGCGAGCGCGGCTTCCATGCGACCTTCGAAGGTCTTGCTTAGCGCGCTGCGCGCGCGCGCCACTGCGGCCCTCCAGACGAGCACCTCGCCCGCCGCCACCTCGGGCGCCAGCGCTGCGCGTGAGCGAACATCTGTGTCGGTCCTTCGGCTCAAAGCTCTCCTCCCCATCCCCGCCCTGCTCGGGCTCAGCCCGCCTTCTCGAGGGCACCTCTCCGGCGCTCGCGATCCTAATCGCTGGACACGGCGGCTCCCGTGCGCAGGCCGGGTTCGAGCGCCTGCCGCCGCGTCGATGCTGGAAATTCCGGCGAAATCGTGCGCCCCGCGGGCGCACGAATGCTTGAAGGACCGCGGGTGAGGAGCGGCTGGGGCGGGTAGCTGTATGGCTCGCCGCACCAAGCCGAGCCCGCAACCGCGACCCTTGCCACTGACCATGACATCAGCCAGATCCGCCAAGGCGCGGATGGAGGAGAAGCTCGAGGTCGAGGAGCCCACCCAGGAGCTGCTCGAAGACATCCACGAGCAGGCGGCCGCGCACGCCGGCGTCGCGGATGGGGTCGCCTTCGGGCTCCCCGGCCGCCCCTTCGACAAGCGCGCGCCCTTCTTCGTCGGCTTCAACGGCGCCCTCGGCGTCGCCTGCGCGGTGCTGATCGCTTGGGCCGTCGTCGCGGCCGAGCAGGTGCTCGTGCTGCTCGGCCTGTCGTTCTTCATCGCCGTCGGGCTCGATCCCGCGGTCGTCTGGATCACGCGCAGCGGACTTGCGCGCTGGCTCGCGGTCAGCATCGTGCTGCTCCTCGCCGGCGGGGTCGTCGCGTTCTTCGTCGCGCGCGCCGTGCCCGTGCTGACGACGCAGGCGACCACGCTCGCCCAGGAACTTCCGCATTACCTGAGGACGCTCAGCAACCGCCACACCGAGCTCGGCAAGCTGAACGCGAAATACCACGTCGTCGCGAGCCTCCAGAAGCTCGTGAAGGGCAGCGACACGTTCAAGAGCGCGATCGGCGTGAGCAAGGTGCTGCTCGGCTTCATCGCCTCGACGGCGCTGGTCGCCGTCGTCTCGGTGTACCTGCTGGCAGACCTGCCGCGCGTGCGTCGCGGGCTGTACCTGCTCGCACCCAAAAGCCGGCGCGCGCGGATGGTGCTGCTCACCGACGAGATCCTCGGGCGCGTCGGCGGCTACGTCCTAGGCAACGTAGTGCTGTCCGTGATCGCCGGTGTCGGCACCGGCGTGTGGGCGTTCATCTTCGGCATCCCCTACGCCCTCCTGCTCGGCCTGCTCGTGGGCCTGCTCGACCTGATCCCGATCGTGGGTTCGACGATCGGCGGGATCATCGTCTCGCTGATCGCCTTGACGGTCTCGCTACCAGTCGCGATCGCGACCGCCGTCTTCTACGTCGTCTACCGCTTCCTCGAGGACTATCTGCTCACCCCGCGCGTGATGATGCGAACGGTCGCCGTACCGGGACTCGTGACGGTGGTCGCGACGGTGATCGGCGGCGCTCTGCTCGGGGTAGTGGGCGCGCTCGTGGCCATTCCGGTCGCCGCAGCGATCAAGCTGCTGCACGAAGAGATCACCGCGCCGCGGCTGGAGGAGGCCTAGCCCGCGGCCGCGACGCACCGAAGCGACCGCGCACATGGGCACCGAGGCGTCGCGCGCGCGGAGACCTGATCTAATCCGCCCCCGAGGAGGAGATCGTGGAGCCCGACCGCAAGCAGGAGGCACTCGCGCAGTTCGCCACCTTCATCAACCCGCAGAAGGTGCGCGTCATGAGCGCCGCGGGGCTCGACATCATCGAGGACGAGCGCTCGGGCGCGTGGGTGTGGGACGTCGACGGCGCGCGCTACCTCGACTGCTTCACCTCGGCCGGGCTCCTTCAACGTCGGACGGCGCAACACACGCGTCGTCGCGGCCGCGCACGCGGCGCTCGAGCATCTCGACAACGGCAACTTCCTGCTGTGCTCCGAGCCGAAGGCCGACCTCGCGCGCGAGGCTCGCCGAGATCGCGCCGGGCGAGCTGTGCGTGCACGATGTTCGGCAGCGGCGGCGGGGAGGCGATCGACTTCGCGATCAAGCTCGCGCGCGGCATCGACGCGGCCGGCCCCGGATCGTCTCGACGGTCAACGGCTACCACGGACACACGGGCTTCGCGCTCTCCGCCGGGCGGCCGCGCTGCGTTCCGGGATCCGTTCGAGCCGCTGATGCCCGAGTTCGAGCAGGTTCCCTTCGGGGATCTCGCAGGCGCTCGAGGACGTCGCTCGACGAGCGCACCGCCGCGGTGCTGCTCGAGCCGATCCAGGGCGAGGGCGGCATCATCGTGCCGCCCGCGGGCTACCTCGCCGCCGTCCGCGCTGCCTGCGACCGGCGCCGGCGCGCTGCTGATCCTCGACGAGATCCAGACCGGGCTCGGCCGGACGGGGCGCTGGTGGGCCAGCGAACACGAGGGCGTCGTGCCGGACATCATGACCATCGCCAAGTCGCTCGGGCGGCTCGCTCGTGCCGATCTCGGCGACCGTGTTCACCGAGGAGCTGCGCGAGTTCCTGATCCCCAACCCGTTCATCCACCTGTCCACGTTCGGCGGGTCGGACCTCGCGTGTGCGGTGGCGCTCGAGGTGCTCGCGGTGATCGAGGAGGACGGTCTCGTCGAGCACGCCGCCGCGCATGGGAGCGCGGCTGTTCGCGGGGCTGCGACGCGCTCGCGGCCAGGCACCCCGAGGTGATCCTCGAGGTACGGGGCCGGGGGCTGATGGCAGGAATCCGCTACGCCGAGGACTCGTTCGGACCGCGGATGTCCTACCAGCTCGCGCGCCACGGCGTGCTCGCGATCTACAGCGGCAACGAGCCGTCGGTGATGCGCCTGATGCCCGCGCTCGTGATCGAGCAGGACGAGGTCGACTTCCTGCTCGCGGCGCTCGAGCACGCGATCGAGGACCTGCTGGCCGGCGCCGGGACCGGCAGGAGAGCGCGCCCGCGCGCCCGCGGCGGCGGCCGGCGCGGGCGACCGCGAGCGACCAGCCGAGCAGCTAGGGGCACGGGGGATGGCGGACTGGGACGAGCTCGAGGAGGCGCTCGCGGACTACACGGTGACCTGCAACGGCAACGAGCGGCTGCGCAAGATGCAGCGCGACTGGACGCAGGATGCTGCACTTCGTCTGCTCCGACACCGGGGCGACGTTCTCGATGGAGGTCGACGCAGCGGCGAGATCCTCTCGACCGCCGCAGGGCCACGTCGGCACCCCCGACATCGTCGTCACGACCGACTCGGAGACCTTCTGCGACATGTTCTGGGGCGACCTGAACCCCGTGCAGAAGTACCTGCGGGGCGAGATCGCGGTGCACGGGCTCGCAGGAGGACATGATGCGCCTCGACGCGATCAGCTCCGTGATCTGGCCCGACGTTCGATGGGCGAGGAGCCGACGACGGGCGCCGCGAGGCTGCGGCGCTCGATCGGGACCGCCACCGCCACCGCGACCTCGGCGGGCCTCGCGTTCGCCGCGTTCGACTACCTCGGCGTCGTATCCGTGCTCGCCTACGCCGCCGGCGCGAGCGCGGCGCTGGCGATCCTCGTCGGCGGCGTGCTCGTGCTGCTCGTCGCCGGGGATCTTCTCCGAGCTGAACGGGCTCTACCCGACTGCCGCGGGGATCCGGCTGTACCTCGGGCGCGCGATCGGGCGCGCGCACGGCGCTGTGCGCTGACGTTCACCTACATGACGACGGTGGTGCTGGTGATCGCCGCCGACGCCTTCCTGATCGGCGCGGCGGTGCGGCACGTGCTGGGCGAGCCGCCGCGCGCTCGCGTACCTGTGGATCGCGGTGCTGCTCGCGATCGCGCTCGCCTCGAACCTGCGCGGCGTGCGCCTCGCCGGCTGGGTGCAGACGGTCGTCACCTACACCGTCCTTGCGGGCACCGCGGTGCTGTCGGTGATCGCACTCGCTGCACAGCGGGCGCAGCTTCCACCGCCCGCTCGACCTGTTCGGCAAAGGCGGCTCCTCGGGCATCCAGGCGGTCGCGTTCGCGCTGTTCCTGTACGCCGCCTTCGAGTGGGTGACGACGACCGCCGAGGAGGCGCGCACGCCGAGCGTGATCACGCGGGCGCTGTTCATCGCGCCCGCGCTGCGATCTGGCTGGTGAGCACGCTGTTCGCGCTTGCGCTGACGCATCTCGCTGCCCTTCGGCGCGCTCCACCACAGCGCCTACCCTCAGCTGCTGCTCGGAAAGGCGGCGCTCGGCACGGTCGGCGAACTGTGGATGCTCGCGCTGACCTTGCTGACCGCGCTCAACACGTTCAACGGCGGCTTCCTGGTCGCCTCGCGCTTCATCTACGCCGCCGCCCGCGAGGGCAACCTCCCGCGCGCCGTTCGCGCGGCTGAACCTGAAGGCGGTGCCATGGCTCGCCGTGAGCGACGCTCGCGGGCGTCTCGGCGGCTGGTCGCCGCGCTCGTCTTCGCGACCGGGGAGTGGCTGATGCTCGTCGCGGTGGGAGCGGCGATCGAGGCGGGGATCTACGCGCTCGCCTCGCGCGTGCCTGCTGATCCTGCGCCGGCGCGAGACCCGCGAGCGCCCGTTCCGCTTAGTCGCCGGGACGTCCGCTGGCGGCCCTCGGCGTGGTGATCTTCAGCGTGCTGTTCCTCGCCACCGGCCTGTCGGACCCGCAAGAACGCGAGCCGCTTCTCGCCGCTGCCACTGCGCGATCATCCTCGCGCTCGGCGCGCTGTCGAGTGGGTACGTGCTGCTGATCCTGCCGCGCATGCAGGCGGCCGCCGCGAAGCGCTCGCAGACGAGAGGGCCCCGCCGGCGCCCGCAGCGAGCGTGAGCGCGCTCGCCGACCAGGCGGTCCGCGCTCACCCGCGCGCGTGCAGCCGCAGCTCGAGCTCGCCCTCGCCCTCGCCGGATGGAACGCGGTCGGTGTGCAGCTCGGACCTGCCGCCGTCCGCCCGCACCCAATCGCGCATCTGACGCTGCGCGCGCGCGTCGAGCCCGCACACACGCATCACGAGAGCCCCCTCGACGCTCTGCGTGCTGAGCAGCAGGCCGCGGGGCCCGGCGGCTCGGACGAGTGCCTCGGCCAGCGGCGCGAGCGCCTCCGAGCCCCCCGGCGGCAGATCGGACGCGCGCCAGAACGCGCGCAAAACGCGCGGCAGCACCGCTCCCGCGAGACGGGCTGGAGAGAGCGCGAGCCAGACGCGCTCGTCGTCGCCCGCACCCCACCCGGCCGGATCGCCCGACCCGTCGGCGCTGTCCGACGGCTCGGGCGCCCGCACGCCAGGGAGCTCGAACTCGATGCGCAGCTCTGTGCCCCCCGAGGCCAGGTTCGTGTACGTGACGCGCCGCGCGCGCACGTGGATGAGCGGAAGGCCGATGCCGGTGTGGTGCTCCCTGCGCTCGCCGAGGTGCGGGCGGATGCCGATCCCGTGGTCGCGCACGACCGCCTGCACCCCGTCCTCGAGCGCGAGCAGCTCGACCTCGAGCGGCCCCTCGGTGCCGTCGTAGGCATGCCAGACCACGTTCTTGCACGCCTCGAGCACCGCGGTGTCGAGATCGTCGGTCGCGAGCGCGTCGAGGGCGAGCACCTGCGCGAAGCCGAGCAGCGCCTCGTGCACGACCACGAGATTCTGCTCGCGGTTGAGCAGGTGGAGGGCGATATTCGAGCTCACGCGAGGTAGCAGCCCATTAAGCGCCGCCGCCCCCAGGAGCGGGGGCGGCGGTTTGCCATGCGGTTCCCGAGGCGCTCCTGGGACTAGACGGGTTTTCCGTTTTCGCAGAGCGGGTCCACGCCGGGAACGTTTTCACAGGGGTTCGCCATTGATTCCTGTGGAGGCGGCGCGGCCTGCGGTTCCTGTGTGCGTGTTTCCGATTCTCCCTGCAGCGCGAGCAGGTAGCCGATGAACGGCGACCATTCGCTTTCTGCCGGCGTCGGGTTCGGCGTCGTTTTGTTCGCGCAACTGAGCGTTGTTTCCAGTGCGGCCGGATACACGCCTTCGCCGTGTTCGTTGCCGCTCACGCAGTCGTTCGTGGACATCCGCGGGCTGAATGCGCCGCCCTCGAACGCGATCGCGCCTTCGAAGGTCGGGTACTTCCCGATAGTCCCGTTGCCTGCGAGTTTGTTGTTGACGACCTTGTTGCCGGAGTTCTGGAAGAAGATCGTCTGTGAGGTCGGCGGGAACGGATTGGGGTACTCGAATGCGAGCACGCCGTTACTCGCGTTTTTGGTGATCGTGTTGTTTTCAACGAGATCCCCGTAGTCGCCCGGGAGCTCCACGCCCGCGCCGTAGGGGGCGCCAGCTGCCGAGCCCGTTGCGGGCGTGTTCAGGTCGCTGTTTTCGGTGATCAGGTTTTCCCGGATGATCGTGCAATGTTCGAATTCGGTCGTCGTGAATTCCGGGAGCTTGCCTTTGTGGCGCTTCAGCGGTTTCGAGTGCTTGCAGGCTCCGTTCTGGGGCGGCGGGCCGTCCCCGGGGTTTTCGGAATTCGGCGCGACGCCCGTCGAGTTGTGGCGGAAGGTCGACTTTTGGATGATCAGCTTCCCGCCGGAGTTCGAGCCCGAGTAGCCGAGCGCGTTGTATTCCATCGTGGCTTTGGTGATCACGGCCTTGCATTCGGGGCAGGCGCCCAGGTACATCCCCGAGTCGTTGAAGCCGGAGGCGTAGATGTTTTCCCATTCGCCCACTTCCTCGTTGCTCGTGAAGATCCCATAGGCGCCGTTGAGGCCGGTGTCGTAGGCCGTCAGGTACTTGCCGTACCAGCCCTTCGCGCCGATTTTTTCCGAGCCCGCGCCGCCGTCCCACCAGATCTCGTTGCCGCCTCCGCCTTTCGGGCCCTCGTCGAAGTTGCGGACGGTCAGGTTTTCGATCCACACATCGCTGGCCTTTTCCACGACGATGCCGTTACGCCCGCCTTCGACGGAGGTGTTCTGGCCGTCGAGGATCACGGTGTTGCGGTCCATCCCGCGAATGAAGATCCCCTTGTGCTTCTTGGAGACCTTCACTTCTTCGTCGTAGGTGCCCGGTTCGATCAGCACCCAGTAGCCCTTCTTGGTCGCTTCCACGGCGGACTGGATCGTCGGGTAGTAGCCGGGACCAGTTTTCGTCTGTGAGACGATCAATACCACGTTCTTCTTGGCCGTCGCGACGCTCGCGAGCGCGAGCAGCGCGAGCAGCATCAGAGCCGTCGTCACCAGCGTTCGCGCACATGGGCGTGCAAGCCCGGAAATGCTCCGCACAGGTCGCATGCTCAAACTTCCCTCCCTCTCGGTTTGGCTGGACGCGAGCATGCTAGAGGCGCTCGAGACCGCATTTCATACCCTCCAAGGCTGCCCGAACCCTCGTCAGCGAGTCGCACCCCCGCGGCCCAGCAGAGACCCAGGCCCCGCGCAAATCTACCGCCGAGTGCCGTGGAGGTCAAGCACGCGGCCGGCTCACGCCAGCTCCACGAGCGGAAGCGCACGGTGGCGTCGCGGCGGCACGAGAAAGTTCTGTCTGCGCGTCGCCGTCAGGAAGCGCTCGATCCCCTGATTGCGCGCGGGCACGCCGAAGCGCTGCGCGAGGTCGTTCGAGGCCTGACTGGCTCGCATCGTGGCGAAGAAGTCGGCGGTGGGGACGAACATGCTGAACTGCAGCTTCGGCTGCGATGAGCCGTCCGGCACGTCGAGCGCGTCGAACCCGGGCCCGTCGGCGCGGATGTGGATCGGCGTTCCCGCCGCCGAGCGGCTCGTGCGCTGCAGCGCTGTCGTGTGCGCGAGATGGGGCTGGGCGTCGTAGGTGCCCATGCCACTCGCTTCGTATTCGGCCTGTCTCGTGCCGGCGAACACGTTCGGGACGAACGCCGGGCCGCCGCCGTTCGCGAACTGGTCGGCGTATCCCTCGCTCGGAGGCGGGGCGGCGCTGAACATCTCGCCGGCGCGGCGCACGTAGGTTTCCCCCGGCGCTTCGTAGAACTGCTCGAGGTCCTGGATCACATGCGAGAGGTGCATGATCGAGCCGAGGTCGAAGTAGTCGCCGTGGCGCGCCGTCGTCAGCTGTGAGGACCAGTTGCCAAGGAACGTCGTGATCCTCGGGGGCCCGCTGCTGCCCACCTGCTGTGAGACGAAGCCCATCCACATGGGCGACTGCGGATTCATCGTCTGCGCGTAGGGCAGCCCAGCTTCTTCGGCGACCTTCCGCGGCAGCCCGATCTGGGTGAACATCAGCCGCCGCGAGGTGATCGACAGCAGTTCCGCCAATCCCGAGTCCCCCACGCTCGCGCCAGCGAGCGTCTCGCTTTCCCCCATCAGCCACGCGAGGACGTCGTCGATGATCTGGGTCGAGTCGCTGCGCAGCGACAGCACCATGTCGTTCGCCTCGATCTGTACCGGGACCCCGAAACGCGCCTTCCTCACTTCCGGGTTCTGCGGCGAGACGTCGCTCGGGCCCGGAACCGCCTCCTCGAGCGCGTAGCGGTCGGTCGCGGCGCTCAGCCGCGGCATGTGCGCCGCCACCAGCGCTCCCGACATGCCTCCCGGGAGGCGCTCGAAGTAGGGCAAGCCGTAGGCGAGCGTGAGGAAGACCCCGCGCGGCGCGAACGGGTAGCTCTTCTCGATTCGCGCGAGCGCCCGCGCGAGCGCTTCCTGGTCGCCTCGTTGCGGCGCGCGCTGCAGAGAGATCGTCGCGAAGGTCGTGTACAGCGGTCCAAAGCGCGCGCGCACGCCTTCGCTGCGCACCGCGGGAGCGATGTACCGTTCGATCGCGTACTGGATTTCCGGGAGCGCCGCGCGCGCCGCCTGCGCGCGAGCGGGGACGGTCGCGAGCAGATCGAGCGCGCCCAGCGTCGAGGCCGCGATGCCCAGCCGCGCCGCGCGCGCCAGCAGCGTGCGGCGCGTGATCTGATCGCCGGCGCGGCCGCCCACTCCTAGAGGGCCGCCGCGTGTCTGCTCGCTGCCAGCCATCGCACCGCTCGCCGACTCCAACGCTCCGCCCCTCTCGCGAAATCCCTGCCGCCCTCGCGGCCCTCCGTGGCCCGCGCCTGGGCGCGCGGACGTGTGCATTCTACGGCCGGCGCAAGCCCGTGGCGACAGGCGCAAGGCGATGTGTATGCTCGCGCCCGATGCCACCCCCCGGCTTGAGCGAACCCGCCATTCCACGCTACGGGACGCCCAACCTCGAGATGCTGCAACGCTGGCTCGCCCTCCCGCGCGAGCAGGACGGCCCGTTCTGGGCGGTGAACCTGATGCGCTACCACGCCCGCGCGCAGTACGCCGACGGGCGAGCGACCACACTCACCGGCAGGCAGGCCGACGACGCCTACGCCCCGCTCGGGCCCCTGGCGGCGATCGGCGCGGTGCCCTTGTTCCTGGCCGATGTCGCGCGCCAGCCCGAGGGGACGCCCACCTTCGAGCGCGTCGCGATCGTGCGCTACCCGAGCCGCGCGAAGTTCTTCGAGATGCAGCTGCGCGGGGACTTCCGTGAGCTGCACGCGCACAAGGAAGCGGGTATGGAGTTCACGATCGTCTTCTCAGCCCAGCCCCCGGCGCAGCTCGACCTCGATCGGCATGGCAGCTACTACCTGCTGCGCCTGCTGCGGTTCTCGCCCGCCGCGCGGAGCGCGAGCGCCCGGCAGCCGGCGATCGTGCCGGTCGCGCGCCTGGAGGTCGAGGGCGTGATCATCGGCGACGAGCGCCGCTGGCATGAGGCGCGCATCGAGCGGGTCGCGGACACGGGCGCCCTCGCCGGACCGCTCGAGAACGTCGATGTCGACGTCGAGGAGCAGATCGTGATGCTGCTCGGGCGGCCGGAGCTCGACGCGCTCGCCGGCGCGGTCTAGGGACCGCGGCGCGCACCGGCAGCGGCCGTTCCGCGCCGCCGGTGCTGCCGGAGCGCTACAGCCGGCAGGGGCGTGTGCGGTGGTCGATCCCGACCTCCGTGATGCCCGCGGAGGTGATCTTGATCCGGATCGGGACGTTGCTCTGCTCGAGCAGCCTCCGCAGCACCGATTCGCCCTTCGTCTCGATCGCCGAACGCAACGGCTCGTCCACCGCCTCGGAGCTGAGCGCGTCCGCGATCTGGACGTACACGTGCTGCTCGGCTGTGCCGTTCTGCACCTTCCAGCGGTAGATGTGCCCGGGGACCTGCACCACCCGGATCGGCGTCGGTCCGTCGATTATGTCGAGCCCGACTGGCATATCGGGAATCGTCGTGCGTGCGCGGGAGCGCGCCCACGGCCCCGTGGCCAGCATTCTCGCACGGCGGTTGGACAGCTGACCATCGTCGCGAGCTCAGCGCACTCGCGGGCTTCATCGCACGCCCGCACAGGCGTCCAGGCTGACTGGAACAACGGACTAGAACATCCGTCCAGAACGCCTGCCGAACGCTCAGGTTGCACCGATCATCCGCGCCAACACGACACACTGACGGGGCAAACCCGCTGCGAGGCGGCGACGCAAAGCCAGGAGGTCTCGCGGGAGATAGCTCGGCTACCAGTGGACGAAGAGGAGAAACACTCTTGTTCACCCCATCGCTTCATCCGTCGGCGCTGCGCGACCCCGGCCGCGGGGCCGTCGCAGACAAACCCAACCGCAGCGAGAGCCTCGGGGGCAAAAGCGGCTTCACGCTCGTCGAGATGCTCGTCGTCATCCTGATCATGGGGATCCTGTCCGCGATCGCGATCCCGTCGTTCATCAGCCAGACGAGCAAGGCGACCGACGCGCAGGCGAAGGAGCTCGTGCGCACTGCGGAGACCACCGCGCAGACGATCGCCACCGACCACGGGGGGAGTTTCGCATCGGTCTCCCCGACCGAACTGCACAGCTACGAAGCGACGATCGCCGTCGGCAGCGGAACCCCCACGAAATCGGCGTGGGTGACGGCGGCCTCCGGCAACACGACCTCCTACAGCATCACGGTGACCTCGACGACCGGCGATACGTTCACGACTGAACGCAACGCCCTCGGCCTGACGAGCCACACGTGCAGCGAGCAGACGGGGAGCCGTGGCTGCCCGGACAGCAGCTGGTAGTCCGCTGAAAGCACGCGACCCGGGCGAACCGGGCGGACGCGGGAGGTAGTTCGATCTCGGAGTTCTCCGTGGGGGGCGCCGGCGCGCTGTCGCCCCCCACGGGCGCTCCGGGGTTGAGGCGCTCGCCTTCCTCGACGACGAGGCGATGACGCCGAACCGGGCGCTTCCTACGATCCGGCCTCCCGCGGGCGGCCGGATCGTTAACACAAGGAGACCCGCAGCCATCCGTGGCGCGGGCCTCAGAGCGAATCGACACGGGGAGCGATTCGCTGTAGAAGCTACGTAGCCGTGCGGACGAATCTTGGGCGTCGTCAGTCGCGGATGCCTGCAAGGAAGGCGAGCAGGCGCTCCGTGAACGGCTCGCGGCGCTCGCGATGGGGCCAGTGGCCGGCGCCGTCGGCGATCAGCACCTCGCAGGGAGCGTCGAAGAACTCGCGCGAGCGGGAGAAGAGCTCCGCCGGGACGATGTCGCCCGTGCCCCCCACCACGAGTGCCGGTACCGAGATGCGTCCAAGGCCATCACGCGGCGAGACCTCGCGGTAGTAGCTGAGTGCCGCATCGAGCACCCGCGGGTCGGAGAAGGCGCCCCTGACGTCAGCGAGCGTGGCCTCGCGGTCCGCACCGGACCAGCTTGGGGCCCAGCGGCGCATCAGCACGTCGAGGTAGGCGAAGTCGTTGCGCCGCACGAGCCAAGGGCCGCTGGGGAGCCGCAGCGTGATGAAGTGCCGCCCACCCCAGATCAGCGCCGGGGTGCGCTCCAGCAGCCGCAGATGGGGGATCGCGATCGGGCAGATGCCGCGCACCCGCTCCGGCGCCATCGCGGCCGCCCGATAGACGACCGAGGCGCCCCAGTCGTGGCCGACGAGCACGGCGCGATCGAGCTCGAGGGCGTCGAGCAGACGGATCGCGTCCTCGCCGATCTCCCTGCCTCCGTATGAGCGACCGGCGACGATCGTCTCGGGGTGATACCCGCGCAGGTAGGGGACGATCGTGCGGAAGCCGGCAGCGTTGAGCGCCAGACGCGTGTCCTCCCAGCCCATCGGCGTGTCGGGGAAGCCGTGGATGAAGACCACCGGCGGTCCCTCACCGGAGTCGCTGACGCGGAAGCTCTGGCCATCTGCGCTCGCGGTCTCGAAATCCATGCTGCGAGTCCCCCCAATCCCGGTCGGTGCGCCCGGCGGGCGCGGGCGCCGGACTATAGACCCGCCCGTCCGCCTTGATGGATCGTCACACCGCGCCGGAGGCGATGCCGCGCTCCGCGCGAACCTCGAAGCCCGTGAGCGTGAGCGGGCCGAACGAGGTGATCAACGCCACGTCGATGGCGTCGCGGCCGCGCCCTACCACGACGCGGCCGATCCGAGGCGTGTTGTTTCGCGCGTCGAAGGTGTACCAGCGACCGTCGAGATAAGCCTCGAACCATGCGGCGAAGTCCATCGGCTCGAGCGGCGACGCGACGCCGATGTCAGGGAGGTAGCCGAACACGTAGCGCGCCGGAATGTTGAGGGCGCGACAGAACGTGATCGCGAGGTGCGCGAAGTCACGGCACACGCCCTGGCGAGCCCGATATGCGTCCGCCGCGGTAGTCCAGGGGTTGGAGGCGCCAGGAACGAACTCGAGCTGGTCGTGGACGTAATCGACGATCGCTTGCACCCTGCCCCAGCCGGGCGTGAGGCCACCAAAACGCTGCCATGCCTCGTGGCCAAGCTCGTCTGGCAGACAGAAGCGGCTCGGCATGATGAAGCTCAAAATGCCGTCCGGGAGCTCATCCACGGGCACCTCGCGCGTGTCGGGCGCGATCACGTCCGCCGGTGACGCCACGAGCAGTTGCGCCTCGTAGGTGATGTCCGTGCCCCCCGCCGCGATCTCAAACCGCTCACACCGATTCCCGTACTGGTCGAGGTAGCTGTGGTGTCGCGTGTTCGTCTCCCAGACCTCGCGGAGGATCGACAGTCGGGGTTCGAGGGCCGGAGCGACCTGCACGATCGCCGTCGCGGCCTGGACAGAGTCCAGCCCGAACGTACAGCCCGCCGTGAGCGCCAAGGGCTCGTGGTCGGTACCTCCACGGTCCCCTGATGGCACACGCTCGATCATCTGCTCCCCAGCATGCCACTTCGCCGCAGCTCGGCGAGATCTAGACTGGGCTGACGGTGTCGAGCATCTTCAGGCGTCTTCGACGCGACCCACCAACTCCCGCGGAGAACCCCGAGGAGAGCGTCCGGCTCGCGCGCGAATCTCGCCGCACGACTGAGAACGATGCTCGCGGGCAGGCGTCCGAGCATACGGCTCGCCACCAGGCCACCGAGAACGAGGCGCGCCGACAGGCCTCGGACGCCGAGGCTCGCCGCCAGGCCACCGAGAACGAGGCGCGCCGACAGGCCTCGGACGCCGAGGCTCGCCGCCAGGCCACCGAGAACGAGGCGCGCCGACAGGCCTCGGACACCGAGGCTCGCCGCCAGGCCACCGAGAACGAGATGCGCCGACAGGCCTCGGACACGGAGGGTCGCCGCCAAGGCGCCGAGAACGAGGCGCGCACGCCGCCCGCGGGCGGCGCCGCTGAGGGCGGGGAGAGCGCCTGACGCCGGCGCGTCGGCGCTTCACCGCGCCAGCGCTTGAGTCAGTGGGCCGGTAGCCGCTCGGCCAAAGCCCGCCCACCGACGCCGCCGCCGTCGTCATCCGGCAAGTGCCCGACACCCAGCTGACCGGCCGCCGAGGCGGCGTTGCGGCGAGCAACGAGGTCAACGGGCTCCGGATAGGTAGGCGGGGGTCGATCGTTCTCGGCGTGGTCAGAGAGCGCATCCAGATCGAAGGATCGGAATCCGATCAGGCTCGAGGCGGTCGCGCCGGCCTGCAGCGGCGCGCCACAGATGGGGCAATCTCCCTCGAGCACGTCGATCTCCGGGGCGCTCGCACGGACGCGGACGCGACAGTCGGCACAGCTGAGGTTGAGCGAGGACATCACGCGGCCCTCGGTGAACGCTCGCGGGCCAACTGCGAGCGGTAGTCGCCGCGGTCGCCCTGACAGACGAACTTCAGCGACGCCGATAGGGACGCGTCACGCGCGTCGGCGCTCGCCGGCTTAGCCGCGTGGGCCTGCTTTGTTGCGGTGGCCATGGCCTACCGCCTCTCTGCCCCCCTGCACGAAAACTTCACCCGGAAAGCGAGAAGGGCGTGGCTCACTGAGCACGCTCACTGTAACGCGTTCGGACCTGCTGCTGGGACTTTCGCGCGCCGCGTCTGCGCCGCCGCCAGCGATTTCTCCTCACCCGCCCCGGGACGAGGTGGCTAAGCTGGGAGCAGATGATGACCACCGCCGAGCCGATGACAGTGCGTGCCGCTCACTACACCTCGCTGCTCGAGGCGATTGACCACCAAGGGCCCGCGAAGTTGCACGCTCGCGAGCGCGAGCAACTGCTCGAGGCCGCCGACGCCCTGTTGTTCGGCGAGACGGGTAACCGCCGGGCGCTTCGCGCGGCCGAGGAACTGATCGAGTCGCTGGAGACGAGCGAGCGGTGGTCTGCCGAGAGCTGTGACCAGTTGCGCGAACACCTGTATGGCTGCGATGACGCGGCCGGCGTAGGTTAAGCGTCCGCCGCCAGCTGTTTCGGCTCGCCGGCTGCCGCTGCGGCTGCCCTAGCTCTTGAGGAGCCTTTCGACCGCGCTATTGAACGCCGCTTCGGGCAGCAACCCGGTCCCGAGCTTCGACATCGTGCCGCCGCTGCGTCCGATGAGGAAGGACGGTGTGCCCGTGAAGCCCGCGTTGCTCGCGGTCTGTGCGTCTTCTTCGACCTCGGATGCGTAGTTCTTGTCGCTGCGCGCTCCCTCCCACTGTGTGACGTTCAGTCCGGGGACCTCGTTAGCGATCGCGTGAAGGTAGCTTTCGTTTACGTACCCCGAGCCCTCTTGTCCCTGTTCGTGGTAGAAGGTCTCGATGAAGTACCAGGCCTTCTCCTGCGCCCCTGCCGCGTAAGCGGCGACCTGCTGTCTCTTGAAGGTTTCCGGTTCGCGCGTCGCCGTTTCCAGCGAGTGATATTCGATCCGCAGGTCACCCGCGCGGACCCATTTGCGGATGATCCCCGGCAAAGTTTCGAGCGTGAACGCTTGGCAGACCGAGCACTCCAGATCCCCGAAATACCCAAGCGTCACCGGCGCCGTGGGCTTGCCAAGCGCGTTCCCCGCCTGCGGGATCCCGCTCATCAACGACGCGACTTCCCGCGTGACCTTCTTCCGTTCGCCAGGGTTGTTCGAGATGCTGCCTTTTCCACCGCTACTCGTTGCAACGAGCACCACGATCACGACCACAGCGGCCGCGACGGCGCCGCCGAGCAGCTGCACGCGTGTGCGTCTGGAGGCGCCGGCCGCTTCTGCCGCCTGGAGCGCACGACGCTCGGCCCGCGCATCCTCGCGCCGCTGCTTGCGTGTCAGCTCCTCAGAGGTCACCGCGGTGATCTTGTACCTGCCTACGCTCAACGGCAGCTAAGTGCCGCGTCCTCGCGCTCCGACGGTCGAGCCCCCTCGTGCGTCACCAGAGTCGCCATCGCGCTCTGTTGGAGAGGGTCACCGACGCGCCCCTCGACAGTGCCCGATCACCGACCCGGTAGCCGGATTTCTCGTTGGCTCGAGATCAGACCGTGAGCTTCTCGACCGACGCCGTCGTCGCTGGGGCCTTGCTGATCTTGTATTCGACCACTTTCGCTTTCGTCACTTCCAGGCTGAACGTGATCGCCGAACCCACCACCGTGAAGGAGAATGCCGTTTCGTACCCCGCCACGCCGTGGAGCTTCGCGGTACCCTGGCCACGGTATTCGAGTCCACCGGGTATCACCACGCAGGCCTGGCTATTCAGTTTTGTCAGGACCAACTGCCCGAGTTTCGGTTTCTGGATACCCGCGACGAAGAGCTGTTTGGCCCCTGGTGTTTTGGAGAGCGCGTCTTCGTAGATCACTCCTTCGCTGCCGACCGTCCCCACTTTTCCGTAGCCGCGCGCGCTGTTGCACGCGGTCAGGACCGTGTACGTGATCCGCGCCGAGCCTTCGAAGCCGTCTTTGCTCTTTGCAGTCACCGTGTATTCCGGTTCACCGAGCGCCGAGGTATTCAGAGCGCCCGTGCCACTGGTGGATCCATTCGAGTCCGTGCACGAGGCGATACCGGGCCCAAACGCTCCGTCTTTGCAGGAGAATTTGGTCGCGACGACTTCTCCCTGCTTGTAGGATCCTCCGCCGGAAGGTGATTCGATCGTCGCTTCCGGCGGCGCCGCGACGGTGTATTTGATGCTCGCCTTGCCGGACTTGCCGTCTTTGCTCCTTGCAGTCACCGTGTATTCCGGTTCGCCCGGTGCCAAGGTGTTCAGGGCGCCCGTTCCACTGCTCGAGCCGTTCGAGTCGGTGCACGATTCGAGCCCCGGCCCAAATGCGCCCTCTGTGCAGGAGAATTTCGTCGGCACGCCCGCCCCGATCTTATAAGTCCCTCCCCCGCCCGGAGATTCGATGGTCGCTTCGGGCGGCGACGGCGTGACGTACGTGAATTCGTCCGCCGCCGATTCGTTACTCGTCCGGGCGCCGGTCTGCGCGGTCACATGGACCTTCCCTCGACCCCCGAGCGGGCTAACGGCTCGGATGTGTGTGGAGTCCACCCACGTGACCGTCGCGGAGGCAGTTGCGCCGAACCTGACGGTCGTCGCGCCCTTCGCAAACTCGAGGCCATAGATGTCGACGGTCGTTCCGCCTTCGGTCGACCCCTGCGTCGGCGAGATCGACGCGACCTTCGGTTCAGCGAACGAGAACTGCCCGACCTGGGTCGCCCATTCTCCGCCGAACTTGAAGCTGCAGGTCGTGCACGCTCCGAACTCCTGCGCCGTCCAGACGTCGTTTGTGTCCGACGGGTCCTGCTGCGTGCCGGAGTAGTCGCCCCAGCGCCCGCCCGTGTACGTTTCGCCGCCCGAGGCAAGGTCCACGCGTGTCAGGACGCTCGGCAGCGGCAGCGCGCTCGCATCGAGCGAGGCGGTCGAGTACTGGGTCGCCGAGGAGATCGTGAAGCCGAAGTAGAGATGCCCCGCGCTGTCCTTGGTGACGGACGGACGGGCGCGTGCGGTAGGTGCCGTCCGTGCCAAGGTCGGTATCGGTGACGATGGAGTCGCTCGCGAGGTTGACCTCCACCAGGCGGGTGCAATCGCGCGCTTCGGTGTCCGCGCTCGGGTAGTTCGGCGTGCAGCCATCCGTTGCGACCGCCCACAGGTCGTTGCCCCCGGCGAGCACGGCCTCGACGATGCGTGCCGGGGCGCCCGACCAGCCGAGCCCCGAGACGATGACGTTGGAGTCCAGAACCACGCGGCGGGTCACGCAGCCGCTCGTGCAGCCTCGATAGCCTCGTCAACGACCGAGACATCAAGGCCAGCAGACTCCACGCTCGCACGGACCTCCGCGAGCCTCGCCTGCAACTCCTCGCGCGCCAACCTACGCCGCAGCTCCAGCAGCGCCTCGTACTCAGACGGGCTTATAAGGACCGCCACGGCCTGCCCACGGCGCGTCAAGACCACGGCCTCATCCTCCGCCACGATCTCATCAGCCAGCTGCCCCAGCCGGGCCCGAGCCTTATCAACACCAATCGTGCGCTCCATCACGCTCTCCTATCGGCCAACCGTACCGTAAACCTTACCGCAACGTCGGCGGGCCGCGGCGTCGCCACTCACAGATGCGTACAAGCCACGCAAGCCTGGCCTTCCGAGCGAGTCCCTGTGATTTCCGCCCATCGGCCTCGGCGGGCCCGTATTCACCCTCGCGCCACGATCCGCTCGAAGCCGCGCCCGATCGGCTGCCCCAGGCGGGCGAGACGCGATGGAGCACATAGGCGCGCTCACCTGCCGGCGCGGCACCGCGACGATCAGCCTGTGTTTGGCGGTCGTGCGGGTCGGTCTTAGGGGTCGTTGCCCGTGCGGTCGGCGCCGCCGAGAACGTTAGTCAAGGCAAGTGCGACGCGCAGCTCTAGCGTGCGCTCCGCGACGCTCCGGCCAAGCAGCTCCTCGGCCTGTTTGACCCTGTAGCGCACGGTGTTCTCGTGGATGCCCAGACGTCTTGACGCGCGGCTGTGGCTCGCGCCCTCCTCGAGGAAGACCTGAGCGGTCGCGATCAGGCGCCTCGCGGCGTCATCCGAATCCATGAGCCCGCCCAGTTCGCGCTCCACAAACGCACGCGCCTGCTCCATGTCGGCCGTCGCCATGGCACTCAATGCGACCCGGCGGTAGCGCGTCATCGTTCCCGGCGGGCGCCCCGCGAGCGTGGCTATGCGCCGGGCGTGCAGCGCTTGGCGATGGCTGTTGCGAAAACCCGAGATGCCGCGCGCCGGCTCGCCGAGCGCCAGTCGTGCTCCCGGTGCGAGGCTCGGTCGGGCGCAATCCGTCGAGGGTCGCGTGATCGAACGTGGCCTGGCTCCCGACCCATGCGGCAACCGCGAGCAGCCCGAGCGGCTCGACCAGCAGGCGGTCTCTGCTCAGAGGCCCAGCGAGATCCCCGATCACGGCTTCAAGCGCGGCAATCGTGTCGCGGCCCTCCTCGGCGCCGTCATACCATCCGACGATCGCGACGTGTTCGCGTTCCAGTTCGTAGTGCAAGCGGCGTGAGGCTAGGCCGGCGTCGACGTTGCGCTCCTCGAGTATGGCTGCGATGGTCTCCGTCTGAACTGCCGCAGCCGTCCGTAACCAGCGCTCGCGCTCCTGGGTGTAGATCTCCTCGGCGACGCTCGAAAGGACATCGACGTAGGCGAACAGCCAAGCGGAGGCGAGGTCGGCGGCCGCGGCCAGCTGGTCGCGGTCGGAGCTGCGCTGCTCGAGCTGGGCGAGGATCGCCTTCCAGGCCGTGGCATGGCCGAGTCGCAGGCTGCGCAGGAATGCCGCCAGCGGGATCCCGCGGTGGACGCCTTCGCGCACGTAGGCGACGGCAACCGGCGGCAGCTCGGCCTCACGCGGCTCGCGGCCCTCGGACGATCAGCTCGGCGAATAGCGCGATGTTCGCCTCGCTGCTGGCCCGATTCTCCTCGAAGTCCTCGTCGGTCGGAAACAGCTCCGGAAATCGCTGCGCGGATATCGCTGACGACAACTGTTGAGAGCGCCGGCGCGGCACGCGGAGATCTTCGGCAAGGGGCTGCAGGACCTCCGTCCAAGCCCTCCGTGTCCGAGGCGCACGTGCGGGCTCGAACTGCGGGTCCATCCGCCGCAACCTTACAACGGCCCCGCGGCTCGGTCGGCGACCGCGGCCGGCTTCGGAGGCGAAGTCGCGTGGCCGGTCCCGCGGAGGCTCCCGCCGTCTCAGCCCGCGAAGCTCGTTAGGTCGATGGCCTGCAGGCCATTGGCCTGGCAGTAGGCCTCGTAGCGCGCGAGCGCGGTCTTCGCGTTCTCACGGGCGAGCAGGTTGCCGCGCTCATCCACGAACTCGAGCTCGCCGATGAGGTAGAAGAAGACCTCGGCGTCTTCATTGCCGACGCTCTGCGGTGTGTGCGAGGAGGCAGCGGTCTCATACACCGTGTCACCGGGACCGGAGACCCAATCGTGCTCGATATAGCGCCAAGCGCCGCGCACGGTGTGCGCCACCACTATGCCCGTGTGGTAGTGCGTGGGCAGCTCGAGTCCGGGCGGGAAGCGCATGGAAACGACAATCTCGCCGCGGACCGGGTCAACCTTCCAGTACTTCAGTAGACCTCGTCACTGTAGGGCGTAAACGGGAGCCAGGGCAGCGACTCCCCGGAGATGTAGCTCGTCTCGATCTGCTCGTGGAGCTTCGGCATCGACGTCCTCCTGGTTGGATTTGAGCCGAAGCTACGCTCACTGCGCACGTTGCGCTTGGCGGGTTCTCGCAAAGCGCCTAGGTGAATTTGTGGGGCCTCTACATACAGGCGCCGCCCGGACTCAGATACGGTCGCACCGATCCTGGCCAGACCGCCGCGCTGCGAGCGAGTGAGCGACCGAAACGGAGAAGCGTGATACGCGAGCCGAGACTTGATGCACAGCCTCTCGCCGGCGAGGTGCGCGGCGCCCAAGCGCGGTGGCTGGCCTCCAAAGCGGCGACGGTCGACTCGAGGAGCGAGATCGTATGAGCCCTGAGAACCCGAGCGTCGGCCCGGCGCCGCCGCTGAACCAGGTGGCGTTCTCCGTCGTCGATCTGGCTAGGACCGAGAGATGGTTCCGCGAGGGGCTCGGGTTCTGGTCCGCTGGTGGCTCGCGGCTGATGATGCGCGGTCCGTTGGCGGCATCAGTGCAGGGCCTTCCGCGCGTCGCCTCGACGTGCTGGTGGCTGGTGGATCGCAACCAGTGGTTCCAACTCGAGCTGTTCCAGTTCGAGCGGCCGCTGGCAAGGTTGATGGCCGACGATTTCAGGCCGTGCGACATCGGCTACAGCCGGATCGGTGTGTGGGTTGCCGACTTCGACCAGACCCTGACGCGCTTGGAAGGCCTGGGCTCGACGCCACTGAGCGACCCGATCGGCCCCGCAGGCGGGCGCCGCGCATGCGTGCGCAACCCGGACGGGGTCTTCGTCGAGGTCATGGAGGACGACCCCCTCTCTGGATCTGGGCTGAGCCCCTCCCGGTCCAGCTGTCAGGTCGCCGTGCGCTCGGTCACGCTGTCGGTCCCCGATCTGGCCCGGTCGGAAGCGTTCTTCTCCGGCGGTCTCGGCCTGCAGCGCTGTGATGCAAAGCTTCGAGCGGACGAGCACGAGGCGCTGTGGGGTCTCGCGGGCGCTCAGACGTCCAGCAGCGTCTTTCGCGCCGGCAGCGTGCTCGTGGAGCTCGTGCGGTATCTCGATCCGGTTGGGCGGGCTCGCCCGCCGCGCTACCGGATCTGTGATCAAGGCATCCTCAACATCGCGTTCGGTGCTCGCAGCAGACGCGATCACACCGAGCGTTACCATCGCGCGCGGGCGGCTGGGGCGCGCGAGAACTGCCGGCCGATTCACCTTCCGGGCGCGGGCGTCGTGTATGTCAACGACCCGCAGCAGTTCTCGGTCGAGCTGCTATGGGTGTCGGCGGCCTCCGACAAGCGCTGGGGGTTCACGCCGCGCTCAGCGAGCGCGCGGCCGCAAGCGGACACGCACGCGGTCGAGCAGACGCTACGGATCGCCGCGCCCGTGCAGGACACGTGGGCCGCGATCGTAGACCACGAGAACATGCACAGGTGGACCGGGCTCAGCTCCGTGCACCGGATCGCCAACGGCGCATCCGAGCCCGACGGGCGCGGATCCGCGCGGCTGCTGAAGCTCCCCGCCGCGAGCATCACAGAGCAGGTGCTGGAGTACGAACCGCCGAGCTCATACCACTACCGGGTGACGAAAGGATCCCCCTTCATATGCCACCAGGGCGAGATCCGGCTGCGAGCGGTAGGCGACCAGACCGAGCTGAGCTGGACGATCCGCTTCAGGCCCAGGCTGCCGGGAACCGGTCGCCTGCTTGCCATAGGGCTCACGTGGCTCCTCGGGCGCGTGCTGCGCTCGGGGCTCAAGCCATACGTCGAGGCGCCCTCGCGGAGGAGCACCGCGCCAGCCGAAATGCGACCGACCGAACGCTCACAACAAAGCCACACGACGTTTCTGCAATGACGACGACCGCGCTCACACCCGAAGACACCGCCGACAACACCGCGCGGGCGGTGGCCATGTTCGGTGGCGTCTCGACCTTGGTGTACGCCATCGCGTTCGCACTCAGCCCCGCCGGCGCACTCGACTCTGCCTCAAGCGGCGCGCAGATCACGCATTTCGCGAGCACCCATCGCACTCAACTGCTCGTGAGCGACCTGTTGCTGGCCGCGGGCGTGGCCACCCTGATGGTCTTCGCGGCGGGGCTGTATCGGATGATCAGGTGCACAGAGAGAGATGGCGGCTGGCTTGCGATGTCCTCGCTCGCCACCGCAGTCGCCGGCGCCGGAGTCTTCGGCGCCGGCACCGCACTGTTCATGGCAGTCGCGTACCGCCCGAACACGGATCCGGCCGTCGTGCGGGCACTATGGGACGCCGGCTGGATGGCCTACAACTCTGCGGGATTCGCCTTTGGTGCGTGGTTCGCGATCGTGACCGCCGCGACGCTCACCCAGCGAATGCTCCCGCTGTGGACCGCTTGGTTAGGGGTTCCAATAGCGCTGATCAGCCTTGCAGGTCCACTCGCGGTGCAAGCAGGCACGGGGGCATTCTCTCCGCAAGGCCCATTCGCTCTCCTCGCGGGCCTCGTGTTCGCGCTTTGGCTGATCGTAGTTTCCCTTGGCGCATGGCGGATGCGGGCTCAACAGTGACCCGGGGTCATACCCTCGACCTCAGGGCTCGCCCGCGACGCGGCAGAGTCAGCCGCCAGACGATCAGGACGACCAACACGACCGAGGCGGCCATGCGACCGCGCCGCGATTACCTCCAAGGGAAGGTCGTACAATCCCCGGCCGAGCCGCTTCCGCCCACGCGTGATACGGAGCGCCTCGCCGAACGTGCGCAGGCTCGAGCAAAAGGACGTCAGCAGCAGCGCTCGGCGGCAGTCCCCTGGCTACTGCTCCTCTGCGACTGCGCGCTCGTGCTGGTCACCGCGGACCGCGCGTGGCTGCCCTCGGATGGCGACCCGCGACGCGGCTCAAAGCAGGTGCGCTACGCCGGCCCACCCCCCCGATCGCCAGCGGCGGGATTGAGCATAGAACCGCAGATTCGGAGCCCTCCCTTCCGCGGTGGCTGTTGCACAAACCCGGCTGCGAAAGCCTGGGCTGCGCCCGCTGTGACGGTCGCTGAGGGGGCTCGCAGCGCCGAGGATGAGCAGAGCGAGCCACCGGCAAGCGACGACTTGCGGCTTTTTCGACCCCGCCCTTAGACAGGCTTCAGCGAGCCCGCCGAGGGTTTATGCAACAGCCACCGCGCGAAGCAGTAGCCGTTCCGCGTCACAGCGACCGGCGACGTACGGCCTCTCGAACGCGGTGTTGCAGACGCTCCTCAACGGCGCGCCATTCGTGGGGGAGGATTGAGTAAACCGCCGAGCTGCGCCTGCGACCGTCTGGGAGCAGCTTGAGATCGCGGAGCACTCCCTCGAACTGCGCGGGTAGCGCTTCGAGCGCTCGCCGAGAACGAATGTTGAGCTCGTCCGTTTCGAACTCGACGCGCTGACACGCGAGATGGGAGAACGCGTGACGCAGCTGAAGCAACTTAGCCTCTGCATTGGCACCCGTGCGCCACGCACGCGGCGTGAGCCATGTCCAGCCGATCTCCAATCCGCGGTGCTCTGGCCGCAAGGTACAAAAGCTGGTGCTACCGATCGGGCGTTCGGTCTCCACGTCGAGCGTCACAAATCGCGCCTCTGTGCCGTCGGCCACAGCGCGAATGGCGCCGTCGAGCCACTCCTCGAACCGAACGCGATCACTCGCCGGATTGAACGGCCAGAACTCCCAGATCTCGAGCGGCCGCGCGGCAGCGAATAACGCGTCGGCGTGATCGCGACGCAACGGCTCGAGCACCACGAGCTCACCTTCAAGGCGCGGCGCTAAGTCATCCCACATGCGACTAATCATGCCATCCGTCGCATCGAGCTTCGCGCCCGCTGACGGTCTCATCCTCATGCGCGTGTTAGCGCGCGGGGGAGCGATCGCAGGAGAGCGCGGGTCGCAAGTCTTGTGCCGTGTGGGAGCGCCACGTCGTGCCAGCGTCCGGAGGAGCCGAAATCGCGACCGTGCGCCGAGTGCAGCTGGTACTCGCCGAGCGGCCCAGCACAGGCGTGCTGTAGATCACCGAGGTCGGCTCTCCGGAGCAGGTCGGTGAGTTCGGCGAACGTGAACGCCGCGCGCTCGCTGGCTATGCTGTCGCGCAAGAAAACGGGGCCAGGGAGCACGGTCAGGGACATCATCGCCGGCCAGCTGCGGCAGTTGCGCAGTCGCGTCAAGTCGAAGATGTAGACGCCACAGCCTGTTCGCTCGCGCGTCCGGCGGATCGCCTCAAGACAGCGCTCGACCAGCTCTTCGTTGGGCAGCTGGTGCAGCGCGAAGTTGCAGCTAACAAGGTCCAGTCGATCCGGAAGCTCGCCATCGAAGGCTGTGATGTCCCCGGAGCGCAGTTCAACGCGGTCGGCGACCCCCTCGCGCAGCAGCTGCCGCCGCCCGGTCTTGAGCATGGGTTCTGAGAGATCCAAGCCAACAGAGCGCACGTCGGGACGGCCCCGCGCCAGCCACGCGAGCAGCCGCCCGGAGCCGCAGCCAAGGTCCAGCAGAGCCCCTCCTTCGGGTAGCAGGCCGCTGAGCGCGACGGCGTTGACATGAACGAGCGGCATCTGCGCCGCACCGCCCGCTTGGTCGTACTCAGCGACGCTCTGCGGCTCGTCCATCACCATAGGCTCAGGTTGGCGTGGACCGACACCGCGTGTGAGGCGCTCTCGCGCGAGGATCAGCGGAAACAGTGGAACACGTGACATCCTGAGGATCACAGCCAGGCAACCTAGCCGTTGCGCGCCGCTGTCGTTGACGCCTTCGAGAGTGCGTACTTCATGCGTGGCACGCAAACAGGCGACCGCGTGCCGGCCCTTCGCGATGTCCACGCGCAAGCCTCCTCTGGCCGCCGAGACGCTCGGAACCCGGTCGGAAGCAGAAGCGAGCCGCTTCCCGATGGCGCCGGGAGGGAGCCCTCAGCGGAGCAGCAGTAGGTAGCAGGAGTCTGGCGTCGGCCGTTTCGGTTGATCCACTCGACGCTTCCCGTCGTCTCGGACCGAAAGCCTCGACCGCTGGGTGGCAGCGGTGGCTCGCCGCGGCGAGGGAGTTGCTTGTGCGAGCAGCCGCGGGTGATCGTTTAGCACGGCGCCGCGGCCGCATGGGCACTCGTGACGGGCAGTCCGCCTGTCTCAAGAGTCGCGTGCGAAAATCGCGGGGGTGCGGGTCGCTGGCTTGTTTGATATTCACGGGAACCTGCCGGCGCTCGAGGCGGTGCTCGTCGACGTCGAGCACGAGGGCGTGGATCTCGTTGTGGTCGGCGGTGATGTCGCCTCAGGGCCAATGCCCGCAGAGACCCTGGACCGGCTGCTGGAACTCGGCCCGCGAGTACGGTTCGTGCGCGGCAACGCTGATCGTGAGCTCGTTGATGCCTACGAGAGCTGGGCCGCCGGCTCGCTGACGGTATCCGATGACGCCACCCCGCCGCAGCGCAGTGGCGCCTGGGCGGCGCAGCGGCTCAGCGCGGCCCATCGAGAGCTGCTCGCGACGTTTCGCCCGAGCGCCGAGCTGGACCTGGACGAGCTGGGCACTGTCCTCTTCTGCCACGCCACACCACGAAGCGATGACGAGATCGTCACCGCCGCAACCACTGGCGAGCGCCTAGCCGAGGCGCTCGCGGCCAGCTCGGCCCGTGTGATCGTCGCGGGCCATACGCACGTACAGTTGGACAGGCTGGTCGGCGAGCGCCGGTTCGTCAACGCAGGCAGTGTCGGGATGCCCTATGAGAACGAGCCTGGCGCCTACTGGGTCCTACTGGGAAACGAGGTGTCGCTTCAGCGAACGCGCTACGACTACACCAGCGCGGCCGAGCTGATCCGTCGCAGCGGCCACCCCGAAGCGGAAGACATGGTTCGCGAGAGTCTGCTCGAGCCGATCGGATCGGCCGAGGCCACGCGGTACTTCGACGAGATCGCGCGCGAACGCCAACGAGCGTTCACTGCGCCTTGACCGCCCGCCACAGCCTCAGCGGAGTGGCGGCTCCGGCGGCGACAGATTCAGCGCGTCGGTGGCGCTCGTCCCGCGTCACTGCTGCTCGCCGGAAAGGAGGCGTCGCAATTGGCACGATGACATGAGCGCCGTGGACGACCTCCGAACGCGCCGGCCCGGGAAAGCACGCCTGCTTACGCGGCGGCGCAAGAAGGGGTCGACGTTGCCCACATGGTGGACACGACCCGCGGCCCAATCGCCGATCGCCGATCGCCGATCGCCAAGTAGCGCGCTCCTTCGCGAAGCACGCCACTGATTACCGCTTCTCTGCGATTGCGAGCGCGTGCTGGTCACCGCGCGCGACGCTGCCGGCACCTCGGACGGCGACGCGCGATTCGCCGGCGTTGTTAGCACCGCGGGCAGCTGAAAGCAGGTCCGCACGCCGGCTCACCGCGAGTCTCGCAAATCGCCAAAACGAGGGGAGGCGCGTCGCGCCGCCATCGCGGCCGAGCGAGCGTTGAACTGAAACCTCGCCCGATGTTGAAAGGAGGCAAGAGCGAGCGCGGACCCCGGAGCCATTTTCGCGTGAAAGTGCGGGGCGCTGCTCGGCGGTTGGAAACGAGCTTCTTGCGTCCCCATTTTGCGCCCCTCCAACCACCGAAGAGCCGCGAACAGGCGCGAACCGGACTCCCGCGAGAGCCCTAGCTTTCGGGCGTTTTCGCACGTCTTCGCTGAGCTTCGCGGGAGGTAGACCAATCGGGGCGCCGGGACTTGACTCCGGGGATCCTTTGCATTACTTCCTCCGCAGCCGCCGTCGGGGAAACAAGGTCGTTGAGCGGTCGCCCGGCGCGTTCCCGGATTTGTAGATTTACACCAATTTGCAAGTGCTTTGCATGGGCCCGCCTGGACTCGAACCAGGGACCTACCGATTATGAGTCGGCAGCTCTAACCAACTGAGCTACGGGCCCTCCACGCGCTTCGGGAGCCTGAAGGCGCCCCGGCGCGCGCCCGCAGGAAGCTACCAGTGCGATCTGCGATGCTCCCGCGCGGTCGGCGGCCGTGGCGCAACGGGCGTCGAGAAGCCAGCACGCAACCGGAGGGAGCGACCACATGGCCTCAGCACAGCGCGCAGCGATCGTCACCGGAGCATCCAGCGGCATCGGGCTCGCCATCGCCAGGATGCTCGGACAGGAAGGCTACGCGCTCACCATCGCCGCGCGCCGTCCCGAGAAGCTCGATGACGCGGCCAAAGGGCTCGAAGGCGAGGGGTTGCAGCTGCAGTCGCTCCCCGCCAACCTCAGCGACGAGGACGAGATAAAAAAAGTCGTCGACGCGCACCGGGAGCGCTACGGCAGGCTCGATGTGCTCGTCAACAACGCCGGCGTCGGTGTCGGCGCCACCGTCGGCGAGATCCTCACCAAGCGCCTGGACATGCAGATCGACATCAACCTGCGCTCGATCGTGATCTTCTACCGCGAGTGCCTCGAGATGCTGAAGGCCGCCGCCGCCGAGCACAAGGGCGCGCTCGTCGTGAACACCGCCTCCATCTCCGGCAAGCACGGCGAGGCCTGGCTATCGGTCTACTCCGCCACCAAGCACGGCGTCGTCGGATGGACCGAAGCGATGAACAAGGAGCTCGGCGCCGATGGCATCAAGTCCACCGCGCTCTGCCCAGCCTTCGTCGATACACCCATGACCGACTTCGTCAAGGAGCACGTGCCCGCGAACGAGATGATCCGCGCCGAGGACATCGCCGAGTCCGTGCGCTTCCTGCTCAGGGTCTCCCCCGCGTGTGTCGTGCCCGAGATCATGTTCGTGCGCCCCGGCGAGGCGCTGTAGGGCCTCGGCCTCGTCAGCCCACCGTTGAGGCCGGCCGCCAACGGCCGCGAACGGGGGGCGAGCCGTCCTCGTCTCCCGAGTCTGTGCGCCTTCGCCTCGCCAGCCGCCGCGCGCGAATCTCCCCGCGCGGCTCCAGCACCTCGAACAGTCGGCGGCGCCCGCGTCGCGAGGCAGCCAGCAGCCTGCGGTGATCGGCGATCGCGCGGTCGAGCTCCAGCTCGCTCGCGCTCGAGACGCTCGCCTCGAGCTGCGCGGTCAGCACCGCGAGCTCGCGACGCGTCGCCGCGCGAGCCTTGCCGCGCGCGCCCGCGAAGCGGTCCCAGGAGCGTGCGAACGAGAGGAAGTCCGTGCGCCCGCCGCAGCGGTGAGCGGCGAGCATCGGGCACACGCCGCCCTCGCCGTCCACGTACGCGCCGGTGATGATGCGCTCGTTCTCGCGCACGCCGCGGAGCATCGCCTCGCGCGTCGCCAGCGGCATGCAGTCGATCGCAAGGCGCAGGCCCTGCAGCGGTCCTCTGTCGTGGCGGCTCGCTCGCTTTCGCATAGTCTGTGCGCCGCCGCACGCTTGAAAGCTCGCGTGCGCTCCGGGTGGGCCGAAGCGTAGGTCACGCATCCCTGCCCGCAAAGGATTCCCTGCTCCTGAAAGGAAATTTGCAGATGAAGCTCGGCGTGCACATCGGCTACTGGGGTCTCGGTCTGAGCTCACAGGACCAGCTCACCATCGTGCAGGAGGCCGAGCGACTCGGCTACGACTCCGTCTGGGCCGCCGAGGCCTACGGCTCCGACGCCGCCACCGTGCTCGGCTGGCTCGCCGGGCAGACGACGAAGATCCGCCTCGGCTCCGGCATCTTCCAGATGCCCGCGCGCTCACCCGCGATGACCGCCATGACCGCCGCCACCATCGACCAGCTCTCCGACGGTCGCATGATGCTCGGCATCGGCTCCTCCGGTCCCCAGGTCGCCGAGGGCTGGCACGGGCAGCGCTTCGCCAAACAACTCCAGCGCACGCGCGAGTACGTCGCCGTCGTGCGCAAAGCGCTCGCGCGCGAGCGGCTGGAGTTCCACGGCGAGACGCTCGAGCTGCCGCTGCCCGACGGGCCTGGGAAGGCACTGAAGCTCACCATCTCCCCCGTCCAGGAGCGCATCCCCATCTACCTCGCCGCGATCGGACCAAAGAACACCGCGCTCGCCGGCGAGATAGCGGACGGCTGGATCCCCACGCTCTTCTCCCCCGAGCACGTCTCCGAGCTGCGCCCGCTGCTCGAGGAAGGCGCGGCGCGCTCCGGCAAACCGCTCGATGACTTCGACATCGCTCCCACCGTCAACGTCTTCATCACCGACGACCTGCAGTCCGCGCGCGACAGCATGCGGCCCTTCATCGCCCTCTACGTCGGCGGCATGGGCTCACGCCAGCAGAACTTCTACAACCAGGTCGTCAGCCGCTACGGCTACGAGGCCGAGGCCAAACGCATCCAGGACCTCTACCTCGAAGGCAAGCGCGAGGAGGCCATGGCCGCGATCCCCGACGAGCTCATCGACACCGTCTCGCTGTGCGGCCCGCCGGACCACGTGCGCGAGCGCCTCGCCGTCTACCGCGACGCCGGCGTCGGCACGCTCGGCATCACCCCCACGGCCTTCACAGCCGAGGACCGCCTGCAACAGCTGCGCCTGGTCGCAGAGCTCGCGACCTGAGAGCAGCGGGCAGCCGCGAGGGTGATGCACGCGCCGAGTACGTGAGCGCTGCGCTGCGCGAGAGCGCGAGCCGGCCCGCGCCGCTGCGACTGCTGCTCGGTGCCTTCGGCGATCCCGGCCACGCCTTCCCCATGATCGCTCTCGGCCGCGCCCTGCGCGCGCGCGGGCACGACGTCACGCTGCAGACCTGGAGGCGCTGGCGCGAGCACGTGCAGGCCGAGGGCATGCGATTCGCGCCCGCTCCCGAGTATGCGGTCTTTCCGCAGGGCGCCGAGCAGCTCGACTTCTACGCCGCCGTCGTGCGCGCCACCGAGGACACGCTCCCGCTCGTGCGCGAGCTCGCCCCCGACGTGGTCGTCTCGGACATCCTCACGCTCGCTCCCGCGCTCGCCGCCGAGCTCGCCGGAGTCCGCTGGGCGACGCTGGTACCGCACGTCTTCCCCTATGGCGAGCCGCATTTCCCGATCTACTCGCTCGGCGCGCGGCTCGCGCGCACCCCCGCCGGCAGCTCGCTCTGGCGTTCGGTGCAGCGGCCCGTGCAGCGGGGCCTCGAGCGGGGCCGCATCGAGCTCAACCGCGTCCGCTCGCAGCTCGGCCTCGACACGCTCGCGCACTTCCACGGCGGCATAAGCCGCCAGCTCGCGCTCATCGCCACCTTCCCGCAGCTCGAGTACCCCCGCCGCTGGCCGCCGTGGGCCCACGTCGTCGGGCCGCTCATGTGGGAGCCGCCCGCGCGCGAGGTCGAGTTGCCGCGCGGGAGCGAGCCGCTGGTGCTCATCGCGCCCTCCACCGCGCAGGATCCCGAGCAGCGGATGCTCGCCGCCGCGCTGCGCGGGCTCGACCGCGCCGGCGTGCGCGTGCTCGCCACCTACAACCGCAGGCTGCCGCCGCGGCCGCTGCACGTCGGCGCCCGCGCCCGCGTCGTCGACTGGGTCTCCTACTCGCGCACCATGCCCCGATGCGACCTCGTGCTCTGCCACGCCGGCCACGGCACGCTCGTGCGCGCGCTAGCGAGCGGTTGCGCCGTCGTCGCCTGCCCCGCGGTCGGCGACATGAACGAGAACGCCGCGCGACTTGACTGGGCAGGCGCCGGCGTGCGCGTGCCACGGCGCTTCGTAAATGCCCGCGCTCTACGGCTCGCGGTGCTTCGGGCACTCGAGGACCACTCCATCCGCCTGAGAGCGCGCGAGTTCGCGGCGTGGGCGGCGGACCACGACACCGGCGTGCACGCCGCGCGGCTCATCGAGGCTATGTGCGACTGAGCGGGCGCCTCACTCACGGGGGAGCGACTTGGCCCCACGCAGCCTCGCATCGGCGCCAACCCGCGCAAGCACTCCGGGGGTGGGGCTCGAACCCACAACCTCTCGATTAACAGTCGAGCGCTCGGCCAATCGAGCTGCCCCGGATCGTTGCGAGGATTCTAGGCGACGACGGAGCGAGTCGGACCCGGCCGCGGCAGCACCACGACGCCGGCCTCGACCTCCGCATGGCAGTTCGCGCACAGCAACACACACTTGGCCATCTCGGCTCGTGCGGCCACAAGCGACCGCGTCACTCCCTGCATGGAGAGGTGGAAGCGCTTGCTGCTCGGATCGAGATGATGGAAATGCAGCGCTGACACGCAGCCGTCATACCCGCATATGACACAGCGCCCGCCGGCCTCGGCCACGAGGATGCGCTTCATCTTCCGCCTGCGCTGAGCGACGCGATCTTGACGGCATCTCTTGCATCGGTAGTAGCCGCGGCCCTCGAGCCAGAACTCCGTCAGGCCGTGTCGACGGCACTTCCTCATCGTCGTGGCCTTGCCGGCTGCCTTGGCTGCGCGAGTCGAGCTCGCCGAAACGCGACGCTGCTGGGCGTAGGTCTTCAGCCCGTAGCGCATCAGCCAGTGGCGCACAGTCCCCTTGCTGCGGCCGACTTGCGTGGCAATCTGCGCGATCGAAAGCTGCGCCTCGATCAGCGCCTCGAGATCCTCGCGTGCAATGGTCCCCCGGGCCGCGTGCCGAGCGCGATTGGCGGCCTGCAACCCGTACTTCGTAGCCCAGTAGGACACCGTCGTCTCGTGCAGGTCGAATCGGCGTCCGATCTCCGCCAGCGAAAGGCCCTGCCCGAGCAGCTGTTGCAACGAGGTCCGGTCCATGTCCCGAATTGTGATCGGTGGGTGGGACGGGAGACACGAACACATGTTCGCAGCGCTGCTCTTCCCGGTCCGGTCGCCGCGAGCACATGCCCGTATGCATCGACCTCCCTCACCACGTAACACGGCGACGCTATGGCGGGCGTCGCCCTGTCATTCACTTCTACGCCCGCTCGCCGCTCTCCTCGAGCACGCGCTCGTTGGCGCGATCGAACTCCAGCTTCAGCTCCGCTCTGCGCTGCGCAAGCCTGCTCACCTCGCCCGCCTCGCGCCCGCGCGCGCGCTGGATCTCGCGCTCGATGTGCGCGAGCTCGAGCTGCAGCCGCGTCACCTCGAGCATCCCCCCCTCCGGCTCCTCGCCCGCGGCCGCGACCACCAGCTCCGCCAGCAGGCGCGAGAGCTCGGGGTCACGCTCGAGCGACCCCTGCTGGTCCGGCGGGTCGCGCATCGGCTCGCGCAGGTCGCCCGCACGGAAATGGCGCGCCGCGCGGCGCAGCAGGGCGCTCGAGAACTGCTCGTCGACGTCCAGCGCCGCGAGCTCGCGCGCGCCCTCCTGCGGCGAGGCGATGCAGAGCGCGAGGAACGCGCGCTCTGTCTCCTCGCGCCCGAGCAGATCCGGCCCGCTGCGCGCGCCTGCCGCCCCCGCGGGGCGCTGCTCGCTGCGCTCGCCGGGGCGCCCGGAGCTCCCAGTGGCGCCTGCCCCCTGGCGCGGCGGGGGCGCGAGCAGCTTCTCGGTGAGGCTCTCCTGCAGCGCCAGGCGGCTCGAGACGAGTCGCGTCAGGTCCATGCGCATCGCGCTCTGCTGCAGCGTCGCGAATATCGGCCGCAGCTCCGCGAGGATGCGATCGAGTCCTTCGGGGCTCGACTCATCGCCGCTCGCGAGCACCCTCTCCACGCGGAAGCGCACGAAGGCGACCGAGCTCGCGATCGCCTCGGCGATCCTCTGCGGCCCCTCGCGCTGGATCAACTCCGCCGGGTCCGATCCCGCCGGCAGCTCTACCACCCGCAGCTCGAGCCTCTGGCGCGCCGCCAGCGTCGACGCGCGCAGCATCGCCTCCTGTCCCGCGCTGTCTGCGTCTAGCGCGAGCAGCACCGTGTGCGCCATGCGCGCGAGCTCCGCGACCTGGTCGCCCGTCAGCGCCGTCCCCATGAGCCCCACCGCGTTCGGCATGCCGGCCTGGTGCAGCGCGATCGTGTCGGTGTAACCCTCGCAGACGATCACCTCTCCCGCCCGCGCCGCGTGGGGGCGCGCGAGCTCTGCGCCGAAGAGGTGCTCCCCCTTGTGGTAGATCTCGTTGTCCGGGCTGTTCAGGTACTTCGGCAGCTGCTCCTGCCCCATCGCACGCGCGCCGAAGCCGAGCACGCGCCCGCGCAGGTCCGCGAGCGGGAACATGATGCGCGAGCGGAAGCGGTCATACGGCTGGCCGTTCTCGCGCGATCGCTGGGCGAGCCCCGTCGCGTAGAGCTCCTCGACCGTGAAACCCGAGCCGCGCGAGGCGCTCAGCACGCGGTCCCAGGCGCTCGGCGCGTAGCCCACCCGGAACGCGCGCAGGGTCTCCTCGGAGAGCCCCCTGCCCTGGAGGTACTCGCGCGCCGCGCGCGCCTCCTCGGAGTCCCACAGGCAGCGCTCGTAGTAGGCCGCCGTGCGCGCCAGGAGCTCGAGCAGACGCTCGCGCCGGCGCCTGCGCTCAGCCTCGCGCGGGTCCTCCTCCTCGCGCTCGAGCTCCACCCCGGAACGCTCCGAGAGCAGCTCGAGTGCCCCCTTGAAGTCAACGCCCTCGGTCTCCTGCACGAACGTGAACACGTCTCCCGAGGCGCCGCAGCCGAAGCAGTGGTAGACCTTCTGCACCGGGTCGATGCCGAACGAGGGAGTGCGCTCCTCGTGGAACGGGCACAGCCCCTCATAGCGTGCCGGGCCCGCGCGACGCAGCTCCGTCCGGGCCGACACGAGCTCGAGGAAGTCGACCGCGTCGCGGACCCGCTCCTTGCTCTCGCTCGTGTATAGGGCCACGACGAAACGCTAGCGGGCGAACGCCTGCGGTACCTCGAGCTCCGTGTAGGCACGGATGCAGTACCTGTCGGTCATGCCTGCCAGGTAGTCGGTCACGCGCTGCGCGAGCTCCCGCTCCTGCGCCTGCCCTCCGTTCGCGCCTGCGTCGGGCCCCGCCTCGGCGCCGAGCGCCTGCGCCCCCAGCAGCTCGGGGTGCTCCACGTAGTGCTCGAACAGCCGCCGCACCACCTGCGCGATCTTCGCGTGCTCTGCGCGCACCGCCTCGCCGAGGTACACGCGCTCGAACATGAACTCCCGCAGGGCCGCCATCGCCGGCCCCGCCTCGGGGCCCTGGACGATGTCGCCCGAGGCCTGCGAGCACTCGACCATGTCGTGCACGAGCGCGTCGATCCTGCTCGAGCCGCTCGTGCCGAGGACCTCGATCGGCCCCTGGGGCAGCTCGGACTCGCTCAGCAGCCCCGCGCGCACCGCGTCGTCGATGTCATGGTTGATGTACGCGACGCGATCGATGATGCGGACGATCCGCCCCTCCAGCGTCTGCGGCAACGGCGCACGCGAGGAGTGGCGCGCGATCCCGTCGCGGACCTGCTCGGTGAGGTTCAGGCCCGCGCCCTCGCGCTCGAGGCGCTCGACGATCCGCAACGAGTGCTCGTAGTGGCGGAAGTCGCGCCCGAAGCGCTCTTTCAGGCTCGCGTCCAGCGCCTCCTCGCCGATGTGGCCGAAGGGCGGATGCCCGAGGTCGTGCCCGAGGCCGATCGCCTCCACGAGATCCTCGTTCAGCGCCAGCGCGCGTGCGACCGTGCGCGAGATCGTCGTCACCTCCAGCGTGTGCGTGAGGCGAGTGCGGTAGTGGTCCCCGCGCGGCGCCACGAACACCTGCGTCTTGTGCGTCAGCCGCCTGAACGCCTTGCTGTGGACGATCCTGTCGCGGTCGCGCTGGAAGGGCGTCCGCAGCGAGCTGTCGCGCTCCTCGCGCGCGCGCCGCGCCGGGTAGGAGCGCTCCGCGAGCGGCGATAGCAGCTGCTCCTCCTGCTCTGCGACTCGTGCCGCGAACCGCTCGGCGACCGCGCCCGTCCTGGTCATGGTGCTCATGCCCTGATTGTCGCGCGCGGCTGGGCTGGCTCGGGAGAGCTCACCCGCACGACGAGCGACCGCGTCACCAGCGCGCGCGCCTCGAGATCGAGGCGGCGCGCTTCACTGGTTGGGCTCGCGTTTCCAGTCGAAGCCTTTGCGCGTGAGCTTGTGCACCCAGTGGCTCCAGCCCGACATCTCGCCCGGGTCCTCGTCGAAAACCGGCGCCTTGTGCTCGGGCTCGGGCAGCTCGCGCGCCTGCACGGAGTCGATGCGCAGATCCACGCCGCGTTCGTGTATCGAGGCCACCTGCGCCGCCTCCACGAAGCGGATCGCGCGCCCGTGGGTGTAGATCAGCAGGCCGTGGAAGATGTCCTTCTCGGGCGCGCTCAGCACGCTGCCGACGGTGCCGATCTGCTCGCCGTCGCTGGCGATCACCGGTACGCCGGCGTCGAGCAGCTCGTATGCGATCGGCGCGTCCTCGTCCATCGCACAAAAGATATCCCAGCCCGAGCGCGCGACCGTCGGCATCAGCCGCACGTGTGCGTGGTGCTCGAGCGTCGCCGCGATCGCGCGCTCGACCTGCCCGAGCGCCGCCACCGGCGCCAGCGGCAGCTCGCTGAGCGCCCGCCCGAGCGCCTCGGACATGAAACGGTGCGCATCGTCGCTGAGCGGGAACGAGCCCGCCTCGCAGGCCGCGCACACCACTCCTCCCGCCGCCCCGGAGAAGCCCATCAGGTGCTCGATCTCCCCGCAGCTCGCGCATGCCGACAGCTGCGGCGCGAGGCCCGCCGCGAGCAGCAGCTTCAGGCGAAACGAGAGCCCCGCCGGCCACGCCCACGTCGCGCCCGCCGTGCCCGCGCGCTCGTCGAGCAGCGCGAGCTGCCTGCACAGCAGGTGAAAAACGCCAGGGTGGGGCTCGGAGGTCTCGAACAGCCGCCCGACCGCGTCGCACGCGCGCGAGGCCGCGTCGAGCGCAGGCGCGCTCGAGCGCAGGCGCGCGTATGCCTCGATCGTGTGCGCACCGGTCACCGTCAGCAACTCGCCGCGGCCTTCGTGCAGCTCGAGCTGCAGGCGGAAGAACGGCTCGAGGCGCCCGCCGAAGCGGCTGCGCGCCCGGCGCACTCCCTTGGCGATCGCGCTCACCCTGCCGCGGTTGCGCGTGTAGAGGTGGAGGATCCGGTCCGCCTCGCCGTAGCGCATCGACCGCAGCACCACTCCTTCGGTCTTGACGGCTCCGGGCATCTTGCTCTCTGCTCGCGCAGTCTAGGCGTCCCGCCGGCCGCTCCCTGTGCACGCGCCGCCTTCGCGTCAGGCGCGCGCCACCTCGGCGGCCTGTTTCACGCGATGGCGCTGGAAGCGGTAGTGCGTCGGTTGCGGGTCATGGCAGAGCGGCGCCCGGCCGATACGCTGCGTGTGCGTGCAATCGGTGGAGTGGTGTTGTTCCTCGGTGTGGTGTTCGTGGCCATTCTCACGCTGGGGTTGTTTTTCGGCATGATGGCTGCGGCGCTCCTTGCTCTGGCCATGAGTGCTCGCGGCCGCAGCTTCTGAGGTACCGATCGCTACGGCGCGCCGAACCGGCCAACCGTCAGTTTGCGAGTGCTGCGGTCTCGAAGGCCGTCCAGATGTGATCGGGGATGCCCACAGCCATCGCGGGTGTTCGCCGGTAGTCAAACTGACGCACTACTCCAGAAACCGGTTGCTATACTTTCTGAAGTAATGAGCAGCGTCACCGTTTATACGACGGATCCATGCTCCTTCTGCGCGCGCGTGAAGGGGCTGCTGAGCTCGCGCGGGGTGCCTTTCGAGGAGATCAACCTCTCCAGGACCCCGACGGGCGTGTCGCGCTCGTTCAGCGGACCGGGATGATGACCTTCCCCCAGGTCCTCATCGGCGGCGAGCTGCTCGGCGGCTTCGACGAGGTCAGGGCCGCCGCCGAGAGCGGCCGCCTCGACGAGCTGCTCGCGGCGTAGCCTGCGTCGCTGAGGTGGGCCTCGCAGGAGCGCTGCCTGCGTGCGCCGCAGGGCGCGGGCGGCGCGGGCGCGGCCGCGGCTGGCAGCGCTCGCAGACGTAGGTCCCACGCCCGGCGGCGACCATCTTCACGATCTCACGGCCGCAACGGGGCACGCCTCGCCCTCGCGCCGGTGCACCAGGAACTCGTTCTGGAAGGAGCCGCGCAGGCCGTCCACGTGGCGAAAGTCGTCGATCGACGCTCCGCTCGCGGCGATGCCCGCGCTCAGCGCGGCCACGAGCCCCTCGCGCAGGCGCTCGAGCTGCGCGCGCGTGAGCGAGCCCGCAGCTCGCAGCGGGTGGATGCCCGCGCGATGAAGCGCCTCGTCGGCGTAGATGTTGCCGACGCCCGCGATCGCGCGCTGGTCGAGCAGCAGCGCCTTGATCGGCTTCGCCCTGCCGCGCGCGAGCCCGCGCAGGTGCTCGCTCGTGAACAGCGGGTCGAGCGGCTCGAGGCCGAGGCGCTCGGCGAAGAAGGCCTCGAGCGCGTCATCGCCGGCGAGCAGCTGTGCGGTGCCGAAACGGCGCGGGTCGGTGACGGCGAGGCGGACGTTGCCCGGCCGCAGGCGCATGCGCACGCGCGTGTGCGGGGGCTCTGGCGCCGGGTTGACGAGCACGGCGCCGGTCATGCGCAGGTGCTGGGCGAGGTAGAGCTCGTCCTCGAAGCTCCACAGCAGGTACTTGCCGCGCCTTCCGAGCCGCTGCACGCGCCGGCCGCGCAGGGCGTCCTCGAGCTCCGCCGGCGCCAGCGGACGCGACCAGCGCGGGTCGAGGATCTCGATCTCCGCCACCACCCTGCCCTCGACCATCGGCGCGAGCTGGCGCCTGATCGTCTCTACCTCTGGAAGCTCGGGCATCCCTCCCGCAGCTTAGGAGCGCGGGTGCGCTGGCGCTCCCGGGAGAGTCGCGCGCGGGTGCGCGCCGAAGTAGGCGTCCTTCAGGCGCTCCGCGGAGAGGTGGGTGTAGACCTGGGTGGTCGCGAGGTCCGCGTGGCCCAGCATCTCCTGCAGCGAGCGCAGGTCGCAGCCGCCGTTCAGCAGGTGCGTCGCGAAGGTGTGTCGCAGGGTGTGCGGGCTCATGCAGTCCTGCAGGCCGGCGCCGCGCGCGTGCATCTGCACGATCTTGTAGAGGCCCTGCCTTGTGAGCGCGCCGCCGCGCCGGTTCAGGAAGATCCGTCGTCTGCGCGCTCTCGCCGAGCAGCTCCGGACGGGCGCTTCGGCAATAGGCCCCAGCGCCGCGAGCGCGTGGTTGCCGACGGGCACGAGGCGCTCCTTGGAGCCCTTGCCGCGCGCGCGCAGAACGCCCTCCTCGAAGTCGATGTCCGCGAGCTCGAGCCCCACGGTCTCCGACGCCCGCAGCCCGCACGCGTACATCACCTCCAGCAGCGCCCGGTCGCGCAGCGCCAAGGGGTCTCCCCCCGCGGCTCCGCCAGCAGCCGCGCGCACCTGCTCGCGGGTGAGCACGCGCGGGAGCCGCCGCTGCTTCGGCGGCCCGCGCAGGTTCGCGCGTGGGATCGTGCTCGATCACGGCCTCGAGGCGCAGGTGACGGTAGAAGGAGCGCAGGCACGCCACCTTGCGAGCGAGGGTTGCCGCGGACGCCGGCGCGCGCACCTCGGAGCCATGCGCGAGCTCGGCGATGAACTCCGCGAGCTCGGCGTGCCCGGCGGTCGAGGGCGTCGGCGCGGCGTGCGCTCGAGGAACGCGCCGAACTGGTGCAGGTCGGAGCGGTACGCCTCGAGCGTGTTCCGCGATAGCCCGCGCTCGAGCTCGAGATACGCCAGGAAGTCCCGCCCATGCGCTCGAAGTCAGAGGACGTCCGCGGCGCCGCTGGCTAGGACCGAGGCCATGGCCGACTCATCCTTCGGTTCGGCGGCCCCGCGCTCCTGCCGGTGCAATCGGGCGTTCAGCTGCCCAAGCGCCGCGCGAGCCACAGCAGGCCGATCAGCGTCTTCGCGTCCTCGCACTCCTGGATCGCTCGCTCGAGACCCCCGAGCGGCCAGCGCACCACCTCGATGCGCTCGTTCTCGCCGCTGTCCGCGCTGTGCTCGTAGAGGTCGGTTGCGGCGTAGAGGTGGACGCGCTCGTCGGTGAAGCCAGCGCTCGAGTAGTAGGAGAGGATCGGCTCCCAGCTGCGCGCGGCGCGGCCGATCTCCTCCGCGAGCTCCCGCTGCGCCGCCGCCAGCGGCTGCTCGCCCTGCTTGTCGAGCCGCCCCGCGGGGATCTCGAGCAACGCCGGCTCCATCACCGCCTCGCGCGGCTGGCGCACGAGCCATACGACCTCCTCGTCGTGCGCGACCACGCCGACGGCGCCCTCGTGACGCACGATCTCGCGCTCGACCTCGCCGCCATCCTCGTGGCGGAAGCGCTCCTTGCGGATCTCCACGATCCTGCCGCGCGACAGCGTCTCCCCGCCGAGCGCCTGCAGCCGCTCCTCGCTCACGAGCGTCGAAGGCGCGAGCTCAGCGGCCGCGGCCGGAGGGCCATCACATGACCTCCTCCGCCGCTCCCTCTTCGACGGCGTGCGCGCCTTCGAGCGCGAGCTCCGCGAGCGCGCTGCCGCCGGCGAGCGCGGCCGCGAAGAAGAGCGGGTCGGCGGCGAGCGTCGCGCTCCATCGTCTGCAGCGGCAGCGCCGCTCGCGGCGTATCCCGGCAGGTCGATCTTGGCTCGCCGCCAGTCGTGGCGGGTGATCCGCGCGGGACGCTCCACTCCGAGCTCGACCGCCAGCGCCGCCCGCGGCCGCGCCTGCGCGTGCGAGCCTCCTGCGCCGCTGGCGCCGGCACCGGCGCCGAAGACGGCGCCGAGGCCCGCACGCAGCTCGACGCCGACTGGCGAGCGCATCCCGGCCGGCAGCGCGACCGTCACGGGCTCGAGCAGCAGGTCGAGCACGGTCAGCGTGTGATGGGAGATCCCGCGGTGGCGCAGCCGGCCGTCGCCCGAGGAGATCCGCGCCACCAGCAGCGTGGGGCAGCCGAGCGCAAGCGCGACATGCGCGGAGTCGAGCGCCTCCATGCCGCCGTGACCGAGAGGCGTGCCCGAGCCCACGATCCCGGGACCTGGCCCGCAGACGGCCGCGTCCCAGCCGAGCGTGACGAGGCCATGGTGAAGCGCGCCCGCGGTGCTCATAGCCTCGCCCTCTCCGCCGAAGGCAGCGCCCGCGGTCAGGTGTCCCGCGAGCAGACCACGCTCGACGCAGCGCACGCGCGACGCGCGAATGCGACCCAGCCAGGGCGCCGCCCGCGGTCTGCACGTAGCCGAGCCTGCACCCGGGCGCGCTGCGCTCGAACGACCAGGCCAGCGGCGCGAGCTGGCCATGGAGCGCGAGCACACCCACGGGACGCCCCACGGGGAGCGTCAGGGAGTCGTCGTCGACCGGAGCAACCGCGTGCTGGATGCTCGTGTAGTTCAGCTTCATGACGCTCGCACCTTCTTCGCCCTCGCCTGCCAGGCCCCTCGTCAGGTTCGCGTGGACGATGTCAAAGCCGCCCGAGCCGAGATCGAAGGTCGAGCGCCTGCACGTTCACGATCAGCTCGTCGCCCGCCCGCGCCGCCCCCACGAGCGCGACGTCGGCGATCGCCGCCCGCCGCTCGCCGGCGGAGCACAGCTCGACCACGAGAGCCTGCTCGCCGCTGTCTCCCTCGAGGGGGTCTGCGGCGATCACGGTTGCGCGCCGGAGCTTCAACATCGGGCGGGCTGCACCCTAGCGGGGTGCGTCGAGCTCGAGCGCGGCCTCCTCGACCAGCGCGACCGAGACCGCCAGCATCTGCTCGAGCGCTGCCTCGCTGACCCTCTCACCCGGCTCGTGAGCGTGCTCGGTGCCGTTGGCGAGGTTCACGCACTGGAAGCCCGCGGCGATCAGCGCGTTGGCGTCGGAGCCGCCGCCGCTGCGGACGCGCGCCGGCTCGTGGCCGCAGGCGCGCAGCGCGCGTTCGGCGACAGCCAGCGGGCGGCTGCTCGAGGGCAGCCGGTAGCCGCCGAAGGTCTTCTCCGCGGCCACGTCCACGTCGCAGTCGCAGTCGGGGAGGTTCGCGGCCTCGTAGCAGCGCTGCACGAGCTCAGCGACGAGCTCCTCCGCGCGGCTGTCATCGAGGCTGCGCACCTCGCCCGTGAGGCTGCAGTGCTCGGGCACCACGTTGATCGCGCTGCCACCCGCGATCAGCCCGATGTTCAGCGTGCTCTGCTCGTCCACGCGCCCGCAGGGAAGCGACGCGATCGCTCGCGCGGCTGCGATCACAGCGCTCCTGCCCTCCTCCGGGCGCAGCCCGGCGTGCGCGGCCGCGCCGTGGAATGCGGCATCGACGCGAAAATGCGTCGGCGCGGCGACGATCGCCTCGCCGATCGCCGAGGCGTGGTCGAAGACGTATCCGAACGCGCTCTGCAGGCGCGCCGCGTCGAAGGCGCGCGCACCCGCGAGCGAGCGCTCCTCGGCGACCGTGAACAGCAGCTCGAGGTCGAGCGGCGCACCCTCGCTGTGAACCCGTCGCGCGAGCGCGAGCAGCACAGCGATCGCGGCCTTGTTGTCCGCTCCGAGGATCGCCTCGTTGGCGTTCTCCCAGACGCCTTCTCGCAACACCGGCTCGACCGCCGCCATGGCCGGCACGGTGTCCAGGTGCGCGCACAGCAGCAGGGAGGCGCCGCTGCCGCTGGCGCCGGGGATGCGCGCGAGCAGGTTCCCGCAGTCCGAGCCGACCTGCGCGCCGGCGCCATCCTCCTCCACCGCCACACCCAGCGCGCGCAGCTCCGCGATCACGCGCTCGGCGCAGCGGCGCTCGCTGCCGGACGGGCTCTCGATTCGGCACAGCTCGGCGAAGGTGCCGTTCAGATAGCCGCGCTCGGCCTCGGTGATCGTCGCGACGGGCCCGGGGACGGTCACGATCGCGCCGCGGCCGCCTCCTCGCTCGCGGCGGTGCCGTCGCCGGCGCGCTCGAGCGCTGCCGCGATGAACCCGCGGAACAGCGGCGCGGGCCGCTCGGGGCGCGACTTGAACTCGGGGTGGAACTGCGAGGCGACGAAGAAGGGGTGGTCCTCGACCTCGATCAGCTCGACCAGACGCTCGTCGGGGGAGGTGCCCGATATGCGCAGACGCGCTCCCGGGCCGCCGCCGACGGCGTTCGTCAGGCGCTTGCGCAGGAGGTTGTTGACCTCGTAGCGATGGCGGTGGCGCTCGTAGATGACGGCCTCGCCATACATCTCCCGCGCCCGCGTGTCGGGGTGCAGCTTGATCGGGTCGGCGCCCAGTCGCATCGTGCCGCCGAGGTCCGCGACCTCCTTCTGCTCGGGCAGCAGATCGATCACCGGGTATGGCGTCTCGATGTCGAACTCGGTCGAGTTCGCGCCCTCCATGCCCGCGACGCTGCGCGCGAACTCGGCGACCGCGACCTGCATGCCGAGACAGATCCCGAGATAGGGGATGCACTGCTCGCGGGCGACGCGCGCCGCCGCGATCTTGCCCTCGATCCCGCGCCCGCCGAATCCGCCTGGGATCAGGATCCCGTCCGCGTCGGCGAGCCTCTGCGCGGCGCCGCCCCCCTCGAGGCTCTCCGAGTCGATCCAGTCGATCTGCACGCGCGCGTCCTGCAGCGAGGCCGCGTGGCGAAGCGCTTCGGAGACCGACAGGTAGGCGTCCTCGAGCTGCACGTACTTGCCGACGAGCGCGATCCTGACGGTGCGCGTGGCGCGCGCTGAACGCTCGATCGGCTCCTTCCAGCGCTCGAGCTCCGGCGGCGGTGCATCCGCGCCGAAATGCTCGAGGATGAAGCCGTCGACGCCCTGTTCGGAGAAGGTCGAGCGGGACCTTGTGGATGTCGTCGACGTCGCGTGCGGACACGATCGCCTCCGTGGGGAGGCTCGCGAACAGCGCGATCTTCCTGCGGATCTCGAGCGACAGCGCGCTCTCGGAGCGGCACATGAGCATGTCCGGCGCGATCCCGATGCGGCGCAGCTCGTTGACGGAGTGCTGCGTGGGCTTCGTCTTCAGCTCGCCCGCATGCCCGATGTAGGGCACGAGCGTGAGGTGGATGAACATGCAGCGGCGCCTGCCGACGTCCACGGGGAACTGCCGGATCGCCTCGAGGAAGGGCAGCGACTCGATGTCGCCGACGGTGCCGCCGATCTCGGTGATCACGAAGTCCACGTCGCTCGACTGCGCGATCAGCGCGATCCGCTGCTTGATCTCGTCGGTGATGTGCGGAACGACCTGCACGGTGCCGCCGAGGTAATCGCCGCGGCGCTCGCGGCGGATGACGGTGTCGTAGATGCCGCCGGCGGTGACGTTGGAGGCGCGGGAGGTGTTCGAGTCCGTGAAGCGCTCGTAGTGGCCGAGGTCGAGGTCGGTCTCCGCGCCATCCTCGGTGACGAACACCTCGCCGTGCTGGTATGGCGACATCGTGCCGGGGTCGACGTTGATGTAGGGGTCGAACTTCTGCAGCCCCACGGTGAGGCCGCGCGAGACGAGCAGACGACCGATCGAGGCTGCTGCGATGCCCTTCCCGAGCGAGGAGACGACGCCGCCGGTGATGAAGATGAAGCGCGTCTTCGTCGGCGCCTGTGCGTGTCTGTCGGGACTTTGCAGGGTCATGAGGGCCTGCCCAAGGAGTCTAGCCCGCGCAGTCCCGGCATCCGCTCCACCAGCCGGGAGATTGAGCGAAACTCCCCATAGAGCGTGATCATCGCGAGCAGCGCGAGCGCCACGAGCTGCGCAGCGCTGCCGAGGGTGAGCACGATCCAAAGCCCTCCGAGCGCGCCGAGCAGGCTCGCGCCGGTGTCGCCGAGCATCGCGCGCTCGCGCAGGTCGTAGCCGCCGGCGACGAGCGCGGGCCCGCCCAGCAGGCCGAGCGACCACAGCGGGCGCACGTTCGCTGAGCCGGCCGTGAGCGTCGCACCCAGCAGCACGAGCGTCTTGATGGCGCGCCCTGGCCGCAGGTCGAGCAGGTTGAAGACGTTCGTGCACAGCACGAGCACCCCCGTCGCGAGCAGCCAGCGCCCCTCGGAGAGCCCGAGCTGCGCGAGCGCGAGCAGCGCGAGCGCGAGCGCGCCGAGCGCCTTCAGCACGCCGCTGGAGAGCTCGCCACGGAGCGCCGCGGCGGCGTGCCCGCGAAGTCCGCGTGGCGCCGAGCCGGAATTCCGGGCGGCGAGCGTGTCGTCGATCAGACCGAGGCAGATGACCCCGATCGCGTACAACGCGATCGGCGCGATCTCGGGGTGAAACAGCGCGATGTGCCCGAGTCGCGCGAGCACGAGCAGGGGAATGCTGGCGGCGAGCGCCGCAACCAGGATCAGCACGCCGAAGGGGCGCGGCAGCTGCCGGCCGCGGTAGTTGGCGCTGGTGTGGCCGGCGCGGGCGAGCTCGCGCAGGAGCGTCGGAGCGAGCGCCAGGGCGCACGAGAAAGAGAGCAGGAGCGGCAGCGCGTGCACTGGCACTGGAAGCTAGCGGCGCGCGCGGACGCGCCTGCTCAGTGCCCCTGCGAGGCGCCCGTGCCGCAGCTCGGCGGGTAGAGCCGGCTCAAACCGTTGGCGTCGATGAGGATCTCGCCCACGCGCAGGCGCGTGAGGAAGGTGGAGGACATCCCCTTGCGGCTGCGGTCGAGGAAGGCGAGCAGGTTGAACTGCGAGCCGACCGAGACGATCAGCCGTGCGCCCTTCTCGGCCGCGATCAGCAGCGCGAGATCCTCGCTGAGCCCAGGCGCGCGGACCTCCTCGAAGGCAAGCCCGAGCGCCCCCAGCCGCCCGCTCCCGGGCGCGTGCCCGTCCGCGTAGGCGTGAACGACGAGCTCGGCGCCGCAGCGCAGCGCCGCCTCGCCCGCGGAGTCCATGTCGCCGACGATCATGTGCGGCGCCAGCCCCTCCTCGAGCAGCGCCTCGGCGGCGCCGTCGACGGCGATGATCACCGGCTGGCGCTCGCGGATGAAGGGCTGCAGGGCGCGCAGGTCGCGCCGGTGGCCCGCTCCCTGGCCACGACGAGTGCCGGGCGGCCGCGCATGTCGGTCACGAAGCTGGGCATCTCGATGCCGCCCTCGAGCAGCTCGCGCTCCACGCGCATGTGCTCGATCGTGTTGCGCGCGAACCGCTCGAGCGCCTCGTCGATCTCGCGCCCGCGCGAGTGCGTGAGCGCGCGCACCCGCTCGAGGCCGAGCACCGTTCCGCGGGCCAGCACGCGTCCGCGGCGGAGGATCTCCGCGGTACGCGCGCGGCGCTCGCCGCAGAGGATCCGCAGCTCGATGCGCTCGCCGTCGCGGACGCGCTCGAATAGCTCGGCGCCGTCGAGGTCGATCAGCGGGATGCCCGCCTCGAGCAGCAGCGCCGGCCCCTGGTTGGGATAGGAGCCGCCCGAGGAGGCGCGAGTGTTGAGCACCGCGCGCGCGCCGGCCTCGATCAGCTCCTCGGCGGAGACGCGGTCGATGTCGAGGTGGTCGATGAGGGCGATGTCGCCGCGGGCGAGCTGCCTGACGAGCAGCTTCGTCCGACGCCCCGACCGCACGGGCCCGGCGAGCACCCGCTCGAGCTCCTGCCCCACGCCCGCGCGCACCTCCGGCCGCCCGCGGGCGCCACGGCTGCCCTTGGCGGGCGGCGGTGCCGGGGCGCGGTGTGGGCTCGCGGCCATCGACGCCCGAGACTACCGCCCGCGCTCAGGCGGCCCGCAGCAGCTCGCGCGCGTGACGCCGGGCGGCGGTGTCGGCGCTATCGGCGCCGAGCATGCGCACGATCTCGCCGAGCACCTCGCGCTCCTCGAGCTCGCGCACGACGGTGCGCGCGGTGTCGGCGCCGGCGTCCTTGACGATCGTGAAGTGGCGTGCGGCGAGCGAGGCGATCTGCGGCAGGTGCGTGATGCAGATGACCTGCCTGTGCTGCGCGAGCGCCCGCACGCGCTCGCCGACGGCGCGCGCGGTCTGGCCGCCGATGCCGGCGTCGACCTCGTCGAAGACGAGCGTGCCCTGCTGCGCGTGGGCGTGCGCGACGCTCATGATCGCGAGCATCACGCGCGAGAGCTCGCCGCCCGAGGCGATCTCGCGCAGCGGCCCGGCGGGCACGCCGCGGTTGGGGGCGATGAGGAAGTCCACGGCGTCGGCGCCGGAGGGCCCGAGCTCCGCCTCGGCGAGCGCGACCTCGAAGCTCGCGCCCGGCATCGCGAGCGGGGCGAGCTCCTCGCGCACCGCCTTCGCGAACGGCTTCGCGGCGCGCGTGCGCGCGCGCCGCAGCTCGAGCGCGTGCGCCTCGCAGCGCGCTCTGAGCGGTGCGCAGCTGCTCGCTCGTCTCGCCCTCTGCGACCTCGCTTCGCTCGAGCTCCTGGCGGCGGGCCGCGCCGGTACGAGCGTGCTCGCGCACCGACTCGACGCTGCCGCCGTGCTTGCGCAGCACGCGCTCGACCGCGGCCATGCGCTCCTCGAGCGAGCTCAGCGCCGCCGGCGCCGTCGTCCGCCCCGTCGAGCGCCTCCTCCTGCAGGCGTTCGGCGTAGGAGCGCAGCTCGAAGGAGAGCTCCTGGGCCTCGAGCGTGAGCGCGCCCGCGCGCTCGGCGAGCTCGTCGAGCCTCGCGTCGACGCCCTCGAGCGCGCCGAGCGCCGAGGAGGCCTGCGGCGGCCGAGGCGGCGGCCCCGCCCGCAGCGCCCGACTGCGAGCGCTCGCCGGCCTCCGAGCCGAGCAGCTCCGAGGCGGCCGCGGCGGCGCTGAGCAGCGCGTCGAGCCTGCGCAGGCGCTCGCGCGCGCCGAGCAGCCCCTCGTGGTCCTCGAGGTCGCTCCCGAGGGCTTCTATCTCCCCGAGCTCGTGCCCGAGCAGGTCGATCTCCCGCGCGCGCGTGGCGCCCAGCGCGCGCAGCTGCTCGAGGCGCTCGCGCAGCTCGCGTACGTCGGCGTGCTCGCGCGCGCAGTCCCTCAGCCTCTGCGCATGCTGCTCGCCGCAGCGCCCGTCGAGGATCGCCAGCTGTGCGGCGGGCGAGAGCAGCCGGCGGTGCTCGTGCTGGCCGTGGAAGGCGACGAGCGCACCGCCGAGCTCGCGCAGGTCGCCGACCGACGCGGAGCGGCCGTTGACGTAGGCGCGCGTGCGCCCGTCGGCGCCGACCCGGCGCGCGAGCACGACCTCGCCGGAGTCCTCGGAGGCGACGAGCGCGGCGCTGATCGCCGAGCCGTCCGGGCCTCTGGCGCAGCCCGCCCGCGGGAGCGCGGAAGATCCCCTCGACGTAGGCCTCGGCAGCGCCTGGCCGCACGATGTGCGCGCGCGGGCGCCCCCCGAGCAGCAGGTCGAGCGCATGCGCGAGCACGGTCTTGCCGGCGCCGGTCTCGCCGGTGAGCACGTTCAGACCGGGAGCGAGGCGCAGGTGCGCCCGCTCGATCAGCAGCAGGTTCTCGACGTGGAGCTCTTCGAGCATCGCTCGAGAGCAGGTCTACCAGCGCGCGGGGACGGAGTGGGCGCGCGCATCCAGTGCTGGCCAAGAGAGGGCGCCGGGCGCATAATCTCCGGGAAGGGGCCGGAAAAGGAGATCCGGCGCGACGACTGACTCGACGCTTCTCGAAGAGGGCATGGCTGCCAGCTACAGCAACCGCGGCACAGGTACGACCGCACGGCGGGCGACGCTGCCGCTGCGGGCGGACGCCCTCGAGCAGCGCCTGGAGGAGGAGATCAGCCGCGCGGAACGCCACGGCACGGGCCTCGCGTGCCTGCTGGTGGTGATCGAGAACCTCGACGAGCTCGCCTCGAAGTACGGCGCTGAGCTGATCGAGCAGGCACCGCAGTACCTGGCGGCGGCGGTCGAGCCCGGACTTCGCCTGTTCGACACGGTGGGCCGCCCGGCGGCGCGCGAGCTGCTGATCGCGCTGCCGGGCACCGACGGGCCGCGCGCGGAGGTCGTGGCGCGCCGCGCGCTCGAGCGGCTGCGCGCGATCAAGGTGGAGGCGCAGGGGGCGCGCATCCCGCTGCGGATCGCGGTCGGCCTCGCGGTGTGGCAGGAGGGGATGAGCGCGCAGGCGCTGCTCGAGAGCGCCCGCAGGGCCGCTCCGGGCAGCGGCGAGGAGGGGCTCGAGGAAGAGAACGAAGCCGTCCTCTGACGCCGCGAGCGCTCCTAAACTGCGGCGGTGCTCTCCGGCTCGGAGCTGTGGCTGCTTCACCTGATGGCCGACCGCGGTCTCGCGCTGCTGGACGCGAGCTCGCTGCTCGTCGTGATCGAGGACCGCGGCGAGCTGCGCGTGGCTGCCTCGAGCGGGAGCGCGCGGCCGCGGCTTCGCAGCGTGCCGGTGCGCGGCAGCGAGCTGGGCGAGCTGTACCTGCAGGGCAAGGCGGTGGCGCTGGAGCGCCCGCGCGGGCACGAGGCGGCGTGGCTTCACGAATTGGGCCTCGAGGCGCGCGCCGCGCTGTCGGAGCCGCTGGACCTCGAGGGCCAGGGGGGCGGCCTCGTGATCGCGCTGCGCAGCGACGGCTCCTTCCGCCGCCCCGACCGGGATGCGCTCAGCGCGTTCGCGGCGAGCGTGTCCCAGCGCCTGGCGGCGGAGCGCTCGGTGGAGATCGAGCGGCTGCGCTACGGCATCGAGGCGCGCGAGCGCGAGCGCACGCGCTGGGCGCGCGAGATCCACGACGAGAGCATCCAGGGCATCGGCGCGCTGCGCCTGCAGCTCGCGAACGCCCGCGACGTGCAGGACGATCAGTCGCTGCGCGCGGCGGTGGACACGGTGCTCGAGGGGCTGCAGAACGAGATCGACGGCCTGCGCCACCTGATCACCGAGCTGCGCCCCGCGGCGCTCGACGAGCTCGGGCTGGCGGCCGCGCTGCAGGCGCTAGCGCGACGCGCACAGGCGATCGAGGGCCTGGACGTGAGCACCCAGATCGACATGAGCGCGCTGAATGGGGCGGACAGCGAGGATGCGCCGCGCCTGGATCCGGAGCTTGAGGGCACCGTCTACAGGATCGTCCAGGAGGCGCTCACGAACGTGAGCCGCCACGCCGAGGCCTCGAGCGCCGTGGTGAACGTGCGCGCGCAGGAGGGCAAGCTGCTCGTGGCGATCTCCGACGACGGCAAGGGCCTCCCCGACGCCTCGGCACTCGGCCCACGCGAAGGAGGACTGAAGGGCGGCTTCGGCATGGGTGGCATGCGCGAGCGCGCGGAGCTCGTGGGCGGCGAGCTCGACTGGGAGCCGGCGGCGGGCGGAGGCACGGTGGTGCGCCTGTCGGTGCCGCTGACGGGCAGGCCAGCGCCGGTCTAGAGGCCCCGCTGCGCGCTAGTGCCCGCTGCGGCGGACGTAGGCGGTGATCTCGGCGCGCGAGGAGAAGCCGAGCTTCTCGATCGCGCGGGCGCGGTAGGTCTTCACGGTGCGCTCGGCGACGTCGAGCCGCTCCGCGATCTCGGGGTTGGTGAAGCCGTCCGCGATCAGCCTGATGACCTCCTGCTCGCGCTCGCTGAGCGCGACCTCCTCGGGCGAGCCGTTCTCGCCGGTGACCATCAGCGCGCCGAGACGGGGGTGCAGGTAGTTGCCGCCTGCGACGGCGGTGCGGAAGGCGTGAGCAGCTCGGCGGGCTCGGCCTCCTTCAGCACGTAGCTGCGCGCGCCGGCCCGTAGCGCCTGGCGCGCATACTCGGGGTCCTCGCGCATCGTGAGGATCGCCACAGCGAGCGTCGGGTGGGCGATGAAGATCTGCGGCAGCGCGCCGAGGCTCGATCCGCCCGGCATCGTGAGGTCGAGCGTGAGCAGGTCGGGCTTGTGCTCGCGCACGAGACGCACCATCGAGGGGATGTCGCCCGCTTCGCGCGACGATGCGGAACTCGCCCTGCCTCGCGTTCGAGCACGGCGCGGATGCCGTCGCGCACGATCGAGTGATCGTCGGCGATGATCACCTCGATCGGTCCGTTGGCGCCTGGCGTTCCGGCCTCCATCGCTTGTGCGAACGGTAGCGAGCGCTCCCGACTGACCGCGCGCGCGTGGCCGAAAGTCGCCGTCGGGGAGCGGGCGGGCGCGGGGACGCGCCCGCTGGGACGGGCCCGGCAGGCAGGTTGCACCGCTCGACGCAGACTGGCCTCGGGGCTAGGTTGCGCGTGATGCCCTGGGTCCTTCGTGCGCCCCTGCTCCGCAGGATCGTCACCGCCTACACGGTCAACCGCTTGGGGCGGTGGATCGGCACCGTCGCACTCTCGCTCGCGGTCTTCGATCACACGAAAAGCGCGGTCGCGGTCGCGGCCACGCTGGTGGCCTCGCAGGTGGTTCCCGCGTTCGCGGTGCCTGCCGTGGTGGCGCGCGTGGAGGCCTCCAAGCGCCGGCACGAGCTGAGCGCGCTGTACCTCTTCGAGGCGGTCCTGTGGGCGGTGATGGGCGTTCTGCTGTCGCACTTCTGGCTGCCTCTGCTACTCCTGCTCGTGGCGCTCGACGGGACGGCGGCGCTGGCGGCGAGCGCCCTGCTGCGCTCCGAGACCGCGCGCGCGGCGCGCGAGCAGCTGACCCTCGTCCCGTTGCAGCGTGGCTCGCAGGGGGCGCGGGCCGAGGATGGGGCTCAGGACGCAGAGGCGGCAGAGCAGAAGGCGAACGCCGCCATCAACGTCGGCTTCTCCGCGAGCTTCGTCGCGGGCCCCGCGCTGGGCGGGCTGCTCGCGGCATCCGCCGGCGCGTCCGCGGCGCTGTTCATCGATGCCGGCTCGCTGATCCTCTGCGGCTCGCTGCTGCTCGACCTGCACCCCCACGTCGAGGAGGCCGCCGGCGAGTCGGTGCGTGCGCGGCTGCGCGCCACCTGGCGGCACATCAACGCCGTGCGCGCGCTGCGCGCCGCTGCTGATCGCGCAGGCGATCGCGTTCGTGTTCTTCGAGGCCGCCGCGCCGATCGAGGTGGTCTTCGCGAAGATCACGCTACGCGCCGGCGACGGCGGCTACGGGCTGCTGATCACGACCTGGGGCGCTGGCGTCGTGCTCGGCAGCATCCTGTTCGCGCGCTGGCACGGCTCGCTACGGGTCATGATCAGCGCCGGCACGCTCGCGGTGGGGCTCGCCTACCTGGGCTTCAGCGCGGCGCCCTCCCTCGCCGTGGCCTGCGTGGCGGCGGTCGTCGGCGGCGTCGGCAACGGCCTGCAGTGGGCGCCGCTCATCAGCGCCGTGCAGCGACTCACGCCCGCGCCGCTGCGCGGGCGCGTGATGGGAGCGCTCGAGTCGATCGGCGCGCTCTTCCCCGCGATCGGCCTAGCGATGGGCGGCGCGATCGTGGCGCTGAGCTCCGCGCGCGTGGGCTTTCTCGTCCTCGGCATCGGTGGCGTGCTCGTGACCGTGCTGTTCGCGCGCGTGCACACCGAGGAGCAAGCGCCGTCGATGTCCGAGGAACAGCTCGATACGGCACCGATCGCGGACGGCGAGCAGATGTCGGTAGACAGCGCCGCCTGAGCGCGGCGGCCGGTCCTCCCGCGCGCGAAGCGCGCTCGCGCTTCCTTATGCGCGCGCGCTGCTGCTCCTTCGGGGCACGTCGCCTGCCCCTTTAGTCCGACAGCGAAGCTGCCGTTAAGTACGACGGGAAACAAAGGACTCCGCACGCATGCGCACCGTCAGGCTCACGAGAATCTTCTACCTCGCCGGCGAGGGGCTGCTTCTTGGCGGGATCCTCTTCGCCGCCGCGTGGCTCTCGCGCTCACAGGAATGGCACCCGGCGCTGCTGGTCGTGATGCTCGTGGGCCTCGCGCTCGTCGGCACGCAGCTGGAAGCCTCTGTCGGCAGCGGGCGGGTCACCACATCGCACATCGCGCTGGTGCTGTGCATGACGCTGCTCGGGCCCGCGCCCGCCGTTGTGGCAGGCATCGCGGTCGCGGTCGTCGCCTCGGATCCGCTGCGGCGGCGGCTGTCGGCCGCCCTGTGGTTGAGCAACCTCTTCACGGACGCCGCCTACCCGTTCTGCGGGCGCGCTGCTGGCGCGCTGGGTGCTCGGCGACATCCACGACGCGCACCACCACCACGCCTTCCTTGGTGTCGAATTCGCGCTCGTCGTGTTCGGCGTGTTCCTCGCGACGATCGCGCTGAACTTCTTCCTGTTCGCAATCGAGATCACCGTCGCCGAGGGCCGCTCGCTGCTGCGCCAGGCGCGCGAGGCGTTCGTACCGCTGCTTCCCGGGCCACCTCGCGACGGGCGTGCTCGCCGCGCTGCTCGCCGTCGCTTACACGAACCTGGGCCTGTCGGTGCTGTTCGGCGCCGTGCTCGTGCTGATGATCTTCCACTACCTCACGACCGCGCTGCTGCGCTCGGAGGACCGCGCCGACCAGCTGGAAGCGCGCTCGATCCACCTCGCCAATCTGCAGTTCGGCGTGCTCAGCATGCTCATGGACGCGCTCGCGCTGCGCGACCGCTCGACCAGCCGCCACGCGGCCGCGGTCGCGCACTACGCGAAGGCACTGGCGCACGAGCTCGGGCTGCGAGGAGGACGAGCAGGAGGTGATCCACACGGCGGCGCTGCTGCACGACATCGGCAAGTTCGCGTGGTCGGACAGGATCCTGCACCCGCAGTCGCTCACCGACGAGGATTGGGAGGTGATCCGCCGCCACCCCCAGGAGGGTGCGGAGCTCGTGGGCAAGCTCGACGGCTACGGACCCGTGGCGGACGCGATCCTCTATCACCACGAGCGCGTCGACGGCGGCGGCTATCCCGCCGGGCTGATCGGCGGCGAGATCCCGCTCGCCTCGCGCATCATCGCGATCTGCTCGACGTTCGACACGATGACACACGGCTCATCGATGGGCTCGCCGCTCACGCGCGCGGACGCGATGGCCGAGCTGCGCAACGTCGCCGGCCGTCAGCTCGATGCGGAGCTCGTTGAGAGCTTCGTCGGGATGCTCGAGCGCAACGGCGCGCTCTCGGCGGACGCCCAAGAGCCGGACTACGAAACAGAGCTGGCCTTCAAGCAGCGCGTGCGCAAACTCGCACAGCCATCGCGACGCTAGCGCCCCGCAGCATCCTCAAAAAGAAGGGCGCCCCGCTGATCCGATCTATGACATCGACCGGAGCGTGACGCCCCTCCAGCGGCCTCGTCGCGAGGCTGCTGAATGTGCTGCTAGTGGTTGTAAGTCTCCACGAACGCTCCTTCTCGTCACGGCCTTTCGGGCCGCCAATGGGAGGCCGACAAAGCGCTCTGTCTCCATCCAGAGGGTTGCCGCACCCTTGGGTCAGTACGCACGCGATCTTACGCGTTTGCGGGGAAATGTCCAGTGTTGCGCAGGTTTGTGCAGGATTCCGTTCACAAACCGCGAGCGCGGCGCTCCCGATCACTGGGCACCGGACAGGACTATACGCGGCAAACGTCCACAAAACTCATGCCGCGCTCAAGTTCCTGTGCATAGATGGCGATCAATGCATCACCATGAACCTGGCAACACAAAGAACTCGCGACGAGCGCAGGCTGGTGTTCACGAGCTCGCAGGCCGCGAGCTACCTGGGCGTCTCGCTGGCGACCGTCCGCCGCTGGACCGATGCGGGGCACATCGCGCTGCTACCGCACGCCCGGCGGCCAACGCCGCTTCTCGCGCGATCAGCTCGACCGCTTCGTCACGTCGATGCAGCACGCGGGCCATACCGCGGACGCGCACGCGGGCGGCTCGAGCAGCCACGCTGCCTAGAGCGCCCTCCGCTCAGCTGGCGAGCCTGCCGAACTTCTCGCGCAGGCGCCGGTAGAAGGAGGAGCCCGGCAGCTGCGCGAGCGTCCCGCGTTCGCGCGCGAAGCGGGCGGCGATCGCCTCACCCGCCCCGATCTCCCCTACGGGCCTGCCGTCGACGGCGACGTCGAGCGGCTCGCGCGAGGAGTTGTGCACCGACAGGTTGTCCGTCGGCGCCACCACGAGCGCGCGCGCGGTCATCGAGTGCGGCGCGATGAAGGAGACGACGAAGCCCTCGACCCCCCACGCCATCACGGGGCCGCCGTTGGCGAGGTTGTAGCCGGTGGAGCCGGCGGGCGTCGCCACGACGAGCCCGTCGCAGCGGACGCTGCCCGCGATCTCGCCGTCGATCGCGTAGGCGAGCTCGGCGACGCGCTCACCGACCTTGCGGTGGACGGCGATGTCGTTTATCGCCGTGAGGCTGTTGTCGCCGAGCTCGAGCACGATGCCCGGGAGCCGCAGCAGCTCGAAGTCGCCGCTGAGCGCGCGCTCTATGCCCTCGCGCACCTCGGCCCGCTCGACGGTGGCGAGAAAGCCGATCTCGCCGAAGTTGATCGCGAACACCGGCACGCCGCTGCCGGCGTAGATCTGCAGCGCGCGCAGGATCGTGCCGTCTCCGCCGAGCACCATGCAGAGCTCGACGTCGTGCTTGATGGGGGCATCGAGCACGAGACCCGGGGCGGGTCGCAGCCCGTGCTTGGCGGTCTCCTCCTCGTCCAGGCGCAGCGTCACGCCCGCCTGTGCGGCTTGCTCGATCAGCAGCTCGAGCGTCGGGCGTGTCTCCTGCGCGAAGCGATGGGTGAATACCACGATCTCTCTCACGGCCTGGCTCCCCGCCTCATGGCTCCACCAGGCGCGCCAGCTGCTCGAGCTCCTCGGGGCCCTGCCGGGCCGCCACGGCGGCCGGCGAGAGCCACATGAAGGTCTCGAGGTTGCCCTTCGGGCCGGGAAGCCCCGAGGAGTGGTAGCCGCGCACCTGCGCTCCGAGCGCGACCGCGGCCGCTCCGGCGCCGAACAGGGCCTCGCGGCGCAGTGCGCCGTCGCGCACGACGCCGCCCTTGCCGACGCGGCCACGGCCGAGCTCGAACTGGGGCTTCACGAGCGCGAGCACGTCGTATTCGTCCTGCAGGCAGCCGAGAACCGCGCCGAGCACCTTCTCGAGCGAGATGAACGAGACGTCGATCGTGGCGAGGTCCGGGAGCTCGTCGGTCGGCCCGGCGAGCGCCGCCGGCAGCATCGCGGGCGTGAGCGAGCGCGCGTTCGTGCGCTCGAGCACCCGCACGCGCGGGTCGCTGCGCAGGCGGTAGTCGAGCAGTCCGTAGCCGACGTCAACGGCTATCACCTCGCGCGCGCCACGCTGGAGCAGGCAGTCTGTGAAGCCGCCCGTCGAGGCTGCCCACGTCGAGCGCGCGCCGGCCGGCGACTCCGAGCGCGGCGCTCTCCAGCGCGTTCGCGAGCTTGATGCCGCCACGCGAGGCGAACTCCCGCGGCTTCTGGAGCGCGATCCGCTCCTGCTCGTCCACGAGCTCGCTGGGCTTGGCGGCGCGGCGGCCCTCCGGCCCGCCGATCCTGACCTCCCCGGCCATGACCGAGGCGGCAGCCCGGCTGCGCGAGGGGAATAGCCCCCTCTCGGCGAGCAGGGTGTCCAGACGGCGCTTGGGCATCCCGCGCAGAACCCTTGCACATGCGCGCATCTGTCCCCCTCGAGGCGGACGAAGGCCCGGCCCGGCGGCCGTTCGCGCGCTCAAGTGCCTCCGCGGGTGGACGGCCAACTGTGACCCATGTCACACAGCCGCCGCGGTTGAGGGGCAATATTGAGAGTGATCGAGAGTTGCATCTGCACCTCTTTGAATCCCTCCTCCCCGAGACGGCCCGCTCTCCCCGGCGGGTCGTTTCATTCGGTGGACATCGAAACGGCCCGCTCCCCCGGCGGGCCGTTTCTGCTTAAGCCGGCCCCTGCACACTGCGCGCTCGCGTCACCGCCGAAGCGCAGCACCTCGGCGGTGTTCAGGAGCCGACGATCGCCGAATCGTCTTCGTGGGGCGTGCCGGCTGGAGCGTTCAGCGCGGCGAGCACGCGCTCGGCGATTCGCTGCCCGGTGAAGCGAACCTCCTCATGCAGCAGTGCCGGCTTGCCGTGGGTGACATAGCGGTCGGGCAGCCCGACACGGAGGATCCGTGGGGTCGCGCCGGCGTCGTTGAGCGTCTCCCACACCGCCGAGCCGAACCCCCCCGCGAGCACGCCCTCCTCGACGGTGACGAGCAGGTCGTGCTCGGCTGCGAGCTGCGCCATCAGGCCGGCGTCGATCGGCTTTGCGAAGCGCGCGTCCGCGACCGTGACGGCGAGGTCGTGCCCGCGCAGCGTGTCCGCCGCCTCTAGCGCCTTGGAGACGCCGGTTCCGTAGCCGATCAACGCGACGCGGGCCGCGGCGCGGGTGCCAGAGCCGTTTGAGCCGGCACCTTCGCTGAGGATCTCGCCAGAGCCGATGGCGATCGGCTCGCCGCGCTCGGGCAGCGCGACGCCGGTGCCCTCGCCGCGCGGGTACCGCAGCGCGATCGGGCCATCGTCGTAGTCGAGCGCGGTGCGCAGCATGTGCACGAGCATCGCCTCGTCGCGCGGTGCCATCAGCACGATGTTCGGCAGGCAGCGCAGATAGGCGATGTCGAATATCCCGTGGTGGGTCGGCCCGTCGTCCCCGACGAGGCCGGCGCGGTCCATCGCGAAGACCACGTTCAGGCTCTGCAGGCAGACGTCATGAACGATCTGGTCGTACGCGCGCTGCAGGAAGGTGGAGTAGATCGCGGCGACGGGCTTGACGCCCTCGAGCGCGAGCCCCGCCGCGAACAGCACCGCCTGCTGCTCGGCGATGCCGACGTCGAAGTAGCGCTCCGGCATCGCCTTCTGCAGGATGCTGAGACCGGTGCCGGAGTTCATCGCGGCGGTGATGCCGACGACCCGCTCGTCGCGTTCGCATTCGCGCAGGAGCGCTTCCCCGAAGACCTGCGTGTACTGGGGTGCGACGATCCTGCGCTGCCTCGCCCCCGCGTTCGCCGCGACGGGAGGGGTGGGCGAGCCGTTGACGATCGACTTGGGCTTCGCGGCGTGCCAGGCCTCCATGCCCTCGAGGCCGCCGTTCTCGGCGGGCGCGAAGCCCTTGCCCTTCACGGTCGCGATGTGGACGACCACGGGACGTTCCGCGGCGAGCGCCTCGCGCAGCGCCTCACGCAGAGCGCGCACGTCGTGACCGTCGATCACGCCCACGTACGCCCAGTCGAGCTCCTCCCACCACAGTCCCGGCGCCCAGAAGGCCTTGATCGACTCCTTCAGGTGCGGGCCGAGGCGCTCGAAGGCGGAGCCGATGCCGCCGGGCAGCCGCGTCAGGCCGCCCTCGACCTCCGCGCGTGCGCGCCACAGCTTTGGGTTCAGGCGCACGCGGTTGAAGTAGCGAGAGAGGGCACCGACGTTCGGCGCGATCGACATGCCGTTGTCGTTGAGCACGACCACGATCGGAGTGCCGAGGCCGCCGGCCTGCCCGATCGCCTCGAAGGCGACGCCGCCGGTCATCGCCCCGTCGCCGATCACCGCGACGACGTTGGCGTCGGCATCCCCGCCTAGCCTGCGCATCCCCTCCTTGATGCCGACCGCGTAACCGATCGAGGTCGACGCGTGGCCGGCGCCCATGATGTCGTGCGGGGACTCGGCGATCGAGCAGAACGGCGCGAGCCCGCCGTACTGGCGGATCGTCGCGAGTTGGTCGCGGCGACCCGTGAGCACCTTGTGCGGGTACGCCTGATGGCCCACGTCCCAGAGGATCTTGTCGCGCGGGGAGTCGAGCACCGAGTGCAGCGCTACCGCGAGCTCGCACGTCCCGAGGTTCGCGCCGAAGTGGCCGCCGATCTCCCCGACGGTGGTGATGATGTGCTCGCGCACCTCCTGTGCGAGCTGCGCGAGCTCGGCGTCGGAGAGCTCGCGGAGGTCCGCCGGACCCTCGATCTTGTCGAGCAGGCTCATGAGGTGCGCGTGAAGATGAAGTCGGCGATCCCCTCCAGCTCCGCCGTCGCGCCTGCGCGCGTTGTTGCTCCGCCTCCGTACGTGGCCCCGTGCTGCGCGCCGGTGCTCGTGCGCGCGTGAACTTCTGCGAGCGCCTCCCTCGCCATCCCGTGGGAGTTGGCGGCCAGCTCTCGTGCGCGTTGGATGCCGAACTCGCTCACGTACGTGCGCTTCCCTTGACGTTCGTCGCTGCCGCGCGGCTTGCCGAGGGCATCCTCGGTGCCGGTGACGTCGAGTATGTCGTCGACGATCTGGAAGAGCACACCGAGCTCCGCGACGAAGCGCCGGAATGGTCGTATCTGATCTGCATCCTCGATTCCGCTCAACAGTAGTACGCACAGCACGGACGCGCCAATGAGGCGGCCCGTCTTCAGCTCGTGGACTCGTCGCAATGCCGAGGAGCTGGCTGACCCGGGAGGGCTCACGTCGGCGTACTGCCCTCCCACCATACCGTTCACGCCCGTCGCGGCCGCGAGCTCGGCGGCCGCGCGCAGCACCCTCTCGGGCGCGGAGCGCTGCTGCGTGAGCAGGTGGTGGAAAGCCTCCGCGTACAGCGCGTCGCCGGCCAGGATGGCGACGTCCTCGCCGAACTTCACGTGACAGGTGGGCTTGCCGCGGCGCAGCTCGTCGTCGTCCATCGCCGGCAGGTCGTCGTGGATCAGCGAGTACGTGTGGATCAGCTCGATCGCCCCCGCGAGCGGCATCACCTCGGCGTGGTCGAGGCCGAGCGCGCGCGCGGTCGCGAGCGCGAGCACCGGGCGGATGCGCTTGCCGCCGGCCAGCAGCGAGTAGCGCATCGCCTCCTCCAGGCCCGCCGTGAGCGGCTCCTCGGAGAAGCGCATGCGCTCGAGGTAGCGCTCGACCTCCTCGCGCAGGTGGTCGGGGTAGCCGTCGCTCAACGCCCGTCCAAGCCCGACGCGGGCTCCTAGAGGAGGGGTTCCTGCCCCGGCGAGGGCAGCAGCGTGTCCTGGCCCGGGGGCGGCGCGGAGAGCTCGTCCTGGGTGAGCTTCTCGAGCTCGCTCGCCGCCTGCGTCGCGAGCGCGGCGCAGTCTTCGACCATCCCCGCGGCCGCATCGGAGGAGAGCTCGCCCGAGCGCAGCTGCTCCGCGGCGCGCTCGAGGCGGGTGATCAGCTCGTCGAGTTGGTCCACGCTGCTCATCGCGTCCCCGCATTCTCTCGCACCTCGCGGAGCACCGCCGCGAGCACGCCGTTCACGAACCCTGGGGCGTCCGCGCCGCAGAAGGTCTTGGCGGTCTCGACCGCCTCCTCGATCGCTCCCTCGGGCGGGATCGGCTCGAGGGCGGGAACGTCGCCGGGGTGGAGCATCTCGACGAGCGCGACGCGCATGATGCTGCGCTCGAGGGGCTGGATGCGCTGCACCGACCAGCCGTGCGCATGCTCGTCGATGAGGGCGTCGAGCTCGGGCGCCCGCTCGGCAGCCGCGGCGGCCAGCGAGCGCACGAAGGGAGAGGACCCGCGCTCGATCGTCTCCTCGAGCGGTCGCGCGAGCAGGTCGTGTTGATACAGGGCAACGACCGCCTTGCGCCGCTGCTCGGAGCGGCGCATCAGGCGCGCGCCACGTACTCGCCCGTGCGCGTGTCAACGCGGATGCGCTGCCCGGGCTCGAGGAACAGCGGGACCTGTATCACGGCACCGGTCTCCAGCGTGGCCGGCTTCGTGCCGCCGCCGGAGACCGAGTCGCCGCGCACTCCGGGGTCGGTCTGTGCGATCTCCAGGTCGACGGCGCTGGGCAGCTGAACGTCGTTCGGCTCGCCGTCGAGGAGCAGCAGGTCGACGTCGCTGCTCGGCGTCATCCACCGAAGCACGTCCTCGAGCGCCGACTCGGGGATCGCGATCTGCTCGAAGGTCTCCGAGTCCATGAAATGCGCGTCGCTGCCGTCCGCGTACAGGAACTGCATCTTCTTGGACTCCGTGCGCACCGACCGGAACTTCTCTCCCGCCCTGAACGTCCTGTCGATCACGTTGCCATCGCTGGCCCGGCGCAGCTTCGTGCGCACGAACGCGCCCCCCTTGCCGGGCTTCACGTGCTGGAAGTCGACGATCTTGTAGACGGTTCCGTCCACCTCGATGTGGTTCCCGTTCTTGAATTGATTTGTGCCTAGCACGTATTCAGCTTACCCTTGTCCCGTATGAGCACAGCGCCGAGGAAGCCTAGCCGCATGGATCAGTACGTGCGGGTCAGCCGCGTTGGTGGGCGCTCGGGCGAGAGCTTCACCTCCCCCGATCTACAGCGCCACCAGGGCGCCGCGTGGGCGTCTTCGCGCGGCGTTGAGGTCGCGGTCGTCCACGAAGACCTCGACCAATCGGGCGGCAAGCTGGAGCGTCCCGCCCTCGATGCGCTCATCGCGCGCATCAGAGCAGGCGAAACGGACGGCGTGATCGTCTCGAAACTCGATCGCCTAAGCCGCCTGGGTGTGGCCGACGCGCTGCGCTTGGTCGAACAGATCACGGAGGCCGGCGGCTCGATCGCGGCAGTCGACCTCGGCCTCGATCCGACGACGCCGTTCGGCGAGTTCGGCATGACGATCATGCTCGCGCTGGCGCGCATGGAACGCCATCGCATGAGCGAAGCATGGGAGCACGCGAAGACCCGCGCGCTCGATCGCGGCGCTCGGATGGGACCAACGCCGTTCGGGTACACACGAGACGACGACGGATTGCTCGTCCCGCATCCGAAGTGGGCGCGCGCCGTGACACGAGCGTTCAAGCTCGCCGCCGACCAGGGCGTCGACCCGGCGCTCGCGTACCTGCGCAAGCAAGTACCGGCGTACCCCTCGGATCATCGGCCAGCGGTTCCTCGCAAGCGCAGCGCCGATCATCGGACCTGGAACGCCTTCACTGTGCGGCGGTTGCTGCGCAACCGCAGCTACCTTGGCGAGACGCGATACGGCGACCGCCTTGTCCGCGACTCACACCCTGCCCTGGTTGATCGCGAGACCTTCGAGCGGGCGCATCCCGGCGATGAGAAGCCGCAGCGCCGCCCCGCTGCCGCGTTCCCGCTGAGCGGGTTTGCCACGTGCGCCAACTGCGGCGAGGTGTTGGTCGGGGGACGGGCAGGCGCACGGGGGCAGAGCGTGCGGACGTATCGCTGCCGTGCGTCACTTGGGAGCTGGAAGGGCGAGCGGTGTGACTCGCCCACGAACATCCTCGCCGACCGACTGGAGAGCTATGTCGTGGAACAGGTCAAGCAGGCATACGAAAAGGGCGCCACGTCCGTCGCCGCGGCCAGCGTCTCCGAGATTGACAGCGGCATTGAGGACGTTCAACGCGAGCTTGAGGCATCAGAGCGTGAGCTCGAGCGTTTCGCCGCCGACCCGACTGCTGCGGAGCTGCTTGGGCAGGCCGCTTGGACAGCGGCTCTCCGCGCACGAACCGAACGCGCCGAAGCTGCACGGGTCGAGTACCGCGAACACGTGGCCACGATGCGCGCGGCCGACATCGTGGTACCCCCGATCGAGCTGCTTGACAGCCTCGCTCCCGAGGAGCTGAGGACGGTGCTACGCAGCGTCTTTCAGACCGTCCGTGTTAGCCGCGGTCGTGCGCATGGCCGCGGGCCGGTGGGTGAGCGTGTCGAGCTGGTCTTTCATGGCGAACCGTCGCCCTGGGTAGCGCCGCTCGAGGACGCCAGATAGCGCCCGCTTCAGTCCTTCGCGGGCCTCTTGGGGCATCGGCTGCCTTGGCGTGGGCGCCCGCCGCCCGCCTCTACCCGGCGCTTCGGCGAGACGTGCGCCGGCGCAGAGCTGCCTTCTTCGCCCGCCGCGTACGCCGCCCCGTGTGGGTCCTCTTGGCGGCGGCGACGATCGTTTTCCCGGTCGGGCAGCCCTGCACTTTGCCTTTGGTGGCGGTGTTTTCGCCGCCTTCGGTCTTCGGCAGGTTGTTGTTGCAGATGGCGTTGTTGCCGGCGCCGTTGGCGGTGACGGTGACCCCGCCGCTGTTGCCGGTGACGATCAATTCTTCGCCGGCCTTGTTCCCCCGCACGAGCACGCCGCCGCTGTTGTTGGTCACGTTGACGTTGTGGGCGGGCGCGTTTTCCTTGACGGTGGCGCCGCCAGAGTTACCGGTGACGTTGACGTCGTGGGAATCGGTGTTGTTCTCGACGGTCACGCCCTTGGTGTTGTTGTTGACGTTGATGTCGTGTTCGCCTGTGATGTGCGAGACATCGACGGCGACTGCGTTGCCCGTCACGTTGACGTCCTGTCCCACCTGGTCGCCCGCCGCGCAGGAGGGCGGGTCACCGACATCGATCGGAGCGGCGGTGGATGCCGCGTTTTCGACGTCGAGATTGTGGCCGACCTTCACCCCGCAGACATAGTTGAGCTGCCCTTCGTGGCTGCCGGTGAGACCCTTGATCTGCAGGGTCTGGCCGACGCTCCCGCCGCTGACCTGGATAGCCACGGCGCTGTTGGCTTGCAGGTTGCCTTCGATCGTCGCGCCTCGGTCGATCAGCGTGCCGCCTTGGTTGACCTGCACGTTGTGTGCGACCCTCGTGCCGGGTAGGAGGATGCAGGTTTCGCCCTTGCCGACGGTCACTTCGTTGCCTGAGCCTCCGTAGATGCCGTTGCAGGCGGTAGCGCCAGTCGGGGCGAGAGGTTTGTAGACGGTGTATGCAATCGAGCTCGTAGCCGTCTGGCCGTCTTTGCTCTTGGCGGTCACGGTGTAGGTGTATTCACCCGCTTTCGAGGTGTTCAGCTGGCCCGGGCTCTGCGACCCGTTCGAGTCTTCACAGGACGCGATCCCCGGCCCGTACGCGCCTTCTTTGCAGGAGAACTTCGTCGCAGCTTTCTGCCCGACGCTGTAGAAGCCGCCGCCAGCCGGCGATTCGATCTTCGCTTCCGGAGCCGCCGCAACCGTGTAGGTGATGCTCGCCGTAGCCGTCTGGCCGTCTTTGCTCTTGGCGGTCACGGTGTAGGTGTATTCACCGGGTTTCGAGGTGTTCAGCTGGCCCGGGCTCTGCGACCCGTTCGAGTCTTCACAGGACGCGATCCCCGGCCCGTACGCGCCTTCTTTGCAGGAGAACTTCGTCGAAGCTTTCTGGCCCACGCTGTAGAAGCCGCCGCCGGACGGCGATTCGATCTTCGCTTCCGGAGCCGCCGCGACCGTGTAGCTGATACTCGCCGTAGCCGTCTGGCCGTCTTTGCTCTTGGCGGTCACGGTGTAGGTGTATTCACCCGCTTTCGAGGTGTTCAGCTGGCCCGGGCTCTGCGACCCGTTCGAGTCAGAGCACGATTCCAAACCCGGCCCGTACGCGCCTTCTTTGCAGGAGAACTTCGTCGGCACGCTCTGCCCGACGCTGTAGATCCCGCCGCCGGACGGCGATTCGATCTTCGCTTCCGGCGCCGCCGCGACCGTGTAGGCGATATTCGCCGTAGCCGTCTGGCCGTCTTTGCTCTTGGCGGTCACCGTGTAGGTGTATTCGCCGGGTTTCGAGGTGTTCAGCTGGCCCGGGCTCTGCGACCCGTTCGAGTCTTCACAGGACGCGATCCCCGGCCCGTACGCGCCTTCTTTGCAGGAGAACTTCGTCGGAACGCTCTGCCCGACGCTGTAGATCCCGCCGCCGGACGGCGATTCGATCTTCGCTTCCGGAGCCGCTGCGACCGTGTAGGCGATACTCGCCGTAGCCGTCTGCCCGTCTTTGCTCTTGGCGGTCACGGTGTAGGTGTATTCACCCGCTTTCGAGGTGTTCAGCTGGCCCGGGCTCTGCGACCCGTTCGAGTCAGAGCACGATTCCAAACCCGGCCCGTACGCGCCTTCTTTGCAGGAGAACTTCGTCGGCACGCTCTGCCCGACGCTGTAGATCCCGCCGCCGGACGGCGATTCGATCTTCGCTTCCGGCGCCGCCGCAACCGTGTAGGCGATACTCGCCGTAGCCGTCTGCCCGTCTTTGCTCTTCGCCGTCACCGTGTAGCTGTATTCACCCGCTTTCGAGGTGTTCAGCTGGCCCGGGCTCTGCGACCCGTTCGAGTCTTCACAGGACGCGATCCCCGGCCCGTACGCGCCGTCGTTACAAGAGAACTTCGTCGGCACGTTCTGTCCGACGCTGTAGATCCCGCCACCGGACGGTGATTCGACCGTCGCTTCCGGAGCAGCCGCGACCGTGTAGGTGATACTCGCAGTAGCCGTCTGCCCGTCTTTGCTCTCGGCGGTCACGGTGTACGTGTATTCACCCGCTTTCGAGGTGTTCACCTGGCCAGGGCTCTGCGACCCGTTCGAGTCAGAGCACGATTCCAAACCCGGCCCGTACGCTCCATCGTTACAGGAGAACTTCGTCGGAACGCTCTGCCCGACGCTGTAGATCCCACCACCGGACGGCGATTCGACCGTCGCTTCCGGAGCCGCCGCAACCATATAGCTGATGCCCGCCGTAGCCGTCTGGCCATCTGTGCTCTTCACGCTGACGGTGTAGGTGTATTCACCCGCTTTCGAGGTGTTCAGCTGGCCCGGGCTCTGCGACCCGTTGGAGTCTTCACAGGACGCGATCCCCGGCCCGTACGCGCCGTCGTTACAAGAGAACTTCGTCGGCACGTTCTGTCCGACGCTGTAGATCCCACCAGACGCGGGCGCTTCGATGTTCGCTTCGGGCGCCGCCGCGACCGTGTAGGTGATGCTCGCCGTAGCCGTCTGGCCATCTGTGCTCTTCACGCTGACGGTGTAGGTGTATTCACCCGCTTTCGAGGTGTTCAGCTGGCCCGGGCTCTGCGACCCGTTGGAGTCTTCGCAGGACGCGATCCCCGGCCCGTACGCGCCGTCGTTGCACGAGAACTTCGTCGGCACGCTCTGCCCGACGCTGTAGATCCCGCCACCGAACGGCGATTCGACCGTCGCTTCCGGCGCGGCCGCAACCGTATAGGCGATGCTCGTCGTGGCGGTCTGGCCGTCTTTGCTCTTCGCCGTCACCGTGTAGGTGTATTCACCGGGCCCAGAGGTGTTCAATTTCCCGGGGCTGCCCGACCCGTTCGAGTCCGAGCACGATTCGATGCCCGGGCCGTAGAAGCTCTCTTTACAGGAGAACTGCGTCGAAATGCTCTGCCCAACGCTGTAGATCCCGCCACCGGAGGGCGATTCGATCTTGGCTTCGGGCGCTGCGGCGACCTTATATTTGATGCTCGTCGTGGCGGTCTGGCCGTCTTTGCTCTTCGCCGTCACCGTGTAGGTGTATTCACCGGGCCCAGAGGTGTTCAATTTCCCGGGGCTGCCCGACCCGTTCGAGTCCGAGCACGATTCGATGCCCGGGCCGTAGAAGCTCTCTTTACAGGAGAACTGCGTCGAAATGCTCTGCCCAACGCTGTAGATCCCGCCACCGGAGGGCGATTCGATCTTGGCTTCCGGCGCTGCGGCGACCTTATATTTGATGCTCGTCGTGGCGGTCTGGCCGTCTTTGCTCTTCGCCGTCACCGTGTAGGTGTATTCACCGGGCCCAGAGGTGTTCAATTTCCCGGGGCTGCCCGACCCGTTCGAGTCCGAGCACGATTCGATGCCCGGGCCGCCGTTCGCGTCGCTGCAGGAGAATTTCGTGGCGACGTTCTGCCCGACGCTGTAGAGCCCGCCACCGGAGGGCGATTCGATCTTGGCTTCGGGCGCTGCGGCGACCTTATATTTGATGCTCGTCGTGGCGGTCTGGCCGTCTTTGCTCTTCGCCGTCACCGTGTAGGTGTATTCACCGGGCCCAGAGGTGTTCAATTTCCCGGGGCTGCCCGACCCGTTCGAGTCAGAGCACGATTCGATGCCCGGGCCGCCGTTCGCGTCGCTGCAGGAGAATTTCGTGGCGACGTTCTGCCCGACGCTGTAGAGCCCGCCACCGGAGGGCGATTCGATTTTCGCTTCCGGCGGCCCTGCCAGCGTGTACGTCAGTATGACCTGGGCGGCGCCCGCAGCGCTGCCCGCGCCGGTGCTCGTTCCCGCCCCGGACGAGGTGCCGCACGACGCGATCGACGTGCCACCCGAATAGGTATCGCCGCAGAAGTCGCTCCCGCCGCCGCCGGATCCTCCTCCCTCCGCTTCGCCGATACTTTTGGAAGCTCCCGATCCCCCTCCGCCACCGTAGTAGCCGGCGCCGCCGCCACCACCGCTCTGTTCACCTTTGCCGCCGCGGCCGCCGGCACCGGGGCCTCCCGAGCCGTATTTTTCGCCGCTCGTACCCGATTCGCCTCTGATTTCGAATGTGTTGCTGCCACCGCTGCCGCCCTGCGTGCTGCTACCGCCGCCGCCGGGTACGCCGCAGCTCCCGTAACAGACCGGGGATCCCGTCTGCCCGTTGGGGTTGCCGGCGCTACCGCCACCGGAGACCCCGACCTCTTTTCCGCCGAAGTATTCCTCTTCCAGGACACAGCTGAAACCCACGGTGTTGCTGCATGCCCCGCCGCCGCCTCCACCGCCGGCCACCACGACGGGCTGCGAGAAGCCAGATCCAAGGCTGACGCCAGAGGCGCCGCCACCGCCGCTCGCGCCGCTGCCGCCCGCGGCCCCGCCGTCGACGTCGACGCAGACTCGCAGTTGCGAGCCGCCCGATAGACCGCTGAGGGTCGCTGAGATCCCGTCTCCGCGCCCGCCGTGTCCCTCCTGGCCCGCACCACCCGCAGCGCCGGTTGCTTTGATCGCGACGCCGCCGGCCAATTCGCCGGGCGCTGTCCAGGTGCTACATCCCGCGGTCGTGAAGGATTCGGTATTGGCGGACGCGACGCTGGCTGTGAGCGCGCTCGCGCCCCAGCAAGCTGACATGCTCGCGAGCCCGACCAGTGACACCCGCCTCAGCCGCAGACGCCACGACCACCTGTGGCGCTTTACGGGTGCAGCAAGGGACCTCACGCGCGTGGCTCTCACAACCTGCCTCCTAATCCGTGCGCAGCCCCCAGCGATGCCCCCGAGGCAACCCTGCCCAGGCCACAAACCGTGTGGGCGGCGATGCTAGCACAGCGGATATCGAGCGCTGCCTCAGCGCCGGGTTCTGGCAAACGCGCCGCATCTTCGAGCGTCAGAGGCCGCACGGTGCGAGGCGTTCGCGGGCTCTGCCGCCACTGGTGACTTCCGGCGTGCACAGAATTCCCTCCGAGCCATCCAACTCGTTCTAGACACAGTTAAGAACTAGTTGGTGCTAATCACGATAAGGGAGGGTGCTGCCGCGGGCGCGCATGAGGGCTTCGGACGCCCAGCCACTCAAGTTCCCGCCGGCGGGCGCCGATTGAGACCCATGCGAGCTGCGCTACGCGAGAACGCCCTGTGCGCATTTGCAGCCGCCGCCGGCTGTGCGGTCGTGGCTTGGCTCGGGCTCTACGGGTTCGCATGGAACGACTACGAACAGGAGGCTCAGCCGGCCTTCAATGCGCTCGTCGGCGGGCATCTCCTCGAGTTCCTAAGGCTCGCGCCAGCGTACGGCGGCTCGCTCGTCGAGCGCGCGCCGTTCGCTCTCATCCCCGGGCTGTGGGGCGGAGGCGAGCTGGCCGTCTACAGGATGGTGGCGCTGCCTTGCCTGCTCGCGGGCGCGCTCCTCGGTGTGTGGCTGGTCGCGCATATGAGGGCGCGCGGAGCCTCGCGACTGGCACGCGCGGTGGCACTCGGGGTCTGCGTCGTCAACCCCGTCACGCTCGTGGCCCTCGAAGTGGGCCATTCCGAGGAACTTCTCGGTGCCTGCCTGTGCGTCGCCGCGGTCCTGATCGCCTCGAGCGCCTCCGCGTTGGAGCGTCGCGCCCCGGCGCTGCTCGCGGGTCTCGCGCTCGGCCTTGCGATCGCGAACAAGGAGACCGCGCTGCTGGCGGCCGGCCCCGTGCTCGCGGCCCTGCCTGCGCGCAAGCGCCTGCCGTGCCTGCTGAGCGCGGGCGCGGTCACCGCGCTCGTGCTTGGACCGCTACTGCTCGTACCGGGAGGAGCGTTCGCGGCCAGCTCGCGCGGGGCGGCCTCGACCAACTCCACGATCTTCCAGCCGTGGCAGGTCTGGTGGTTCCTCGGGCACCACGGCGCGCTCGTCCACGGCGCCTTCGGCTCTCCCCACCCCGGCTACCGCAGGGGACCGCTGTGGGTCTCGACGATCAGCCATCCGCTCGTCATCGCGCTGGGCGCCGCGCTCGCGCTCGCGCTGCTGGTGCGCTCGCGCCGGCTCGAGCGCAGCGGCGCCGGTCCGTTGCCGCGCCAGGCGGCGCTGCTCGCGCTCGCGCTGGTGGCTCTGATGCGCTGCGTGCTCGACACCTGGGACATCACCTATTACATGCTCCCGTTCCTGCTCGCGCTGCTGGTCTGGGAGATCGATCTCGCGCCGCGGCGCCCGCCGCTGCTTGCGCTGCTCGCCAGCGCGCTCACGTGGGCGAGCTTCGTGGGCCTGCACGGGCACATCTCGGCGGACGCCCAGGCCGCGTTCTTCCTCGCGTGGACGCTGCCGATGGTGGCGATGCTCGGCTGGCGGCTCGCACGCGGGACTCGACCCGCCGCGCCCGGCCGACTGCAGCGGCTGGTCTCTCAGGAGATCACCGTGAGGACCTTCGGCAGGCGCGTGAGCACGTCCTGAGCCTCGTCGCCCAGCACGACGAGATCCTCGATTCGCACCCCGAGCTCGCCGGGCAGGTAGACACCAGGCTCGACGGTCACGGCGTTGCCCGCGAGCAGCGGCTGCTCGGGCGCCGTGCGCGAAAGCCGCGGGGCCTCGTGGATCTCCAGACCGACGCCGTGGCCGAGGCCGTGACCGAAGTGCGCGCCCTCGCCCGCCTGCTCGATCACCTCGCGCGCGGCCGCGTCCGCCTCGCGACCGCTGATGCCGGGCCTCAGCGCCGCGAGCCCCGCCAGCTGGGCACGGAGCACCAGGCCGTAGACCTCGCGCGCGCGCTCGGAGAGGTGCTCGCCGGTCGCGTAGGTGCGCGTGCAGTCCGAGCAGTAGCCCTCGTGCAACGCGCCCCAATCGATCGTCACGAGCACGTCCGCGGGGATCTCGACCTCACGCGGCGAGCCGTGAGGGAGCGCGCCGTGCGCCCCGGCCGCCACGATCGAGGGGAAGCTCGCGGCTTCGGCTCCGAGTCTGCGCATACGCAGCTCCAGCTCGATCGCGAGCTCGCGCTCCGTGCGCCCCACGAGGCCGTCTTCGAGGATGGCGCTGAGCGCCTCGTCGGCGAGCTCTGAGGCGGCGCGCATGCGCGCGACCTCGCCGACGTCCTTGACAGCTCGCAGCCGCGCCACCTCCTCGCCGCAGGGGACGAGCTCCCATCGCTCGCCGAGCAGCTCCTGCAGGTGGCCGTGGGCCTTCACGCTCGTGCCCGCCTCGGAGAACCCGAGCCTTCCGCCTCCCGGGGCGAGCGCCGTCGCGAGCGCGTCGAGCAGCTCGCCGCTGACGACCTCGCGCTCGAAGAGCCCGGCCGGAACCTGCTCGGCGGACTGGGTTTCGTAGCGGAAGTCCGTCAGGAAGCGGTTCGGCGGCGTCCCCCCGCCCCCGTCTGCAAAGACGACCACGACGGCGTTGCTGCCGGTGAAGCCCGAGAGGTAGCGGACGTCGACGAGTGCGTGTACCAGCAGCGCGTCGAGCTCGAGCTCGACGACGCGCTCTCTCAGGCGCTCGCTCCTGGCGGCCAGCAGGTCGGTGTCGCTCATGCCTCTCCCCTCGCATCGAGATGCTCTCGCAGGATGAACAGCGCGTCGCGGTAGCCCGCCGGGCCGCGCCCGGAGATCTGCGCGAAGCAGAGATCCTCGAACACGGAGAAGTGCCGCCAGGGCTCGCGCTGAGCGATGTCCGAGAGGTGGATCTCGAGCGCCGGCAGGGCGGCGATCTCGAGCGCGTCGCGGATGGCCCACGAGTAGTGCCCCCAGGCTCCCGGGTTCAGCAGGACTGCGTCCACCTGTCCGCGCAGCGAGTGCAGGTGCTCGATGAACGCGCCCTCGTAGTTGCTCTGGAAGAAGCGCACCATGATGTCGAGATCCTGCGCGTCGTCCTCGACCTGGCGCTGCAGCTCCGGCAGCGTGAGCGTGCCGTACAGGCGAGGGTCACGGCGGCCGAGCTGATCGAGGTTCACCCCGTGCATCACCTCGACGCGATAGCGCACGGATGCACTCACGCCTGCAGCTCCTCGACGGCCGCGCGCAGCTGCGTGGGCGAGACGGCATGGCCAGGCGAGACATCGCCGGGCGCGCTCAACAACACGAACGGCAGCTCAGAGCCGAGGCGCTTCTTGTCGTGCGCGATCGTTTCGAGCACCTGCTCCACGGGTGCCTCGAGGAGTCTCACGGGCAGGCCTCGTGCGAGCAACAGCGCGCGCACATGCTCGCGCAGCTGCTCCTGACCGGAGAGCCGCAGCGCCGCGAGAAGCCCGAGCCCGACAGCCTCCCCGTGGCGGTAGCGACCGTAACCCGCGCTCGCCTCGATCGCGTGCCCGACGGTATGGCCGAGGTTCAGCACCTGGCGCACGCCGGCGTCGCGTTCGTCGGCGGCGACCACGGCGAGCTTCGTGCGCACGCACGCCATGATGATGCGCTCATCGACCTCGGCGCCGGCGGCAACCGCCTGCCATAGCGCGCCGCCGGCTATCAGCGCGGTCTTCAGGACCTCGACCCAGCCGGCCGCGAGCTCGCCCTCAGGAAGCGTCGCCAGCGTGTCCGGGTCCACGACCACGCCCGCCGGTTGGTGATACACGCCGACGTAGTTCTTCGCCCGCGGGAGATCGACGCCGGTCTTGCCGCCGTAGGCGGAGTCGACCTGCGCGAGCAGCGTCGTCGGGAGGTGCACGACGGGCACCCCGCGCTGGTAGGTGGCCGCGCAGAAGCCCGCCACGTCCCCCACCACCCCACCGCCGAGCGCCACGACGTGATCTGCGCGCGTCATCCCCGCGGCCAGCAGCCCTTCCCAGACGCGCTCGGCGCCCGCGAGCGTCTTGTGCTGCTCGCCCGCCGCGATCGTGACGCCGCCGGCGAGCTCGCCGAGGCGCTCGCCGTAGAGCGGGCCGACCGTCTCGTCGGTCACCAGGAAGGCGCGCGAGCGCGTGCGCTCGAAAGGCGATAGCCCGGGCAGGACCTCTGTCCGCAGCAGGCCGCGTCCGACGAACACGGGGTATTCGCCCGACTGCGCGGTAGCCCACAGCAGGCGCGTTCCCGCGGGTGCATGCGCAAGCGCGCGCAGGGCGCCGGCTGCCCGCACGAGGCTGCCCGTGGGCGGCTCGGGAAGCACGGCGTCGGCGAGCTCCTCGTACAGCCCCCTGCGTTCGGCGTGCAGCGCAAGGAAGGATGAGCGCTCGCGAGCGAGCGGCCTCGGGGAGCCGTCCGCGCCGGCGCCGACACGCTCCCAGCAGCGCTCGCCGGCGACGTCCAGCAGGATCGTCACGTGCCGGGCGAGCGCCGTGCGCACGCGCGCCGACAGCACGCTCCCCCCGCCAAGCGCAATCACATCCTCGGGCTCCGCGGCGCTCAACAGCTCGCACACGAGCGCCTCCTCGGCGTCGCGGAAGGAGCCCTCTCCGTTCAGCTCGAACTCCTCCGCCGGGGTGCGGCCCAAGCGCTCCTCGAGCAGCGCGTCGCTGTCGAGCGGCGTGACGCCGAGAGCGCAGGCTAGCTCGCGGGCGGCGCTCGACTTGCCGGCGCCCATGAATCCGATCAGGACGAAGGCCATCCGATCCGCTGCTCGTATGCGCTCGTTGCGGCGTGTACGTCGTCGATGTGGTCGCCTCCGAACTTCTCGCGGTAGGCGCTCGCGAGCACGAAGGCGACCATCGCCTCGGCGACGACCGCGGCCGCGGGGACGGTGCACGAGTCCGTGCGCTCCCGCAGCGCCTGCGCCGGCTCGTGCGTCGCGATGTCGACCGAGCGCAGCGGCTTTGTGAGCGTCGGCAGCGGCTTCATCGCGCCGCGCACGACGAGCGGGGCGCCGGTCGTCATGCCGCCCTCGAGGCCGCCCGCGCGGTTCGTCTCGCGGTAGTAGCCGCGCTCGGGCGAGTAGAAGATCTCGTCGTGGGCCTGCGAGCCGGGGAGCCCCGCTGTCTGAAAGCCGTCTCCGAGCGAGACGCCCTTGACCGCCTGGATCGAGCAGATCGCCATCGCGACGCGGCCGTCGAGGCGCTCCTCCCAGGAGACATGCGAGCCGAGCCCCGGCAGCAGACCGAAAGCCTGCACCTCGAAGACGCCGCCGAGCGACTCGTTCGCGCGGCGCAGCTCGTCGATCTCCTTCACCATCGCGCGTGAGGCCTCCGCCGTCGAGGCAGCGCACCGGCGAGGCGTCAACCTCCGCGAAGTCCGCCGGCGTCAGCGCACGACCGGGCTCGGGAGCGTGCACCGAGGCTATCTGCACGACGTGCGAGTGGACCTCGACGCCCAGCGCCCAGAGGAACGCCTTGCACAGCGCCCCGCCGGCGACGCGCGCCGCGGTCTCGCGCGCCGAGGCCCGCTCGAGGATGTTGCGAACGTCGGTCTGCTTGTACTTCTGGGTGCCCACGAGATCGGCGTGGCCCGGCCGCGGCAGATGCACCTCCGCGATCTCCTCCTCGACCGGCCAGGGGCTCATGCGCTCCTCCCAGTTGGCGTAGTCGCGGTTGTCGATCTGCAGGGCGATCGGGCTGCCGAGCGTGCGCCCGTGGCGCACACCGCCGGTGACCGCGGCGCTGTCGCGCTCGATCTTCATGCGCCCGCCACGGCCGTGGCCAAGCTGGCGCCGCGCCATCTCGGCGTTGATGGCCTCGGGCGAGAGCTCGAGGCCCGCCGGCAGCCCCTCGACGATGCACGTGAGGCCGGGACCGTGCGACTCCCCGGCGGTGATCAGACGCAGCGACACGCGTCTAGCTTATTTGCGCTCCCTGAACCGGCCGGTACGAGCACGCCGGCGACGTCGGTGTTGCGCAGCCCGGGGACCCGCAGCAGGTTGGCGCGACGCAGCACTTCGAGACCGGCCTGCGACTGCCCGCGCCAGAGGCTTTCGACCTGCGCGATCGAGGCTTCCTGAGCCTGGATGCTGGCGATCTTGAGTTCGTAGGTGACCGCGGTCTCCGAGCCCGCGGGGAGGTACTGCAGATGCTCGACCTGGCCGGTCTTCAGGCTGATCGCTTCGCAGTCGTAGGGGTTCGGGGTGCAGACGCCCTGTCCCGACAGGATCGCTTCGCCGCTGATGGTGAAGGTGGCGTCCCTGCCGCCCTTGCGCACGCCGCGGTAGATCAGCAGCGGCACCTTGATCGAGGGCAGCGGGGTGAGCGTCTTGATGTTGTCGAGCGCGGCGAGTTCTGAGCTCTTCTCCTGGCCGGAGGGGACCTGGCCGAAGAGCGCGTCGAGCTGGTAGACGGTCTTCGGTTTCGACGGCGCGGCCGGCTTGGAGGAGCCCGAAGTGCCGCCCGAGCCGCCGCTCTGTTCGGTGGAGCTCGAGGAGCCGCCCTGGGAGCTGGCGCTCGAGCCGCCGCTCGAGGAGCTGGAGCTCGATGACGTCGAGCTGGTGACCGGGGCGCTCGCGCTCAGCAGCCCGCCGAAGGGGTTACGCGTGCTTCCGAGCTGGCGAGCGGCTGCGCCGCTCGTGGTCTCGGCGAGCGCGTCTTCGTGCGTGCTCGGGGTGATCGTCACGCCCGAGCGCAGCGCGACGGCCACAGGGTGACCGGATTTCGCGGACGGCGCCGATTCGCTCGAGCCGCCGAGGACGATGAAGGCGAGGGCGGCGAGGAGCCCGACCGACACCAGCGCGACGATCGGACGCAGGCGCTTGTCGAAGAGGTCGCCCTTGAGGTTTTCCAGAAAGCCATTCATCTATTTCACCCTCACGATCGCGGGAGCCGTCGGGGACGTGGCGCCGCTGGCGGCGCCGGCGGCGGCGGCGCTTGCCGCGCCGGGGGCGCCGGTCAGCGGTTCGGCCGGAAGCTGGTAGGCGGTCGCGATGACGTCGGCGGTGAGCTGGCTGCGCTTTCCGGTGCTTTCGCTGTTGGGGCTCAGCCGCACGCTCTGGATCGTCAGCAGCCGGCCGTTGACCTGGAGCGTGCCCGCGGGGGTGAGCGTGGCGAGGTCGCTCAGCTGGCGGAGCATGTGTTCGAGGCCGGAGTAGCTGCCGCTGAACACGAAGGTGAACGGGAACTGCGCGAAGCCCGTGCTCGTCGCCGCCGCGGAGCTGGCAGCGCTCGCCGCGCTCGCGCTGCCGGAGCCGACGGTGATCGACTGGAAGTCGACGCTCTTCTTCTTGGACGCCTGCGAGAGCTCGTAGATGAGCGAGGGAACTTCCTGGCTCGTCGGAACCGCTTTGCCGAGGCTCACGATCGACGCGTACGCAGAGGAGTAGCGCGCCTGCGCCTGGCGGGCGGTGTTGAGCTTGCCTTCGGCGGTGCTCAGCTGCGCCTTCGCCGCGACGACCTGCGTGGAGAGTTCGGTCGCCTTCTTGCGCTCGGGTGAGACCACGAGCACCCAGGAGGCGCCGACGACGGCGAGCATGATCACGGCGGTGAGGACCAGACGGTCGCGCAGTGTCACTTTGACCTCCCTGAAGGCTTGGTGACGCCCGGGTCGGCGACGGTTTTGGCCGCCGGATACGCCGATGCGAGCGGGAGCGGCGAGAAGACGACGCTTGCCGCGAAAGTGCTGCCGCTGGCGCACGCTCCGCCACTCGCGGCGGCGGGCGAGCCCGCGGCGGTCGTCGCGGTCGCGCTCTGCAGGGTCACTTCCTTGACCCCGTCGATGAGGCGCAGGCGCTGGAGCGCTTCGGCGACTTCGTCCTGCGTCTTGGCGCAGCCGGTCAGGCTGAACGTGGGGACGCTGCCGGGGGGCGTTGCGGAGGTCACCGAGGGCGCTGCGGCCGCGGCGCTACCGCTGGCAGCGGAGGCGCTCGGCGCCGCGGCGGGTGCGGCCGCCCCTGTGCCCCCGACGGTGCCGCTGAGTGCGCTGATCGAGACATGCGCGGGCAGCACGCGACCGAACTCGTGCATCACCGTGGCCCAGTCAAAGCGCGAGTTCATGAGTTCCTCAACGGCTTTCAGACGCCGTTCGCGGGTGGCATTGAGGGTTTCGTAGCCGGCGAGCGAGCCGGCGTCGGAGGTCGCCTGCGTGACCTGCACGCTGATCGCGGCGAGCTGGCTGCGGCTGCTGGAGATCTGGTGGCTCGCGTTGCCATAGAGGTAGGCGAACAGGGCGAGCACTCCGACCACCGCGAGCAGCGCGTATGCGCCGCCCTGGGAGCGGCCGAGCCCCACGGTCGCACCGTGACGCTGGTCGACGGGGATCAGGTTGACGGCTCTCACTGGGGCACCTCGAGCGCCGCGAGTCCCGCAGCAACGGCGAGCCTGTGCGGCGAGACGCCGTCCGGCAGGGCGCCGGCGAAGACGACGTCCTCGCTGCGCACCTCCACTCCGAGAGCGGACTGCAGCTCGTCGGCGAAGCCCGGGATGTCCTGCGCGGCGCCGCTCAGCACGACGTGCGAGACGTCGCCACCGCCGTCCTGGGAGCGGTGGAAGTCAAGCGAGTTGCGGACCTCTCCGTAGATCTCACGGATGCCGCTCTCGAGCACCGTCCAGACGTCGTGATCTCCGCCGGTCGCAACTTCGGCCTCGGCCGTGAGAGCGTCGTCGTACTCGGATCCGTCGGTGTCGAACGCCCCGGCGTAGGGCTCCTCGCCGTCCTCGTCGACCGCGGCGCCGATGCCGATCTCGCCGTCTTCCTCTGCCGGGGCGGGCCCCGTGAGGTCCACAGCCGCGAGCTTCGCGCGCGCCTGCGCCAGCGTGATCCCGCGGCGCTCGGCCAACTCGATGGCCATCGACTCGAGACCGCCGCCGACCATGCGGGTAAAGCGGCAGGTGGTCCCCTCGGCGATCGCGAGATTGGTGAGGCCGTCGACGTTCAGGTAGAGCACCCGCGCGAGCTCGTCGCTGGGCTCGAGCGAGGGGCGGTACAACGCGCGAATCAGCGCGAATGCGGAGAGGTCGACGCTGTCGGCAGTGAGGCCCGCGAGGTCGATCGCCCCGAGGAGCCGTTCGACCATGTCCTTCTGGGCCGCGACGAGCACCGCGCGCTGGCGCGGCCCTTGCGATGTCTCGATGATGCCGAGCGCGTGGAAGTCGAGGACCGCGTTGCTGAGCGGCATCGGCACCTGCTCCTGCGCCTGGAACTGCACCGCGGCGGCGAGTTCCTTGCGGTCGGTGACGGGAGGCAGCTCGAGCGTACGCAGAACGGTGCGCTGGTTTGCGATCCCGACGCGCACGCGCTTTCCGAGCCCGCTCTCCTTGAACAGCTCGCGCAGCACCTCGGCGAGGGAGTCGGCGTCGACGACCTCGCCGTCGCGCATGACGTCCGCCTCGAGCGACATCGCAGCTGCCCTGTCGGCCACAACCACCGAGCCGTTGACGCGCGCCTGTGCGGCCGCCACGAATCCCGGCTGGATGTCGAGCCCGGTTATCGCCGCGTTGGCGCGACCGAGGCGCAGGTCCAGCTTGGCCATATTGAAAGAGGGGATCTCAGTAGGTATGCGCATGTTTCTGTCTTTCGAAGGGCGGCGCCTGCGAGCGCCGCAGAGGGGGTATCGGCGTTAGGGCTGCTGCGCTTTAGTGAAGAAAGTGATGGACGTAGGCGTGCACGAGGGGGTGCCCCAGGAACGCCGCGAAGACGGCACCCAACGCGAGGAAGGGCCCGAACGGCACCGCCGTCTTGCGACCGCCGTGCACGCCCTTGCGCGCCATCACGACCGCTCCGAGCATCACGCCGGCGACGAGCGCCACGAGGATCGCCGGCGCCACCGCAGCCCCTAGGAAGAGGCCCATCACGCCGGCGAGCTTCACATCGCCCATCCCCATGCCTCCCGGGTAGGCGAGCGCGGCGAGCAGAAGCAGCCCGCCCGCCGCGAGACCCGCGATCAGCCTGGCGGGCTCGCCGCCCGGTTCGAGCGCGAGCCCGAGCCCGAGCGCCAGCACCGCCCCGAGCGCCGTGATGCGGTTTGGGATGATTCGGTACTCAAGGTCGATCAGCGCCGCGGGCATCACGATCAGGATCAGCGCGAGGCTGAGCGCGATCGACGCGGCGGAGTGGTGCGCCAGGACGGCGCCGACGCAGAGAGCCGCTGTGAGCGCCTCGACGAGCGGGTAACGCGGCGAGATATGCGTGCCGCAACTGCGGCAGCGCCCCCGCAACAGCAGCCAGGAAAGAACCGGGATGTTGTCGTAGGGCTTGACCGGCGCGTCGCAGCTCGGGCAGTGCGACGCCGGTTTGACGAGCGACTCGCGCCGCGGCAGGCGGTAAGCGACGACGTTCAGAAACGATCCGAAGATGGCGCCGAATAGACCCGCGAGGGTGGCCTCGGCCATGCTCACCAGTCGCCGCTAGGGCATCCGCCCTTGTTCGCCCCCACCGCCGTGCAGGTGCGGGAGACTTCGCCGCTTTTGCCGCGACTGATGGTGAAGGTGTCGCCAGTGCTGGGCGCGACGGCCGTCACGCGATAGCCGAGGCCCGATTCCTGTTCTTTGGCTTCGTGCAGGTAAGCGTTGTTGTTCGCGGATGTCGTCTGGATCGACGTCTCGTATTCGTGCAGCGTCGTTGGCTGCGTGAGCCCGAGGAAGGTGCCGCCGTGGTCTGTCGCATAGGTTTCCGCCGCCAGCGCCCCCACGCGCGCCATTTCCTTGGCCGCCGTGTCGTCCGCCTTCGTCGTCTGGCCGAGGAAGGACGGGAGCGCTATCGCCGCGAGGATGCCGATGATCATGATCACCACCAGCACCTCCACCAGCGTGAAGCCGGAGTCGTCGCTGGCGCGGGTTGCTCTGAGAGCCCTCATCCCCACGGGTATCGGCTCAAAACTCGCCTCGCTTGACAGCCGGCGTTTCACGCACGTCAAGCGCTCCCGGCTGGCGCGGGCGCGACGCGCCTCGAGCCTGCCTGTGCGGGCGCTCATGCGTGCTGCAGCGCCACGTAATGGCGAATGGAGGCTGCCGCCGCTGGCTGGTTTCGCTGCCACGGGGCGTGCCGCTGGGAGACGGATGGCGAGCGTGCACCACCAGGCTCCCGTTGGGCGCGCGTTGCCGCCCTCGTCGGTGCAGGCGTGAGGCCACCCCCCGCGTGTCAGTCCCGTCGTGCGGGATCTCGGGTTAAGGCATCGCTCGAAGTGCGGCCGCGTTTTACAGGTCCGGCCCGTACGGCGACGTACGCGAGCGCAGGCGACGCGTGGCCGCCTGCGCCCATCCGATCGTGTGGGCTCGCCCGCCGCGCGCGATGCCTGCTACCAGTCTCCGGTCGGGCAGCCTTTCGTGCCACCCGTTTCGGTGCAGGTCCTCGTGAGTTCCCCGCTGGCTCCGCGGGTGATCACGTAGGTGTCACCGTCGCTGGAGATGGTCGTCACTTTGTACGTGGTCGCCGTGCCGACAGTCGCCGCCACGGCTTCCTTCAGACACGCTTTGCCGGTCTGCGCAGCTTCGCACAGGGGTACCGTTTCTTCGCTTTCGTGGATCTTCGTCGCCGTGACGCTCGAGTAGCTGCCGCCGTTGTCGGTGGCGATTATCTCAGCCGTCGTGGCCGCGGTCCGCGCGAGCTCCTTCGCCTGCGCGTCGGTGGCCTTGTTGCGCTGGCTGAGGAAGGACGGGATCGCGATCGCGGCAAGGATGCCGATGATCAGGATCACGACCAGAAGCTCGACGAGGGTAAAACCACCCTCATCGGACGAGCGCTGGCGCAGTCGATACAACATGATTTGATCCTCCTGCGGATCGGTGTGTTGGGCGCCAGCCCCGTGGTGTTACCGCCTCAAGCGATGCGGCCCTCACTGCGAGAGTCGCCGGCTTTGCTACGCACCCTTCCGGTGCTCTGCCCGCACCCGGCACTGGCTATGTCAGGTAATGGATCGGACCCCGCGTCCGCGCGCGTGATGCGCAGATACCCGCATGGACGGTTAGGCCAGGCGCTGCAAGGTGCTCCTCAGCGTGGGGCCCTCCGGACCGCCTATCGGCTCCCTCATCAGGCCACCTTCACAAACGCAACGGAGGCGACACATGGCCGCCTCCGCGCGTTCTCACTTCCGTCGGCCGTCCGTCAAGCGGACGGACCTTCCTACCAGTCTCCGGTCGGGCAGCCTTTCGTGCCTCCCGTTTCGGTGCAGGTCCTCGTGAGTTCCCCGCTTGCGTTGCGGGTGATCACGTAGGTGTCACCATCGCTGGAGATCGTCGTCACTTTGTACGTGGTCGCCGTGCCGGTGGTAGCCGCCGCGGCTTCCTTCAGACATGCTTTGCCCGTCTGCGCAGCTTCGCAGAGGGGAACCGTTTCTTCGTATTCGTGGATCTTCGCCGCAGTAACGGTCGAGTAGCTGCCGCCGTTGTCGGTGGCGACTGTCTCAGCCGTCGTGGCCGCGGTGCGCGCGAGCTCCTTCGCCTGCGCGTCGTTGGCCTTGTTGCGCTGGCTGAGGAACGACGGAATTGCGATCGCGGCAAGGATGCCGATGATCAGGATCACGACCAGAAGCTCGATAAGGGTAAAACCACCCTCATCGGACGAGCGCTGGCGCAGTCGATACAACATGGTTTGATCCTCCTGTGGATCGGTGTGTTGGGCGCCAGCCCCGTGGTGTTACCGCCTCAAGCGATGCGGCCCTCACTGTGAGAGTCGCCGGCTTTGCTACGCACCCTTCGCGGTGCTCTGCCCGCACCCGGTACTGGCTTTGTCAGCCCGTGCATCGACCCGCCTAAACGTCCGCTTTATCGCTGCAATCGCGCGTGGACGGATGACCGGTGCGGTCAGGATCCGTCTGCAGCGGCGGCGGGATCGCCCGCGGAGGTATCTGGGCGCTCATCGGCCGTGCCGGCGGCGCTGTCAGCGCCGATCTCCGCGCCGGACCCCTGATCGCGAGCGCCCTCGCCCTCGCGCGCGTTCCAGCGCGCCTGCGCGTCGATGCCGGCGACACGCACGCCGCTGCCCTCACACCAGGGGCAGGTCACATCCGATGTGACGCCGCCGAGTTTCGAGATGACCTTGCCGCTGCCCCGGCAGGGCATACACTCCCGCGGCTCTTGGGCTGTATCTGCGACATCGCCGCTGCCGGCCGTCTCCTCGGTCACGAGCCGACCAGGGTAGCGCCACGCGCCCCGGGAGGCCCGCCGTGAGCGCGAGCGAGCAGTCCGCGCGCCTGGCGGCGCTGGCCGAGGGAGCGCGCGCCGCAGGCAGGCTCGCGCTCGACACCGAGTTCGTCGGCGAGGGCCGCTACCGGACGCTGCTGTGTCTCGTGCAGCTCGCGATCCCCGAGGGGGCACAGACCGGCGAGCTCATATTGATCCTCGACCCGCTGGAGGAGGACCTCGATGCCGCCCCGCTCGCGGCTCTGCTCGAAGACCCCGCCGTGCAGGTGGTCGTGCACGCCGGCCGTCAGGACGTCGCGCTCGCGCGAAGGCGCTTCGGCTGCGAGGTGCGCAACGTCTTTGACACCCAGGTCGCGGCGGGCTTTGCGGGCCTTGGCGCGCAGAGCTCCTACGAGTCGCTGCTGAGCGCGCTGCTGAGGCTGCGCGTGGCCAAGAGCGCGAGCTTCACGCGCTGGGAGACGCGCCCGCTCTCGCGCGAGCAGCTGGCATACGCGCGCGAGGACGTCGTGCACCTGCTGGAGCTGGCCGCTGAGCTGGAGCGGCGGCTGGACGCGCTCGGGCGTCTGGAGTGGGCGCGCGAGGAGTGCGAGGCGCTCGAGCACTCAAGCGACGAGCGCGATCTCGAGGTCATCTTCGAGAGGCTGCCGCGCATCGGGGGCCTCGGCGGCCCGGCGAGGGCGGTCGCGCGCGAGCTGCTGTATTGGCGCGAGCGCACGGCGGAGCGCAACAACAGACCCGTTCAGAGCGTGCTGGGCGACGCCACGCTCGTGGAGCTCGCGCGCCGTCGTCCCGGCAGCCGCGGCGAGCTCTCGAAGATCCGCGGCGCCGGCGCGGCCGCGCAGGGCAGGCGCGCAGAGGAGATCCTCGAAGTCATCCGCCACGGTGCGGAGCGCCCGCCCGAGCCAGCAGCGCAGACGCCCCGCGTGCCACCGCCGCGGCCGGCCGACGCGCCGCTGATCGCGCTCGCCGAGGCGCTCCTGCGCGCCCGCGCCCGCGAGGCGGGCATCGCCTACGAGCTGCTCGCGGCGCGCGCCGAGCTCCAGATGGTGGTGACGGCGGTGCGCGAGGGAGAGCCCGAGCCGGACGTACGTGCGCTCAGGGGCTGGCGCCGCGAGCTCGCCGGGGCCGAGCTGCTCGAGTTGCTCGCCGGCGACGTCTCGCTCGCGGTCGAGCGCGGCGGCGGGGAGTTGCGGGTGGGAATCGAGCCGCGGCTCCCGTAGCTTCGCGCTCGCGCGCTGTCATGCCGCAAATGGCTCCGCAGAGCCATTTGCGCCGCGTCCGAGCTAACCGATGTGGTTGTAGACTTCGAACAGCGGCAGGTACATCGAGATCACGATGAACCCGACGATCGACCCGATCACGACAATCATGATCGGCTCCAGGATCGAGGTGAGCGCTTTCACCGACGCCTCGACCTGTTCCTCGTAGAACTCCGCGACGCGGTCGAGCATCGCGTCCAGGGCACCCGTTTCCTCGCCCACGCCGACCATGTGCGTCACCATCGCGGGGAATATCGATGCCTGCGCGAGCGGCGCCGCGATCGTGCCGCCGCGCTTGACCGAGGCGATCACACCGTCCATCGATTCTTCGACGGCGCAGTTGCCGCCCGTGCGCCCGGTGATCTCGAGAGCCTGCAGCAGTGGCACGCCGGCAGCGGTGAGCGAGGCGAGCGTGCGCGACCAGCGCGCGACCGCGACCTGCTGCACGATCGCGCCGATCTTCATCGGCACGCGCAGACGGAAGTGATCCCACTGCCGCCGGCCCCAGGGCGTCTTCTTCCACTTTATGAAGGTGAAGATGGCAGCACCGGTGCCGCCGAAGATGAGCCACCAGTAGCCCGTCACCATGTGCGACAGGAAGACGGAGACGCGTGTCATCGCCGGCAGTTCGCCGCCGAAGGTCTTGAAGACACCCACGAACACCGGCACGAGAAACGCCACGAGGGCCATCATCACGCCGAGCGCGAAGATGATCACGAGCGTCGGGTAGATCATCGCGGATTTGATCTGGCGCTTGAGCGCAGCGTCCTTCTGCAGCTGGTCGGCCACGCGCACGAGCGCGTCCTCGAGCACACCGCCGGTCTCCCCTGCCTGCGTCATCGCGACGAACAGCGGGCTGAAGACCTTCGGGTGGCGCGCCATCGAGTCGCTCAGCGCGAGCCCCGTCTCGACGTCCTTGCGCACGGACACGATCGTTTCTTTGAGGAACTTGCTCTCGGTCTGCTCCTCGAGCACGTACATCGCGCGCAGGATGCTCATGCCCGAGTTGATCATCGTGGAGAGCTGGCGGGCGAAGATGGCGAGTTCGGTCGCCTTCACGCCCTTCATGAAGCTCAGCTCGATCTCGCGCGAGGAGTGCTTGTCGGAGATGTCGAGGACGATCAGCCCGCGCGCCTTGAGCTGGTCGGAGACCGCCTGCTTAGATTCCGCCTCGACCTCCCCGCGCGCTTTCCCGCCGGAGGCATCGAGTGCCTTGAAGACGTAGGTGCTCATGGTTGGAGGCCTCTGCTCCTGCCTCTAGGCGGCGGCGAGGGTCGTCGCGCCCATCAGGCGTCTGAGCTCGTCGGGCGTAGAAGAGCGCGCCTCGGCGAGCTTCTGCGTGATCTTGCCTTCGCGCACCAGCGTCGCGAGCGCGGTGTCCATCGTCTGCATGCCCGACGCGGAGCCGGTCTGCAGGACCGAGTAGATCTGGTGGGTCTTGCCTTCGCGGATGAGGTTGCGCACGGCGGGGGTCGGCACCAGCACCTCGCATGCGGCCACGCGCCCGGATCCGTCAGCGGTCGGGAGCAGCTGCTGGGTCATGATGCCCTGGAGCGCCACCGACAGCTGCACGCGCACCTGACCCTGCTGGTCGGGTGGGAACACGTCGATGATGCGGTCGATGGTCTGCGCTGTGTCCTGGGTGTGCAGCGTGCCGAACACGAGGTGGCCGGTCTCGGCGGCCGTCAGCGCGGTCGAGATCGTCTCGAGGTCGCGCATCTCGCCCACGAGGATCACGTCGGGGTCCTGGCGCAGCGCCGCCTTCAGCGCGAGCGCGAAGCTCTGCGCGTCCGAGCCGAGCTCGCGCTGGTTGACGATGCATTTCTTGTGCCCGTGCAGGAACTCGATCGGGTCCTCGATCGTCATGATGTGCTCCTCGCGGGTGGTGTTGATCTCGTCGATGATCGCCGCGAGCGAGGTGGACTTGCCCGAGCCGGTGGGGCCGGTCACGAGCACGAAGCCGCGCGGCTTGCGCGCTAGCTCGTGGACGATCGGCGGCAGGCCGAGCTCGTCGATCGAGGTTAGGCCGAAGGGGATGAGTCTGAAGGCCGCGCCGAGGGCGCCGCGCTGGAAGTAGGCGTTCACGCGGAAGCGGGCGTGTCCGGGAATGGAGTAGGCGAAGTCGAGCTGCCAGTCGGTCTCGAGGCGCTGGCGCTGATCGCCGGTGAGGATGGAGTAGATGATCTCGCGCGTGTCCGTCGAGGACAGCCGCGGGTATTCGCTCAGCGGCGCCAGGCGCCCGCGCACCCTGACCGTGGGGTGAGCACCGGATGTGAGGTGCAGGTCGGAGGCGCGACGGTTTACGACCTCCATCAGGAGGTCTGCGAAGTCAATGTCCATGGCGCCCCCATCGCGCTGGCAGGAGACCGATCCTTTACCCGTGGTTCGCGGCTTGCCGGACGCATGCCCTAGCTGGTGCCCGTGACGCGGATTACCTCGGCGATCGAGGTGAGCCCTTGGCGCACCTTCAGCAACCCGTCGTCGCGCAGGCGGCCCATGCCCTGACGCACGGCGACCTCGCGCAGCGCCTCCGCGGGCTTGCGCTCGAGTGCGAGCGTCTGCAGCTCCGGGGTCATCCTCATCACCTCATACAGGCCGATACGCCCGCGGTAGCCGCTGCCGCTGCAGCGCGAGCAGCCAACGGGTTCATAAGCCTCTAGCTCCACGTTCGCGCCATAGCCGTTCTCGCGCAGCACCTCGGCGGAGATGATCGTGCGGCTCTTGCAGTGACGGCAGAGCATGCGCGCGAGCCGCTGCGCGACGACGCAGTCAAGCGCGGAGGCCACGAGGAACGGCTCCACGCCCATCTCCAGCAGTCTCGCGATCGTCGAGGGGGCGTCGTTGGTGTGCAGCGTCGAGAGCACCAGGTGACCGGTGAGCGCGGACTCGATCGCGATCTTCGCGGTCTCACGGTCGCGGATCTCGCCGACCATGATCACGTCCGGGTCAGCTCGCACGATCGCGCGCAGACCCGCGGCGAAAGTGAGGCCGATCTTCGGCGAGACCTGCAGCTGGGTGAGCCCCTCCATTTCGTACTCGACCGGTTCCTCGACCGTGATGATGTTCTTCTCGGGGGTGTTCAGCAGCTGCAACGCCGCATACAGAGTGGTGGACTTCCCCGAGCCGGTGGGGCCGGTCACGAGCACCGCCCCATGGGTCTCGCGGCAGGCGCGTTCGAAGAGCTCGCGCTCCGGCGGCGCCATACCGAGGCGATCGAGCTCGATCACGACCGAGGACTTGTCGAGCACGCGCATTACGACGCCCTCGCCGTGCACGCTCGGCAGCGTCACCACGCGTAGGTCTACGTGTTTGCCGTCGACGAGTAGCCCGACCCGCCCGTCCTGGGGCAAGCGCCGCTCGGCGATGTCGAGCTCGGACATGATCTTGATGCGCGAGACGACACCGTTGGCCATCCGCCGCGGCACCGTCGTGATCTCCTGCAGCACCCCGTCGATACGGAAGCGAACGCGCATCTCGCGGCCATCGGGCTCGAGATGCAGGTCGGAGGCACCGCGCTCGACGGCCTGCGCGACGAGCTGGTTGACAAGCTTGACGATCGGCGCGTCGTCGGCGGTGTCGTGCAGCGCGAGCACCTCCGCGCTCTGGCCGTCCCCCTCGGCGCTGTCGAACTCCGTCGCATCGACGACGTCGTCGAGGCGGTTCAGGCGCGAGATCAACGTCGCGATGTCGTCCGGCGGCGCGACCGCGACGCGCACCTCGAAGCCGGTCATGATCGCGATGTCGTCGACCGCGAGCACGTTCGAGGGGTCCGCCATCGCGACCAGCAGCGTGCGTTTGTCGGCGAACGCAACCGGGATCGCCTGATAGCGCTTGGCGACGGCGCTGCTCACGAGGTTGGCGGCGCTCATGTCGACGTTGAAGGAGCCGAGGTCGAGGTGCTGGAGCCCGTAGCGCTCCGCGAGAGCGCGCGCTAGCCCGTCCGCAGTGAGAGCACCGCTCTCGAGCAGCACGCGCTCGGGTGTCTTGGCGTTGTTGCGCGCCACCTCGAGCGCCTCGTCGACGGCGTCACGCGAGACGAGTCCCATCGAGACGATTACGTCGGTGAGGAAACGTCGCGACTGGTGCGCCGGAGGGCTCTGATCGAGCGCCATGCCGGACCCGTCCGCACCCGCGCCCGTGGGCGCGTCGGTGATCACCTCGACCTCGTTTTGGCGCGGGTCGTCAACGAGCAGCTCGACCTCTGGGAGCGGCCTCTCCTCCTCAGCGGCGCCGTCGATCGAGAAGATCTCTTCCAGCCCCGCATCCTCGCGCGGGTCGCTCGAATCGAATTGGCGCGGGCGCGCGGGCGCGTCGAGCTCGCCGTGCTCCAGCGCGCTCATCGCGCCAACGCGCCGAGGCGGTCGTGCGCGTGAGATTCGGGCCGCTGCGCGCCGGTGGTGCTGTCAGCCCTGCCGCGCCGCTGCGCGCATGACCTCGAGCGGCGCCTTCCTGCCCGTCCACAGCTCGAAGCTGCGCGCGCCCTGCGCGAGCAACACCTCGAGACCGTCCACGCTGTGCACGCCGTGGGCGCGCGCGGCAGCGAGCAGCGCGGTTTCGCTTGTGCTGTAGGCCAGGTCGACGACATGCGGGTACTCAAGGACCGCATCGAACGTGAGCGCCAGTTGGTTGAGCTCACCATCCCGACTGGCCGAAGGTATGAGTCGCCGACCGACGTGCAGTTCACGAGGAGGTCGGCCGGCATGGGGTGCGGGATCGCCGTCGCGCCGAGCGCGCGGGCGAGTTCCTGGGCGCGCTCGGCGGTCCTGTTCCAGACCGCGACCTCGGCGGCGCCGGCCTCGCGCAGCGCCCATACGGCGGCGCGCGCGCTCCCACCGGCGCCGAGCACGAGCGCGCGCATGCCTGCCACCGGGACCCCCAGCGCGTCGAGCAGCCCTGGCGCGTCGGTGTTCTCCGCGGCGATCTCCCCGTCCTCGCCGAAGGTGAGCGTGTTGGCGGCGCCGATCTGCGCCGCCGCCTCGCTGGTCGAGGTGGACAGCTTCAACGCCGCGCGCTTGTGGGGGATCGTCACGTTCACGCCGAGGAAGCCCGCGTCTGCGAGCGCCGGCGTCGTCTGCTCGAACAGCTCGGGCGGGACGGGCAGCAGCTGGTAGCGCCAGCCGTCCATTCCGAGCCGCGCGAGCGCGGCGTTGTGCATCGCCGGCGAGCGGCTGTGCGCGACCGGCCAGCCGATCACGCCCAGGCGCGACATCAGGAGTGCCGGCAGCGCGGCGGCTTGCCGCCGTTGCGCGCGAGCGCCTCGTTGTAGGCAGCGACATCCGCTTCGAATTCCGACTGGTTGTCGCTGAATACCTGCTCGCCGCAGCCGTCCGCGCCCGCGACGTAGTAGAGGTAACCCGCGTGAGCAGGGTTGGCGGCGGCTTCGATCGAGGCCACGCCGGGGTTCGAGATCGGCGTCGGCGGCAGGCCGGCGTGGGTACGCGTGTTGTAGGGAGATTCGATGTGCAGGTCTTCTTCGGTCAGTTCACCCGTGTAGGTGGGGATGTGCCGCGCGAGCTCGACCGCGTAGTAGATGCTCGCGTCGATGCCGATCGGCATGCCGACGCGCAGGCGGTTGTAGATGACCGCTGCGATCTTCGGGCGGTCGGAGGGGATCTTTGCCTCGCGCTCTATCAGCGAGGCCACGGTCAGCAGCTGATACGGGCTCACGCCGAGAGAGCGGGCGCGCTCGAGCGAGCGCGCCGGGACGTCTTCGCGGAAGGCTTCGAGCTGCTCGCTCACCAGCTGCTTGACGGGCGCGCCCTTGTACATGTCGTAGGTCGCAGGGAACAGGAAGCCTTCGAGGTCGCGCGTGCCCGCAGGCGCGCCGTAGAGCGCCGTCTTCACAAGCGGCGATGAGCGCGAGGCGCGCAGGTAGCTGCCCGTGAGTCCGTCTTCGCGGGCGAGCACCGCGATCTGCGCGCGCGTCTCGCCCTCGGGGATGAGCACCTTCACGACGTGCGGCGCCGCCACCGTCGGGGTGTTGTGCCCGCGCGGCCTCGTGGCCACCGCGATCACGATCGCGGCGAGGATCGCGAGGAACGCGAGCGCCGCCAGTAGGCCCCGGCGGCGCGCCGCCCTGCGCCGGCGCAGCGCGCGTTCGCGTGTTCGCTCGGGAGCTGCCAACTCGAGCGATGACCCTAGCGCGCCCGGGCGGCCAGCCAGTCCTCGAGCAGCACCGCAGCGGCGCGCGAGTCCTCGCTCGAGCCCGGCGTGCCGGGCACGCGCTGGGCGAGGCGTGTGGTGAAGCGCTCGTCGTACATCTCGACCGGCACGGAGCCGCCGAGGCGGCGCTCCAGGCGCTGCGCGAACTCGCGTGCCTCGCGCGTCTGCGCGCTGTCGGAGCCCGAGAGCGAGAGCGGCAGCCCCACGAGCACGCGCTCGACCCCGCGCTCGAGCACGAGCGCGCTCAGCTGCGCGAGACCGCGCCTGCTCGCAGGGTTGGCAACGACCTCGATCGGCGTCACGATCGTGCCGCTCGGATCGCTGAGCGCGCAGCCGCAGCGCGCGCTGCCGTAGTCGAGCGCGAGAACCCTCAAGAGGCCAGCGCGGCGGCGATCGCAGCGCGTGCGGCCGCGATCGCCTCCTCGAGCTTCTCGGGATCGCGGCCGCCCGCCTGCGCCATCGTGTCGCGGCCGCCGCCCCCACCGCCGACGATCCCGGCGGCGAGCTTCACGAGCTCACCGGCCTTCAGGCCACGCTCCACGAGCGCCGGCGCGACGCTCGCGACCAGGTGCACGCGCCCCTCGGCGGCGGTGCCCAGCACGATCGCGGCCTCCCCAAGACGTCCCTTCAGGCGATCGAGCAGCGAGAGCAGGGCCTTCGCATCCTGTGCCTGCACGGCCGCGGCGAGCACCACCGCGCCATCCACCTGCGCTGCCTGGAGGCGAGCTCCTCGACGTCCGGGCCGCCCGAGGCGGCGCCCTTGCCCGCGCGAAGCTCGCGTTCGCAGGCGCTTGCGCTCCTGCCAGCAGGCGCGCGAGCGCCGCGGGCGCGTCCTCGGGCAGGGCGCGCAGCTGCGCGGCGACCTCCGCGAGTGCGCGGTCGTGCGCGCGCAGCAGCTCGATCGCCGCGGGTCCGCTGAGCGCCTCGATGCGGCGGACGTTGGCCGCGCTCGAGGTCTCGGAGATGATCCGGAAGGGTCCGATCTCGGCCGTGCTGCGCACGTGCGTGCCGCCGCACAGCTCGCGCGAGTACTCGCCCTCGCCGATCTGGACCATCCGCACGACCTCGCCGTACTTCTCGCCGAACAGCGCCATCGCGCCCAGCCGGCGCGCCTCATCGAGCGTCGTGGTGACCGCGCGCACGGGCTCGTTGCGCGCGACCCACGCGTTCACGCGGTCCTCGACGTCGCGTAGCTCCTGCTCGCTGAGCGCCTGGCCGTGGCTGAAGTCGAAGCGCAGCTTGTCCGGGCCGACGTAGGAGCCGGCCTGGCGCACGTGCGCGCCGAGGCGCTCGCGCAGCACCGCCTGCAGCAGGTGCGTGGCGGTGTGGTTGGCTTCGGTCGCGTGCCTGCTGGCGCGATCGACGCGCGCCAGCACGGGCTCGCCGGGCGCGAGCGTCCCCTGCTCGAGCACTACCTCGAGCGCCTGGTCCTCGCCCACGCGAAAGACCTCGCGCACGACGGCGCGGCAGTCGCCGTCGGCGCATTCGATCGTGCCCCCATCCGCCACCTGGCCGCCGCCGGGCGCGTAGAAGGGCGACTCCGCGAGCTTCACGAGCAGCCGCGTCGGCTCTCCCGACTCGCCATCGCCGTTGCCGTCGGCGCCGATGCTGCGCACCGCCGCGACCGTCGTCGCCTGCTCCTCGGTTTCATAGCCGGTGAAGCGGGTCGCCACACCCGCTCTCCCCCACGAAGCCGCTCGCGGCTTCGCGCGCGCTCCCCCTCAAGCCCGCCCCGAACGGCCTGCGCGCGGCCGCGCTCGCGCTGGCGCTCCATCAGCTCCTCGAAGTCGCCCTGCACCTCGAAGCCCTCCTGCGCGAGCATCTCGCGCGTCATCTCCTGAGGCAGCCCGTAGGTGTCGTGCAGGCGGAAGACCTCCTCGGCCGACACGGTGCGCCGGCCCTCCGCGCGGGCGCGCGTCGACCACCTCGCGGAGCGTCTGCGTGGCCTGCGCGAGCGTCCGCCCGAAGCCCTCCTCCTCGGCGGAGAGCCACATGTCGATCGCCTGCGCCTGCTCGAGCAGTTCGGGGTAGGCGCCGCCCATCACCTCGCGCACGCGCCCGCCGTAGCGCACGAGGAAGCCCGGCTCGAGCTCGAGCACGAGACCCTGCTGGATCGCGCGGCGCATCACGCGCCGCAGCACGTAGCCGCGCTCCTCGTTGGAGGGCACCACGCCGTCGGCGAGCAGGAACGTGCGTCGCGCGCGCGTGGTCGGCGAGGATCCGCAGCGCGCGGTCGGTCGCGAAGTCCGCGTGCGCGTAGCGCGCTGCCGGAGAGCTCCTCGCCGAGCTCGATCAGCGGCACGAACTGGTCGGTCTCGAACACCGAGTCCTTCTCCTGCAGGATCGCCGCCATGCGGTTCAGCCCCAGCCCGGTGTCGATGTTGTTCGCCGGCAGCGGCGTCAGCGTCGAGCTCGCGCCGTTGCCGGAGGGGCGCTGGTCGTACTGCATGAACACGAGGTTCCAGTACTCCAGGAAGCGCTCGTTGTCGCCGCCCGGCAGGTCCGTCTCGCGAGCCGAAGCCACGCCGCGGTCGATGTACAGCTCCGAGCACGGTCCGCACGGGCCGCTCGGGCCCGCTTCCCAGAAGTTCTCCGAGCGTGGGCAGCGCACGATCCGCTCGACGCGGCACGCCCAACTCCCAGCCAGCACTCGATCGCCTCCTCGTCGGGGCCGAGCCCGAGCTCCTCGTCGCCCTCGAAGACCGTCACCCAGATGTCCTGCGTCGGGAAGCCGAAGACCTCCCGAGAGAGCTCCCAGGCGAAGGCGATCGCCTCCCGCTTGAAGTAGTCGCCGAACGAGAAGTTCCCGAGCATCTCGAAGAACGTGAGGTGCCTGGCGGTGTTGCCGACGTTGTCGATGTCGACCGTCCGGAAGACCTTCTGGCAGTCCGTCAGGCGCTTGCGCTGGAGGGGTCTCCTGGCCGAGGAAGTAGGGCTTCAGCGGGTGCATCCCAGCGACCGTGAAGAGCGCCGAGGGGTCGTGCGCGGAGCGGGATCAGCGACGCCGAGGGAACGCGCGGTGCCCGCGCTCCTCGAAGAAGCTCAGGTAGCGCTCGCGGATCTCATCCGAGGTCATCGCCGGAGAGGGATCTTAGGCGGCGATCGTGGCGTGGCCGACGACCAGGTCGCCCGCATACAGGCACGCGAGCTGTCCCGGCGCGGTGCGCTCGGCGGGCTCATCGAGCTCGACGCCGCGCGCGCGTGCGCGCCCGCCGGGCGCGAGCTCCTCGGCGAGCCTGCAGGGCAGCTGGCGGCCGTGGGCGCGCACGCGCACGCCGTCGACCGCTCGTCCCTCGCGGTGCAGCGTCAGCCGCGACAGCGCGAGCTCGCCGGCGAGCAGCGCGCTGCGCGGAGCCGACCGTCACGGTGTTCGCGCGCGCGTCGGTGCGCTAGCACGTACAGCGGCTGCCGCGGCCCGGCAGGCCGAGGCCGCGGCGCTGGCCGACCGTGAACAGGTGCGCGCCCGGCGTGCTCGCCGAGGCGTCGCCCGCCTGCGCCGAGGATCGTGCCCGGGCGCGGCTCAGACCGCCGTGGCGCGCGAGGAAGGCCTCGCGGCCGGTGCCCGCGAGGAAGCACAGATCCTGCGAGTCGCGCCGGCGCGCCACCGCCAGCCCGGCAGCGTCGCGGCGAGCTCGCGCACCTCGGTCCTTGCGCAGCTCGCCGAGCGGGAAGCGCATGCGCTCGCAGCGAGCTCCGGCGCGAGCGCGCAGAGCACGTAGCTCTGGTCCTTGCGCTCGTCCGCGGCGACCCTGAGCGTGCGCCCGTCCCTCGCGTGACGCGCGCGTAGTGGCCGGTGGCGAGCGTGCTCGCGCCGAGCCGCTCGCGCGAGCTCGAGCATCGCGTCGAGGCGCACGCTGCCGTTGCAGCGGATGCACGGGTTGGGCGTGAGGCCGTCGGCGTGCTCGCTGATCCAGTGATCCACGACGCCCGCGCGGAACTCCGCGCGCAGGTCGATCGAGAGGTGCGGCATGCCCAGCTCGTGGGCGAGCGCGCGCGCGCCGCCGCACCGCCTGCGCCGAGCAGCAGCTCTGCTCGCCGTCGTTCTCCGGGTCAGACCACAGTTCGAGCGTGACCGCGACCGCCTCGGCGCCGCGCTCGCGCACGAGCAGCGCCGCAACGGCGCTGTCGACCCCTCCGCTCATCGCCACGAGCGCGCGCCCGGCGCTCCGGCGCGAGCGGCGCGCACGCGCGCGCGGCCTGGCCCGAGCGCCCGGTGCAGCGCGTCCGCCGCGAGCTCGGCGGCGTGCAGCTTCGCCGGCGCACAGCCCGCCGAGCTCCTCGGCGATCTCCTCCGCGCCGATCCGCGCCGCCTCGAGCAGTGCCGCGCCCGCGAGCAGCGCCACCGCGGCGCTGCCGGCCGCGATCGCTCGCGCCGCAGCCGTGCGCGTCGAATCCGGCGTCGGCGATCACGGCCTCGGCCGCTCGCGCTCGGCCAGGGCCAGCGAGATGCGCACGAGGTCGCCGCACGCGGCTCCGCCGGCGGCGCCGGTGAAGGCGCCCTCGGGCGTGTGCCCGCGCGCCGAGCGGGCTCGTCCAGGTGGCTGCTGAGCCCCGCTTCGCTTGTCTGCACGCGAGCGAAGTCTAGGCGCTACGCGCTGCGCGCTTCTTCGATCGCCTGTTCGATCGAGAAGTGCTTCCTGCAGGCCCGTGAGCTCCGTCGTCTGGCCGTTCTTGGGCGACGATCAGGATCGTCGGCGTGCCGTAGACGGGCACCTGGCGCGTGATCGCGCCGTAGGAGGCGACAGCTTCGGCGTTGCCTTCGTAGACGCCACCGGCAGGTGGCCATGCGTCGAGCTGTCTGCAGCTGGCCGTGGACCGCGACGTCGTCGGCCCCGTCGGGATTCCAGAAGAGCACCACGGGCGACCTTGCCGGCGGCGAGCGCCGCTTCGACGGCGCGCTGCCCGCTCGGGCACGCGCGCGCTTCGGCGGCCGACGCCTTGCTGCGCGGTCTTGGCGGGGTCTTGGCGTGCGAGGCGGCGCTCGAGCTCGAGCCGCTGCTCGCGGCTGCGCTCGGCGCGGTGGTCGCGGCTGCGGCCGCTGGTGGCGGCTGCGCGTGGCTTCGCGCCGAGGCCTGCGCCGATTTTTCTTCGAGCTGTTTGGCGTTGGCCTGCGAGGTGGCGACCGCGCCGTGGGCCTTGTGCGATGGCGCGCGTGAGGCCTTCGACGCCGGGCGCGGAGCCGTGGTAGATCGGGCTCGGCGCGGCGGCTCGTTTGGCCTCTTCGGCGGCGGTCGGGTTTCGAGCTCTGCGAGGCGCCGCTGCTCGCGCTCGGCGCGGGCGTGCCCGAGCTGCTCGAGCCGGAGCTCGATTCGCTAGGCGCGCCGTGATGCATGCCGATCGCGACAAACGCGAGCGCGCCGAGGAGCAACGCGACGAGCGCGATCTGGTAGGGGCGGGAGAGCTGCGCCATCGCCTCCCTTTTCGGCAGGACGCGCCGAAAGTTGAACGCCGACAGGCGCCCAACGGCCGCCTAGAGCGCGTGCTGGCCGCGCAGGACCGCGTGCACGACCGCGTCGGGGGCGATCTGCTCCTGCTCGCCCGCCTGCATGTCCTTCAGCACCGTGTGCTGCTCGCCCACGATCGCCACATAGCGCGCGCCGAGCGAGTCGGCGTGCGAGAGCTGGCGCTTCAGCGAGCGGCCGGCGAGCTCCATCTGCGCCGCCGAGCCCGGCCGCTGCGCGCCTCGTTGAGCAGCCCGAAGGCCGCGCGGCGGGAGCTCTCGGCGCGGTCGTCGAGCGCGACGAACAGCTCGACCGGTGCGGCGCGCGGCAGGTCGACCTGGGCGCCCGCGAGCAGGATGCGCTCGACCCCGCACGCCCAGCCGATGCCGGGCGTCGGCGGGCCGCCGAGCTCCTCGACGAGCCCGTCGTAGCGGCCGCCGCCCCCGACCCCGCTCTGCGCGCCGAGCGCGTCGGAGGTGAACTCGAAGACCGTGCGCGTGTAGTAGTCCAGGCCGCGCACGAGCGTGGGATCGACCTCGTAGCTCGACGCGCGCCTGCTCGAGCAGCGCGCGCACCTCGCGCGAAGTGCTCCGCGTCCTCGCGCTCGAGCTGGTCGAGCAGCCGCGGCGCGTCCCGCATCACGCGCCGGTGCCCGGGTGTTCGGAGTCGAACGCCCGCAGCGGGTTGTGCTCGATGCGCCCGCGCACGTCCTCGGAGAGCTCGCCTTCGTGGGCGCGCAGGTGCGCGCGTCAGCTGCTCGCGGTAGGCGCCACGGCGTCTGCGGGGCTGCCGAGGCTCGAGAGGCGCAGGCGCACGCTCGCGCACCCCCAGCTCGACGAGCAGCGCGCTCGCGAGCGCGATCGACTCGGCGTCGACCGCCGGGATCCTCGGAGCCGAGCGCCTCCGCGCCGACCTGCCAGAACTGCCGGTAGCGCCCCGCCTGGGCGCGCTCGTGGCGGAAGAAGCTCGAGAGGTACCAGAGCTTCACCGGCTGGCGGCGCTTGTGCATGCCGTGCTCGACGTAGGCGCGGCAGACGGGGGCGGTGCCCTCCGGACGCAGCGTCAGCGAGCGCCCGCCGGCGTCCTCGAAGGTGAACATCTCCTTGCGCACGATGTCGGTGGAGGCGCCCACCCCGCGCGCGAACAGCTCCGTGGCTCGAACGCAGGCGTCTCGATCCGCTCGTAGCCCGGCCTCCTCGAGGATCGTGCGAGCGCGCGACTCGAGCAGGGCCGCGCGCGGCGGCCTGCTCGCCCAGCACGTCGAAGGTGCCCGGGGGCGCCTGGATGCTGGCGCGCTCAACGTGTGCGCGTCTGCGCCTGCGCCCCCGGGGACGCGGCCGGCACGCGGACGCGCAGCTCGCTGAGGAAGGGGTTCGTGTCGCGCTCGCGCTGCAGCGTGGTCACGCCCATGTGTCCGGGGTAGACGATCGTCTCCGGAGGGAAGCTCTTCAGCAGCAGCTCGATCGAGCGCTCGAGCGTCGGCCAGTCCCCGCGCGGGAGGTCGACCCGCCCGACCGACCCCTGGAAGAGCACGTCCCCGGAGAGCACCGCGCCGGGAATGGCGTAGGTGAGATGGCCAGGGCTGTGGCCGGGAGTGAAGAGCACCTCGATGTCGATGCCCGCGAGCTGGAGGTGCTCGCCGCCCGCGAGCGTGTGGTCGGCCTCGTAGCTCTCGAAGGGGCCGAAGCCAGGCGGAACCCAGCTCATCACGTCGGCGAGTATCGGCCGCTCGATCACCGGGCAGTACACGGGCGCACCGGTGGCGGCCGCGACGGGCGCGACCGCGCCGATGTGGTCGAAGTGGCAGTGCGTGATGAGGATCGCCTCGATCTGCACGCCGAGGGAGTCGATCGCGGCGAGCAGGCGCTCGGGCTCATCGCCGGGGTCGACGATGAGGGCGCGCGTGCTCGTGCTGTCGGGGCGCACGATGAAGCAGTTCTCCTGCACCGGGCCGACGGTGAAGGAGCGGACGTCAACGGGAAGGTCGCTCACTACGAGCGCCCTTTCGCCGCCGCCGCCTTCTTGCGCTGGCGGCGGTCGTAGGCCCACTTCTCGGTCCAGTAGCTGATCGGCACGTACATCACGAGCACGATCGGGAAGAGGGCGACGACGGCTCGACTTGTTTGAAGACCACCAGCGCGATCCCCAGGAAGATGACTGCGGCGAACATCGCGCGCACGAAGGCACCGCGCCAGGTGGGCGGCCGGTCGCGGGGGTCGGTCGGCTTCTTGCGCGCCTTCGTGACCGCGCGCGCATCGCCGCTCTTCTCGGCCGCCGTCGGCTTGCGCCCGGTGCGCCCGCGCGACTCGACCACGCCCGCGGCGTTGCCGCGGTGCTTGGTCTTCCGCTTGCGTCGGTGCCATCGACTAGGAGCCTATTGCGTTCTCGAGCACGTGTCGCGTCGGGGTCGAAGCCCGGGAGCGGCACGTCCTGCGGGAAGCCCTCGAGCGCCGCCCGCGGCGCGAGCCCGACGATCTCGGCCGCGGCGACCGGCGCGCGCCTGCGAACGACCTCGACGATCTCCGCGAGCGGAAGCTCGAACGGCCGCTCGACGTTCATCGAGACCTGTGCGATGCCTCCCGAGAGCAGGATCGCGATCGCGCGCACCCCCGGCAGCCCAGACTCGCCGCCCTCGCGGATCGCGGCGGCGACCGCGCGCGCGTCATCGATCCCTGCCGGAGGCGCGAGCCTCACGTTGAACGCCACGAGCGGCGGCCTCGCGGCGACGAGCGTGGCGCCGGCCGTTGGGTGTGGGCGCGAGGGCCCGAAGTCTGGGATCAGCGCTTGGCCTGGATCGCGCATGCGCGCGGAGAGCGCATCGATGCCGCCGCGACGCAGCTCGGCGCTGGTCCTCGGCGCGCCTCCCCCGCCGACGTGAGCTCGCCGTACAGGAACACAGGGACCTCGAGCTCATGGCCGATCCGGTCGGCGAGCACGAGCGCCTCCGCGCAGGCTGCGCCGCGGTCGAGCTCGCGTAGGTACACGACGGGAGCGACGTCGAGCGCACCCACGTGCGGATGCTGGCCACGCGCCGGGGGACCCACCGAGGGGGCGCTCACCACGTCGACCTGCGCCACCGCGGCGGCCGCTCCGCGCATCAGCGCCTCGGCGAGCGCCCCGGGTGGGCCAGCGAGCGTGAACACCGAGCGATCGTGGTCGGGGTCGCTGTGCACGTCGAGCAGGCGGATGCCGCCGTCCACGCCCGCTCCCCCGCTCGCACGCGCCTGTGTGAAGGCCGCTGCGATCGTCGCGACGATCGCGCTGTCGCGGCCCTCGGAGACGTTCGGTACCCCCAGCAGCGTTGCCTGACCCACAGCGCGCCGAGGTTAGCGCCGCTGGTGCCCCTGCGCGAGGCGACGCGGCTCACGCCCGAGCGTCTGTGGCGGTCCTCTGCACCGCGAAACGGGTGCGGTATGGTCATCCGCTAGCCGAATTGCCGGAGTAGCTCAGTCGGTTAGAGCAGCGGAATCATAATCCGCGTGTCGGGGGTTCGAGTCCCTCCTCCGGCACTAAGAAGTCGCTGCAAATCGCCCGTTTGCGCGTTTGCGGTTTCTGCGACGGGCGCACGGGAGGCAATTTGGTCTCCAAATTGCTCTCCGATGACCCGCGGCGTCGGAGTAGTGCTCGGTGGACTTCAAGCGTCCCCGTCCATCCGATCCGCCAGTGCTGCCGCCACGGCCACAACGGCGCAATGCGAAGCGAGCGAGAACCCGAAGCTCGAGCGCGTCGTCGGTGGCCGTGAGCCGTCCGCTTGCGTGCCGCCCAGCACCATCTCGCAGGTGTAACAATCCGTGGCCTCCGACGAGAAAGGGGTCGCTACGACACCGATCATCGACAAACGCGTGACGGCAGAGATCGAGGGTGACTTCGTCGTCTTCCTCATCGGTATGCGAATCAACAGGGTCTGGAAGCCCTCGAAGTGGCTGCCTGTGTTCCTGGCGATGCCGAAGATGGTGCACGAACTCGAACAGAACCCCGAATCCGGGTTCCTCGGTGCCAAGCTGCATCTCGGCAGCCCCCTCCAACCGATGCTCGTCCAGTACTGGCGATCCTTCGAGCACCTGGAGACGTATGCGCGTAGCCGGGATAACTCCCACTGGCCAGCCTGGGTCGCGTTCAACAAGCATGTCGGATCCAACGGCGACGTCGGCATCTGGCATGAGACCTACCTCGTGCCCGCCGGTAGCTACGAGTGCGTCTACAACAACATGCCGCCCACCGGTCTTGGCGCGGCGTCAAGGCTGGTCCCGGCCGCGGGACGCAAGGCAACGGCGGCGAGCCGAGCAGGGCTACGTGACGAGCGCTATCCCGAGGGCGTCCCCACCGAGGGAATCGAGGTCTGAACGGGGAGCTACGCCTCGACGAGCATGACGAAGGTGTCGGCCCGGACGCCGTCGTGGGCCATTGCGTCGGCACCGGCCTGGGACTGCGCGCGAGCTCAGGGTTCTGCTGGCGGACACGCTCGACGGCCTGCGTGCGCGTCAGACGGGGATCGCTCTTGCTGAGCTCTGTGACGACGCCGTCGAGCTTCGCCATCGCGACCACTTCGTCGTGAAGAATCGAAATACTGCAAATGGCAAAAGGAGCAACATGGTGAGCGATGAGCCCCCTCGGCCACCCGCACCGCCGGCAGTGCAACCGAGGCTTTGGACGGTACGACTCCGGTCTCGCCACGCCCCTTGTACGGCGTGGTTGGGGGCCTCGATGACGGCGGTCGCGGAGCGTTACGACCTCGGTCGCCACGCGCTCCAAGCAGCTGCACAGTCGGCGCTCGCAGCGCCCGACCGGATCTCCGTACATCCGGGAGCTAACTCCCGCTTACGCGAACCGGCGGGTCAGAGGCGAGCTGCGCTAGGCGTCGTTGCAGCCATAGGGCGTTGCTGGGGGCGAGACCCTCCCAGTCGTTGTTGAAATAGACAAGCGTCTCGTGGGTTGCGCGCCAGCGGTGAATCTGTTGTGCCCATTCCTCGAGTTCGGTGTCGGAGTAGTTGCCGCGTCTACCGCGCGCGCCGTAGTGAAAGCGGATGTAGCGCCAGCTCGCGGTGGCCTCATGCGTTTGGAAAGGACGCTCGGGATGGTCGCCGAGGACGAGTGCTACGTCGTGGGCGCGCAGCAGCTCGTAAATGTCCTTGACGAACCAGCTTGGGTGGCGCAGCTCGATGGCGTGGCGGCCGTCCGGCAGCTGCTCAAGCAGGCAGGCGAGCGCGTGCTCGTCGCGGTGAAAGGTCTCCGGGAGCTGCCACAGGATGGCACCGAGACGGTGCGCTTCGCAGAGCGGGATCAGCGGCTCGTAGAACCTGCGCAAGCCCTGCTCGATGCCGGATAGGCGCTTGACATGGGTCAGGTAGCGACTCGCCTTTACTGCGAAGCAGAACCCCTGGGGCGTCTGTTCGAGCCAGTGTTCGATGGTTTTACGGGTGGCGAGCCGGTAGAAGGTGGCGTTTACCTCGACGGTGTCGAACCGGGCGGCATAGGTTTCAAGCCAGCGACGCGGGGATGTGCCGGACGGGTACAGACGGCCGCGCCAGTCGCGGTAGTTCCAGCCTGAGCAGCCGACGCGGACAGGCTTCACGCTGATTGCCTGCCGCCAGGGCTGCTGTCGTTGGCGATCTGCGCGGCGAGACGCAGGTCTTCGCTGATCGCCTGCAGGGCTGAGTGGCGCGCGTCGCGATCGCGCTCGCGTAGCACGCTCGAAGGGTGGGCCGTAACCACGACCGGCGAGAACAGCGTCCCGTCCAGTGGCTGTCCGCGGCTGGCAGCGATGGGGGTGGCGCGGCCGATCAGCGCGTGCGCGGCGGTCGCGCCGAGCGCGACGATCACGTGGGGGGAGATCAGCTCGATCTCGGCTTCTAGCCACGGCCGGCAGGCACTCATCTCCCCCACGGAGGGTCGCTGGTGAATCCTGCGCTTGCCGCGCTCGCGGTACTTGAAGTGCTTGACGGCGTTCGTGGCGTAGAGGGTCGTGCGCGGGATGTGCGCGGCGGTAAGCGCCTGGTCGAGGACGTGCCCTGCCGGGCCGACGAACGGCTGGCCCGCCTGATCCTCCTGGTCACCGGGCTGCTCGCCGACCAGCATGATCTGCGCACTGACGGGTCCTTCGCCGAACACGATTTGGGTAGCGCCTTTCCACAGCGGGCAGGCGCGGCAGTCGCGAGCTCGTGCGCGCACGCAGGCGATCCCGCCAGAGCGGTTCACGATCTCGAGGGCTCGCCGGAGAGGATCGTCTGTCCGAGCGCGTCTTTGAGGTCGGTGAGCGACTCGTATACCTCGACGGCGCCGGCTTGGGAAAGTTCTTCTCTGGAGAAGCCGCCTGTCATAACCGTGAGTGTCTGGACCCCGGCTCGCTGGGCGGCTTGTACGTCCCAGGGGGAGTCGCCAATCATCACGGCCTGCGCCGGCGGGGCATCGGCGCGCTCCAGCGCAGCGTGTACGAGATCGGGCTGTGGCTTGGTGGCCTTCACGTCACCGGCGCTGGTCCACGCATCGGCGAGCTCGTGTGCGTCCAGCAGCCCCAGGTAATGCTCGATCTCCGGGGGCTTGGCGGAGCTGGCAACGACGACCGTGTGCCCGTGCTCATGGAGATCGCGCAGCAGCTCGCTGGCGCCGTTCAGGGCCTCGACCTCGCCGATCATCTGGTTGTAGAAGTCGCCCTCCCGCTCGCGGATCTGATCGCCGAGCCGTCGCTCAACGTCCTCGTCGGTCAGGGCGCTGACGAGCTGGTCGCCCCCCATACCGATGTGACGGTGGATCCGCCAGATCGGCAGCACGATCCCGTGCGCCCGAAACGCGCGATACCACGCAAGCGCGTGCTGGTAGTTGGTGTCCACGAGGGTGCCGTCGACGTCGAGGATGACGACGGTCATGGCGTCAGGTCTTGCCGCTTCTGCGCCACGACCGCCGGGTGGTAACGCAGCGTGGGACAGGTCACGTAAGTCATCAGACGGATGCGCTCGGTCGCCCGGGGCGACAGCGCCCAGCACCGACCACGCATACGGCGAGTGCCCTTGAGCGGCAAGCCACGGGCAAACACGATCACGGGCTGTGTTTACCCACATCGTCTTCTTCCAAGCTCACGCACTTCGGGTAGAGGCGGCATGACTTTCGTCGTGCCATCACGGATGCAAGCTCCGGTGTAGGGGCGCGCGAGTAATGGCGAGCGCGAGTGCGACTAACCGAGCGAGCCAGGTTTTCGCGCCGTGTGAAAACAGCATGCCGACGGCGTCCCCCACCGAGTACAAATCACAATTAACCCTTCTACAAATGCCGCGAGAAGTTTGTTAGTCCGCGGTGCCGGTGGCGCCGGCCCGCGCCGCATCGTGACGGCTCTCCGCAAACTCCTCGACGATCTTTGAGCAGAACGCTGGCAGGTCGTCCGGCTTGCGGCTTGAGACGAGCCCGTGGTCGACAACGACTTCCTCGTCGACCCATTCCCCGCCGGCGTTGCGGATATCGGTTTTTACGGACGGCCAGGAGGTGAGCTTGCGCCCACGCACGAGGTTTGCCTCCACGAGTGTCCAGGGTCCGTGGCAGATCACGCCGACCGGCTTGTCCGCAGCGAAGATCTGCTGCACAAACTGGATGGCGCGCTCGTCGCTGCGCAGCTGGTCGGGGTTGGCCACTCCGCCGGGGAGCACCAGCGCGTCGTAGTCGTCGGGGTCGGCGTCCTCGAGGGACTCATCGACGGCGTATTTCGAGCTCTTGTCGAGATGGTTGAACGCCTGGATTTCGCCAGCTTCGGGGGCGATCAGCTTGGGCGTCGCGCCTGCGTCTTTGACAGCCTTCCAGGGTTCTGTGAGCTCGACCTCCTCTATTCCCTCTTGTGCGGTGAGAAAGGCCACGGTCTTTCCGGCTAGCTGATTGGATGCCATTCTGCTGCTACCTCCCTCTGTTTCGGTCGCGCGTTCCTGTCTGTCGGTCATTTACCCCGGCGCCTGAGTGGGAAACGAGCCGGGAGCATCGAGCCGAGGGGGGGTCCTGCTCGCGGTGACGGCATGGGTGTCGCACTCTCGGGCATGGTTTAGCTGTTGGTCTTTTTGGCGCCCTTGCGACCTGCCGCAGCCTTCTGCGCTTTGGTGCCGCCTTGCGTCCTGGCTTTGCGTTTTGTGCCCGAGCCTGAACTCTTGCCGCCTCGTTTGGATGAGCCCGGGCTGTTCGCGATCTTCGCTGCGCGTTCCTTGCTCATGCCCTTTTCGCGGAGCCCTTCGTACTGTTTGTCGTTCTTGACACTCGGTCCGTGATCTTTCGCCATCGCGGGTCCTCCTCGGGTTGTGGAACACCGCTGCATATACCCGCTCGCCGCACCACCAAAAAGTGAAAACGACGCTGCTAAGCGGTGTTGGTTCTCGGCGGCGAAGCTGCGAAAGGTCTGAGCCAGCGGCTCATCGGCATCGGGCTCCTCGCACTGGTCGCGCGCTAGGCGAGTGAGGCGCGGTGTCCGTGTTGGGTTCGGCGGTTCCTCTCGGCCACGCTGGCCCCTCGTGGCAGGCGGGCTGGCCGAGATGCGGTCGGTGCGGATCAGGAGGGCTCACGCGTGACTCTCGGCGGGTCGTGTGCCGGCCGGGTCGATCCGCTTCGCGCCTAGGCGCTCGGCGAGGCGAGATGCGAGGGCCATGATCGTGAGCGCGGGATTGGCGGAGCCTTGGGTTGGCATGACGCTGCCGTCACACACGAACAGGTTTGGGATTCCCCAGGCACGGTGGTCTCGGTCGATGACGCCGGTCCCGGGCTCGTCTGACATGGCGCAGCCGCCGACGAGGTGGGCGTAGCGGTCGATCGTGAGGATGTCCTGGGCTTCTGCGGCGTGAAGGATTTCGTGGAGCTTGTTCTTGGCGTAGGCGATATTCGCTCGGTCGTTGTCGCACTGGGTGTAATCTAGGCGTGCGACGGGCATCCCGTTGCGGTCGGTCTGCTCGGCGAGCGTGACGCGGTTCTCCGGTCTGGGCAGGAGCTCTGAGAGGCAGCCGATCGTGTACCAGTGGTTGTAGTCGCGCATGTACTCCCGCAAGGCTTGGCCCCAGTGGCCGTCGGCGAGGACGTGCTCGGCCCAGCCGATCGGCAGCGGCCCCACTGTTTGGATCGAGAAGCCGCGTGCGAATCCGCGTCCGGGGTCGGTCTCATAAAACTGCTCGGAGTTAATCTCAGGTGGGGGCGCCTTATACATCCGCATCTCCTCGGGGAAGCGCCCGGCGACCTGGGGTGCGCCCTGCACCATGATCCCGCGTCCCACGAGATCGTTCTCGTTGGCGAGCCCGTTGGGGAATCGACTGCTGGTGGAGTGCAACAGCAGCCTTGGTGTCTCGACCGAGTAGCCGGCAACCACGATCGCCTCTGCTGGCTGGAAGCGCTCCTCGCCGTCGTGGAAGTAGGTGACGCCGGTGCAACGTCCGGTCTCGTTCGTCTCGATCTGCGTGACCATGCAGTCGGCGCGTACCTCGACGCCGTGCTCCAGCGCGTCGGGGATGTGGGTGACGAGCGGGGATGCCTTTGCACCGACCTTGCAGCCTTGGAGGCAGAAGCCGCGGTAGATGCAGTGCGGGCGGTGCCCGAAGCTGCCGTTGGCGATGCCCACGGGGCCCACGCGCATCTCGATCCCCAGGCGCCTGGCTCCCTCCCAGGCCTTGAGCGCGCCCGCGCCGACGGGATGCGGGCCGTGCGGATAACCGTGGGGGTCGCCCCAGGGCCAGAATTCGCCGGCGACCGGCAGCTCACGCTCGAGGAGCTCGTAATGCGGCTTGAGGTCTTGGTAGGTGATGGGCCAGTCGGCGGCTACGCCGTCGCGGGTGTAGACCTCGAAGTCGGATGGATGAAAGCGCGGGGTATACCCGGCGTAGTGGATCATCGAGCCACCGACGCCGCGGCCGCAGTTGTTCTTGCCGAGCTCCACGGGGTCCTCGCCGCCGATGACGCGCTCATCCGTCCAATACAGCGCGTGTGCACCGGCCTCGTCGGAGACCCAATCCTCGTCGGGGTCCCAGAAGGGCCCTGCCTCGAGCACGAGCACCCGCCAGCCTTTGCGGGCGAGGCGCTGCGCGAGCGTTGCGCCACCGGCGCCCGCACCGACGATCAGCATGTCGACCGCCTCGTCGGGGCTGTAACGGCGCATACGCTCGCGTCCTGGCACACCTCGTCGATGGGGATCGAGCAGGAACGCGGAGTCGTTCTCGGGTGGGCGTACTGCACCCTTCAGGGCGACACGCAGACGCTCTTTCACTCAACGCCCCGCTCACGGACATCGTCCACGGGATCGACTGCGAACTCCGGCGGCGCCTCCCAGTGCTCGCGTTCCCCTGCCCCCAGGCGGGCGTACCCGCGTGGGTAGGCGGGTCCGCCGAAGCCGATCTCGTTCCACGCCCAGGGATGTGAGTAGAACGCGCCGAGCACGCCGCGCATTACCACTCCCCAAGCCTTCGTGACGGGCAGCTCCCAGTCGAGCTTGCCTTCGGAGAACTGCTGGACGATCTCGTGCTGGGTCTCTGAGCCGGCGGCGGCGAAGCCGTCGTCTGAGCCGTGCTGGCGGGCGCTGTCGTCGAGGTTGGCCGCGACCTGCTGCCAGGTTTCGGGGTCGGGCGGCATGTCGTGGTGGCGAAACCCGTCGAGTCTGCGGGCGTGGAGCTTGGCGTCGACCATCTCAAGCACGGGGATGCGCGGCTCTCTGTCCTGGCCGGTCACGACATCGCAGAACGCCTGTAGCGTGCGTGCCTCCCCTTCGGTGAAGAAGCGCAGCGACGGGACGTTCGCTACCCGGTCGAACACGACGCCGCGGGTCTTCGCATCCCAGTGGGAGGCGGCGGTCATCACGTCGTAGCCGGGGTAACGTCCCCGCATCTGCGGGGTGGTGCCCCTGCGCTGGCGTGGCAGCCCTGCGGGCGGCCCCGGCGCCGGGTCGCCGCCCTGCTTGGGGAGATGCCCGGCCGAAGAGCGTGGTGCCTGCGCCACCGCTTTCAGCGCTCGCGCTCGGCGAGCGCCGCCGCGAGGCCTATGCCGCCGACGAGTGCGAGCGAGCCGGGCGCGAGCAGCGGCGGCCCCATGACGATGTTGTAGAGCGGCTCTGAGAACCCGCCAGGACGCTTGCGCACGCCCTGCAGGTGGGTGTAGAGACCGATCAGCCCGTCCAAGCAGTACAGGGCAGACACTGCGGGCAGCACGGTCGTCGCGGCTCGCTTGGACCCCACCCCTGCGAGTCCGGCTGCGGTGAGGATCGGTGAGAGCGCGACGGGGGTCCACATCCACTTGTCCCCAAAGGAGCCGCGGAAGTGCTCGAAGTAGATCTCCAGGCCGAGTGGCAGCGCGCTCGCGGCGGTCACGGCGGCGAGGGTCCGCTGCGCGCGACCGCGGCGCAGATTTCCCAGCACGCGCTTGGCGTTCATCGGCCGGGTAGGAACTCGGGCAGCTTCTGACGCAGCGCTTGGGCGATGATGCGGCGGCTGCCGGGGTCTCCCTTCAGGATCGCTGAGGCGAACGAGCGAGCCTGCTCAATGGTGATGTGCGGCGGCAGCGGCGGCACTTCGGGGTCACAGCACACCTCGAGCACGGTGGGCCGGTCGGCGGCGAGCGCCTGATCCCAGCACTCCCCGATCGCTTCGGGGTCGTCGGTACGGATGCCGTTCAGCCCGAGCATTTCCGCCCAGCGCGCGTAGGGCACGTCGGGTAGTTCCTGCGACTCGACGAACTTGGGGTCGCCGGACATCGCGCGCTGCTCCCACGTGACCTGGTTGAGGTCGCGGTTGTTGAGTACGAGCACGATCAGCCGCTGGTCTGACCAGCGCTCCCGGTACTTGGCGATCGTGATCAGCTCGGCGAGCCCGTTCATCTGCATCGCGCCGTCACCGACGAGAGCGATCACGGGCCTATCAGGGTGCGCGAACTTCGCGGCGATCGCGTAGGGTACACCCGCTCCCATTGTCGCGAGGGTGCCCGAGAGGGTGGCCATCATGCCGGCGCGCAGCCGCACGTCGCGGGCGTACCAGTTGGCAGCCGAGCCAGAGTCGGAGCTCAGGATCGCACGGTCGGGCAGGCGCTTTGAGAGCTCGTGGAAGATCAGCTGCGGGTTCACGGGCTGGGCGGGCTCGTGTGCGCGCTTCTCGATCACCTGCCACCACGCGCTCATGTTCTTTTCGATCTTCTCCCGCCAGCCGCGGTCGTCCTTGCGCTGCAGGAGCGGCAGGAGAGCTTTGAGGGTGAGGGCGCTGTCGCCGACGAGGTTGACCTCCATCGGGTAGCGGATGCCAAGCATCCTGCCGTCCAGGTCGATCTGCACGCCGCGGGCCTGGCCCTCCTCTGGCAGGAACTCCGAGTAGGGGAAGCTGGAGCCGACCATCAAGAGCGTGTCACAGTCCTGCATCATGTCCCAGCTGGGCCGGGTGCCCAGCAAGCCGATTGATCCGGTGACGAACGGCAGGTCGTCGGGTACGGCGGCCTTGCCGAGCAGCGCCTTGGCGACCCCGGCGCCGAGCGTGTCAGCAACCTCGATCACCTCTTGTGTCGCGTGCAGCGCACCGGCGCCGATGAGCATCGCTACGCGCTCGCCCGCGTTGAGCGCCTCGGCGGCACGCCGCAGTTGCTCGTCGTTGGGCGTGACGTTCGGGGGTGTGTAGCCGGGGCCGGAGTGCACGGTGCCGTGGGCGTGCGGCGGTGTCGGCACGGCGGGTTCCATCTGCAGGTCATTGGGGACGATCACGCAGGTGACGGTGCGCTCGGAGAGCGCGATCCGCATCGCCCGGTCGATCAGGTGACGGATCTGGCCGGGCTCAGTCGCCATCTGCACGTACTCGTGCGCCACGTCCTTGTAGAGCGTGGTGAGGTCGACCTCCTGCTGATAGTTGCCGCCCAGGCCGAGCCTGGCCTGCTGGCCGATGATCGCGACGACCGGCTGGTGGTCGAGCTTCGCGTCGTAGAGACCGTTGAGCAGATGAATCGCGCCGGGACCGGAGGTGGCGAGACACACGCCGGCCTCGCCCGTGAACTTCGCGTGCGCACACGCCATGAAGGCGGCCATCTCCTCGTGGCGAACCTGAATGAATTCTGGGCAGTCATCTGAGCGGCCAAAGGCGCCCATGATGCCGTTGATGCCATCGCCGGGGTATCCGTAGATGCGTTTCACTCCCCACTCGTGCGCTAGCCGGTTGAGCAGGTGGTCGGCGACGGTCTCGCTCATAACGCTCCCTTTCGGTCGGCGGGGGTGAAGCGCAGGGTCGTGTGGTCCTCGGCGCCCATGCTCTCGCTCCTACCCTTCGGGTCGCGTGCCAAACGGTGTGCGAATAGCAGTTGCTCTCCAATGGGAGAGACCCCGGCGACGCGACGTCGACGGTTTTTGCCTTGCGCTCGTGAGAACGCGCAGACCTGAAGGCAGCTGAGCAGGAACCCGGCGGGCGCGAGCGCGACCAGGTCGAGCGGCAGCGGCGAGCCGAGCGGCGGCAGCACAGCTCGCGTTCGTACGGCGAGCGCTTGACCATTCGAGAGCGAGGCCACGCCGTCGTGCACCTACACCTGCCCTTGTACGAATGGCGCGCGGGGGGCTGACTGCTAGGCGGCTGGAGCTTCGGCGTGCTGGCGATGTTCGGCGAGCGGCGGGCGTTCATCGAGCGCGACTTGGCGAGTCTCCATCAGCTTGGGGGCACTGCTGGTGGGTGGCAGGATGATTGAGCTGCAGGCGTGGCTGTCGGCGAACTCTGGTCCGAGGAAGCGGGTTTGGGCGGCGAGGAGCACGGCGTAGGCCATCGCTGAGAGGTCGCGCAGCGGCTGGTGGCGGTTTTGCCTTTGACCGAGGTCGACTTGCGCGAGCGCGTTCAGGCCGCAGGTTCGCCAGCTGTCGATAAGCATTGCTATCTCGACGCCGTAGCCGGCGGCGAAGGGGATCTGTTCGAGCAGCGCCCGGCGGCCGGCGGTCTCCCCCGCGAGCGGCTGGTCGAATACAGCCAGCTGCGGGGCATGAAGGTTGAGCAGCGGCCTCGCCATCAGCTCGGTGACGCGCCCGCCGCCTTCGGCGAGCACCGTGTCGCCGTTGCGGAACGGGCGACGGAAGGTGCCCTTCACGAGCTGTATGGCGGGGTCACAGAGCAGCGGGCCGAGGAGCCCGAGGAGAAATCCTTCATGGAAGTCCTCGGTGTCGGTGTCGGCGAACGCGACGATTTCGCTGCTGGTGGCGGCGAGTCCTCGCCACATCGCGTCGCCCTTGCCTTGTGAGGGTCCGTAGTCGGCCAGCAGCTCATTCTCTTGGGCGACGTGGAGCCCGGCTTGGCGCGCGATGGCGGCGGTCTCGTCCTGGGAGGCGGCGTCGATGACGAGCACCTCGTCGAGCAGCCCGACGTCTTTGAGCCGAGCGGCGGTGCGAGCGATCGTGCCGATCGTTTGTGCGACCTCGCGGGCCGGCAACAGCAGAGCGATGGTGTGCTGCTTGACGGCGAGCAGGCGGTTGAGTGGGAACTCGCCGGCGTTATAGGACCGACGGGCTCGCCAGTCTGCGCGCGTGAGGTCTTGCGCGAGGCCGCGTGGAGCGCGCCCGTCGGTACGGGCGGAGGTTCTCACCCGGACGTGGCAAGGGCGGTGGATGGCGATGCCCTGCCTAGTGAGCGCGTGGGCTAGCGCCTCGTCCTCGAGCGCGGCGCGTACTGGCAGCCCGCCGCAGCGCTCATACGCGGCGGCGGTCAGCGCGAGCGATGCGCCGGAGAAGTGCGGGTGCTCGACGAGAACGCCGCCCGCGGTCTGCTGGGCGGCGAGCGCGAGCCGGCTGGTGGCGCTTTGTTCGCGCACGGCAAGGGCGTGTGGGTCGAGCGTGTCTCGCTCTGTGGGGTCGAGCTCGATCAGCCCTCCGATCGCAGCGGCACCCGATCGCGAGAGTGTGAGCTGTGTCGAAAGCCAGTCGGCAGCGACCGTCGTGTCGGCGTCGCTGCTAGCGATCAGCCCGTCTTGCCGTTCGATGCTCATGAGTCGTTGGCAGGCGATGTCCATGCCCAGGCGCCGCGCGCGTCCGACTCCTTGAGGCTGCGGAAGGACCACGGTGTGGATGGCGAGTTGCTCGTGTAGCCGGGCGGTCTGCTGGATGACTCCGAGCGTGTTGTCGCGGCAGCCGTCGAGGATCGCGATCACCTCGTAGCTGTCAGCGGGCATGTCGTGCTGGACCGCGAGCGCGTGCAGACAGGCGGCGATCCGGGGGGCCTCGTCGCGGGCCGGTATGACGACGACGGCGTGGAGGTCGGAGTGCGGCGGTGCGAGCTCGACGGCCACCGGCATCCCGTGGAGGCCTAATGGGTGCTCGTTCATGGCGGGCTTCCCCCGGCGGCGATGAGCTCTCGAGCTTGTTCGTAGTCCTCGTCGCGATTATGGGTGAGCGCGCCGACGAGCTTGTCGTGGTGTGAGTACCACACGGTGAATGCGCCGTCGCGGTGCTCTTCGAGTCTGTGTTTCTCGTGGCCGTCGCCCCAGGCTGCGTGCTTGAGGGTGTGCTGGCCGATGGTCGACCAGAAGCCGGGCACGTCTCGCCAGTGCGCGTTGTGGCCGGCGAGTACGCGCCCGGCGATCTCGCCTTGGCCGAGCGCGTCGCCCCAGTGTTCTACGCGCAGCCGTCGCCCTGCGCTGATGTTGTGGGCGTAGGCGACGTCGCCGACAGCGAGCACCCGCGCGTGGGCGCGCATCTGGCCGTCGGTGAGGATTGCTCCATTGACGATCGTAAGGCCCGCTTGCTCGGCTAGCTCGCTGCGGGGGGTAACACCCATGCCGAGCACCACGTGGTCGGCCTCGATCGGGTCGCCGTGGTTGAGCGCGACGGTGCGGCCGTGGTGCACGGCGGAGACCTTTACGCCCATCTGTAGGGTCACGCCGAGGTCTGCTAGCCAACGTGCGATGCGCTCGGCGGCCTCGGCGCCGAGGCGCTGCTGCTGCGGCGCTGATTCTTGGCCGATGAGTGTCAGCTGCGCGCCGCGCAGCGCAAGCGATGCTGCTAGCTCGCAGCCGATGAAGCCAGTGCCGAGCACGATGGTGTGGGTGTCTGGCTTGGCCTGTGAGGCGATACGTTCGCTGTCGGGCCGCTCGCGCATGGTCTGTATCCGCGGGTCGTCCAGGCCGGGGAGGTCGGGCCGGTACGGTCGGGCGCCGGTCGCGAGCACGATCGCGTCGGCCCTGAGTGCGTGTCCGTCGGCGTGAACGGTGCCTGTGCTGGGGTCGATAGCTGTGACCTCGCAGCCGAGGCGCAGCTGGATGTCGTGCTCGTCAAACCAGCCGCGGTCCTCGATGGGTAGCTCGCTGGCGTCCAGCTCGCCGCGCAGGAACTCCTTGGTCAGCGGTGGCCGACTGTAGGGGAGGAGGGTCTCCTCCCCGAGCATCGTGACCTCTGCCGTGCCGCCTGCTTCGCGGTAGGCGCGGGCTGTCGCGAGACCGGCGGGGCCGGCGCCGACGATCACGATCCGCCGTGGGCTCATCGGCCATCGAAGCGGTCGAGCCTGTACTGCTCTTGGCGGGCGTCGAGCGCGTGCCAGCGGGCGAGCTCGCGAGCGAGCCGATCGTGCACTTCATCGCCGGTCAGCGGCTCGTCGCGCCCGATGCCGCGCCAGCTGACAGTGAGCACGCTCGCACCAAAGCTGAGCTGTGTCTCGATCCAGCCGATCGCGTCCGCTAGCGCCGCCGGGTGCAGGTAGTAAAGGACCTCTGAGGCGACGATCAGATCCCATGAGCCGGACGGGGTTTCCTCGGGAAAGCTGGCGCGCAGCAGATCGACGTTGTTGACACTTTGCAGGTTGCGGCGGGCGAGCTCCAGGGCCCTGAGGGAGAAGTCGATCGCGACGACGTGCTGGCAGCGCGCGGCGAGCTGGCCGGTGAACACCCCGATGGAGCAGCCGACCTCTAGGACGAGGCCGTGGGCTTGCCTGGGCAGCGCTGCGAGTGTCGCGGCGTACTTTTGATGCTCGTAGCCGCTGGTGCGGTAGCCCCAAGGGTCCGGGCTTTGCTCGTAGAGACGCTCGAAGCGCGCGAGGTTGTCGGTGGCGCTCACGACTTCTCCGTGGTGAGCGTGTGCGTGCCGAGCTTTGCGATTTTCGGGTCGAGTCGGTGCTGCAGGAGGAACAGGTCGAGGTCGCGGCGGGCGCGATCGAGGGTGCTCCCTCCGATGAGCGCACGTGACCCGCAGACCTGTGCCGCCTGGTTGGAGATCAGTCGCGCGGCGTCTGCGAGGGCGACGCGGCATTCTAGGGCGAGCACGGGCGGGTCGAGTTCGGGGCGCTGATCGTCCGGCTGGCTGAGGCTAGTGGTGGTGTGCTCGAGCCAGCGGTCGATCGTGCTCTGCGCGATGCGCATCCTGCCGAGCATGTGGGCTTGCACGGCGTCGGCGCGGTCGGGGTCGAGCGCGCTGATGGTCTCTTGCATGATGCTGTCGGCGAGCCCGGCCCAGGTGGAGGAGGTGCGGATGCCGTCGCGGGAGAAGTAGGGCTCGCGTGAGAGCTCGCCGGCGCCACCAAGGATCGCGAGGATGGGCGTGTCGTGGAACTCGACACGGTGGCTCTCCGAGGAGCGCAGCCCGGATGCCTGATACCAGCCGTGGTCGATGCTTACTCGGCTGCTGGTGATGTCGATGTAGACGAGGCGGCGGGAGCCGTCGTGATCGACGGCGACAATGAGCGCGCGCTGAACGCCGCCGGCGCCCGAGCAGAAGGTCTTGACGCCGCGCAGCACCGGCTGGCCGTCGGTGTGCTCGATCCGGGCGGGTGGTCCCTCGCCGGGGGCCGGGTCTGCGCCCCATAGCCCGAGCAGCAGCTTGCCTTCTTGTATGTGGGTGCACTCGGAGGAGCGCAGTGGCTCGGGGGCGGTGAGAGTCAGCCGCTCGATGCCGTTGAGGTGTCCGTCGAGGATGCGGGCGGTCGAGGCGTCGGCGGCGGCTACCGCCCGCACGAGCCGCGCTTCGCCCGCAAGTCCATCCGGCGGGGGTATGAGCGCACCGACGGCGGCGAGGTCGGCGAAGTTCTCCGTGGGGAACCGCGGTTGGCGATCGAGCTCTGCGGCGCGCTGGGCGATACGCCCGAGCGCGTCCTCGAGCCCTGCGCCGAAGGCTTGCGTTGGTAGCGGTTGGATGCTCACGCTGGCACCTCGATCGCTGCCGTGCTGATTGCTTGATGGCGCATCGGTGCGAGCGCGCGACCGTGGGCGCGGGCGGCCGCGGCGAGCGCTGGTAGCAGCGCAACGGTGTTCTGGCAGCCGGCCCGTCGTGCTCCGGGGCCGATGGCGTCGTGCATCAGCACCGCCCCACCGTCAGCGAGCTGGTCGTGGACAGCGGCGAGCATCTCGTGTGGCTGATCCCCGCGCCAGTCGTGCGTGTCGATCGACCAGCGCACGAGCCGAAGGCCGACCTGGGCGGCCGCTCGCACGCTCGCGTCGGTGCAGATTCCCCACGGTGCCCGCCAGAGCTGGGGGCGTACGTCCACTGTGGCCAGGGCGTCGAGCGCCATTTCGGTGTCGAGCTGCAGCTCTGGTTCGGTGAGCTCGGTGTGGCGGACGTGACGGTCACAATGCAGCTGGATCTCGTGGCCGGCGGCGAGCACGGTGCGGGCGAGGTCAGGGTGGGCGCGTACTCGTTCGCCGACCATGAAGAACGTCGCCGTGACCTCGCAGCGGGCGAGCTGCTCCAGCACGCGCGGCGTCCACCGCTCGTCGGGGCCGTCATCGAAGGTGAGACTCAGGGCGCCTCGCGGCTGTGCCTGGGCGCTCTCCTCTGTGGTGGGCGGACCAGTGGGAGTCGTGCTGCTCACGGCTGGTCTTGATACTCGCGCAGGAACCCCTCGAATAGGCGGAGGTGGCCCTCCTCGTCGTGGAGGATCGCGATCACCATGTCGTTGGTGACGGGATCGGTCTCCCCGGTCGCCTCGATGATCGCGTTGTAGAAGTCGATCGCGCCCGTCTCGGCCTCGATCACGCCCTTGATGACGTGCACGATGTCCGTCTGATGCTCGGGCGGCTGCAGGTAGGACTGTTCGGCTTGGAAGTCCATCGAGCCGGGGACGATCCCGTAAAGCTCCTTGATGCGGTTGGCGAACTGGGTAGCGTGCCCGAGCTCCTCTTGGATCTCCTCGCGCAGGGACTTGATGATCTCCTGGGCACGCACCCCGTCGAGGTTCACCGAACCCGCGAGGTAGCTCATCACGGTCTCGATCTCCATCCAGTAGGCCTTGGTAAGCATCTCGACGATGCGCTCGCGCACCTCGCGGGCGTCCTCGGCGAGGATGCCGCTGGTGCTCTTTGTCACTGACATGCGGCCTCCGGGGTTGTCGACTGTTTCGGCAGTCGCTTACCCCGTGGCGGCGGAACGCAACCGGCGGGCGCGCCACGGTTGGGCGAGAGGCCGCTGGTGCGGTGGTCAGGTCGGGTGGCGTTCTTCGAGGCGCTGGTCGACGTCCTCGTGACTCACGATCTCGATGTGCAAGATCCCGGTTCGGGCTGCGTGTAGGAGCCGCATCGCGACTCGCGATAGCGCGTCGGTGGCCATCTCACTTACTCCTTTCCTACGTGCCCAGATCAAGACGCTCGAGGCTGCCTTCAGAGCTATCCGATCGTCCCCGGCGCGAATCGCGTGGCGCGGGGACGGGTTGGCAGGACGGCCCGTTGGGTAGATGCGCGGTGTGTGTCACCAGCGTTTGATGGAGCAATGATGGGATCTGTGGTGGCAGTGACGGGCGCGAGCTCAGGTGTGGGGCGCGCTACGGCACAGGCGTTCGCGCGTGAGGGTGCGACGGTCGGGCTGATCGCCCGCGGCCAGGAAGCCTTGGCCGCCACGGCGTCTGAGGTGAAGTCGCTGGGCGGGCGCCCAGTCGTGTTGAAGTGCGATGTCGCTGACCCGCAGGCGCTTGAGGCGGCAGCCGGCACGCTGGAAGAGCACGGCGAGATCGGGGTGTGGGTGAACAACGCGATGGCGAGCGTGTTCGCTCCCACTTGGGAGATCACCGCGGATGAGTTTCGCAGGGTCACTGAGGTCACGTTTCTCGGCGTGGTGTATGGGACGTTGTGTGCGCTTTCGCGGATGCGCTCGCGGGATCGTGGTGTGATCGTGCAGGTCGGCTCGGCGCTGGCCTATCGTGGTATCCCGTTGCAGAGTCCTTACTGCGCGTGCAAGCACGCGATTCAGGGATTCACTGAGTCGCTGCGGTGCGAGCTGATGCACGAGGACAGCGGAGTTCGGGTGACGATGGTGCAGTTGCCGGCTTTGAACACGCCGCAGTTCGACACGGTGCGTGTACGTCTCCCACGGCATCCGCAGCCGGTGCCGCCGATCTATCAGCCGGAGGTCGCCGCGCGGGCGATCGTAGCCGCCGCCATCGAGCCGGCACGGCGAGAGTGGTGGGTCGGTGCGTCGACCGCTGTCACGCTGCTCGGCAACGCGATCGCGCCCGGTGCCGGCGATCGTTACCTGGCGAGAACGGGGTTTAAAGCCCAGCAGACGGATGAGCCCGTCGAGGCGGGGCGGCCGGACAACCTGTTTGCGCCGTTACCCGGCGAGCGCTCAGCGCACGGCGACTTTGACGATCAAGCGAAATCTCGTAGCGTGCAGTGGGAGCTGACGCGCCACCGCCGGCTTCTGGGCGCCGGCGCTGTCGCCGCGGCGGGGCTTTCGGCTCTTGGCGCGATGCGGCGAGGGCGATGAGCGAGCAGGCGCCGTCGATCGGCTCATACGGGCTGATCGGCGACTGCCACAGCGCCGCGCTGGTTTCGGCTGAGGGTTCGATCGACTGGTGCTGTCTGCCGCGTTTCGATAGCGGCAGCTGCTTCGCACGGCTGCTTGACCGTGAGCGCGGAGGGTTCTGCACGGTGGGTTTGGAGGGCGAAGCGAGCTGGCGGGGCGTGAGCTATGTCGAGGACACGCTGGTGCTCGAGAGGGTCCTCGAAGGCCCGGAGGGGACTTTGCGGGTCAGGGATTTCTTTGCGATGCGCGAGCACGGCGCGCTCGAGCCACATCGTGAGCTCGTGCGGGTCGTGGAGTGCGAGCGCGGCAGCGCGGAGGTGCGCTTCGAGGTGGCACCGCGGTTTGACTACGGGGCGGTGCGGCCGTGGCTGCGTCGCGCCGCGGTGGACGTGTTCACGGCGATCGGCGGCGACGACGGGCTCTTGGTTTGGAGCGACGGCGAGCTGCGCGTCGAGCAGGAAGCGATCGTCGCGGGCGGCCGGATCCGTGCCGGGGAGCGGCTGCGACTGGTGATCCGGTTCGTGCGCCCGCATCTGCTCGAGCGAGAGCAGAGTGTGTTGGACGCCGAGAAGGTGGACCAGCGCCTGGATGAGACCGTGCAGTGGTGGCGCGCCTGGCGTGAACGATTGAGCAAGGACGGCCCCGATCACGATGCGGTCGTGCGTTCGGCGTTGACGCTGAAGGCGCTGACCTACGCACCGACGGGGGCGATTGTCGCTGCCCCCACGACCTCGCTGCCGGAGACGTTAGGCGGGGAGCGCAACTGGGATTACCGCTTCAGTTGGGTGCGAGACTCGACGCTGACCGCGCACGCGCTGGCGGAGCTTGGCTGCGAGCCTGAGGCCCGGCGGTTTCGCCATTTCATCGTGCGCACCAGCGCCGGGCACGCCGAGGACCTGCAGATCCTGTTCGGGATCGGTGGTGAGCGACGCATTTCTGAGGAACAGCTCGACCTGGAGGGCTACCGTGGCTCGCAGCCGGTACGGGTCGGTAACGAAGCTGCCGGCCAGCTGCAGTTGGACGCCTTCGGCGAGATCCTGAATCTGGCGTGGCGCTGGCATCGCCGCGGGTACTCCCCTGACGACGACGAATGGCGGTTCTTCTCAGAGCTCGTCGACACTGCGGTCGAGCGGTGGTCTGAGCCCGACCGGGGGATCTGGGAGTGGCGTGGTAAGCCACGGCACTTCGTTCACTCCAAGGCGTGCTGTTGGGCGGCGGTGGACAGCGGCCTGCGACTAGCCGACGAGTGCGCGCGCACGGCGCCGACACGGCGGTGGGAGAAAGCGCGGAAGGATATGCGCGAGGCGATTGAGATGCGCGGCTATGACTCTGAGCGCGGCGTGTTCGTGCAGTGCTTTGACGAGCCGGCGCTGGACGCCGCGCTGCTGCTGCTGCCGGTCGTGGGGTTCGTGGAGTTCGATGACGAGCGGATGGTCCGCACGGCTGACGCGGTGCGCGAGGAGCTTGACGCGGACGGGTTTCTCTACCGCTACCGCCAGGACGATGAGCTACCCGGCCGGGAGGGCGCGTTCCTTGCCTGCTCGTTCTGGCTGGCTGAGTGCTATGCCCGCCAGGGCAGGTTGCCGGCGGCGCGGGAGGTGTTCGACCGGACGATGGGCGCCGCCAGCCCACTCGGTTTGTTCTCAGAGCAAGTCGACTCCGCCAGCGGCGAGCTGCTGGGCAACTATCCGCAGACGCTTACGCACCTCTCGCATGTCGCGGCGGTCGTTGCGCTCGCGCAGGCCGAGCCGCGCGCGACACCGGTTTGAGCAGCGGCGGTTTGGGTAGGAGACTGGCGTGGAATTTGGAGCCCTTTTCATTCTCGTGTTGCTCCTGATCGTGGTTGGCGTGCTCGGCGGCGGGCTGTATGCGTTGAGCATGTGGCTGCGCGGCAAAAAGCTGGCGCCGGAGGGCGATGAGCTCGAGGGCGATCAGGATGAGCGTCCGCGGCCCGAGCATGTCGAGGTCGAGAACCAGCAGAACGCTCGTTTCGTCGGCACTCCCTGAGCCGGGCGCGATCGCGGGTCGGGCCTGTGAGCAGCGCCGACGCCCACAGTGCCGCGGAGCATCCGGCTCGCGGGGCGAAGCCCCTTGTCGAGCAACTCACGGCGAGAGCGTTCACGGTGCCGACCGACGCGCCGGAGGCCGACGGCACACTTAGCTGGGATGCAACGACGCTCGTCGTCGTTGAAGCCCGCTCATCTGGACATACCGGCCTTGGCTATAGCTACGCGGCGGGCGCCGCGGCCCCGCTCGTCTCAGAGTTGCTGACCGAGGCTGTTGTTGGCGGGGATGCGCTTTCGCCCTCGGCGGCGTGGGCAGCGATGCGTCGTGCGGTGCGCAACAGCGGCTATCCGGGAGTCGCCTCGAGCGCAATCTCGGCGGTAGATGTCGCGCTCTGGGACCTGAAGGCGAGGTTGCTCGGGGTCGCGTTGAGCACTCTGCTGGGTCGGGTCCGCGAGCGGGTGCCGGTTTATGGCAGCGGCGGGTTCACCACCTACACCCCGGACCAGATGCAACGCCAGCTCACTGGTTGGGTGGCCCAGGGAATCGGCGCGGTGAAGATGAAGGTCGGCTCAGAGCCTGACCGTGATCCTGAGCGGGTTCGACACGCCCGCAGCGTGATCGGCGACGGGGTTGAGTTGTTCGTGGACGCGAACGGCGCTTACTCGCGTAAGCAGGCGCTGGCGCTCGCCGAGACGTTCGCGCGAGAGGCACGAGTGTCGTGGTTTGAGGAGCCGGTCTCCTCCGATGACCTGGACGGCCTTCGGCTGCTACGCGACCGTACACCTGCGGGGATGGAGGTCGCCGCAGGTGAGTACGGCTATGACATTTTCTACTTCCGGCGGATGCTCGATGCCGGCGCGGTCGACGTGCTGCAGGCGGACGTGACGCGCTGCGGCGGGATCACCCAACTGCTGCAGGTGGGCGCGCTGTGCGCCGCGCGTGGCCTGCGGCTCTCTGCGCATACGAGCCCGGCGCTGCACGCGCACGTGTGCGCGGCGATCGAGCCGCTCGCTCACGTGGAGTATTTCCATGACCACGCCCGTATCGAGGAGCTGCTGTTCGACGGCGCCCCGCCGCTGCGCGAAGGCGCGCTGTGCCCGGACCCGACGGTCCCTGGCATGGGGCTGTCGTTGCGTGAGGGCGAGGCGGAGCGCTACGAGAACTGATGCCGAACACGGCGCACGCCTACGAGCACGTCCAGGGGATCTACCTCCCGATCGCCGTGGGTGTGTTCGTGTTCGTGCTCGGCACGCTGCTGGTGCTACTCGTCCTTGGCGCCAGACGCAGGACGCCGGGGCGGCGCTCGCGCGCGGGGGTGCTGGAGACGGCGTATGCGTGCCTCCTGGCGGGTGTGGTGGCTTTCTTGTTGTGGGTGACATTCACCGCAGAGACCCCGATCGACCGCACGGCCGCTCACCCCGGGGCTCGGATCAGGGTGATCGCCGCGCAGTGGAGCTGGCGTTTCATCTACACGGACGGCGTGAGCGTCGCCGACGTCGACACATGGCATCCGACGCCGGCGTACGTGCCGACGGGCAGCGAGGTTGAATTCGTGGGTAGCTCTGAGGACGTGATTCACGGCTTCTGGGTGCCCGGTCTTCACTACCAGCGGCAGTTCGTGCCGGGCTATACGACGCGCTTTGATCTCCTGTTCCAGACGCCCGGCTATTACGGCGGCGAGTGCTCGGTGCTCTGTGGCGAGGACCACAGCGAGATGCACTTCGCCATCCGGGCGGTCAGCCCACAGCGCTTCGCAGCATGGCTCGCGCACGAAGCCGCTCGGCAAGGGGCGTCGTCGTGAACGCCGTTGCGGTGCCTGCCCGTGTGGCGTCGCGCACGCTCGCCTCAAGCGACCACAAGCGGATCGCCGGCGCGGCCTGTGTGGTCGCGCTCGTGTTCTTCCTGGCCGGTGGGCTGTTGGCGTTGTTGATGCGAAGCCAGCTCGCGGCGGATGGCGGCGTGGTCTCCCAGCAGACCTACAACGAACTTTTCACGATGCACGGCTCGACGATGGTCTACCTCGTGATCGTGCCGGTCGCGCTCGCGGTCGGCCTGTACTTCGTCCCCTTGCAGGTCGGAGCGGCCGAGATCGCAGGGCCGCGCGTAGCGCTGGCGGGCTTGTGGATGCTGTTGTGCGGCGGTGTGAGCATGTGGTCGGGGTTTCTTACCAGCGGCGGCGCCGCGGCGGCCTCGTGGTGGGGGTTCGATCCGCTCTCAGACTCGATCCACGCCCCCGGCAGCGGCATGGAACTGTGGATCTTCGGGGTGATGCTGGCGACGCTCGGGCAGATCCTCTGGGCGGGCTGCATCCTGTCGACCGCGCTTCACCGCCGTGCGCCGGGGATGACGCTGATGCGGATGCCGGTGTTCACCTGGACGATGATCGTGACCTGCGTGATGGTTGTGTTCGGGTTTCCCGCGCTGCTGCTCGCGCTCGGGTTGCTGTGGGCGCAACGTCACTTCCGAGATGTGCTGATCGGCGGCTCAGGCGCGGTGGACTACCAGGCGCTGTTCTGGTTCTACGGGCACCCGGTCGTGTATGTGATGTTCTTTCCGTTCGTGGGGATGGTCGGCGAGGTGCTCGCCACGTTCTCATCCCGGAGGTTCTTCGGCTACTCCGCGTTCGTGGTAGCCCTGCTCGCTTTCGCTGGCTTGTCGATGACGGTGTGGGCGCACCACATGTACACGTTCGGGGTACTCTCGAACAAGTATTTCGCGTTGACCTCGACCGCCTTGATCGTCCCGGCGGGTGTTGAGTATTTCGATTTCCTGGCGACGCTGTGGCGAGGCAGCCTGCGGTTCACCACCTCGTTCTTATTCGCCGTCGGCTTCCTCGTGCAGTTTCTCGTGGGCGGGTTGACTGGGGTGATCCTCGCCTCGCCGCCGTTGGATTACGGGCTGAACATGTCGTATTTCGTGGTGGCGCATTTTCACTACACGATCTTCGCGGGCAGCGCGTTCGGCTTGTTCGCTGGCATCTACTACTGGTTTCCGAAGACCACCGGGGCGATGTTGCGCGAGCGTCTCGGGAAGCTGCACTTCGTGCTGATGATGATCGGAACGAACGTGACCTTTTTCCCGATGTTCATCCTTGGTGCTGAGGGCATGACGAGGCGGATCGCGCGCTACCCCGCCTCGACGGGCTGGCAGGGGCTGAACGTCCTGGAGACGGCCGGATCGGTCGTGATCGCCCTGTCGGTGCTGGTGTTCATGTGGAACATGCTGGTCTCGTTGCGCGACCGGCGCGTGGCTGGAGATGATCCTTGGGGGGCTCAGACGCTCGAGTGGGCGACGAGCTCGCCGCCGCCACGCCACAACTTCCACGAGCTGCCGCCGATACGCAGCTACGCGCCCCTTTTGGATCTGCGCGAGGCACGCGAGAAGGCACGCGTGTGAGACGCGCGGCCGTTGTCCTGCTCGTCTGGGGGTTGTGGCTGGCGGTGTTGACCGGCGTGCAGGCCGTCTTCGCACCGAAACTGATCCAGTTCGCGATCCCCGCGGTGTCCAGCGCGGCGTGCGTGCTCGTCGGGCTTGTGGTGTGGGCGCTCGACATCCACCACGGCCAGCTTGATGGGCCGTGGCTCATCAACGACAGCTCCGTGGCTACGGTGGCGCTGGTTGTCGGGGTCGCCGTGGCGCTGGTCGGCGCCGGGTTCGGGCTGTGGCTGATCTTGATCGGCGTCGGCATCACGGCGCTCGGCGTCGGGGGCGTGATTCGTGAGCAGCGCGGGCGCTCGCGGGCGCTGCGCCGGGAAGGCTGGCGGTGAGCACGCAGCCTCCTTCGCTTGGCCGACTGGTGGGCGCCTGGACGTTCGATCCAGTGCTGCTCTGGGTGTTGAGCCTGGCGGCTGGGCTCTACGTGTGGGGGGTGTGCCGTGCCCGGGCGCCCTGGCCGATGTGGCGGGCGGTTTCATTTCTTGCAGGGCTGGTGGTCCTCGCGCTCGCGCTGATGTCTGGGATCGACCAATACGCGGATGAGCTGCTGTCGGTGCACGTGATCGAGCATCTGCTGCTGATCCTCCTCGCACCCATGCTGCTGTTGTGGGGTGCGCCGGTGCGCCTAGCGCTGCACGTCTCCAAGCCGGCGGCTCGACATGCGCTGGCAGTGGTTCTGCGTAGCCGCCCGGTGCGCTTTTTGACGAGGCCGGCGTGCGGGTTCGTGGTTTTTACGGTGGTGGTTCTCGCCACCCACCTGACGGGTGTGTATGGAGCGGCGCTACGCGACCAGACACTCCATACGCTCGAGCACGCCGCCTATTTCTGGACGGGCACGCTGTTCCTGCTGCCGCTGCTCGCAGCCGACCCGATTCCGCGCCCGCCGGGCGCGATCGCGAGGTTCTCGTGGCTGATGGCCGCGATGCTCGTGATGTCGATTCCTGCCGGCGTGTTCCTATTCGATGAGCGCGTCCGCTACCCGTTCTATTTGGGGCCGGCGCGTGCGCTGCATGTCTCGGCGTTGGCTGACCAGCAGACGGCGGGGCTGCTGATGCTGGTAGCTGGCGGCGTAATGATGGGTGTGCTGGCGATCGTGATCGCGATGAGCGCGATGCTCGCCGAGGAGCGGCGCCAGCAGCGCCGCGACCGCTACGCCGACCGGAGCACCGGGTTGCCGCGGGAGCTCGCAGGCCGATGAGATGCCGGCTGATGATGATGCTGGCGCTGGTGTGCGGCGCGCTCGGGCTAACTGACTTCGCCGCTCACTGGGATGCCAACGCAACCCCCTCCCCCGCACGCACATCTGCTCCATCGGGCCTCGTGGCAAGGGGTCACGCGCTGTTCGATTCCTCCTGCGCGTCATGCCACGGCCTCAGTGCGCAGGGCATCAGTGGCCGCGCCCCGAGCTTGCATGGCGTCGGCGCGCTGGCGGCGGACTTCTACCTGCAGACCGGGCGGATGCCGCTACCCAACCCGAAGGCGCAGCCGCTGCGGACGAGCCCCGCGTTCGGGCAGAGCAAGATCGAGGCGCTCGTCGCCTACGTTGGATCGTTCGGCGGCCCTGGCATCCCAACGGTGCAGCCGAGCCGAGGGTCCCTCGCGGAAGGGCAGCGTCTGTTCGGACTGGACTGCGCGGGCTGCCACACAATCCAGGGTCAGGGCGGGATCGTGACCGGCGCGATCGTTCCTTCGTTGAATCAGGCAACACCGAGACAGGTCGGTGAGGCGGTTCGGATCGGCCCGTATGTGATGCCTCGCTTCGGCGAAGGCGAGCTCACCGCCACGGAGGTGAACTCGCTCGCGCGCTACATCCAGAGCATCCAGCACCCAGATAACCTCGGCGGCTGGGGCATCGGTCGGATCGGCCCGATCCCCGAGGGGATGGTCGCGTGGCTGCTGGCCGCCGCCGCGCTGCTGTTGATCGCCAGGCTGCTCGGCGAGCGCACGAGTGAGCAGCCCGAGCGTCCACCGCAGACAGGTGGTGGGACGTGAGCCGGGCCTGGAAGGCGATCGTGATGTTCGTGCTGTGGCGCGCCGGAGGGCTGCGCGCACGCGGCCAGCAGCCCGAGGTGGATCCCTCTGAGCGGCACACCGGCGCACCCGCATGGGCGGAGCTGACGGTCGTGGCGGTGCTGCTGCTGGTTCCCGTCGCGGCGCTCGCGTTCGTCGCCTTGTTCGTGCTCGACCCGAACACGCAACTGCTGGGGCTCGCGCTCGGCGCGGCGCTCGCTCTGCTGGCTTGTGCGCTGGTGCTGGCAGGTCGCTGGCTGGTGCCACAAGAGACGAAGGTCGAGCAGCGCCCTCGACTGGCCGACGCGGACGCCGCTCGCGAGGTCATTGAGCAGGCCGCCGGGGGTGTCGAGGGCATCACTCGCCGGCGGCTGCTGGCTGGCGCCGCGGGGGTCGCGGGCGCCGGGCTGACGGCAGCGGGGGTGATCCCCGTGGCGGCGCTCGGCCCTGGTCTCGAGGAGCAGCTGGGACGCACACCGTGGCGGGCAGGGCGCGCGCTCGTGGACGAGCAGGGCACGCCGATGCTCGCGTCCGACGTCAACGAACGGAGCTTCCAGACCGCGTTTCCGCAGGGCGCCGATCAGGAGGACCTGGGCTCCCCCGTCGTGGTGGTGCGCGTTGACCCCGCGACGCTGCGGCTACCCGCCGAGCGTGCGGGCTGGGCACCGCAGGGCATCCTTGCCTACTCGAAGACTTGCACTCACGCGGCGTGCGCGATCTCGCTGTTTAGAGACCCGTTGAGCCCGTCCACCGAGTCCAAGGGGCCGGCGCTGGTGTGCCCTTGCCACTACTCGACGTTCGATGTGCTGGAGGGCGGCACCGTCGAGTTCGGCCCCGCCGGCAGGCCTCTCCCGCAGCTGCCGCTAACTATCGACAGCGCCGGTGTGCTGCGCGCTGCCGGACCGATGTCGGGGCCTGTCGGCCCGTCCTGGTGGGGGGACCCATCGTGAGCCACGCCGCCAAGGATCGGCCGGTGGACGCGGTTGCGTTCGTAGATGAGCGGCTGGGCGCGGCCCGCGGGATGCGGTGGCTGATGGACTACGTGTTCCCTGACCATTGGAGCTTCCTGCTCGGCGAGATCGCGCTCTACTCGTTCGTGACGCTGGTGCTCACGGGCACGTTCCTGGCGCTGTTCTTCGACCCGGACACGACGCAGACTTTCTACCACGGCAGCTACCAGGCATTGCAGGGCCAGAGCGTCTCAGACGCCTACGCCTCCACGCTACATATCTCCTTCAACGTGTCGGGCGGGCTGCTCGCCCGGCAGGTTCACCATTGGGCGGCGCTGGTGTTCGTCGCGGCGATCACCCTCCACCTACTGCGGATCGTGTTCACCGGCGCGTTTCGCAAGCCCCGTGACATCAACTACTTCATCGGCGTCACCCTGCTCGCTCTGGCGATCTTGGAGGGCTTCGCGGGCTACTCGCTCCCCGACGATCTGCTCTCTGGGATGGGGTTGGCGATCGCGTGGGCAGTCGCGATGTCGCTCCCTTTGATCGGCGGCCCGTTGGCGACCGCATTGTGGGGCGGCAGGTTCCCGGGGTCGACGGTGTTTGAGTCGCGCCTCTTCATCGCACACGTGTTCCTGCTACCAGCGATCATCGGTGGCCTGATCGCGGTGCACTTGGCGATCATCATGCGTCAGCGCCACTCACAGTTCCCCGGCCCCGGCCGGCGCGAGGACAACGTGGTGGGCACCCCGATGTGGCCTGGGTACGCGCTGCGCTCGCTCGGCTTATTCGCGGCAGTCGCCGCGGTGCTGGTACTGATGGGCGGTCTGATCCAGATCAACCCGGTGTGGCTGTGGGGCCCCTTTCACCCCTACATCGGCACGAACGGCGCGCAGCCGGACTGGTATCTGGGGTGGCTGATCGGCGCGCTGCGGCTGATGCCAAACCTGGAGATCCACGTCTTCGGGCACACCCTCGTGCCCAATCCGTTCTTCGCCGGGGTGCTGTTTCCCGGCATCGTGTTCGGGCTGCTCTATGCGCTGCCGTGGCTTGACCGGCGCTTCATCAGCAAGGACTACCGTCGCCACGATCTGCTTGAGAGGCCGCGCGATAATCCCCGGCGCAGCGCGCTTGCCGCTGCGGTGCTCTCGGCGGTGGCGGTGGTGTTCGCGGCGGGCTCGGCCGACCGCCTGTTCTTCCAGTTCGGGTTTGGCTACGAAGGCGCGGTGTGGTTCTTCCGCGGCGCGTTCCTAGTCGTCCCGGTCATCGCCTCCGTCATCACGAAACGGGTGTGCGTGGAACTCGCGCAAGAGCGGGCGCACCCGTTGCGGGACTGGAGTGGCCACGTCGTTATCCGCAACCGCAGCGGGGGCTTCGACGCGGACGGCGACGCTATCGAGCTTGACACGGCCGAGCATTAGAGATGAACATCGCTTGCTGCTCATCGTCCCCTCCCCTACTGCTCGTGCTGGCTGCGTGCGCCGCGTCTAACTCCGCCTGCGTTGCCGGTCCTTGAGCGCGGCGCGCATGATCAGACGTGCCCGGTGCGCCTCGCTGCGCAGGCCAGGTCTCCAGATCGTCGGCTCCGCGACGGGCGTGGCGCCTCCGAGTAGTCGACGCGCTGCCTCGGAGACCCTCGCGAGCTGGGACCCCGGCGCGCCGCGCCAGCCCGGCGGGCCGGGTGTTGGCACGGGTGTGGCGTTGGTGCTCATGCCGTGGCTGAGGTGAGGGTGGAGGTGTCGCTGTTGAAGTGCGGCAAGACCTCGTTCGCGTAGGTCTCGAAGAAGCGTTCTTGGTCGGAGCCGATCTGCTGGATGTAGAGCTCGTCGAACCCGGCGTCGCGGTAGCGGCGGATCGCCTGTAGGTGCAGGTCGAGGTCGGGGCCGCACGGCACCGCTTCGGCCACCATGTCCTCGCTGACGAGTTCGCTTGCTTGCTCGAAGTGGGCAGGGGTCGGCAGGATCTGCGCTAGCTCGCCAGGCAACTGCTCGTTGGGCCACAGCCGGTGCGCAGTCGCGCGTGCTTGGTGCTCGTCGGGGGCCCAGCAGACCTTCATGCCGCCAGCGACGAGGCCGTTCCCGCCGGCGTCGCGGAACCGCTTGACTTCTTCCTCGTCGGGCTGGACGGTGCAGTATCCGTCGCCGATCCTGGCGGCCAGGTTGGTCGCCTTGGGTCCGAACCCGGAGATGAGTATCGGCGGTGTCTGCTCAGGCAAATCGTAGATGCGGGCGTTCTCGACTTGGTAGTGGCGTCCTCGGTGGCTCTGCATCCCGCCCTGCCAGAGCGTGCGGATGACGTGCACGGCCTCCTCGAGCATCTCTAGCCGCTCGTCGGCCGCCGGCCAGTGATCGCCGAGGATGTGCTCGTTGAGCGCCTCGCCGCTGCCGAGGCCGAGCGCGAAGCGTCCCTCCAGCAGCACCGCGCAGGTCGCGGCGGCCTGGGCGATCACGGCCGGGTGGATGCGCACGGTCGGGCACGTCACCGCGGTCGTGAGCTTCATCGTGGAGGTCATCTGCGCGAGCGCGCCGATCGTCGCCCAGACGAAGCCGCTATGCCCCTGCTCGTCGTTCCAGGGGTGGTAGTGGTCTGAGATCCACAGTCCCTGGAAGCCCGCGTCTTCGGCCATGCGCGCCTGCGCGATGAGCTCGCGGGGGCCGAACTCCTCACTCGACAAGAAATAACCGATCCTCACCTCATGATCTCCCTTGATCGTCGGGTTCGCGGCATTTCTACCCCACAGAGGCACGACTGAATCGTTCCAGGTGCGTCACAGCGCTGTGACTCACGCAGGTCTTCGGGGAACAGATCAGCGCAGCGTCAGGAGGGTCATCCTGGCGCTTCTCGAATAGAGATTGATGGCCGACGTTCCCGAGGGCCTGGAGCTTGGGCGCAGCCGTGACCTGGCTGGCCGAAGGCACCATCCCTACTACCGCAGACTGTTACTGTGCGCGATCGCCGTCTTGCCGGTGCTAGCACTGCTCGGCGTGTTCGGACAGAAGCCGAGCACGAGTTCGGCTGACGCAAATGCCGCGAGCCTGAGCGTCACGGCACCGACTCGGCTGCGCAGCGGATTGATCTTCCAGGTGAAGGTCAGGGTCGTGGCCCACCGTCAGATCAAGAAGCTCGAAATCGCCTTCGACGAAGGATGGTGGGAATCGATGAGTGTCAACTCAATCGAGCCCGAACCGACAGAATCCGGCTCGAAGGACGGGCGAGTCGTCCTGGCATACGGCAAGCTCGAACCGGGCGAATCGCTGACCAGCTGGATCTACTTC
>CAVWZC010000010.1:0-37637 GCA_963759445.1 uncultured Solirubrobacteraceae bacterium
ACGAGCACCCCACTCAGGCGCTGCTCGACGTGTACACGCTGCGGCGCCACCTCGGCCATCGTCGACGGCGCCTCGATCTGGATCGTCGGCGACGTGGCACATTCGCGCGTGGCGCGCTCGAACATCCTCGCGTTCAAACGCATGGGCGCCCACGTGACGCTCGCGGGGCCGCCGACGCTGATCCCGCGTGACATCGAGCAGCTCGGCTGCGATGTGCGCTACACCCTCGATGATCTCGGGGAGGCGGCAGCGTGGTGTACGCACTGCGGATGCAGCGCGAGCGCATGAGCGAGGCATGGGCGCCCTCGTTGCGCGAGTACGCCAGCTGTACCAGGTGAACGCGCGCCGGCTGCGCCCGCGCCAGCTGCTCGATGCACCCCGGGCCGGTGAACCGCGGTGTCGAGCTCTCGGGCGAAGGTCGTGGACTCGCCGCAGGCGGTGATCACCGCACAGGTCGAGGCGGGCGTGGTGGTGCGCATGGCGGTCCTCTACGAGCTGCTCGCGACCCCTCGCGACAAGGGCGGATGTCGAGAATCGCCCCGAGCGCCGCCGTTGCCGAGGGGCAGCCGGCGTGAGCGCCATCGAGCGCATGAGCGGGGGCGCCGGCCAGCCTGCTCGCCTCCTGCTGCGCGACGTGCGCGCGCTCGATCCGCGCGAGGGCGTGGACGCGCGGCTTGACGTGCGCGTAAGCGAGGGCGTCATCAGCGAGCTCGCCGACGCGGGCACCCTCGAGCCGGTCGAGGACAGCGAGGAGGAGGTCCTCGAGGGCGAGGGCCGCATGGCGCTGCTGCCGGCGTTCTTCGACCCCCACGTCCATCTGCGCACTCCCGGGCAGGAGCACAAGGAGGACCTCGACAGCGGCACGCGCGCAGCGGCCGCAGGCGGCTTCTGCGGCGTGATCGCGATGCCCAACACGGACCCCGTGCTCGACTCCGCGCCGCTGCTGGGGTCGCTGCGCGAGCAGGCAGCGCGCGAAGCGCACGTGCCGGTGGGCTTCCTCGCGGCGATCACGCGCGGGCTGCACGGCGAGCAGCTCAGCGAGATGGCCGAGCTCCGCGAGCACGGCGCGCTTGGCTTCAGCGACGACGGCGAACCGGTCGCGAGCGCCGGCACGCTGCGCAAGGCGCTCCAGTACCAGCGCCTGTGCGGCGGGGTACTCGCCCTGCACGAGGAGGATCGCTCGCTCTCACGCGGAGGCTCGATGCACGAGGGGCGCTGGAGCGCGGCTCTCGGCGTCGGCGGCATCCCCACCGTGGCGGAGTCCACGATGCTCGCGCGCGACGCCGAGCTCGCGGGATATGAGGACGCACGCGTGCACTTCCTGCACCTCAGCTGCGCGGCGTCGGTCGAGGCGCTCGCGGCTGCCAAGGCGCGCGGCTGGCGCGTGAGCGGTGAGGTCACCCCGCACCACCTGCTGCTGAGCCACGAGGCCGTGAGGAGCCTCGACACGCGCATGAAGATGCACCCGCCGCTAACGGCCGAGGAGGACCGCTTGGCGCTCGTCGCGGCGCTCCGCGAGGGCACGATCGACTGCGTCGCGACCGACCACGCTCCGCACGCGCGCGAGGAGAAGGAGGTCCCGTTCGAGCAGGCACCGATGGGCACCACGGGGCTCGAGACCGCGTTCGCAGCGCTCTACGGCGGCCTCGTCCTGCCGGGCGTGCTGGCACTCGAGGCGCTCGTCGAACGCATGAGCGCCGGCGCCGCGCTGTACGGGCTGCCGTTGCCGCAGATCCGCGAGGGCGCGAGCGCGAACCTCGTGCTCGTCGATCTCGAGTGCGAGTGGATCGCGGGCGAGCACGGCTGGGAGAGCCGCTCAGACAACTGCTGCTTCGCCGGGCGACGGCTGCGCGGACGCGTGTTGGCGACGCTCGCTGCAGGCGCGCTCGCACATCGGGACAGGACGCTCGCTACGACCGGGCTGACGCCGTCGGTGGGCGCCTGATGGGCCTGCTCTCGCGCGAGCGCGCCGTCCTCGTCGTGGTGGACGTGCAGGAGGCATTCCGCCGCTACGAGGTCTTCGAGCGCGTGGCGCTCGCCGCGGGCAGGCTCGTGGAGGCGGCCCGGATACTCGAGCTCCCGGTGATCGCGAGCGAGCAGTACCCGCGCGGGCTCGGGCACACCGCCCCCGAGGTCGGCCTCGGCGAGCAGCAGCTGATCGAGAAGAGCGTCTTCTCGGCGGTGCGCGCGGACGGATTCGACCTGCACGGCCGCGAACAGGCGATCGTGTGCGGAATCGAGACGCACGTTTGCGTGAGCCAGACCGTGCACGACCTGCTTGCGAGCGGGGTGGAAGTGCACGTGCCCGCGGACGCGGTGGGGTCGCGACACGAGCTCGACTACGAGCGCGGACTCGAGCGCATGGCGCGCGCGGGCGCGGTCATCGGCACCGTCGAGGCGGCGCTCTTCGAGCTGCTCGAGCGCGCCGGGACGCCGGAGTTCAAGGCAGTGCAGAAGCTGATCCTATGAGCGCCCGTGATGAGGGATACGTGCTGCTCGAGGACGGCACACGCTTCGACGGCGAGCTCTGCGCGGCCTCCGGCCACGCCGTCGGCGAGATCGTCTTTACGACCGGGATGGCGGGCTACCAGGAGTCCGTAAGCGACCCCTCCTTCGCCGGCCAGCTGATCGTCTTCACCTATCCCCACATCGGCAATTACGGCGCCTCGGCGCAGGCGATGGAGTCAGAACGCGCGTGGGCGCGCGCGGTGATCATGCGCGAGGCGTGCAACCGCGAGGACGCGCCCTCCGCCGAGCGCGGCTGGCTCGACTGGCTGCGCGACTGCGGCGTGCCAGCGATCAGCGGGCTCGACACGCGCTCGCTGGTCCAGCACATCCGCCAGGCCGGCTCGATGCGCGGCGGCCTGTTCGCAGGGGAGATGTCCGAGCGCGAGGCGCGCGAGCTGATCGACGCCGAGCCGGCGATGGCCGGGCGGGACCTGGCGAGCCTCGTCAGCCCGCGGGAGGTAAGCCGCCACGGCGCCGGCGATGGCCCGCGGATCGCCGTGCTCGACACCGGCATCAAGGCCTCGATGGTGCGCGAGCTCATCGCCCGCGGGATGCGCGTCTCGCTGCACCCCTGCGCGACCAGCGCGCAGGAGATCCTCGCGGAGGACCCCGACGCGGTCTTCCTCGCCAACGGCCCCGGCGACCCCGCGGCGCTCGCCGACATCGTCCAGACGGTGCGCGAGATCGTCGGACGCAAGCCCGTCTGGGGCATCTGCCTCGGCCACCAGCTGCTTTGCCGCGCTGTTGGCCTCGATACCTACAAGCTGCCGTTCGGCCACCGCGGCGCGAACCACCCGGTGCGCGACCTGCAGACCGGCAGGGTCGAGATCACCTCGCAGAATCACGGCTTCGCGGCGCTCGCGCCCGCCGGAGCGCGCACGATCCCCCAAGACGAGGCGGTTCGCTGGGAGACGGACTTCGGCGCCGCCGCGCTCTCCCACGTGAACCTCTACGACCGTACCGTCGAGGGCCTTGAGCTGCTCGACGTGCCCGGCGGTGCGGTCCAGTACCACCCCGAGGCGGGACCGGGACCGCACGACAGCCTGTATCTGTTCGACCGCTTCCTCGAGCGCATCGGCTAGCGGGCAGATGCCCCGGCGCGATGACATCCACAAGATCCTGATCCTCGGGTCGGGGCCGATCGTGATCGGCCAGGCGGCAGAGTTCGACTACTCCGGGGTGCAGGCCTGCAAGGTCCTGCGCGAGGAGGGCTACGAGGTCGTGCTCGTCAACTCCAACCCCGCGACGATCATGACCGACCCCGAGCTCGCGGATGCGACCTACATCGAGCCGCTCCTGCCGGGACCCGTCGCGCAGGTGATCGCGCGCGAGCGCCCCGACGCACTGCTCGGGACGCTCGGCGGGCAGACCGCGCTGAACCTCTCCAAGGACCTGCACGACGACGGCACGCTAGAGCGCTTCAGCGTCGAGCTGATCGGCGCCAACTACGAGGCGATCGCCTGCGCCGAGGACCGCGAGCGCTTCGGCGTGGCCATGGCGGACGCCGGGCTAAGGATGCCGCGCAGCGCGATCGCGACCAGCAGCACGGAGGCGCTTGCGGCACTGCCCGAGCTCGGGCTGCCGTGCATCGTGCGCCCGGCATACACGCTCGGCGGCCGCGGTGGCGGGATCGCGCGCACGCGCGAGGAGTTCGAGCGGATCGTGGCGCATGGCCTCGAGACCTCGCCGATCGGACAGGTGCTGTTGGACGAGTCCGTCATCGGCTGGGGCGAGTTCGAGCTCGAGGTGATGCGCGACAGCGCCGACAACGTCGTCATCGTCTGCTCGATCGAGAACGTCGACCCGATGGGCGTGCACACGGGCGACTCGGTCACGGTGGCGCCGCAGCAGACGCTGAGCGACCACCTCTACCAGCAGCTGCGCGACCAGGCGATCACGGTCATCCGCGCGGTCGGCGTCGAGACCGGTGGCTCGAACGTGCAGTTCGCGGTCAACCCCGAGACCGAGGAGATCCTCGTGATCGAGATGAACCCGCGCGTCTCGCGCTCCTCCGCGCTCGCCTCCAAGGCGACCGGCTTCCCGATCGCGAAGATCGCCGCGCGGCTGGCCGTCGGCTACCGCCTCGACGAGATCCCCAACGACATCACCGGCGTGACGCCCGCGTGCTTCGAGCCGACGATCGACTACGTCGTCGTGAAGTGGCCGCGCTTCGCCTTCGAGAAGTTCCCCGACACCGACACGACGCTGTCCACGCGCATGCGCTCCGTCGGCGAGGTGATGGCGATCGGACGCACCTTCCAGCAGGCCTTCGCGAAGGCGCTGCGCTCGCGCGAGCTCGACAAGCCGCCCTCGGTGAGCGAGTGCTCCGAGCAGGAGCTGCTGGGCGCCGTCGCGATCCCGGGCCCCGAGCGCTACGAGATGCTGCTCGAGCTGCTGAGCCGCGGCGTCAGCGTGGAGCGCGCGAACGAGGCGACGCGCATCGACCCCTGGTTCCTGCGGGAGCTGCGCGAGCTCGCACTCGCGCCGCACGCCCCCTTTGCCGGTGAGCGCTGCTTCCGCTCGGTCGACACATGCGCCGCCGAGTTCCCCGCGCGCACCCCCTACTACTACTCCGCCTGGGAGCGTCGCGCCGCGCACGAGGTGCGGCGCGGCGAGCGCGAGTCCGTCGTGATACTCGGCGCCGGGCCAAACCGCATCGGGCAGGGCATCGAGTTCGACTACTGCTGCGTGCACGCCGCGATGACCGTGCGGGACTCCGGGCGCGACGCGGTCATGATCAACTGCAATCCGGAGACGGTCTCGACCGACTACGACACCTCCGACAGGCTGTACTTCGAGCCGCTCACGCTCGAGGACGTGCTCGCGGTCGTCGCGGTCGAGCGGCCACTGGGGGTGATCGTGCAGTTCGGCGGCCAGACCCCGTTGAAGCTCGCCGCCGGGCTGGAGGCCGCCGGCGTGCCGCTGCTCGGCACGAGCGTCGAGGCGATCGACCTCGCCGAGGACCGCGCGCGCTTCGGCGCGCTGCTCGACGAGCTCGGCTATAAGGCGCCCCCTTATTCGAGTGCACGCTCTGTCGAGCACGCGCTGGAGTGCGCCGAGCAGGTCGGCTTCCCGCTGCTCGTGCGCCCCTCCTACGTGCTCGGCGGCAGGGCGATGGAGATCGTCTACTCGCGCGCGGACCTCGCCGACTACCTGCGCCGCGAGACCCCGAGCGACGGCGGCGGCAGCATCTACCTCGACCGCTTCCTCGAGGACGCCGTCGAGGTCGACGTGGACGCCCTCTGCGACGGCCGCGAGGTCTGGATCGGCGGCATCATGCAGCACGTCGAGGAGGCCGGTGTGCACTCCGGCGACAGCGCCTGCGTGCTGCCACCGCACTCGCTCGGCGAGGAGATGCTCGAGCAGATCCGCGCGGCCGCCCGCGCGATCGCGCTCGGAATCGGCGTCGTGGGCCTGCTGAACGTGCAGTTCGCGATCCGTGCCGGTGAGCTGTACGTGATCGAGGCCAACCCGCGCGCCTCACGCACGGTGCCCTTCGTCTCCAAGGCCGTCGGCCTGCCGCTCGCGAAGCTCGCCTGCAGGATCATGCTCGGCGAGCCGATCTCCGCGCTCGGACTGCCGGCCGAGCGCCAGGGCGTGGGCTTCGGCGAGCACGTCTCGGTGAAGGAGGCGGTGCTGCCGTTCGACCGCTTCGAGGGCTCCGACGCGCTGCTCGGCCCCGAGATGCGCTCGACCGGGGAGGTGATGGGCATCGCGCGCGACTTCCCGAGCGCGTTCGCGAAGGCGCAGGCCGCCGCCGGAGTGCCGCTGCCCTCCTCGGGGACCGTCTTCATCACCGTCACCGACGCTGACAAGACCGCCGCCGGAGGCATCGCGCAGACGCTGCATGACAACGGCTTTCGCATCCTCGCCACGCGTGGCACGGCGGAGGCGATCGCGCGGATGGGAGTTCCCGTGACGCGCCTGAACAAGATCGGCGAGGGCTCCCCGCACGTGCTCGACTGGATCGAGCAGGGAGAGGTGGACCTCGTGATCAACACGCCCACGGGTGTCGGCGCGCGCAGCGACGGGCGCGAGATCAGACGCTGTGCGGTCACGCATGGGATCCCCTGCCTCACGACGATCGCCGCCGGCGCCTCCGCGGCGCGTGCGATCGCGAGCTCGCTGCGCTACGGCGAGCCCGAGGTGCTCTGCCTGCAGGAGCTGCACAACGCCCGTCCCGCGAGCTCCGCGGCAGCGGGCTCCGCGGCCGCGGGCGCTGAGCGCGGCGTGGGGGTGGCGTGAACGGATCCGCGCGCGTGCGCGCCCCCAGCGAGCGCCGGCTGCTCGAGGTGAGCGCGAACGAGCGGATCGGCGCCTACCAGCTGCTCACGCTCGCCGACCCCGAGGGGCCCGCGCCCGCCGCGGGGCAGTTCGCGATGCTTGCCGCAGAGCATTGGGGAGGGGGGGAGGACGGACGCCCCTACCTCGCACGCGCGCTCTCCTACGCCGGCTGGCAAGAGGGCAGCGCGCTGTTCCTGCTCGAGGACGTCGGCCCGGGAACGCGCGTGCTGTGCGAGCTCGAGCCGGGGCAGCGGGTGTGGACGCTCGCACCGCTCGGCCACGGCTTCAGCGCACCGCCGGAAGGGCGGCGCGCGATCCTCGTCGGAGGCGGCGTGGGCATCGCGCCGCTCGCGATCCTGCTAGAGGCGCTGCTCGCGGACGGTCTCACCCCGACCGTGCTGCTCGGATTCCGCGACCGTGAACGTGCGCTCTCGGCGCGGCTGCTCGCAGGCGCGCTGATCGCCAGCGACGACGGCAGCGTCGGGCACCACGGCCTCGTCACCGACCTGCTGGCCGAGGAGCTCGCACGCGACGCGCACGCCGCGCTGTACGCGTGCGGCCCCGTCGCGATGCTCGAGAGCGTGCGCGCCGGCGCCGCCGCGGCGGACGTGCCCGCGCAGCTCGCACTCGAGGCGCCGATGGCGTGCGGCTTCGGTGCCTGCTTCGGATGCGTCGTACCGCTGCGCGCGGGCGGCTACGTGCGCGTCTGCCTCGACGGCCCCGTGCTGGACGCCGCGCAACTCGCCTGCGTGGAGGAGCACGCGGGTGCGCCCGCATGAGCGTCGAGTTCTGCGGCATCGCGCTCGCGCACCGTGTGATCAACGGCTCGGGCACCTTCGACGCGCTCGCAGCGCGCACCGCCTTCGGCGCCGAGATCGCGGAGGACTTCCCGTTCGCCGCCTACGTCTCGAAGACGATCACGCTCGAGCCGCGCGCGGGCAACCCGCCGCCGCGCGTCTGGGAGCTCGGCGACGGCGTGATCAACTCGATCGGACTGCCGAACAAGGGCCTCGAGCGCTACCTCGCCGAGGACCTGCCGGCGCTATCGCGGCTGTGCACACGCGGGCTCGAGCGCGACAGCGAAGCGCGTCGCGTGCCGCTGTTCACGAACGTCATGGGAGCGAGCGCCGCCGAGCTCGCGCGGCTGGTGGCAGCATGCGGAGAGCGCCCGGAGATCGCCGCGATCGAGCTCAACGTCTCCTGCCCGAACGTGCGCACGGGCCTCGACATCGGCGCCGACCCCAGGCAGCTCGAGCGCGTCGTACGCGAGCTGCGGCCGCTCACCGAGAAGCCCCTGATCGTGAAGCTCACCCCCAACACGGCCGACGTCGCCGCCTGCGCACGGGCGGCCGAGGAGGCCGGCGCGGACGCGGTGTCGCTGATCAACACGCTGCGCGCGATGGCGCTCGCACCGGCGCTGCGCGAGCGCGCGACAGCCGGCGTGGCGCCGGGCGGCCCGACCGCGTCCGCGCGCCCCTGGCTCGGCGGCGGCAGCGGCGGGCTCTCCGGCCCCGCGCTGCGCTCGGTCGCCCTCGCCCAGGTCGCGGCCGTCGCCGCCCGCGTGCAGATACCGATCGTCGGGATGGGTGGGGTGCAGAGCGCGGGGCACGCGCGCGAGTTGCTCGAGGCCGGCGCCGCGCTGGTCGCGGTCGGCACCGAGAGCTTCCGCGATCCGCTCGCGGGGCGGCGCATCGCGCAGGGGCTCGAGGCGATCGGCGCGCCGCCTCGGTGGAGCGCGGAGCGCTCTACACCGCCGGAGTCCGCGGCGCGTCCGAGCGGCGGCGTGGGTCCCGTGCGCGTCTAGGCAAAATGCCTGCAAACCGGCGTCTGCGACGATCAAAGACAGCCCTCACGGCTACACCTCAGGTTGAGGTGTAGGTGAATTAGCGACTTCGCCTTGATCGTCCCGCCCATGCGTGTAGACTCGCCGGCCATGACGACGGCGACGGGCACGACGTCCTCTCACGCCTCCACCGCCCCGGAGCGGTCTCTCAATCAGAGAATGGATGCGCTCGCGCGCGCCAACCAGATTCGCATCCAGCGGGCGCAACTGAAGCGCGACCTGAAGTCCGGTCGGCGCACGATCCACTCACTGCTGCTCGATCCCCCCGAGTACGTCGAGACCGCGAAGGTCTTCGACATGCTGCTCGCGGTACCGAAGTACGGGCGCGTGAAGGTGAACAAGATTCTTGCCCACTGCCGGATCGCTCCGAGCAAGACGATCGGCGGGCTCTCCGAACGCCAGCGCAGCGAGCTGATCTCGCTGCTGCACCACTAGAGCGCCCCCTCGCCGCGGCCCGCGCGGTGAGCTCGAGCGGTTCCTACCGCAGCCAGCACTAGCCTCTCGCCCTGCTGTGGCAGACGTGTTCGTCATCACCGGTCCCTCTGGCGTCGGCAAGGGCACGCTCATCCGCGGGCTGATGGAGCGCGTTCCGCAGCTCGAGCTGTCCGTGTCCGCCACCACGCGCGCGCCGAGGCCCGGCGAGCGCGACGGCGTCGACTACCACTTCCTCGGCCCGGAGCGTTTCGACGAGCTGCTCGCGGAGGGTCGCTTCGTCGAGCACGCCGACTACGCCGGCCGCCGCTACGGCACGCTGCGCTCCGAGCTCGAGGAGCGCACGCGCAGGGGCATCCCGGTGGTGCTCGAGATCGAGGTGCAGGGAGCGCGCCAGGTCCGCGCCGCGATGCCCGAGGCGGTCCAGGTGTTCATCGCGCCGCCCTCGCTCGAGGTGCTGCGAGAGCGCCTACGCGGGCGCGGCACCGACGACGAGCGCGAGGTCGACCGCCGCCTCGCCGTCGCGCAGGGGGAGCTCGCCGCACAGCCCGAGTTCGGATACGTGGTCGTCAACGACGACCTCGAGCACGCCCTCGACGCGCTCACCGCGATCGTGCAAGAGCGGCTCGGCTGAGCGCCGATCACGCGCCAGGACCGGGTCGGCGGCCCGAATGTGTCACGCTAGGGCGGTGAGTGTGATCTCCCCACGCATAGACAACCTGCTCGAGCAGGTCGATTCAAACTACGCTGGCGTGATCGTCGCCGCCAAGCGCGCGCGCCAGATCAATAGCTACTACCACAACCTCGGCGAGGGCACCTTCGACGAGTTTCCCCCGCCGATGATCGAGACCGCCTCGAAAAACTATCTCACGATCGCGCTCGAGGAGATAGCCGGCGGCAAGATGAAGTACCACTACCGCTAGCGCGGCAGCCCGCAAGAGCGGGCCCGCCGCTTGCCCGCGGCGCGCGCTGGTCGTAGAACTCGAAGGGCCATGTCCCGGATCCTGCTCGGCGTAAGCGGCGGCATCGCCGCATACAAGGCGCTCGAGTTCATCCGCGAGGCGACCGCGCACGGGCACGCCGTGCGCGTGCTGCAGTCGCCGAACAGCCGTCGCTTCGTCGGCGAGGCCTCATTCGCCGCGCTCACCGGGGCGCCCGTGCTCGTCTCCGAGTTCCAGCGCGACCCCGCACGCGGCGCCTTCCCCGGCCAGCAGCCGCCGCCGCACGAGCCGCTCAGCCACCTAGAGCTCGTCGCCAACGCCGACCTGTACCTGATCGCGCCCGCCTCCGCCAACACGATCGCCAAGCTCGCCGCCGGCCTCGCCGACAACCTGCTCACGAGCGCCGCGCTCGCCGCCGCCTGCCCGCTCGTGATCGCGCCCGCGATGAACGCGCGCATGTACGAGCACGCGGCCACGCAGGCCAACCTCGACACCCTGAGGGCGCGCGGCGCGAGCATCGTCGAGCCGGACGCCGGGCGGCTCGCATCCATCGGCGAGCACGGCGTCGGGCGCCTGGCAGAGCCCACGCGGCTGCTCGAGGTCTGCGAGGCGCTGCTCTCCGCCGCGCACCCCGCCGTGCTCGCACCAGCCGCAGCGGCCCAGCCTGCCGACGAGGACAGCCACGCGCGCCCCACGCCGGCGGAGCCGGCGCGCTCCCTGCTCACTGGCCTGCGCGTACTCGTCACCGCCGGGGGCACACGCGAGCCGATCGACAGCGTGCGCTTCATCGGCAACCGCTCCTCCGGGCGCATGGGGCTCGCGCTCGCGCAGGCCGCGCACGAGCGCGGCGCCGATGTCGTGCTACTGAGCGCGAACGTCGCGCTCACCGCATCCGACGGCGTCACGCGCATCGACGTCGCAAGCGCGCAGCAGCTGCAGAGCGCATGCGCGCAGGAGTTCCCCGCCTGCGACGTGCTGCTGATGGCCGCCGCCGTCGCCGACTTCGCGCCCACCGCCGCCAGCGCCGGCAAGATCAAGAAGGCCGGGCGCGCGGTGCTCGAGCTCACGCTCGAGCCCACGCCCGACATCCTCGCCGGGCTCGCCGAGAGCAGGCGCGAGGACCAGACCCTCGTCGGCTTCGCCGCCGAGCACGGTGCGGACAGGCTCGCGGACGCCGCCGCAAAGCTCAGCGCCAAGCGGCTCGACGCGCTCGTGCTCAACGACATCTCGCGCGCGGACATCGGCTTTGACTCTCTCAGCAACGAGATCACGATCCTGCACGCCAGCCGCGACGGCTCCCACCTCCAGCAGCGACACGTCGCGCGGACCAGCAAGCTGCTCGTCGCAGAGGCCATCCTCGACACCGTGGAAGAGCTGCGTACGAGCACGTAAAATGGCCTGATGGAGAGCGTTTACGACCTCTATCAGCGGGGCTGTGAGCTGCTCGAGCACGGCGACCACCACTCCGCCATCGTGCCGCTCGAAAAGGCGCGCGACCTCGAGCCCGACAAGGCCTCGATACGCGAGGCGCTCGGGCGTGCGCTCTTCCACGCGCGCCGCTACGCGGGCGCCGCCGCGGAGTTCCAGGCGGTCGCCGCGAGCGCGCCCACGAACGACTACGCGCTCTTCTGCCTCGGTCGTTCGATGCAGCTCCTCGGGCGCCATCGCGAGGCCTGTCAACCGCTCGCGCTCGCCTGCTCGCTGCGCCCCGAGCGCGAGGACTATCGGCGCTATCGCGACCGCGCGCGCCGCGACGCCGCGCGCTAGACGCGCTATCCTGAAAGCACAGCTTTCGGCCGTCGCATCGGGTGTCGGCAGCAGTATCTGAAAGTGGGCGCCCGCCCGCTTTTTTTTGTTCTAGGAGTGGCTTTGACGAATTCTTTGCAAGCAGACATAGAGAGACGGCTCGCCGCCAGCGAGCCCGACATAGAGGTGCTTCTCGCCGAGGTCGCCGGCGGTCGCTGCCTGCGCGTCTTCATCGATCACCCGCACGGAGTCACGCTCGCCATGTGCGAGCGCGTCACCATGCTGCTCTCCGACCTGCGCGAGCGCTATTCGCTCGAGGTCTCCTCGCCCGGCACAGAGCGCCCGCTCACGAAGCCGGCGCATTTCCGCCGCTTCGTCGGCCGCCGCGCGCGCGTACGTGCACGCCACCCGTTGCCGGTCGGGCAGCGCCCGCCAGCGCACAGCTTCACGGGCGAGCTTGTCGGGGCATCGGAGCAGGAGGTCCTGCTCGCCGCCCACGACGGCGTCATCGCGATCCCCTACTCGGAGATCCGCCGTTCGAATCTGATCGAGGAGTAGAGGGAGGACACCGTGTCACGCGAAATCCTTGATGCCATGCACGCGCTTGCGCGCGAGAAGGGAATCGAGCCCGAGAAGCTGATGGTCGCGCTCGAGGACGCGCTCCTGTCCGCCTACAAGAAGCAGCCCGACTCCGCCAAGTACGCGCGCGTCGAGATGGACCGCGAGACCGCCGACTTCAGGGTCATCGAACTGATCATCCCGGAACGTCTGGAGGCGCACCTGATCGTCGAGACGATCGACGAGGAAACCACGGTCGACCCCGAGACGGGGGAGATGCGCGAACCAGAGGAACCCGAAATCGACCCCAAGAAGTTCGCCGAATACCGCGACCAGATCGAGGAGCGCGACGTCACCCCCGACGACTTCGGCCGCATCGCCGCGCAGACCGCCAAGCAGGTCATCCTCCAGCGCATCCGCGAGGCCGAGCGCGACATGATGTTCGAGGAGTACCGCGACCGCGTCGGCGAGCTCATCACGGGGATCGTGCAGCAGTCCGACTCGCGCTACACGCTCGTGCAGCTGCGCGAACGCGTCGAGGCGCTGCTGCCAAAGTCCGAGCAGGTCGACGGCGAGCGCTACGACCACTCGCAGCGCATCAAGGCCGTCATCAAGGAGGTCTCGCCCTCCAGCAAGGGTCCCGCCATCATCGTCTCCAGGCGCGACCCCGAGCTGATCAAGAAGCTCTTCGAGCTCGAGGTTCCCGAGATCGCCGACGGCCTCGTCGAGATCGCCAACGTCGCGCGCGAGCCCGGCTACCGCTCCAAGATCGCCGTCATCTCGCACACCGACGGCGTCGACCCCGTCGGCGCCTGCGTCGGACCGCGCGGCTCGCGCGTGCGCATGGTCGTCTCCGAGCTGCGCGGCGAGAAGATCGACATCATCCCCTTCAACGAGGAGCCCGCGCGCTTCGTCGCCAAGGCTCTCTCACCCGCCCGCGTTCGCGAGGTGCTCGTCGACGACGAGGCCAAGCAGGCCACCGTGATCGTGCCCGACGACCAGCTCTCGCTAGCGATCGGGCGCGAAGGGCAGAACGCGCGCCTCGCCGCCCGCCTCACCGGCTGGCGCGTGGACATCCGCTCCGAGACCGAGTTCGCCGCCGAGGAGGCCGAGCACGGCTACGAGGAGGAGGAGCTCGCCGGGCGCTGCGCCGCCGTTCTCTCCAACGGCCGTCGCTGCCCGAACGCCTCCCTGCCCGGCTCGCGCTACTGCGGACTGGAAAGTCACCAGGCGCTCGCCGCCATCGCCACCGACAACGTCGCCGACCTCGCCGGTTCGCACGACGGAGCAGCCGTCGAAGCCGCTGCCGCCGAGGAACCGCCTCCCGCCGAGGTCACGATGACGCCCGAGCAGCTCGACGCCGCCTCGCCGTCCCTGCTCGAGTCGCGGGACCTGGGCGAGGCCGAGGCCGCCGACGCCGACGCCGACGGGCTCGCCTTCGTTCCCGACGCCGAGCCCGACGGCGGAGTGGTGCCCCAGGCCGCCGAGGAGCAGGCCTCATAGCGCCCGCCGGCTCCCGCGAAACCAGAACGCCCGCCCGCCTGCCCTCCCGCGCCCTCCCGCGGCGACGCTGCGTGGGCTGTGGGCGCACCGCCCCCAAGTCAGAGCTGCTGCGGATCGGCCTGCGCGACCGCGTCGAGGACGGCGCCGCGCCTGAAGCCGTCGCCGACCATGAGGCGAGGCTGCCCGGCCGTGGCGCCTACCTCTGCCTCGACGAGCGCAGCGGGCGCCCCGAGGCCGCCTGCCTCGCGCTCGCGCTGCGCCGAAAGGCGCTTCCGCGGGCGCTGCGCGCGAGCGTGACCGTCTCCTCCGAACTCGTAGAATCGAACTGCCGATGAGCAAGAAGCGCGTACACGAGATAGCCAAGGAGCAGGGCCTCACCAGCAAGGAGCTGCTCGCCAAGCTGCACGCCGCCGGGATCGAGGCCAAGGCCGCCGCGTCCTCCGTCGAGGAGGCGAGTGCACTGAAGGCGCTCGGCCTCCCCGCCGCCAGCCCCAACGGCAAAGCCGCCGCCAACGGCAGCGCGGCCGTAGCCACCGCCACGCTTCCCGCTGCTGCCAAAGCCACGCCCGCATCCGCCGGCGGGAGCGCAACCGCGCCCGCGGCGCCAACGGCACGGCAGAGCGCCGCGCCGCCCGCAGCCGACGCCGTGAACACGGACGCCGTCAACCCGCTTGCTGCGCCAGCCCGCGCGCAGAGCGCCCCCGCGCAGGCACGCGCCGGCGCACCCGCACCCGCGGCGCAGGCCGCCGCGACCCCGCAGGCGCCCGCCGCCCCGCACCCCGCGCCCGCCGACGGCGTCAACCCGGCCGCCCCCAGCGCAGGCGCCAACCCCAGCGCCGCCGCTGCGCAGGCCGAGCGCGTGCGCCCCACGCGCGACTCGCGCACCGGCGAGCGCACACCCGGGGACATCGGTCCCGGCGGGCGCAGGCGCGTCGTGATCGACTCGCAGGCCTCGCGCCGCCAGCAGGGCGGACCCTCCAACCAGCCCCAGCGCCGGCCCCGCCGCGGGCGTCGCCGGCGCGGCACCTACGACGAGACGATCGCGCCGATCGACCACGCGGCGATGGAGGCCACCGACCTCATCCGCGTGAACTCGGGCTCGACCGTGAAGGACGTCGCCGAGTACCTCGGCGTGGCCGTCCCCGACGTGATCAAGAAGCTGATGTCCCTCGGCGAGATGGCGACGCTCACGCAGACCCTCTCCGACGACGCCATCCAGGTGATCGCGGACGAGTTCGAGAAGGAAGTCGAGATCGTCCACGCCGCCGACGACGTGGAGGTCGAGCCGGTCTTCGAGGACGCCGAGGAGGACCTCATCGAGCGCCCGCCCGTCGTCACGATCATGGGCCACGTCGACCACGGCAAGACATCTCTGCTCGACGCGATCCGCGAAACCGAGGTCGTAGCGGGCGAGGCCGGCGGCATCACCCAGCACATCGGCGCCTACCAGGTCCGTCACAGCGGCAAAGAGATCACCTTCCTCGACACGCCCGGCCACGAGGCCTTCACGGCGATGCGCGCGCGCGGCGCGAGCGTCACCGACCTCGCCGTCATCGTGGTCGCCGCAGACGACGGCGTGAAGCCGCAGACCGAGGAGGCGATCGACCACGCGAAGGCCGCCGAAGTGCCGATCATCGTCGCGGTCAACAAGATCGACAAGGAGGGCGCGCAGCCCGACCGCGTGCGCACCGAGATGACCCAGCTCGGCCTGCAGCCAGCCGAGTGGGGCGGAGACACCGAGTTCGTGAACGTCAGCGCCAAGACCCACGAGGGCCTCGAGTCGCTGCTCGAGACGATCCAGGTCGTCACCGACCTCGAGGAGCTGAAGGCGAACCGCGAGACCGACGCCTCCGGCACGGTGATCGAGTCCAAGCTCGACCCCGGCCGCGGCCCCGTCGTGACGATCCTGATCCAGCGTGGCACCCTGCGCGTGAGCGACGCGCTCGTCGCCGGCGCGCACTTCGGGCGCGTGCGCGCGATGCACGACTTCCTGGGCGGCAAGCTGAAACGCGCGCTGCCCGGTCAGCCCGTCGAGGTGCTCGGCTTCGACGGCATCCCCGAGGCCGGCGAGATCGTGCGCGTGGTCGAAAACGAGCGCCGCGCGCGGCAGCTCGCGGGTGAGCGCGCGAACCGGCTGAAGACCGAGGCGCTCGCGCGCCGCTCCGGCCGCAAGGTTTCCCTCGAAGACGTCTTCAAGCTCGCGCAGGCGGGCGCGGTGAAGGAGCTCGCGCTCGTCGTCAAGGCCGATGTCGCCGGCTCGCTGGAGGCGATCGAGGACGAGATCGCAAAGCTGCCCCAGCAGGAGGTCAAGGTCAACGTCATCCACCGCGGCGTCGGCGGCATCAACGAGTCCGACGTCATGCTCGCCGCCGCCTCCGAGGGCGTCATCCTCGGCTTCAACGTCCGGCCCGTCGGGGACGCGCGTCAGGTCGCCGACCGCGAGGGCGTCGAGATTCGCTCCTACTCGGTCATCTACCGCGCGATCGAAGAGCTGCGCAGCGCGATGCAGGGCATGCTCGAGCCCGCCGAGGTCGAGACGCCGCTCGGCCAGGCCGAGGTGCGCACGCTCTTCAAAGCGTCGCGCATCGGCACGATCGCGGGCTGCATCGTCACCGATGGCCTGGTCGCGCGCGGCGCGCGCGTACGCGTCGTCCGCGAGGGCACCGTCATCTACGACACCACCATCGAGAGCCTGCGCCGCTTCAACGAGGACGCGAAAGAGGTCAGCGCCGGCTTCGAGTGCGGGATCGTGCTCACCAACTATCAGGACGTGCACGAGGGCGACGTGCTAGAGACCTACCAGACGCGCCAGGTCGAGCGCGAGCTGTCCTCCTAAGGCGCGGCGCGAGCCACGGGGCAGGGACCCGCGGCCGGGCGGGGAATTGGAGAAATACGATGAGCACCTCACGCATGCGCCGGGTCGATGAGGCGATCCGCCAGGTGATCGCAGACGCCGTCGCGGGCGCCCTGAAGGACCCCCGCGTCGGCTTCGTGACCGTCACCGACGTCCGCACCAGCCCCGACCTGCGCCACGGGCGCGTCTACGTGAGCGTCCTCGGCGAGCACGGCCGCGCCTCCAGCGAGGAGGAACGCGCGCTCACGCTCGCGGGTCTCCAGAGCGCGCACGGCTACCTGCAGGCGCGCCTGGCGCGCGAGCTGCGCCTGAAGCACACGCCCGCGCTCGAGTTCCTCTACGACGAGACGACTGACCGCGCGATGCGCGTGGAGCAGCTGCTCGACCAGATCGGCAGCAAGTGAGCGGCCAGGACCTCCAGAGCGGCGCCGGCAACGACGCTCGCACCGGGGCGGACGCGCGCGAGCGCGTGCTCGAGCACATCCGCGGCGACTCGCGCTTCGTGCTCGCCACCCACGAGAACCCCGACGGCGACGCGCTCGGCTCGCTCGTGGCGATGCACCGGCTGCTCGTCTTGCTCGGCAAGGACGCGCCGATGTTCATCTCCCGCGACGACCTGCCGCTGCCGCCCGAGTACGACATGTTCGCGCTCGAGGGGCTGATCGAGCAGGCGCCCGAGGACATCGCCGAACGCACCGTCGTGTTCCTCGACTGCGGCAACATCGACCGCAACTCCGCGAGCGTGCTGCGCGACGGCGCGCACCTGCTGAACATCGACCACCACCACGACAACACCCACTTCGGCACGCTCAACTACGTCCTCGCCGACGCCTCCTGCACCGCCGAGATGATCTGGGACCTGATGCACGGGCTGGACCTCGCGATCACGCCGGAGATCGCCGAAGCGCTCTACATCGGCCTCATCACCGACACCGGGCGCTTCATGTACGACAGCACCACCGCGCGCGCACACCTGATGGCCGCCGAGCTGATCGAAGCGGAAGTCGACGTGCCCGGGATCTACAAACGCCTGTATGAGGACATGCCACCCTCGAGGATCGCGCTGCTGGCGATCGCGCTCGCGCGCATCCAGCGCTACGACGGCGGCGAGCTCTCGATGATCGAGTTGAGCGCCGACGACTTCGCGCAGGCGCACGCCGAGGAAAGCCAGTCCGAGGGCGTGATCGACCATCTGCGCTCGCTCCAGGGCACGAAGGTCGCCGCGCTCGTGCGCGAGATCCTCGCGGGGGAGCGCCTCGGACAGCGCAAAGTATCGCTGCGCGCCACCGACGACGAGGTCGACGTGTCCGTGATCGCACGCGCGCAGGGCGGCGGTGGGCATCCGCGTGCGGCCGGCTTCTCCACGACGCTCGACTCCGCGGATCTCGTCGCCTTCCTGCGCAGCCAGATCGCCGCTCAGCGCGAGCACGCCGCCAACGGACGCTCCGCGGCCAGATCGCTTGCCTGAGCGCCCGCCCGGCGAGGAGCGCGCGCCGCTGGAGGGCGTGCTGCTGATCGACAAGCCCGCCGGTGTGACCTCGCACGACGTCGTCGCCGCCGTCAGGCGCGCGCTGGGCCGCCAGCGCACCGGGCACGCGGGCACGCTCGACCCCTTCGCGACCGGCCTGCTCGTGGTGCTGCTCGGCCGCGCCACCAAATCGCAGTCGGAGTTCATGGCGCTGCCCAAGGCCTACAGCACGGTGGCGCGGCTCGGGGCGACGTCGACCACCGGCGACCCAGAGGGCGAGGTGGCGCTCACGGGCCGCATCCCGCCCGATCCTCCCGAGCTCCCGCTCGGGACGATCACGCAGCGCCCGCCGCTGCACTCTGCGGTGAAGGTGGGGGGCGAGCGCGCCTACCGCCGCGCACGCCGCGGCGAGAGCTTCCAGACGCCCCCGCGCACCGTGACCGTCACCCGCTTCGAGCAGATCTGGCGCGAGCAGGTCCACGCGCACGACCCGCTCGAGACGCTCCCGCGGGCCTGCTTCGAGATCGAGTGCGGCTCGGGGACATACGTGCGCTCGCTGATCTCCGACCTGCACGACGCCTACTGCCTGGAGCTCCGCCGCACCCGCATCGGGCCGTTCGACGTACGCGATGCCTGTCCGCCGCCCGTACGCGATCAACCCTGGAGAGATCCGCCGCTGATCGCCCTCGAGGACGCGCTCGAGCGGGCGCGTGCATCGCTGGGGCGTGAGAGCGCGCTGGCAGGCGCGCGCGCCGGGGCCCGCGGCAGCGTCCCGCACTAGGCTCTGCGCGGAGATGAAGGTGATCAGCCTGCCCGACGTCGAGCGCGCAGACGGCCGCCGCGTCGCTGTCGGCACCTTCGACGGCGTGCATCTCGGGCACCGCGAGGTGATCGCGGGGGCAGACAGCGTGCTCACCTTCGACCCGCACCCGGTGTCGGTGGTCTCCCCGCAGCACACGCCGAGATTGCTGACCACGCCCGAGCGCAAGGCCGAGCTCGTCGCCTCGCTCGGCGTGCAGGAGATGATCGTGATCCCCTTCGACGCCGCATTCGCCGCGCGCAGCGCCGCCGACTTCATCGACGCCGTGCTCGTCGGCGCGCTCGGCGCGGAGCTCGTCTCCGTCGGCGAGAACTTCCGCTTCGGCGCGCGTGCGCAGGGCGACGCGGCGCTGCTGCGCGCCGATGCGCGCTTTCAGACGGTCGTTCACCCGCTGCTCGAGATCGACGGCGAGATCGTCTCCTCGAGCCACATTCGCGGCCTGCTGCTCGCCGGTGAGCTCGAGCACGCCAACCGCCTCCTCGGCGAGCCCTTCCAGCTGCGCGGCGAGGTGCTCCATGGCGACGCGCGCGGGCGCGAGCTCGGCTTCCCGACGGCCAACCTGCTTCCCCAGGAGACGCTCGTCTGCCCCGGGCACGGCGTCTACGCCTGCATCGCGAGCGCGCCGGGCCTAAGCCCGCGGGCCGCGTCGGTGAGCATCGGGGTGCGACCCACCTTCCAGACCGGTCGCGGCGAGCTGATCGAGGCCTACGTGCTCGACTTCGACGGCGACCTCTATGGCAGCGAGCTGAAGCTCGACTTCCTCGCGCGTCTGCGCGGCGAGCGGCGCTTCGACGACGCCTCCTCGCTAATCGAGCAGATACGCCGCGACGTGCAGCGCACGCGCGAGATCGCCGCCGGCTAGGGCGCCGGAAACGCTCCCAGGGACCCGCCGCGGGCGCCCTGCAGGCCCGCCAAGCGCCCACAGGTGTCTGCTACCGTGCCTGCGATGCCGATCCTGACAAGCGAGCGCAAGCGCGAGATCGCCTCGCAGTTCGGCGCGGGCGAGCAGGACACGGGCTCGACGAAGGTGCAGGTGGCGCTGCTCACGGAGCGCATCAACCACCTGACCGAGCACCTGCGCGAGCACGGCAAAGACCACCACTCGCGCCGCGGCCTGCTGATGCTCGTGGGCAAGCGCCGCCGCTTCCTCGACTACCTCCAGCGCGAGGACCTCGAGGGCTACCGCGCGCTGATCAAAGAGCTCGGCCTGCGCAAGTAGTGACGGTGCTGGCGGCCGGGGCGGCCGTTCCGCCCTTCGAGCTCGCACGCGCGAGCGGCGAGAGCTTCAGCGACCGCGACCTCCTGGGGAGCAGGGCGGTGCTCGTCTTCTATCCCTTCGCCTTCAGCCCGGTCTGCACCGACCAGCTCCAGATCTACGAGCCGCTGCGGCTCGAGCTCGCGCAGCGCGGGGTGGACTTCTACGGCGTCTCCTGCGACTCCACCTGGGCGCAGTCGGCCTTCCGCGAGAAGCTCGGCGTGGGCAGCGAGCAGCTATCGGACTTCGAGCCCAAGGGCGCGGCCTGCAGGGCCTTCGGCGTGCTCCACGAGGGCGGCTTTCCCCAGCGCGCGCTCGTGATCACGGGGCCCGACGGCACCGTTCGCTGGAGCCACCAGGCCGCCTCGCCGGGCGAGCTGCCGCCGCTCGAGCTGCTGCGCGAAGGGCTCACGCATGCCTTCCCGGAGGATGCGCAGGCCTGAGCGTCGAGCGCCGGCGACGGCGAACTCGCGTTCGCTAAGCTCCGATAGGTTCGGAATAGATGAAACGTGATGTGGTCCGCCGACCGACCGGCGCACCGGGAAGGCAGTGAATATGGGTAGTGACGGAGCAACGCGCGTGTCCGCGCAGATCGCGGGCAGCGAGATTTCGTTTGAGTCCGGCAGGATGGCGAAGCAGGCCTCCGGGTCGGTGGTAGTTCGGCAGGGGGACACGATGGTGCTCGCCACGGCGGTCGCAGGCTCGCTGCGCGACGTCGACTTCCTGCCGCTGACGGTGGACGTCGAGGAGCGCATGTACGCCACCGGCAAGATCCCGGGCTCCTTCTTCAAGCGCGAGGGCCGGCCGGGAGAGAAGGCGACGCTGACGGCGCGCATGATCGACAGGCCGCTGCGCCCGCTGTTCCCCAAGGACTGGCGCTACGACACCCAGCTCGTGGCGATCCCGCTCTCGATCGACCACGTCCACCCCTACGACATCCTCGCGATGAACGGCGCCTCCGCGGCGGTGATGATCTCCGACATCCCGATGCCCACGCCTGTGGGCGCGGTGCGCATCGGCAAGGTCGACGGCAACTTCGTGGTGAACCCGAAGGAGCAGGAGCTGCTCGCCGAGGGCGACGAGGACGGCAACCGCTCCGACCTCGATCTGGTGGTCGCCGGGACAGAAGACGCGATCCTGATGGTCGAGGCGGGCGCCAACGAGATCCCCGAGGCGGAGATCCTCGACGCTCTGGACATCGCGCACGCCGAGATCAAGAAGCTGTGTGCGCTGCAGCGCGAGCTTGCCGAGAAGGTCGGCAAGGAGAAGAAACCGTTCCTCTCGAAACCGGTGGATGAGGAGCTGCTGGGCAGCATCCGCGCCGAGTTCGGCGAGGAGCTCGACCGCGTGACGCAGATCGAGGACAAGCTCGAGCGCCAGGAGGCCACGAAGGCGGTCGAGACCGCGGTGCTCGAGCGCTTCGGCGCAGCTGCGCCCGAGGGTGCCTCCGAGGAGGAGCAGGGCGCCTCCAGGACACGACGCGCCGCCGCGCTGCAGGCCTTCGAAAAGCTCGAGAAGTCGATCATCCGCGAGCGCATCGCGGTGCACAAGAAGCGCCCCGACGGGCGCGCGGAGAGCGAGATCCGCGACATCTCCATCGAAGTCGGCGTGACGCCGCGCACCCACGGCTCCGCGCTCTTCACGCGCGGGCAGACACAGGCGCTGTCGGTCGCCGCGCTCGGGACGCTGAAGGAGGAGATGCGCCTCGACACGCTCGGCCTGGAAACGAAAAAGTACTACTGGCACCATTACAACTTCCCGCCCTTCTCCGTCGGCGAGGCGGGCAGGATGGGAGGCGTCAAACGCCGCGATATCGGCCACGGCGCGCTCGCGGAGCGGGCGCTCGTGCCGATGGTGCCCTCGATCGAGGAGTTCCCCTACACGATCCGCGTCGTCTCGGACATCCTCGAGTCAAACGGGTCGTCCTCGATGGCGAGCGTATGCGGCTCCTCGCTGGCGCTGATGGACGCGGGCGTGCCGATCAAGCGGCCGGTCGCGGGCATCGCGATGGGCCTCATCAAGGAGGGCGATGACTACATCGTGCTCACCGACATCGCCGGCGTCGAGGACCACCTCGGCGACATGGACTTCAAGGTCGCCGGCACCGATCGCGGGATCACCGCGCTGCAGATGGACATCAAGATCACCGGTGTCACGTTCGACATCCTGCGCGACGCGCTCGCGCAGGCCAAAGAGGCGCGCACGTTCATCCTCGGGAAGATGGCCGAGGTCATCTCGACACCGCGCGAGCAGCTCAGCCTGTACGCGCCGAGGATCCAGACGATCCAGATCGACCCCTCGCAGATCGGCCTGCTGATCGGCAAGGGCGGCGAAACGATCAGGGGCCTGTCGGAGGAGTTCGGCTCGCAGATCGACGTCAACGACGACGGCCAGGTGCTGATCTACTCGACCAACGGCGAGCTCGGCGACGAACTCGTGGAGCGGATCCGCATGATGATGAAGGAGGTCGAGGTAGGCGACGAGTACGTCGGCAAGGTCGTCAAGACGACCACCTTCGGCGCCTTCATCGAGCTCGCGAAGGGCACCGACGGGCTGCTGCACATCTCAAACGTCTCGCCCGGCGAGCGCGTGGAGAGCGTCGAGGACGTGCTGAACCGCGGCGACGAGGTCAGCGTGCGCGTGGTCGAGGTCGACCGCGAGCGCGGCCGCATCGGCCTGCGGCTCGCAGCCGACCCCGACGTCCAGGGCAAGTCGGTCGCGGAACTCGCGGGCGTCGGCAGCGGCGGCGGCGGCGGCGGGGGCGGAGGCGGTCGCCCACGCGAGGGCGGCTCGCGCGGACCTTCGCGCAACGGCCGCGACCGCGATCGCGGTGAGCGCGGGCGCAGCGGCGACAGCGCTCCGAGCAGGGGGTCCGGCCGGCCCCGCCATGGGCGCGACCGCGACTGACGCAGGGCCTCGGGTCTCGCCTCCCGAGCATCAGCAGACAACGCTTCCGTCGGGCGTGCGCGTCGTCAGCGAGCGCATGCCCGGCGTGCGTTCTGTCGCGCTCGGGTTCTGGGTGGCGACCGGCTCCGCGGCCGAGCGCGAGAGCGAGGCGGGGATCTCGCACCTGCTCGAGCACATGCTCTTCCGCGGAACCGAGCACTACGGCTCGGAGGAGATCGACCAGATCTTCGACGCGATGGGCGCGGAGATCAACGCCGGGACCGACAAGGAGACGACCTCGCTCTACACGCGCGTGCTCGACGGCCACCTCGAGCACGCCTTCGCGGTCATGGGCGAGATGATCTGGCAGCCGCGCTTCGGCGAGCTCGAGGCCGAGCGCGAGGTGGTGCTCGAGGAGATCGCGATGTACGAAGACGACCCGCAGGATCGCGTGTTCGACCTCGTCAGCCGGGCCGTCTTCGGCGATCACCCCCTCGGGCGTCCGGTGATCGGCCGCGGGGATGTGATCGCGAGCGTGACGCGCGAGCAGCTCGCCGCCTTCCACGCCGAGCGCTACCGCCCGCAGAGCATCGTGATCGCCGCCGCCGGCTCGCTCGATCACGAGCAGCTGCTCGAGCTCGTCGCGCGCGCGAGGCCTCGCTCGAGCAGGACGCAGAGCGCACGCGGCCCAACGGCGTGGCGGCGCTCACCGCGGTCGCGACGAAGCCCGACTTCGCTCCCCGCATCGAGTTCCTCGAGAAAGAGACCGAGCAGTACCACGTGTGCATCGGCGGTCGCGGGATCGCGCGCGAGGACGAGCGCCGATTCGCTCTGCGCGTGCTCGAGGGCGTACTCGGCGGAACCTCCTCATCGCGCCTCTTCCAGGAGGTGCGCGAGCGCCGCGGCCTGGCCTACTCGGTCTTCTCCTACTCGAACCTGCACGCCCACACGGGCGAGATCGGGATCTACGTGGGCACGCGCCCGGAGAACCTCGGCGAGGCGCTGTCGGTGGTCGCCGCGGAGCTCGAGCGCTGCGTCATCGACCCCGCCAGCGAGGAGGAGCTCGCGCGCTCGCGCGAGAACCTGAAGGGCCGTGTCGTGCTCGCCCTCGAGTCCACCGGCGCACGCATGAGCAGGCTCGGCGCGGCACTGCTGAACGAGATGCCGGTGCTTTCGGTGGGTGAGATGATCGAGCGCATCGACGCCGTCGGGATCGAGCAGGTGCGCGAGCTCGCCGCCGAGCTGTACTCCCCGGCTGGGCTCTCGATCACCGGGATCGGGCCGAGCCGCGAGCGCTTCCTCGAGGCGGTGTCGCCGCTGAGGCGCTCATGATCCGCGTCGCCGTGTCGGGGGCCGCGGGGCGAATGGGGGCGACGGTGTGCGAGGCGGTGGAGGGCGCTCCCGACATGGAGCTCACTGGGCGTGCGGATCCCGCGCTCGGCACGGCGCTGGAGGAGGTTCTCCCGAACGCCGACGTGGTGGTTGACTTCACGACGCCCGAGGTGGGGCTCGCCAACGCCTTGGCGTGCGTACGAGCAGGGGTCCACGCCGTGATCGGCACCACCGGGTTCGACCCCGCACCGCTCGAGGACGCGACGGGCGCGAACGTCCTGATCGCCCCCAACTTCGCGATCGGCGCGGTGCTGATGATGCGCTTCGCCGCGGAGGCCGCTCGCCATATGGCGAAGGCCGAGATCATCGAGCTGCACCACGACGGCAAGCTCGACGCGCCGAGCGGCACCGCCAAGCTGACTGCCCAGCTGATGGCGCGGGCGAGCGGGGGCCCAGCCCCGCCGATCCACTCGGTTCGCCTGCCGGGGCTCGTGGCTCACCAGGAGGTGATCCTCGGCGACCTCGGTCAGACGCTCACGATCCGCCACGACTCGATCGCGCGCGAGTCATTCATGCCGGGCGTGCTGCTCGCGATCCGCCGCGTCGGCGAGCTCGAGCGCTCGCCGGTGATCGGACTCGAGAGCCTGTTGTTCTAGCGCCCGCGCGCGCACCCGCGCACGGGAGGGGGAAGGCCCGCGAACGCCGGGCCTTCCCCGCCTGGGTCGTTGGTTATTCCGCGGCCGCTCCCGCCGGTCCGCAGCTCAGGTGCAGATTTCCGCCGGCTGGCAGTTTTCCGGGGTGTTCGCGCTGACGGGAGAGCTCGTCAGTTTCAGCGTGCCACCTGCTTTGAAGATGCCGCCACCGCTTCCGGGCCCACCATCGGATGTGTTGTTGAGGACAGTCGAGTTGTTCAGCGCGACCGTGCCGTTCTGGATGTAGATCCCGCCGCCCGCTTTGATCCCGATGTTGGCTTTCAGGCTCGAGCCTTCCTTCAGCAACGCCGAGTTGCCCTGCACATAGATGCCGCCGCCGTACTCCGCGATGTTGGCGGTGAACGACGTGCCGCTCAGTGCGAGGGAGCTTTCCTGGCTCCAGACCCCGCCCCCGACCGTGCCGGCGTTGCTGGTCAGCGCCGTGTGGACGAGCGAGAGGCTGCCGGCGAGAACATAGACGCCGCCACCGCCGGTGGCGGCGCCGTCCTGCGTGATCATGGAGTTCGTGATCGTGCCCGAGGTTTCGAAGATGTAGATACCGCCGCCCTCCCCTTCGGGGCCGGTCGTGTCGTTGTAGCTGACGGTCGTGTACGTCACCTTCAACGGTCCGCTGTGGGCGTAGATGCCGGCGGCGGATGTCGCCTTGTTCTTCTTCACGGTCGAGTTCGTGAGCGTGTCGGTGCCGTACAGCGTGTAGATGCCGCCGCCCAGCCCCGTTGAGCTGAAGTCGGCGTTTTCGGCCACTTCGGAGGCGGTGAGGGCCGTCGAGCCATGCTGCGCATAGATCCCGCCGCCTTCTGCATCGCTGCCGTTTTTGTTCACGCGTGAACTCTTCAGCGTGAGCGCGCTGTAGAGGCCATAGATTCCCCCGCCCGCGCCGGCGGCGAGGTTGTCTCGGACCGAGCTGCCGACCAACGCAGCGGAGACGCTGTAGAGGTAGATGCCGCCACCTTCGCCGCCGCCCGAGTCGTTGTCGTTCACTGACGACGCCGTCAGCGCGAGCGAGCTCTGATCGAGGTGGATCCCTGCGCCCGCGTTGCTCGATTCGTTGTCCTGGACGGTCGAGTTCGCGAGCGAGAGCGCGTCGTTGAACTCGCCGTAGATGCCGGTTCCTTTGTTCGATGCGAGTTCGCTGTAGTTCAGCGAGACGTTGCTGTGCTGGGCGTAGAGGCCGAATTCGCCGTTGGCGTTGACCTTCGAGCCGTGCAGCGTGAGCCACGCGTAGTAGGAGGCGATCCCCGGCGTGTTGTTTTCGATCGCCGAGTTGGTGATCGAGAGTATCCCGCCGGCGTCGTAGATGCCGTCGGCGCTGTTGCCCGAGACTTCCGAGCTCGTGAGCGTGAGCGTCGCGTATTCGAGATCGACCCCGAGGCCGCCGCCCTTGATCACGAGGCCCGTGATCGCGACGGTAGCCCCTTCGGCCACCCTCACCACGGTCGCGCCCGCGCCGTTGAGGCTTGCTTTGGCGCCGGCGGTGCTCACGCCGAGGAGCGTGAGGTTCTTCGTGATCGAGGTGGCGCCTTCGCAGTTGCCCTTCACCTTCAGCAGGTCCCCGGGCTTGGCTTCGTCTACGCCCGGCTGCACTTCGGTGTAGGTGGCGTGGGTACGCGCGTTCACGACTTCGCACGGCGTCATCGCCAGCGCCGGCGAGGCGAGCCCCCCGAAGGCCGCGAGCGCGACGAGCGTGCACAGCGGCAATAGGCGTCTGCCATTCATGGTGTGTCCTCCGTGTCCACAGGGCACGTAGTGGCTCTCGCTCCGCCGTTCACGGCCCGATGCCGGCCGATTACGGCGCGTCCTGCGATGCGTGGCCCCCATGCCGTCATCGGTGCTCCGGAGTTGCGCGGCGCCGGGACGGCTTCGCGTCCCCGGCGCAGAATTATGTGCCCTCGCGCTGAAGGTACCACAGCTGGGCGGGCGGAATCTGCTCCGCGCGCATGAGATACTGAAGCCCATATGGGTGCCCTCGGCGAGATCCTCACAGCGATAGTGACCCCGTTTGACGAGCGGGGGCAGGTCAACGGCGACGCGTTCGTGGCGCTGATGCGCCACCTCGCCGAGAACGGCTCGGACGGCTTCGTGGTCGCGGGGACGACGGGGGAGGCCTCGACGCTGACAGACGAGGAGCAGCTCGGCCTGATCGAGCTCGCCGTCGCGGAGCGGCCGGCGGGAAAGAGCATCATCGCGGGCACGGGAACCAACGACACGCGCCAGGCGGTGTACCTCACCGAACGCGCGACCGAGCTCGGCGCGGATGCGATGCTGAGCGTGACGCCCTACTACAACCGACCGAGCCGCCTCGGCCTGAGGCGCCACTACGAAGCGGTCGCGGCGGCCAGCGACAAACCGACGATCCTCTACAACATCCCGACGCGCACGGGCACGAACATGCCGCCGGACCTGCTCGCGGAGCTCGCTCAGATCGAGGGCATCAGCGCCGTGAAGCAGGCCAACGCGGAGGAGCTGCAGCCGATCGACGGCCTCGAGATCTACGCCGGCGACGACGGCACGCTCGCGCGCACGCTCGACATGGGCGGCGCCGGGGGGATCCTCGTGGCGAGCCACGTCGTCGGCAACGAGATGCGCCGGATGGTGGATGAGCCGGAGAACCGCGCCGACATCGACGAGTCGCTGCGCGACGTCTACAGGACGCTGTTCCTGACCTCGAACCCGACGTGCACGAAGGCCGCGCTCAACCTGCTCGGCCACGAGGTCGGCGGCCTGCGCCTTCCGCTGGTGGAGGCGACGTCCCAGGAGAAGGCCGAGATCAAGGCGATGCTCGAACGCCACGGCCTGCTCGCGGGCGCTCCCGCGTGAGCGGGACTCTGCGCGTTCTGCCGCTGGGCGGTCTGGGCGAGATCGGCAAGAACATGACCGTCCTCGAGCAGGACGGAGCAATCGTCGTGGTCGACGTGGGCCTGCGTTTCCCGACGCCGGAGATGGTCGGGATCGACCTCGTGCTGCCGGATTTCAGCTACCTGCGCGAGCGCGCGGAGGACATCGAGGCGATCATCTTGACGCACGGCCACGAGGACCACCTGGGGGCGCTGCCGTGGGTGCTGCGCGACCTCGGTGCGCGCCTCGACGCGCCGGTCTACGGCGGCCCGCTGACGATCGCGATGGCGCGCTCGAAGCTCGAGGAGCACAAGCTCACGGAGATCGAGCTCGAATCGGTGGAGCCTGGGGAGACGATCGAGGCCGGGCCGTTCTCGATCGAGCTCGTGCACATGACCCACTCGATACCCGACTCCTGCGCGGTCGCGATCGAGACCGAGCGCGGCACGGTGCTGTTCACGGGCGACTACAAGTTCGACCAGACCCCGGTGGACGGCCAGCCGGCTGACGTCTCGCGGCTGGCGGAACTGGGCAGCGAGGGGATCCTGCTGCTGTGCGGGGACTCGACGAACGTCGACCGTCAGGGCTTCAGCCCGTCGGAGTCGGGCGTGGGCCCGGCGCTCGAGGAGGTCTTCTCACGCTGCGACGGGCGCATCGTGGTGACTAGCTTCGCCTCGAACATCCACCGTGTGCAGCAGGTGGTGGACGCGGCTGCGGCGCTCGGTCGCAAGGTGGCGCTTGTGGGGCGCTCGATGCGCAAGAACGTCAGCATCGGCCGCACCCTCGATCACATCGAGATCCCCGAGGGCCTGCTCGTGGGCCCGCGCGAGATCAACGACTTCCCCGACGAGCGCGTGGTGATCATCTCCACGGGCTCACAGGGCGAGCCGCTGTCGGCGCTGCGGCGGATGGCCTACCGCGACCACCCGCAGGTGCAGCTGAAGCGCGGCGACACGGTGGTCTTCTCGGCGACGCCGATCCCGGGCAACGAGCGCGCGGTGAACGAGACGATCGACCGCCTCTACCACATCGGCTGCGAGGTGATCACGCCGCGCGAGGCGCCGGTGCACGCCTCCGGGCACGGCTACGCGGAGGAGGTGAAGCTGATGCTGAACCTCGTGAAGCCACGCTACGTGATGCCCTTCCACGGCGACTTCAAGCGTCTGCGCCTGCACGCGAAGCTCGCGGAGGCCGTAGGCATCGACCCGCGCGCGATCTTCCAGGGCGAGAACGGGCTGCCGCTGGAGATCGACGAGCGCGGCGCGCGCTTCGGCGCGGCGGAGCAGTCGGGGATGATCTTCGTGGACGGCGTGGAGATCGGCGACATGGCCGACGTGGCGCTGCGCGACCGGCGCATGCTCTCCGCCGACGGGATCTTCATCGTGGTGGTGACGATCGCCGAGCAGGACGGGAGCTCGGTGGCGGACCCGGAGGTGATCTTCCGCGGCGTGCCGTTCCTGGATGAGGCGGGCGAGCTCGTGGAGGAGATCCGCGTGACCGTGGAGCGCTCGCTGGAGCGCGCGGCGGGGGAGGGGATACGCGAGGTCGACCTGCTCTCTGGGGTGCTGCACGACGACCTAGCGGCGCTGGTCTACGAGCGTCTGAAGCGGCGCCCGATGGTCCTCCCCGTCGTCGTCGAGGTCTGAGAGGGCCGGCAGGCGCACGACGAAGCGGGCGCCCGTGGGCTCCCGCGAGTGCTCGACGGCGACGCTGCCGCCGTGTGCATGTGCGATCGCCTGCACGATCGCGAGACCGAGCCCGAAGGAGCCGCCGCGGTCCCCGGTGCCGCGCACGAAGCGCTCGAACAGCGAGGCGGCGACGTCGGGCTCGATGCCGGGGCCGTTGTCTTCGACCACGAGCACGACCTCGCGGTCCTGCGTTGAGGTGCAGACACGGATGTCGGTGCCCGGCGGGGTGTGGCGCAGCGCGTTCTCGATCAGGTTGATCGCGAGGCGATGCAGTTCATCGCGCGAGCCGTTGACGAGCGCTGGGTGCACGTCGAGGGAGATCTCGTGATGTTCGCTCACCGGCCCGAGCTCCCCGGCGGCCTCGGCGACGATCTGCGCGAGGTCGCACCTGGCGCGGGCGACCTCCTGCGCGCCGTCCCTGCGCGCGAGCAGCAGCAGGTCGGCGACGAGCCTGCGCATCCGCTGGGAGGAGCGCAGCGCGGAGGCGGCTGCCTCGCCCTGGTCGCCGCGCAGCGATTCTGCAAGCAGCTCGAGGTTCGCGAGCACGCTCGTCAGCGGCGTGCGCAGCTCGTGCGAGGCGTCGGCGACGAAGCGGCGCTGGCGGCGCAGCGTCGCCTCGGTCTCCTCGCGCGCGGCGTCGAGCTCTCGGAGCATGCCCTCGAGCGTGCGCGCGAGCTCGGCGACCTCGTCCTCGGCCTGCGGCTCGGGGATCGCGAGCGAGGGGTCGCGCGTGCGGGCGATCTCGGCGGCGGCGCTCGTGAGCTCGGTGATCGGGGCCATCGCGCGGCGGGCGATCATCATCCCCGCCAGCAGCGCTAGACCCGTGCCGGCGAGCACGCCGAGCAGCAGGAACAGCTCGACGCGCTTGACGGTGTCCTCGGTGGGCTCGATGCTGCGCGCGTACTGGATCCAGGCGCGCCCTTCGCGCAGGGCACCGAGCTTCACGACGACCCCTCGGGAGATCACGCGGTAGTTGTGCAGCGTCTTGGCGGAGAGCTGCTGTTCGGGAGAGCCGAAATGCGGCGCGCGCAGGGGCGCCTGTTCGACCACCCGGTTGTCGAGCGTGAGGATGCGGATGACGGCGTGTTCGTCCTCGGGCGCGAACACTGCGAGTTTGGGCTCGACATTCGGCGCCAGCGCGCGTCCGACCGGTTCCAGCTGGACCTTCACCTCGTGCGAGAGCTGTTCGGCCTTGTCAAAGACCTCGCGGTTGAAGTCCTGGCGGATGCGCGAGACGGTTAGCGAGCCGATCGTGACGGCGAACACGCAGAGGATCACGAAGGTGAGCAGCGCGGAGACCCCGGCGAGCCTGAGGCGGATCGGGAGCCGGTCGAAGCTCGAAGAGAGGCGCCCCGGGCCGCTCCGCGCGAACCGGCGCAGGCCGGCGAACTGCACGCCCGAGCTACGCACGAAGCACGTAGCCGGCGCCCCGGATCGTGTGCAGCAGGCGCGGCTCGCCGCCGGACTCGAGCTTGCGGCGCAGGTTGGAGACGAAGACCTCGATCGTGTTGGTGGTGGAGAAGGGGTCATAGCCCCAGACCTCGTCGAGCAGCCGCTGGCGCGATATCACGATGCGCTCGTTGCGCATGAGGTACTCGAGCAGCTCGAACTCGCGCTGGGTGAGCTCGATCTCGCGCTCAGCGCGCGCGACCTCGTGGGTGTCGGCGTTGAGGCTGAGGTCGCCGACGCGCAGCGGCGCGGAACCACGTGGCGGGCGGCGGCGCAGCAGCGCGCGGATGCGCGCCAGCAGCTCCTGGCGCTCGAAGGGCTTGACCAGGTAGTCATCGGCGCCGGCGTCGAGGCCCTCGACGCGTGATTCGAGCGCGTCGCGCGCGGTGACGATCAGTATCGGCACGTCGTCGTCGGCGCGCAGCGCGCGCGCCACATCGACGCCGTCGATCTTGGGCAGGCCGAGGTCGAGGATGACGAGGTCGGGGGCGAAGGCGCGGCCCTGCTCGAGCGCGTCCTGGCCGTCGCCGGCGGTGCGCACTTCGTAACCCTCCATGCGCAGCGAGCGCTGGAGCGCCTGGGCTATGTCCTCGTCGTCCTCGACGACGAGGACGCGTGGGCTGCGTGAGAAGTCGTTCACAGCTTGATTATTTATCTTGCGGGCGTAAAGCGATGGTAAGGCGCGCGAGCAGGTTCCGGGTGCGCGGCGTCGAAGTTGCGCAGAGCATGCCTGCCACCCGCAGAGGCCGCTCGAGCACCGCCAGACGCGCATCGACGCGTACGACGAAGGCCGCCTCGAGGAGTCGCCCACGGCGCCGCGCGCGCAGACTCTCTGGCCTGCGCGCGGGCTCACTGGCGCGACTGGGAGCGCTCGATGAGCGTCAGCGCGACGTGCTCGGGCTGGCGCTGATCGCGCTCGGGGTGTTCCTCGGCTTCGTGCTGTGGGGCGGCTGGAACGGCGGCCGCGCGGGGCATGCGCTCGCGGTAGCGCTCGGCTGGACGCTCGGCCGCGCGCGCTCGCTCACTCCCGTGGCGTTCGTGCTGGCCGGCGGAGCGCTGCTGGCGCGCGCGCTCGCACCGGCCGTGCGCCCGCTTCGCGCGGGCGCGCTGTGTGTCTTCTCTGGCCTCACGCTCGCGCTCGCGGCGGGCACCTTCGGCGTGAGCCCGCATGCTCGCGCGCCGGCGTGGAGCAGCGCGCGCCTTCAGAGCCACGGCGGCATCGTCGGCGAAGCGCTGTTCCAGCTGACCCACCGCATGGTGCAGCAGGTGGGCGTTGACATCCTCGTGCTGTTCCTGCTGGCGAGCGGTGCGGTGCTGCTGAGCGGGGCGTCGCTGGCGGGCATCCTGCGCGCGACCGGCAATGGCCTGATGGACACGACGCGCGCGATGCGCAGCATCTCTCGCAACGCGACGCCGACGGCGCTGCGCGTGCTCGCGCATGAGCAGAAGCGGGAGCCGCTGCTGCCCCCCGAACCCGCGCACTCCGAGCTGATCCTGCGCACGGGCGCCCTGCACGACTGGGAGCAGGAGCAGCCGGACCCGCTCCTGGAAGACGATCCGGCGGGCGAGGGCGAGGAGGATGAGGAGCGGGCGGCCGCGAGTGCGGCCGCTGAGGCGGGCACGCAGCACGCAGAGGAGTCGCAGGCGGACAGCCAAACGGCGCAGGAGGAGTCGGAGGAGAGGAACGCGATCGTGGTGGATCCGGCGCAGCTGACCCCGCAGGGTCGCTACCGCGCCTCGGTGACCGAGGACCCGAACTTCAAGTGGGAGCGCCCGGACGCAACGAGGATCCTCAAGCGCTCCAGCGAGGGCGAATCGCGCCCGGACACGGCTGGGCAGGAGCGCGTGGCAAGCAGCCTGGTGGAGGCGCTCGGGCACTTCGGCGTGCAGGCGAAGGTGATCGGCACGGTTGCGGGCCCTCACATCACGCGCTACGAGCTGCGCCTCGCGCCGGGGACGAAGGTGGGGGCGGTGGCGAAGCTGAAGGACGACCTCGCGTATGCGCTCGCTGCGACCGACATCCGCATCCTCGCGCCGATCCCCGGCAAGCAGGCGGTGGGCGTGGAGGTGCCGAACGCGCGGCGCAAGATCGTGCGCCTCGGCGACGTCTTCCAGGAGCCCCCGCGTGACTCCTCGCCGCTGACGGTGTGGCTCGGCAAGGACGTGGCAGGCAAGGCGATCGGCGCCGACCTCGCGAAGATGCCCCATCTGCTGGTGGCGGGCACGACGGGCGCCGGCAAGTCGGCCGCGATCAACGCGATGCTCTCGAGTGTGCTGCTGCGCGCGACGCCGCACGAGGTCCGCCTGGTGCTGGTGGACCCCAAGCAGGTGGAGCTGAACCACTACGAGTCGATCCCGCACCTGCTGACGCCGGTGATCACGAGCCCGCGGATGGCGGCGAACGCGCTGCAGAACCTCGTCAAGGAGATGGAGGCGCGCTACGGGATCATGTCGCTCGCGCGCACGCGTAGCCTGAAGGAACTGAACGAGCAGCGGCTGCGTCGCGGGGAAACGCCGCTGCCCTACATCATGTGCGTGATCGACGAGCTCGCGGACCTGATGATGGTGGCTCCCGCCGACGTCGAGGACTCGATCATCCGCCTCGCCCAGAAGGCGCGCGCGGTGGGCATCCACCTCGTGCTCGCCACGCAGAGCCCGCGCGTGGACGTGATCACGGGGATGATCAAGGCGAACGTGCCCTCGCGGATCGCGTTCGCGGTGTCCTCGCAGACGGACTCGCGCGTGATCCTCGACCAGAACGGCGCGGAGTCGCTGCTCGGCCAGGGCGACATGCTGTTCAGCCCGGTCGGCTCCTCGCGCCTGCAGCGCATCCAGGGCGCCTACATCGACGAGGCGCAGATCGCGCGGCTGACCGACCTGTGGCGCCGCCAGGGTGAGCCGGAGCTGCGCGAGGAGCTGCTCCAGGAGGTGGAGCCCGAGCCGCGGGAGGGCGATGGCGAGGAGCTGAGCCCGGACGAGGACCCGCTGCTGCGCGACGCCATCGTGCTGGTGGCGGAGATGCAGACGGCTTCGACCTCGATGCTTCAGCGCCGGCTGCGCCTCGGCTACACCCGCGCGGGGCGCATGATCGACATGCTCGAGCGGCGCGGCGTGATCTCCGGCTACGAAGGCTCGAAGCCCCGCCAGGTGCTGATCACGGAGGCGGACCTGCCGCGGCTGCTTATGGCGCTGGAGGAGCCGGCGTCCACAGTCGGCGAGTAGCTTCGGCGACTAGCCTTCTGACTTCAAATGGCGGAAATCGGTGCAACCCTGCGCGAGGCCCGCATGCGCGCGCGCATCGACGTCTCGGAGATCGAGGCTACGACCAAGATCCGCGCGAAGTACCTGCGCGCGCTGGAGAACGAAGAGTGGGGACTTCTTCCAGGTCCGGTGTTCGTGAAGAGCTTCCTACGCACCTACGCGCAGGCGCTCGGCCTCGACGGCAAGTCGCTCGTGGAGGAATACCGCCTGAGCGAGGAGAGCGCGGGCGACACGACTCACGAGCCGATCGTCTCGACGCCGGGGCGCCCGCGCGCGCGCAGGGACGGCTCGGGCCCCTCGCGCGGATACGTGGCGGCGGTGAGCGTGATCGGGGCGATCGTGGTGCTGCTGATCGTGCTGCTGATCACGGGCGGCGGAGGCGGCTCGAACAACACGCACACGACGCGCACGCGCGCGACGGCGCACCCCAAAGCCAAACACGCGGGCAGGCACGCGGCGCACACGGGCGTGGCGGCGCTCGGGGGGCTCGTCTCGCTGCAGCTGCGCCCGACGGGAACGGTCTACGTGTGCCTGATCGGCGACGCCGGGCACAGGCTGATCTCGGGCCAGCAGCTGGGCGCGGGCGAAAGCACCCCGGTGTTTCACGCCAGGCACTTCGAACTGACGCTCGGCAACAGCAACGTGTCGCTGATCATCGACGGCATCCCGCGCACGGTGGCGGCGTCGAGCGAACCGATCGGCTACTCGATCACGAAGGCCCGCGGCCGCAGGACGCTGGCGGCGGGTCACCGGCCGACGTGCACGTGAGCCCAGACGCACGCGCTCACGCTGCGACGAGCGCTGAGCAGCGGTGAGCGCGCGCGCCGGCATCCTCGTCACCGGCACGGAGGTGCTGACGGGACGCGTGAGCGACCGCAACGGCCCGTGGCTCGCGGAAAGGCTGCGCGAGCTCGGAGTGGACATCGCCTTCAACACGATCGTCGCCGACCGCCCGCAGGACATGCTCGCGGCGCTCGAGTTCCTCGCCTCCCAGCGCCTGGACCTGATCCTCACGAGTGGAGGCCTCGGACCGACGGCGGACGACCTCACGGCGGAGGTGGTGGCGCGCTTCCAGGGCCGCGAGATGGTGCTCGACGAGGCGCTCGAGGCACGCATCGCGGAGATCCTGAGGCCGCTCGCGAAACGCTTCCCGAACATCGACATGGAGTCGGTGCGCCACGGCAACCGCAAGCAGGCGACGGTGCCGGTGGGAGCCGAGATACTGGGCCCGGTGGGCACCGCCCCGGGGCTGGTGGTCCCACCCCCGAGTCGCGAGCGGACGGTCCCACCGTGGTGGTCCTGCCGGGACCGCCGCGCGAGCTTCAGCCGATGTGGAGCGAAGCGCTGCAGACCAAGGGCCTGCGCGCGGCGCTGAAGGCCGCAACCGCGCTCGAACAGCGCACGCTGCGGCTGTTCGGCATCCCCGAGTCGAGATCGCACAGACGCTGCGCGTGGCCCAGGGCGCGGGTGTCGCGCTCGAGCGCCTGGAGATCACGACGTGCCTGAAACGCGCAGAGGTGGAGGTGGTGACGCGCTATGAACCCGGCGCGCAGGACGCCTACGAGGCCTTCGAAGCGCTCGTGCGCGAGCGCCACCCGGACGCGCTGTTCTCGAGCGACGGCTCGACGGTCGACGAGCAGGTGGCGGCGTTGCTGCGCGGGCAGGCGATCGACGGCGTCGCCGCGCCGTCCGCGGGGGCGCGCACGGTGGCGACGGCGGAGTCGTGCACCGGCGGCCTGCTGGCGGCGCGCCTGACGGACCTGCCGGGCTCCTCGGAGTACGTGAAGGGCGGGCTGGTGGTCTACTCCAACGAGGCCAAGGTGGAGCTGGCAGGCGTCGATGCGCAGCTGATCGAACGCCACGGGGCGGTCTCGGAGGAGGTGGCGCGCGCGCTCGCGGCGGGCGCCTGCGCGCGCCTGCACGCGGACGTGGGCGTCGGCATCACGGGCATCGCGGGGCCGGAGGGCGGAACGGAGGCAAAGCCGGTGGGCCTCGTGTGGCTGAGCATCGCGCTCGCGGATGAGGACTCCGGCGCGAGCGCCAAGCCGAGCGAGCCGCTCACGCGCAGCGTGCAGCTCCCGGGCGCGCGGGCGGACGTGCGCGAGCGCTCGACGACTGTGGCGATGCACATGCTGCGGCGCGTGCTGAGCGCCAGCTGACGCGCTCAGGTGTAGCACCGGCGCCGCTTTTGGATCTCGGTAGCATCGGCGGCTGGAGATGTCGCGAGGGCCGACAGCGCGTCTGTTCGTGGCGCTCGACCTGCCAGCCGAGGTGCGTGAGACGCTCGGCGAGTGGGCGCGAGAAGTCGCCCGTGCGCGCGGCCGGGGCGGCGCGGGCGGTCACGGCGAGCTGCGGGCTCTCGACCCGCATGGGTTGCACCTCACGCTGTGCTTCCTCGGCGCAAGGCCGGTGGGCGAGATCGACCTGCTCGCCTCGGCGCTCGCTCCGTGCGCCGATCACGCCTGCGAGCTCTCCTCGGCGCGCCGGTGTGGCTGCCTCCCCGCCAGCCGCGCCTGCTCGCGGTCGAGGCGCGCGATGAGAGCGGTGAGCTCGAGCGCCTGCAGCGCGAGCTCAGCGGGGCGCTGTGCGAGCTGTGCGACTGGCAGCCGGAGCGCCGGCGCTTCAGGGCCCACATCACGCTCGCGCGCGTCCGCGGGCGGCCCGCGCGCCGGCGCCAGCAAGGGATGGCCGCGGGGGCCGCACCAGCGCCGCGCCGGAGAACGAGAGCGCGGTGGTTCAGCTGATCACGCCTTCGCTCAGCTTCATCCCGGAGTCGGTCACGCTGTACCGCTCCTCGCTGCTGCCCTCCGGGGCGGAGTACGAGGCGCTCGCCAGCAGCGCGCTCGCACCCGCCTGAAAAGCGCTCCCCGCTCGCTGTTTTCCGTCCGCGGCGCCGGCTAGCTTGCCGTGCTCGACCCGTAGAAGACAAGGAGCTTGACCATGCCCGTCACCGAGGAGGAGAAGGCCGCCAAGGCACGCGATGTCGCCCTGCAGGGCGCGCTCACGCAGATCGAGCGCGAGTTCGGCAAAGGCACGGTCATGCGCATGGGCGACGAGGGCGCTCAGGTGCGCTGCGAGGCGATCCCCACGGGCGCGCTCGCGCTCGACCTGGCGCTCGGCATCGGCGGCGTGCCGCGCGGGCGCATCGTCGAGGTCTTCGGCCCCGAGTCCTCGGGCAAGACGACGCTCATCTACCACGTGCTCGCCCAGGCGCAGAAACTCGGCGGCGTGTGCGCCTTCATCGACGCCGAGCACGCGATG
>CAVWZC010000011.1:0-27500 GCA_963759445.1 uncultured Solirubrobacteraceae bacterium
TGCGCAACTACACGATTTTCCTCAGAGAGCCGGAGAACCTGCTGTTCGGCTATTTCGAATATCACGGCGTGGACTGGACGGCGGATTCAGCCAAGATGGCGGCCGACCCGAAGACGCAGGAATGGTGGGCGATCCATAACCCGATGCAGGCCCCGCTTGCCTCCCGCAACGAAGGGGATTGGTGGGCCATGGCCGAGGAGGTGTTTCACACCGACTGAGTTCGGCCTCCGTGGGCGGCGGCGGCAAGGCGCGCGAATTCTACGGTTGCAGCCTGCGGCCAGGCGCCGAAGCCGCCAAGGAAGTCGCCTTCGAACAGAACGCTCGCCCACATCCCTTACGGCGGACCCGGCGGACCCGACTTCGGAGAAGCTCTTCGCCGTTGCTCGGACGGTCGGTCGCGGCGAAGCCGCTCGGCGATCAATCGTGTCGCGCTCGACTGGCTCGACGCGGTTCTGACTTGAGCATCCTGCCTGCGGAGGCTGGCCGCTCGCTCGAGGGCAATCAGGCGGGCTCCCCGCGGAATGCTCCTCAAGCCCGCGGAGCGGGCTGCCGCCACGATTTCAGCGAAAACAGCACCAGCGACGCGGCGATCAGGCCTGAACCGAGAAAAAAGGTGAGGTCGATGACGAAGTGCAGGTCGGCGACCCAGTGCGACAGCCCGAGCGATATGAAGGCGGTCAGCGCCGGGACCAGGTTGAGGAACATGGTGACAAAGCCGTTGTCGCCGCCGGTGACGGTCAGCGCGATCTGATACATGACGCGGCCGAGCGAGGCGGCGACGATCGTGCCGAAGATCATCAGCAGGATCGGCCCCAGCTGATCGAAATTCAGCTCGTTTCGCCAGTAGAGAAGGGCGAGGCAGCCCGGAATCAGGATGACGTTCGCGGTGAGAAAATTGGCCGCGATCGCCGCGGATTTGTCATAAGCGCCGAACCATTTGCCGACCAGAGTTCCGCCCAGGGCCGAGGCCAATGGCACGGGAATCGCATAGATCCAGCTGCCGTGAACAAAACTGTCCGCCAGTTGCGCTGATGTTTGACATGCCCTTGTCGCCGAGCTGGCTCCAGGCGACCGCCATGGCGCCGATGAACGCGCCGGCGAAACAGCCAAAAAAGGTCGCCCGCGAAATCGGGATCGGAACGCCGGCGAGCACGAGCGCCACCAACGCGGCCCAGAACGGCGAAAGGTTGAGGATTGCGGAGATGATGATCGGATGAGCGTTGCTGAGGCCGAAATTGTAGAGCAGGAGGCCGGTCAGCCCGATGGCGAAGATGACTGCCAGATAGCCGTAGTTGACGGGTTTTCGAAGCAGGGCGACGAAATCTCGGCGGCTTTTGGCCGACTCAGCAACAAGGGAAGGGAGACGAGCAGGGAGACCTGGGTCAGGGCGACAAACTGCAAGGTGTTGAGATGCTTGGCCGCCGGGAAGGAAAACGGCTCCTGCGTCGCGTAGAGGAAGGCCGTGATCACCGAATAGAGGCTTCCAAGCCGGTAATTGATCGAGGACGCATTTTGAGACATGTCCCGGCCCCCTTAGCCTGCGAGCGGAACAAAACCCGCGGCCCTCGCTTCCAGCCACCGACCGGCGCACGGAGCGCCGTTGACAGCGCCTCCGAGAACCGATCCTATCGAAGCCGATGACGATCGTCAGGATTCTCTCACTCTCGCTCGCGGCGATCGCGGTTCCTATTTTCGGCTTCGGCATGGACATTGAAAGGACCGATCAGGGCGCGCTGTGCGGCGGGCGCCCCTATGCGAGGGTCAGCGTTCCCAACGGCGCATCGCCCTATGTCGAACTCACCGCCGACGGGGTGAGCGGCCCGTTCCTGCTGGACTATGGCGCAACCCGAAGTTCGCTGTCGGCGGCGGCGTTTTCGGGGCCGGACGGATCGATCAGAACGGCGGCGATTTCGCTTCCGGGCATCGAAACGAGCGGATTTTCACCTCGCCCGCTACTACCTCTTGCTTCAACCGGGAAAAGGACAGCTCGGGGTCATCGGCGACGATCTCCTGTCCCGGTTCACCGTCCAGCTGACGGACAGCACGGCGTTCCTGAGCGCCGAGACCTGTCGACCCGAGGCGCTTATCGCGCGCGGGCTTGACCCCTGTCGCCCAGAACGGCTTTTTCTCTTCCGACCCCTCCAAGATCCGGCGCCGGGCTTCCCAACGTTCCGGTCGTCTTTTTGCGCCTGGGCGACGTTCGCGTCTGGGCGCAAATCGACACCGGCTACGAGGATTTCGTCTATTCCCGCTCGGTCGACATCAACCAGGCTTTGTTCGACCGTCTTGTCGCAGAGCGGCGCCAAGCTCGACGGGTCGACGACATCGACATCTGGACATGCGACGGACGCGAGCACCGGCCCGTCTACCGGGTCAAGGACCGTCCGCTCAGCGATTGAAAACGAACAGGGGAGACAGATCGTCGAAACCGAGGATTTCCATCTGATCGTGAAGTCCGCCAACACCTGCGGAGGCATCGCGGACATGGCCGAGCCCGCGGCCCAACTCGGCGCCTCGTTTCTCAGCCTGTTCGGCGCCGTCATTTTCGACCCGGGAAACACGACCGTCTGGCTCGGCGGCGGGCGGCGAGCGCCCCGGAGCGACGGCGGCGGCGGTCAGTGAGCCGTTTGCGCCGCGAGGGTCGCAAGCCGCGCGCCGACCGCCTCCAGAAGCAGCTCATGCGCCTTCGCGGCGATATCCTCCATCGAGGGCGAGTTCGCGAGCAGCGAACGCGCGCGGCCGACGATCTCGGCTTTGGTCGGAATGTGAGGCAGGTTGAATTCGCTGAACACCTCCATGGGAGCGAACGGCTGCGCCTGGGAAAGGCGGGCGCGGAGATCGGCCAAGCCGCTGTTTCCGAGCGCGGCGGCGACCGCGGCCGCGATCCGCTCGGGGTAGAAGCTGTCGGCGACCTGCGCGGCGGCGCGGCTGATGACGCGGGTTCCGAGCCGGTGCTGGTTTTGCATGACCTCGGCGGTCGGGCGCTTCAAGTTCCACACCAGCCCGAGGCGCTCGAGCAGCGTCAGCAGATAGAAGGTCGGGTCATATTCCCACCAGCAGAATCCCTGGCGCGCGCTGCTCTGGTAGGCATGATGATTGTTGTGCCAGCCCTCGCCCATGGTGACGATGGCGAGCAGCCAATTGTTGCGCGAAGTCGTCGCCGGTGACATAGCGCCGGCGGCCGCGACATGGGCGAGCGAATTGATGCAGAAGGTCGCCGTGATAGACGGCGACCGTGCTCCAGAAGAAGCCGACGATCAGCCCCGGCCAGCCGGCGACGGCGAAGCAGATGACGCGCGAGCGCGAAAGCCGGGGCGCGAGCTCGTAGCGGTGGAGCCACATCAACTCGGGGTAGTGGGCGAAATCGGCGACCCGGTTGAAGTTCATCGTTCCTGGCCGCGGGAGAAGATCCAGCCGACATGGCTGTAGAGGAAGCCCTTCTGCCGCGGCGAATGGACGTCGAGTTCGGTATCGGAATGGAGGTGATGGTGGCGATGCTTGGCCGCCCACCACAACACGCTCTTCTGCGACGTCGCTCTGCGCGAGCGCACGGCGAGAACGAACTGGAACGCCCGGCTGGTCTCATAGGCGCGGTGCGAGAAGTAGCGGTGGTAGCCGGCGCCGATGGCGAAAATCCGCAGCCAATAAAGGCCGACGCCGAGCGCGACCGCTTCCGCGGTGACGCCGGTCCAGATCGCGGCGAAGCAGGCCAGATGCACGATCACGAACGGAATGGCCGACGGATAGACAATGTCGGTCGCCGAATCGCGGTCCGGGCCCGGCTGCAAGCTTGAACAGGTCGCCGTCGCGGTGCTCGGCACGTTCATGGCGTTCGTCGACGCCACGATCGTCAACATCGCCGTCCCGGACATCGGCCGGCAGTTCGGCTCGCGCCTGTCGAGCGTCTCGTGGGTCCTGAACGCCTACAACATCGTGTTCGCCGCGTTCCTCGTAGGCGGCGGTCAGCTCGCCGACCTGCTCGGCCGCCGACGCGTGTTCGTGTTCTCGCTGTCGCTGTTCACGCTCGCCTCGGCGCTGTGCGCCGGATCGCCGTCGCTCGGGTTTCTCGTCGCCGCGCGAACGCTGCAGGCCGCCGGGGCCGCGATGCTCGTACCCAGCTCGCTGGCGATCGTGCTCGAGGCGAGCCCCGAAGGCGATCGCACGCACGCGATCGCGATGTGGTCGGCGGTCGCCGCGCTCGCTGCGGGCATCGGCCCGCCGCTCGGGGGACTGCTCATCACCGCCTCTAACTGGCGACTGGTCTTCCTGGTGAACATACCCGTCGGGGTGTGCGCGATCACGCTCGCGCACAGGGTGCTCGTCGAGAGCCGCTCGCCGGGGCAGCGGCGGATGCCCGACCTGTTCGGCGCGCTGATCCTGGCGCTCGCGATCGGAGGCCTGGTGCTCGGCGTCGTGAAGGGACCCGAATGGGGCTGGACGAGCGTCGGCGTCATCGTCTCCTTCGTGCTCGCGCTGCTGCTCGGCAGCGCGTTCGTGATCCGCACCGGCCGCCACCACAACCCGCTCGTCGACCTCAAGCTCTTCCAGGGGCGCGCTTTCGCGGTGGCGAACGGCGTGACGGTCGTGATGTCAGCCGGGTTCTACGCGTACACGCTCTGCAACGTGCTGTTCCTCACGTCGGTGTGGCGCTACTCCATCCTGTCCGCCGGTCTTGCGCTGACGCCCGGCCCGTTTACGGCGATCGCCGTCGCGGCGCTGTCCAGCCGCCTCGTGCAGCGCTACGGGGCACGGTTGGTGGCTGTTCCCGGGGCGCTCGTGTGGGCGGCGGGCATGGTCTACTTCGCGCGCGCGCTCACTCTCCATCCCGACTTCCTCGGGCGCTGGCTGCCAGGGATGGTGATTCTCGGCCTGGGCGCCGGGCTCACGTTCCCAACGCTGAGCGGTGCAGCGGTGGGCTCGGTGCCGGGCACGCGCTTTGCGATGGCCACCGCGCTCAACTCCGTATCGCGACAGATCGGCGCGGCCCTCGGTGTGGCGGTTCTGATAGCGATCCTCAACAACCCCTCGCCGCTGCAAGCGCTCGACGCCTTCCGGCGCGGATGGACCTTTGGAGCGGGGTGCTTCATCGTGGGCGCGGCGATATGCCTGGCGCTCGTCGTGAGGCAACTACAGGCGGGTGAGCAGCATGCGGCCGTGGCCGGGGGCGCAGGGCAGCTGGCGCTCGACGATGAACCCGCGGCGGATGGACTCGCTCCGCTCGCGCTCTCACCGGGAGAGCAGGCGACTCCCGCGCCGCAGACGCGCGGGGAGTTCCTGCGGCTGGTCCCGGCGTTCGCGGATCTCTCCGAGCACGCGCTCGGAGAGCTCGCGGAGGTTGCCAACGACGTAAAGCTGCACCCCGGCGAGTGGCTTTTCCGGGAGGGCGATGACGCGGATGCCGTCTTCGTCCTGAGGGTGGGCCAGCTGGAGGTGCTGCGCAGCAGCCCCGAGTTCGGAGATGAGACCGTCAACGAGCTCACGCGTGGCGCGGTGCTGGGAGAGCTGGCGCTGCTCAGCGGCGGCGGCCGGCGCAGTGCCTCGGTGCGGGCACTGCGCGACAGCGCGCTCGTGGCGATCGACCGTGACCGTTTCAGCGCCCTGCTGCGCAGTGAGCCGGAGCTCTCACTCGGCCTCCTGCGCTCGCTCGGCGATCAGCTGAAGGCGAGCCGCGCGGTGCCGGCCGCGCGACGCCCAGCGCCGGTGACGATCGCGCTCGTGGCGGCCGGGCCGGTGGCCATGCTCGATCTCGCCGACGAGCTCAGCCGCGCGCTCTGCGCCTGGGGTCGGGTCGCCGTACTGTTCGAGGGGGACGCAGCGGACGGCGGCCGGGGAAGCGTCTCGCTCGAGGGGACAGCGCGGTTTGCGCCGCTCGTCGACTCCTGCGAGCAGGCGCACGACCACGTGGTGATGGTGAGCGGGACGGCGGGCGTGACCGACGCATGGGAGGAGTTCTGTCTCAGCCGCGCGGACCGCGTCGTGGTGGTGGCGAGCGGAGCGGTGACCGAGCAGGCGAAGCGGCTGTCGGCGCTGAAAGACACCGACCTGCTCGGCGTCGGCGTCGCCCGCGGCTCGGGTGCGCTGCAGGAGTGGATCAACCTGCTCTCACCGCGCAGCGTCTTCGTCGTCGCAAGCGACGGCGCCGAGCGTCGCGCAGACGTGCGGCGCACCGCGAGGCGCCTCGCCGGGCGCTCGCTCGGGGTCGTGCTGAGCGGCGGCGGCGCGCGTGCCTTCTCGCACCTCGGTGCACTCGAGGTGCTGCTCGAGGCCGGGCTGGTGATCGATCGCGTCGCCGGAGTGAGCATGGGCTCCTTCATCGGCGCGCTGCTTGCCGACGGGCACGACAGCGCCGCGATCGACGCCTGCTGCTACGAGGAGTGGGTCCGGCGCAACCCCATCAACGACTACACGATCCCGCGCCACTCGCTGATTCGAGGTCTGAAGGCCGAGGCGATGCTCGAACGTGTATTCGACGTCGTGAACGTCGAGGAGCTCGCGCGACCCTTCTACTGCGCGAGCGTCGACTTGCGGGAAAGCCGGCTCGTGCTGCACCGCGAGGGACCGCTGGTCGAGGCCGTTGGAGCCAGCATCTCGCTACCGCTGATCGCCCCGCCCGCGCGCCGCAAAGGAGGCCTGCTGATCGACGGGTCGCTGCTCGACAACCTGCCGTTGGCGCCGATGCACGCAAGCGGCGAGGGTCCCGTGCTCGCGATCGACGTCAAGGCGGGCAACGAACGCCCCCGCGAGCTGCGCTCCAGCGAGCGCGAGCAGCGCCCGGAACGCATGCCAGCGCTGGCGGAGACGATGTCGCGAATCGCACTACTGAGCAGCGCCAACACCGAGGAATCGGCGCGCAGGTATGCGGACCTGACGATCCCCATCCGCGTGCCGGGTGTGGGACTGCTCGAGTTCCATCAGATCGACACGGCCCGCGAGGCCGGCCGCATGGCCGCCGCCGCGGCGCTCGAAGAGCCGCCGGCCTGGCTGCTCGATGGCGCCCTCGTGGCGCAGAGCCTCACAGGCAGGCGCACGGTCATCCGTGTCTGAGTGCCCGCGGCATCAGCCAGCGGAGCAAGATCACACAGCTGCGGGCAGCCTCGCGCCAAGCTGTGGGTGGTTCGACCACTAGCGAAGGAAAGCTTGCAATGAAGAGTTGCGCGTTCGCATTGATCATCGGCCTCAGCATGGCGTGGGCACGGCTCACCCATGCCCCGCCGTGGACATCGGAGGACTAGCGGGCCGCGCGCTCCGTGTCGTGGCTCGGAGGGCGCGGCAAGCGATCAACTAGACTCGCTCGTCGCGGATGCGGGCGGTCGTGATGACCAAACATGGGGGACCCGGGGTGCTGCAGGTACAGGAGCGCCCCGATCCGCCGCTGGGTGCCGGGCAGGTGCGTGTCGAGGTCGCCGCCGCGGGGGTCAATTTCGCCGACGTGATGGCCGTCCAGGGGCTCTACCCCGACGCGCCGAAGCCGCCTTGCGTGATCGGCTATGAGGTCGCCGGCACGGTGCTCGAGGTGGGGGAGGGGATCGAGCGCCCGCCCACCGTCGGCGAGCGCGTCCTCGGTGCGACCAAATTCGGCGGCTACGCCTCGCAGGTGGTGCTCGGCGCGCAGGATCTGCTCCCGCTTCCGGAGCAGCTGAGCTTCGCGCAGGGTGCCGCGATTCCCGTCAACTACGCGACCGCGTGGGCGGCGCTGATCGGCTACGGCAACGTGCAGCCGGGGGAGCGCGTGCTCATCCACTCCGCCGGCGGCGGTGTTGGCATCGCGGCCACGCAGATCGCAAAGCGCGCCGGCGCCGAGGTCTACGGCACGGCGTCGCCCGGCAAGCACGCGCGCTGCCGCGAGCTCGGCGTGGACCACCCGATCGACTACACGACGCAGGGCTGGGAGCGCGGCCTGCCGCCGTTTGACATCGTCCTCGATGCCATCGGCGGCAAGAGCTTCCGGCTGAGCTACTCGCAGCTGCGCGCGGGCGGGCGCCTGGTCGCGTTCGGCGCCGCCGCGGTGATCTCCGGCGAGCGCAAAAACCCAGTTCGCGCCGTCGGAACGCTGATGCGCATGCCGCGCTTCAACGTCGTGAAACAGATGTCCGAATCGAAGGCGGTCATCGGGCTGAACGTGCTCACGCTGTGGAAGGACCGGGGCACGCTCGTGCCCTGGATCGAGCCGCTGCAGAAGATGCTCGAAGAGGGGGCCGTGAAACCGGTTATCGCGGGTGAGTTCCCCTTCGCGCAGGCGCCGCAAGCGCACGAGATGATCATTCAGCGCCGCAACATCGGAAAGGTCGTGCTCGTGCCGTAGGCACGATGCTAAGCTCGCCCAGGAATGTCGCAGTTCTCGCTCCTTCGCCTTCTCCTGCTCCCCCCTCGGGGGGAATAGCGCGTGGCGGCCGCTGACGCCGCAAACCAAGCAGAGAGGAAATCCGGAGCGAGACACTGAAAAGGAGCACTGACGACATGACCAGCGCGGCAGTTCAACGCACAGACGCCAACCGCGTTCGCATCTTCGACACGACCCTGCGCGACGGCGAGCAGTCGCCGGGGATCTCACTGAACCGCCAGGAAAAGCTGGAGATCGCCCACCAGCTCGCGCGCCTCGGCGTGGACGTGATCGAGGCCGGCTTCCCGATCACCTCGCCCGGCGACTTCGAGTCGGTGCAGGCGATCGCCAGAGAGGTCGAAGGCCCCATCATCTGCGGGCTCGCACGCACGAGCAAGCAGGACATCGAGGCCGCCTGGAACGCGGTACGCGACGCCGCGCGCCCGCGCATCCATACGTTCATCGCGACCAGCGACATACACATCGAGCGCAAGCTGCAGACCACGCGCGAGGACGTGAAGGGCCAGGTCCGCGCGGCGGTGGCGCAGGCGCGCGAATGCACCGACGACGTCGAGTTCTCCCCCGAGGATGGCTCGCGCTCAGACATCGAGTACATGGCGGAGGTGGTCCAGATCGCGCTCGATGAGGGCGCGAGCACGATCAACGTCCCCGACACCGTCGGCTACGCCACACCGGGCGAGTACGCGGCGATGTTCGAGGAGCTCTACCGGCGCGTGCCGGGGCTGCGCGAGGTCGTCGTCTCCGTGCACTGCCACGACGACCTCGGCCTCGCCGTCGCGAACTCGCTGGCGGGCCTGCAGGCCGGCGCGCGCCAGGTCGAGTGCGCGATCAACGGGATCGGCGAGCGCGCCGGCAACGCCTCGCTGGAGGAGATCGTGATGTTGCTGCGCACGCGCGAGCAGGCGCTCGGGCTGTGGACCTCCGCCGAGACCACCGAGATCGCGCGCACCAGCAGGCTCGTCTCGCGTCTGACGGGCTATCAGGTGCAGCCCAACAAGGCGATCGTCGGCCGCAACGCCTTCGCGCACGAGGCCGGCATCCATCAGGACGGCGTGCTGAAGGAGCGCCTGACCTACGAGATCATGGACGCCACGAGCGTTGGCCTGCGCAGCAACTCGATCGTGCTCGGCAAGCACTCCGGGCGCCACGCGCTGAGCAACGCGCTGCAGGAGATGGGCTTCGAGCTCGACGGTCAGGCGCTCAACACGGCCTTCAAGCGCTTCAAGGAGATCGCCGACCGCAAGAAGCAGGTCACGGCGTTCGATCTCGAGGCGCTCGTCGCGGACGAGCTGCGCGAGGAGATCCCTGGCTATGCGCTGGTCTGGTTCGAGGTGGATGCCTCGTCGCTGCGCCCGCCGCACGCGCGCGTCGCGATCACCCTGCCCGACGGCAGCGAGGCCAAGGGCGCGTTCACCGGCGACGGTCCGATCGACGCGGTCTTCCAGGCGATCAACGCCGCCAGCGGAGTCTCCGCGCGCCTGAGCGACTTCACCATCGGCGCGGTGACCGAGGGTCAGGATGCGCTCGGCGAGGTCTCTGTCGTGCTCGAGATCGACGGCTACGCGGGCGCCGGCCAGGGGGTGTCGACCGACATCATCGACGCGGCCGCACGCGCCTATCTGCGCGCGCTATCGGTCGCGGCCGCGCGCTCGCAGGCGGGCGCGGCGATCGGGCTGCCCGACACCGCCAGCACGTAGACGGCGTCGACCTGCGTGCTGGCGTGACGGGCGAGCGGTCGCTGGCCGAGGAGTGGGAGGGGCGCTCGGAGGCATGGGAGCGCTGGGCTCGCACGCCCGGCCACGACCTCCACTTCGAGCGCTTCAACTGGCCGGCCTTCTGCGAGCTGCTCCCCGGGGCCGGACGTGCGACGCTCGACATCGGCTGTGGGGAGGGGCGCGCGGGCCTCGCCATGCGCGCGCGCGGGCACGTCCTCACCGGCGTCGACAGCGCGCCGATGCTCGCCGAGCTGGCGGCGCAGACCGGCGCCTACGAGCGCGTCCTCGTCGCCGACGCCGCGGCGCTGCCGCTCGCTGACGACAGCTTCGACCTCGTCGTCGCGTTCATGTCGCTGCAGGACATGGACGACCCCGCGGGGACGCTGCGCGAGGCCGCGCGCGTGCTCGCGCCGGGTGGGCGTCTCGCAGCGGCGATCGTGCACCCGATCACGATTCTCGACCCCGGCCCGGAGGGTATGCAGCGCGGCTACTTCGAGGTCCAGCGCACCGTCGATGACATCGAACGCGGAGGGGTGAGCTTCGCCTTCCACCAGCTCCACCGCCCGCTCGAGGGCTGGTTCGAGTTGCTGCTCGAGGCAGGGTTCACGATCGAGGCTGTGCGCGAGCCGCGCCCCGCCGCGGGTGACGCAGACGCCTATCCGGCGCTCGCGAGGGCACGCGAGCGGCCTCTGTTCCTGCACCTTCGGGCACGTCTGGCGTAGCCACCGCTCGCAGCCGCGCCGTAACACGCCGGCGGCGTGAACGCCGATGATCTGCTCGGCCTCGTAGTACGCGTCTGTCCGTGATAACGTACATCTGTATGGCGATCGTCGAGCAACGCAAGCCGCGCGTGGCGGGCCGCGCCCCGCACACGGCCGCAACCGCCGAGCGGGCCGTGGACGCTACTGATGCGCGCGACCCGCTCGATCCGCTCGTCATCGGCGCGCGCGTGAAGGCGCTGCGCGAGGCCGCGTCGATGTCGCTGAGAGACCTCGCTGTGCGCAGCGGCGTCAGCGCGCCGATGCTCTCGCAGGTCGAGCGCGGCGAGACGAGTCCTACCCTGACCGTCGCCGCGCGCATCGCCGCGGGGCTGGAACTCCGCCTCTCCCAGCTGCTGCGCCTGGACGAGGGCGGCTCGGTCACGATCGTGCGCGCATCCGAGCGCCGGCGCGGCGGCAACGCGCGACGCGGGCACGGCCTGGAGGTGCTCACGGCGGCGGCGCCGGGGCAGCGCGCTGAGCTCTCGCGACACACGCTCGCGCCTGGCGGCGCGACCGGAGCGCCCGACGATCCGCCGATGCACGAGCCCGGAAGTCGTGAGACCGCGCTCGTCGAGCGCGGACGCGTCGTGCTCGTGTGCGACGGCAAGCGCCACGAGCTCGCGGCCGGCGACTGCGTCACCTTCGACGCCGACCTGCCCCACCATTTCGAGAACCCCGGCCGCGCGGAGGCAGCCTTCCTGGCGATTCTCAGCGCCGGGCTGCGACGCAGCTAGAACAGCTTCAGACCCACGAAAGACAAGAGCGAAAGAGGACCGATGCCGAAGACCTTGTTCGAGAAGATCTGGGAGCCGCACGAGCTCGCGGGCGAGGACTCTGGGCTCATCTTCATCGACCTGCACCTCGTGCACGAGGTGACGAGCCCGCAGGCCTTCGATGGGTTGCGCCTCGCGGGGCGCACCGTGCGCCGAGCGGACCGCACGCTCGCGACCGCCGACCACAACACCCCCACCGACGGCACGCCCATCGCGGCGCGCATCCGCGACGAGCTCTCGCGCGTGCAGGTGCAGACGCTCGAGCGCAACTGCGCCGAGTTCGGGATCCCCGTTTACTCGCTCGGCTCCGAGCGGCAGGGCATCGTGCACGTGATCGGGCCGGAGCTGGGCGTCACACAGCCCGGGATGACGATCGTCTGCGGCGATTCGCACACCTCCACACACGGCGCCTTCGGCGCGCTCGCGTTTGGCATCGGCACGAGCGAGGTCGAGCACGTGCTCGCCACGCAGTGCCTCGTCCAGCAGCGGCCGAAGTCGATGCGAGTGCTGTACGAAGGCGAGCTCGGCTTCGGCGTCACCGCCAAGGACCTGATCCTCGCGACCCTCGGTCGCTTCGGAGTGGGCGGCTTCAGCGGGCACGTCGTCGAGTACGCGGGCGCGCCGATCGAGGCGCTGTCCATGGAGGGCCGCATGACGGTGTGCAACATGACGATCGAGGGCGGCGGCCGCGCCGGCATGATCGCCCCCGACGAGACGACCTTCGACTGGTTCAGGCGCACGCAGCGACCGGGCGCGCCCGCCGGCGCGGCGCTCGATGAGGCGATCGAGAGCTGGCGGGAGCTTCGCAGCGACGCGGACGCGAGCTTCGACCGGGAGGTGCAGATCGACGCCAGCGAGATCTCCCCGCAGGTCACCTGGGGCACTAACCCCGGCATGGTCCGCTCCGTCACCGAGCGCGTCCCTTCGCCCGAGGAATTCGACAGCCCCGCGGACCGCGAGGCGACCGAACGGGCGCTGCGCTACATGGCGCTCGAGCCCGGCACCCCGATCGAGCAGATAGAGATCGACCGCGTGTTCATCGGATCCTGCACCAACTCGCGCATCGGCGACCTGCGCGCCGCCGCCGAGGTGGTCGCCGGACGAAAGGTCGCGGTGAGCGTCGGCGCGATGGTCGTGCCCGGCTCACAGCAGGTGCGCGCGCAGGCCGAAGCAGAGGGCCTCGATCGCGTCTTTCGCGAAGCCGGGTTCGACTGGCGCGCGGCGGGCTGCTCGATGTGCCTCGGGATGAATCCGGACTTCCTCGCGCCGGGCGAACGCTGCGCCTCGACGTCCAACCGCAACTTCGAGGGGCGCCAGGGCCGCGGCGGGCGCACCCACCTCGTCTCGCCGCAGATGGCAGCCGCGGCCGCCATCGAGGGCCGCTTCGTCGACATCCGCACGTGGCGATGAGCGCCGCCGCGCCGGGCGCCCATTGGCAGCAAAGCGAGCTCGTGTCGAGCTTCCTCGACCGCCGCGAGATCCTGCTGCCCCTGCTCGACCTCCAGGAGGACGTGATCGCGCGGCTGCTCGAGCGCCAACCACGCGCTGTGCGGCGCTTCCTCGACGTCGGCGCCGGCGACGGCGCGATGAGCGCGCTCGTGTATGGCACCACCCCCGAGGCCCACGGCGTCCTCGTCGACAACTCGGAGCCGATGCTGGCGCGGGCCGGCGAGCGGCTGAGGGACAGCGCCTTCAGCTGGGAGGCGATACGGGCCGATCTCGGCAGCTCAGGATGGGTCGAGCAGCTCCCGGCGGGGCGCTTTGACCTCGTGGTGTCGGCGCTCGCGATCCACCACATCCCAACGAGACGCAAGCGCCAGCTGTTCGCCGAGATCCACGGGCTACTCGAGCCCGGCGGGCTGTTCGTGAACATGGACTACGTCACGGTCGCGGGACCGCTCCGCGGACTCTTCGACGAGGAGATGCGCGCGAAAGCTCTAGAGGCCGAGCACACCCACGGTGGCACCCGCAACGCGGAGGAGGTCGACCTCGAGGACGACCATGATCTCCCCGACTCGGCTCTCGACCAGCTCGAGTGGCTGCGACGTGCAGGCTTCGCCGAGACCGAAATCCACTTCAAATGGGCCGAGGCCGCCATCTTCGGCGGCGTGCGCCCGGAAGGAGCGAGCACCTAGATGCAGGCGATCGAGACGATCTCCGGGCCGGTCAGCCACCTCGACCGCACCGACGTGGACACCGACCAGATCATGCCCAAGCAGTTCCTCAAGCGCGTCGAGCGAACCGGCTTCGGGGAGTTCCTCTTCTACGACTGGGCGAAGGAGCCCGGCTGGGATCTGCCGCCGAACCCGATCCTCGTCGCCGGCGAGAACTTCGGCTGCGGCTCCTCGCGCGAGCATGCACCGTGGGGGCTGCAGGACTACGGCTTCCAAGCGATCATCGCGCCCAGCTTCGCGGACATCTTCTACTCCAACTGCACGAAGATCGGGCTGCTGCCCGTCGCCGTCTCCGACGAGCACTGCCGCGCGCTCGCGGCCGCCGGGGAAGGTCAGGTCGACCTGCGCGCGCAGGAGGTGCGCTACAGCGGTTCCCATGGCGAGCTGGCGAGTGTCCACTTCGACATCGACCCCGAGATCCGCCACCGGCTGCTGGACGGCCTCGACGACATCGCGCTGACGCTTCGTCACGAGCAGATGATCGCCTCCTACGAGTCCGCTCGCGAGCGCAGCGGACCGGTGACAACGGCGCTCTAGCGGGAGATGGCGCACCACATCGTCACGCTGCCGGGCGATGGCATCGGCCCGGAGATCATGGCGCCCGCGCTCGAGCTGCTGCGCGCGCTCGGCGAGTTCGAGTTCGAGGAACACCCCTTCGGCGGCGCCTCGATCGACGCCGATGGCGTCGCGCTCACCGACGAGGTCCTGGAGGCGTGCAGGCACGCCGACGCGGTCCTGCTCGCCGCGGTCGGCGGGCCCAAGTGGGACAGCACCGACCCGTCGCGGCCGCGCCCGGAGCAGGGTCTTCTCGGTCTGCGCAAGGGGCTCGGGCTGTACGCCAACCTACGGCCCGTGAAGCCGCTCGAGGCGCTCTACGACGCATCGCCGCTACGGCGCGAGCGCATCGAGGGCACCGACCTGCTCGTCGTCCGCGAGCTCACCGGCGGCATCTACTTCGGCGAGAAGACCCGCACCGAGGATGCCGCGAGTGACCTCTGCATCTACACCGTCGAGGAGATCACGCGGATCGCCCGCACCGCCTTCGCGGCCGCGCGCAGGAAGGTGACGAGCGTGGACAAGGCGAACGTACTCGAGACCTCCCGGCTGTGGCGCGAGGTCGTGAGCGCCCTGCACCTGCGCGAGTTCCCCAATGTGGAGCTCGAGCACATGCTCGTCGACAACGCGGCCATGCAACTAGTCTCCAACCCGCGGCACTTCGACACGCTGCTCACCGAGAACATGTTCGGCGACATCCTCTCCGACGAGGCGGCGATGCTGACGGGCTCGATCGGCATGCTCCCGAGCGCGTCCCTCGGAGCCGACGGTCCGGGCCTGTTCGAGCCGGTGCACGGCTCCGCGCCCGACATCGCGGGCCAGGGGGTCGCCAACCCACTCGCGATGTTCCTCTCGGCAGCACTGATGCTGCGCCACGGTCTCGGTTTGGAACAGGAGGCCGCGGCTGTAGAATCGGCAGTCCAGCGCGCGCTCGCGGCGGGGCTGCGGACACCCGACCTCGGAGGAGAGGCGGGCACGGCGCAGGCAACCGCTGCGGTGCTCGAAAACCTCTGACAGGGAGCTCTAGCAGTGCAGCCCACCGACCTCATCTGGATGAACGGAGACTTCGTCGCGTGGGAGGACGCCAAGATCCACGTGCTCACGCACGGCCTGCACTACGGCACCGGCGTCTTCGACAGCATGCGCTGCTACGACTCCGAGCTCGGGCCGGCCGTCTTCCGCAACGCCGAGCACATCGACCGGCTGATGCGCTCCGCCGAGCTCTACTACATGCCCGTCCCGTACAGCGCCGAGCAGCTGCGCGCGGCGACGCTCGAGCTTGTCGCGCGCAACGGCCTGCGCTCCTGCTACATCCGTCCGATCATCAACCGCGGATACGGGCAGATGGGTCTGAACCCGCTCGAGGCGCCGGTTGACGTCACGATCGCCTGCTGGGAGTGGGGCGCCTATCTCGGCGAGCACGGCAAGCGCGACGGCGTGCGCGCGAAGGTCGCCTCGTGGCGGCGCATCAGCCCCGACTCCCTGATCCCGCACGCGAAGGCCTCCGGGCAGTACCTCAACAGCGTGCTCGCCAAGGTCGAGTCGCTGAAGGCAGGCTACGAAGAGGCGATCCTGCTCGACCAGCACGGCCACGTCTGCGAGGGCAGCGGCGAGAACATCTACATCGTGCGCGACGGCGAGATCGCCACGCCCGGGCAGCACAACTCGATCCTCGACGGGATCGTGCGCCGCTCGATCATCCAGATCGCCACCGACCTCGGCTACACCGTGGTCGAGCGCGACGTCGCGCGTGCCGAGATGTACCTCGCCGACGAGCTCTTCCTCACGGGCACCGCCGCAGAGCTCGTGCCCGTGCGCGAGGTCGACGACCACCGCATCGGGACCGGCAGCCCCGGAGAGGTTACGCGCGTGCTGCAGAGCGCATTCGACGACGCGGTGCACGGGCGCAGCGAGCGCTACCGCGAGTGGCTCGACGTCGTACCCGCCGCGGCGCTCGAGACCCCGAGCGGCGAGGCGCCAGCGCGCGCCGCGCAGGCTGACTCCGCGCAGGCGCCGGCCTCGAGCGCGCACCCCACGACCGCGGGCTAGCCCTGGTGGCCGACATACAGCTATACGACGCCACGCTGCGCGACGGCATGGGCGGCGGCGGGCTCAGCCTGACCGCGGCCGAGAAGGTGCGCATCGTGCACGCGCTCGACGCGCTCGGCGTGCACATGATCGAGGCGGGCTTCCCCGCTTCCAACCCCAAGGAGCAGGAGCTGTTCGCCCTGCTGGCCGGCGAGCAGCTCGAGCTGGCGCAGATCGTGGCATTCGGGATGACGCGCCGCCGCGAGGTGGAGGCCGCCGAGGACGAGGGCCTACAGGTGCTCGCGGAGTGCTTCGCTCCCGTGTGCACGCTGGTCGGCAAGGCATCGATCCTGCACGTCGAGAAGGTGGTGCGCGTCTCCCGCGAGGAGAACCTGGCGATGATCGCCGAGTCGGTCGCCTTCCTGCGCGAGGCCGGCAAGCGCGTGCTGTTCGACGCCGAGCACTTCTTCGACGGCTTCACGCTCGAGCCGGGCTACGCGCTCGCCTGCCTTCGTGCCGCCGCCGAGGCCGGCGCCGAGCGGCTCGTGCTGTGCGACACCAACGGCGGCCAGCTGCCGCCGCAGATCCGCACCGCCTTCGCGGTCGTCGGCGAAGCGCTGCCCGACGCCGCGCTCGGGATACACACGCACGACGACAGCGGCTGCGCCGTCGCGAACACGCTGTGCGCGGTCGAAGCCGGAGCGACGCAGGTGCAGGGCACGATCAACGGCATCGGCGAGCGCACCGGCAACGCGAACCTCGTGACGATCATCGCCGACCTGCAGCTGAAGATGGGCGTCGAGCTGCTCGCGCCGGAGCGGCTCGCGCGGCTCACCGAGACCGCGCACTTCGTCGACGAGCTGCTCAACCGCTCGCCCAACCCCGCCCAGCCATACGTCGGCAAGCACGCCTTCGCGCACAAGGCGGGCCTGCATGCTGCCGGCGTGCGCGCGGACGCGAGCACCTTCGAGCACGTCGATCCCGCGCTCGTCGGAAACGGTCGCGACGTCCTCATCTCCGAGCTCTCCGGGCGCGGCGCGATCGAGGAGAAGGCTGCCGAGGCGGAGATCCCGAGCGACGAGCAGTTCCTGACGCGCGTGCTCGCGCGCGTGAAGGAGCTCGAGCACGAGGGCTTTCAGTTCGAGGCCGCGGACGGCTCCTTCGAGTTGCTGATGCGGCGCGAGCAGGACGACTACGAGTCGCTGTTCCGCCTCGAGTCGTGGCGTGTCACGGTCGAGAAGCACGCCGACGGCAACGTCGAGACCGAGGCCTCGATCCGCCTCTGGCGCGACGGTCGTCGCTACTGGGCCGCGGCCGAGGGCAACGGCCCCGTGAACGCGCTCGACCGTGCGCTGCGCTCTGCGATCGGCGACATCTACCCAGAGCTCGCGGACATCAAGCTCGTGAACTTCAAGGTCCGCATCCTCGACGAAGCGAAGGGGACCGCAGCCGTCACGCGCGTGCTGATCGACGCCTCCGACGGCCACGACGTATGGGGCTCGATCGGGGTCTCGGAGAACATCATCGGCGCCTCCTGGGATGCGCTCATGGACTCGCTCGAGTACGGGCTCGCGCACCGCCGGCGCATCGCCGCGGGTGCGGCCGCTCAGCGGGCGCCCGGCTACGGCTCGACTTGACCCCGCAGCCCGCCCACAGCCCCTTCTTGCCCGCCTCCGCTGCTGCCGCGCATGGGCGCGAGCAGCAGGCGATCCCGCTCGCGCGGCCGGTCGTGGGGGAGGAGGAGGAGCGCGCCGTCGCCGCGGTGCTGCGCTCGGGGCAGCTCTCACTGGGGCCGCGTGTGCCCGACTTCGAGCATCGCTTCTCGGACCTCCTGGGGGTTCCGTACGCGAGCGCCGTCAGCAGCGGCACCGCAGGCCTGCACCTGGCGCTGCGAGCGGTGGGCGTCGGTGACGGCGAGGAGGTAGTGACGAGCCCCTTCTCGTTCGTGGCCTCCGCCAACGTCGCGCTGTACGAGCGCGCGCGCCCGGTGTTCGCGGACATCGACCCGGTGACGCTCAACCTGGACCCCGACGCCGCTGCCGCCGCGATCACGCCGCGCACGCGCGCGCTGCTGCCGGTGCACATCTTCGGCTACCCGGCCAACATGCCCGCTTTCGAGCGCATCGCCGCCGCGCACGGGCTCGCGATCGTCGAGGACGCCTGCGAGGCGCTCGGCGCACGCCACGCCGACGGCACGCCGGTCGGCGGACGCGGGCACCCGGCCGCCTTCGGCTTCTACGCGAACAAGCAGCTCACCACCGGCGAGGGGGGCATGGTCGCGCTCGCCGACCGCGCGCTCAAGGAGCGCATCGACTCCGAGCGCAACCAGGGGCGCGCGCCCGACATGGGCTGGCTCGACCACGACCGGCTCGGCTTCAACTACCGCCTCTCGGACATCGCCTGTGCGCTTGGGATCGTGCAGCTCGAGCGCCTGGAAGACATGCTCGACGCGCGCGCGCATGCGGCGGCGCTGTATGCCGAAGCGCTCGCGGGGATCGAGGGCCTCGAGCTGCCGTGCGCGGACACCGACGGCGCCAAGCGCGGCTGGTTCGTGTTCGTGGTGCAGCTCCCGCGCGGGCGCGGGCCCGATCGCGATGCGACCGTGCACGCGCTCGCCGCCGAGGGGATCCAGAGCAAGCCCTACCTGCCCGCGATCCACCTGATGAGCTTCTACCGTGAGCGCTTCGGCCATCGCGAGGGCGAATTCCCCGTGTGCGAGGACGTCGCCGCGCGCTCGCTCGCGCTTCCGTTCTTCCCCGCCATCAGCGAGGGCGAGATCGCGCGCGTGGCCGAACGCCTGCGCGTCGCGCTGCAACGCTGAGCGACGGGCTCACAGCCCGCCGCCTTCGGGGCGGCGCGGAGCGTACCGGGCGCGCGTGGCGCGAAAACTAGACTGCGGCTCCCATGTCACGCCTGAGCGAGCCCCAGCACCCCGACTTCCAATCCCTGAACTCCTCGATCGGGTTCGACATCCGGCTGTGGCCGCAGGACATCGCGCAGTCACGCGCGCACGCGCGCATGCTCGCCGGTCAGGGGATCATCTCCGGAGAGGACCGCGACACCCTGACCGCGGGGCTCGATGCGGTCGAGCGCGAGCTCCTCGAGGCCCGCTTCGAGGTGGCGGCGCAGGACGAGGACATCCACATGGCGATCGAGCGCCGGCTGACCGAGATCACCGGCGCCGTCGGCGGCCGCCTGCATACGGCGCGCTCGCGCAATGACCAGGCCGTCACCGACCTCGCGATGTACTGCCGTGCGCGTGCGCAGCACGCGCAGAAGCAGATAGCCCAGCTGATGGGCATCGTGATCGAGCGCGCCGAGCAGCACCTCGACTGGCCACTGCCCGGCTACACGCACCTGCAGCGAGCCCAGCCCGTCTACCTCTCCCACCACCTGCTCGCGTACTTCTGGATGCTCGCGCGCGACCGCTCGCGCTTTGCCTTCGCCGAGCACGAGAGCGGCCGCCTGCCGCTCGGCGCGGGCGCGCTCGCCGGGGTCAACTACGACACCGACCGGCGCACCGTCGCCGCGGAGCTCGGCTTCCGCGAGGTCGCAGCGAACTCGCTCGATGCCGTCTCCGGGCGCGACTTCGTGCTCGACTACCTCGCCGCCGCCGCGACCTGCGCGACGCACCTCTCGCGCCTGGGCGCGGAGCTCGTGCTGTGGTCGAGCAGCGAGTTCGGCTTCTGCGAGCTGCCCGACGCGTGGACCTCCACCTCCTCGATCATGCCTCAGAAGAAGAACCCCGACGCAGCCGAGCTGCTGCGCGCGAAGGCGCCCCGCGTGGTCGCGCGCCTCAGCGCCCTGCACGGCGTGCTGCACGCGCTGCCGCTCACCTACAACAAGGACCTGCAGGAGGACAAGGAGGCGCTGTTCGACGCCGTCGACACGCTCGAGCTCGAGCTCGCCGCCGCGGCCGGGATGCTCGCGGGGGTGCGCTTCCAGCGCGAGCGCATGGCCGAGGCCGCGGCCGACGAGCTGATCGCGGCGACCGACATCGCCGACCTGCTCGTCCGCCTCGGAGTCCCGTTCAGGCAGGCCCACGGGATCGTCGCCGGCCTCGTGCGCAGCGCGCTCGAGTCCGGCAAGGCGATCTCGCAGCTCAGCGTGAGCGAGCTCGCGCAGCACAGCGAGGAGCTCGGCGAGCACGCCGACGAGCTACGGGCGGTCCTCGCGCCGTCCTCGTGGCTCGAATCGAAGGTCTCCGAGGGCGGCACCTCGCTCGCGCGCGTGCGCGAGCAACTTGAGCTCGCGCGCGGGGTGCTCGCCCAGGGTCCCGGCGAGTAGGCGCTCGGGTGGCGGCGGCGCTCGGGCGCGCCTTCTATGAGCGGCCCGTGCTCGAGGTCGCGCGTGCGCTCATCGGCTGCACCGTGGAGCACGCCGGCTGCAGCGGCGTGATCGTCGAGACCGAGGCCTACCACGAGAGCGAGCCGGCCAGTCACGCCTACGTCGGGCTCACTCCGCGAACGCGCACGCTGTTCGGCGAGCCGGGGCGCGCCTATGTCTACCGCTCCTACGGCATCCACGCTCTGCTGAACGCGGTCTGCGAGCCCGCGGGCGTCGGCGCTGGCGTCCTCATCCGCGCGCTAGATCCGCTCGAGGGGATCGCGCGCATGCGCGCGCGCCGCGGCGGGCTCGAACGCGACGAGGACCTCTGCTCCGGTCCCGGCAAGCTCACGCAGGCGCTCGGCATAGGGCTCGCGCTCAACGGCAGCGACCTGCGCCGGGGACCGATCCGAATCCGCGCGCCAGAGCGCCCCTGGGAGGAAGTCGACGTGCTCGAGGCCCCGCGCGTCGGGATCAATCGCGCCGTCGAGCTGCCGTGGCGCTTCTGCGCCGCCGGCAACCGCCACGTCTCGCGGCCGCGGCCGCGCCGCCTGGCGCCTGCATGACAGCTGCTATTCAGCCCTCTTCGGCTTCGTACGGTTCGCCGCTCGCCGCGCCGTACAGTTCGGCCTGCGCATGGCTCACGTGTAGCGTTCCCGTGCAGCCCTTTTCGCTGGCGCTCTTCACGCGCTTGCCGACGCCCGACACTTCTGCCTTCGTCTGGCCGGGAACCGTGAACTTGCCGCTCAGCCTCATGAGCGTGTAGTCGCACGATTTCGGCACCTGCGTCTTGTAGTTCAGCTCGCCGATCGCGGTGAGCACGCCGTTGGCACTCACGTCGATGCCGGTCAGCTTTCCGGTGATCGTCGGGCCGCCTTCCCCGCAGCCGCCGGCGCCGGCTTCAAATTTCGTGAATTCCGCCTTGTCCACCATCAGGTCGTTGCCGGAGAGCACGCCCGTCGAGGTGAAAGACCCGCATGGACCGAATGCCAGCAAGCCTCCGGCAGGAGACCCGGCCGCGACTGCTTTCCCGCCGGACTTCAGCAGCAGCCGGCTCATCTTCGCCTCGGCGCCGCCCGCCGCCAGCGCGCCGAGCGCGAGCACGACGACGAGGCCACCGATGAGCGTCTTGACACTGCGCATGATTCGGTCCCTCCTCACGCCCGATCGCGCGCCCTCCGTGGCACCGCTCCGAGCTTGCCGCCAGGTGCGCCTCCCTGCCCGCCGCAGTTCAAGCTAGCGCTGCCCGCGGCGAAGGTCAATCGCTCTTCACGCCGCGGCTACACGCGGCCGGTGTCGCGGCGGTAGGCGCGCCGGGCCACCGCGGCGAGCAGCAGCGTCCACGCGAGGATCACGATCCAGCCGCGCACGGGCCACACCGAGCCGCCAAAGGGCACGTGGCTCGCCTGCACGAGCCAGTAGGAGGGCAGGAAGCGCGCGAGCTGAAACAGGAAGCCGCTGTTGCCGAGCGGGAACCAGGTGCCGCCGAGCAGCGCGAGCAGCGACAGGCCGCCGCCGATCGCGGGGCCGATCGAGTCCGGCGTGAGCACGTGCCCGATGGCGATGCCGAGCGGCGCGAACGGGATCAGGCCGACGAGCATCAGCCCCACGAGCTCGAGCCAGTGCGAGGCGCTGAGGTGCACGCCCAGCGCGGCGCCCGTTATGAACAGGACGCACATGCTCATCAGCGCCATCATGTACGCCGTGACCACCTTCGCGCGCAAATAGGCGCCGGTGCTCAGCGGGGTGATCCGCAGCTGGCGGTTCCAGCCGGCCTCGCGCTCGGCGGAGATGCGCGCGCCGCTCGAGAGCATCGAGCTCATCGTCCCGAAGCTCGCCATCCCGACCATGTAGTAGAGCGCGAAGGAGATCCCGGTCCCCGCCAAGCGCAGATTGCTGCGCGGCCCCGCGATGACCAGGAAGAGGATCAGCGGGAAGACGAGCGAGAGCAGCAGGAAGCGGCGGTTGCGCAGCGTGCGCAGCAGCTCGAAGCGCAGGTAGACGAGGCCGATCACGGGCTCGCCTGGCCTGCGGGCTTCGGCCCCGCGCGCGAGGCGTCTGCGGTCAGCTCGAGGAACGCCTCCTCCAGGCCCGCCGGGGCGATCTCGATGTCGCGCGCCTGCGGATAGCGGGCGAGCAGCGTCCGGATCGCCTCGTCGGAGTCCGCGCACACGATCACCACCGCCTCACCGCGCCGCTCGGCCGTGCTCGCGCCCGGCAGGCGCGCCAGCTCGCTCGGATCGACCGCGGGGAGGGTCGCGCGGATCGTGCGCGTGCCCACCATCGCCCTGATCTCCGTCGTCGGGCCGTCCGCCACCACCTGCCCGCGCGCCATCAGCACGGCGCGGTCGGCGTAGGCGTCGGCCTCCTCGAGGTAGTGCGTCGCGAACAGGATCGTGCGCCCGCGGCTCGCAAAATCGCGCATCGTCGCCCAGAAGGAGCGGCGCGTCTCCACGTCCATCGCGACCGTCGGCTCGTCGAGCACGAGCAGGTCGGGGTCGCTCACGAGCGCCACCGCGAAGCGCACGCGCTGGGTCTGGCCGCCCGAGAGCTTCTCCGTGCGCTGGTCGGCGAACTCCGTCGTGCCGGTGAGCGAGAGCACCTCCGCGAGCCGCATGGGGGCCGAGTAGAGCGATGCCATCATCGCGATCAGCTCGCGCACGCTTACGTTGCGGATCAGGCTGCCCGTCTGCAGCATCGCGCCCACCGCGCCCGCGTCCACGGCCTGCTGCGGCCGGCGACCGAAGACGCTCACGCTGCCGGCGTCAGGGGAGAGCAGGCCGAGCAGCATGTCGATCGTCGTCGACTTGCCCGCGCCGTTGGGTCCGAGCAGTGCGACCGTCTCGCCCGCCGAGATCGACACGTCGATGCCGCGCACCGCCTCGATCGGCCCGCTCGGACCGGCAAAGGTCTTCGCCACGCCGCGCAGCTCCACGCCTGCCGAGGAGCTCTCCGCGTGGGCACTGATCGGCGCCACGCAGGCTCTACGGCGGCGCGCTCGCGCCGCCCGTTTCCGAGCTGCTAGGCGGGGACTGCGACGGCGCCGTGCCACTCGAGCCGCTGCCCGCGGATTCCGTGGAGCTCGGCGGCGTGCCGGCCGAGCCTTCGCCGGAGCCACCCGCGGGCGTCGAGCCGTGCCCTTCGGAGGCCCCGGGCGTCGCGCTCGTGGGGCCGCCCGCACCGCTATTCAAGCTCGGCTTCGTTCCGCCGCCACCCGCACGCTGTGTCGCGCCGGACTTCGTGCTGCTCGTCGAGGTCGTGCCGCCCAGCGCGCCCTTGGCGGCGGCCCCTCCCGCGGCGCGAGCCGCGGCGCTTTCCTGCTGTTGCAGTTCGATTCCGATAGCCGAGGTCATGAAGTCGTGCCAGATCAGCGCGGGGAAGGTGCCACCGAGTACTGGCCCACCCTGGAAGGAGTTGGTCATCGGGACCAGCTTGTCCGGGTAGCCCACCCAGATCGCCACCGTGTACTTGGAGTTCCAGCCCACGAACCACGCGTCGCCGTAGTTGGACGTCGTGCCGGTCTTGCCCGCCGCGAACTGGCCGATCGCGGCCGCTCTGCCGGTTCCGTACTGCACGACCGTCTCGAGCATCGAGGTCTCCGTTTCGGCGATCGACGGCGGCAGCACGCGATCGAATTCGACGCGGTTGCGGTCGCGATGGGAGCCGTCCGGGAGTGCCGCGTTGGGCGAGCTCACTTCCTGCAGGCCCACCGGCGCGCCCGCTTCAGCGAGGGTGCCGCTCACGCGGTAGCCGCCATGGGCGATCGTCTCGTAGGCATGCGCCATGTCGAGCGGCGTCACGCCGATCGTGAGGCCGCCGATCGTCATCGCCGCGTTCGTCGACAGCGGCGTCGTGATTCCCATGCGGCGGGCGAGTGCCGCGATCCGGCGCGTCCCCACTTTCAGGCCCACTTCCGCGTAGATCGAGTTGTCCGAGAACGCCGTCGCGCCGATCAGCGTGTTCTCGCCGGAGTAGGAGCCTTCGTCGTTGTGCACGACGAAGCGTTCTTTCCCGTTCGGCCCCTCGACGTTGAATTCCTTTTCCTTCGAGGGCCACACCGAAGAGGGAGAGATGCCGGCCTCGAGCGCCGCCGCGAGGTCGAACGCCTTGAACGACGAGCCCGGCTGGCGCTCGCCCTCGGTGGCGAGGTTGAACGGCTTTTCCGCGTAGTTGCGACCGCCCACCATCGCGCGCACCTCGCCGGTCGAGTTTTCGATCGCCACCAGCGACGCCGTCGGCCCTTCGGGCGCCGCCAGGTAGTTGTTCACCGCCTGTTCCGCGGCCTTCTGCAGTTCCAAATTCAGCGTCGTCTTGATGTGCAGGCCGCCGTTGTAGGCGCGCGTCGGGCCGTAGCGTTCCACCACCTGCTGCGCGACCCAGCTCGTGAAGTAGCCCGCGTTCACGCCTTCCACCGTCTGCTGTTCGGGGGCGCGGATCTCAGCCGGGCTCGGCAGCAGCTGCGCGACGCTCTGTTCATACACGGGCTTCGTCAGGTAGCCCTGGTCGAGCATCTGCCTGAGCACCACGTCGCGGCGTTCGCGCGCCGCACCCGGGAAGGTCGTGGGGTCGTAGCCGCTGGGGGACTGGATGATGCCCGCGAGCAGCGCCGCCTCCCACGGCTGCAGCTGTTCCACGCACAGCTGGTGGCCGAGCTGACCGCAGCCTTCGTGCGCGGGTTCGTGCCCGAAGTACGTCTCCGCCGCCGCCTCGATGCCGTACGCACCGTTGCCGAAGTAGATCGTGTTCAGGTACGCCGTCAGGATCTTTTCCTTCGACCACTTGTGCGAGAGCTGGTAGGCCAGTGCCGCCTCGCGCACCTTCTCGAAGATCGTGCGATGCGACTGCGCGTTCAGCGCGTTCTTGATGAACTGCTCCTCGATCGTCGAGCCACCCTGCACGCCGCCGCCGCGGCGCAGGACGTCGTCGATGAACGCGCGCGCCACGCCGCGCAGGTCCACGCCGCTGTTGGTCTCGAAGCGCTTGTCCTCGATCGAGATCACCGCCTCTTTCACGATCGCCGGTATCTGCGAGCCCGTCACGATCACGCGGTTCTGCTGGCTCAGGATCCCGAGCGGGTGCCCCTGGTCGTCGTAGAGGTAGCTCGCCTGCTCGTTCTTGTAGAGCGAGAAGCGCGTCAAACCCGGCAGGTCCGAGGCGATCGACACGAACATGCCGAACGCGAACGAGACCACGCCCAGCAGCAGCAGCGCGCACAGGATCGCCGCGAGCCGAAGGCGCTTCAGGCGAGTTTTGCTGCCGTTGCGCAGCTCCGGCGAGGTGATGGCGGGTGGGTCGTAGACGCTCATCGTTGCTGCAGCGGACCGGCTCTCCCGGGCGCGGGAAGGGCTGGTCTGCACTGCTCGCAGGGCGCGTCCGGCATGGACGCGCTGGGCCCTTCAGGACCGCGAGAGTCTAGCATTGCCCACCCATGCCAGAGCTGCAGGACGAGGCGGCGGACCCCGCCCGCGCGCCCGGTCCTGCCGGGCCTCGCGAGCACGCGGACGCCGACGCGCAGCGCGAGCGCGTGGTCGCCCAGAAGGACGCTGCCGAGCTCGCACGGGGCGCCGTCGATGATCTTCCCGCGGGCGCTCTCGCGGAGCGCCTCGCGGGCGCCCGCGCGCACGGCAGGCCCCTGCGCGTGAAGCTCGGCATCGATCCCACCGCCCCAGACATCCACCTCGGCCACGCCGTCGTGCTGCGCAAGCTGCGCCAGTTCCAGGACGCCGGGCACAGGGTCGTGCTGATCATCGGAGACTTCACCGCGCGCGTCGGGGATCCCTCGGGCCGCTCCACGCTGCGCCCGATGCTCACGATCGAGGAGATCGATGCCAACGCCGCAACCTTCCAGGATCAGGCGCTGCGCGTCATCTCCGGCGATCCGGAGCTGCTCGAGGTCAGGCGCAACAGCGAGTGGCTCGAGATGCCATCGCTCGAGCTGCTCGCGCTGATGCGCAATGCCACCGCCGCCCAGCTGCTCGAGCGCGAGGATTTCGCCAAGCGCTTCGCCGCGGGCGAGCCGATCTCGATGCTCGAGTTGCTCTACCCCTTGCTGCAGGGCTACGACTCCGTCGCCGTGCGGGCCGACGTCGAGCTCGGCGGCACCGACCAGAAGTTCAACCTGCTCTTCGGGCGCGACATCCAGCGGGCCTACGGGCAACCCGAGCAGGCGATCCTCACGATGCCGATCCTCGTCGGCACCGACGGCTCTCGCAAGATGTCGAAGTCGCTCGGCAACCAGATCGGGGTCACCGACACGCCGCAGGAGATGTTCGGGAAGACGATGAGCATCCCCGACGAGGCGATGGCGCAGTACTACCGGCTGCTGCTCGACCGCGACCCGCCCGCCGGCGCGAGCGCCGGCGATAGCACCGCGCGCGACGCCAAGCGCGAGCTCGCGCGTGCGATCGTCGCCTGGCTGCACTCCGACGAGCAGGCGCGCGAGGCTGAAGCGCAGTTCGAGCGCGTCTTCGTCGAGGGCGCCGAGCCCGAGGACATGCCCGAGCAGCATTTCAACTGCGAGCAGGGCCAGGCGCACCTGCCCGGCGTGATCGCCGAGGCCTTCGGCATGTCGCGCTCGGAGGCGCGGCGGCTGATCGACCAGGGCGGGGTCGTACTCGGCGGGCGCACGCTCCCCGGCGGGGAGCACGACGTGCCCTGCGAGCAGGCCGACGGCGAAGTGCTGCGTGTCGGGCGCAGGCGCTTCGTCCGCCTACGCGCCCGCTAGCATCACGCGCAAGCTGCAGGGGTCTTCCGGGAGCGGGCCGGGCTCGCTCCCACAGTGGTCCTCGCGCTGCAGCAGGGGCGCCCAGCGCGCTATACTCCCCGGT
>CAVWZC010000011.1:30000-83209 GCA_963759445.1 uncultured Solirubrobacteraceae bacterium
CCCGAGGAAAGTAAATCAACCGAGACTCCCTGAGTAGTGGCGAGCGAAAAGGGATCAGCCCAAACCCGGCGGATGTAAGTGGACACACGTTGTCCGTCGGGGGTTGTAGGGCGCCTGTTCCGAGCCGTGTCCGGTTCGGCGGGAGTTACAAAATCATGTGGTAGTCGAAGCGTGTGGAACCGCGCACCATAGAGGGCAATCGTCCCGTAGACGAAACTGCATGATCTTCCGTCAGGCGTTCCTGAGTAAGTCCGCACCCGTGAAACGCGGACTGAACCTGGGGGGACCACCCTCCAAGGCTAAGTACTCCTTGGTGACCGATAGCGGACAAGTACCGTGAGGGAAAGGTGAAAAGTACCCCGGAAGGGGAGTGAAATAGTACCTGAAACCGCGTGCCTACAAGCGGTGGGAGTCCCTTCGTGGGATGACCGCGTGCTTTTTGCATAACGAGCCGGCGAGTTACTCGTCTGCGGCAAGGTTAAGCGATGAGCGGAGCCGTAGCGAAAGCGAGTCCTAATAGGGCGACATAGTCGTAGGCGGTAGACCCGAAACTGGGCGAGCTACCCATGGGCAGGCTGAAGCGGGGGTAAGACCTCGTGGAGGGCCGAACCGACCTAGGTTGAAAACTGGGCGGATGACCTGTGGGTCGGAGTGAAAGGCTAATCAAGCTCAGTGATATCTGGTTCTCTCCGAAATATATTTAGGTATAGCCTCGGATAAATTGCGTGTTGGCCGTAGAGCACTGTTTGGACTAGGGGCCCTACCAGGTTACCGACTTCAGGCAAACTCCGAAGACCAATCACGCCTACTCCGGGAGTCAGTCGCTGGGGGATAAACTTCAGCGTCGAAAGGGAAACAGCCCAGACCGCCAGCTAAGGTCCCTAAGTACTAGCTAAGTGGGAAACGATGTTCGAGTGCATAGACAACCAGGAGGTTGGCTTAGAGGCAGCCATCCTTGAAAGAGTGCGTAACAGCTCACTGGTCAAGTGTTCGAGCGCGGACAATTCAACGGGGCTCAAGCTAGTCACCGAAGCTGCGGGTGCGTGAGATCTTCGGATCGATCGCGCGGTAGGAGAGCGTTCCCATGCCAGTAAAGCCGCGGCGGAAGCCAGCGGTGGAGGCATGGGAAGTGAGAATGCCGGCATTAGTAACGAAAGAGGAGTGAGAATCTCCTCCACCGATTGCCCAAGGATTCCTGAGTAAAGTTCGTCTGCTCAGGGTTAGTCGGGACCTAAGGCGAGGCCGAAAGGCGTAGTCGATGGCCAACAGGTTGATATTCCTGTACCACGTCGCTTCCGTTTGACCGATGGGGGGACGAGGAAGGCTAGGGGAACCCAGGTGATGGTCATCCTGGGGTAAGCATGTAGGGGTGGCCCTTGTTAAATGCGGGGCCGCATAACCTGAGGTGCGATGCCAGCTGGCGTTAAGCCGGCGAGTCCCTGACGCCATACCTCCAAGAAAATCCTCTAGGGAGGAAGCGCGTGCCCGTACCAAAACCGACACAGGTGGGCAAGTAGAGAATACTAAGGTGATCGAGATAACCCTCGTTAAGGAACTCGGCAAAATCGCCCCGTAACTTCGGGATAAGGGGCGCCCCAGTAGGGTGAAGCTCTTCGCGAGTGGAGCCTGAGAGGGCCGCAGTGAATTGGCTGAAGCGACTGTTTACCAAAAACACAGGTCTCTGCTAAGTCGTAAGACGACGTATAGGGGCTGACGCCTGCCCGGTGCCGGAAGGTTACGTGGAGTTGTTAGGGCTTGACCCGAAGCAGCGAAGCTAAGCCCCGGTAAACGGCGGCCGTAACTATCAGTTGACCGAGGTAGTTGTAAAACTCGGCTATATGCTGGAACATCCGAGTATCCCGCACTACGATTACCGTCCCAAGTGGGCGATACCGTGACAATGTGTCGGGTGCGGACAATCAGCAGGAAAGGCCCGGTATCTGAGCTCGTCCGAGACGGTTTACCGCGTTTCGCGGTGTCCCGATGAGCGCTGACGACGCTGGGAATCCTCAGAGACTATACGCCGAGCCCGTCCTCCAGACCGAGGCGGGATGAGATAGTCCGCTCTCATGGGCGACCATGAGAGTCGGCCAGAAATGTGCCGACCGCTCGGAGACGTTTCCGAGTCGTAACAGCAGGAACGGTCCTAAGGTAGAACCGCTGCCCCCCGCGCGGGTAACCGCGCGGTGCGCATCCGGCCATATGCTGGAAGATCTGAGTATCCCGCACTACGAGTACCGTCCCAAGTGGGCCGTACCGTGAAAATGTGTCGGGTGCAGAAAATCAGCAGGAAAGGCTGAGTCAGTGGAAGTTGGGCTTTGGCTTGTCTGGACGAGAGGGTTGCCTCTCGGCGGGCGGTTCGGCGAGTACGCCGGCGCGCCAGCGAGTCCGGACGAGTGTCGGCCGAGCTTCGCACTGGTCAGAATCCTCAGAGGCCATACGCCGGAGGTCCAGGACACTGGATCATGAGATGGTCCCCTCTGCATGGCGACATGCAGGGAGAGCACGCTCAAGGACGTGCACTCCGCTCGAGACACCGACAGTTTCGAGTAAGGCCCGAGCGAAATTCCTTGTCGGGTAAGAACAAACACTTGCCCCACCGTCCCGCGAGGGGCGGTCGAGAACCGGCTCATATCGGGGAAACCCTCCTGCCATCGGCAAAGGGCAATCCCGAGGGAAGTCCTAGTGACCCCCTAACGACTGATCCGAAAGGAGAGGCGTGTCACGCTCCGGAATGTCCGGAAATCCATGTGATGCGCAATACGCCGGCCCTCATCGCAGTACAGGGCACCAATGGAAGTAGTTCGCTGGATCCGTGGTTTGTTTCAGGTCTTACGGAGGGCGAGGGATGCTTCTGCATCTCCTTGGCCGTCCGGAGCAAGATGCGTACCGGCCTCGAGGTGAGGCCATCGTTTGCGCTCTCGCTCAACCAAAAGGATCTGAAACTGCTGCACGATCTGCAAGCGTTCTTTGGATGCGGCTGGATCCGTGAGTCCAAGGGAGATCGCACCTTCAAGTATGAGGTGCGATCGATCGGGGATCTCACGGGCTACGTCCTCCCGCATTTCGAGCGCTTCCCCTTGAGGGGATATAAGGCGAGAAGCTGTGCAGGCTTTTCGCACGTATGCCGGATGGTCCAACAAGGAGATCATCTGCAGCGGGACGGAGTACGAGCGATAGTGGATATCGCCTACCGGATGAATCTCGGTAAGCGCCGCTATTCGTACGCCGACATCCTAAAGGTGCTTGATGAGGTGAAGGGATAGTCTGCGCTCTCGGAAACGAGAGATTACGTGAAGTTCCGACCTGCACGAATGGCGTAACGACTTCAGCGCTGTCTCAACGAGGAGCTCGGTGAAATTGCAGTCTCGGTGAAGATGCCGAGTACCCGCGGCTAGACGGAAAGACCCCGTGAACCTTTACTACAACCTGGTATTGGAGTTCGGTGCATTTCGCTCAGGATAGGTGGGAGGCTTTGAAGCGCCGGTTGCGGCTGGCGTGGAGCCAACCTTGAGATACCACCCTTGGTGTATTGGATTTCTAACAGCGTTCCGTGAATCCGGGCGCTGGACAGTTCCAGGCGGGTAGTTTGACTGGGGCGGTCGCCTCCTAAAATGTAACGGAGGCGCACAAAGGTTCCCTCAACACGGTTGGAAATCGTGTGTAGAGCGCAAAGGTAGCAAGGGAGCTTGACTGCGAGACTGACAAGTCGAGCAGGTGCGAAAGCAGGTCTTAGTGATCCGGCGGTAGCAAGTGGAAGTGCCGTCGCTCAACGGATAAAAGGTACTCCGGGGATAACAGGCTTATCGGGCCCAAGAGTCCACATCGACGGCCCGGTTTGGCACCTCGATGTCGGCTCGTCGCATCCTGGGGGTGGAGTTGCTCCCAAGGGTTGGGCTGTTCGCCCATTAAAGCGGTACGCGAGCTGGGTTCAGAACGTCGTGAGACAGTGAATTCCGTTGCTGTCTATAAATTCGGCTATATGCTGGAAAACCCGTGTATCCCGCACTACGAGTTTCGTCCCAAGTGGGCGATACCGTGACAATGTGTCGGGTGCGGACAATCAGCAGGAAAGGCTGGATAGCTACATCGCGGGCTATGTAGATGGTGAGGGCTGCTTCGCAGTCGCCATCAATCGCAATCCCACGTGTCGACGCGGATTTCAGTTGGTTCCAGAGTTTCATGTCAGCCAAAATGGCGACAGGGCTCAGGTTCTCAGACTGATTCGCGAGCGATTCGGGGGAAGCGGCTACATCAAGCCCAACGGAAGGAAGGACCGTGCTCTGGTGTACGTCGTTAGACGGCGTATGGACTTGCTGGAGCGCGTTGTTCCGTTCTTCGAACGAACGCCGCTCTTGTCCTCGAAGCAGAAGGACTTTGAGAAGTTTGCGACGATCGTGAGGGCGATGGCAAGCGGTCAACACCGAACGGATAGCGGCTTCTCCTCGTTGCTCGACGAAGCACTGTCGATGAACGGGGAAGGGCGTTTTCGAAGTGTGCGGTGGAGAAGCCTTGTAGTTAGCTACCCAGAATCCTCAGAGACTGTACGCCGAACACGGAGAGTGATGCCTCCGTGATGATACAGTCCGAGCTGCATGGCGACATGCAGAGTCAGGCAGAAATGACCTGGCCCACAGGCCCGTAACAAGGCCGTGGTAACAAATCTGTCGGTCCCTATCTGCCGTGGGCGTTGGAGAGTTGAGAGGATTTGTCCCTAGTACGAGAGGACCGGGATGAACGCACCTCTGGTGTATCTGTTGTCCTGCCAAGGGCATTGCAGGCTAGCTACGTGTGGATCGGATAACCGCTGAAAGCATCTAAGCGGGAAGCCGGCCTCAAGATGAACTCTCCCATCCCCTCGAGGGAGTAAGACCCCTGGTAGACCACCAGGTTGATAGGCCGGATCTGTAAGGGCGGTAACGCCTGAAGGAGACCGGTACTAATGGGTCGAGGGCTTGACGGATTTTTTGATTCCGGTGATTCCCGGTGTGGCGCTGTGCAGTTTTGAAGGACCGCTCGAGGGCGGTCTCTCACCTTTTCCGGTGGCTTTAGCGAGGGGGAAACACCTCTTCCCATTCCGAACAGAGCAGTTAAGCCCCTCAGCGCCGATGGTACTTGGCCCGCAAGGGCCTGGGAGAGTAGGACGCCGCCGGTTTATTTGCGAAGACGCGCTTGCGGGCCGCCATTGGGCGGCCCGTTTTGCGCTCGGGTCGGGTGTGGCCGACAGTTGATGCCGTTGGGGCGCCACGCGCCCCCGATCGACGCGCTCAGCTGAGGCGATGCGCGGTGGCCCGTCGCCGGGTCCTGCGCGGCTGCTCCGAGCGGCCCCGAGGCAGGTGGTCGGGCGCCTTAGCGCCGCCTGTGGCGCGCGAGATGGGCGAGATGCACACCTGGCGGGAGGGAGTGGTAACTCCCGGGCGCCGGCTCGAGCTTAGGAGCTTCAGGCGCCGTCCGGACAGCGCCGCCCGGTGCGGATGCTCGATTGGCTGCGCTGGTTCCTGGTCGACCTCCCAGTCGATCTCGTGGTCGTCCTCGAGCAACAGGAAGGAGCGCAGCAGCACAAGCGCACCGGACGCGCGCTGCAGGATCTGGGATGTCCGCCTAGTGGGGAACATGTGTTCGTAAACGTAGGGGCGTCCTCGGACGGATGAATGCGAACGCACGTGCGTGTTGCCACGCGCACGCGGGCCATTTGGCTCTGCGACTGGCGATCCGGCATCAGGTCCGCTGCAACGCCGATTGCAGGCGCTCGAGGGCGCGGGAGCCCGGCGGCGCCGCACCTTGCCGGAGCTGGGGGAAGGGGCTTTGCCTCAGGCCACGAACTTCGGGGCAGAGAAAGATGACTGTTACGCTCTCGAAGCAGGCCAGCGGGCGGATCGTCAGCCCGCGACGGCGCCGGCGACCCCCGCTGATGGAGAAGTTTGTTATCGAAGGCGGCGTACCGCTCTCCGGCACCATGGTGCCGGCTGGGAACAAGAACGGCGCGCTCGCGATACTCGCCGCGTGCGTCCTCACGGGCGACGAGGTCGTGCTCGGCAACGTGCCGCGTATTCGAGACGTCGAGGCGATGCTCGCGATCCTGCGCGCGATCGGCGTTCAGGCCGACTGGCGCGGTCCTAACGAGATCGCCCTGTGCGCCGCCGACGCTCAGGACGTAGAGGTCGACGCCGAGCTCGCCGCGCTGATCAGGGCCTCGTTCCTCCTAGCCGGCCCACTGCTCGCTCGCTTTCACCGCGCTGTCATGCCGCCCCCCGGCGGCGACGTGATCGGACGGCGGCGCCTCGATCCCCACCTTGACGCCTTCCGCGCGATGGGCGCCACGGCCGAGTGCGGCCGGGACATCGTTCTCAGCGCGCCCCGCGGTCTGCGGCCCACGGACGTCTTCATGGACGAGCCCTCCGTCATGGCCACCGAGAACGCGCTGATGGCCGCCGCGCTCATCCCCGGCACCACGGTCATCGGGAACGCGGCCTGCGAGCCGCATGTCCAGGACCTCGCGCGCATGCTCGTGAAGATGGGAGCCGACATACAGGGGATCGGCTCGAACGTGATCACCATCAACGGCGTCGAGCGACTCCACGGCTGCGCGCACGAGATCGCGCCCGACCACATCGAGATCGGCAGCTTCATGGCGCTCGCCGGCGTCACCGGCGGAGAACTGCGCATCAAGGACATCGTCCCGGGCGATCTGCGCATGATCCGGCTCATCTTCGAGCGCGTCGGCCTGCGCTCCGAGCTCGATGGCTGCGACATCGTCGTGCCAGGCGAACAGCGACTGGTAGTCCAGGCGGACGTGGGGGAGTACAAGAGCAAGATCCAGGACGGCCCGTGGCCGGCATTCCCCGCGGACCTCACCTCGATCGCCGTCGCGCTCGCGACACAGGCTGAGGGCTCCATCCTCGTGCACGAGTGGATGTTCGAGAACAGGCTGATCTTCACCGACAGGCTCATCGAAATGGGCGCCGACATCGTCATGTGCGACCCCCACCGCGCCATCGTCACCGGCCCCCGCACGCTGCGCGGCGCCTCCAGCGAGTCTCCCGATATCCGCGCGGGCATGGCGATCCTCCTGGCCGCGCTCTGCGCCGACGGCCGCAGCGAGATCGGCAACATCCGCCAGATCGACCGCGGTTACGAGCGCATCGACGAGCGCCTGCGGGACCTCGGCGCGCGCATCGAGCGCGTGGCCACAGAGCCCGTGCCTGCGTAAGCTCGAGGGGTGATTCACCCGGTACCCAGCGGCACGCGCGACGTCCTTCCCGACGAGACGCGCGAGGTCCGCGCGATCACCGACGCGCTGCGCGCGGTCTTCGAGCGCCACGGATACGGCGAGATCTATACCCCCGCGCTCGAGTACGAGTCCGTGCTCGCCCGCGCCGACATGGCTGAAGCGCAGCCCGCATACCGCGTCTTCGACGAATCGGGGGCGCTGCTGGTGCTGCGCTCGGACATGACCGTGCCGATAGCGCGTGTCGTCGCCACCCGCTACGCGGCCAGCGACCCACCGCTGCGCTTCTGCTACTTCGCGCACTGCTACCGCGGCGTGCCGCCCCAGCGCGGGCAGCAGCGCGAGCTGTTGCAGGCCGGGATCGAGCTGATCGGCGCCGCCGCGCCGGAGGGAACTGCCGAGGCCCTCTCCGTGCTCTGTCACTCACTCGATGCCACCGGTCTCACCGACTACCGCGTGGGCCTCGGCGACGCGTCGCTGTTCCCCGCTCTCATGGCGAGCCTCGGCGTGCCCGAGGAGGCGCGGCCCGGGCTGCTCGGAAGGCTCGTGCAGCGCGACTTCGTCGGCCTTCACGAGGCCCTCCAGGACGCCGGTATGTCCGGCGAGGCCGAGGAGATGCTCGCCGAGGTGCCCCAGCGGCGCGGCGGGCCCGAGATCCTCGCCGACACGCCCCCGCAGGCGCAGGAGGCCGTCACCGGCCTGCGCAGGCTGCACGAGCTCCTCGAGCCCGAGGTCGCAGAGCGCGTCATCTTCGACCTCGGCCTCACGCGCAACATCGGCTACTACACCGGCGCGGTCTTCGACGTCTATGACCCCGCGCTCGGCGCGCCCATCGGCGGAGGTGGTCGCTACGACGAGCTACTCGGCCGCTTCGGGCGCAGCCTGCCCGCAGTCGGCTTCGCGCTCGGCGTCGATCGTCTGCACATCGCGCTCGCCGGTGAGGAGCGCGGCACCGGCGCGCTGCTGGCGCGTGCGGAGATGGCCTCATGAGCGCGCTCAACGGACTCACGATCGCGGTCCCCAGGGGCGCGCTCTTCGACGGCACCGTTGCGCTGCTCGCCGCGCTCGGCGTGGACACCGAGGAGCTCCGCGCGAACGACCGCAAGCTGCTCTTCGGCGACATCGGCGTGATCACGATGCGCCCCTCGGACGTGCCGACTTATGTGGAGGCCGGCGCCGCCGACATCGGCGTGACCGGCAAGGACGTGCTGCTCGAGCAGACCAAGCAGCAGCCGAGCGAGCGTGGCCGCGAGGTCTACGAGCTCCTCGACCTCGGATACGGACGCTGCACGATGGTGCTCGCAAGCAAGGCTGGGCCCGATCCCGCGTTCGAGGCGCTCCGTCGACTCGGCGTGATGCGCGTCGCCACGAAGTACCCCCGTGTCGCCGCGCGCCACCTCGAGGAGACCGGCAGGCAGGCCGAGATCGTCGAGGTCAAGGGCTCGGTCGAGCTCGCGCCGCTCACCGGCATGGTCGAGGCGATAGTCGATCTGATGGCCACCGGCACCACGCTTCGCGAGAACGACCTCGTCGTGCGCGAGGAGCTCTTCACGTGCTCCGCCCGCCTGATAGCCAATCCCGTGGCGCACAAGCTCAAGGCCGCCGCCATCGACGACCTGCTCGCCCACGTGCGCGTGCGCGGCGAGGAGCTCGCCTCCGCGGGCAGGACCTGAGCGCAGGACCGATGCGACTCGAGCGCATAGCCGCTGAGGAGTTCGTGCGCCTCGGAGGGGCCCCGGCGGCCGCCGCGCGACTGCGCGCGCTCGTTCCCGATGGCGCCTCGGTGGCGCAGGAGGTGGCCGCCATCATCGCCGCCGTGCGCGAGCAGGGCGAGCAGGCCGTCCTGCGTTACACGCGCGAGTTCGACACCGCCGGTGCCGAGCCGCGGCCGCTGCGCGTCCCCGCCGAGGAGCTCGACGCCGCCATCCAGCTGCTCCCACTCGAGCTCGTGGCGGGCCTGCAGGTAGCAATCGTGAATGTCGCGCGCGTCGCCGAGGCGGGCGTCGGCGCCGACACCGCCGTCACGCTCACACAGGGCCACCGCGTCGCGGTGCGCGAGATCGCGGTGTCCTCGGCCGCGATCTACGTCCCCGGAGGCCGCGCTCCGTACCCGAGCACCGTCGTGATGGGGGTCGTCACCGCGCGCTCCGCTGGCGTGCTCGATGTCTGCGTCTGCGCTCCCCCGGCTCCGACGCGCAGATCGACCCCGTCATCCTCGGCACCTGCAGGCTGCTCGGCGTCGAGCGTGTCTACCGCATGGGCGGCGCGCAGGCGGTCGCGGCACTCGCGTACGGGACGGACACCGTTAACGCCGTCGATGTGATCGTCGGGCCCGGCAACCTCTACGTCCAGGAGGCAAAGCACCAGCTCTCGCGGATCATCGGGATCGACGGCTTCGCCGGCCCGAGCGACCTGCTCGTCCTGCTCGCCGAGGGCGCCGGCGAGCGTGAGATCGTGCTGTGCGCGCTCGACATGCTCGCCCAGGGCGAGCACGGCCGGGGAAGCCTCGTCGTCGCCGCCTCGCCATCCGCGGCCGTGTGCGACGCGCTCGCAGCGACGCTCGAGCGACTAGTGCTGGAACGGCCCACGGTCGGCGAAGCGGAGTTCGCACTCGTCGCATTGCCGGGCGCGCTCGACGCGCTCGCACTCGCGAACGCCCTCGCCCCTGAGCACCTGCAGCTCGTCGGTCCCGGCATCGAGGACATCGCCGCCGGGGTCCGCAGCGCAGGCTGCGTGTTCGTCGGCGCCGACAGTGCCACGGCCTTCGGCGACTACGTCGCGGGATCCAATCACGTCCTGCCCACGGCCGGCGCGGCACGCTTCGCATCGGGTCTGGCTCCCCGCCACTTCCGCAGGCGCATGGCAGAGGTGCGGGTTGGCGAGGGCGCCGAAAAGCTCGCCGCCGCCGGCGCGCCGATCGCGCGCGCCGAGGGATTTGACGTGCACGCCGAGTCGATGGAGGCGCGGGTGGGGGACAATTGGCGGCGATGACCCGCACCGCAGCGATCGAGCGCAGCACCGGAGAGACCGACGTCCGCCTCGAACTCACGCTCGAAGGTACCGGCGCGGGCACTCGCAACACGGGTGTGGGCTTCCTCGACCACATGCTCGACCTGCTCGCGCGCCACGCCCGCATCGATCTCGAGCTGACCGTGAGCGGAGACCTCCAGACGGGAGCGCACCACACGGTCGAGGACACCGCCATCGTGATCGGCCGCGCGCTCGACCAGGCGCTCGGCGACCGCGCCGGCATCGCGCGCTACGGCGACGCCGTCGTGCCGATGGACGAGGCGCGCGCGAGCTGCGCGATCGACATCTCAGGGCGGCCGTTCACGCTGTTCGAAGCCGAGCTTCCCGCGGGCTCGACCGGCGGCTTCGAGCACGAGCTCGCCGAGGAGTTCTTCCGCGCGTTCGCCAACGCCGCGAAGCTCACGCTGCACCTGCGCATCGAAGCCGGCACCAACGCGCACCACATGATCGAGGCTGCCTTCAAGGCATTCGCGCGCGCGCTACGCGCCGCGGTAGCGCTCGACCCCAGCGAGACGGGTGTGCCGAGCACGAAGGGAACGCTCACCGCATGAGCGGCGCGTGAGCGAGGTCGCCGGCTGCTCGCCGTCGTCGACTACGGCATGGGCAACCGCCGCTCGGTCGAGAAGGCGCTCGAGCACGTCGGCGCGAGCGCGCTCATCAGCGGCGACCCGACGAGCTGCGCCGCGCGGACGGACTCGTGCTGCCCGGCGTGGGCGCGTTCCCGCGCGCGATGACGAACCTGCGCGAGCTCGGACTCGACGAGCTGCTGCACGAGCGCGCGCAGGCAGGTACGCCGATCCTCGGGATCTGCCTCGGCATGCAGCTCGCCGTTCGAGCACTCCAGCGAGCTCGGTGGCGCCGACGGGCTGGCGATCCTGCGCGGCGAGGTACGCGGCTCGAGGCGGGCGGGCTGAAGCTCCCGCACATCGGCTGGAACGAGGTCGTCTTCCAGCGCCCCGGCTCGGCGCTCGCCGAAGGCCTCGGCGCGAAGGCCGCCTTCTACCACGTGCACTCCTTCGCCGCGAGGCCCGTAGCCGAGCGTGACGTGCTCGGCCTGCCGAGTACTCCGAGCGCTTCGCGAGCGCCGTCGAGCACGAGAACTTCTACGGCGTCCAGTTCCACCCGGAGAAGTCCTCCGCGGCGGGGCTGCGACTGCTCGCGAACTTCGCGCGCATCTGCGTCGGCGCGCGGGGCGCCGCTCCCGCGGTGAGGCTCTACCCGGCCGTCGACATCCTCGGCGGCAAGGCCGTTCGCCTCACGCGCGGCGACTATGAGAGCAGCAAGGTCTACGACGAGGACCCGCTGGGGGCCGCGCGTGCGTTCGCCCACGCGGGAGCCCAGCGGCTGCACGTGGTGGATCTCGACGGCGCGCGCAGCGGGCAGCCCGCCAACCTCGAGCACCTTCGCCGCATCGCCACGGAGGTCGGTCTGCCCGTGCAGTTCGGCGGCGGCCTGCGCACGCTCGAGTCGATCGCAGACGCGCTCGCGGCGGGCGCGCAGCGGGTGATCCTCGGCACCGCCGCCTTCGCCGACCCCGACCTTTTGCGCGCGGCGCTCGAGCGCCACGGCGCCGACAGCGTGCTCGTCTCGATAGACGTTCGCGCAGGCGCCGTCGCAACGGACGGCTGGGTGAAGACGCGCGCGGAAACCACCTCCACCGCGGCCCAGGCGCTCATCGCCGCCGGCGTGCGCCGGCTCGTGTACACCGACGTCGAGCGCGACGGCATGCTCGCCGGCGCGGACCTCGAGGGCCTTCGCGAGCTCGCGCGGACGCCCGGCGCGACGCTGATCTACTCGGGAGGCATCGGCGAGCTCGAGGACCTCCGTAGCCTCAGCCGGCTCGGGCTCGAGAGCCTCGACGGCGTGATCGTCGGCAAGGCGCTCTACGAGGGGCGCTTCACCGTCGAGCAGGCGCAGGCGGCGCTCGCGGGGTAGGTTCGGAGGGTGCACCTCAAGCGCGTCATCCCCTGCCTGGACGTAGACGCGGGCCGCGTCGTCAAGGGCGTGGAATTCCTCGACATCCGCGACGCCGGCGACCCCGTCGAGCTCGCCGCCCACTACGACGCCGAAGGCGCGGACGAGCTCGTGTTCCTCGACATCACCGCCACGCACGAGCGGCGTGAGACGATCGCGCAGCTCGCGCGGCGGACCGCCGACGAGGTCTTCATCCCGTTCACGATCGGCGGGGGCATCCGCTCCATCGCCGACGCGCAGGCCGTCCTCGACGCGGGCGCCGACAAGGTCTCCGTGAACTCGGCCGCGCTCGCGCGCCCCGAGCTGCTCGACGAGCTCGCCGCCAACTTCGGCGCGCAGTGCGTCGTACTCGCGATCGACGCGAAGGCCACGCCGGAGGGGAGCTGGCAGGCCTATGTCGCCGGCGGGCGCACCGACAGCGGCCGCGACGCGCTCGAGTGGGCGCGCGAGGGTGTCGAGCGCGGCGCCGGCGAGATCCTGCTGACGAGCATGGACCGCGATGGGACCAACGAGGGCTACGACCTCGCGCTGACGGCCGCCGTGGGCGCTGGCGTGGGCGTGCCGGTCATAGCCTCGGGCGGAGCCGGAGAGCTCGAGCACCTCGTCGACGCGCTCGAGGCCGGAGCCGACGCCGTCCTGTGTGCCTCGATCTTCCACTACGGCCGTTTCACCATCGCACAGGCCAAGGAGCGGCTGGCGCGCGCCGGGGTTGCGGTGCGAGCACCGGCATGAGCGCGGGCGGCGCGGTGATCGCCGCCCTGCGCGGGCAGCCCGGCGGGGAGGAGCTACTCGAGCTCGCCGCGGAGGGGCACGACGTCGCGCTCGTCGGGGGAGCCGTACGCGACCTGCTGCTCGAGCGGTCTCCCAGGGAGCTAGACGTCGTCGTCGCCACCGACGCGGAGGGCTTCGCGCACGAGCTTTCCCGCGCGCTCGAGCAGGCCGGGAAGGCTCCCGCGCTCGTGAGCGCACACGAGCGCTTTGGCACCGCGAGCGTCGAGTGGGACGGGGGCCGCGTCGATGTCGCGAGGCGGCGCGCGGAGAGCTATTCCGCGCCCGGAGCGCTCCCGGAGATCCGCGACGGAACGATCGAGGAGGACCTCGCGCGGCGTGACTTCACCGTCAACGCGATCGCTGTGCCGCTCGCCAGCGCCGGCGGCCGAGAGCTGCTCGCCCCCGAGCACGCGCTCGAGGATCTCGCCGCAAGCCGCCTGCGCGTGCTGCACGAGCGCAGCTTCATCGACGACCCCACACGGCTGCTGCGGCTCGGCCGCTACCGCGCCCGTCTCGGCTTCCAACCCGAGCCTCACACCGCCAGGCTCGCCGGCGAGGCGCTCGCCGCCGGCGCCTTCGCGACCGTCTCCGGCGCGCGCGTCGGCACGGAGTTGCGCCTGGCGCTCGAGGAGCCCGACGCGCTCGAAGCGCTCGCCTCGCTCGAGGACCTCGGGGTGCTCGGTGCCATCGCTCCCGCGCTGTCGATCGATCGGCCGCTCGCCGAGCGCGCACTCGCGATGCTCCCCGAGGACGGCCGCCCGGCGGAGCTGCTGCTCGCATGCCTGCTGCTCGGGCCCACGCGCGAGCGGGGACGCTCCGAGGAGGCCGTCGAAGACCTGCTCGACGAGCTCGAGTTCACCGCCGGTGAGCGAGACCGCGTCGCGCGCAGCAGCATCGATGCACCCGAGCTGGCGGAGCGACTCGGGCTCCCGCGCCGACCCTCGGAGCTGCGCGAGCTGCTTGCCGCGCACCCGCTTGAGGGCGTCGCGCTCGCCGGTGCGCTGGGCGAGCTCGCCGGCGCCGTCCGCGCGGGTGAGCAGGCCCGCACCTGGATCGAGCAGCTGCGCCACGTGCGCCTCGCGATCACCGGCGAGGACCTGCTCGAGGCGGGCCTCGAGCCCGGGCCGCAGATCGGCCAGCGCCTGAAGGCGGCGCTCTCCAGCAAGCTCGACGGCGAGCTGCCCGCCGACGGTCCCGACGCCGAGCTGCGCGCCGCGCTCGAGGCGAGCGTATGAGCTCCAAGGCGCTCCTGCTCGAGATGCCGGGCGGCGGGAGCGTGCTCTTCGGCGAGCGCACCCACGGCAACGCCTCAAGCGTCGGCGGCGAGGGCTCCGACGACGGCGCTCGCGTACGCGAGCACCTGCGCGAGCTTGCCGGCCTGCGGGCACTCGCCCGCGGCTACCAGGTACACGGGAGCACGGTCCGGCGCGTGCGCGTGCCGCCACACCCCGAAAACGGAGCGCAGCCCGACGAGCGCGCCGACGGGCAGGCAACCGCCCTGCGCCTGGTCGGCGCCACCGTGCTGACGGCCGACTGCCTGCCGATCGCGCTTGGCGGCGACGGCGCCGTGGCGATGGTCCACGCGGGCTGGCGAGGCCTCGCCGCGGGCGTCCTCGAGGAGGGCGTGCGCGCGGCGCGCGAGCTCGGCGGGGTCACACCAACGCACGCCATAATCGGCCCCGGCGCGGGCGTCTGCTGCTACGAGGTCGGCGCCGAGGTGCACGACGCGTTCGCCCGAGAGCAGCGCTCGGGGCAGCTGCGCGACGGACAGCACCGCTCGGGGCAGCTGCGCTCCGGAGAGCACGGCGCCGGGCAGCGCGTCTCCGGAGGCCACATCGACCTTCACGCGATCGCGAAAGCGCAGCTGCTCGCCGCCGGCGTGCGCGAGGTCCTCGACCTCGAGCTGTGCACGATCTGCGACGAGCGCTTCTTCTCCCACCGGCGCGAAGGTGAGAGCGCCGGGCGCCAGGCCGCGATCGCCTGGCTCAGCTGAGTGGGCCCGCACCCATGGTCGAGCTGATCGCGAACCTCGACGCCGAGACCGTACGCGCGAACCTCGACCGCGTCGAAGCCGACATCGCCGCCGCGGTCGAGCGCAGAGCGCCCGCGCGAGCTGGCCTGCACCGCGGCGGCGAGGTCGAGGTGCTCGCTGCGACGAAGTACATCGCGAGCGAGGACCTGCCGGTGCTCGCGGAGGCGGGCGTTCGGATAGTCGGCGAGAACCGCGCCCAGGACCTCGAGGCCAAGGTCGCCGAGCACGGGGAGCTCTTTCGATGGGACTTCATCGGCGCGCTGCAGAGCCGACGCGTGCGCACGATCGTCCCGCACGTGCGGCTCATCCACTCCGTCGCCACCGACTCCGCGCTGCGTGAGCTCGAGCGTCACCGCGCGAGCGCCCACGAGGGGCTGCGCATCCTGATCGAGGTGAACCTCGCCCGTGAGCAGGAGAAGGCAGGCGTCGCGCCCGACCGGCTCGAGCAGCTGATCGCACGCGCCCCAGTGCCGGTCGCGGGCCTGATGACGATGCCGCCGCTCGCCTCCGAGCCGGAGCACAGCCGCGTCTGGTTTCGCAGGCTGCGAGAGCTCGCCGACGCGCACGGGCTCGAGCAACTCTCGATGGGCACGTCGCAGGACTACGTCGTCGCGGTCGAGGAGGGCGCGACGATCGTGCGCATCGGCACGACGCTGTATCGCTAGGGAGAGGCCCCCCGCGCGCGCCGGACCACTAGCATCTGCAGGGAAATCGCCCGTTTCGGCGAACTCGCAGCAGAGGCTCCATGTCACTTCGCGACTCCTGGCACAGCGCGCTCGTCTACTTCGGCCTGGCCGAGGAGTATCACGACGACTACGACGAGGACGTGGCGCCCGAGGTCGAGATCGAGGGCCGCTATCGCGAGCGCCCCAACGTGCGCAGGCTTCGCAGCCGCCGCGACGAGATCGACGACATCTTCGCCGACGACGACGACGAGGAAGGCGGTGGAGGCTCGCGCCGCGGCGCCCGCGGGCGCCAGACCACGGTGCTGAAGCCCGTCGGCAACGGCAACGGCGACGTGCGCGTCCACCTGGTGGTGCCCAAGTCCTTCAATGACGCGCAGCAGATAGCCGACAAGTTCAAGGACTCGATCCCCGTCATCCTGAACCTCCAGAACTCCGAAACGGATCTCTCCAAGCGCCTCATCGACTTCGCCTCGGGGCTCACCTACGCGCTCGACGGCGGCATGCAGCGGATCGCCGACAAGGTCTTCATGCTCACCCCGCGCAATGTCGAGATCTCCGCCGAGGAGCGCGCCCGCCTGATCGAGAAGGGCTTCTTCAATCAATCCTGACGCTGTGCCAGTCGTAACGGCCGGCGTTTCGCGCTCATGCAGATAGGACTCATCGGCGCCGGGAACATGGCCCGCGCGATGGCGCGCGGGTGGGCACGTCCGCTGGTGTGCTCCGATCCGCTGGTCGAGCGTGCGCGCGCGCTCGCGCAGGAGGTCGGTGGCGAGGCGCTCGCGACCAACGCCGAGGTGGCCGAGCGCGCGGACCTGGTGGTGCTCGCGCACAAGCCCGCGCAGCTGCGCAGCGTGGCCGAGGAGCTCGCACCGCACGCCCGCGCGGTCGCGTCGATCCTCGCCGCGACGCCGCTGACAGCACTGCGCGAGGCCTACCCCGACCGACCCGTATACCGCTTCCTGCCCGCGCTGCCCGTCGAGGTCAGGGGCGGTGCGATCGTGCAGGCCGCCGACGCCCTCTCTCGTGAGCAGGGCGGCGCGAGCGCGGCCATCGACGAGCAGGTCAGCTCGCTGTTCGCGGAGCTCGGGCAGCTCGTGGTGCTCGAGGACTCGCTCGTCGACGTCGCGATGGGACTGATGTCCTGCGCGCCCGCCTACGTGGCGCTCGTCGCGGAGGCGCAGATCGACGCGGGCGTGCGCCGGGGCATACCCGCCGCGCAGGCCGCCGAACTCGTCGTGGCCACGCTCGCGGGCACCGCCGAGCTGCTGCGGACCCGTGGCTACGACACGCTCGCGATCCGCCGCGAGGTCTCCTCGCCCGGCGGGCTCACCGCGCGGGGGCTCGACGCGCTCGAGCGCGGCGGGCTGCGCGCTGCCTTCAGCGACGCCCTCGACGCCGTGCTCCCTTAGTGCCTGTGGCACGCTGGGAGGTAGAGATGTTGCCCGCAAGCACCCGCACCGACCTCGCGTAGAGATGCTGCTCGCAAGCGCCCGCACCGACGTCGCCGAATTCCTCTCGACGGTGATCTACGTCTACACGCTGCTGATCATCGTCTACATCGTCACCAACCTGCTGTTCGCGGCCGGCATACGGCCGCCCTACAGCCGCACCGGGAGCGCCATCCTCGGCTTCCTGCGCGACGTCTGCGAGCCCTTCCTGCGCATCTTCCGCCGCGTCCTGCCCTCCTTCGGCGGCTTCGACTTCAGCCCCATCGTGGCGATCATCGTGCTCGGCCTCGTCAAAGGCCTGATCGTCGAAGGCATCATCAGCTGACCGAGCAGGTGGGCGCTTCGCAGGTGGCAGCGAGGGCCGGCGGTCGCGGGCGCGGGGCGCTGCGCGCCTGGCTGCTCGCGGCGATCGTCATCGCGATCGTGATCGCGGTCGACCAGCTCAGCAAGCACGCCATCGAACGCTCGATCGTCCCTGGCGAAGAACAGGCCTTTTTCCCGGGGGTGCAGCTCGTGGACACCCACAACAACGGCGTCGCCTTCGGCTTCCTCCCCGGCAACCACGTCGCCGTGACCGTTCTCATAGCCGTCGCGCTGCTGGCGTTGCTTGCGTATTTCGCGCGGCACACCGCCACGCGCCTCATCTGGCTGCCCACCGGCATGCTCATCGGCGGCGCGCTGGGCAATGTGCTCGACAGGGTGCGCCACGGCGCGGTCACGGACTTCATCAAGCTGCCGCTCGGCTGGCCGCCGTTCAACCTCGCCGACGCCTCGATAACGCTCGGCGTGCTGATCCTGTTCCTCGTCATCGACCTCGCCAGGCGCCCGCACGCATGAGCGAGCGGATGCCTGGCTCGGCTCGGGAGAGCACCGGCGGTGAGGGCGAGCAGCGGCCCGCCGGGGAGCGGCCGCCATTCGAGATCCTCTACAGCGACGAGCACCTGATCGTGCTCGACAAGGCCCCCGGCGTGGTCGTGCACCCCGCGCGCGGTCACCGCGAGGACACGCTCTCGCAGCTGCTCGCACCCCTGCTCGCCGGCGGCGAGGCCGAGCGCGCCGGCATCGTCCACCGCCTCGACCGCGACACCTCGGGGCTGCTCGTGGTCGCACGCAGCGACACCGCCCATCGCCGCCTCCAGGCGGCGCTCGCTAAACGAGACATCTCGCGCGAGTACATAGCCCTCGTCGAGGGGCTCCCGCCCGCGCGGTCCGGCACGATCGAGGCTCCCATCGGGCGCGACCCGCGCGTGCGCACGCGCATGACCGTCGGCGGGGCGGGGGCGCGCGAGGCACGCACGCACTTCACGCTCGAGCGCGCGCTGGCCACCAGCGCGCTCCTGCGGCTCCAGCTGGAGACCGGGCGCACGCACCAGATCCGCGTGCACCTGCGCGCCATCGGGCACCCCGTCTGCGGCGACCCCGAATACGGCACCCCCGGCCTCTTCGGGCTCGAGCGCCAGTTCCTGCACGCCGCGCGGCTCTCCTTCGAACACCCGATCACGGGCGAGCCGCTCGAGATCTCCGCGCCGCTCCCGGGCGACCTGCTCGCCGCGCTCGCACGCGCCGAGCGGATATCCTGAGAGGCAGCCAGACCACCACTACCCGTGCGGTCGCGGTCAGCGGCCCTGCCCGGGGTCAGCGAGCGGAGCACTCTCTCGCTGCCACCGGGTCCGCCCCGCCCGCGCGGAATGCATCCGAGATAAATAAAAGGGAGGTACTCCGTGCCAGAAATTGGCCTCGCGGAGCTGCTTGAGGCCGGCGTTCACTTCGGTCATCAGACGCGCCGCTGGAACCCAAAGATGCGCCGCTTCATCCACGGTGAGCGCGGCGGCATCTACATCATCGACCTGCTGAAGACCCAGGCGCTGCTCGCTTCCGCGCAGGAGTTCGTCGACGCGCTCGCCCACCGCGGCGGCACGGTCCTCTTCGTAGGCACCAAGAAGCAGGCCCGCGACACCATCAAGGAGGTAGCCGAAGCCTCTGAAATGCCCTTCGTCAACCACCGCTGGCTCGGCGGCCTGCTCACGAACTTCCAGACGATCAACCAGCGCATCCGGCGCCTGCACGACCTCGAACGCTACGAGGCGGAGGGACAGCTCGCGCTGCTGCCCACGCGCGAGCGGATGGCCGCCCAGGCCGACCTCGAAAAGCTGCGAGCGAACCTCGGCGGCGTGAAGAACATGCAGCGCGTCCCCGACGCCATGTTCGTGATCGACCTAAAAACCGAGGCGATCGCCGTCAAAGAGGCACAGCGGCTGCGCATCCCGATCATCGGGCTCGTCGACACCAACTGCGACCCCGACGGCATCGACTTCGTCATCCCCGGCAACGACGACGCCATCCGCTCCTGCGCGCTCATAACGCAGGCCATCGGCCAGGTCGTCTCGGAAGGCCACTCGGTCTTCCGCGCCGAGGAGGAACGCGCACGCAAGGAAGCCGAGGAGCGCGCCCGCGTCGAGGCCGAGGCCCGCGCGCGCCGCGAGGCCGAGGAGCAGGCCGCCCGCGAGGCCCAGGAACTGGCCGCTCGCGAGGCCGAGCAGGCCGCCCGCGAGGCCGCCGAGCGCGCCGCCGCCGAAGCCGCACCCCCCGCACCCGCCGCGCCCCCACCAGCCGCACCCGAGACCCCTGCGCCCGCGGCCGCCGAGCCGGCGCCCGCCGTGGCTGAGCCGACCGCGCCCGAGCCAACGCCGGAGCCAGCGCCCGTGGCCGAGGTGCCGCCGGAGCCGGAGCCGGAGCCAGCGCCTGCAGCCGAGGTGCCGCCAGAGCCAGAGCCAGAGCCGGAGCCCGCGGCCGAGGTTCAGCCGGAGCCACCCGAGCCAACGCCCGAGCCGGCCGCGGTTGCGGCGACGGCTGCGGAGGAGGGCAGCGGCGCTGAGGCAAACCCCGAGGCGGACGCGGCGGAGCAGGAGAACAGGCAGGCGACTACAGCGGAGACGAGCACCACATGAGCACGACCGAGATCGCAGCGAAAGACGTGAAGGCCCTGCGCGAGCGGACTGGCGCGGGCATGATGGATTGCAAGAAGGCGCTCACGGAGGCGCAGGGAGACATCGACAAGGCGATCGAGATCCTGCGCGTGAAGCAGGGCAAGAAGATCCAGGATCTCGGCGAGCGCGCGGCCACAGAGGGCACCGTGCAGGCCTACATCCACGCGGGCTCGAAGGTGGGCGTGCTGATCGAGGTGGACTGCAACACGGACTTCGTGGCGAAGAACGACGACTTCACCACGTTCGCGCGCGAGGTCGCGATGCAGATCGCGGCGACGCCGACCGTGCGCTACGTGAGCCGCGATGAGGTGCCGGAGGATCTGCGCGCGGCGGAGTCGAGCATCTACGAGCAGGAGGCAGCGGACAAGCCCGACAACGTGCGCGAGAAAATCGTGGCGGGCAAGCTCGACTCCTGGCTGTCCACGATAGTTCTGCTCGAGCAGGAGATGCACAACCCGAAGTTCGAGGGCAAGACCGTGCAGCAGCTGCGCGACGAGCTCACCGCGACGACCGGCGAGAACGTCGTCATCCGCAGGTTCGCGCGGTTCGCGATCGGCCAGTAGCGCCCGCCCGGCGGTAGGCTCGAGCACGCCTGATGGCCCCTGCCTTCAAACGGATCCTGCTGAAGCTCTCCGGCGAGGCGCTGATGGGCAGCCTCGAGTACGGCACCGACCCCGAGCGCGTCGCCGCGGTGGCGCGGCAGGTGGCGCAGGTGCACGACCAGGGGGTCGAGGTCGCGATCGTCGTCGGCGCGGGCAACATCTACCGCGGCATGAAGGGCGCTGCCGCGGGGATGGACCGCGCGACCGCCGACTACATGGGGATGCTGGCGACCGTGCTGAACGCGCTGCCCCTGCAGGACGCGCTCGAGAACACCGGCACGGACACGCGCGTGCAGTCCGCGCTCGGAGTCTCTGAGGTGGCGGAGCCCTACATCCGCAGGCGCGCGATGCGCCACCTCGAGAAGGGCAGGGTGGTGATCTTCGCCGCCGGCACCGGCAACCCGTTCTTCACGACCGACACCGCGGCTGCGCTGCGGGCGGCGGAGATCCACGCGGAGATCATCCTGATGGCCAAGAATGGGGTGGAGGGCGTCTACAGCGCCGATCCCGCGATCGACCCGACGGCGAAGTTCATCCCGGAGATCACGCACATGGAGGCGATCGAGCGCCGCCTGCGCGTGATGGACTCGACCGCGCTCGCGCTGTGCATGGACAACGCCATGCCGATCAACGTGTTCAACATGGACGACGAGTCCAGCCTCGCGCGGATAATCTCCGGCGAGCGCGTGGGCACGCTCGTTTCAACGGCCGTGGGAGAGAACTAGTGGCAGCTGAGAACCTGATCGACGAACTGCTCAAGGACGCCGACGAGCGCATGGCGAAATCGCTCGAGACCGCGCAGCACGAGTTCTCGACGGTGCGTACGGGCCGCGCGAGCCCGTCGCTGCTGGAGCGCATCACGGTGGACTACTACGGCGCGATGACCCCGCTGAACCAGCTCTCGACGATCTCCGCACCCGAGGCGCGGCTGCTGTCGGTGCAGCCGTATGACAAGTCCGCGATCAAGGCGATCGAGAAAGCGATCAACGAGTCCGACGTGGGCCTGACGCCCTCCAACGACGGCAACGTGGTGCGGCTGGTGGTGCCCGAGCTGACCGAAGAGCGTCGCCGCGACCTCGTGAAGATCGTGCGCGGCCTCGCCGAGGAGGGGCGCGTGGCGATCCGCAACGTGCGCCGCGACGTGATGCACAACCTGCGCGAGCTGAAGGCGGAGGGGGAAGCCTCCTCCGACGACGAGCACCGCGCCGAGGCCGCGCTGCAGAAGCTCACCGACGCTCGCGTGGGCGACCTCGACAAGGCGCTGAAGACCAAGGAAGAGGAGATCCTCGCGGTGTGATGGCCGCCGCCGGTGGAAGCGAGCCGGCGGCGCGCTACGTCGCGATCATCACGGACGGCAACGGCCGCTGGGCGCGCGCGCGCGGCGTGCCCGTCAACGAGGGCCACAACGCGGGCGCGGACACCGTGAAGGCGCGCCTGCGCGACGCGGCGGAGCTCGGCATCGAGGAGCTCACCGTCTATTCCTTCTCGACCGAGAACTGGTCGCGCCCGGCGGCCGAGGTGCAGGGATTGATGGCGATGTTCTCGCAGCGGATCGCGAAAGAATCGCCCGAGCTCGACCGCGAAGGGGTGCGGATGCGCTTCATCGGCCGTCGCGAGGGCGTCAGCGATGAGCTGCAGGCGCAGATGAGCTGGGCGGAAGAGCTGACCGCGGCGAACCGGCGCATCACCCTGTTCGTGGCCTTCAACTACGGCGGGCGCGCGGAGATCCTGGACGCGGCGCTGCGCTTCAGCGGCGGGGGGGAGGAGGAGTTCCGCGCGTGCCTGTACGCGCCCGAGATGCACGACCCCGACCTGATCATCCGCACGAGCGGCGAGCGGCGGCTGTCGAATTACCTGCTCTGGCAGTCGGCCTACTCCGAGCTGGTCTTCCGCGACGAGCTGTGGCCGGACTTCACGCGCGCGGCGCTCGAGGCGTCGCTCGCGGAGTACGCCTCGCGCCGCCGCCGGTTCGGCGGGCGTTGATGGCGGACGATCCGCGCTCGCGCCGGGGCGCAGCGGCGAGGCGAGGCGCTCCGAGAGGGAGAGCGGGCGGGCGCGATGGCGCCCGCGGAGGCGTTCGCAGTGAGGGACGCGGGGGTGCTCGCCGCGGCGGGCGCAGTGGCGGCTCGGATCTGGGCGCGCGTACGCTCGTCTCGATCCCGGCGATCGCGGTGGCGCTGTTCATCGTGATCGAAGGCGGCGTGGTGTTCGCGGCGGGGCTGCTGATCCTCGGCGGCTTCTGCATGCACGAGCTCTACGGGATGTACGCGCGCGCCAACCCGGTGCGCCTCGGGGGCCTGCTCGCGCTCGCGGGGCTGCTCGCGGCGGCGCTCTGGGGCAGCCAGTTCCAGGTCCTGTTGGTCGCCGTCGCGGCGCTGCCGTTGGTGTTCGTGCTCGCGCTGCTCTCGCCGCGACCGTCGGTGGGATCGGTCGCGATCACGCTGCTCGGCATCTACTGGATCGGCTTCGCGCTCGCGCACGCGGTGATGCTGAGAGGCCTTCACCACGGAACGGGCATCGTGATCGACGTGCTCGTGGGTACCTTCCTGGGCGACACCGGCGCCTACCTCGGCGGGCGCATGTTCGGCAGGCGCCCGCTGGCGCCGGCGATCTCGCCCGGCAAGACCGTCGAGGGCCTCGTGATCGGCATGGCGTGCGCGATCGTCGGCGTGTGGATCGCGGGGCGCTACCAGGAATGGCTGCCGGGGAGCCACGCGCTCGTGCTCGGCCTCGGCGTCGCGCTGGTCGGCCCGCTCGGCGACCTGTTCGAGTCCTTCGTCAAGCGCGAGGCACACATCAAGGACTCGGGGGGCCTTTTCGGCCCCCATGGCGGTGCACTCGACCGCCTCGACGCGGTGCTGTTCACGGCGGTTGTGGGCTTCTACATCTGGTCCGCGTATGTGCACTAGCGCCGCCCTTTGGCTCTACAAAGCCATGAACGGGCAACGTCGGCACGGCTCGCGCCAGTATTCGCGCCAGTCGCGTGCGTGCGCTGCTTACTTGGACTTGCTTTCGGCGCGGTAGATCGAGCCGCCTGGGAGGAGATCGCCTTGGCGCAGAATCATGGCGGCGGTGGAGAGCGCGTTGCGAAAGCCGTGGAGGTGGTCGGGATTGGAGGAGTCGGCGTCGTCGCGCCATCGGAGAAGCCAGAAGTTCCTCGGCGTTCGCAGGCGTTACGGAAAGTTCGCTGTAGTCGAAGTCAAGAAGGTCGTCGTCAGAAATCACAGGGCCGCCCGACTACGTCGTCCATTTTGTCTCCTCTTTTGTTGATTGAGTCAGGGGTTTACCACCTTCCACGCGACTGCACTGTCACCCCGATTCGCAGGAAAGGCAGTCGGATTTACTGTGAAGGACCTGCGCAAACGGACCCTGCTCGACCATTCGCTAAGATGATGCGCAGCGTCGGCCTTGAGAAAGCCGCGCGGTGTTCCGAGCGAACGATTCACAGCACGGGCCGTCCTTTCGGGGGCGGCTTGTGCGTTTCTGAGAGACGCTTTCACAGTGCTATCCTCGGCGGCGAATCGTTCTCTCGACTAGAAGGAGCACCAGATGCAATGTTCACCCGATGAGCAAGCGCAGCAAGCGCTCATCGACCAGCACGAAGCAGCCGCGCTCGTGGCCGAAGGCGAAGGCGATCACGAGGAGGCTGCGAACTGCCGAGCAGCCGTCCGCAGGATCAGGAACGCCGCCGCAGGGTTCCGCGCGGTAGCGATTACCAGCGGAGCCGGCGCTTACCCGACGCTGACAGGCGACGTGGCCGCGCTGTGCGCACCGATGCAACACCGCGTGAACGGACTGCTCGCCACGGCACGGCGGGCCTACCGCACCGAACACGCTTCAGCGACCGTGATCCCCATGCACGGGATCACCCGCACGCGCGCTCGTGGCGCAGGACGGCCTCGCGCACGGCGGTCGGCATCGCGTTCAGCCCGCTCCAGCGAGGGCGGCGAACCCTCCGATAGCGACGGGCCGGGTGAAAGGCCCCGGCACGAAGTAGCTCTCCTCGGCGGACTTGATCGCCTTCTAGCGGACAGCATGGCGCGCATCGGCGCACCGCTTGCGTTGTTCCATCGGAACACGGCGAATCTGCCGGGCCCGGCCAAACTGGCGGCGTTCGGACGGCTGCCGGATGAGCTGCAGCGCGACTTCTGGCGCGCGCTGGCCGTGCAGGTCGAGGAGGTGCGGCGCGATGCTGTCTGATACCTGCATCCCCGCCGAGCTGCTGGCGCGCCCGCAATGGGTGCTCTATCGCCTTGAGGAGCGCGACGGCAAGCGCACGAAGGTTCCCTACCAAGCGTCGCGCCCGAGCGCGAGAGCGGACGCCACAGACCCCGGCACTTGGAGCGCCTACGCGGCGGCGGCGAAAGCTGCGAGCGCGGCGGGCGCAGATGGCATCGGGTACGTGTTCGCGCCCGATGATCCCTTCGCCGGCGTCGATCTTGACAGCTGCGTTGACGGCGAAGGGAAGGTGGACGCCCGCGCGGCTGCGCTCGTGCTGGCGCTCGACAGCTACACGGAGATCTCCGCGAGCGGTTACGGCCTGCACGTCTACGTCGCCGCCGCGCTGAATGGCGGGCGACGGCGCACGAGCAAAACCCCGTGGGGCGGTGCGTTCGAGAGCTACGACGCCGGGCGCTTCTTTTGCGTCACGGGGCGCCACTTGAAGGGCACGCCGACCACGATCAACCCCCGGCAGGATCGGCTTGCCGAAGTTCGAGCGATCGTGTTCCCGCCCGAGCAACAGCAGAAGCCGGCGCCGGTCATCACGGCCACCGCCGACGATCACGAACTGCTCGTGCTCGCGCGCAACGCAAAGCACGGCGAGCGCTTCGATGCGCTCTACGCAGGGCGCTTGGATGGGTACGGGTCGCAGTCGGAGGCGGACCTTGCGCTGGCGAACATGCTCGCGTTTTGGGTTGGGCCCGACGCCGCCCGCATCGACGGACTCTTTCGAGGGTCCGGCCTGATGCGTGAGAAGTGGGATGAAAGCCGCGGCGAGTCCACCTATGGCGCCCAAACGATCGCGCGGGCCCTGGAGGGGCGAACCGACTTCTACCGACCACACGGAGCGACCACGATCGAGAACGCATCCGCCGTGGTGGTGGAGGTTCCCGCGCTGTCGATCCTGCTCGATAGGACGGAGGCATTTCTGCGCCGATATGTGGCGCTCTCAGAGGCGCAATACATCGCCCTGAGCGTGTGGGTAGCACACGCACACGCACTCGAGGCGACCTCGACCACGCCCTACCTACACGTCACGAGCCCCGAGGCCGAATCCGGGAAGTCACGGCTGCTTGAGTGTTTCGAGCCGCTGACGCCACGGCCGCTTTATGCCGCGTCGATGACGCCTGCGGTTCTTTTCCGCGCCGTTCAGAAACTCACTCCGACTTTGCTTGTCGATGAGGCGGATAACCAAATGCGCGACCGAGAGACTAAGGGCGAGCTGCTCGCGCTATTCAACGCCGGATATCGGAGAGGCGCGAAGGCATACCGAATCGGTGGAAAGAATCGTGATGACCTTCAAGACTTCGAGACTTTCTGCGCGAAGGTGATCGCTGGACTGGATGACCTTGTAGCGACGCTGGCGAGTCGCTGTCTGCGGATCGAGATGCGACGCCGTGGAAGTGAAGAGCATGTGAGCGACTTCTTTAGGCAAGAGGCGCACGCTGAAGCTGAGCCGATCCGAGATGCACTTGCCATCTGGGGGGAACAGGCAACCGAGGAGCTGCGCGGCGCGCGGCCCGACCGGCTGGGTGTACGCGATCGTCTCGAGGAGGCGTTGCGGCTGCTCGTGGCGATCGGAGAGTTGGCGGGCGAGCGCTGGGGAACACGCACGCGAGAGGCACTGCGCGAGCTGGCGGGAGCAAAAGTGGACGGCGCGCTGTCGGAGCGCATCCAACTGCTGACCGATGTGCGGCAGGTGTTCGAGAGCCACGGCAACCCTTCGGAGATCACGACCGCCGACCTGCTGGCGGGCTTGATCGGGCTCGATGAGGCTCCGTGGCGCGGATGGTGGGGCGTCGAGCATCGGAAGGACGATGAGCTGCAGGTCATACCCAGCAAGGGCGCGGCGAGCAAACTCAGCGCCAAGATCAGCCCCTTCAAGATCAAAAGCCGCGACATCGGACCCAAAGAGAAGCGGCGGAAGGGATACGCGCTCGCTGACTTCGCGGATACGTGGAGGCGTTACCTTGAGCCATCCCCCGACCCAGAGCCGCGCACTTCGCGCACTCCGCATGGGGAAGCCAAAACTGAGACCTCTCAAGCCGCGCACCATGACGGAGGGTGCGCGGGTCAAGACGGCCCGCAAACCCGCATAGCGGAGCCAAGTGCGCGGGGTGCGCGGACTGAGCGGGGGGAGCAGGCATGAGCGCGCAGAAGGCACGGGCCATCCCGACGCTCGCGCTGTCCGTCGAGGAGGCGTGTGAGGCGTTGGGAGTCTCGTGGAAAACCTGGGATGCGCACATCGCCGCTGACGTGCAGGTGGTGCGCATCGGCAGGCGCAAGCTCGTGGCCGTGAGTGCGCTGCAGAAGTGGCTCGATGAGCATGGGGAGGCGGTGCGACCGTGAAAGCAATTCTCGCAAATTGGCGCTTTGCTCAAACGGTGAACAACGCAGTAACTGCTATCGCGTCACCCATGAACAGGTTTACGCCATGACGCAAACCCGATACCGAGGGCGGCTTTCTGACTGGCAGCCGACGCGAAAGCGGCAAAAGGGTATCGCCGCCGACTTGATAGGCCGCTACGAACAGCACGCAGAAGAGGGCACGCTTCCTCGAAGCCCGCGCGGGATTTTCTACGACCTCCGCCCGACTGGCCTAGGTAACGGGATCACCTATCGCAAGCCGGACTCCGAGCACCCGATCAAAGCGAAAAACGGTTTCCCCGGATTCGATAAGGACACCGAGGCCTATCCCGCCGCCGTAGGAGAGGTGCTCGGGCTTTTACGCCGTGCCGAGATCATTCAAGAGGATTGGGTGGCCGATACCAGGGCGCCTGATCCCATCGTGGCGGACTTCTACGATGGCGCTCGCGATTTCGCGAAACACGTCCCGCTGTGGGCGAAGACGTTTACCCTCGACGGCCAGCGCGGCCAGCCCGTGTTTATGGAGGTTCTGTGCGAGGCTGCTGGCCTGCAGGCGCGACTCGCGCGGATCGCCAGCGATTTCGGTGTCCCGGTTTTCAGCGGTGCGGGCTTCGACGGGATCAAGGCCAAGCGAGCATTCGCGGAACGGGCCCAACTGCGCGAAGTCCCGACCGTAATCCTCAATGTGGGCGACTTCGACAAACACGGCGAATACATATACGTCGCCGCCGCCGAGGATGCGATTGCGTGGGCGAAAGGCGGAAAGGCGTTCAACATCGGCAAACCACTTACCGCACTTGACGATTTAGCGCCGGGGCTGAACTTCTTTCGACTCGCACTCACTGAGGAACAGGCCATCGATCTCGACATTCTCGACGCCGATGGCAAGGCCGAGGCGGACGGTATTCCGGTTCCCACGATGGACGCCTGGCTCCGTGAGGCGATCGAGCTTCTACAGGACCCCGACGCCCGCGAGGAGCTGCTTGCTGAGGAAGAGCAACAGCACGAACTTGCACCGGCTGCGATCCGCGAGGCACTCGATGATGCAGCATGAGGCAGCGATTCCTGTGTGTCATCCTGAGCTAGACGGTGAACCGATGAAAACGCCAAGACCTTGCCTTGATTGCGGTCAGTTGACGACCAACGGCAGCCGGTGCGCGCGCTGCAGCAAAAGGCGGCAGAAGCAGCGCGGGACTGCAGTGGAACGATTTGGACCAAATTGGCACAAGATCAGCCGGGAAGTGATCGAGCGCGATGGCGGCTTGTGTTGGTTCTGCGGATTAGGTGGGGCAGATACGACCCATCATCTAGAACCGCGAAGAGGCGAACGCCAAACGAAAGAAGCCGACAAGCGCAAATTGGTTGCAGCGCATCGCAGTTGCAACAGTCGGCAAGGTATGGCTGCTGTATGAGCCTTGCTGTAACGCCAACAGGTTTAGGTATCTCTGCCGAGAACATCGAGAAGTCGCGGCGGATAGGGGCGTATGCAAGAACTATGGGCATACTGGCGCGGACCCGCATGTGGGCTGCAAAACAAGCCCGAAAGTTGCGCTTTTGTTTTTGGCCGGGGAAGGTCTGAAATGGGTTCGCGTGGACCACTTCCGCACGCTGCAACGGGAAAACCGACTAGGGAAGTGCCTCGGAAGGTCCCAACGCAGGTCAACGTGGGCCCAATTCCGCTGCCGTCGATGCCTGAGCACTTGGGAGAGGCTGGTGCGGCGCAGTGGCGCGCTGCTGCGTCTGCGCCGTGGCTCTGCACGGCGGCCGATTTCCTCTTGCTCGAGCATTTGGCCGATGCGGTCGATGAACGTGCCGAACTTCGCGTGATGATCGCCGAGACCGGGCGCATCGCTCGTGGGAGTATGGGCCAGCCCGTCACCGCGCCTGCTGCAGAGCAACTTCGCCAGGTCGAGACGCAGATTCACCGGCTGGCGTCGATGCTCGGGCTCGGAGCTGGGCCCCGAGCGCGGCTCGGCGTGGCAATCCGGACCATCGAAGCGAAAGACCATCGAAGCGAGCGCGAAGTCAGCGAGATCATGCAGGCATACCAAAATGCTTGAGCCGGTGCGCTCGATCCCGGATGACGTTCCGCCACGCAGTCGGACGCTTGGATGGGCGATCCTTGAGTGGACGGCAAATTGGCTTGAGCAGCCAGACGGCCCGAGCGCGGGCGAGCGCTGGCGTTATACCCCGGAACAAATGAGGACGCTGTGCCGCTGGTATGAGATTGACGAGCACGGCAAGTTCATTTTTCGCCGGGGTGTATATCGCCGCATGAAGGGCGCCGGCAAGACGCCGTTTTTGGCAAGTCTCGCATGTGTTGAGCTTTGCGGACCTTGTAGGTTCGGTGGATGGGATGAAGAGGGTCTACCGATTGCAATACCGCATCCGTCGCCGTGGGTGCAGTGTGCGGCCGTCAATCTCTCCCAAACGCGGAACTTAATGCTGTTGCTCCCCTCGATGTTCTCAAAAGATGCGATTTCGGAGTTTAATCTCGATCTAGGCAAGGAGATCGTGTACGCCGGGAACGGTGGACAGATTCAAGCCGTCACGTCGAGCCCGAAGTCACTGGAGGGCAACCGTGCCACTGCGATCATCTGCGATGAGACGCATCTGTGGCTAGACAATAATCAGGGCAAGGAAATGATGCAGGTGATTAAGCGCAATCTCGCCAAGGCAAGAGACGGCGAGGCGCGGGTTATGGAGATCACGAACGCACATCGACCGGCTGAGGACTCGGCCGCCGAGGAGACCTATGAGGCGTGGAGGACGGGCCGCCTGCCGGACGTGTATTACGACGCGCTGCAGGCACCGCGCGTGGAGGATTTGAGGGACCGCGAGAAGCTGCGTGAAGCCCTCGTGATATGTCGCGGCGATGCCGACTGGCTCGACCTTGATCGACTCGTGGCAGAGGTGGCCGACGCCACGGTCCCGGAGTACGTGAGCCGTCGCTACTACTTGAACGAAATCGCGGACACGGACGGCGAGCGGTGGCTGCCCTTGCATCTGTGGGATGCCTGCGCGCTACCGGGGCAGGAGATCGCGCCCGGCGCGACGGTCGTGCTCGGGTTCGACGGCTCGCGCACGGGGGACGCCTGCGCGCTGGTAGCCGTGTCCGTGGTTGCTCCCGATGAGCCGCATCACGTCGAGGTCGCCGCCCTGCACGAGAACACCGAGCGCGATCCTGATTACGAAGTCCCGATGGAAACGGTGATGGATTCGATCAGGAGCGCTTGCCAGAAGTGGAAGGTGCGCGAGGTCGCCTGCGACTTTACGTGGTGGGCCCTTCCCCTGCAGACGCTCCGCGATGAGGGCCTGCCGATCGTGGCAATGCCTCAATCGTTGGCACGCATGGCACCCGCGCAGGCCGCGTTCAGGCAAGCCGTGGTGAGTGGGCACATCACGCACAACGGCGACCCCGATCTACGCCGGCACGTCGGGAACGCGATCCTCATTCCGTCGTCGAAAGGCGACAAGTTGGCGAAGCCGTCCAAGAACTCGCCGCACAAGATTGATTTGGCAGTCGCGGCAACGATGGCTTTCGCGCGTGCGTCGGAGCATAAGCCAAAACGCCCGCGCATCTTCAGTCTGAACCAAGCGCTTGCGGACGCCCAACTTATTACGAACGAGAACGGATGACCACCGATCGCCAATACCGAGAACGCACACAAGGACCGGCGAAGATCGTTTGGCTTGACTTCCCCGTGAAGCTCGCACGCGACGGCGGCGTGAAAGTCATAGGCGTGGCCGTCGATGCGTCGTCTGAGCTTCTGCGGCAATATCTGGCGCTGAGTGAAGAGGAGGGCGAACGTGCAGCGTAACGGCGCATTGCAGGTGCTCACGCGCCTGGAGTCAACGTCTTTTCACGAGGCTGGACACTATGTCCTCGCCCGAACTGTCGGCTTCGAGCGTGTCCACGCGGGAATGCACCCGACAGGTCTGAGCGGCAGCACCTTCTACCGATCACCCGAAGTGGAGGACTGGCGGATGGAAAAGCTGGCCGTCGTCATGGCCGGGGGCATCGCGGAAAGGCTCGCGACGGCCGTTGAGAATGCGCACACGCACGATGACGCGGAAATTGCCGAGATTATTGACAGCTTCCCGCGCGAGGAACAAATGGCCGCCAGGATAGAGGCTACAGATTTTGTATTTCAAGTGTTACGAGACCGGTGGGAGCTGGTCGAAGCGGTTGCCGAATCCCTACGACAGAAAGGAATATTTCCAAATGATAACTGATTACGAGCAAACAGCCCAACTCGCTCGGGGAGTTGCCGAAAGCGAGGACATCATTGAGACGAAAAGGCGCGCGTTTGCGGAATTGGCCGCCAATACTGGGCGTCCGCGCGATGAACGTGAATTTGCGTGGGGGCTTGCTCTCGCTTTGGACGCGATAGCCCACGGGCTCGACGCGACGGCCGTGCTCGCGGTAGCGGCCCCACCACGACGCACGCCGAGGACCGGCAGTAAGAAAGCGCTCACTAGAGAAATTAGCCGGGGCAGAATCAGAAAAGAACCGAAGTTTGGCGAGCGCAAGTCGGACCCATTGTCGCGCGAACCGCGGGTCGAGGCGGTTACGGAATTGGCTTGACAACCCACACCAAAGGAGTACACTAAATCCACGTCGGGAGCGCCAGGAGACCACGCGACCGACACGCAAGGGCGGCAGACGTTTTCCGCCAAGAAATGGAAAAGATGACTATGGCACAGAGCAAAGATGAAACTGTAGGCGCGGCGGCGCTCGGTGAGTTGCTGAATTACATTTTCGGTCTCAGTACACCCGAGCAGGTCGCTCGACATTCGCCAAATTGTGCGGGTCTGTTGGCCGGCTTCCGTGCGGCGAATCCAAATGCGAGTTTCGCGGTGAACGGCGCGATTCAGCGAAAGGTGAAGCCGCCAGTCGATCCGCGCCCCCTCACCAACGCAATTTGGGAGGGTCGAGAGGACGCGAGCGAAACCCCCGCAATGCGTGAGCGTAAGCGATTGACCGAACAGAAGCGCAAACAGGACGAACGCAAGGGCCTTATTCCGAAGCGTGAGCCCAAGCCAGCCGAGCCGACCAAAGCGCAGGTTCTCGCGCAATGGAGGGCGGCGCAATGATCGAGCTACGCGAAAACATTACAGGTGAGGGGCTGACCCTCCGAGGATATTTCTCAGTCTTTGGTCACACTTACAGAGTCGGCACGTTCCGAGAGAAATTCGCCAGGGGAGCGTTCGCGTCCACGCTCAGCGACCCAAATACCACAATTGTCGCCTTACTCAATCACACTGGACTCCCTCTTGCATCCACCCGAAGTGTCGATGGCAGGCCGCCGACGCTGAGATGCGAAGAAACGGAGCGCGGTCTATTCGCGGAAGCTTTGTTGGACCCTCGGAATTCTCGCACGCAGGATTTGCAAAGCACCGCTGAGTGGAGTGGCATCGAGGGATCGTTGGCTTTCTTATGTGAGGATGACTCTTGGGATGGTGACCAGCGGACGATCAAACGGGTAGCGATGGATAAAGGCGACATTTCCGCAGTCACCTTCGGAGCTTCAGACGCGACCGAAGTAGGAGTGAGCGCAAGGGAGTCGCTTACGCTCGCTGAGACTAGGGCCGCACTGCGCGGAGTATGGGAGCGACGGACTTTACATTTGCCGGACACGTTCGACCTACGCCGCGACTTTTCACAGAAGGAACGCGACGAAGCAGCGGCGTCGGGTGCCGCACTCCCGGACGGGTCATTCCCCATACTCAATGCCACCGATCTCAAGGCCGCGATTGCGTCCTACGGGCGCGCAAAAGACGCGGTAAGCGCGAAGCTGCACATAATCAAGCGCGCTCGCGCACTTGGACTCGGCTCGCTTCTACCCGAGGCTTGGGGGATCACGCGAGCGGCAGAAGCCAATCAGCCGCGTTGTCGAACGTGCGGTGGTTTCGTTTCGTGCACTAATTGCGAAGGGAACGGCGAGCCTGTAATTCCGAACGGCTCATCGACCACGGACGGCCGCTCTGTTGGCCCTCTCAATGATTACCGATCGCGTCTCGTGACGATCCGCGAGCGAGTGGCCGAGAAGGACGCGGGACGCCTTGCAAAGTGAACTTCACGCACCGCTGCCAGCGTTCGGCGCGAGCGTGCGGAGCGGCGTTGCCGCACTGCGGGGCCGGGCGGTCTTTGATCTTTTCCGCCGCCCGGTCTCGCTCAACCGTGGCCGGGCGGCGGCTTCATTTCTCCTTTCACCGCCGTCCGGTCGCGCTAAATACGAACCGAGGAAGAACTAAATGCGTGAGTGCGTGACGTTGCCGCTGTCGAGAAGTGAGTTGGCGCTGGGCGAGGTCGCCGAGCTGCTGGCGAAGGGCCGGGAGCCGGACGAGTTGGCCGATGCAGGCTGGGAGAACCTTGCGGGCCTTATGGAGCAGCGGCGAGCGTTGATCCTGCAGGATGAAAAGCGCGCCGTATTCGGGGAGCCGTGACACAAACGACCACAATACGCGGCGAGGGCGGGGTTGACCTCACGGACTTTCATCTGCTCGCCAAGGCTCTGAAACTCGCGCAGCCGACACTACGCACTCAACTGCTGCGCAACCTCAAGGCGGTCGGGAACATCGTCGCGGCAGACGCGCGGGCCATCGCGAGTGAGAACAGCGAAAGCATCCCCCCGACAATCAAGACTCGAGTCCGCGGTGTAAGTGTCTCTGTGATTGCGGGTGGATCAGCAGTCCCGATTGCAGGATTGTATGAGTTTGGAAACACGGGCGGAAAGAAATCTGCAAAAGCGAATGCTCGTGGGACCTTCCGCCATCCGGTATTCAATACCGGCAAATGGGTATCCCAGCCGCGGTATGCGTACCTCGCACCGGCAGGCAAAAAGAACAGAGCCAAGACTGACGCTGCAATTTACGACGCACTGAAAAGTGTTACAGACGTTCTAGTTTGGGATCGGACGTAAAATGACTGACCAAATCGTGAAGTACATCATTGCGGCCGACTCGGCTCAGGCCGTCGCCGCGATGAAGGACTTGGAACTGCAGACGAAAAAAACAACTACGGGCTTGGCATCGACCGGCGCGCGAATGAGCAATATCGGGCGCTCGCTTGGGGTGGTCGGGCGCGCAATGAGCACCTACGTAAGCTTGCCGTTGGCGGCGCTCGGCTATGAGAGCATCAAGGCGGCCACAAGTTTTCAGTCCGCGACGGATCTGCTCAGAACTCAAGCAGGAGCGTCTGCAGTTGAAGTGACAAAGATCCGCACAGCACTAGAGGGATTGTCTGGAAAGGTCGTGCAGAGCCCGGAAGAATTGGCGAAGGCGATGTATCCGATTGCATCAAATGGCCTTCGCGGTGCCGCTGGACTCAACGCGCTTACTGCCGCCGCTAAGGGTGCCGAGGTAGGAAACGCGGGAGTCACGGAAACTGCAAATGCTTTGGCGGGCGCATTGAAGGCTGGGCTCCCCGACATTCACAGCGCGAGTGAGGGTATGAGCGTCCTCAATGCGATAGTCGGCAAAGGAAAGACCAACCTTGCAGAATTGACTGCATCCCTATCGACCGGGATTCTGGAGAGCGCCAAGCAGGTAGGGCTGGGCTTTCGTGACGTAGGCGCTGCCCTGGATGTGTTCACCCGTCGGGGCGTTCCGGCAAACACTGAGGCCACGCGCCTACGCTTGAACCTGCAGCAGATGGCCGATCCGAAAGGCGCGGCGCTAAAGGCGTTAGCGAAACTCGGCCTTAGTCAGCTGACGCTGGCGCAGGATATGCACAAGCCGGACGGGCTTATTACTGCCCTGCAAGATTTGCGCTCGCACCTAAGCGGACTTTCCAAGGGACAGGAGACGGCGATCCTAGGTGAAGGATTTGGCGGCGCGAGAGGCAGTGCCAATATGGTCGCGCTTTTGCAGGCGCTCCCCGAAATGGAAAAGATCAGGGGCGAACTGAACAAAAAGGGTGCAGCGCAGCTAAATGAAGCCTTCGGCATTACTCAACGGTCGAATGTGGTTAAGGTGAAGGAGGCCATTGACGGCCTAAAGGTCGCGCTTATCAAGATCGGCGAAGTGCTCACGCCTATTGTAATCCCTGCCTTCACGAAACTCGCCAAAGTCGCGCGGGAAGGGCTCGAATGGTTCACAAAGCTCCCGTCCCCGATAAAGACGGCAGCGGTGTATTTCGGTGGGCTGCTGGTCGTGGTGGGGCCTCTCCTCGTCGCCTTTGACAGCATTCTGAGGGCCGGTGGGAGTCTCGTCACGATGCTTGCCAAACTTGGTCCTGCTGCTGGCGCTGCCGGGGCGGAGGTAGAGGGCGGTGGCCTCGTCGCAGGACTCATGGGGCTCGCTGAGGCGGTCGGCCCGCTGCTCGCCGCTGGCGCCGCCGCGTATGGGCTCTATAAGGCGATAGGGGCCGTCAAAAGCTTTCTCACTCCCGGTGGCGGTGGGAGGGCGCGCACGCCTGCCGGTCGAGCACTTCAGCATTTCCATCAGCCTTCTGAATTCACCGCGAATACAGGCGGCGCTCTCGCCATGCTCGGGGGCGGCCCTTCTCGTGTGAACTTCGGGGCGCTCGCGCCTGGGAGTGCGGCCGAAGCTAACTATCTCAAAGAACACGCGGGCTACCTGGGACCGACCACGCTGGGAGGTAAAGCTGCTGCCGAAACAGCGGAAGGGCGCGCGTTTAGAGAGGCAATCGCGCGACGTAACGAGCAAATTGTGATTCACAACAAAATTGACCTAGACGGCAAGACGGTGGCCGAAAGCACATCGAAACATTTTCGAGACCACCCCACCGGCGCCGCTGCGAAATGGAACGCGGAAAGCGTCAACCGAACTGCAAAAAGTGAAGCCTCGCGCGGGAGTCACGGATGATTTCTCCTCAGTGCGAACGCTCAGCGCACATTGCGGCTGAGGAGATACGCAACCTTTCGCGTGCCGACAAAATCGGCTACCGCAAAAGTGTGCAGTTTCAAGCCGACCACGGCAACGAGAATGAAAAAGCCTCAGCCTATGGACTGTTGGGGGCGCTGACGGCGCATGAAGAAGGCCGCAACCCTGAGCGTTTCCTTCTAGACCTTTTCGAGGCGATTGCGGCGAGCGGGGAGACTCGGGCCTCGCGGCGCGGGCGGTGAGCGTTGCTGCCCTGCCGTGCATCGGCGTGGCCTTCGTGCTGGTGCTGTAGCGCAATGCGATACGATGGCTCGCACATACAAAAGCGCCCCCGCACCGTTCACGCGGCCGGGGGCATGGCACAGGAGGTTCTAGCTCCCATGCAATCCTCACGGTACACCGTTGGACGTGGTTCCTGATGGCAACCGGGGTGCGTCAACGGCATGGACTGAAATGCAACGGAAAAGGGCGCTGCGATTGCCCGTGGGAGGCGTCGGTCTACAGCGTCAAGGATGAAAAGAAGCTGCGTAAGACGTTCCCCACCCGCGCGGCTGCGATTGCGTGGCGCAGAGACAGCGTGTCGGCCGTTCAGCAAGGCCGCATGAGGGCACCCACGGGGGAAACCTTCCGCGAGGCGGCGGACGCTTGGCTGGAGGGCGCGAGAGCTGGCCTGATCCGTCCACGCTCGGGGGAGCCGTATAAGCCGAGCGCGATCCGCAACTATGAGCAAAATCTGCGTCTGCGTGTGTTCCCGGAGTTGGGCAACCGGAGGCTTTCGGACATCACGCGGACCGACCTACAGGACTTCGTGAGCCTGCTCATCGCGCGCGGCGAAAGTGGGGCGGTCATCGAAGTGTCGCTCTCGCCCGTGCGCTCGATCTATCGGCACGCGCTGAAACGCGGCGACGCGGCGACGAATCCGACGACGGGGCTTGAGCTGCCCGCGGCGAGTGGAAGGCGGGACAGGATCGCCCCGCCAGATGAGTGCGCGAAGCTGCTGGCCGCCCTCTCGCGCGAGCAGCGCCCGCTGTGGGCGACCGCAATGTATGCCGGCCTGCGTCGCGGCGAGCTTATGGCGCTCGGCGTGCAGGACGTAGACCTCGGGGCGGGCGTGATCCACGTTCGCGGCGGGTGGGACCAGTACGAGGGGCCCATCACGCCGAAGTCCGGCAAGGCGCGCAAGGTGCCGATCGCGCTCGCGCTCCGCGACTACCTCGACGAGCACCTGCTCGGGCTCGACTGGCGGAACGACCCCGAGGGGCTCGTGTTCGGTGCCAGCGCCGGGAGCCCGTTTGTGGTCGGAACCGTGCTCAAGCGCGCGGACAAAGCATGGCGCGAGGCGAGTCTCGCCCGGATCACGCTCCACGAGTGCCGACACACGTTCGCGTCGCTGATGATCGCGGCGGGCGTGAACGCCAAGGCGCTCAGCACCTACATGGGCCACGCCAACATCAGCATCACGCTCGATCGCTACGGCCACCTAATGCCGGGCAATGAGCGGGAGGCAGCGGGCCTGCTCGACGCCTATCTCAGTCGGCCACGGGTCGCGTCGGCGGCGGGGTAGGCAGGCCAAAACTCGCGCCAGTATTCGCGCCAGTCGCGTCGCAAGTAGGGGCGATTCGGGGCGATTCGGGGCGAGCGTCAATCGCTCTACTAAGCCAAATCGGCTCTACCATGCGGCGAATCACGAAAGGTCCGCGTATGTGCACTAGGCGTGTCGCCCTGGCCAATCGGAGAGGCCCACTGCGTTCTCACGCGCGTCGTCGGCCAGCGCCGCGAGGCGTGCCGGACGGGCATCGACATCTTCTCGTCAGGTAGCTGCGGACATGAGCCGCGGCACGAGCGCATACACACGAAGTGGGCCATGCTGTCCGGCATGGCTGAACGACACGACTTCAAAGGTCCGGCCGTTCGAAGTGACGGAACCGCCTCGTGGCAATTCGGCGGGTCCGTCAGAGGGGCCCGCAAGCTGCCGGGAGCCTTCGCGGATATAGATCTCGGCGTCCGTGAGTGAGCGGGCGAGGCTCACAAACACCCCAATGCGCGAGGGAGAGAGTACGCCAATGCGGTGGGCGGTACGCTCGGCCACCTGCAACACCTCGAATGCCTTTACCTGTGAGCATGTCCTGGTTGTGAGGAAGCCCGGCACTTCCAAGAAGATCGATATACGGAGCGGGCCGCTCGGGAACGAGGATCCGGTGAACGAGAAGGCCTCGTATCGGGAATGCTCATAGTGCACTTCACCGAGATCAGGAATGTTGCGGGGCGCCGGCTTGAGCACGCCTTCGATGGGCACCGCGAGAGCGCCGCGGTACAGGACGAGTCGATTACCCACGAATCGCGTGTAGAGCTTCACGTATCCAAGGTCGTCCTGCACGGAGAGAAGATATTTCGCGATCGGGCGACCTTGGTACCGGAGCGTGCCCCCGATGGGCGCAAGGATGTACGGACCGCCCACATCTGAAAGGACCGTGGAGCCCTGGGTCACACGGAGGCGCACAATGTGCGTGCCCGAGTAAACCAGGCTGGTGACGGCCGCTGTGATCGCCGCTCGGTTCCCGCTCGCCACCGCGGTGAGTAGGGGAGCGTAATGTTCGACCTGCGACTCGTCCTTGTGGGTCTCGGGACTTGATACCTCGCCTTGGTATACGCGTTCGGCGGCGAGGCCGACGGTTCTCCCGACGACTTCGGGAGTCGCCGCGCCGCAGGGGCCAACGGTGGGAACTGGAGACGGCGCACTGGCAGCGAAAGCTTCGGCGGTCCCTGCAACCCCCGGAAAGTCGGCGCCCGACGCATCTCGAGCTGATTGGCCGACGGCGACACCGCCGCTCGTCGCCAGAAGCGCAGCCACCGTGGCCAGAGTAATTCTCACGGTCATCCCAAATCTCCCCTTATGCGCGGTGCCCCTGCGGGCCCCGCAGCTTAGCGGGCGTTCTAAACGAGGGAGAGCCCCACCAGCGCACGTATGATCGGCGCATGTGCCAATCACCCCGCTCCCGGTCCAACACGCCCGTCACATGGCTGCGCGCAAGCGCCTGCTGATACTCGGATCGACCGGTTCGATCGGCACGCAGGCGCTCGACGTCTGTACGCGCAGCGACGAGCTCGAGCTCGTCGGGCTGTCCGCTGAGAGCTCCTGGGAGGCACTCGTCGAGCAGGCGCGCGCGCACGACGTGCACAGGATCGCCCTCGCGGACGCCGATGCGGCGGCGCGCGCGTCCGAGGTGTGGACCGACGGGCAGGCGCTCGGCGGCGCGGAGGGGCTCGTGCGCCTGGTCGTCGAGTCCGAAGCGGATCTCGTATTGAACGCGCTCGTGGGCTCCGCCGGCCTCGGCCCCACCGTCGCCGCCCTCGGCGAGGGGATGGACCTCGCGCTCGCCAACAAGGAGTCGCTGGTCGTCGGCGGCGAGCTCGTGACCGCGCTCGCGGAGGCGACCGGCGCACGCATCGTGCCCGTGGACTCCGAGCACACGGCGCTGCACCAGCTGCTCGCCGGTCAGCCCGCGGGCGTCGTGGAGCGGCTCACGATCACCGCCAGCGGCGGCCCGTTCCGCGGGATGCGCCGCGATCAGCTCGAGGACGTCACCGTCAAGCAGGCGCTCGCCCACCCCACGTGGGCGATGGGCGGCAAGATCACGATCGACTCCGCGACGCTGATGAACAAGGGGCTCGAGCTGATGGAGGCCCACCACCTCTTCGGCGTCCCATACGAGCGCATCGACGTGGTCGTGCACCCCCAGTCCCTCGTCCACGGGCTCGTGCAGCTCGCCGACGGCGCGATGCTCGCGCACCTCGGCCCCCACGACATGCGCATCGCGATCTCATACGCGCTCCACGGCGGCGAAAGCGTGCCGCTGCCGATCGAGCCGCTCGACCTCGCGCGCGTCGGGGAGCTCACCTTCCAGCCGGTGGACCTGGCGGTGTTCCCGTGCCTGCGCCTGGCCAGCGACGCGGCGCGTGAGGGCGGGACCGCGCCGTGCGTCCTGAATGCCGCCAACGAGGTGGCGGTGCACGCGTTCCTGGCGGGCCGCCTGCGCTTCCTGGAGATCCCCGACGTGATCGGGCGCACGCTCGAGGAGCTCGGCAGCGAGCGCGTGACCTCCTTCGAGTCACTGTATGAGGCCGACAGGCGCGCGCGCGAGCTCGCGGGCGAGGCCGTGGCGGCCGGCGGCTGAGTCCCGCGCGCGCCGCGCGGCGCCAGCGCCAGCGCCCGTCGGCAAGTTGACTAGATGAGTGCCCGGGGCTAGGGTCCGGGCGTGGGGTGGAGAGGGGCAACATGTGCCCCCGCCGATGCGCCCGTGCGGGGTGTGCGGAGGGTTAGGCGTGCCGCGGCGGGCGGCTGGCGGCCGGTCGCGCTGTGCGCGCTGCTAGCGCTCGTGCTCGCGGCGCTCCTCACGCAGCCGGCGGGCGCGTCGGTGACAATCGGCCCCGAACGCATCGAAGTCGCTGGCAGCGGAGTTGGCGCGCTCATAACGCGCACCCCCTTCCACATCTCCTTCACCGGCCCGCACGGCGAAACGGTGCTCGCCGAGGTCGCGAACGTGAGCGAAGGCTCGCTGCCCATGGAACGTTCGGTCATCGACCCCGCCAGCGAACCGAACGGCGACACCGTCTACTCGCCGCTGTCGTTCCTGGTCGGCAGCGACGAGCCAGCCACGTATACGACCGGTCGCTACGCGGGGGCCCTCAGCGGCGAGTACAGCGGCGACCTCGAAACGGTCTCGGAAACAGGAACCGAATACTCAGCGCGCGAAGTCGTGAGTGCCGAACCGAGCGGCGAAGGCGTGGCGCTGACGCTGTCGACGAACGATCCGAGCGGCATGCAGCTCGACGTGACGGTCGAGCCGCAGAGCACCGCGAGCGGCGGCGCGATCCGCCTGTCTGCGAGCCCCAGCGAACCCGCGGGCGTCGCGGCGATGGCCGACTCGTTCAGCTCGTCTCCCGGCGAGGCGTTTCACGGATTCGGGGGACGCCACGACTCGCTTGACCAGCACGGGCGGGAATTCTTCAACTGGGCCGACCAGGAGAATGTCACCGAAACACCCGAACAGGCCTCCAACGAATACCTCTATCCGGACGGCCCCGAGGGCGCCTACGACCCGCAGGCCTCGTTCGTCTCGAGCGCGGGCTACGGGTTCCTGCTGAGCTCGCAGGCGCTGTCTCGCTGGAGCCTCGACACGGCGCATCCGGAAGCCTGGCAGGCGCAGGCGGCCGCGCCGTCCCTCGAGTACCTCGTCGCGCCGGGGAGGATGAGCGCTGCGGCGGGCGTGCTCAGCGCGGTCGGCGGCCGCCAGCCGGTCCCGCCCGAATGGGCGCTCGGGCCGATGTTCGACCGCGAGGTCGAAAACGGCGAGAGAGCGCCCGCGTACGAAGCGCAGCTCGCCGAAGATCTCGTCCAGATCGGAAAGTACAAACTGCCGCTGAGCGCGTACCGCATCGAGGGTTGGGCGTTTCTCAGCCGCGCCGCGCTGGAAAGCGAGATCGCCAAGCTCAAGGCGATGGGGATCAAGCCAATGCTCTACTTCCGCTCATTCGTCAGCGGCGACGACATCGGAACCGAATTCCCCGAAGAATTCGAGACGGCGGTCAGCGACGGCTACGTCGCGAGCGAAGAAGACGGGCAGCCCTACATCTTCACCGGCAACTTCGGGACGCCGTCCGCGCTGATCGACTTCACCGAGCCGGCCGCCGTCGCGTGCTGGAAGTCGCGCATCGACGCCGCGCTCGAACTGGGCGCAGAAGGGTTCATGCTCGACTTCGGCGAGCAGGTGCTTCCGGGGATGCACTTCCACGACGGCTCCAGTGGCGTGCAGATGCACAACCGCTACCCCGTCATCTACCAGCGCGTGACGCGCGAAATCGTCGAGCAGTACGAAGCCGAACACCCCGGGCGCGAGATCGTCTTCTACACGCGCAGCGGCTACAGCGGCGAACCCGGAAGCGCGGCCTACGACAACTTCAACTTCCCGTGGGATGAGACGACCGACTGGACGCACGCCTCGGGGCTCGCATCGCTCGCGCCGGACATGCTCAACCGCGCGATCGGGGGCGCGTTCGGCTACAGCACCGACATCGGCGGCTACTTCGACTACTACAACCGCGTCGAAGGCACCGAACAGGGCCTCTTGAAACCGACCGGCCGCGAACTGTTCCTGCGCTGGGCGCAGTGGGCGGCGCTCACCCCGAGTTTCCGGCTGCACGGCGCGGTCGTCATCGAGCACACCCCGTGGAGCCTGAAGAGCACGGCCGCCTACCGGGCGCTATCCAAGCTGCACGAGGCTGCCGAGCCGCTGATCGAGCAACTCTGGCGCCAGGCCTACGAAACGGGCGTGCCGATCACGCGCCCGCTGTACCTGGAATACCCTGAAGACGCCGCAGCGGCGAAACAGGAACAGGAGTGGCTGCTCGGGCCGCACGTGCTCGTCGCGCCGGTCGTCGAAAAGGGCGCCCAGGCTCGCACGGTCTACTTCCCGGCGGGCTGCTGGCGCGATCCCGAAACGGGTCTTGAAGAGCACGGGCCGGTCTCGGCCGTCGTGCAGGCGAAGCTGGCGCAGCTGCCGTTCTTCTTCACCTGCGGCACGCAGCCCTTCAAGCCGACGGGCCGCTTCGCCCGCCACCGCGAAAGAACCCCGCACTAGCCCGGGCTGCAGCGCTTGCGCCCGGGAAGGCTGCTCCGGGCCTGCGAAACTGCAGAGGAGTGAGCTGGCTGCTGACCCTCCTCGGGATCGTCGCGCTGATCGTCCTGCACGAGTTCGGGCACTTCGCCGTCGCCAAGGCCGTGGGCATGCGCGTGGAGCGTTTCTCGCTGTTCTTCCCGCCCACCCTGCTGCGCGTCCGCCGCGGCGAGACCGAGTACGCGCTCGGAGCGATCCCGGCGGGGGGCTACGTGAAGATCACCGGCATGAACCCAGAGGAGCTCGGGGACGACGTCGATCCGGAGGTGAGCCGCCGCGCCTACTGCAACCAGGCGCCCTGGAAGCGCATCGCGGTGATCCTCGCGGGCCCCGGTGTGAACATCCTGATCGCGTTCGTGCTGTTCTGGGGCGTGCTGCTCTCGGGCAACCTGAACGGCGCGATCTCACTCGGCAACCTGGACCCGTCGGTCGCGACGATCACGGTGAACACGAACGTGCTGGGGGTGGCGCGCGGCCAGGCGGCCCACGGGGTCCTGCGAGCGGGGGACCGCATCCTGACGGTCGAAGGCAAACACGCGACCGTGAAGACGATCGAGTCCGTCGTCTCCTCTCACCGCTGCCCGGGGGCCGTCAGCGACGGCTGCCACGCGAGCACGCCCGTGCACCTGACGGTCCGGCGCAGCGGGCGCGTCGTGAACCTCAGCGTCTACCCGCGCTACAACGCCCAGGAAAAGCGGATGCTGATCGGCTTCCATTTCGGCTACGCCGCAAGGTCCTTCGGCGTGATCTCCGCGGCCGGCGCAGCGATCAGCGAGATGTGGCACGTGACCACGCAGACGCTCACCGGCTTTGAGAAAGCGCTGACGAGCTCGAAGGCCCGCAAGCAGATCTCGAGCATCGTCGGGATCACCCAGGATGCCCACGAAACGGTCGCCGCCGGCGCGGGCTACGCGTTTGTCTTCCTGGGGTTCCTCTCGCTCATCCTCGCGGTCATCAACCTGTTCCCGTTCCTGCCGCTCGACGGCGGCCACGTGCTTTGGTCGCTGGCGGAGAAGGTGAGGGGCAAGCGCGTCTCGCTGGTCGCGATGTACCGCTTCAGCTCCGTCGGCATCGTGCTGCTGCTGTTCCTCGTGATCAGCGGCATCCACAACGACATCATCCGCCTGGGGGGCTGACGCACACCCAGCTCTTCGCGAGCCCCAGCACGCGCTCCGCGCGCGCGGGCCCGAACAGCTCCTCCACCTGCGCGCGGCGCAGCAGTGAGATCTCCTCCCAGGCACCCGCCGCGCCGAGGCGCCAGTAGCGCTTGCGCGCCGCGAGGGGCAGCCACTGTGCGAACGGCAGCAGCGAATGCGGCTCGATCGGGAACGAGAAGGCGGGGGTCTGCACGAACCAGCCCCGACCAACCCTGCGCAGCTCGCTGGCGAACGCCGCGCGCCGCGCGGGCGCCACGTGCTCGATCACGCTCGAGCAGTACACGAGATCGAACTCGCGATCGGCGAACGGCAGGCCGGCGGCAGCGTCCGCGCGCACGAACGGCCCTGGGTAATCGGGGCGCTCCACCAGATCCACGCCGGTGATGGCGAGCTGGGGCTCGAGCGCCCGCAGGCCGATGGCGCCGCAGCCGAGATCGAGCACGGAGGCGCCCGGGGCCAGCCCGAGCGGTGCGAAGAAGCGCTCGTGCCTGCGGCTGCGCGCCCGCGAGGCGAGCGGCTCGGCCAGCCGTGCGAGCGGCCCGCGGGCCGTGCGGTAGACCTCGGGCATCTAGAATCGGTCCCTAGAGACTATGTCCTCCGAGCGCCAGATCCACGTCGGCACGGTTGCGATAGGCGGGGGAGCCCCCGTCGCCGTGCAGACGATGACGAAGACCGAGACGGCCAACCTGCAGGCGACGATGGCGCAGATCCACACGGTCGCGGCTGCCGGCGCGGACATCGTGCGCGTCGCGGTCCCGCGCGAGCAGGACGCCCAGGCGCTCAAGGAGATCGTCGCGCGGTCGCCGATCCCGGTGATCGCCGACATCCACTTCAACCACACGCTCGCACTGAAGGCGATCGAAGCGGGCGCCCACTGCGTGCGCCTGAACCCCGGCAACATCGGCGGCCCGGACAAGGTCGCGGAGGTGATCGAGCTCGCCCGCCGCCACGGCACACCGCTGCGCGTCGGCGTGAACTCCGGCTCGCTGCCCAAGCACCTGCGCCAGCTCGAGTACGACAACCCGGTCGAGGCGCTCGTGACCGCCGCCGTGGAGACCGTCGAGCTGATGGAGCGGCTGGACTTCACGAACTTCAAGGTCTCGATGAAGTCGACCTCGGTGCCGAACACGATCGCCTCCAACCGCCTGCTCGCCGAGCGCATCCCGTATCCGCTGCACCTCGGCGTGACCGAGGCGGGCACCAAGTGGTCGGGTTCGCTGAAGTCGGCCGTCGGCCTCGGCACGCTGCTCGCCGACGGCATCGGCGACACCATCAGGATCTCGCTGTCGACCTTCCACGCCGAGGAGGAGGTGAAGGTCGCATGGGAGATCCTGAAGGCGCTGAAGCTGCGCGAGCGCGGCCCCGACCTGATCGCGTGCCCCACCTGCGGGCGGCTGCAGTTCGACATGGACACCGTCGTCGCGGAGGTCGAGCGGCGCCTTGAAGCCTACGAGGACCCGATCGAGGTGTCCGTGCTCGGCTGCGCCGTGAACGGCATCGGCGAGGCGCGCCACGCGGACTTCGGCATCACTGGCGCGAAGGACATGGGCATGATCTACAGCAAGGGCGAGCCGCTGAAGAAGGTGCCCACCGAGCAGCTCGTCGACGAGCTCTTCAAGGAGATCGACCGCTACTACGCCGCCGGCAAGCGCGTGCAGCGCGACGAGCGCGCGGCCGCGGAGGCCCGCGCATGGCTGAGCGAGAACGAGGACGCGACGCGCGATGACACCGGAGCGCATCGCCGCGCTGGAGGCGGCCGCGGCGGAGAACGACGATCTCGCGGGCGCAGTGCTCGACTCGATGCTCGCGCCCGCCGGCGCGGGTGCGCCGGCGGCGCTCGACGAGTCGGTCTCGCCGGTCGCCGGCCGGCGCTTCAACCGCGGCTGACCCAGTGCGCTAGAGCGCGCCGAAGCGCTCTGCGACCGTGCCCCAGTCGACGACGTTCCACCACGCGTCGATGTAGTCCGGTCGGCGGTTCTGGTACTTCAGGTAGTAGGAGTGCTCCCAGACGTCCACCCCGAGGAGCACCGTCTTGCCGTCGGAGATCGGGCTGTCCTGGTTGGCGCTGCCGACGATCGCGAGGCCCGAGCCGTCGTGTACGAGCCACGCCCAGCCGGAGCCGAACTGGTTGACGCCCGTTGCCTTCACCTTGGCCTGGAAGTCCGTGAAGGAGCCGAAGCTCTGCGCGATCGCGTCCGCTAGCGGTCCGCTCGGTTCGCCGCCGCCGTCGGGGCTCATGCTCTCCCAGAAGAGCGAGTGGTTGTAGTGCCCGCCGCCGTTGTTTTTCACGGCCATGCGCTTGTCGTCGGGCACCGCCGAGAGGTCGCGCAGCACGTCCTCGATTGGGGCATCCGCGAGCGCGGTGCCTTCGAGCGCCTGGTTGACTTTGTCGACGTAGGCTTGGTGGTGCTTGTCGTGATGGAATTCCATCGTCGCCTTGTCGATATGTGGCTCGAGCGCGTCGTAGGCGTAGGGGAGCGGCGGAACGGAGTAGGCCATGTCTGTTGCTCCTTGTCAGGTGTCCCTCGAGGTGCGGGCGGTCAGTGGCTGTTCTATCAAAGGCGGGCGGGCGGGCCTCGCACGCGGGCGCACGCGCGGGCCGCGGTGTCGCTGCCGGCGGACGGGCGCACGGTAGGCTCGACGCTGCCCCGCGCCGGCAAGCCGGCCCTGCGGCACCCTGACGCGATGACACGCCTGTCCGAATACCTGCTGCCGACCGAGAGCGAGGCGCCCGCGGACGCGGAGGCGATCTCGCACAAGCTGATGGTCCGCGCGGGGCTGATCCGCCAGATCGGCGCCGGGATGTGGACGTGGCTGCCCGCCGGCTGGCGCGTGCACCAGCGCGCCGTCGCGATCATCCGCGAGGAGATCGACGCGATCGGCGGCCAGGAGATGCTGATGCCGGTGCTGCAGCCCGCCGAGCTGTGGCAGCGCAGCGGCCGCTACGCGATCGACGAGCTGTTCAAGCTCCACGACCGCAAAGGCTCGGAGCTCGTGCTGGCGATGACCCACGAGGAGGCCGTCACGACGCACGTCGCTCAGCTCGTGCGCTCCTACCGCGACCTGCCGCTGATCCTGTACCACTTCCAGGTCAAGGAGCGCGACGAGCCGCGTCCGCGCGCCGGGGTGCTGCGCACGCGCGAGTTCATGATGAAGGACTCCTACAGCTTCGACCGCGACCTCGAGGGCCTGGAGGAGCGCTACCGAGCTGCACGTGGGCGCGTACGACCGCATGATGCAGCGCGCCGGGCTGCGCTTCTATCGCGTCGAGGCCGACGTCGGGATGATGGGCGGCTTCGGCGCGCACGAGTACATGGCTCCGTGCGCGGCGGGCGAGAACGAGGTCGTGCTCTCGGGCGACTACGCGGCCAACATCGAGATCGCGAGCGCCGAACCCCAGCCGGTGGAGCTGCCCGTCGCGGCCGCGGATCCCGAGCCCGTCGCCACCCCGGGCCTCACGACCGTCGCCGATGTGGCGCGCGCGCTCGAAGCTGCCCGAGGGAGCGCTGATGAAGGCCTACCCGGTGCTCGCTCCCGATGGCGAGCGGGACGGCGGGCAGATGCTGCTCGTGCTCGTGCGCGGCGACCATCGCGTAAACGAGATGAAGCTCGCCAACGTCCTCGGCGTTCGAGCCGCGCCAGCCCAGCGCCGAGCAGATCGAGCGCACGATCGGACCGCCCGGGTTCATCGGACCCGTGGGCGTCTCGGCGGAGGTCGAGATCGTGCTCGACTCGGCCCTGCTCCACGACCTCGGCGCTGGGCGGCTATGTAACGGGCGCGAACCGCCCCGACGAGCACCTGCGCGGCGTCGTGCCGGGGCGCGACTTCGAGTTCCGCGAGGTGGACGTGCGCACCGTCTGCCCGGGCGACGCGATCGCTGGGCAGCCGGTCACGATCGAGCCCGCGATCGAGGTGGGCAACATCTTCAAGCTCGGGACGCGCTACTCAGCGAGCCGCTCGGCGCGACGCTACCTCGACGAGCAGGGGCGCGAGCAGCCGATCTGGATGGGCTCCTACGGGATCGGCCCGGCGCGTATCGTGGCGGCCGCGGTCGAGCAGTACGCCGACGAGCACGGCATCTCCTGGCCGCGGGCGCTGGCGCCGTTCGCCGTGCACCTCGTGTCGCTCGGCAAGCCCGGAACGCCCGAGCGCGAGGCCTGCGAGCGCGTCTACGAGACGCTCGATCGACGGCGGCTGGAGGTGCTCTACGACGACCGCGACGTCGGACCGGGGGAGAAGTTCGCCGACGCCGAGCTGCTCGGCTGCCCGCTGCGGCTGACCGTCGGGCGCCGCTCGCTGGAGTCCGGGGAGATCGAGGTGCAGGTGCGGCGCGGGCGCGCGAGGCGCCCGGCGCTCGCAGCTCGAGGCCGAGCCGCGCGCAGCTGCTGAGCGCCGTGGAGCAGCTGTGGCGGGGCCTCCCGTAGAGCGCCCCGACGGGCGCCGCGAGCGCGCGCGCCTGAGCGCGCGGCGCCTCTTCGGCCTCGACCGCTCGGGACCGCCGCCGCCGCAGACGCTGGCGGGGCAGCCGCTGCGCGCGTGGACGATCCCGAACGCGATCGGCTTCGTGCGCCTCGCGCTGATCCCCGTGTTCCTCGTCGCTCGCGCTCTCGAGCAGCGACGGCACGAGCGCGGCCGCCCGCGGCCCTGTTCGCGGTGATCGGCTGGGGCGACTACGCCGACGGGATCGCGGCGCGCGTGACGCGCCAGTACAGCCGCCTCGGCGCGCTGCATGGACCCGGTCACCGACCGGCTGCTGGTGGTCTCCGGGCGTCGTCGTGTGCTGGCGCTTTGAGCTGCTGCCGCGGTGGGCGCTGGCGGTGCTGGCGGCGCGCGAGCTCGTGATGCTCGCGCTCGCGCGCTACGGGCAGAAGCGCGGGGTGGAGCTGCGCATCAACTGGCCCGGCCGGCTCGCCGTGGCGCCCGTGATGGGGTCGCATCTTCTTCGCGCTCGTCGGCGCTGCAACGCTCGGGGAGGTGCTGCTCTACATCGGTCTCGTGCTCGCGCTGCTGGCGACCGTGATGTACGTGCGCTACGGGCTCCGAGCAGGTTCGCACCCGCCGCGGGAGCGCGCTCGAGTCGCCCTCGCAGCCGCCTCTGAAACGCGAGTCTCAAGCTCAACCTGAGATTTCGGTCTATACTCGAGCGCTCCCGACTCGGCCGACCGCGGTGAGCACTGCAAGCGTCCCGCGGCCGTTGGCCGATCAAGCCCGCGAGAGGAGGATGAGGCCACGATGGACGACACGTTCCCCGACCTCGGCTCGCTGACTGACGCCGAACTGAAAGACGTGATCCGGCAGCTGACCGAGGAGGAGACCGAGATCTCCTACAAGCGGCGCATCCTGCACGGCAAGATCGACATCCTGCGTGCCGAGCTCGTCAACCGCCTGCGCCACAAGCACGAGGACGGCGAGACGCTGATCACCGGCGACGACGTGCAGCAGCTCACCGACATCCTCGCCCAGCAGCGGGAATCGACGCCGGCGGCGAGCTGGAGTCAGACGCGGGACGGGCGATGGCCCTGCACTGCACCGAGTGCGGCTTCGTCAACGGCGAGGGCGCCAACTACTGCCAGCGCTGCGGCGCGCTGCTGCCGCGGCCGGAGGCCGCGGGCGAGTCGGCGACGGCCACCTATCGCATCGACGAGACGGGCGAGCTCGTGCCCGTCGAGATCGGCGAGGTCACCGCGCAGGGGCCGGCGTTCGTGATCCGCGCGGGCGGCGGCCGCGTGGGCGAGAGCTTCCCGGTCGAGGGCGAGCGCATGAGCATCGGCCGGCGGCCGGACTCCGAGGTGTTCCTCGACGACGTCACCGTCTCGCGCGACCACGCGCTGCTGATCCACCGCGGCGAGCGAGTGGTACCTCGACGACTGCGGCTCGCTGAACGGCACCTACGTGAACCGCGCGCGGATCGAGTCCCACCGCCTGCAGGAGGGTGACGAGGTGCAGATCGGCAAGTACAAGCTCACCTTCCACGTGCGCTGATGGCCCTCCCGCACACCGACACGGACGCGTGCGCTCGAGCTCGGGCCGTCGGAGGCCGACCGGACGCCGGGCGGCCCGCCGAGGCCGCGCAAGCGCGCAGAAGTCGCTCACGATCGGCGCCGTCTGCAAGGCGCTCGCGCAGGAGTTCCCCGACATCTCGATCTCGAAGATCCGCTACCTGGAGGACCAGAAGCTGCTCGACGCCGCGGCGCACCCCCGGCGGCTACCGCCTCTACACGCAGGGCGACGTCGCGCGGCTGCGCACGATCCTGCGCATGCAGCGCGACGAGTTCCTGCCGCTGCGCGTGATCCGCCAGGAGCTCGCCGCCGGGCGCGCCGAGGACGCCGCGCCCGCTCCCGGCGCGCGCCGCGACGGGCGCGCGCGCGTGGCGGCCGAGCGTGAGCGTGCGCGAAGGCAGCGGCGCGCTGTACTCGCTCGAGGACGTGCTCGAGGAGACCAAGGCCGAGGCGAAGCTCGTGCGCGAGCTCGAAGAGTACGGCGTCGTCAAGGGCGAGATGCGCGGCGGCGTGCGCTACTTCGACGAGACCGAGCGCGAGATCATCGCCGCCGTCGCCGAGCTCGCGCGCTACGGCGTCGGCGGGCGCAACCTGCGCGTGTTCCGCTCCTCGGCCGACCGCGAGGCGAACCTGCTGCAGCAGATCCTCGCGCCGGCGCTGCGCTCGCGCAACCCGAGCGGCGCAAGGAGGCCGTCGAGGCGCTCGAGAACCTCGCCGCGGTGGCCACCCACCTCAAGCACCTGCTGCTGATCCGCGACCTGCGCAAGATCGTCCGCTGATGAGCGCCGCAGAGCGGACCTGCGCTGCGCTGATCCGCGAGATCCCCGACTTCCCCAGCGCGGGGATCGGCTTCAAGGACATCACGCCGCTGATGGCCGACGCCGGCGCGCTCGGCGAGGCGGTGCGGCCTGCTCGCCGAGCGCGCGCGCCCGCTGCGAGTCGACTGCGTGGTCGCCGCCGAGGCGCGCGGCTTCCTGCTCGGCCCCGCGCTCGCGCTCGAGCTCGGCGCGGGCTTCGTGCTCGCGCGCAAGCCCGGCAAGCTGCCGTACGAGACCGTCAGCGCCGAGTACCTGCTCGAGTACGGCGCCGGCGCAGCTCGAGCTGCACACGCGACGCGCTCGCGCGCGGCGCGCCGCGTGCTCGTGCACGACGACCTGCTCGCCACGGGCGGCACCGCGGCGGCGCTGTGCGAGCTCGTCGAGCAGCTCGGCGGCGAGGTCGTGGGCTGCGGCTTCCTGATCGAGCTCGCGTTCCTGAGCGGCCGCGAGCGGCTCGCGCGGGCGCGAGGTCGCACGCGCTGCTGCAGCTACGGCGTCCTAGGCTTCGCGCTCGCCGTGCCGACCGCGCCGCGCAGCCGGACGATCGCCGCCCCGGCCGAGGAGCTCTGGGAGGTGGTCAGCGACCCCCACCACCTGCCGCGCTGGTGGCCGCGGGTGACGCGCGTCGAGGACGTCGAGGACGGACGCCTTCACCGAGGTGATGAGCACTCGCAAGGGCAAAGCTCGTGCGCGCCGACTTCGAGCTCGTCGCACGTGCCGACGAGCGCGCGCGCTCGCTGCGCTGGGCCCAGCGGGTCGAGGGCACGCCGTTCGCGCGCGTGCTGCAGCCGCGGCGAGACCGAGGTGCGCCTGCCGCCGCGGCCGAGGCGAGCCAGGCGGCCGGCCACCGAGGTGACGATCGAGCTGCGCCAGGCGCTGCGCGGCGTTCTTCGCGCGCTTCGGCGCGTGCATGGTGCGCCGCGCCGCCGCGGCCACGATCGAGGAGGCGCTCGACGGGCTGGAGCGGATCAGTGGCTGAGCGCGCGGCAGCCGGCGCAGATGCGCTGGTGGGGCTGGGGGCGACGCCGGGCACCCGCCCGCGCTGCCGGCGCATGCGCTCGCGTTTCCTGCGCGAGACGTGGGCGTCGCCGAGCGCCCGCGCCCGCCGGTCGCGCTCGAGCGCGTGGCGCTTCCGCCGTCGCGGCTGCGCGAGCCGACGCTCGACGCGCCTGCGCGCGATCCTCGGCGCCGGACGGGCGTGCGCGTCGGACCATCGCGAGCGCGTGCTGCACGCCGGCCGGCAAGGGCTACCCGGACCTCGTGCGGCTGCGCGCCGGCGAGCCCGAGGGAGCGCCCGACGCGGTCGTGTATCCCGCGCGAGCACGAGCAGCTGCGCGCGCTGCTCGAGCTGTGCGCGCGCGCCTCGATCGCGGTCGTGCCGTTCGGCGGCGGCACGAGCGTGGTCGGCGGCGTGGCGCCGCTGCGCGGCGAGCACGCGGCGGTGCTCGCGCTCGACACGCGGCGCATGGCGCGGCGTGCTCGGCGCTCGACCGCGAGTCGCGCGACGGTGACGGTGCAGGCGGGCATGCGCGCGCCGGCGCTCGAGCGCTAGCTCGCGGCCGCGGGCTCACGCTCGGGCACTTCCCGCAGTCCTTCGAGTACGTCTCGCTCGGCGGCTGCGCGGCGACGCGCTCGGCGGGGCAGGCATCGACCGGCTACGGCGCGATCGAGAAGATGGTGCTCGGGCTGCGCCTCGCCGCGCCCGCGGGGGAGATCGACGCTGCCGCGCGCTGCCCGCGACCGCCGCCGGCCCGGGCCTGCGCCAGCTGCTGGTCGGCTCGGAGGGCACGCTCGGCGTGATCAGCGAGCTCGCGCCTGCGCGTGCGCGGGCGCCCGCCGAGCGGCGTACGAGGGCGTCTTCTTCGAGGACTTCGGCGGCGGGCGCGGAGGCGCTGCGGATGCTCGCGCGCGAGCACGCGCTGCCCGACGTGGCGCGGCTCTCCGACGAGCCCGAGACGCGGATGTCGCTGGCGCTCGCGGGCGCCGGACGGCTGAAGGGCGGGCTCGGCGCGCGCCTACCTGGGCGCTGCGCGGCTACCGCGGGGGCTGCCTGGCGATCCTCGGCTTCGAGGGCGCCGCGGAGGAGGTCGCGACGCGGCGCGCGCGCGCGCGCGAGCTGTGCGCCGCTGCGGCGCGCGCGGCGGTCGGTGCGCTCGCCGGGCGAGGCATGGCTGACGGGCGCTTCGCCGCGCCCTACCTGCGCGACGACCTGCTCACCCACGGCGTGATGGTGGAGACGCTCGAGACCGCCGCGCAGTGGTCGGAGCTGCTGCGCGCTGCACGAGCGCGTCGGCGGGGCGATCGCCGCTGCGCTCGCGCCAGCAGGGCACGCCGGGCATCGTGATGTGCCACGTCTCGCACGT
>CAVWZC010000012.1:0-44088 GCA_963759445.1 uncultured Solirubrobacteraceae bacterium
GATGGGTGCGCGCCCATTGCGTCGGGCGATCCAGCGCTACATCGAGGACCCGTTGGCTGACTTCGTCCTGCGCGAGGAGCTGACCCCCGGCGCAACGGTCGTGGTCGACCCCGCCGAGGGCGATCAGGCGGGCGAGGTTCGCCTCTCGATCGTGCTCCCGAAGAAGCAGAAGACGCCCGTGGGCGTCGGCGCCGAGGGCGACGGGCCCGAGGAGATCACCGAGGGCGAGAGCGCGCCCCCAGGTGACGGCGCCAGCGACGAGCACTAGCTCAGCGACTCGATATGTGACGTCCCCGCCGGCGCGTAGCCTGTGCGCACGTGCCGCGCATGACCGTCTATGTCTGCTCTGAGTGCGGCTTCAAGTCCGCACAGTGGCGCGGACGGTGCGCGGGCTGCGAGGCCTGGAACACGCTGGTAGAGGAGCGGCTGCGTCCGACCCGGGGCGACGCTCGCGCCGGTGCTCTGCGCCGCTCCGCGGGCCCCGGCGCGACCGAAGCGCGCCAGGGAATACGACCCCTGCGCGAGGTCGGGGCGAGCGCGCCGACGCGTATGTCGACGGGCATCGGCGAGCTCGACCGCGTCCTCGGAGGCGGGCTCGTGCCCGGCTCGCTCGTGCTGCTCGGGGGGTCGCCCGGGATCGGCAAGTCGACGCTCACGAACATGGTGCTCGCCCACCTGCAACAGGCGGGCGCGAGCACGCTCTACGTCAGCGGCGAGGAGTCTGCCGAGCAGGTGAGGCTACGGGCGGAACGGCTCGTGCTGCCCTCGGCGGCGGGCGGCGACTGCGCGGCGGCGCTCGCGGTGCCCGTGCTCGCCGAGACCGACCTCGACAGCGTGCTGCTCGCGCTCGCCGAGGAGGCGCCGGATGCGTGCGTGATCGACTCGGTGCAGACGCTCTGCGCGGCCGAGCTCTCTGGCTCACCCGGATCGGTCGGCCAGGTGCGCGAGGTCGCGGGTCGGATCATGCAGCTCGCCAAGGCGCAGGGGATCGCCGTGATCCTCGTCGGCCACGTGACCAAGGACGGCGCGCTCGCGGGCCCGCGCGTGCTCGAGCACATGGTGGACTGCGTGCTGCAGTTCGAAGGTGAGCGCGAGCGCCCCTACCGCGAGCTGAGAGCACTGAAGAACCGCTTCGGCTCCACCAACGAGGCCGGCCTGTTCGAGATGCGCCAGGGCGGCCTCGTCGAGGTTCTCGACGCGTCCGGACGGTTCGTCTCGGAGGCCACGCGAGCGCCCGGAAGCGTCGTCGTGGCCACGATGGAGGGCTCGCGCCCGCTGCTCGTCGAGGTCCAGGCGCTGGTCGCGCCGTCAGAGCTCGAGCAGCCGCGCCGCGTCGTCTCGGGTCTCGATCGCAATCGCCTCGCGCTCGTGCTCGCGATCCTCGCCAGGCACGGGCACGTGCGCACCGGCGACTGCGACGTGTTCGTGAACGTCGTCGGCGGCGTTCGCCTCGACGAGCCCGGCAGCGACCTCGCGGTCGCGCTGGCGGTCGCCAGTGCGAGCCGTGGGCTCGCACTGCGCGGGAGCCCACGTGCGTGCTTCGGCGAGCTTGGGCTCACCGGCGAGCTGCGCTGGGTGGGGCACCCCGAGCGGCGCCTGCAGGAGGCCGCCAAGCACTCGCTGGGGGAAGTGATCGCGCCCCCCGGCAGCGGCGCCGCCGCGTGCGAGGTGAGGACGCTGAGCGAGGCGATTGCGACCGCGCTCCCGCGCTCGCGCCCGGCGGGCTCCGAGGAGGGGCGAACGCCGGACCTCGGCACCTCGCCGGCGCTCGCCGCTTAGGCAGATCGCCCACCTTTCTCGCCTCGCCAGGGCCCAGAATGGCTCTCTGGCGCTCGTGGGGTCCGCTAAGGAAAGCCTAAATGCCCTAAAATAGGGGTCGTGGCACCTCGATCTGGCGAAGATCTCGACAACGAAGTCAGACCGGATCCGGGACTAATGCGGGCGCTTGAGATGATCGCGCCCGGCACCGCGCTGAGGGAGGGGATCGAGAGCATCCTGCACGCGCGCACCGGTGGACTGATCGTCATCGGCGAGCCGGAAGACCTCAGCTTCCTGAACTCCGGCGGGATCAAGCTCGACATCGACTACACGCCAGCGTTCCTCTACCAGCTGGCGAAGATGGACGGCGCGATCATCCTCAACGCCAACGCCACGAAGGTCACGATGGCCAACGTGCAGCTGATGCCCGACCCGACGATCCTGTCGCACGAGACGGGCACGCGCCACCGCACCGCCGAGCGCGTCTCCAAGCAGACCGACGCGCTCGTGATCGCGATCTCGCAGCGACGCGAGGTCGTCTCGGTGTACGTGGATGGCGTGAAGTACATCCTCGAGGACATCCCCGTCGTGCTCGCGAAGGCCAACCAGGCGCTCGCCACGCTCGACAAGTTCCGCACGCGCCTCGATCAGGTCTCGACGCGACTGACGGCGCTCGAGTTCGAGGGCGGTACGACGCTCCACGACGTGCTCACCGTGCTGCAGCGCTCGGAGCTCGTCACGCGCATGGCGGTCGAGATCGAGCGCTACATCGTCGAGCTCGGCAGCGAGGGCCGTCTGATCGAGATGCAGCTCGAGGAGACGATGGTCGGCGCGGCGGCCGAGAAGTCGGCGCTCGTGCGCGACTACCTCGCCGCCGACTCCGACGAGGCGTACGCGCTCGCGCTCGAGGAAATCGGCCGGCTCCCACACCAGGACCTGCTCGACTTCGGACGCCTCGCCGAGCTGCTCGGCTACGACCGCAAGCTGAACACCCTCGACTACCCGGTCTCACCACGCGGCTACCGCGTGCTCGGGCGCATCCCACGGCTGCCGAAGCTCGTGGTCGCGAACATCGTCGACGAGTTCGGCGGGCTCGACGAGCTGCTCGCAGCCAGCGACAGCGAGCTCGAGGGCGTGGAGGGGGTCGGGGAGATCCGAGCGAAGGACATCCGCGAGGGCCTGCGCAGGCTGCAGGAGCTGAACCTCGTGGATCGCTATCTGCAGACTTGAATCAAGGGCGCTCGCCGAAAGCATGCGAGCGCCGCGAACAAAGGAGACACCCATTCCCGCACAAGCAACTGATGAAGCAGTACTGACAGACGACGACCTCGAGACGACCCGCGAGGTCGAGTTCATCGAGTTCGAGCTCGGGGATCACGTGGTCTACCCCCACCACGGCGCGGGCAAGGTGTTGAAGAAGGAAGAGATGGAGATCCTCGGCGAAACGCGCGAGTACCTCACGATAAAGATCCTTCACAACGACATGACGGTGCGCGTGCCGACCGAGAACGCGGCCCTCGCCGGCCTGCGTCGGGTGATCGACGAGGAGACCGTCAAGAAGGTGCTCGACGTGCTGCGCGACGAGGTCTCCGAGATGCCGAAGAACTGGAACCGGCGCTTCAAGCACAACCGCGACAAGATCAAGACGGGGGACATCTACGAGCTCGCGGAGGTCGTGCGCAACCTGTCCCTGCGCGAGAGCGAGAAGGGGCTCTCCACCGGCGAGAAGCAGATGTTCACGCGCACCAAGAAGATCCTCGCCTCCGAGCTGATGTACGCGCTCGACAAGGACGAGGAGGAGGCCGAGGCGTACCTCGACGAGCTGCTCGCGGACTCGGCCACCCAGCAAATGGCGGTCGCCGGCAAGTAGTGCGAGGCTCTCACGCACGCGGCAGCGCAGTCTGCCGCGTGCGCGACAGCCCCCCGCAATGGCCGTCGCCCTGATCCTCGCCGCCGGCAGCGGCGAGCGCCTCGGGGCCAGGCGCCCGAAGGCGCTCGTGGAGCTCGCCGGTCGGCCGTTGATGCAGTGGAGCATCGACGCGCTGCGCGAGCTCCCCGAGATCGAGCAGATCGTGCTCGCGCTCCCTGCCGGCGCAGGTGCGCCCGCAGGGGTCCTAGCGGTCGAAGGCGGGCGGGTGCGCTCGGAGTCGGTGCGGCGGGCGCTCGCCGCCGCGGTCCCAAGCGAGCTCGTGCTGGTGCACGACGCCGCGCGCCCGCTTCTGCGGCCGCAGCTCGCGCGCCGTGTGATCGCCGCGCTCGAGGCCGACGCCGCCGCCGCGGGCGCGATCGCGGCCGCGCCCGTGACGGACACGATCAAGCGCGCGGACGAGCACCGAGTCGTGCGCGAGACGCTCGATCGCAGCAGCCTGTGGGCGGTGCAGACGCCGCAGGTCTTCCGCCGCGCCGCGCTCGAGCGCGCGCTCGCGGTCGCCCCCGAGGAGCTCGCCCGCGCGACCGACGACGCCTCGCTCGTCGAGCGCGACGGCGGGCGCATCATCCTCGTGAGCTCCGACCCGCACAACATCAAGGTCACGACCCCGCTCGACCTGCGCGTGGCCGAGCTGATGCTGGCAGAGCGGGAGGGCGCGGGAGCGCCCGCCGGGCGCGCCGGGCCTGCTTGAATCGCCGGACCCCAGCGAGGAGAGAGATGCTCACCGACCTGCATGTGCACCTGCGCCCGGACGAGCCCGAGGCGAGCCCAAACGAGTACTTCAACGCGCGAAACGCCGCGCGCTACCGGACGGCAGCGCGCGAGCGCGGGATCGAGGAGCTGGGCGTGTCAGAGCACATCTACCGCTTTCGCCAGGCCCTCGAGATCTGGCGCCACCCCTTCTGGGAGGTGTTCGCACACGACGACCTCGACGAGTACTGCGCGTTCGTGCGCGCCGACACCGATCTGCGCCTCGGGATCGAGGCCGACTTCGTCGCGGGCGCGGAGGAGCGCACGCGCGATCTGCTGGCGGCGCGCGACTTCGACTACGTGATCGGCTCGGTGCACTTCCTGCGCGACGGCGCCCTCGACATGGACGACTACAGCGTCTGGGACGCCGGGCGCAGCGCGGAGGAGGTCTGGGAGACCTACTTCGCCATGATTGCCGCGAGCGCGCGCAGCGGCATCTTCGACGTGATCGCCCACCCCGACCTCGTGAAGTACTGGGGCGATCGTGCGCGCACGCCGTCGGGTGACCTGCGCCGCTTCTACGAGCCCGCGGTCGCCGCAATCGCCGAGGCGGGAGTCGCGGTCGAGCTCTCCACGGCCGGGCTGCGCAAGCCGGCGGGCGAGCTCTATCCGGCGCCCGACTTCCTCGAGCTGTGCGTGCAGGCGGGGGTGCCGGTGGCGCTCTCGAGCGACGCCCATCGCCCCGAGGACCTCGGTGCCGGCTACCACGCGCGCTTGCGCTGCTCGACTCGCTCGGGGTGCGCGAGCTATGCGTGTTCGAGCGCCGCCGGCGCAGCCTGCGAGCGATCGACGCAGCCGCGGTGAGCGGCGCGGAGGCCTCGTGAACCTCGTCGGGATCGGATACGACTGCCACCGGCTCGCGCCCGGGCGACGGCTCGTGCTCGGCGGAGTCGAGATCCCGCACGAGCGCGGGCTCGAGGGACATTCCGACGCGGACGTGCTCGTGCACGCGGTGATCGACGCGCTGCTGGGCGCGGCCGGTCTCGGCGACGTCGGCGAGCACTTCCCAGACACCGACGAGCGCCACCGCGACGCCGACTCGATCGTCCTGCTCGGCGAGGTCCTGCAGCTGCTCGCGCGCGCGTCGCTCGCGCCGGCGAACGTCGACTGCACGGTCATCCTCGAGGCGCCGCGGCTCGGTCCACACCGCGCGCAGATCCGCCAGCGGCTCGCGGACGCCCTCGGCCTCGAGCTCGGGCGCGTGAACGTGAAGGCGACGACCTCGGAGGGGATGGGCTTCCTCGGGCGCGGCGAGGGCGCCGCCGCGCTCGCCGTGGCTACGCTCGCAAACGGCCCGGCCGGGCGACTAGGGTTGCTCGCTGACGTGCGCGAGGTAAAGCTCACAAACAGCTTGAGCGGCGAGCCGGAGCCGCTGCGCGCGCACGATGGACGCAGGGTCGGCATCTACGCGTGCGGGCCGACGGTGTACGGGCGCATCCACGTCGGCAACGCGCGTCCATTCGTGCTCTTCAGCCTGCTGAAGCGCTTCCTCGTGCACGAGGGCTACGACGTCACGCTGGTCGTGAACATCACCGACGTCAACGACAAGATCTACGACGCCGCACGCGCCGCGAACAGGCCGAGCGCTGAGCTCGCCGCGGAGATGACCGCGCTCTATCGAGCCGACACCGACGCGCTCGAGCTCGGGCGCCCGGATCACGAGCCGCTCGCCTCGCAGACGATGCAGCCGATCGTCGACTACATCGCCACGCTGATCGAGCGCGGGCACGCGTATGAGTCCGACGGCGACGTCTACTTTCGCGTGCGCTCAGATGCGCTCTACGGCTGCCTCTCGCACCGCCAGCTGCAGGACATGGACCAGGGCGAGGGGATCGAGGGCGTCGAGCGCAAGCAGGACCCGCTCGACTTCGCGCTGTGGAAGCGCCGCAAGGAGGGCGAGGACACGAGCTGGCCCTCGCCGTGGGGCGAGGGCCGCCCCGGCTGGCATATCGAGTGCTCGGCGATGGCCGAGGAGTACCTCGGCGTCGGCTTCGAGATCCACGGCGGCGGCTCGGACCTGCTGTTCCCACACCACGAGAACGAGGCCTCGCAGACGCGCGCGGCGCGCGGGCGCGAGCTCGCACAGCTGTGGATGCACAACGGCATGGTCCAGATGACCGGCGAGAAGATGGCGAAGTCTGTCGGCAACATCGCGCCGTTGCACGCGGTGCTCGCCGCCCACGGTCGCGACACGCTCGTGATGTACCTCACCTCGGGGCACTACCGCCAGCCGCTCGCGTTCTCCGAGAGCGAGCTCGACACGGCGGCGCGCACCGTGCAGGGCATCCGCGAGGCGCTGCGACGGCTCGTGCCCGGCGCGCCCAGCCCGCCGGAGATGTCCGCCTACGTGAGCGCGTTCTTCGACGCGCTGGCAAATGACTTCAACACCCCCGCCGCGCGCACCGCGATGTTCGAGTGGATCCGCGAGGCGAACCGCCGCGGAGACGGGGTCGGCGACGCGGACCTGCGCGAGATGCTCGATGTGCTCGGTCTCGGCGAGCTCGAGCCGTTGCACGCGGCCGAGGATCTGGCGGCGAGCGACCCCGAGGCCCTCGAGCTGCTGCGGGCACGAGAGAGCGCACGCCAGGCACGCGACTTCGAGACCGCCGATCGCGTCCGCGAGCAGCTACGCGCGCGCGGGTGGGAGCTGCGCGACGGACCCGATGGCCCGGAGCTCATCGCCGCGCGCGAGCGGTGATCCTGTACGGGCGCAATCCCGTGCGCGAGGCGCTGCGCGGGCGCCGCGCGGCGAGCGTTGGAGAGGTGTGGGCCACCGCCGGCGCCGCTCGCGAGCCGTGGCTCGGGGGCGCGCGCGTGCATCTCGCGAGCGCCGAGGAGATCGAGCGCCGCTGCGGCTCCAGCTCCCATCAGGGGCTGTGCGCGAGCGTGGGGCCCTATCCGTACGCCGACGCCGGGGAACTGCTCGCGCGCCCGCGGGCGCTGCTGGTCGCGCTCGACCAGGTCCAGGATCCGCAGAACCTCGGCTCGATCTGCCGCACCGCCGAGTGCGCCGGCGCGCACGGGGTCGTGATCCCCGAGCGCAGGGCGGTGGAGGTGACGCCAGCGGTCTGCAAGGCCTCCGCCGGGGCGGTCGAGCATCTGCCGGTCGCGCGCGTACGCAACCTCGCAGACTTCCTGCTTGCGGCGCGGGGTGAGGGTTGCTGGTCCTACGGCGCGAGCGCGCGCACGAGCGGCGACGGCCGCGCTGCGGTCTCCTACGACGCCCCCGACTACAGCGAGGGCGGCGTCGTGCTCGTGCTCGGCAGCGAGGGCAAGGGGCTGCGTCCGCGAGTCGCCAAGGCCTGCGACGAGCTGATCGCGCTGCCACTGCACGGGCGCATCGAGTCGCTCGGTGTGTCCGCGGCGGCGGCTGCGCTGCTGTACGGGATCTTGCAGAAACGCTCAGCAAAGCTTGACAAGGCTTCATAACTGTGGCAGTCTGGCGTCTACATAACGCTGAACCTAAGGTTTAGACCTTAGGCAAAGTAAAGTCTGGCGCCAGGGGAGGAGTGCGCCACAGAGCATTCGGGGGCCCGGTAGTTACCGGTGTTTCCGGAGAAAGGAATGTGCTCGTGGCCAGATTTTCCACCTACCGCAACACTGAACCTAAGGTCGAGGATGAGTTCCTCATCGCTCTGGCCAAGCAGGGCGACCGTGGGGCCTACGAGCGCCTCGTCCGTCGCTATCACGGCTTCGTCCGCCTGAAGGCCTCCTCCTACTTCCTCGCCGGAGGGGACTCGGAAGACCTCATCCAAGAGGGCCTCGTGGGCCTCTACAAGGCGATCCGCGACTTCCGTAAAGACCGCGAGTCGAGCTTCCGCAACTTCGCCGAGCTGTGCATCACGCGCCAGATCATCACCGCCGTGAAGACCGCGACGCGCAACAAGCACAGCACCGCTGAACCAGTACGTGTCGTTCTCCTCGACTCCCGCCGGCGCTGGCGATGACGTGCCCACGCTCGACCAGATGCTGCCCGGGCCGACAGTCCACGACCCGATCAACCAGGTGATCTCATCCGAGGAGCTGCGCTCGCTCGTCGGCTGCCTGTCCTCGGCGCTGTCGGAGCTCGAGAGCCGCGTGCTGTCGCTCTACCTCGACGGCTACTCCTACGAGCAGGCCGGCGAGCGGCTCTCCTGCGACACGAAGACCGTCGACAACGCGCTGCAGCGGGTCAAGCGCAAGGTGGGCGCGCACCTGCAGTCGCGCGCGGTCGCCGCCTGACCAACCCCTCTTACGCCGCCGGCGCGCCCGCTCCCTCGATTCCTCGCGAGGGAGCGGGCCACCGGGCGGGGGGCTTGTTAGATCAGGAATTGCCTTCGTTCGGCAGCGGAGGCTGCGTGCCAGGCGCCAGGGAGGCTGGCGGCGCGGGGGTCACTTCGACGGTGACCGGCGCGCTCGAGCTGCCCTGGTTGTCGGGGTCGCCCGGCACCTTGATGCGGTAGACCTGCTTGCCGGTGCCGAACACGGTGTGGACGATCGTGTACGTCGCTAGCCCCGAGCCGCTGGCCACCGCTTGCAGCGGCGCGATCGCCACGACGTGATAGCCGGCTCCGGAGGCGTTCTGGCGCTCCAGATACACGTGCTTGCCGGCACGACCGGGCGTGACGGTTCCCGTGAACGTGAGCGCCTGGCCGTCCTGCAGCGTGCTCGCGGACGGTGAGGCCGTGAGCGTGTAGCGCACGCCCTCGAACAGCACCGAGGAGTGCGTCCCGACTTCCGAGAACACCTTGTATGCGGTGTTCTGCTGCGGGGTCACCGCGAAGCTGTAGTGCCCGGAAGCATCGGCGGTCTGGCTCGCGAGCGTCGTGAAGAGGCCACCGGCGGTGCGCGCTGCCAGCCTCACCGTCTTGTTCGCGCCAGCAACGACCGAGCCTTCGAGCGTCACCGACTGGCCGTAGGTGATCGGGTCGCTCGAGAGACCGGTGCTCTTTACGAACAGCGTCAGAGCGGGGTTCTCCTTCTGGCTGATCACGTACGAGAGCGGGCTCGAGGCGCCGAAGGCGTCATACGGCGCGTGCGCCTTCACGCGCACGCGGATGTTCGCGTCGCCGGGCAGCACGAAGGTGTGCACGAAGCTGTAGACGCCTCCTGCTCCCACGACGCCAGCCTGGATCGTGACCCATTCTTCGCTGGCGGTCGCCGCCTCCCGCTGAAGCACGGCGGTGGCGCCCGCCGCGGCTGGGCTCACGGTGCCCGCGAACGCGACGCGGTTGCGCGCGCCCGTGAACAGCGGCTTCGATTCGGACGGTCCGCTGAGCGTCACCTGGGGCGCAACCCTGACCTGCCTGACGGGGCTCGTGAGGGCGGCCGTGCTCGCGTAGTAGAGCGTGCTCGACGTCGGTGCGGGCGCCACGAACGTGTAGTAGCCACCCGTGGTCGTGGTGGCGGTGCCGAGCATCGTGGCGGGCTGGCCCGCGGGTCGCGCGAAGAGCGTCACGGTCTGTCCCGCCGTTTCAACCGTTTTCGAGCAGGTGAGCTTCCCGAACAGCTGGGGCGTTTCGTCGCCGCTCGTGACCCTGCGCGGTTCGGCGGTCAGGCTGAGCCTGCAGCCGGGCAGGGCCGCCACGCGTTTGTGCGCGACCCTCGGTCGCGCGGCGCCCGCTACGGACGGTATGGCGATGAGCACCGCAGCCGTTGCCGCCGCGGCCCGGGCGAGGCTTTTCGAAGTCATTGGACGTCTCCTTGTCGAGCGAGGGGTTGCGGGCGCGGGGCCCCGAGGGGCTCCAACAAGCGCTAACCCCGGGCCGAGAGCAACGTTGCGGTCGGTTCGGCCCGCGATCGGTGGCGCAGCGCTGCGAGCTGCTGGCCCCGACGCGAGCTGCGACATGCAATTTGCGCGATTGGAACATTCTTGGGTTTAGAGCCCGCTGGAGCGGGTACCTCGACGCCAAAGTTGTGTCCTGAGAACCGGAGGGGAAGAGGGATGGGGGAGAGGATGGCCTTGCCGAAGCGACGCGTAGCGGTCGCGCGGATGATCGCCGCTGCGCTGATGCTTGCGACGATCGCGCTGTGCTCCGTGCCGACGCCCTCATTCGCGGCCGGGAGGAGGCCCTCCGGCGGGCCCCCGCACCCACGACGAGGCGCCACGATCAGTGGACCCCGCGAAGACGGGCGCGTTCTCAGCGTAAGCGAAGGGGTGTGGCTCGGCTCGACGCCGATGAGCTTCACCTATCAGTGGGAGGCGTGCGAACGCGGCAGACGCCACAGCTGCACGCCGATCCCCGGCGCGACCGAAGCGTCCTACCGCGCCACGAGCCAGGACGTGCGACACAAGCTCGTGGTCCTCGTGACCGCGAAAAACGCTGAAGGGACGGCGACCAAGCTCTCCAAAGCCACGAAGCTCATCAAGGAAGGCAGCCCCCTGAGCCTCGCCGCCCCTGACATAACCGCAAACCCGCTCGAAGGCACAAAGCTGACCGCGAACAACGGCGCGTGGGTGGGCACCGCTCCGTTCCACTTCAGCTACCAGTGGGAGCGCTGCAGCATCCTCGGTGGCGGTTGCGAAACGATCGAAGGAGCGACCGAAGCCAGCTACACGCCCGCCCCGGCCGACCTGACCAAGCGCCTCGCGGTGATCGTGACGGCGAGCAACCTCATCGGTAAGGCGTCCGCGACCTCCGCCGAAACGCTGCCGGTGGAAGCGGTGCTCCCTACGAGCATCCGTCCTCCCAAGATCTTGGGGTTGTTGAAGGAAGGCCAGCTGTTGAGCCTCGAACCCGGCCTGTGGGAAGGCACCCTGCCGATCGCCTACAGCTACCAGTGGCAGCTGTGCAACGCCGTCGGCGAAGCGTGCGAAAACATCGCGAAAGCGACCGAACCCACGCTCAAGCTGCTCGCCAGCTACATCGGCGGCACGTTGGACGTGGTCGTCACGGCGAAGAACTCCGTCGGCGAAAGCTCCCGGACCAGCTCACCAACCGGGCTCATCGCCGGACTTCTGCCGGCCGAGATCAGCCTACCCTCGCTCTCCGGCGGCCTGCTGGAAGGAGGGCTGCTCAAACTTAGCCCCGGCGAATGGTCCGGCACCGAACCGATCTCCTTCTCCTACGCGTGGGAGCTTTGTGACGCGGCGGGTAAATCGTGTGAAGAAATCGAAGGTGTCGCTGGTCCGACGTTGCCGCTGCTCGTGGGGTACATCGGTGACACGGTCGAGGGTGTGGTGACCGCGAAGAACGTTGCTGGGGAAGCGTCGGCGACGAGCTCGCTGTCGGGTCTGATCAAAGGGATCGCTCCGTTGAAGACGGGGTCCCCGTCGATCACCGGCGGCTTGCTCGAAGGCGAATTGCTGAAACTCAGCTCGGGGGAATGGACGGGGACCCAGCCGATCTCTTTCTCCTATGCGTGGGAGCTTTGTGACGCGGCGGGTAAATCGTGCAAAGAAATTGAAGGTGTTGCCGGTCCGACCTTGCCGCTGCTCGTGGGGTACATCGGTGACACGGTCGAGGGCGTCGTGACCGCGAAGAACGTTGCTGGGGAAGCGTCGGCGACGAGCTCGCTGTCGGGTCTGATCAAAGGGATCGCTCCGTTGAAGACGGGGTCCCCGTCGATCACCGGTGGCCTGCTGGAAGGCGAAGCGCTGAAACTCAGCTCCGGGGAATGGACGGGGACCCAGCCAATCTCCTTCAGCTACGCATGGGAGCTTTGCAATGCGGCGGGTAAATCTTGTGAAGAAATTAAAGGTGTCGCCGGTCCGACGTTGCCCCTGCTCGTCGGGTACATCGGTGACACGGTCGAGGGCGTCGTGACTGCGAAGAACGTTGCTGGGGAAGCGTCGGCGACGAGCTCGCTGTCGGGCCTGATCAAAGGGATCGCTCCGTTGAAGACGGGGTCCCCGTCGATCACGGGCGGCCTGCTGGAAGGCGAAGCGCTGAAACTCAGCTCCGGGGAATGGACGGGAAGCCAGCCGATCTCCTTCAGCTATGCGTGGCAGTTGTGCAGCGCGGCCGGCTCCTCATGCAAAGAAATCGAAGGTGTCGCCGGTCCGACGTTGCCGCTACTCGTGGGGTACATCGGTGACACGGTCGAGGGCGTGGTGACGGCGAAGAATGTCGCCGGTGAAGCGTCCGCGACGAGCGCGGTCTCTGGGCTGATCAAAGGGATCGCCCCCCAGAAGAGCGCCGAACCGGCGATCTCCGGCGGGCTCGTCGAAGGCGATGAACTGAAAGCGAGCTCGGGAAAATGGTCGGGGACGGAACCGATCTCCTACACCTACCAGTGGCAGCTGTGCAGCCCGGCGGGCAAATCGTGCAGCGAAATCAAAGGTGCGACGGCCTCGGCGCTGGCGCTCGTGACCACCTACATCGGGGACACGGTAGGCGTCGTGGTGACCGCGAAAAACGTCGCTGGGAGCACGTCCGCGACGAGCGCCGCGACGGAACTGATCAAAGGGATCGCGCCGGCCAACACGAGCCTTCCGACGATCGTCGGCACGCTGCTCGACGGACAGCTGCTGACCGCGGGCACGGGAACATGGAGCGGAACCGAACCGATCTCCTACGGCTACCAGTGGCAACTGTGCAACGTCGTCACGAAAGTCTGCTCGAACATCCTGGGTGCGAGCGAAAAAAACTTCAAACTCGGCCTGGAAGATGTCGGTGGCCTGCTCGACGTCATCGTAACGGCGAAAAACGTCGCTGGGTCGAGTTCGGCGACGAGCTCGCTGACGGGCGCGATCGGGCTTTAGCGCCGACGTAACGCCGACGCATGGGCGCCCTCGGCGCGGGCTTCTAGCGCGGGGCGGCCGATTCCAGGCGCCGGCGCTCGGCGCGGGCAGCGCGGAGGAGTGCTCCTGGCGGGCCAGGGGGTGCCTGGCCCGCCAGGAGAGGAGAGAATCTCCAGCGGCGAAGAGGGAGCGCCGCCAGACTGGAGGGGATGGATTCTCCGAGAGCCCTGGCAGCCGCCGCGTACCTGCTCGCGCGCTCTTGGTGCGCGCTGCCCGCGGCCCCTGGGGGCGAGGAGACGCGGGTTGCCACACGGCGGCTGGTCATGACTCAGGATAAAAGCTATCAGCTTTATGAGGAATGTCAAGGGCGGTGGGTCCGCGCGCTCACGGCTCGTCACGCTCGCTGCCGAGCGACACCCGCCCGAGCGAGGCTCCGCCGTCAACGAGGATCGACTGCCCCGTGATCTGGCCGGCCTCATCGCTGGCGAGAAAGCCGACAAGCGCGGCGATCTCGGCGGGCGTGACGGGGCGCCCGCTCGGCAGCTGCTCGAGCACGCGCTCGCGCACCGACTCGGGCATCGCGAGCACCTGCTCGGTCGCGACGAGCCCGGGAAGGATCGCGTTGGCGGTGATCCCACGCGAGGCGTTCTCGCCGGCGAGCGTGCGCACCATCCCGAGCTGGCCCGCCTTCGAGGCCGCGTAGGCGACCTGACCGGGCAGGCCGCTGGTGGCGGCGAGGCTCGAGATCACGACGATGCGCCCATGCCGACGCTCGCGCATCCCCTGCAGGCAGGCCTGGATCGTGCGGAAGGCGCCGGTGAGGTTCACGTCGATGTCGCGCTGCCACTGCTCGCGACTCATGCGGTGTGCGGGCGCGAGCGTCGTGGTGATGGCCGCGTTGGCGACGCACACGTCGATGTCCCCGAGCGGGGGGAACTCATCGTTGGCGACGTCGAGCTGGATGTCGCAGCCGGCGCGCAGGTCGAGCGTGAGCACCTCGAGACCGTCCGCTTGCAGGCGCGCGGCGATCGCGGCGCCGATCCCGCGCGCGGCGCCGGTCACCAGCGCTCGTCGCTGTTCGGTCACAATGTCGCCCCGATCATCGAGAGGAGGCACGATGACAGAACGCTGGTTCTCGGAGGAGGAGCTCAGTGAGCTCTCGCGCCCCACGATGGACCGCGCGATCGAGGCGATCGACGCGGGCGACCTCGACGGGGCGAGGCGCCTGTGCTCGGAGATGAAGCACGAGTGGCAGATGCTGCACGACCTGATGGCCGGGGGCTTGCTGGACCTCGTGTCGTTCATCCAGCAGCGCCTCGGTGAGGACGGCATCGCGGAGGCTTGGAGCGAGAGCATGACGCGCGGGTGGCGCCGGCACCACGACGGGATCGAGGCGCTCGAGCGGCGTGATCTGGTGCCGCTGCTCGCGGCCACCTGGCGCGCGCACTCCTGCTCGGGGGTTGGCCCCAACCCCGGCTCGTTCACGATCACCGAGGACGAGGAGAAGGTCACCTTCGCGATGCACCCGTGCGGCTCCGGGCAGCGGCTGGTGCTGAACGGCGCATACACGGGCCTGCCCGATGGCGGGCGCACCCGCGAGGCCCACGACTGGTCTTTTGACCGCGCCGATTTCCCGCTCTACTGCACGCACTGCAGCTTCATGAACGAGTCGCTGCCGATCCAGTGGTCGGGGTACCCGCTGTATCCCTGCGATCCGCCCGAGGACTACGCGCGGGACCCCTGCACCTGGTACTGGTACAAGGACCCCGATGCGATCCCCGAGCGCCACTACGAGCGCTACGGGGCCGTGAAGGCGAATCGCGGCAGCCCGAGATCAGGAGATTGACGTCGACGAGGGCTCTACCAGCGAGCTTTCGGCCAGTGATGAAGCTCGAGGGACAGGACACAGACTCGGTGCGCGTACTCGTCATGGGGATGTCGGCGACCGGCAAGTCGTCGGTCGTCGGAGAGCTGAGGCGCCGCGGCTACGCCGCATATGACGCTGACGACGACGGGTTCACCGAAGCGGACGGAGACGGTGTCTGGCGCTGGCGGACCGAGGCCGTGGCCCGCCTTTTCGCGAGAGAGGCGGCTGACCCGGTCTTCTTCGCCGGCTGCTGCGATGAGCAGAAGCAGTTCCAGTGGGACCTGAAAGTGCTGCTCACGGCGCCCGAGCGGGTGATCGTCGAGCGGCTGCGCAGGAGGGAGGGCAACTCCTAGGGCAAGAGCAGCGAGGAGCGGGGCGGGTGCTCGCGGACCTGCGGGAGACAGAGCCGCTGTTGCGCCGATCCGCCGACGTCGTGATCGATGCGACCCAGCCGCTATCTCGGGTCGCCGACCTCGTCGTGGAGTCGCTGGCCAAGACGACCGGTCAGCGCTGACGCGGTCCGCGGGCTAGGGGTTGATGACGTTGCCCGGGTTCGGCTGGCCGGAGGCGTCGGCCTGGCTGTAGTCGCCGAAGGGCCCATCGCGGCGGGCGATCGCCGCGGCGACCCCCTCGCGCTCCGCCAGCTCGATGAACTCGCGCGCCTGCGGGGTGTTGCGCATCAAGCCGTCGAGGACCGGGCCGAGCAGCTGCGTGGAGGCGAGGCCCATGTTCTCGTAGGCCTGGTTGACGATCAGCTTCATCGCGGCTAGCTGCGAGGCGGGGATCTCGGCGAGCCGCGTGGCCTGAGCGCGCACCTCGGCCTCGAGTTCCGCGAACGGGACGGCGGCGTTGATCAGGCCGACCTCGGCGGCCTCCGCGCCCGACAGCGGCCGTCCGGTGAGCGCGAACTCCTTGGCGCGCGTGAGGCCGAGGCGGTACAGCCACATGCCGGTCAGGTAGCAGCCCCACATGCGCGAGTAGGGGGTGCCGATGCGCGCGTCCTCGCTGGCGATGACGAGGTCGGCGCACAGCGCCATGTCGCTGCCGCCGCCGACGCACCAGCCGTGCACCTGGGCGATCACGGGCTTGGGCGAGCGCCACAGGCTCATGAACTTCGGCACGGCGCCCGAGCCCTGCCGAGCTGGCGACGGCGAAGTCCTTGCCGGGGTCCCACGCGCCGTCGCGTGGTGAGCGCCTCGTCCCAGTGGTGAAAGCCGCCGCCGAAGTCGAAGCCCGCGCAGAACGCGCGCCCGGCGCCGCGCAGCACGATCACCTTCACCCCGGCGTCCGCGGCTCGCCGGCGCGACCGCGCTCTCGAGCTCGTCGGGCATCGGCGGCACGATCGTGTTCAGCCGCTCGGGGCGGTTGAGCGTGATCGTCGCGACGCGCCGTCGGAGCTGTCGTACAGGAGTGTCTGAAAGGTCATCTCGACGCGATCCCTCGCCGCCGATCGTATTGACCGAGCGCGCTAGGCGCGCGCGCTCAGCACGTCGAGCGTCGCGCGCCAGGCGCGAGGGCCGTGCCGCTGCGCTGCTCGGCGCGGTCGGCGCAGGCGGTAGAGGGCGTAGACGCCGCGGATCCCCGCCCAGCGCAGCGGCTCGGGCTCCCAGCGGCGCGGCCCGTGCCCGACCCAGGGCAGCGCCGTGAGCGCGCTGTCGCTCGCCCAGCAGCAGGTCGCGAAGCGTGCGCGCGGCGAGGTTCGACGCGGCGACGCCCTCGCCGACGTAGCCGCCCGCCCAGGCGAGGCCCGTGTCGCGGATCGGCGCCGACCGACAGGCACCAGTCGCGCGGCACGCCGAGCACCCCCGACCAGGCGTGCTCGATCACCACGCCGCGCCGCCGCGGGAACATCGCGACGCAGCTTCGCGCGCAGGCTCGCGACGGTCGCGGCGGCCGTCTCGCCCGCGCCGTCGGTGCGCGAGCCGAAGCGATAGGGGACGCCGCGCCCGCCGATCGCGATGCGCCCGTCGGCGGTGCGCTGCAGGTAGACGTAGACGTGCGCGCCGTCGCTCGAGCATCTCGCTGCTCTGCCCAGCCGATCTCCTGCCACCTCGCGCGCGCGCAGCGGCTCGGTGATGATCATCGAGCTGTTCATCGGCACGAGCGCTCGCGCGCAGCCCGCGCAGCGAGGCGGTGTAGCCCTCGGTCGCGCGAACGACCCAGCGCGCGCGCACCGCGCCCGGCCGGCGTGCAGCGCCTCCGTGCGCGCGGATCTCGCTGCACGGGCGTGCGCTCGTGGATCTCGACGCCCAGCGCCGCGACCGCGTCGGCGAGCGCCGGCGAGCAGCTTCGCGGGATGCACGCGCGCGACGTGCGGGGAGAAGCTCGCGCCGCGCGCGCCCGCCACGCGCACCGCTCGCCGCGAGCTCGCTCGCGCGCCGAGCTCGCGCAGGTCCTGCTCCGCCGAGCCCGTCGCGCGCGCGCTGGCAGACGCCTCGCGCAGGCGCGCCGAGCTGCGGCGTCGTCGAGCGCGACGGCGAGCTGCCCGCCCTTCACGCAAGTCCGCGTCGATCGGTCGTGCTCCGCGAGCACGCGGCCGACCTCCTCGACGGTCTGCGAACATCGCCCGCTGGAGCGCGCGCAACGCCGCCGCGCCCGCCGCGCCGCTCGTACGCGCGCGCGGGCCCGGAGAAGAAGCCCGAGACCCAGCCGCCGTTGCGCCCGGAGGCGCCGAAGCCCGGCCACCTCGCGCTCGAGCACGACGATCCGGAGCGCCGGGTCGGCGCGCTTGAGGTAGTAGGCGGTCCACAGTCCGGTGTAGCCGCCGCCGACGATCGCCACGTCGGCCTCGACGGGCCCGTCGAGAGGCGCGCGCGGTCGGCGCGGCCCGCCCAGCGAACGCCACCAGAAGCCGAGCTCGCCCGTCCGCATCAGCCGACTGAGCGTAGCCCGCTCGTCGCGGGCTATGATGCCGCGGCGCGGCTGGGGAGGCCGTATCTCGCCGCAGCGCGGTCCGGCCTCTTGGCGAAGCGAGCTGCGGTCGGCAGAGAGGGAGGAAGGGCATGGAGGCCGCAGTCACAGAGTCCACCGGGCGCAGGGCTCCGGCGGTGAGCGCCGCCACGCTGGCCAGGCCTTCCGCATCACCGCCGCGGAGCGCGCGGACGAGGTCGCGATCCGCACCAAGGAGGACGCCTTCACGATCACCTGGGGCGAGCTGCGCGAGCGCGTCGACGCGCTCGCCGGCGGCCTCGCCGCGCTGGGGCTCGAGCGCGGGCAGACGCTCGCGCTGCTGCTCGGCAACCGTCCCGAGTTCCACATCTGCGACCTCGCGGCGATGATGCTCGGCGCGACGCCGTTCTCGATCTACAACACCTACACCGCCGAGCAGATCCACTACCTGCTCGACGACGCGGAGGCGAGCATCGTGATCTGCGAGCAGCAGTACCTGCCGCGCGTGCTCGAGGCGCGCGGCGAGCTGCCGCGCGCTGCGAGCACGTGATCGTCGTCGACGGCGAGGCGCCCGAGGGCACGCTGCGCGCTCGCCGAGGTCGAGGGATCGGGCGGCGAGCTTCGACGTCGAGGCCTCGATCGCGCAGATCCAGCCGACGCGACGTGCTCACGCTGATCTACACCTCGGGCACCACCGGGCCGCCCAAGGGCGTGCAGCTCATGCACCGCAACCTGCTCGCCGCCGTCGAGGGCCTTGACGAGCTGATCAGTTCCCCCGCGACGGGCGCGTCATCTCGTGGCTGCCGAGCGCGCACGTCGCAGAGCGCGACGGCGCACCACTACCTGCCGATCGTCTACGGCCTGCAGATCACCTGCTGCGATGACCCGCGCCAGGTGCTCTCCTACCTGCCGGAAGTGCGCCCGAGCTGGTTCTTCGCGGTCCCGCGCATCTGGGAGAAGCTGAAGGCGGGCCTCGAGACGATGCTCGCCTCCCAGCCCGAGGAGCGTCAGCAGCCGATGCGCGATGCGCTGCGCGGCAACCGCGCAAGGTGCGCCTGGAGCAGCGCGGGGAGGCGGTGCCCGCCGAGCTCGCCGAGCAGGTGGAGAAGGCCGACGCGGAGATCTTCGCCGGGCTGCGGACGATGCTCGGGCTCGACCAGGTCGAGGCGATCAACGTCGGCGCGGCGCCCACGCCGGTCGAGGTGCTCGAGTTCTTCCACGCGATCGGGCTGCCGCTCGCGGAGCTGTGGGGCATGAGCGAGACCTGCGGCGCGGGCAGCGTCAACCCGCCCGGGAAGCGTCAAGATCGGCACGGTCGGGCCCGCGGCGCCGGGCGTCGAGATCAAGCTCGACAGCGACGGCGAGGTGCTCGTGAAATCCGACGTGGTGATGCTCGGGCTACCGCAACCTCCCGGAGAAGACGCGCGAGGCGTTCACCGAGGACGGCTGGCTGCGCACGGGGGACATCGGCGAGCTTCGACGAGGACGGCTACCTCAAGATCGTCGACCGCAAGAAGGAGCTGATCATCAGCGCCGGCCGGCAAGAACATGTCGCCGGCGAACATCGAGGCGACGCTGAAGAGCGGCCTCGCCGCTGATCGGCCAGGCGTGCTGCATCGGCGACCGGCGCCCTACAACACCGCGCTGATCGTGCTCGACGCGGACTTCGCCCCGGTCTGGGCGGCGAAACAGGGCGATCGAGGACACCACGCTTGAGGCGCTCGCGCGCGAGCCGCGCGTGCGCGCCGCCGTGCAGGAGGCGCGTCGACGCCGCGAACACGAAGCTCGCGAAAGTGGAACAGATCAAGAAGTTCACGATCGTCGAGGGCGACTGGCTTCCGGGCGGCGATGAGCTGACCCCGACGATGAAGCTGAAGCGCAAGCCGATCGCCGAGAAGTACGCAGCGGCGATCGACGCGATGTACGCGTGATGCACACCCCTTTCAAAATCGTGCTCCTGACCCTCTAGGAGTCGCCTGTTGGCCGGGAGCGCTTGGAGCTCCCGGCCACGGGCTCCGCGGGCTCGCCCTGCAGCCAGACCCGCCGGCAGCGCTTGCGCATCGCGGCGTAGCAGCGCCTTAACAACGTGAACGGCGCGGCCTCGTAGGGTTCCCGGCACAGCAGCGAACCTCGCCAATGCGGCGAGGAGCGGCTGCTGTCGCCCGCGGTATGGAGGCCGACCTGGAGGAGTGGGACCAGAGACAGCCCGGCCCCGGTCGGGCTTTGGGCGTTGTGCCTAGCGCCGCTCGGAAAGCTGCCGCGCGTGTGCTACACGTGCATGAGTCACGGCGAGCGGCGCCCCGGGGTGTCGCGAGCCGCAAGAATCGCTTTCGGGAGAAGAGGGATCGATGAAGTTCTCAAAGCACTCACGCGGTGTCGGCTTGGTCGCGGCCCTGATCGCCCTGACGCTGCCAGCAGCGGGCGCCGCGGCTGTGCCTCTCAGCCACAGCGCCTACCGCGTGGTGCGGGCCGCCTGTGGTACGCCGCGCTCAGAGCGCGGAGCCGCCTGCCAGGCCCTGAAGCTGGTGCCCTCCTCCTCCTCCTCCTCGTCCTCCTCCGCGCGGCGCGGGCGCGCGCGCACACACAAGAACAAATCCCCGGTCCCCGGCTCGCTGACGGCGCAGCAGCTGCACGGCGCATACCAGCTGCCCGCCGAAACCTCCGTCTCCGCTGCCCAGACGATCGCCGTCGTGGACGCCTACGACGACCCGTCCGCGGAAGCGGACCTCGCTGTCTATGACCAGCAATTCGGCCTGCCCGAATGCACGCAGTCCAACGGCTGCTTTCGCAAGCTCGACGAGCAGGGCAAGGAAAGCCCGCTGCCGGAAGCAGAAGGCGGCTGGGCCACCGAGATCTCGATCGACGTGCAGATGGCGCACGCGATCTGCCAGAACTGCCACATCCTGCTCGTGGAGACCAACAGCGAAGAAAACCCGGACCTGAGCGCGGGCGTCAACGCCGCGGTCGCGGCGGGCGCGAGCGAGGTCAGCAACTCCTACGGCTCGAACGCGAGCGAATCGGAACTGGTGAGCGAAGAGCGCGAAGTGAACGCGCTCGCCTACGACCACCCGGGCACGGTCATCACCGCGAGCTCGGGCGACTGCGGCTACAAGGACCAGAACAACCCCGGGGGGTATTCCAACTGCGTGGGGCTGCCCAGCAACGTCAGCTTCCCCGCGGCATCACCGGACGTCGTCGCGGTCGGAGGCACCGAACTCATCGAAGGCGAAGCTGGCTGGAGGAGCACGGTGTGGGGCAACGGCGGCGGCGGCTGCAGCACGATATTCAGCGCGCCCTCGTGGCAGACCGCGCTCGGCAACTGGTCGGCCACCGGCTGCGGCAGCGATCGCCTGAGCGCGGACGTCTCGGCCGAGGCCGACCCCTTCACGGGCGTCGCGGTCTACGACAGCACCCCGGAATTCCCGGGCGACCACGAAACGGGCTGGCTCGTGTACGGCGGTACCTCGGTCGCCTCGCCGATCCTCGCCGGGGAGTTCGGGCTCGCCGGCGGAGCGCGCGGCGTCTCCTACCCCGCACAGACGCTCTACCGCCACATCGGCGAGCCGGGCTCCCTCTACGACGTGACCTCGGGCTCCAACGGCTCCTGCGCAGGCGCGAGCTCCTGCCAGGCGACGGTCGGCTACGACGGCCCCTCGGGGGTCGGCAGCCCGCTCGGCCTGGGCGCCTTCGCGGCCTCCGCGAGCACCCCCGCCAACACGGCCGCGCCCGGTATCGGCGGGACTGCGGCGGTCGGGCAGATACTGCACGCGCTGCCCGGCGCGTGGACGAACAGCCCCACGTCCACGCTCTACCAGTGGGAGCAGTGCCGCAGCGACGGCTCGCACTGCCTGCCGATCCAGGCGGCGACCGCGCTCACCTACGTGGTGCTCGCGGCCGACCAGGGCTCGACGCTCCGCGTCATGGAGACCGCGAGCAACGGCGAAGGCTTCGGCGCGCCCGCCCTCTCGAGCCCGACCACGGTAGTCCCGACACCGCCGCCGGCGCCGACGATCACGCGGCTCTCGCCCAAAAGCGGGACGCCGGGGACGCAGGTCGTGATCAGCGGCTCGAACTTCGTGAACGTCACCTCGGTGGCCTTCGGGTCGCAGCCGGCGAAAAAATTCGCCGTCAACTCCGAAGATGAAATCACCGCCGAAGCTCCCGAAGGCTCCGGCGTGGTGACGGTGACCGTCACCACGCCGAGCGGCGCGAGCGAACCGAAGCACAAGAGCAAGGCGAAGTTCAGGTACAAGAAGCCAAGGCGCTAGCGCGCGCGGACCGCACGAGCCCTGCGCGATGCGCTCGTAGCGGCCGAGGCCGCAGTCCATCACCCGCTGGCGGAGTGCGATGGCTCCGCTGCGATCGGCCGGACCGCGGCGCGGGCACGCAGGGCGATCATGAGCGTCGCGATGCAGAGCGCGGCCGCTGCTGCCGCAGGCAGCTCGTCGCCCGTGCTCGCGGCGAGGGCACCTCCGGCCGCGGAGCCGAGCACCTGCCCCGCCGCCCAGGCGAGGTTCATGAGCGCGGCTGCGAGGCCCTGGTCGAGGCGGTGCCCTTCCGCTGCGTCGGACAGCCACGCCATCGCCGGGGCCCAGAACGCTCCCAGCGAGGCCTCGAGCGCGATCACCAGCAACCCGAGCAGCGCCACGCTCGCGGGCACCGTGAAGCAGAGCAGCAGAGCTGCGGTGAGCACGAGCCCCGTCCGCAGCGGCAGCAGCCGTCCACGACGGTCCGACAGGCTGCCGATCGCCGGGCTCACGCCCGCCTCGAGGGCGGCGGCGAGCAGGAAGATCGCGCCGATGGTGGCCGCCCCGGCACCGAAGCGGTGCAGGCGCAGCGGAGCGAGCACCGTGATCACCCCCGAGGCGATCGCCGGCAGCGCGACGAGCCACATCCCGAGCGCGATGCCACCCCCGTGCAGCGCCGCACGCAGCTCGCGCAGACCCTGCTCGGTGCGGGTGTGAACGTACTCCAGCCGCAGCGACGCCGCGATCAGGATCGCGGCCACGACGCCGACAGCCGCAAACGCGGGAGGCCTGCCGACGGCGCTCGCGATCGTGCCGACGACGGGCCCGAAGAGCGCGCCCGCGACGGCCGCCGCGAGCACGCGCCCGATCAGCGCGCCTCGCCGCGCCGGGTCGGTTGCGTTGGCGACCCACGCTATCCCGCCCGCCCACGAGCAGGCTCCGCCCACGCCCTCCACGAAGCGCGCCGCGTCGAGCGCCGGCGCGCTGTGCAGGAACGCGAAGGCGGTGGTCGAGAGTGCGAACAACGTGAGGCCGCTCACCACCGCGGCCCTCGGCCCAGCACGCGCGGTGAGCATGCCGCCTGGGAGCGCGCCGAGCAGCGTGCCCAGGGGATAGCTCGCCGTGAGCACCCCGGCCGAGAGCTTCGAGAGGTGCAGTTCGTGTGCCAGCGCCGGCAGCAGCGGCGCGATGACCGCGTAGAACATCGTGTCCACGAGGACGACCGCTCCGACCACGCTCACGAGCGCCCGTTCGCTCGGCCTGCTCACGGCCATTTGAAGCACCCTAGCCACACCGCGCCGGCGCTATCGTGCGCCCCTAGCCTTGGCGCCCGAGCCCGACACCGATCGGCTTTCCCGCGAGCGCGCGCTTGCGCTGCTGCGGGAGTGGGTTGCCTCACAGTCGCTGCAGCGCCACTGCCTCGCCGTGGAGGCTGCGATGCGCGGGCAGGCACGCGAGCGCGGTGGCGATGAGCAGCTCTGGGGCGTGACGGGACTGCTGCATGATCTCGACTACGAGCGCTACCCGGACCTCGAGAGCGGCCACCCGCGCCTTGCGATGGCCGAGCTCGAGCGGCTCGGCTACCCGTCCGAGCTGATCCGGGCGGTCGGCTCGCACGCGCGCTACATGGGGATCGAGCGGATCAGCGAGATGGAGCGCGCACTGGCCGCGGTCGATGAGTTGAGCGGGTTCGTGCTCGCCTGCGCTTACGTGCGCCCGGAAGGCATCCACGGGTTGCGCGCGAAGTCGGTGCGCAAGAAGCTGAAGCAGCCGAGCTTCGCCGCCGCGGTGAACCGCGAGGACATCGTGAGCGGCGCCGAGGAGCTCGGTGTCGAGCTCGACGAGCTGATCGAAGCGGTGATCGCGTCGGTCGAGCCGCTCGCAAACGAGCTCGGGATCGCGGGCTCGCAAACGCCCGGCTAGCCCGAAAACGGACGGGTGGCCTAGCCGGGAGATCGAGCTCTCCCCCAACCACTCATCCGACGCCCTCGGGCTTCCGTCTATCTATGCATGAGAAAGCCACGCAGCGGGGGCACGGTCAGGCGTGCCTCCAAACGAGCCGGCCTGCCGCTTCGGCGCCTTCTCCTGGCCTGCGGCGTGACCGCGGCGCTGTCGCTCTCCGTCACTGTCGCCGGCGCCAGCGCCGCCAACCCGCCCGCCAACATCCCGCTCGGGTCCCTGCCCGAAGCCTGCTCGCAGGAAAGCTCCGCCGAATGCGAGCAGTGGATGCTCACGCGCCTTGACGCGGCGCACGCCCAGCTCGGCCTCGAAAGCTACCGCGTGCCGGCGGGCTTCATCTCCCTCTCAGCCGACCGTCAACTGTTCATCCTCACCGACCTCGACCGACTCGCCTACGGCTACACGCCCATCTCCGGGTTGAACGCGGCGCTCGACGGCGCGGCGAAGGCGGGCGTACAGCTCGAAAACGATCCGCGCCCGCCGCTCACCGAAGGGCCGTGGGAGGGCTTCGGCTCCGACTGGGCGGACACCGGCGCGCTGCGCTCCTACTACCTGTGGATGTACGACGACGGGTACAACAGCCCCAACGCGGACTGTCAGACACCGACCTCGCCCGGTTGCTGGGGCCACCGCCACGTGATCCTCGGCGAGGGCATGTACCTGCCCCAGCCGGAGGTGCTGGGGGTTGCGAGCGGCGTAAGCCTCACAGGCGAAGCCGGCACGGCGCTGATCGTCAGCAGCCACCCGGGCGCCGCCACGTACTACACGTGGACGCAGGCCGAAGGCGAAGGAGCTGGGGGAGGTGGTGGGAAAGGCGGCGAAGGCTCGAAAGGTGAAGAAGGCTCCAAAGGTGGAGAAGGCTCCAAAGGTGGAGAAGGCTCCAAAAGTGGCGAAGGCTCGAAAAGTGGCGAAGGCTCCAAAAGTGGCGAAGGCTCCAAAGAAGGCTCGGAAGAAGGCGAAGGCTCGAAAGGGGGGGAAGGGTCCAAGGGCGGCGAAAAAGAAAAAACACCTCCGCCACCGACGGCGTGCAGGATCATCGGGACGGGCCAGGTAGGCGTCGCCGCCAGCAAGTCGCTGGTGATCTACGAGCAGCTGAGCGCGCCCTCGAGCGGCGGGGAGCGCCTTGAAGCGTGGCTCCGGCCTGCCTCGCGCTGGCTGCTCCTGCGGCTGACCAAGCTGAACGACGCTAGCTGCGCAGCGTCGAGCGCGGGCTACGAATTCCGCGGCCAGGGAACCGCGACGCTCGCGGGCGTCCCCGGGTACGAGCTCACGTTCGCGTTCGTCGTGAGCAGGTGGTCCGCCAAGCTGAGCCTCGAGGTGCAAAAGGGCGAAACGGTGCTCTACAAGATCAGCGAGGACCCGCTGGCCGCCGGCTCGCTCGAGCGCGTCTCGCTGCTCTCACACGGCGAGATGCGTCAGCGTCGCCTGCCCGGCGGTGATCGTCGCAAGGCCCATCGTGCACTGCGGCGCGCGTCTTCGCTCCGTCGGACTTCCCGGGTTGAAGATCTGAAAGCCGTCCGCTGAGAGCTCGTGCAGCGGCAGGTGCGAATGGCCGAAGATCACGAGCGCGCTAGAGGGAAAGCGCTGTCGTAGGCGCTGCAGACGGCCGCGCGCGGGCCCCGCGTCGTGCATGATCGAAAGCGTCACGCCTTCGAGCTCCAGCGTCAGCGACGAGGGCAGCGCACGCTGCAGGCCCAGCTCATCGACGTTGCCGTGGATCGCCTGCACGGGAGGGCCGATCAGCCGCAGCTCCTGAAGCGTCGCGCTCGTGGAGATGTCGCCTGCATGAAGCAGCAGATCGCTCGCGCGAATCGCCTCCAAGCAACGGTCGGACAGCCGCCGCGGCCCGCGCGGCAGATGGGTGTCGGAGATGAGCGCTACTCGCATCGGGTGTGCACCTTGATTCTCGCGAATCGCGTAGGGAAGCTGGCCGGCAGCCGCGGCCGGAATAGACTTGCTGCGTGGCGCCGTCCGACGACGACGACCTCTTCGGAGCCGAGCACGTACGCGTCTATCGCCAGACGGGAGGCGACCGCGGATACGACTGGCGCGGGACGACGATCCTGCTGCTCACCACGCTGGGGCGCAAGAGCGGCGAGGCGAGGACGACGCCGCTGATCCATCGAACCGACGGCGAGCACTGGATCGTCGTCGCCTCCAAGGGCGGGGCCCCCGAGAACCCCGCCTGGTTTGAGAACCTGTCCAACGACCACGACGTGACCATCGAGGTGAAGGACGAGGTGATTCCGGTGCGCGCGACGGTCGCCGCGGGCGAGGAGAGGGCGCGCCTTTGGTCGCTGATGACCGAGGTCTGGCCGGCGTACGACGAATACCAGACGAAGACCGAGCGAGAGATCCCGGTCGTCGTGCTCGCCCGTCGCTGATCAGGGCGACCCTCGCCAACGCCACGCGTCGCGGAGAAAGCGTCCCGCGTAGCGCCGGCTCTTCGAGCTACTGTCGAGGTTCGAGCGGCAAACCAGCGAGGAGCTCATGGAAGACGATCAGAATTGGCGATTGCGGGCCGCGCCGGGTGAAACCGAAGCGGGCCGGTCTCTCGAGCACGTGCTCGAGAGCGTGCGCGGGCAGGAGGGAGGCCGATCGGAAGCCGAGCTTCCCCGCGACGTCGTGGTGACACACGACGGCAAGACGCTGTTCGCCTATGCCGCCAGCGAGGATTCGATAAGGGCGGCGCTGAATGCGCTGCGGCTGCACGCCCCTCAGTCGAGCATCGTGGTCTCGCATTGGGACGAGCGACTCGACGAGTGGCTACAGATCGATCCTCCCCTCAGCGGTGAAGCAAGGCAGCGCGAGGAAGCCCTCGAGCGGGACGCCGGGAAGGTCGAATCGCGCACGCTCATCACAAGCGCCGGCAAGCTCGTTCGCGGCGAAGTCGAGGCCTCGATGCAGCGATCGGCGCAGGAACTCGGCCTGCGGCTGTCGATCCACGAGCATCGACACCTGCTCACCTACCAGGTCCTCTTCGAGGTCACCGGGACGAGGCGGGAGATCGACGAGTTCGCCGCTGGCCTGAACGCCGAGGAGCACGCCACGATGCGCACCGAGCGAATGGTCATGCTGAGCCCGCTGTAGCGCACCTTCGGCATGGCCCTCGCACCTGCGAGGGGCTCGCAGAAACTCGGGCCCGCCTGGCACCTGGCCGTGTTAGCGTCGCCGACAGAAAAGTGTGTCAGCCGCGCGAAGCGACAGGAGCCCTAGCGATGGACAAGCAGACCCGCCGTTCGTTTCTGAAGCCGAGCGTTGCGCTGCCGGCCGGCGCTGGCGCGCTGGGCGGTGCCGCGGCGCCCGTCAGCGAGGGCACCAGTCGCCGCGCCTTTCTCGAGGGCACGGCAGGTGCGGCAGCCGGCGCTGCCGTGATTCTCGTGACCCCCAAGGTCGCGGCGGTCGCGCTCGACTCTCCCGGCGCGAGCGCGCCCGCTGAGCCCAGGGCCGTCGTCACAGAGCCTTCCGGTGCGGCCCCCCACGAGCCCGTGACCGCCTACGTCCGCGACCCTGAGCGCGGCGAGGTGACCGTCGTGTTCGGCACGCGCTCAACCACCTACAGGGATCCCGCCCTCGTGAAGCGTCTCATCGACGCCGCTCGCTGACGCGGACCGAAAAGCGAAAGAGAGGCAGGCGACATGTCATCGCATCGCGAGGCGCCCGAGATCAGCAAGGACCCCGTAGCGGACAACACCGACACCTACGCGTTCGTGAGCCCGGACACGCCCGGGACCGTGACGCTGATCACCAACTATCTTCCGACCGAGGTTCCCGCCGGCGGCCCGAACTTCTTCGAGTTCGGCAACGACGTGCTCTACTCGATCTACGTCGACAACAACGGCGACGGCGAACCCGACGTCACCTACGAGTTCACGTTCGAATCGACGCTCCAGAACCCCAACACGTTCCTCTACAACACGGGCCGGATCGAATCGCTTGCGGACTCCCACTGGAACAAACGCCAGATCTACACCGTCACGCGGACCGACAAGAGCGGCAGCAGGGTGCTGGGGAGCAAGCTCGCGTGCCCTCCCTGCAACATCGGCCCGAGCTCCACGCCGGAATACTCAAAGCTCGCAGAAGAAGCCGTGCACAACGTTTCCGGCGGTCACAGGGTCTTCGGCGGCCAGCGCAACGACCCGTTCTACGTGGATATCGGCTCGATCTTCGACCTCGGTGACCTGCGTCCGTTCCAGGAGCTGCACATATTCCCGACCGTGGCCGAAGAAGGTGTTGACACGCTGCAGACGCTCAACGTGCACTCGATCGCAATCCAGGTCCCGATCGGCAGTCTCACATCCGACGGGTCGGTGCCGGAGAACGTCCTGAGCTCGAAGGCCGTGCTGGGCGTCTGGGGTGCGGCCAGCCGCCGCGCGGTGCGCATCACCGAGGGCGCCAACAACGAACACTCAGAGGTCGGGCCCTGGGTCCAGGTCTCGCGGCTCGGCAGCCCACTCTTCAACGAGGTGATGATCCCGCTGGGCCTGAAGGACGCCTGGAACGCCCGCCACCCGCGCAACGACAGCAGCTTCCTGTCCCATGTGCAGCACCCCGAGCTCGCGAAACTGCTGCCCGAACTGTATCCGGGAATCTTCCCTCACCTCGAAAAACTGAAAGCCGCGCGCGAAGACCTCGTGGCGATCTTCCTCACCGGTATTCCCGAAGGACACATACCGAGCTTCCAGAACTACACCGGGAAAGTGCAGGCGGAGATGCTTCGTCTGAACGTCGCCGTGCCACCGGCCAAAGACCCGAACTTGCTCGGGATCCTCGGCGGAGATCTGGCGGGGTACCCGAACGGTAGGCGCGTCATCGACGATGTGACGACGATCGCGATCCGCGCGATAGCTGGCGTCACCTACACGCTCGTGGAACCGAAGTACAGCCCCGACGCAGCGGCGGGTCAGGTGACAGACGGCCCTGTCGGGTCTCCGTTCCGCTCACAGGCGACGTTCCCGTACGTCGGAGCCCCGCACAGCGGCTACGCCTTCCCGTCGACCACCGAATAGCGAGGCTAGCCGGCGCGCTCGTCTCGACGCTGTGGGCCGCCGCGCAACGCCGCGGCGCAGCTGGCGCACAGCCCGACGATCGGGAAGTGCACGAAGCTCGCCCGATAGCCGAACTCGTGCTGGATCAGCTCGCGCACCGCGTCGAGCTGCTCCGGCGCGACCGCGCGGAAGTCGGCGCAGCGTTCGCACGTGAGGTACTCCTGCTCGCCGGCCACCGCGAGCGCGTGCAGGCCGGGGCCGTGACCCAGGTGAACGTGGCGCACGAGGCCGATCTCCTGTAGCGCCTGGAGGTTGCGGTAGACCGAGCCGATGTCAGAGCTGCTGACGCGCCCGCCGATCCCTTCGGCGATCTGCTCGGCAGACATCGGCCCGTCTGCGGCGAGGAGCGCCTCGAGCACGAGCCGCCGCGCGGCTGTCACGCGCAGGCCGCGCTCACGCATCATCGCCGTCGCGGAGCGCAGATCTATCCTCGCCAGCGTCGCCGCGCCGTTCTGCGAGCTCGCGTGCGCGCCCTGATGCGCCGCCCCATAACCCCAGGTGCCCACTCGCCCTCCAGTCGCCGGGATCGCCAAATGCTTCTCTGGCGCCTCTGGCTCCTGCATACGTCTGACCGCGCAAACCGGATCACTCAAGGCGCCGTCCGCGCGCCGTGGGGAGCCGTCGCCGCGGGAGCCATTGGATAGCGCGGCGGGCAGCGCTGATGTCTGGTAGCTTCGCTGGCTCGCTGGGCGAGGAGGAGCCACACCGATGGATCGGGTAGGAGCGGGCAGAACGGCGCAATCGTGGCTCCCTGGAGCGCGCCGGCGGGTGACGTTGCTCGGCTGCATCGCGGCCGCATGGCTCGCGCTCGCCCTCGGCGGCTCGGCATCAGCGCTGGCCGCAACCGGTGCTATCTCCGGGACCGTCACGGCGGCTGAAACGCGCGCGCCTCTCGGAGGCATCGAAGTGTGTGCGATCAGCATCACCTGGCTTGAATCCGAAACCACTGCCGAAGCGCCCGAACCCGGCAGCGAACAGCTGGGGTGCGTCGAGACCGCCGCCGATGGCGAATACGTCGTGACGGGGCTCGGGGCAGGCACGTTCCTGGTCGCTTTCGGTGATCCGCCCTTTGGCTCGCTCGACTTCCTCACGCAGTTCTACAACGGCAAGGGCACCCTCGAAGAAGCGTCCACGGTCACGGTCAAGGGCGGCACCACGACGTCCGAAATCGACGCCGCGCTGCAGGAAGGCGCGGAGCTGTCGGGAACCGTGACGAACTCCGCGACCGCCGGCGCCGTCGAAGGCGCTCTCGTCTGCGCGTTCCCGAGTTCGGAAGCAGGCGCCGGGGAAGGCGCATGCGCCCGCACCGGGGCGGGCGGCTCGTACGAGGTCGTGGGACTCGCGGCCGGCTCCTACCGCGTCGTTGCGTTCGCTCGAGGACTCGGCTTGTCTTTCTTCGGCGGCTCCTCCCCGGGCGAAGCCACGGCTGTCCTGCTCGCCGGTCGCGAACAGCGCTCGGGGATCAACATCGCGATGCGGCCCCTGCCAACATCGAGTGAAGGCGGTGCCAGCGGCCCGACGCCCGCCGGTGCAGTCCAGCCACCCGGGGGACCGAGTCCCTCCGAAAGCGCTCCCGCGCTCGGCGGCGGCGCCCCCAGCAGCGGCGTCGCGCTCGCGAACTCCTTCGTCCGCGAGCATCCCCACAACAGCGTGCTCGTGCGGCTCACCTGCAAGTCCGCCACAAAGTGTCGTGGGAGGGTCGCGCTCACCGTCATCAGGGTCGTCCGCCACGCAGGCAGGTCACGCCACGAGACGGTCACGATCGGCTCCGCGCGGTTCACCGCTAAGGCGGGCCAGACGTTCTCTGTGAGAGTGGCGATAGACGGCGCCGGACGTTCGCTGCTGGGCGCTGCACGCGGTCACCTCGCCGCCCGACTACGGATCGTGCAGAGCACGCCCTCGCCGACACGGACGACGGTCAAGCGGGTGCTGCTACTGAGACGCCGAGGCGCCAAACGCCGAGCGTAGCCAGCCGCGCCGCGCATCGCGCCAGGGCCTAGGACCGCGCCGAGGCAACCGCTCCCGATGGACCTGGCGGCGTGCTGCGTACAGCAAGCTCCGATATGCGTCCACGACAGGCCAATCGCGCGTCGGATCCTCGAGCAAGCGATGCGATGCGCCGATAGCACGGGTATGCGCTTGCGCTCGATCATCGGCCCGCTCGCGGGCGTCGCGGCGGTGGCCCTCCCCGCGGTCGGGCAGGCCTCACCGACCGGGACGCGCGAACAGGTCGCCTGGGTGCGTCGCGCCGCGACGAACTTCGTCGATGCCGAGCTGCGCGGCGACGGAGCGGGGGCCTGCTCGATCCTGAACGCTCCTCTGCGTGCCACCCGCGATCACAGGACATGCGCTCAGCGCTGGGACGCCAGGCTCACTCAAACCGCGCGCGAGCCTGGCGGCCGCGCCAGGCTGCGGGCGGAGGCGCGGGCGATACCTTCGGCAGTCGTCCTCGTGCATGGCGACAAGGCCTCGATTCGGCTGCCCTTTCCACTGATGAGCGCCGCCAACCGGTTTGTGTGGAGCGAAAACTGCTGGATGCTCGAGGGCTGAGCCGCTCGCCAGTCGATGGCGCTAGACTCGGGCAGCGTTCAAAGGAGGAGGGTCTATGGCTGCTTCGATCCCGTCCAGGCCGCACCGGCGTTCCGGAGCGGCGTCGCTGTTGGTCGTCATCGGGGTGTCGCTGCTCATTGGCTCGGCCGCCGAGGCGAAGGGGAAGGGCCGCATCACGTTTGCTGGCCTGAAGTCGGCCACCACGTGCATCCCCGGTCCGATCGGCGCAGGGAAGACCTCCAGTTACCACCTCAGCTGGGAAGCGGCCGGCGAGAAGAACAGGCACCGGCGGATCGTCTACGAGATCTACCAGGCGACGACCCGAGGCGGCGAGAACTTCTCACAGCCGACGTACACGACCGCTGCCAGCGTCACGTCCTTCGACACGCCGCAGCTCCCGAGTGAAAAGGCCTTCTACTTCGTCGTCCGCGCACGAGATTCGGCAGGCAACGAAGACTCGAACACGGTTGAGCGGGAAGGCCAGAATCTCTGCGAGTGATCCAGCTGGCGCAGGCCTCGTTCGAATAGCGACGAACTACCCGCCGACCGTCAGGGTGGTTGACACCTTGCGTGCCTCGCGCCCGCAGCAGGTGCGCTGAGGGCGGGATCACCTACCGCTCGAGCGCGAGGGTCTTCAGTGCGACCCCAGCCGTCTCAGGCGGCGCGCTCCTCGGAGCCCACATCGCCATCGCCGAGTGTACGTGCCGTGCCTGACTTCGGCACTCGCGTGTGCTGCGGGTTCGTCCTGAGGACTACGTCGCCGAGGTGCGTCGTCACGCCAAACCAGTAGTGCTCGTTCTTGTAATGGTGCAAGCGATGGTTTCGCCAGATCCGCATGTAGTACCGGCCGCGCGGCCGGTACGGCGTATGGATCAGGAAGTGGCACCACTCGTAGCTGAAGAGGATCGCGTAGCCCGCGACCAGTCCGCTCAGCCACACGGAGGTGCGGTCGCCTCCGACGAGCGCGTGGGCCAGGAACGACAAGCCATACAGGCCTGCCGCGATCGCTGGCAGGAACAGAATGAGAGCGTAGGTGGGAACCAGCACGCCCGCGAGCTCGGCTGGCGCGCGATGGTGAGCACGGTGCTCGGCTGCGGCGACGAGGTCGTAACTCCGGGCGCCGATCCGGATCGGCCGCGAGTGCAGGAGGTACACGTGGATTAGCCACTCGGTCAGCGGCTCGAAGGCGATGAGCGCAAGGGGGAGCAAGACGTCGCGCCAGCTCCAATGACCAGCGGCCACGCGCGCGGCAAGCGACGCGACCAGCGCGGTCGCGATCAGCTTCGGCGAGAAGTAGCGCCAGAACACGCGTGCGACGTCATCAAGATGGACTGCTCCCGCCGGATCGCGGCGCGGTATCGCGTCGGGCTCGGCGGTCAGCGGATCCGCGGTGCTCATCGAGTAATTGTCGCGCTCTCGCGGCGGGCGCGGCTCCTCTCGGCCGCGCTCAAGTGGACTCGTCGACGACCGCGAGTTTGCTTAGAGAGGGCGCGTGCGTCGTTTGCCCGGTATCGGCGCGGGCGAAACACGGAAATGGCTCATTGGGCTCGCGCTCGGAGCGTCAATTGCGCGTGCCGCTCGCCCAGCGACCGCGATTGCCAGAGCGGCTGAGCTGGTCAAAGTGATCGAGAGCTTGGCCGGAGCCGGTGACGACGCAGGTCAAGGGCGACGTCGCGAGGAAGACGGGCACGCCGGTTTCCGCAGCGACGAATTCTGGGAAGCCGCGCAGCAGCGTTCCCCCGCCCGCGAGAAGGATCCCGCCCCGCGCGATGTCGCCGGTTAGCTCAGGCGGGGTTTGCTCGAGCGTGTCCTTGATCGCGTCGACGATCTCCCTCAGCGGACCCGCGATCGCAGCGCGTACCTCCTCGCTACGGAGCCGGATCTCGGTCGGGAGGCCGGTGATCAGATGACGGCCGCGCACCTCGTGGGTCTCTTCAGGACGGAGCGTGACCGCCGATCCGATCGCGATCTTGATCGCCTCGGCCGTCTGGGAGCCGATCGCCAGCGCGTGCACTGCACGCAGGTAGCGGGTGATCGCCTCGTCCATCTCGTAACCCCCGACGCGAACCGAGCGGAACAACGCGATACCACCGAGTGAGATGACGGCCATCTCGCTAGTCCCACCGCCGATGTTGACCACCATGCGCCCGACGGGCTCTGCGATGTCCAGACCTGCCCCGATCGCGGCAGCGATCGGCTCCTCGATCAGGTGGACACGACGCGCGCCGGCTGCGAGCGACGCCTCCTCGACGGCTCGCTTCTCGACCTCGGTGACGCCCGACGGTGCGCAAACGATAAGACGCGGGTGGGCGCGGTGCCGATCGAGCACCTTGCGGATGAAGTAGCGCAGCATCTGCTCGGTGATCTCGAAGTCGGCGATCACGCCGTGGCGCAGAGGTCGCGTCGCCGAGATCGTCGCCGGGGTGCGACCTATCATCCGCTCGGCGTCTACACCCACCGCGTGGACGCGTCCAGTCTGCGAATCCGACGCCACGACGGAAGGCTCGGAGACCACGATGCCGCGCCCGCCGACGTAGACGAGAGTGTTTGCCGTACCGAGGTCGATCGCCATGTCTCGAACTCCGAGCGTGGGGGACAGGTGGTGGCGAGAAACGTCGCGGCGGGACCCGTCTCTGTGAAAGCGCATCACGACAGACTGTCAGAGTCGTTGCGCGATGGGAGCCGGCCCAGCCTTGGAGGGTCCGCCGGTGCCCCCAAGGTCCGCCGCTGTTCGCCGGCCGGGTGGATCAAGACCAAGCTGACACGAACCCCACCCCGAAGCTCCTCCCGCCACGGCGATCGGCGGGGGGGGGGGGCGGTCGTGTCTCGGACGAGCACCAAGGTGTAGTCTCTGCGCTGGAGAGGGGCCGTGCGTGCCGAAGCCTGCTGTAGTCGAGAGTCGTCCACGGATCGAGATGCCCACGTGGGCATGAGAAATCGCGCCCTCCTCGCTCTCGCGGCCGTCGTATCCGCGCTCGTGATGGCGCCTGGCGCGTCTGCGATGGCGACGTCGGCTCGGACACTCGCGTCACTCAGTCTCCAGGAGACGCTGCCGCCGATCGACATGAGCGAAGCCGAACGATGTGACTTCATCGCGGACCCAGGCAATCCCGTCTGCATGCTGCCGTTCCCAGACAACTACAACACGGTCGCCGACCCAACTAGTGCCACAGGGCTGAGGGTCGACTTCAAGAGCGAAGGGATGCCCGCGAATGCAGAGCACGAACACATAGAAGCCGAACCTTATGACGCCGCGGACGGGTTCAGTCCCGGCTCGGTCATCCTGGTGAAGATCCCCGGGATTCAAACTGCGGCGGACGTGCACGCAATGGGTGCTGTCCCGATCAATCACATCGGGCCTACGCGCGAGCGAACGCCCCCGTCGTCGTCATCGATGCGCAGACGGGCAAGCGCTGGCCGATCTGGGTCGAGATCGATTCGACCGCGGTGAATCGATCAAATTCGGTGCTCGAGATTCACCCGGCAGTCAACTTCACCTCGGGCGACCGCTACATCGTCGCGCTGAGAAGCGTGAAGAACAAGGCAGGCGAAAAGATCGAAGCGCCCGCGGCATTTCGGTACTACCGCGACGGCGTCCCCTCTGAACAGGAACAGATCAACGTGCGGCGACCGCACTTCGAAGAACTGTTCTCGAAGCTGGAAGCCGCAAGGATCAAACGCTCCAGCCTCTACCTCGCGTGGGACTTCACCGTCGCGAGCGACGCGAACAACACGGGGCGCGAGCTCGCGATGCGCAACGACGCGTTCGCCCAGCTCGGTGACACGAATCTCGCAAACGGGATCCCGGAAGGGCTATCTCCGACATTCAACGTGACGAGCGTCGAAAACGAACCGAACCCTGGGGAAATCGCGCGCAACGTAAGGGGGACCTTCGAAGTGCCGTGCTTCCTCTTCCCGTCGTGCGGCGCGGGCGGGAGGATGATGCTGGACGGCGAAGGCAACCCGGTCCAGAACGGCATCTGGACGGCAAACTTCGACTGCATCATCCCGCTTTCGGTCACAACCGGTCCGGCTGCGACCGGGAGGCCCGCCGTGTACGGCCATGGGCTGCTGGGCAACGCTGGCGAGGTCTTCGCGAGCCCCCAGCGTACCCTCTCGCAGAACTACAAAATCGTGCAGTGCGCGACGGACGAGATCGGCATGGCCGAATCGGATGTTCCGACCGTAATCGCGGCGCTGCAGAACGTCTCCGAGTTCCCCGCGATCCCCGACCGCCTACAGCAGGGGCTGCTGGACGAGCTCTACCTCGGCCGGGCGATGATCAGCGCCACCGGCTTCACCACCACGCCCGCCTTCCACCAGGACGGCACGCTCGCGTAGCGGCTCGGTGCTGAACACGCGCCATCTCTTCTACAACGGCAACAGCCAGGGCGGGATCATGGGCGGCGCACTGACCGCAGTCTCGCCCGATTTCACCCGCGCCGCCCTGGGGGTGGGTGCGATGAACTACTCCGTGCTGCTGCCCGCGCTCGGTCGACTTCCTGGAGTTCCAGGGCGCGTTCGACGAATCCTACCCCGACGAAACCTCGCGACCGCTCGTGCTCGACTTGATGCAGATGTTGTGGGACCGCGGCGAGCCCGACGGCTACGCCGAGCGTATGACCTCCGACCCGCTGCCGGACACCCCGCCGCACCAGGTGCTGATGAACAACGCGTTCGGCGACCACCAGGTGAGCAACTTCCAGTCGGATGTGGAGGCGCGCACGATCGGCGCCTACGCCCACAAGCCGAGCCTCTACCAAGGGCGCTGGCCGGGCACCAGCGTGCTGTGGAACGTTCCGGCGATCCGCCACTACCCCTTCACGGGTTCGGCGTTCTACTACTACGACATCGGACCCGTCAGAGAAAGCCCGTCGGGCTCGGGCAACCACATCGGCGTCCCACCACCGCCGTACGCGAATGTGCCCAACTTCGCCGGCGAGGATCCGCACGTCGCACCGCGCGGCGAGCCAGGCACCGAGCAGAAAGTGGTATCCGACTTCTTCGAAGGGGCGATCCAAAGCGACGACGACTGCGAAGGCGCTCCCTGCTATGCGGGCGGGTTTACAGGGCCCGCGGAACTCGCCGGCGCGGCGTTTGCCCCGGTCGGGCCGGCGCAGTTGACGACGGAATCCGCCGCCCCCTGAGCCGAGCTGGCGAAGAGCGGGCGTCCCCCGGCCACGGGCAAGGCTAGGTCGCGGGGGCTGTCGTCTCGCCGATCCTCGGGTGCTGGACTCGGATTTGGGATACCAAGGGGTGATCTGACGCCAGCGAGTCAGTTCGCCAGACCTCTCGCCGGAGAGGCGACGGCAACGCAAAATGAGACCACCCAGATCGCCAGCCGTTGAGCATCGAGTGCGTGGTGTTGCCGATCTTGCCATCGTGTGTTCACCGCGGTCGTTGCTTGACGCCGGGGCAACGACGTGACGCCCGCGCCTTTCGTTCACCCGCTGCGGGTCCGCTACGGGGAGTGCGACCCGCAGCAGATCGTCTTCAACGCCAACTACTTTGCCTACTTCGACGTCGCTATGACGGAGCTCTGGCGCGCGGCGATCGGGCACTACGGCGCGATGCTCGAGCGCGGCGTCGACATGGTCGTCGCCGAAGCCTCGGCGCGGTTCCTAGGCGCGGCGCATTTTGACGACGAGCTCGAGCTCGAGGTGTCGATCACCCGCCTGGGCACAACCTCGTGCACGACACGACACCGTGTCCTGCGGGGCCGTGAGTCGCTCGTGGAGGGCGAGATAAGACACGTCTTCGTCGACCCCGCATCGCTCGAGAAGCTGACAATCCCGGATTGGCTACGCGAGGCCCTCTTCCCGTGGACGACAGGCGAGTAGTGGGCCACTCGGAGGTCATCGTGGACGGCCTGGTGCGCTACTGTCGCTCGTCCACGGCCGAAGGGAGCCAGCCATGAGCCAGCCTGTGAGTCAGACGGTGCCGCGCCAGCCGGATGGGCTCTCCTACGAGCTGGCGGTGGCCGAGCACCGTTGGGCGGTGCCCGAGCGGTTCAACATCGCGGCGGACGTGTGCGACAGGCATCCTCGCGAGAAGTTGGCGATGGTCCACGAGCACTACTCCGGCGCCGTCCGCGAGGTTCGCTGGGGAGAAATGCAGGACCTTTCAAACAAGTTCGCAAACGTGCTCTCCTCGCTCGGCGTCGTACGCGGCGACCGCGTCGCGGTGGTGCTTCCGCCGACACCCGAGACTGCGGCCATGTTCTTCGCCACGTGGAAGCTCGGCGCGCTGCTCCTGTCGATGTCAGTGCTCTATGGCGATGAGGGTATCCGCCACCGCCTGGGCGACGCCGCGCCGAGCCTTCTCGTCACCGACGCCGCGAACGCGACACGTTTTCGCAAGGACGACACAGCAAAACTTCTCGTGATCGATGAAACGAGCGTCGCGGATGTCTCGTGCGACTTTGAGGCCGTGGAGACGCTTGCGGATGATCCGGCTCAGCTCTATTACACCTCCGGGACGACCGGCCTCGCCAAGGGAATCGTCCATGCCCACCGCTACATCCTCGCGCACGAGGAGTTCCGCTACTGCCACGACATCCAGGACGGAGAGCGCTTTCACGGGATGGGCGAGTGGGCCTGGGCCGCCGGGATCTGCCCGCTGCTCGGGCCATGGCGGCTGGGCGCTGTCCAGTACGTCTACCAGCGAGAGGGCGGTTTCGACCCCCATAAGCAACTCGACTTCCTTTCCCGCCACGAGATCACCAACGTGTTCGCGACGCCGACGGCGATCCGCTCGATGATGTCGATAGCCGACGCCCGCACGCGTTATCCACAGCGCTTTCGCGTCGTGTGCTCGGCAGGGGAGCCGCTGAACCCCGAGGCGATCCGTTGGTTTCGCGACCAGTACGGCGTCACCGTGCTTGACTTCTACGGACTCACGGAGTCCTATCCTCTATGCGGAAACTTCCCCTTCATGGAGGTCCGTGAGGGCTCAATGGGAAGGCCGCTGCCAGGCTGGCAGGTCGCCATCCTCGACGAGGACGAGCAGCCGGTCGAGCAGGGGGCGCGGGGAGAGATCTGCCTGCGTGCTCGCACCAACCCGCACTACCCCCTTGGCTACTGGCGCATGCCAGAGGAGAGCGAGCGGACTTTTGGCGGCGAATGGTTCCACACCAAGGACGCCGCGAGCATGGACCAGGACGGCTATGTCTGGTACGAGGGCCGCGTCGACGACGTGATCATCTCCGCGGGTTATCGCATAGGTCCATTCGAAGTCGAGTCAGCGTGCATCGAGCACGCCGCCGTCGCGGAGGCCGCCGCCGTCGCCGCACCCGATGAGCGTCGTGGACACGTTGTCAAGGCGTTCATCGTGCTGGCGGCCGGACGCGAGCCATCCGAGGCACTCGCAGCGGAGATCAAGGAGTTCGTTCGCGATCGGCTGTCCGCCTACGCCTATCCGCGGCGCATCGAGTTCGTCGCCGAGCTGCCGAAGACGCTCACGGGGAAGATCAGGCGGATCGAGTTACGCGAGAGGGCGTAATCAGACGCCGCGAAGGCCCGCCCATGTTCGACGAGAGGGAGTTGTCGGGCGGCGACGACAACCAGCACGCCTGCCTCGTCGGACAGGCTGCTGACGCAAGTGCGGGCGCCTTTGCTAGGTCACGTCTCGGCGATCGGCGACACGACGCTGGCAATAAGCGCATGGAGTCGTTGCTTGATCGCCTCGATGTCCGCGTCGCGGGTGATCTCCAGGCGGATGTGCGCGTGACTGAGCTTGGCCTCTTCGATGGGGCCGCCGACTACCTCGAGCCCCACCAGTGCGGAAGCGAGCGAGGTCCGAGCATCCTCTCTGAGCTCGTCTGAAAACGGGACCTCGAGCCGTTGCGTGCGGTCGTCGATCGGGTGGAACCTCGCCCTGTCCCAGTCCAGCGTCAGCGTCATGATCGCACCATCGTTGCAGTATGCATGCGGGCAAAGGCTGACGTGTTCGTCAGGAAAGCCAGACTACTGCTTACCATGGCGAAGGTGTGGATGCCCTTCATGGCGCGGCGTGCTGTCGCTCGTCAGGCTTCAGGCGACGTGCCTTTTAGCAGGACCTCCGGGGCATCGCCGCCGAAGACCTGGAGCCAGCCACCGCGCGTGTCCATGTACTCGCGAATCGCGGTGACGCGGCCGTCGGCGACCTCGTAGGCGAAGCAGTAGTCGTTGACGTAAGGGCGACCGTTGGGAAGTGTCGCCGACATCCTGTGCTCGGCCAGCACCACCTCGCCCTCGCCAACCATCGACCGGGGCTCGAATGCCACGTTTGTGAAGAACCGCGGGTAGTCATAGGCCATGAATGCCACGATCGCATCACGGTCGAGGTCGTTGAGGCCCCGCGGCGGCCCTGCGTCATCAGCACTTCCAAGCCCGAGCGCGATCTGTGTGGCGTTGCCCGCAGGAGCCACCCAGATGACATCGGGATGCAGCAACGCTGCGATGCGATCCGGGTCCCCCGTGGCGTAGGCCGCGTAGAGCGCCTGCACTGTTTCCTTCGGGGTCATCGCTGATGTCAGCCTATTCCAATGAGACGCAAAGAGACTTGTCGGGTCTCAGCTGCTGCTGAGATGCTAACGGTGGCGGTGCGAGCGGCTCCGCGTCCGATGAGCGCGCGCCGGAGGCGCATTCTCTGATTCCGCGGATTTCGGGATCGCTCGCTGCAAGGCGGTGACGGGACATGGAGCAGTGGGCACCAGCGAGGTACCCGCGAGGAGCGGCTGCCACGAATACTCACTTCCGTAATCGGCTGTCCCCGGGCACGACTGGAAGTTGCTGCGCGCACCGGCAGGACTCACAGCTAGTTCGTGACCGTCCGGTGCCCATACGGTCGGCCAGCAGTCCTGGACGTAGCGCAGTCGCGGTGGTTCTGGTTCGACTTCGCGTTCGTCGGGCGGCAGCGCGTGGCAAAGCGACACCGCAACCGTTCTGCCATCTGGGGACCAGTCGGGCCACAGGTCCGTACCTTCGCGCAGGGTGAGTATCTGGTGTACGCGAAGGCTCGCGGGGTTGATGATGTCGAGCTCGCTCTGGTACCCAGTGTATTGATGGCTCGCAGCTGGGTTCCGGCATGCCCGCGCGCCGCGCCTGAGTAGCCGTTGAGCCTCCTGCTGTCCGAGGCCGGGCGGCAGACACGTTATTAGTTCGTGCCAGCTCTCGGTCCGCTCGAACGCGATCGATCCTTTCGAGCTCCACTGAGGCTCCCGATCTCCGGGGTGGTTGGTGATCTGTTGCACCGGTGAGCCCGGCGTGGCGGCCGTGACGAACAGGCCGCCGGCACGCACGAAGACGATCTGCCGGCCGCTCGGAGAGAAGGCCGGTTGGCTGCCTGCGACGAGAGGCCTCGCGTCCGAGCCATCCGCATTTGAGAGGTAGACCGTGACACTCCCGGGCGCGCCGCGCTGGAACGCAAGCATGTTTCCCGACGGTGAGAGGGCCGGCGCGGAGCCGCTCGTGAGCCTACGCTGGTCTCCGGTCGCGGGATCGACCGCCCAGATGCTCCCTTCGGCCGTGTAGGCAATCACCCCGTCTCGGCCCGGGAACGATCCGAGCGCCACACACGGCGCAAGCGCCGCTCCTGCTGCTGCGACAAGCGCGATCCGCCAGAGCCTCACGGACCAACGACGCGCCGGCACCTCGCCGACTCTACATGACCCTTCAGCCCGGGCAGTGTCTCAAACTCAGTCACCGCCGCGGGCCTCACATCATGGCCGGCCTCGCCCGCCAACGCCACTCGTCCCGGCCGAATACGACCCGTCGCGCGGACGTCCGCCGCTGCTCCCGAGCTCGCTGAGTCGGCGTGCCTACACTCCGACCGCAGCTAGGGCAGCGCGGGATTGCGCCGCTTCTCGGCTGACCAGCCCTCCTCCGAGCTGCGTCGCGGTCTGCTCGGCCTGCTCGAGCAGGTGTTGTGCGCGCTCGCAGTCCTCCGGCCGGCCGCGCGCGATCAGCGCGCCAGCCCATCCCGCGCGGGTGCGCGCGAGTAGCAACGGCGCACCAAAGCGCTCGTCGATCTCCGCGGCGGCCGCAAAATGGCGCTCGGCCTGCTCGTAGCGCCCGAGGGTCGTGGCGAGTCTGCCCAGCGCCCAGTCGATCGAGCCAATCGCGATGCCACCGCCGGCAAGCCGACCGGCGAACGGCGCCAACAGCTCGTAGAGCTCATCCGCGCGATCCGCGAGGCACAGCCGCGAGCAGACATCGGCCCAGGCGAAGATCAAGGGCCATAGGTAGTCCCACGGGACCTTCTGGAAGTCCTCGGCGCGCGCGAGTGCGGCGGCCTCATCTGCGCGATCGCTCTCGATCAGCGCGATCGCCGCGAACGCTCGCCACACGGCGAACGCTTCCGGTTCGCCTGAGAACTGAACCACCTGCTCGACGAGCTCGCCGGTCCGGCCCTGGTCATAGCGAATTCGGAACAGCTGCGCACCGAAGATCGACAGCGCATCGGGCTGGCCGGAGGCCGTGCCCGCCTCGCATGCGTCGACCGCCCATTGTTCAGCTGCCTGAAGGTCGCCCTGGATGTTGGCCCAAACGCACTCGTAGATCCGCCGCTGCCAGGCGAACGTCGGCTCTGGCACGGTCTCGGCTAGCGTCCTCATCGCCGTCAGGGCGGCCTCGACCTGCGCACGGTCTCCAGCCTCGAGCCCGACGTCCCAGGGTCGCTGCGCCATCAAGAAGCCCACCCCCGGGTCATCCAGCTCGCGTGCGAGCACAACCAGCTCGTCGGCCAGTTGTCGGCGCTCGCCCAGCGTGTCTGGGACCTGGATGGCGTAGATCGCGTTGTGCAAGGTGTAAGCGAGCGTTGCCGGATCGCGGCCCGCACGTGCGAGCTCGATCGCCTCCGTGGCCAGTGCGCGGCAGCGTGCCGGGTCGCCGGCGTAGTGCAGCTCGTTGGCTAGCAGCGCCAGTACCCGCGGGCGCCGCGGGTGATCGCGGCCAAGCGCCTCGGCCGCGGCCTCGAGCGCTTGGACACGCTCTGGATCGACGCCGCCTATTTTGCTGGTGTATCCGCGGCTGTTGGCGAGCACCGCGCGGGAGAGCCTGTCCGCGTCGTTGAGCTTCTTGGCGAGGTCGGCGGCCTCGAGCAGCGTCTGGCGGTGTTGCGCGTCGCCCACCCGCCGCTCGGCATCGCCCAGGCCGATCAACAGGTCGCAGCGCTCGGAGCGATCGCCGCCCGGCGCCTGGTCGTAGAGCTCGAGCGCTTGGCGATACCAGCGCACGGCCTCAGCCGGGCGCGAGCTGTTGGAGTGCACTCTCTGCCGCTCGCCGGGCGTAGTCCACCGCCTTGGCGGTGTCGGCGCCTACGACGGCTTCGGCCCAGTGGTAGCGCGAGCTCGCCGATCCGTTCGCCCGGCTCATCGCCACACTGCTCCTCGATTGCTTCGGCTATCCGTTTGTGAAGCCGCGACCGCTGGTCCGTCCGAGGTCTTCATACAGCGTGTACTCGACGAGCGCATGGATGAACGTGAAGCGTCCCGCCCGATCGCGCTCTCCTGCAGCAGCGCCGCCGAAACCGCCTCGTCGAGAGGGTCGAGCAGCCGACCTTCGGGGAGGTCGACGGCTCAGAAGAGGTCGAAATCGAAGTCGCGGCCAATCACGGCGGCGGCACTCAGAGCCGTGCGAGCATCTGCGCCAAGACGCTCCACCCGCCGCCCGATCACCTCGCGCACGCTCCGGGGGAGGCCGAGATGAGCGATGTCCCCCACGAGTCGCCAGCGTCCGCCGTCCTGCTGCACAATCGCGCCGGACTCTGTCAGGTGACGCAGCAGCTCACCGGCGAAGAAAGGGTTGCCGGCCGTCTCGCGCGCTATCTCCGCCGCCAGCGCACGCCCGTCCTCGTCAGCGCCTGCCCCGCCGCCGCCTCCATCAGTGCCAGCACGTCCTCGGACGCAGGCCCTTGAGCTCCATGCGCTCCACGCCCTGCTCGCGATGAAGATCGGCAAGCAGGGCCGTCAAGGGATGGTCGCGCGACAGATCGGTGTCACGGTAGGTACCTATCACCATCACCCGCGGCGATGCGCCCGCCGTCACCAGGTGGCGAAGCAGCGACAGCTCGGTGAGTCGGCCCAATGCAGGTCATCGATGATCAACAGCAGTGGTTCCTGCTCGGCCGCCCCTTCAAGCAGGCCCGCGACCGCGGCGTAGAGCAGGTAGCGCTCCGTCTCGGGGTCACTTTGGCGTGGCGGGGGCAGACTCGGCGACACGGTCACCGAGGGCCGGCACCAGGCGCGCCAAATCACCGCCGTGGCGTTCGACGTGCCCATCGAAAATCAGCCGCGGCGCCTCCCTGACGAGATGTCCGAACGCCTGCACCCACGGCTGGTAGGGCACGCCGAGATCCTCGTCACAGCGCCCGTACAGCACCACCGAGCCCTCCGCGTGCGTCTGCAGCGCCACCTGCGTCGACAGACCCGTCTTACCGACGCCCGCCTC
>CAVWZC010000013.1:0-79157 GCA_963759445.1 uncultured Solirubrobacteraceae bacterium
GTCGAGATCGAATGCGGCTTGGATCGCACCGCTGAGTGCCCGCTCCTGGTGGTCGAGCAGCACCCCGATCTGAGCACCAAGCGAGCGGGTGGGTACGGTCGTGACGTTCTCGCAGCTCACAGCCGAGGGTCCTGCGAGGCCCGGAATGGGATCGCAGCGACTGCTCCTCCGCGCGGCCGTCCTCGGCTTCGCCGTGGGGGCGCTCGCCGGCTTCGCCCCATGCGCCGGCGCGCGCACCACCGGCCTGATCGTCGGCTTCGGCGCCAACACCCCCGCGCGTGTGGCCAAGGCGGCGGCGCTCGGCATCGACACCGACATCCTCTACGAAGGAGCACCATCCCCCGCAAGCCGGCTCGGGAAGGCCTTGCGGGAAGCGCATATGAGCGTCGTCGACGCGCGCATCTCCACTGAGCTCTTCTTCTGGGAGTGCCACCGCACTCACACCGTCGCCCCGCCGCCCGAAGGGCAGCGCAACACGTACTGCTCCAGGGACGACGAGCCGAGCGTGGATTCGAGCGCCGCCGTGCTCGCGACCGTCGAGGAATACGTCCGCGAGGACGCCGCCAACCCGCTCGTGCGCGGCTACTGGGTGCTCGACGACTGGGCGCCCTGGGACGGTGCCAGCGGGCGCGAACTGCTCGCGGAAGTGCATCGCGAGATCGAAGCCGCCACACCCGCATACCCCACGATCTGCGGCTTCGGTGGCTCGATCGAAAAAGACGGTGAACCCGGCGGCTTCGCCGCGGGGATCGCGAGCAACTACTCCGCCGCCGCCTGCTCGATCGTCGGCCTCTACAACTACACGGGCTCCACCGCCGCGCGCTCGAGCGGCGAAGCCTACGAATGGGACATGGGCCTGCTGCTCGCTGAAGAGCAGGAGGCGCTCACACAGGCCGGCTGGAGCGAGGCGCTCTCGCCGCTGCTCGGGATCGGCCAGGCGTGGTCGGGCAAGTCCGGCAGGCGCGAATACCAGCCCGGCCTCAGCACCGCGCAGATGCTCGAGGAGGCGCACGCCTTCTGTGAAGCCGGCGCGAGCTCGCTCGGCTGGTATGCCTGGAGCGACAGCCACTTCGTCGCCGGCACCGGGACGCCCGTCAATTCCCAGGCGATCCGGGAAGGCATCGGGCAGGGCATCGCCGCGTGCCCCACCGTCGCAGGGGCGTAGGAGCCGACCGAGGGAGCTCGGCGCGGGGCCCTACGCTGATGCGTACCCGACGTCGCGCTCGCGCCCGAATGACTGCGTCCAGTCGCGAGCCAACAGACCTCGTTGGCGACGTCAGCGGCGATCTGCGCCGAGCTGCCGCTAGCAGCGACGACTACCCGACGAAATACCAGTGATCGATCGCCGCCAGGAACGTCGCCGCGGGGTAGGACGCGGCCCCGTGTGCACTGGTCAGCGTCGCTTCCCAGCTACGCCCGCGCTCGCTCCAGCGGACCGACACCACATGACTGTCGGGCGGGCTGTACTGGCAGAGCGTTCCGGCTAGAGAACGCACCACCACCCGCCCGATCTTCGGCCTCCACTTGGGGATCTTGGCGAGATTCGCGCCATTCACGACACACGCGTTCAGGTCGGGGCTCGGCGCCTGCGAGGAGATGTGGAGGAAGTAGTACGGCGCATGGTTGTTGGCTGGCAGCGGGCTCTGGGCCTCAAAGCTTGCCGCTCCCGCGGGCCATCGGGCAACATCGCTCCGGGGGCGCTCGAAGCCCGGGAGCGACGCTGGACACAGTTGGAAGTGGAATCCCGAGCCACAGCGTAGGGAGCTTGAACCGGCACTCGGCACGAGCGCCTGCTGGGAGCTACCGCAACCGGCAAGGAGAGCAAGAGACGCAACGGCGATGGCGGCGCGGCTCGTCATCGTGACCCCGAGTCTACAGGCCTCGCCGTCTGCCGCTGAGAGGTGCCCAAACGCACACCGGGGGCGCCGGCTAGTGCCTGGCGCCCCCGGGTGTTCACGCTAAAAGCGCGTCAGTCAATTGCGCTTTGCAATTACGCGTTGGCTTCCTGCTGGCATTTCTGCTGTTCGTTGTGATTCTTTTCCTGCGTGCTGTGTTCGGTGCTGTGGTTCTTCTGCTGCAATTCGTGTTCTTCATTGTGGTACTTCTGCTGCTGGGCGTGTTCTTCTTCCTGCAGTTTCTTCTGCTGCGCCTGATTCTTCTGCTGCAGCGTCTGCTCTTCGTTGTGGTACTTCTGCTGCAGCGCCTGTTCTTCGTTGTGGTTCTTCTGCTGCAGTTCCTGTTCTTCGTTGTGGTTCTTCTGCTGCAACGCCTGTTCTTCGCTGTGGTATTTCTGCTGCTGGGCGTGTTCTTCTTCCTGCTGTTTCTTTTCTAGCGCCTGGCGTTCCGGCCCGGCAGGGACTTTCTGAGCGGCCTCGTAGTTCTTGAGCTTCTGTTCTTCTTCGGCCTTCTTGTTCTTGTTCTGCAGGGTCTTTTCTTCGTTCTGATTCTTTTCCTTCAGAGACTGTTCTTCGTTGTGGTGCTTCTGCTGCAGTTCCTGTTCTTCGTTGTGGTGTTTCTGCTGAAGCGCGTGTTCTTCTTCCTGCAGGGCCTGCTGGCTGTTGTGGCTTTTCTGCTGCAGCTGCTGTTCTTCGTAGTGGTTTTTCTGCTGCAGCTGCTGTTCTTCGTAGTGGTAGCTCTGCTGCTGCTGCTGTTCTTCGTTCTGCTGGATCTTCTGTTCGGTCTGGCAGACCTGCTGGCGGCACTGCTTGCCGGCTTGGCCGGGTTCGCAGTACTGGAATCCCGCCGCGTTCCCGCCGGCCGGCAGCGCGACCTGTGACACGGTCAGTGGGCTCACCTTCAAGACGTGCGTTGGTGAGCCGGTGACCGCGAGGGCGCTCGCCCCGATCACGGCGGCAGCCACGATCCAGACAAGCGAATAGCGTGGTGCTCGTTTCATCCCTGATGCCTTTCTCCGGGGTGTCGCGCGCCGACGAACGCGCTGCTTGATCTCGTCGAGTTCGCGGCCGCCGGCCTGCGCGCGGCAGGCAATCAGCTTCTCCGCGATCTCAGCGAGGTCGGCCGGTAGGCCGTGGTCGCTGCGTGGTCCCTCCTCGTCGGTCATGCCCCTTATACGGACGAGCGGCCCAGTTCCTGACTGCGGTCTCGCATGCGGGCCAGGCCGAGGAGCAGCGCGCCCTTAGAAGTCCACGGTGCGGCGCAGGGCTTCCCGAGCATAGGCCTGCCGCGCGCGCGCCGTGCGCAAGCGCGAGAGGCTGGCCCGCAGCTCCACGGTGAGCGCCTCGCGCGGACTGAGCCGCGATGCGCTCGCCAGCTCGGCGAAGGGGCTCGCGCCCGCGGCGGCCTCGATCAGGGCGAGCCCGTAGTGGTAGCGCCAGTTGCTCGGGTCGTAGGAGATCGCGCGCTGGAGTTCGGCGGATGCCGAACCGAGTTCGCCGCCCTTGGCCTCGCACAGGCCGATGATCGAGTGCGGTTCGGGCTGCACGCTGAGGATCTCGAGGGATGACCGCGACAGGCTGCGAGCCTGGGCGCAGCGTCCCGCGTCCAGCGCGGCAACACTGGACGTGAGCCGACTCTGTGCCCCGGCGACGAGCGCCGGCGCGATCGCCAGGACGAGCAGCCCCACGGCGGCCGCCACGCGCGGTGGGACCGGCGTCCCGCGGCGCTCGCTCGGCTCTGCAGCGGGCGCGAGGGCCAGACCGACCAGCGCGAAGACCCAGACCGTCGCGGCCGGTATCTGCCAGACCCAATCGACTCCGGCCTCGAGCATCCACGCGACGAAGGCAGCGGCGATCGCGGCGTGGAAACGGCCCCCAGGGGCCCGCGCTCGCTTGACCAGCCCGACGAGGAGGGCTATGAGCGCCGTGGCCAGCAGCGCGATGCCGACGAGGCCGCCCTCCTGGAGGGTCTCGAGGTACAGCGAATGGGCGTTGCGCACCGCGTAGCCCCCGTTGGAACGCACGCGGTCCCACCACACTTCGAAGGTTTCGGCGCCCTGCCCGTGGAACACGTCCTGTTCGAATCCGCTCAGCGCCGCATTCCACAGCGGCGTCCGGCCGTTGTTGGAGGGGTCCGTGAGACGCGCGCGAAGGTCTGTCGAACCGGTCGCCGCGCCGCGAACGAACGTCCGATAGTCCGCCGAGATCCGACTCGGCAGATGGGCGAGCGCGCCTGCTATGAGGATCGTCGCGACCGCCACGCCGATCACGGCACGCGCGATGGCGCGCCGTCGCTCGGGGTCCAGGTGGCGCCCGGGCGCGCGCCCCTCCGCCTTTATCAGCACCGCCCGCAGCGCTCCCGCCGCGACCGCGCAGACCGCCGTTATCCACGCGACTTTGTGTCCCTGCATCGCGGCGGCGAAGGTCGTGGGTTCCGTGGTGGCCAACAGGTTCGCTTCGTAGGCTGCGATCAGTGCCCCCACCGTCGGCGGCACCACGGCGAGGAGGGCGAGCACGAGCGTCCACGAGCGGCGCAGCACCGCGTACACGACGAGCCCGGCGGTGACCGCCACGATCGCCCCGCGCGAGAAGGTGTAGAACTGCGCAACCGCGAGTATCGGCACCGCAGCGGTACCGAGAACGCGGATGGCGCGGGGCTGTTCCCGCGTGCCGCTGAGGCCGAGGCACAGGATCGTCCCGCCGGCGCACAGGAGTCCCATTGCGTTCCAATACGTCAACGGGAAGCTCAAGCGCTGGTTGGCGAGGCCGCTAGTGACGTGAAACACGTCGGGCAGAGTCCGGGTGGCCAGTGCCGCGGCGGCGACAAACACGATCGCGCCCGCGAGACCGCGCGCCATCCACTTGGACGCGCTCGATCCGGGGGGAACGGCGCTCGCGACCACGAGCGTCAGCGCATAGAGCAGCGCCAAGTCGAAGGCGATCAGTGCGCGCTGCGGAGCATGCGACCAGCGAACGGACAGCAGCAGCCAAAGGGCGTAGCCCGTGAGCGCGCCGGCACCGACGGTGAGAGGCCGGCCGAGCGGACGAAACGGGTCCGCCGAGCCGAGGGTCCTAACCAACAGCGCCGCGACGAGGACAAGGATTCCCAGTCCCGTCGTCGTCGGGAAATACCCGCCCGCGTGGAAGCTCAAATACAGAAACAGCGCGGCAGGCAGAGCAGCCAATGCGACCATGCCGGCGCGCCGCGTGCCCTCCACGCCGGAACGGGATACTGGGCGTCGAGGCACGGCCGTACCCTCGTGGGTCATGGAGCGTGGGCCATGGCGCTGGCGGACCCTAGCAACGGATCTAAGCGCATGGCGCGGGCGCGCATGAGCTCGGCCGCGAGCGCCGCCCGCGACTGCGCACAGCTCAGCTATACGAGCTGAACAGGTCTCCTCGGGTTCTGTCCTACGCGGCGGGCGCGCTTGCCATCTGCGCGCCCCGCGGCATCACGTGCTCGAGCATGCGCCCCAGCGGGCGCGCGGCGATCTCCTCGTGCAGATCGCGGTGATACTCGAGCAGCGCGATGCTCGGCGCGATCATGAAGTCCGCCGCGTTCAGCTGCTCGCCGTCGAGCACGCCCGCGGCGATCCACGCGTCGATCTTGTCGAACATCCCGCGCGCGGCGCTGAGTAGCTGTGGCTCCGCGCCCGGCGTCGCCGCGAACGTCGTCGCGCCGAACATGCGGGCGGCGCCGTAGCGCACGCGCTCGTTCTTGAAGAGCAGCGGGCCGAGGCGCCCGACATTGCCGCGAGCGAGCAGATGCCCGTTTCCCGTCGCCGACAGAATCGTGCGGCGCGCTGCCATCTGGAAGACCTCATCTCCCCAGCGCTCGGCCTCCTCCACCCGCTCGCGGCTCGCGCGATCGGCCGGGAACAGCGGGGGCTCCGGCTGGACCTGGTCGAGCACGCGCGCGATCCTGTAGTTGGTCATCGTGCGCTCGCCGTCGAGGCGCAGCGCCGGCACCGTGCCCAGCTGATCGACCATAGCGAGCATCCGGTGTGGCCGGCCGATGCTGCGGTGAGCGCCTTCGGGGCTGAATCCGAGGAGTCGCACGAGCCCCGGATGCAGCCCCGTCGGGAGCTCGACCGTGTCGAACGCGAGCTGCTTGTGATCGAGCATCAGCATCGCCGCACGGCACGCGTGCGAGCCCGGAATCACGTACAGCTTCGGCCTGGTCGTGGAGGCGCTGGCGGCCATCGCGGAACCATGATCCTCCTTTGCGCCCGCAGGCGCCCTGCGCTCGACGAGCTCCCTTTGCCGGCGCTCAGCTCGAGGCGCGCCGTAGGCCCGCGACCATGCTCGCGGCCGGCGCATCCCGATCTGTGTTAGTTACTCACCGACAATCGGTCGGTCGTCCGTTGGCGGCCGGCCCGCGATTCCGTAAAAGGGGAAGCGATGGACACCTATGTGATTCTCAGACGCGGCGCCTGGGCCTCGGGCGATGAGCTCGGGCTCGCAGCGGAGCGCTCGCGCAAGGTGGGCGACGAGGAGATGGCCGAGGACATCCGCTGGATCCGCAGCTACGTGTTGAGCGAGCCCGACGGGCGAGTCGGCACGGTCTGCATCTATCAGGCGAGCAGCCCCGAGGCGATCCGCGAGCACGCCAAGCGCGCCGGCCTCGCAGCCGACGAGATCATCCCCGTCGCCGACACGGTCGTCGTGCGCCCCGACCCGCAGACCGCCGCCGCGTGAGCAGCAGCGGCTAGCGCACGCGGATCGTCTCTCTGACGGTCCCGCGCTTGGACACGAGGACGAGCGTGTAGCGGCCCCTCGGGACCCGCCGCGTGGCGACGAGGACCATCGTCCCGGCGCCCCGAGAGCCGCCCGCCGTCCCGCGTGCGTAGACCACGCCCCTGCGCTCGAGGCTCGCCTTGGTGGCGGCCCTGTCGCCCGAGGCGAACCACACGAAGCACGCCTGCTTGTATCTCCCGTGCAGCTCGCGCGGGTGGCAGGTGTAGTGGGCGGTCAGGCCGCGTGCTCCTGCCGGGCCCTCCGCACCCTGGGGCCCGCTCGTGCCGGAGGCTCCCTTGGGGCCCTGCGGCAACGTCCCGCCCGTGCCGCTCAGGGCGACCACCGTCGGGCCTTCGCCCATGTTGCCCGCGATCCGCAGCGTCGCGGTGCTCGCCCCGCTTTCCTGCGGGTCAAAGCGCACCGTCATCTCGCAGCTTTCTTCGAAGGCGATCGCGCCGAGGCAGCTCGAGGAGCCGACCAGGAAGTCTTCGGGATGGTCGCTTTCAACCGCGGGGCTCGACCCCGCGAAGCTCTCCGCGCGCAGCTCCAGCGTGCTGCCGCCAGCGTTCGTCAGCGTCAGCACCCGCGGCGCGCTCACCGTCTGCAGCGGCTGCGTGCCGAACGCCAGCGAGGACACGCTCGGGGTCGCCGTCGCGGGCGTCTGGAAGGTGATGCTCACCGACGGCGCCGTCGTCGGGGAAGCGAGTCCCATCGAGGCGTAGCTCGCTTCTTCCTCGACGTAGCTCGAGCCGCCACCGCCGCCCGCGCCTCCGCCCCAGGGGCCGTCGGCGAAGCAGGTGCCTTCGCCGCCGCCACCGCCGAAGTAACCGCCGCCACCGCCGCCGCCGCCGGAGGTCGGCTCCACGCCCTCGCCACCTTCGCCGCCTGCGCCGAGCAGGCCTTCGTGGCCGGTCCAGAAACCGGCGCCTTCGCAGTTCGCGCCGCCGGCCCCGGCCGCCGTGAGCGTCCCGGCGCCGCCGCCGGCGCTCGCGATGCCCCGGAAGAAGCGTTGGCTCATGGCGCCGTCACCGCCGATGCTACCCGCGTCGCCGCCGTGGCCCGCCGTGCCTTCGGCCCAGACGGCGCCGCCTCCGCCTCCGCCGCCCGCGACCAGGAGGCGCGATTCGGGGCTGCCTTCCGCTTCCGCGGGGACCCTGCGCACGTCGGAGGCCCCGCCGCCAGCGCCCGCGCCGCCGCCGGCGGTGCCACCGCCGTTGAACGCGTTATCCGCGACCTCCACGTAGAGAACCTCGCCCGGGCTCACCGCGAGCTGGCCCGTCACGAGCGCCGCGTCTCCTCCCGGCGAGGGGTTGCCCCAGGGGTCGGAGTAAGTGCCCGCCGCGCCCGCCGCGCCGACGGCGCGCACGCGCACGCTCGTCACGCCCGCGGGCACCGTGAACGACTGCTCGGCACCCGTCGCTTCGAAGACTTCGCTCTTGCTCGACGTGAGCGCCGACGCCGCGGCGGGGCTGACAGCGCCCGCCAGCAGGGCGCTGCACACGAGGCCCAGCCCAGACCATGCCCGGAAACGGCCCCTCTGGGGCTCGTGTGAATCGTGGTTCTGCTCCGCGCGGCGTGTGGCGGTGAACGTCATGAAGCCCCCTGGATGTCGGTTGTGCGTGCTCGAGCGAGCGTCGCCAGGAGCCTTTCTCGGCACGCGCGCGCCCGCACTTGACCGCAGAACGCGAATGAGCGGGTCGCAGGCCGCGAGTCGCGACGGCTCGTGGCCGCGCCGCGCTAGCCGGCGCGCACTCGGCGAACCTGCGAGTCTTCCCGGCGTGAGGCACCCCGGCTCGCGCGCCGTCGCTCTCCACCGCGCACGCCCGCGCGCGCTGTGCGCTCTCCTTGCCCTGCTCGCGCTGCTCATCGCCGCCCCGCGCGCAAGCGCCGCGCTGCCGCCCGTGAAGCACGTCTTCGTGATCGCGCTCGAGAACGAGAACGAGGCCACAAGCTTCGGCCCTGGCGCGCCCTCCCCCTATCTCGCCCAGACCCTCCCCTCGGAGGGCGTCTTCGTGCCCAACTACTACGCCGTCGGGCACGCCTCGCTCGATAACTACATCGCGATGATCTCCGGGCAGGCGCCCAACAAACTGACCAGAGAAGACTGCAAAGCCAAATTCACGATCTTCTCGGGCCCGATCGTCATCGGCGAAAACGAACAGGTGGAAGGCGAAGGCTGCGTCTACCCCAACGAAACCAAGACGCTCCCCGAACAGCTCGAAGAAGCAGGCGACAGCTGGAAGGGCTACATGCAGAGCATGCCGCGCGCGTGCGCGCACCCGTTCCTGAACGCGGAAGACAAAGAACAGGGCGAGGGCACGCTCGCCGAACCGAACGACACCTACGCCACGCGCCACGACCCCTTCATGTGGTTCAAATCGATCATCGAACGAGAAACCAACTGCGAACACCACGTCGTGAACCTGGAAGCGCTTCCTACAGATCTCGAAAAGGCTGAAACCACCCCCAGCTTCTCGTTCATCACCCCCGACGTCTGCTCCGACGGCCACGACTCGACCTGCAAGAACAAAGCCGAGCCCGCCGGCTTCGCGGGGATCAACGGCTTCCTCAAAACCTGGGTCCCCCGGATCACCGGCTCTCCCGCCTACAAGGAAGACGGGCTGCTCATCGTCACCTTCGACGAGGCCACCGGCAGCGACACCTCAGCCTGCTGTGGGGAGACCACCTCCGGCGGCGGACAGGTCGGCGCGGTCATGCTCTCGCCCTACATCACGCCGGGCATCACCTCACCCGGGTCCTACAACCACTACAGCATGCTCGCCTCGATCGAGGACTTCTTCGGGCTCCCATTGATAGGCGATACCAAAGAGGCTGGCACCACCACCTTCGAAAGCGCCATCTTCGGACCGACGGTCCTCACTGGGGCTGCGTCGTCGGTCACGCAGAGCACCGCGACGCTCAACGCGAGCGTCAGGTCAGGCGAACGACAGATCACCGCCTGCAACTTCGAATACGGCAAGACGACCTCCTACGGCTCGAGCGCCCCCTGCTCGCCTTCGCCCGGCGCCGGCAGTAGCGCGGTCGCCGTCTCCGCGTCGGTGAGCGGCCTGGCCGCCGCCAGCACCTACCACTTCCGCATCGTCGCCACGAACGCCGGAGGGACCAGCGACGGCGGCGATCAGCAGTTCCAGACGCTTCCCTCGGAATCGCGTTGCGACGGTGTGGGTTTGTGTCTGCCAAAACCACACCCGCCCACCCTCGTCTGCCCCTCCGGGCGCAGCGTCACGATCAAGCTACCGAGCGGCAAGAAGCGGCTCAGCCACGTCACCGTGACCGCCAACAAGCACAAGGTCAAGGTCCTCGGCAAGAAGCATCCCGAGGTGATCGTCAGCATGCTGGGCCGCTCGCAGGCGCAGGTCACCGTGGTCGTCAAGGCTCGCCAGGGCAAGCACGCCTACAAGGCCGTGCACCACTACAAGTCCTGCCACCTCAGCTGACGCGGGTCGCGCTCGTCAGCGGAGGCGCCCGCGGGATCGGTCGCGCCGTCGCGCTCGCGCTCGCCCGCGACGGTCGCGCGGTGGCGATCGGCGACGTGCTCGAGCGCGAGGCGCGGGAGGTCGCCGGCGAGATCGAGGCGCTCGAGGGCTCCGCCGCCGCGGTGGCGCTGGACGTCACCGACGCCGGTTCCGTCGCGCGCGCGATAGAGGGCGTCGAGGCCGCGCTCGGGCCCGTCGATGTGCTCGTCAACTGCGCCGGCTGGGATGAGTTCAGAGCCTTCCTCGACACCGACGAGGAGTTCTGGCGGCGGGTCATCGCGATCAACTACGAAGGCGCCATGCGGACCACGCGCGCAGTGCTCGGAGGAATGGTCGAGCGTGGCTGGGGGCGTATCGTGAACATCAGCTCGGACGCCGCGCGGGTCGGCTCCGCCCAAGAGGCCGTCTACGCCGGCGCGAAGGCCGGCGTCATCGCCTTCACAAAGACGATCGCGCGCGAAGCCGCGCGCAGCGGCGTCACTGCCAACGTCGTCTGCCCCGGGCCCACCGACACCGCCCTGCTGCGCGGGATGGCAGAGGCCTCGCCCGACGCGGAGCGGCTGCTCGCCTCGCTGCAGCGCGCCGTGCCGATGGGGCGCCTCGGGCGCCCCGAGGAGGTCGCCGCCGCCGTCGCCTTCTTCGCCTGCGAGGATGCCGGATACATCACCGGCCAGACGCTCTCGGTGAGCGGCGGGCTGACGATGGCTTAGGCGAAACCGGGGGGAGTCGGGTCGCGGGGCGGGGGCGGCGGGGATCTCCGCATTGCGTTTGTCGCGCTGGCGGTTAACCGAACGATCGTTCGTTCGGAAATAGCCTGTCGCGCCCCAGGCGTCTACGAACCACCGGCTCCGCGCAACGAGAGAGAAGCATCCCAATCGGGCGTCAGGATCGGCCCCTGGAGAACAGGCAGGTGTACCAGTCCGACGGTACACTGACGTCAATGGCCCCGCTCCACCCGAGAGTCCAAGTCACGGTGGATCCCGAGCTGGCCGCTGCGCTGTCGGAGCTCGGCGCCGGGAAGCCGCGATCACAGGCCGTGCGGGACCTCGCGCTGCGCGGCGCGGAGGCGATCCGCAAGGAGCAGGGAGACAGACGCGCGGCGATCGAGTTTCTGCGCCGGCTGGACGAGGGCGAGGATGAGGGCTTTGACTTCTCCGTCGCAGCGCGGCTTCATGCCGGACGCTGAGGCCTATGGGGCAGGCTCCCCACTCGTGTTCGACACCTCGGCGTGGCTGCGCCGCCGCGCTCCGCAGGTGCTCGACAGGTGGGCGCTGACGCGCGAGCGCGCGCTGCTCACATCGTGCCCCGTCGTCGCGCTGGAGCTGCTCTCGGGTGCTCGGGACGACACCGCGTTCAGCGGACTCGATGTCGCGCTGCGTGGACTCGCGCAGGCGCCGGTGACACGCGCGGCGTGCGAGGCGGCGCTTAGCGTCGCGCGCGCTCTGCGCGGAAAGCGCCGGCTGCCCGCCGCTGACTACCTGATCGCGGCCGCTGCCGCCGAGCGCGGCGCGGGAGTTCTCCATTACGACCGCCACTTCGACATCCTGTGCCGCGAGCTCGGCATCGAGAGCGTGTGGATCGCACCGCCGGGCTCTCTCGATTGATTGATCGAGCGATGAGCGTAGGGTCGTGCTCATGCAGGAGCTCACCGACGTTCGCTACGAGGAGCAGGACGGCCTCGCCTGGATCACGATCGACCGCCCCGAGCGGCTGAACGCGTTCACCGCGCACACCGTCGATGAGCTGATCGACTGCTTCAAGCACGCGTGGGCCGCCCCCGAGATCGGCGTCATCGCGCTCACGGGCGCCGGCGAGCGCGCATTCTGCGTTGGAGGGGACCAGAAGCAGCGCGAGTCCTCCGGCGACTACGGACCCTCGCGCAGCGGCCTGTTCGAGATCGAGACGCTGCACCGGTTGATGCGCGAGGTCCCAAAGCCCGTGATCGCAGCCGTCAACGGGCTCGCGATCGGCGGCGGGCACGTGCTGCACGTGATCTGCGACCTCTCCGTCGCCGCCGAGCACGCACGCTTCGGTCAGGCCGGCCCGCGCGTGGGATCCTTCGACGCCGGCTTCGGCACCGCCTACCTGGCGCGCGTCGTGGGCGAGAAGCGCGCGCGGGAGATCTGGTTCCTCTGCCGACAGTACGACGCGCACGAGGCCGAGCGCTGGGGCCTCGTCAACAGCGTCGTCGCCGATCGGCGAGCTGCGCGCGGAGGTGCGCCGCTACGCCGACCAGATCCTCGCCCTCTCCCCCACCGCGCTTCGCTTCCTCAAGCAGTCCTTCAACGCCGACTCCGAGCACATCGCCGGGCAGGCCGCGCTCGCCTTCAGCGGGCTGCACGAGTTCGTCGACTCCGAGGAGGCACGCGAGGGCGTGCGCGCGTTCAGCGACAAGCGGCCGCCCGATTTCGCGCCCTTCCGCGAGCGCGCCTCAAGGCCGCTGTAGCGGCCGCATATGCATCCGCCATGCCTACGCATTTCCGCAGCGGGGTATCGGAGGGGCAACCGAGGCGACCTATACCTCCCCGTTGAGGTACTCCGGCGGCTGCGCGAGCTCCGGTGAGCGCGCCCCGTCAGCCAGAGCGGCGTCGCGGCGACCTAACAGCGATGGCCCCGAGGAAACCGAGACACGAGATGCCCGCAGCGCAGACAGCTTTCACACCCGGCAGCTTTCTCGCGCGGCTGGAGGAGCGCGAGCGCGCCGGGCTGCTCGAGATCGGCATCGAGCGCGCGATCCCCACCGGCGCGATCCTGATCTTCGAGCACGAGCTCGAAGAGCGCGTGGTGCTGCTGCTGAAAGGACGCGTGAAGGTGACCCACGTCGATCGCCACGGTCGCGAGCTGCTGCTGAACATCCGTGATCCCGGAGACGTGCTGGGCGAGCTCGCGCTGATCGACCGCGAGCCCGTCCCCGCAACCATCTGCACGCTCGAACCGGTGCTCGCGCAGCTGATCGGCTCGGCAGCGTTCAGGGCCTACCTCGAGGAGACCCCGCGCGTCGCGATCGTGCTGCTGGAGATCATCGGCGGGCGCTTCCGCGAGGAGCTCTCGACGCGCCTGCAGTTCACCGAATCGGACACGATGGGCCGGCTCGCGGCACGCATCCTCGAGCTCTCGCGGCGCTACGGGGAGCGCAACGCCGAGCACACCACGGTCGCGTTGCCGATCTCACAGCAGGAACTCGGCGCCTGGGCGGGCGCCTCGCGGGCCGGTGCCGCCCAGGCCCTGCAGTCGATGCGCGAGCTCGGCTGGATCAGAACCGAGCGGGGCCTGCTGACGATCGCCGACGAGGACGCGCTGCGCGCTCGCGCCGGCTGACGCGTCGACTCCCGCCCGCCGGGCGCATTCCTGACGACGTATCCAACATTGGACATCCAGCACGTCCACAACTGGGTGGCCGCGTAACGCGTCGTCAACGATCCTTTTACACGCAGGCGATCGCTCCGGGCGACGTGAAAAGGGGGCCGGGATGTACTCGCTGGACAGTGACGCATGGGTGGATTACTTCGCCTCGATCGGCCCACACGACGGCCCGCTGCTGGCGAGCGTCAGGCTGCTGCCGGGCAGGCGCGATCGCGGGGCACGCGGGGCCATCGCCAGGATGGACGCGCTGCGAGCGATGCGCTACGAACGTGAGCGCGACGTTCTGCAGGTCGCGACCGGCGGCACGCCGAAGCAACCCGCGCTGCGCTACTTCATCACCGCACCGAGGCGCATCGTGATCGAGGAATCCGACGGCGCACGCGAGATCGTGGTCGAGGACTCCACGCGAAGGCGCACCGCCATCAGCGTGCGCACAGCCGCGCGGCCCGCGAGCACACTCGTGCCCGCGCTCCACGCCACCTCGGGGGCGAGCACACCCACGCCCATGGCCCACGTGGTGGCCGCTGCGGCTGCGGGCGCGCGCGCCGCCTACCACTAACTGCCCCTCCCTCGAGCAGGGCCTCCCGCGCAAGCGAGGATGTACGGCGCGGGAGGCCCGGCGCCGATGGCGCCCCCGGGGGAGCCGAGGCTCTACGATCAACTTTATGAGGGGGGCCTCTGCCGCGTTCAGGCTGACCGCGCTTGCCTGCGGGCTCGCCGGTGCGTTTCCCGGCGCGGCGAGCGCGACCTCCTACGTGGCGATGGGCGACTCCTACACCGCCGGCCCCGGGATCTCCCCGTCGGCCCCCGGCTCGCCGCCGGGCTGCGGGCGCTCCGCGAACAACTATGCGCACCTCACCGCGACGGCGCTCGGGCTCACGCTCGACGACGTCAGCTGCTCGGGTGCCAGCCGGTACAACTTTACGAACGCCCAGAGCGCCGAACAGCCGCCGCAGTTCGAAGCGCTCAGCGAAGCGACCGAAGTCGTCTCCGTGAGCATGGGCGGCAACGACGACTCCATCTACGGCAGGCTCGTGTCCGGCTGCGCGGAAACCGACTCGAGCGACCCGCAGGCCAAAGGCGCCCCCTGCAAGCACAAGTACGGCGCGATCGAGGAAGGCGCGATCAAGGAAGACACGCAGCCCTACATCGAAGCGCTCGCCGAGATCCGCACCCTGTCGCCGCACGCGAAGGTCTTCGTCGTCGGCTACCCCGAGATCACGCCGCGCTCGGGCCCGGGCTGCCCAGCCGCGGTGCCGTTCACGAACGCCGACGATCACTGGGCGAGCGCGCTCGAGCGTAAGCTCAACGGGATGCTGCAGAAGGCCGCGAAGGCCGACGGCTACGTCTACGTCAACACCTTCCCTGCGAGCGAAGCCCACAACGCCTGCAGGGGCCTCGGCACCCGCTGGGTGGAACCGCTGGTGAACCCTGCAGACGGCGTCTCGCTGCACCCCAACGCGCTCGGGCACGAAGCCGTCGCGGGCATCCTCGAGACGGCGATGACCAAGGCCGGCGTCTAGGCGCGGTTTGGCCGCCGCGAGGAGGGGCAAAGCGAAGACACAGTGTCTGCCCGCTCCCGAGAGCCTCGCGGGCGGTGGTCGCCCGGAGCCGCGATCGAACCCGGCGACGCGGTGCGGCGCGGAGAAGCGTGCGCCTGGCGGGGACGCGGGCCAGGCTCCTGGGGTCTCGTCGCCGCAGCGCTGGTCGTGGTGGCCCTGCTCGCGCTGCTCGGCAGCCAGCTCGGTGACAAGCAATCGGGCGCTCGTGGCAACTCGACGCTTGCGGCGAAGGGCAGGTCCACGGCGGGCGATGGCCGAGCCAGCGGTGGCGTGGGGCACGCCTACGTGCTGCACGCGCAGGTCGGCGCGAGCCGCTTGCTAGCGCGCCCGCGCGCCCCTGGCGTGAAGAAGCACGCGCACTCGTTGTCAGGGGCGCCGCTCGTGGTACGCAGGCCGCGGCAAGCACGCGCTCACGCACGAGGCGCTCATCGCGCCACTCACCGCCTCCGCGCGAGCGCGCCGACACGCAGGAGCTCCCCGGCGCACCGCGGCGCACCCTCGAGGGGAGCGAAGCACGCGCGCGAACAGGAACTCGAGCTCCGGCGTACCGGCGGGGTCCCCGCTCCGGTGTCCGCGCCTAAGGATGCGCGGCTCACCGCCGGGCCCGCGAAGCCCATGCGCGCGCGCAGGCACCATGCGCGGGTGAGACCGCGGTCGCCTCGGCGGGCCGTGCACCGCAGCCCCCGGCGCTCCTCACGCCCCGGCGGGAGGGAGTCTCGCGCTAGGCGCTATGCGTGTGCTCGAGTTGTGAGGCGACGCGCTCGCTGACCGACGCGCCCTCGGCTCCGCGTTCGCCGATCTCCTCTTCGAAGAGGCGCGTCAACTCGGGCGCCGCCGCGAGCTGGTCGCGCTCGAAGAACGACGAGGTCAGCAACGGGCGCAACACGTGCGCGATCCGCACGAAGCGCGGCGTGCAGATGCGCCGGTGGCGCGCCTCGAAGCCGGCCACGATGTCATCGACCGCGCGCTGCAGCGGGTAGGTGCGGCTGAAGGGCGGACGCATCGCCGCGCGCAGGGTCTGGAAGGCGCGCTGCTCTGACTCACCCTCGCGCACCATGTCGGTGTCGATCCAGGTCGGGTGGATGCTTCCGACCGCAACCCCCAGGTGCGCGACCTCGGTGCGCAGCGAGTTGCACATCGCCTCCACGCCCGCCTTCGATGCTGAGTACGCGGACATCCCCGGCGCGTGCCCGAAGGAGGCCACGGAGGCGGTCACGGCGACGTACCCGCGCTGCTCGATCACGCTCGGCAGGGCGGCGCGCACGGTGTTGTAGGCACCGACGAGGTTGACGTCGATCGTGCGACGCCAGGCAGCGGGCGCGCTCAGGGCGAGTGGGCCAAAGGAGCCGATGCCGGCGTTGGCCCACACCATGTTGAGGCGGCCGTGCTGTTCGAGCGTGCGCTCCACGGCCGCCTCGCATGCGCCGAGATCGGTCACGTCGAGTTCGAGCGTGAGCGGTTCCGGAGTCATGGTGCGAGCGGTGCGCTCGAGCGTCTGGGTGTCGAGGTCCGCGAGCACCACCGACGCTCCGCGCTGCGCGAGCGCGCGCCCGGTCTCGGCGCCGATCCCGCGTGCCCCGCCCGTGATCAGGATCACCTTGCCCGCAAGTGTCCAGCTGTCCATCGCCACTCCTCCTCTTAGGACTCGCCCAAAGAGAGCGTGTCTAGCACTTCGCGCGCGCAGCGGCTTTGTGCCCGCGCTCGCGCAGCCGCCGCGATCGGGGCGCGAGGGTTAGCGTACGGGCGCACATGCACGCGACCGCAGGCAGCTGAGATGGCCGACGCGAGCACGATCGCCTCACTCGCGACGGCCGGCGGCACACTCGTGCTGGCGCTCGCGACCTTCTCCTCGACACGCTCTGCCAACCGCGCCGCGCGCGTCTCGGAGCTGGCGCTGCAGGCGCGCCTGCGTCCTGTGCTTTTCAGCGCCCGCTATGACGACACCGCGCAGAAGGTGAGCTGGATCGACAACTACCATGTGGTCCTTCGCAACGGCCTCGCCGTTGTGCACGAGGAGCAGGAAGCGATGTATATGGCGATCCCGCTGCGCAACGTGGGCTCCGGGCTCGCGGTGCTGCACGCCTGGAACATTTACGCCGGGCCTGCGTCCATCGAGCCCCCGTCGGACATCGACTCCTTCCGCCGCCAGCAGGTTGACCTGTACGTCCCCGCGGGCGACGTCGGCTTCTGGCAGGGTGCGCTGCGCGATAACGACGACCCGCTGCGCGAGCAGCTGCGCGCGGCGATCGACGCGGCGGGCCCGATCACGGTGGAACTCCTATACGGCGACCACGAGGGCGGCCAGCGCACCGTTACCTCCTTCAACCTCACCTCGCGCGAAGGCGCCCCCGGCGAGAGCTGGGAGAGGACGACCCGCCCGGTGCGCCACTGGAACATCGACCGCGAACAGCCGCGCTGAGGTGGCCAAGAGAGTCGATCGTCTGCTGGCGACGCCTACGCCAGCCGATCAGGCTGCAGGCGGCTGCTGAAGGGCGAGGACGTTGCCGTCCGGATCGGCGAACCACGCTATGCGCGAACCTCCCGGTGCGATCCAGATGCCGTGCTCGTCCTGGGTCATGGCCTCGTAGCGCTTGAACTCCACGCCCGCCTCACGGAGCGCACGGATCGTCGCGTCGATGTCCGAAACACGCCATCCGAGCACCGTGTACGGCGCTTGCACGGCACTGTCGACGAGCGTCACGCGCAGCTGCGTCCCGTTTGCGTCATAGGTGTTCGCAAACTCGCTCGCTTCGAGCAAGCGAAACCCGAGAACGTCGCCGTAGAAGCCGTGAGACACCTCGAGATCGCTGCTGGCCACGAACGCGACCAGATCAGCGTCGCCCAGCACCGGCCAGATCCTAACCGCGCATTTTGAAGGCGCCTTCTAGGCCGTGAGGATGATCTTGCCGCGGGCGCGCCCGGACTCGCTGAGGCCGTGCGCGCGCATGACGTCCTCGAGTGGCATCGCCTCCTCGATCTCGACGTGCACGACGCCGTCCGCGACGAGGCGCCCGATGCGCTCTAGCTGCTCGGCGTTCGGCGTCATCATCAGCAGTTGCGCGGTGAAGCCGAGGGCGGCCGCCTCCTGCTCGGGCGGCGGGCCGGCGATCGTGATGAACACGCCGCCCGCGCGCGCGCACGCCACGAGCGTCGCCGTGGTCTCGCCGCCGACGCAGTCGAAGACGACATCGGCTTCGCCGGGCGCGACGCTCGCGACGTCTTCGCTGGCGTAGTCGACATAGACATCTGCGCCGAGGCCGAGCACGAACTCGCGGTTTCGCTGCGAGCCGGTCGCGATCACCTTCGCGTCCGCCTGCTTTGCGAACTGCACCGCGAGGTGACCGACACCGCCGGCGGCGCCCGCTATCAGCGCGACTTGGCCGGCCTGCAGGTTGCCGCGGTCGAACAGCGCCTGCCAGGCGGTGAGCGCGGCGACGGGCAGCGCCGCGGCCCGCTCGTCACTTAGGTGGGCGGGCCTGTGCGCGAGCATGTCCGAGCGCGAGGTGGCGAGCTCGGCGTAGGCGCCGCTGGAGGCGAAGCCGAAGACCTCTTCGCCCTCGCTGAAGCCTTCGGCGAGCGAGCGCTCGACGGTGCCGGAGATGTCGCTGCCAAGGATCGCGGGGAGCGGCTTCGGCATGAAGCCGCGGCGCAGCTTCCAGTCGATCGGGTTGACGGCGACGGCGCGCACGCGCACGAGCACTTCGCCCTCGAGCGGCTCGGGGTCCGGCACCTCCTCGAGGTGCAGCACCTCGGGTCCGCCGGTCTCGTGGATCACCACCGCGCGCATCCGTGCCTCTTTCTATCCGATCCGCGCGAGGGGCAGCGCGCGGCGCGTGCTCAGGCGCGTTGGCCGCGTGAGCCCGGAGGTTCGGCTGCGGCGGGAGCGTGCCCGTTCGCGCGGCCGTTCCAGCTCAGCGGCAGCGTGCTGTCGAGGCCCGCAACGACGAAGACGCGTTCGACCTGCGGGGGCATCACGCGCTCCACGAGGTACTCGCAGCCACGATCGGTGCAGTGGCGCTGTCCGGAGAGGATCGCCTGGATCCCGCTCGAGTCGATGAAGCGCAGCGCGCGCAGGTCGAGCACGACGACGTGCGCGCTCTGCGCGCAGTCGGCGATCGCCGCGGTCAGCTCGGGCGCGCTCGACAGGTCGAGCTCACCACTCACACAGAGCGTATGCCGGTCCCCTTCGGCGGCGATGTCGATCTGAAAGTCGCTCTGCATCGTTGTGTCCTGCGAGCGCATCGCTCACGGGTGACACGTGCGACGCCCCCGCTGACGATACGGCGTCTTCTTTATAGCCGATACGGCAAATCAGCTAGGCCGAAATGGCCAAGTGGCAGGGCTTGGGCTCAGGCGTCGATGGCCGCGAGGAGCAGTGATCGGGCGCGCTCGTCGCCGGACAGCGACCAGTCCATCTGGCCCGTTGCGGCAGGGTCGTCCCGCTGTGCCGCCGAGTCGGTTTCCGACCACACGAGCATGCCGATCCAGGGCCGGTGGGCGAGCGCGAATCTGAGCGTCGCGAGCCAGCCGTAGCGTGCGTCTTCGGTCACCTTCATCTCCGGGAGCACAACTGGGTTGCCGAAGCTGTGGTGCAGGAAGTCCAGGCGCCCGAAGAAGTAGCGCTCGCCGAAGGTCACGTTGCTGGAGAAGGCGACCATGCTCATGCCGACATAGTTCACGTACGCAGCGCCGGGGTACCAGCGCACCACGGCGCGCCGCCAACGCGCGGAGGGCTCGCCGATGATCCCGTCGGGTGCCCAGATGAAGCGTGCGTTGCTCGCGCCGGCGCGGCGGAAGACGCGCACAACGTGCCGCCAGGCGCTCACGAAGTCGGCCGGGCCAGAGCGCGACCACGAGAACCAGTGCCCGTTCATCTCCTGCGCGAAGCGCAGCAGGACGGGGGCGTGGTATGCCGCGATCGAGCGCGCCCAGGTCTCGATGTAGGCGTCGTAGCGCCCGCGCGTGATCTGCTCGACGTCCACCCCGCTCGGCTCCCAGTTGATCATCGGCTGCGCTCCCGGAGGGACGCCGTGCAGAAACCGATCCGGGCTCGCAGTGGACCAGGAGAGCCAGCCCGCGAGGATGTGCACGGGCAGGCCTTCGCCCTGCAGCGCCTCGTACTGCGCGGGGCTGCCGGTTATGCCGAGCACCGCGCCGGAGGCAGAGGAGGCGAGCGGAGAGACGAGCGCGGTCGCGAGCATCACCGCGACGGTGGCGGTGACCCTTTTCAGCGCAGCCGCGGGCGGGCGTGGCCAGGTCCACGAGGCGGGGATGTAGACGCGCGCCACGTAGGCGAAGTAGAAGAGTCCGAGCGCCAGCAGCGGCAGGAAGTCGAGCGGGCGTTCGTGCATGCGGCTGGCTGCCGCGAACACCCAGACGCTCGCCATCGCCATCGACCAGGCGATGGCGTAGTCGAAGGCGCGCCTGCCGCTCCTGCGCGCGCCCGTGGGCGTCCAGCCCATCGGCCGTCCACGGATGATGTCGGTGATCGCGAACAGGTGCGCCCAGCCGTACAGCAGCCTCGCGGTCCACGCCTCGAGACCCCAGTGGCAGCGGTGCCAGAACGGGAACAGCAGGTAGGTGAACAGCAGCGCGGGCGCGAGGAAGGTGTAGTTGGCGAGGCTCACCATCTGGGGGTAGGCGAGCAGCAGGAACACGGGCAGCCCCGGCATGAGCACCGCCTGCAGCGCGGTGGAGGTGTAGTAGCCGAGGCCGGTGAGGTAGCAGCAGCGGGTGCTGAACGGCAGCGGCGCCTTCCAGAACTTGCGCGAGAAGGTGAGCGAGAGGGAGCCCCCGCACCAGCGGTACTGCTGGCGCATGAAGGCGTCTTTGTCGCTCGGGCACACGCCTGTAGCGAGCGCGACGGGCACGTAGCGCAGATCCCAGCCCAGGCAGCGAAGGTCAAAGCCCGTGTGCACGTCCTCGGAATGTTCGATGAGTGTGGTGCCGCCGTTGGCCTCGAGCGCCGCCCGCCGGTAGACGGCGTTGGTGCCCACGCAGATCGCGCTGCCGCGCCACTGCTGGCGCGCGGTCTGCACCGAGCGGTAGAAGAACTCCTGGACCGCCCCGGCGCCGCGCTCGAGCCAATGCTGGGAGTCGAGCACGCGGAAGTACTGGGGCGATTGCACGATCCCGATCTTCGGGTCATCGAAGTAGGGCATCAGCTCGTCGAGGAAGTCCGGGCGCGGGCAGAAATCGGCGTCGAAGACCACCGCGAAGTCGCCGCTGGTCGAGGCGAACAGATGGCGCAGGTTCCCGGCCTTCTTCATAAAGCCGCGGTCGGGGCGGACGCTGTAGGAGAAGCCAAAGCGCCGCGCGAGCTCGCCGACGAGAAAGTTGTCCGCATCGTCGGCCACGTGGAAGCGCAGGCGCCCCGGCCAGCGCAGCGCGCTGGTGTGAGTCCAGGCGTTCTGAAGCAGTTCGAGCGGCTCGCCGCAGACCGGCAGCCAGACGTCTATCGAGGGATAGTGCCCGGGACGCCAGCTCAGAACGCGGTTGCGGTGTTTGACCTTCACCTCATCACGACTACGCCCGAGCAGCAGGAAGGAGCCGATGGCCACGAGCACGTAGATCGGCGTCGCGATCAGGAACGGCAGGAAGCTGAGACCGTGATGACTGAGTGCGAGGTGGACGTTGGTCCACAGCGCGCCGAGCATGCCGACCAGGGCCACGGCGGCAAGCATGCGCACCTTGCGCCTGAAGTAGATATCGCGCTCGGCGTTGGTCGGGGGCGTGGGCATCGGCTGCGCCCCCACTGCGGGATGAGGCATGTAGCTAATCGTGAACAGAAGCTGGCGAGACTCTTCCTCCCCGCGAGGTGAATTGGGGTGGTCTCGCGAGGTAGACGGGGGTGAGGCCGAGCTAACCCCAACGTGGGTTTCTGCCGATGGGGAAAGTGCGCCGTCTGCCTTTGAAGGCGCGTTCGCCGATGCCCTCGAGCGCTCCCATCACGGTCGTACTAGGTCACTTCGAGGATCTGCTGGCGCGCGGCCTGCGCGAGCTGATCGAGGGCGACAGGAGCCTCGCGCTGGTGGCCTCGGGGGTGGAGCACGCGCGCCTGGGCGTGGTAGTGCGGGCCCACAGCCCTGCCGTGGTGTTGCTGGACTTCGGGATCCTGCAGCGACCGGCGGAAGTGCGAGCGCTGACCGCCGAGCACCCCGACACCCACCTGATACTTCTGATGAGCAACCAGTCGCGGGAGGAATGTGCGCAACTGTTGGCTTTCGGCGCGAGCGCCTGCCTGAGCAGGGATACGCAGTCGCGCGACGTGCTCACCGCGATCCACCTGGCTTCCAGAGGGATGCAGATTGCTCCCCGGGCTCCAGCGGGCGCCAGTCAGAGCTACGCGGGCGGACAGCTGCTCACACGGCGAGAGGCGGAAGTGCTGCCGCTGCTGCAGGAGGGCCGCTCGAACGCGCAGATCGCGCTGGCGATTCACGTGGGCATCGAGACCGTGCGTACCCACGCGAGGAACATCTACCGAAAGCTCGGCGTGTCCTCGCGGCGCGAGCTCGCACCGCCGGCACGCGGCGCCGCGCCCGTGGACGCACCGGCGCCCGAGCGGTTCGTGACCAGCGAGATAACGGTGCGCCGCGCAGATCCCGAGGAAAACGCCAACCGCCTGCGCACTCGAGGTGACGACGGTTAAGTACCTATGTGATTAACATCGCAGGGATGCGTAGCTTTTTCATCTACGCCTCGCTGGTATTACTGGTGGGGATGGGCGCCGCAGCCCACTCGCCCACGCGCTCGGCCGGCGAATCGCACAATTCTCCACATACCTACCTAAAGCTCAGCAACACTCGCTTGACGTCGATAAAGAGTGACAAAGGTGAGGGTCGTGGCCGTATGGATCGGCACCCCTCGCTCGAGCACGCATCTCTGCAGACGCTCATCTGGTCGGATGAGTTCAACGGACCGGCGGGGTCCCCGCCCGACCGGGATAAGTGGAACATTGAGGTTGGCGGTAGCGGCTGGGGTAACGAAGAGCTCGAGTACTACACCTCGCGCGCGGGCAACGTGGCACTCGACGGACACGGCCACCTCGCGATCACGGCGCGGCGTGAAAGCTACACCGGCGCCAGCGGGGCGGCGCGCGGATACACCTCCGCGCGCCTGCAGACGAAGGGGCTCTTCAGCACGGCCTACGGCCGCATCGAAGCCCGCATCAAACTCCCCGCCGGGCGTGGACTGTGGCCGGCGTTCTGGGCCCTCGGGAGCGACATCGACAGCGTCGGATGGCCGGGATCCGGCGAGATCGACATGATGGAGTCGCTCGGAAGCGACCCCTTCACGCTGTTCGGGAGCCTCCACGGACCCCAGGCCGGGCAGACGCGCGGCTACACGCTAACGACGCCTGAGCGCTCCTCGAGCTCACTCGCGAACAACTTCCACGACTACGGGGTGCTGTGGACGCCCTCGGCGATTACCTTCACCTTCGATGGCACCCTCTACAGCACGACGACGGCGGCCTCGCTCTCCTCGGGACAGCAGTGGGTGTTCAACAAGCCCTTCTTCTTGCTGCTGAACCTCGCGGTAGGCGGAAGCTGGCCGGGCGCGCCGAGCGCGACGACGCATTTCCCGGCGACGATGCTGATCGATTGGGTGCGCGTCTACGGCTGAGTCGCTGCGCGCGCGGGCGGCGCTCCGGCTGCGGCGCCGGCTGCCGGCGCGCTGCTCTCGATCCGGTCCTTCAGGCGCGCCAGCGCGGCGGCGTTTCCCTTGCGCATCATCGCGGCCATGATCGGCGCGAGCATCTTCATGAGCCCGCCGGGGATGGTCGCCATGACGAGCTTCACGCGCGTGGCGCCGTCCTGCTCGGTGAGCTCCCACCAGCCCGCGGGCGCCATCGAGCCCATCGGGCCGGCGCTAGCCGGCGGGCCCTTCCAGGCGAGGCACCCGCGCTCGAACTCGCTCCATTCGAAGGTGCCCTCGGCGGGTCCGCGCGCCATCTTGTAGCCGTACTGCGTGCCGAGCGCGGGCTCGCCGTCGGAGATCTGCTTGACCCAGGCGAACTCCTTGACGTACTCGGGCAATCTCTCGGCGTGAGCGATGTAGTCGCGCACCTCGACGGGCGAGCGCTGGATCGTGATCTGCGCCTCGACGTGCACGGCTCGTTGTTATACACCGGCAGACGGGCGCGACGCGGGGTCGCCCTGCTCGTCGGGGACACGCCACACGAGCTCGTCGAAGCGCGCGAAATCCCGATCGAAGGAGACAAGTTCCGCAGCGTGCTCGACTGCAATCGCTGCCAGCTGTGCGTCCGCCACAAGGTCGCCCGCTGCGTCTGCCCGTACGCAAAGACGCTCCATGATCTCCAGGTGCCGTGAGCCGGGAAGTAGGCGCATGTGGCCAGGCTCCGCCCGCAGGGTCCGCAGATACTCGAAGGCCGCGCCTACGGGTGTTGGCAGCGCGAAGACGCGTCTGTTCGTCGCGATGCGCAGGAAGGAGCCCGCGACCATATCGACGACCGAGAAGGGCTCGCCCCGCTCGAGGAGACCTTGGAGCCAGGGCCGCGCCAACCCGTAGTCGGGATGATCCGTGCGGTGCGCCGCAAGGATCACGTTCACGTCCAGGAGCTTCAACGCAAGCGGTCCAACGGCACGTCTCGATCGAGCAGCTCCGCTAGGGCTCGATTGGAGCGGACCTCGACACCCGGAAGAAGGCCGCCCCCGCCATCGAAGACAGGCAGCGGAATGGCCTCACGCTCGCTCTGCGCGGCGATGTCGCGGCGGAGGGCGTCCTCTATCACCTGCCCGAGAGTCTGGCCGCGCTCTCGCGCTCGCTCCTTGGCGGCACCGAGAAGGTTGTCGTCAATCGCCACGGTGGTGCGCATGATGCGATGCTAACGCATCACCAGCATCAAAACGTGTTTGCACCGCTCTCCGTTATTGCCGGGGCCGTCGCCCGTGATGTATGCGCCGATCGAGGTCGTTATCCCTAGGCGAGCGCCATGCCGGGCGCGACATCGACCTGCAAGAGGCGCGGGCCGCTCTGGTGCGCGAGCAGCGCGTTCAGGCCGGCGCGCAGGCCCTCCTCGCCCGCGACGGTGTCGGCGGGCACGCCGTAGCTCTCGGCGGTGGCGGCGACGTCGAGCGCGGGCAGATCGAGGCCGGGCGCGCCGCTGACGTTCTCAAGCGTCGCGAACCACTTGAGGATCGCGTACTCGCCGTTGCGCAGCACGAGGAAGCGCACCGGGATGGAGTAGGCGGCGGCGGTCCAGAAGGCGGTGATGGCGTACTGCGCGGAGCCCTCGCCGAGCACGCAGATGACGGGACGCTCGGGCTGGGCGAGCTGCACGCCGAGCGAGGCGGGCAGCGCGAAGCCGAGCCCGCCGCCGGCGCTGAAGTAGTACGAGCCGGGGCGCGAGAGGCGCAGGTTGTTACGCAGCGCGGCGGTGCTCGAGGGCGACTCGAGCACGATGATGCCGTCCTGCGGGAAGAGCTCTGCGAGCACGCGGTGAACGTCGCCGCCGCTCAGCTGTGCGCGCTGACCCTCGCCATCGGCGGGCGCCTGCAGCGACTCGGCCATTAGCGAGAGATCCTGGCGCCCCGGCGGGGGCTGGCGCGTGCTGTCGCTGCCGGCGAGCTCCGCCACGAGCGCGCGCAGCGTGAGCGCGACGTCCGCGACGATCGCGTCGCCGACGGGGGCGCGCGCCGCCTCGTCGGGGTCGCTCGTGATCGCCACGAGCTCGCTCCCCGACGCGAGGAAGTCGCCTGGGATGTTGGGGTAGTAGGGAAAGACGCTCGAGCCGGCGACGATCACGAGGTCGTGCGCGGCGAGCACCTGTGCGAGCGGGGCGACGGCGGGCGGCAGCATCCCCTGGAAGGCTGGGTGATCCTCGGGGAAGCCGATGCGACCGCCGCCGGTGGGCGGGGATGCCCACACGGGCAGACGCTGGCTCTCGGCGAGCTCGACGGCGGCATCCCAGCCGCCGCTCGCGTCGATGTCGGGCCCGGCGACGAAGACGGGGCTGCGGGCGGCGCGTAGGCGCGCGGCGAGCGCGGTCACGGCGGCTGGCGCGGGCAGGCTGGCGCCCGACACGGTGCGCGCGATCTGCGTGGCGTAGTCCACGGGCGCGATCTCCTCGCTCCAGTCGTCCATCGGGATCGACACGAAGGCGGGGCCGCGCGGGGGCAGCGAGGCGTGGTGGATCGCCTGCGCGAGCGCGAAGGGGACGTCGGCGGCGCGCGGGGGCTCGTAGGAGTACTTCACGTGCGGCCTCGGCACCTCGACGGCGTCGCGGTTCGCGAGGCTCGCGCCGAGAGTGATGAGCGAGCGGGCCTGCTGGCCCGCTGTGACGAGCAGCGGCGCCTTGTTGGCGTGGGCGGCGACGATGGCGCCGATGCCGTTGCCGAGACCGGGCGCGGTGTGGAGGTTCACGTGCGCGACGTTGTCGCTGGCCTGCGCGAAGCCATCGGCCATCCCGACGGCGACGGCCTCGTGCAGCCCGAGGATGTAGCGGAAGTCCTCGGGCAGCGGGCCGAGCATGGGCAGCTCGGTGGAGCCGGGGTTGCCGAAGATCGTGGTCATCCCGCGCGCGCGCAGCAGCTCGAGCGCGGCCTCGCGGACGGTCCCCATCAGTCCTCCACGACGACGCGCACGGTGTGCAGCAGGCGGTCGCTCGCGCCGCGCACGCTGCCGCCCTGGGCGAGCGTGCGGCGCACGTAGGCGAGCGTCTCGGCGGAGAGGCGCTCGCCGGGCAGCACGTTGGGCACGCCGGGAGGATAGGTGGCGAGCGACTCCGCGGCGATGCGCCCGACGGCGTCGTCGGCCGGCACCACCTCCTGGCGCCCGAGATAGGCCTCGCGCGGGGTCATCGCGAGCTCGCCCCACGGCGGCGCGGCGGCGAAGCTCGTGCTCGCGCCGGCGGGCTCGAGGCCGACGCGCGCGACGGCCATGCGCAGCGCGTCCACCAGGCGCTGGGCCTCGTCGAGCGCGCGCTCGCCCATGCCGAAGACGGCGACGATCACGTTCTGGCCGTAGAGCTCGAGGTTGATGTCACCGACATCGCGCAGGATCGAGGCGAGCTCATAGCCGCTGGCGGCGATCCCCCGAACATCCACCGCGAGGCGCAGAGGGTCATACGCGTAGACGCCGGGGCGGTCGGCGAGGCGCTCGTCGAGCACGTCGAGGCCGGGGATCTCGCGGATCTGCGCCCGCGTGTCGGCGAGCGTGGTGATGGTGTGCTCGAGCAGCTCCCTGCCGTGCACCGCGGCGAGGCTGCGCGCGGCGTCGAGCGAGGCGAAGAGCAGCGAGTTGGGGCTCGTGGACTCGGTGAGCGTGACCGCGCGATCGACGGTGTCCTCGCCGATCGGGTTCTCGGCGCGTGCGCCGAGGTGCAGCATGGCCGACTGCGTGAGGCTGCCGACGATCTTGTGCGTGCTCGAGATCACGAGGTCCGCGCCGGCGGACAGCGCGTGCTCGGGCAGCGCCTCGTGGAAGGCCATGTGCGCGCCCCAGGCCTCATCGACGATGAGCGGCACGCCGCGCGCGTGCGCCACCTCGGCGAGCCCACGCACGTCGGCAGCGGCGCCGAAATAGGTGGGCGAGATGACCCAGGCGCCGACGGCGCCGAGGGTCGGCGTCGAGCGCCTGCTCGAGCGCGGCGGGGGTGAGGCAGTTCGCGATGCCGAGCTCCTCGTCGAGCTCGGGTGCAGCGAAGGTGGGACGCATCCCCGAGAGCACGAGCGCGTCGATGACGCTCGAGTGCGCGTTGCGCTGCACGACGACGCGATCGCCGCATATGGGCGAGCGCCAGCCCGGCGGAGAGGTTGCCCTGGGAGGCGCCGTTGACGAGGAACCAGACGCGCCTCGCGCCCCAGGCCTCGGCGGCGAGGCGCTGCGCCTCCTCGAAGGGGGTGGGGTCGACGCCGACGTCGACTCCGTGCGTGAGCGCGGGGATGTCCATGCGCAGCGCGAGCTCGCCGATCGCCTCGATCAGCCGCGGCGAGGCGCCCGGCCCGCCCTTGTGCCCGGGCACGTGCAGGCGCGCGGGGTCGCGATCGGCGTACTCGACGAGCGCGTCCAGATACGGCGTGCGCTGTTGCTCGGCGGGGTCGGCCACGGCGCGGGCGAGTCTACTGCGCTGCGTGCGCCGCGCAGTATGGCCACGGCCTCGACGCGGAGCTCAAGCATGCCGCTGGCTCAGGGTCGGCTGACGCTGAGCTGTTCCACGAGGCCGGCGGTGTAGAGGCCGAAGGATGCCGTCACGCTCATGTGGCCTTTTGGACATTCCCCCAGCACCGCTTTCACGCTTCCCGCGAAATTCACGAGCGCAGGACCGCTTACCGCGTTCGTGCCTTTCAGCCGCGGATTTTCAAAGCCGCAGAGCTTCCCGCCGATGACCGTCTGCATCCTGAAGGCCGCCGTCGCCTTGCCGGATACCGACATGGTGATCTTTTCGAAGCCGAGGTTGGCCCCGCTGGCGGTGTCCGCGTGCGTGCATCTGTAGGCGACTTCCTCTCCTTCGACGGAGGGCTGTTCTATCTCGTCGCTCTTCGCGTTGTTCGTCTTGAGGATGATGTGGTTGTCGGTTTCACCGTGGAACCGCTTGTATTCACAGGTGATCGTTTCCACGGAGGTCTTGAGGACGAAGTTGGGCTGGTCGGCGATTTCCGTCCCGGCGGGCACCGCTTCGTGTTCCCCTCTTTCGACTTGCAGCTTCCTCGGTACGGCGTGCGCGGCGGGCGCCATGGCCGCGGTAAGCAAAAGGGCGAGCAGTGCCGCCATGAAGCCCACCGCGCCTCGGTGGCGCACGAGGACCGCGCTCGCGTTCAGACCCGCTCCCATCATCGCTATCCCCCTGGAGTCGGCTCGGCCGCCTTTACCGCCGAGATCGGCGAAAGATATCAACGGCGCGTCGCGCGCGTGACGGGCGAGCCGCGGGAGCTAACTGCCTGTGCGCTCGCGGTGTTTGCACCCCGGCCAGCAGCAGGGTCGACGCTGGCCTTCCTCCAGCTCCTCCTTGGTACGCCGAATGCGCCGCTCTCGGGTGGTCTGTTGCTTGGCGTCCTCGACCCAGCAGATGAACTCGTTGCGGGCCAGCGGCGTGATGTCGATCCAGGCATCCAGTGCCGTGGCGTTGGCGATCAGTGTCCTACGCAGGTCCGCGGGCAGATTATGCACCACCCCACCGGGCACTCTCTGTGCGCTCACAGGCCCATGGTAGATGAGCCGGGCAAGCTCCGTTCACCGTCCGCCCGTGAACGCCGTCCCCCGCCCCATGTCCCGGGGGGCACCTGCGCTCGCGGGCCAATGGGCATCTCAAGGACGATCGCTCGCCGAGTCGCGGCCCTTGATGCCGAGGCGCGCCGGCCTCGCGGCATGCCCCCGCCAGGTGGTGCGGCCATCGCCCGCGCCGCCGACGCATTCGATCGTTGCCGGGCCAGTGCGGTGGCTGGCGCGGACGCGCGGCGACGAGCGCCTGAGACGTATAGTGGCCCAGCTTCGGAACCAGGGTGGAACGTCCGACAGGAGGGTGAAGAGATGAAGCGGATCAGAGGGCTCGCGCTGTGCCTGATCGCCGTATTCGCGATGACGACCGTCGTCGTCGCGGGTGCACAGGCCACCGCGAGCGGCCACGCACGCGCGGGGGCACGACCCGCCACGAAGGAAAGCGAAAAAGAAAAGAAAGAAAGAGAAAAGGAAAAAGCAAAAATAAAGAAAGAAAAGGAAGAGGAAAAGGAAAAGGAAAAGAAAGAAAAAGAAAAGGAAAAGAAGGAAAAACAGAGGGAAAGAGAAACCGAAAAGAAGGAAAAGAAGAAGGAAAAGAAGGAAGAAAAGCGCGAAAAGGAAAAGGAAAAGAAGGAAGAACTGAAAGAAAAGGAAAAGGAACTAAAGGAACGGGAAAAGGAATTGACCCAAAGGGAAAAGGAACTGGAAGAACGAGAAAAAGAATTTGAAGAAAAAAGCGGCGGAGGCGGCACCGCCTGAAGCGCACGCGTACCGCACCAGCCTTGAGCCGCCTCGCGCCCGCGGGATCTTGTGAATGAGGCCGCGCCTACCCTTTGGCGTGGCCTCATTCAATGCGCCAGACCCCGCTCCTCACTCGCCCCCTACGTGCGCTGCGCGGATCCCTACCGCCCGGATCGCGCAGCGATCGCGTCCGCGTGGGGTTGACCGTGACTCAGGCGGCGATCGCCAGCTTGGGCTCCTGCTCCGCGGCGCTTATCTCGCGGGGGCGCGTCGGCAGCGCCAGTCTTGCGATCTTGCGCACGACGGTGCCGAACTGGCGGTGCAGTGGCCCGGTGTTGTAGGGGATCCCGTAGCGTGCCGCGATCTCCCGCACCTCCTCTGAGATTTCCGCGTAGCGGTGGGCGGGCAGGTCGGGGAACATGTGGTGCTCGATCTGGAAGCTCAGGTTGCCCGCGAGGATGTGAAACAGCTTGCCGCCCGTGAGGTTGGCCGAGCCGAGCTGCTGGCGGTAGTACCACGCGCCCCTGCTCTCGCTCGCGGTCTCCTCTTCGGTGAACTGCTCGGTGCCGTCGGGGAAGTGTCCGCAGAAGATGATCATGAACGACCACAGGTTGCGCGCGAGGTTGGCGCTGGCGTTCCCGGCCAGCACGAGCGGGAATTGCGGCCCCGAGAGCACCGGGAAGAGGACATAGTCCTTGAGGCTCTGGCGTTTTACCTTGCGCCAGATCTCGTGGAGCACGTTGCGCTTCTCGGCGAGCGTCGTCTCACCGGAGGCGATTCGCTCGACTTCGAGATCGTGCAGCGCGACGCCATACTGGAAGAAGCTCGCGAGCAGCCCCGCCCACAGCAGGTTGCCGAGGTAGTAGGGGCGCCAGCGCTCATCCTCTGACATACGCAGGATCCCGTAGCCGATGTCGCGGTCCTTGCCGAGGATGTTCGTGAAGGTGTGATGCATGTAGTTGTGCGAGTGGCGCCACTGATCGCCGGGGCAGGCCGTGTCCCACTCGAAGCTCTTGCCGTTCAGGCGCGGATCGCCGGTCCAGTCGTACTGGCCGTGCATCACGTTGTGGCCGATCTCCATGTTGTCGAGGATCTTCGAGAGGGCCAGCGCGGTCGTCCCGGCGAGCCATGCGGGCGGGAAGAAGCTCGCGAACAGCAGCCCTCGGCCCGCGACCTCGAGGCCGCGCTGGGCGCGGATGACCGCGTTGATGTAGTTCACATCGCGCTCGCCGAGTTCTGAGACCACGCGCGCGCGGATCGCGTCGAGCTCGGCGCCGAGCGCGTCGAGCTCCTCGGCGGTGAGGGTGGGCCGTGCGTCTGTCATGGGTGGCTCCTTCTGGGTTGGGCTGCTAGAGGTCGAGCGCTACGTCTCCGACGGGCGCCGATACGCAGATGCGGATGTCTTCGTCGCTGCCGGCGGAGATCTCGCCGGTGAGCAGGTTGCGCACGCGGCCGCTGCGCTTGCGGGCGCTGCAGGTGTTGCAGATCCCCATGCGGCACCCGTGCTCGGGGGCAAGCCCGGCGTCCTCGGCCTGCTCGAGGAGCGGCAGGCCGCTGTTGGCGACCTCGCGTCCGCTGCGCGCGAAGGCGATCGTGCCGTGGGCGGCCCCGGTGTCGATCGCGAACGCCGGTGCGGTGAACGTCTCGACGCTCGGCGCGGGCAGGTGATCCTCCGCCCAGACGCCGCGGACCGCATCGATGAGCGTGGGAGGACCGCACACGAACGTAGCCGCCCCGGCGTGGGCCGAGGCGACGGCCGCCAGATGCTCCCGGCAGAAGCGGCCCGTGAGGGGTGATCGTGCGGGGGCGGTGAAGGCGCGCGCGACGCGGACGTTGGCGTGGAGGCGTGCGAGGCGTTCGAGCTCGGCGCCGTAGAGCGCGAGCTCCGGTGAGCGCGCGTAGTTCAGGAACCCGATCTCGCCGTCGAAGCCCTCCTCACAAAGGGTGCGCAGGATCGCCATCACGGGCGTTATCCCGCTGCCGCCGCTGACCAGCAGCACCCGCTCGGGCCGCGCGTCGGGGAGCGTGAACTCGCCCTCGGCCTGGGTGAGGTCGACGACCATTCCCGGTCGTGCGCAGCTGCGCAGATGCCGCGAGAGCCTGCCCTCGGGGTGCGTGGAGACCGTCAGCTCGAGCTGCTCGTGGGAGACCTGCTCGGGCCCGGCGGGCGAGTAGGGGCGCGTCAGGCGCACGCCGTCGACCTCGACGCCGACGCCGACGAACTGGCCGGCGCGAAGACCGCGCCAGTTGGCGTTCGGGCGCAGCGTGAGCGTGACGCTCCTGGGCGTCTGGTGGTGGACCGCGGTGACCTCCGCGCGCACGCCGTGCGTGAGCGCGAGCGGGCTCAGAAGCTCGACGTAGCGGTCAACGCCGTGCGGGTAGGCGAGCGCACCCACAAGACGCGAGCGCAGCAGCCCGCGCGCCAGGCGGGACGGCACGCCGCCGCTTCTGCGCTGGGTGCTGGCGAGGCTCGGGGACATTGCGCTGCTCCTCGGGTCGGGGGCCGTGTTCGAGCTAGATAACCCTGCCATGGATCAATGTTACACGATTTGATGGCACGTTGTTCGATGTCTCGGCTGCTGGCGGTATGGTTTGGGCGATGGCGAGCACGAGCCCGAACAGCCTCACGATCGAACAGCTCGCCGCCAAGAGCGAAATGACGGTGCGCAACATCCGCGCGCACCGCGCGCGCGGACTGCTTCCCGCCCCCGAGGTGCGCGATCGCATCGGCTACTACGGCCCCGAGCACCTGGCCCGCCTGCGCCTGATCGCGCGCATGCAGGGGGACGGCTTCAACCTGCGCGCGATCGAACGCCTGCTCGAGAGCGGAAACGTCGCCCCCGAGCAGCTGTTGAGCCTGACCGACGCGATCAACACGCCGTATGAGAGCGAGGAACCGGCCGTCTTCACCGTCGAGGAGCTGCAGGAGCGCTTCGGCGAGGACGCCGACGCGGAGGCGCTCGAGCGCGCGGTGCGCATGGGGCTGCTCACAGCGCTCGGCGACGGGCGCTACGAGGCGCCGGTGCCGACGCTCATCGACGTCGCCCAGGACGTCGTCGCGCGCGGCGTGTCGCTCAGGCACGCGCTCACGGCGATCGGGAAAGTCCGCAGCCAGTGCCGCACGGTCGCGCGCGAGTTCGTGAAGCTGTTCCTGGAGGACGTCTGGAAGCCCTTCGCCCAGGAGGGCTACCCGGAGGAGCGCTGGGCCGAGATAACGGAGTCGATCGACCGCCTGCGCCCGACCTCCTCGACGGCGCTGCTCGCGGCCTACCAGCTGACGATGTCAGACGAGGTCGAGGCCGCCTTCGGACGCGAGCTCGAGCGCCTCAGCAAGCAGCCTCCGCGCAAGCGCTAGCCCGCGACGCCCGGCGGGCAGCCGCGCCTGCCAGCGGCCCCGCCCCCGTCAGCGCGGCTCGGGCGGCGGCTCGCCGGCGCCACCGAGCGGGGCCTGCATCCAGGCGACGTCGTGCCAATGCCCGAGCTTGTAGCCGATGTCGCGGTAGGTCCCGACGGGCTCGAAGCCGAGCGCGCGGTGAAGACCCACGCTCGCATCGTTCGGGAGCGTCATGCCGCCGATCGCCTGACGGTAGCCCCGCGCGGCGAGTCGTGCGAGCAGCGCCTCATACAGGGCGCGGCCCGCGCCGGTGCGCCGGCGGCCCATCTCGAGGTAGACGCTGACTTCGCACGCCCAGCGGTAGGCGGCGCGGCGGTTAAAGACCCCGCCGTAGGCGTATCCCACCACCGCGCCGGCGTCCTCGAGCACGAGCCAGGCGTGCTTGCGCGAGCAGGTGGTGATGCGCGCGGCCATCTCCGCCGGCGTCGGCGGCTCGAGCTCGAAGGTGATCGCCGTCTGCTCGACGTATGGGGCATAGATCGCCGCGCACGCCGGCGCATCATCGGGGCTCGCCGCGCGCACCTGATGGGCCATCGAGCTCGCCGACACGGCTGAAATCCTATGACCGGCGATGGTGTTGCCTTTCTCCGGTAGTGGGGTAGGTCGGGGCGTGGGAAGCGACACACCCGCCACCGAGGACCGCCGCGAGGCGATCGCGGCCGACGGCGCCGGGCTCGCAGCGCCGGGCCCGGGCACCTTCGAGGAGTGGGAGATCAAGCTCTACGGGCGACGCGTCGTCTACCGCGTCGCGGGCGCGGGGCCCCCGGTCGTGCTGATCCACGGGATGCTGAACTCGTCGAGCCATTGGCGCACGGTCGCGCTCGAGCTCGCGCGCGAGCACCTCGTGATCGCGCCCGACCTGATCGGCCACGGCGACTCCGCGGCGCCGCGCGGTGACTACTCCCTCGGCGCGCACGCCGCCAGCATCCGCGACCTGCTCGCGGCGATCGGCGTGGACCGCGCGAGCGTCGTCGGGCACTCGCTCGGGGGCGGCGTGGCGATGCAGTTCTTCTACCAGTTCCCCCAGCGCGTGGAGCGCCTCGTGCTGATCTCGAGCGGGGGCCTCGGACACGAGGTCAGCCCGCTGCTGCGAAGCGCGGCACTGCCGGGAGTCTCGGCGCTGCTGTCGGCCACGATCCGCCCGCGCCTGATCGGAGCGCTCGCCGGCGGCGGCGCGCGCCTGCGCGACCGCGGCATCGAGACCGGCATCTACCTGCAGGCGATCGCACGCGCGCTGCGGCCGCTGGAGACCCGCCCGGCACGCGAAGCGTTCCTGCACACGCTGCGTTCGGTGATCGACGTGCACGGGCAGCGCGTGAGCGCCACAGACCGCCTCGGGCTGCTCGCGAACGTGCCAACGATGATCATCTGGGGCGAGCGTGACAGGACGATCCCGATCGAGCACGGGCAGCTCGCGCACGAGGCGATCGCGGGCAGCGTCTTCGCGACGATCCCGAAGGCCGCGCACTTCCCCCACCTGGAAGAGCCCGAGGAGCTATCGCAGCTGCTCGCACGATTCCTGCGCGAGAGCGAGCCCCGCTGGGTCGAGGACTCGCAGTGGGGCGCGGTCGTCGAGCGTCACTCGCCTCGCTCGCGCCGCTGAGAGTAGCTTCCCCCCCGCGGGCGCACTAAATCCGACGGCAGGAGGCTCTGATGGCAGCTCCAAGGCGCGAAGACGCGCAGCTACTTATCCAGTTGGCCCAGCTCAGCACCGCGCTCGGCATGGACGAGGCGATGCCGGTGATCTTCGGCGAGGACTTCGACCCGCAGACGGCCGACGTCATGGACAAGCCGGTGCGCACGATGCTCGGCTTCGGCGAGCTGATCGGCACACTCGTGAAGCACGACCTGATCAGCTCAGAGCTCGTGCACGACTGGCTGTGGCTCGAAGGCGTGTGGGCGCGCGTCGGGCCGGCCGCGCTGCGCCAGCGCGAGGGGCTCGGCGAGCCTCGGCTGTATGAGAACTTCGAGGCGATGGTGCAGGCGGGCCCGCCGGGGGGCTGACGGTCGGCGGCGAGCGCTCGCCAGCCTCAGGCGTAGTCCGCAAGCGATCTGCTGAGGCCTGGGGCGGCGCGAAGGATCTCGCGGTCGTCGCTGATTACTTGCCCCGGACAAACGGCGGGGCTTAGGCGGCGAGCTGTAGGCCGCCGGGGGTGCGCTCGACGCCGGCTGAGATGGCGACGGCTTGTAGGAGGCTTGCGGCGATGAAGCGGGTTGAGTTGCTGTCGAGGTCGATGATCGCGGCGGCGGCCTGGCGGCGGTCGATGCGTCGTTGATCGCGCAGCTGGATGAGCGCGTCGGCGAGCGTTGCTCGTTGTTGGTGTGTGTCGATTTGTTCGGCGACGGCGGTGAGGGCGTCCCAGCCCCAGTCGGGGTCGTCCTCGGCGATCGATTCGTGCAGGCGCTTGAGGTCTGGGCCGATTAGCTTGGGGAGCGTGACGAGGAGTGAGATATCGATGCTCGGGAGGTCGATGAGTCGCTCCCAGAGGTGATGCAGGGCGCTCTCGGATAGCCCGTGGAGCTCGGCGGCGGCTTCGCGCGCGAGCAACGCGGTGTGGGCGCGGGCGAGCTGGTCCTCGGAGGGGCCACGTTGCTGTCCACAGCAGCGCTTGACCTTGCGGCCTGAGCCACACGGGCAGGGATCGTTGCGTCCGGGTCCGGGCATCGCGGCTCCTTGGATCGACTGTCTGTGAGGGTCTCATCCGTGCCGGTCAGAAGGCCCAGTCTGTCCGAACGCCGCGCGCACCGCACGCGCAGCCTCGACGTTCTGCTCTCCCGCTGCGCGGAACCACTTCAGGACGACCGTGGCGTCGAGAACCGCCTCGGTCACCGAGCGCCCCGCCCGGCGCGGATCGCCTCCGTGGAATCCTCGTAAGGGGTGCCCGCGAATAGCTCGTCGAGTTCTCCAAGCGCGGTGTGAACCGCGGCGCTCTTCCCGGGGCCCTCGCGCTTGGCGGCATCGCGCTCGACGAGTTGCGCCAGATACGCACTCCGCGTCAGGCCGCTGGTGCGGGCCGCACGGTCGACTTTTCGCAGCAGCGTGTCCTCGAAGGAGACCAGCACCCTGGCCATGCGGCCATTATTCCGGATATCCAGAGCCCCTTAGCTCAGGGCTTCGCGGGGACCTGACGGGCGGCGCCCTCAGGCCAGCTCGAGCAGCGGGAAGGCTCTGTGGCGGCGCGCGGGCACCAGGAAGTTCTGGCGCCGCGTGGCGGTGATGAAACGCTCCAGGCCGAGATTTTCCGGGCGTACGCCGTACTGCTGGGCGAGATCGAGCGAGGCCTGGTTGCGGCGCATCGTGGCGAAGAAGTCCGCCGTCGGCACGAAGATGCTGAACTGCAGCTTCGGCTGTCCAGAGCCGTCGGGGACGTCGAGCGCGTCGAATCCGGGACCGTCCGCGCGGATGTGGATCGCCTTGGTGTTGCGCGCGCGACTCGAGCGCTGCAGCCCGCTGATATGCCCGATGTGGCCCTGGCCGTCGAAGGTGCGCTCGCCCGCGGCTTCGCGTTCGGCGCCCGTCGGCCCCACGAAGAAGTTGGGGATGAACGCCGGGCCGCCGCCGTTGGTGAACTGGTCGGGGTTGCCGGTGCTGGGAGGAGGGTTGGAGGTGAACATCTCCGCCGCGCGACGGGTGAATGTTTCCGTGGGACGTTCATAGAACTGCTCGAGGTCCTGGATCACGTGCGAGAGGTGCACGATCGATGCACGCGCGAAATAGTCACCCGCCTTGGCCGAGGTCAGCTTCATCGTCTTGTCCCCGAGGAAGGTCGTGATCGCCGCGGGCCCGCTGCTGCCGACCTGCGCGTCTGAGAAGCCCATCCACATCGAGGAGGCCGGGTTGATCGTGCCCGCGTAGGGAAGCTGCTGTGCGTCCGCGACGGCGCGTGGAAGGCCCGGCTGGTTGAACATCAGCCGCCTCGAGGTGACCTCGAACAGTTCACCGAGGCCGGAGGCGCCGACGGCGCTACCGCCCAGCATCTCGCTTTCCCCGCACAGCCAGGCGAGGACGTCCTCGATCACCGCCGTGGAGTCGCTGCGCAGCGTGAGCAGCATGTCGTTGGCCTCGATCTGCACGGGCACGTTGAAGCGAAGCTTGCTCACCGACGGGTTGGCGGGGGACACATCCGTCGGTCCGGGCATCGCCTCCTCCAACGCGAAGCGCTCCGGTGCGGAGGTCAGCCGCGGGATGCGTGCGGCGACCAACGGCCCCGTCATCCCTCCGGGGAGGCGTTCGAAGTAGGGGATGCCGTAGGAGACCGTCGTGAACACGCCCGACGGGCTGAAGGGATAGGTGGCCTCGACCTTCGCCAGCGCGCTGCTCAGCACCCCCTGGTCGGCGAGCGTGGGCGTGCGCGCGAGCGCGATCGTGGCGAACGTCGTGTACACCGGGCCGGGGCGGACTGCCACGCCTTCGACCCTCGAAGCCGGCGGGATGTAGCGCTCGATCGCGAACTGGATTTCCGGCAGCCCCCGGCCGCTCGCCGCCGCAGCCCGCGGTGGCACACGCGCGAGCACCTCCAGTGCTCCCATCGTTGACGCGGCGAGGCCGAGCGAGGCGGCGCGCCCAAGCAGCGAGCGTCGCGTCATCGCGCGCCCGCCGAAGGCCTCCCTGCCGTCCGCGCTTTGCCGCTCCATGTCAGGCACGATCCTACGCTCCCCTACGCCGCTGAACCACCCCCGGCGGCGACTGCCTTCACTCGCCTGATGGCGCCCGCCGCGCCCCGAGGGGCGCGGCGGACATCCACCTAGTACCTACTGCACGCCCCAGCCTTCGGTCGCGCTGTAGGTCGTGTTGCCCTTGTTGCTTTCGCCTTCCGTTCCGGCTGCTTCTTCGGCTTCTTCCGTTCCTTCTTCTTTAGCTTCTTCTTCTTCTTCTTTTTCTTCCTTTTCGAACTTCTTCAAGTTCTTTGCTTCCTTGAAGACCTTCTTGCATTCGGTCGGAGTTTTTTGGCGGGCCTTGCATTCTGCCTCTTCGCGAAGGATCCGTTCCTTTTCTTCCTTCGGCGTCCCCGCCGGGGTGGCGCCGAGCCTCGCCGCCGGCACGCAGCTGCGGCTGCCTTTGAACACCAGGCCGGTGCTCGCGAATTCGAACGTCTTTTCCGTGCTGATCACTTCCGCGTTGCCGAGGGTGCCGCTCAGGTTGCCGAGCACCGACACGTGGTAGGTGCACAGGAGCGACGCACGGTGGTGGGGACGCTTTTTCGGCGCTTCGATGGTGAATGACGTGAGCGTCTCACCCGCCGGTTCGAACGCGAATTTGACCGGGGCTCCCGGTTTGATTTCGCCGTGCAGTTTCGCCGTTTCGAGTTTGCCGCCGACGAGCGTCGCTTTTTTGGGTTTCTTGGCCGCACATTCTTCGAAGGCGATGCTTTCCGCGCCCATGAACACCGGCCCTTCGAGGAACAGGCCGTTGTATTTCACGCCTTTGCATTTCACTTCGAACTTGTGCCCCCACTTGAAGGTGAAGGGTCCTTTGACCTTGCCGGCGGAGTTGATCGGCAGTTTGTTGCCCGCGCCCAGCGGTTTCGGTTCGGCCTGGGTCCCGACCCACCATTCGAAGGCCGACGCCGAGGACGCCCAGACTGCGCTCAGCGCGACCGCCGCCAGCACCGCCGGCAGCAGCAGCCTCATTCGCGGCAGCCCGCGTCGTCTCTTTGCTCTCAGTGGAGATCGCTTCATGTAGTCCCCCGTTTCACGTTTGGGTTCTTGTGCGCGTCCGCCCAACATGGCGCGCAAGCCCATCCGTTTGCCCCACCGCCATGTCGCGTCCGCTGCCCTCGCCGGGGTTCCCTGACGGCCCCGGATGGGATCGACACTAACGTCAACGAGCATTGACGTGCGTGGCGGCCGGCAATAGTTCCCGCAAAATGCGAGAAACACGCCGCGCCGGCCACCCCTCGATGGCACCGGTGCGCGGAGGGATGTGGTAGGCGTGGCGTCGAGTCGGACGCCGGCTCCACGCCGTCAAGCGGCGGGGGCAGCGCTTCGGCCGTCCCCGCCGTCCGTTTGCGGGACCTGCGTGCTAGGCGCCAGCCATCGCCGCGTGGGCCTCGGCCAGCTTCCCGCGGATTTTGTCGGTTCCCTCCCTGAACTCGAGCAGCGGCCGGATCTCCCAGGTGACCATCCCGAACAGCGGGTAGTCGGCCATCATGTCCAGAACCTCGCCGTGGGAGCCGGCGTTCGTGATGCTGAAGCCGCCCCCCTCGAGGTACCCGTAGATGCAATCGAAGGTGCCGTCGCCGACCTTTCCGTCAAGCCAGGCCAGCGCAGCGTCGAACTGCTCGGGCGTTGGCGGCATCGGACCGGGTGTGGCGCTGATGAGGTACTTCATGTGAGCTCCTCTGCATTCGCCTATGAGAGTGCTCGAAGTGTCCCACTCGCGCGCCCGCCGCGAGTGGTGATCGCGTGAGCTCTCCGGGCGCGTCTGCGGCCGGTGGTGATCGCGTGAACTCTCCGCGCGCCACTCTACGGGCGCTCATCGGCGATCATCCGCATCGCGAACGCCCCCGCGGGGTGTGCGCGGGCACGCCGCACGAGCGCCGCGGTCTGTTCGTCGAGCGCCGCGGGCTGGGGCAACGTCGTGCCGTAGCGCTCGGGCAGGAGCACCGGCGCGCACAGCGCCGCGAACGTCAGGTCGGCCGCGCCGAAGCGCTCGCCACAGAGGTAGGGGCGCCCGTCCGCGAGCAGTTCCGCCACGTGGTCGAGCTCGTGCCACACCGTCGCCTCGTCCTCCACCTCGATCCCCGGGCGGATGCCGAGCATGCGCGCCACCAGGTGCTGCAGCGCAGGCCAGCCGACGCGTGCGAAGCGGTCCTCCCAGCGCGGGATGCCGACGTTGTTGAACTCGAGCAGCAGCTCACGGCGGTGCGCGAACATGCGCACGTAGATCAGGCGCCTGCCCGCCGGCCCGAGCAGCTCGTCGAGGCGCACGCACAGCGCTTCCTCGCGCCCGCGCGCCGCCGGCTCGTGGGATAACAGCCGCCGCTCCGCCGGTAGGAGCGCATCCACCCACTCGAGGATGTCCGCCGAGTCGCTGATCGGCCCCTTCGCCGTCACGAGCACCGGGACGGTCCCCGCGCCGCCCGCGCGCTTTGAGGCGATGCGGTGGATGCCCTGGATGTGGCGCTCCTCGCGGTAGCCGATTCCCGCGCGCTCGAGCGCCCAGCGCGCCTTCTCGCAGTAGTGGCTGATCGGGATCGTGATCAGTCGCAGGCCCGCCTCGCCGGCGGCGTCGTTCAGAGCCGCGTGGCGCTCGCCCGCGGCCTGCTCGCTGGGTGCGCTGCTCAGGCCGCCGCGCGCCACGCCGGCGGGTAGGGCAGCGGCTTCAGGTTCGGCTCGATGCGCGCGCGCATGGGCTCGAGCGTCGGCGGCAGCGACAGGCGCTCACCGAGGTGCGCCTCGTCCTCGTCCACCGCGAAGCCCGGCCCCATCGTCGCGATCTCGAACAGCACGCCGCTCGGCTCCAGGAAGTACACGCTTTTGAAGTAAAAGCGTTCGATCACGTTCGTCGGGCGCGCGCCCGAGGCGCCCACGCGCTCGCGCCAGGCGTCGATGTCCTCCATACGCGCCGCGAAGGCGACGTGGTGGACCGTGCCCGCGCCCTGCCTGCGGTTGATCTCAGGAGGCGCCGGGTCGTATGAGTAGGTGCCGCCGCGCTCCTCGCCGCGGACCTCCCAGCGCTCGCCGTCCCTGCGCACGAAGCCGAGGCCCTCCGACAGCAGGCCCTCGCTGTGCGCCGGCGCGCTCGCGTACGCGCGCACCCCCTCGAAGCCCTGCAGCGCGTGCTCCGGGGGGATCTCCGGGTCCTCCGCCGTCAGCGGCGGGTCCGAGGCGCTCGAGACGAGCAGCTCGTGTTCGAGGCCCTCGGGGTCCGAGAAGAGCACGCTGTCCGCCGTCAGCTCGGCCGCCAACCCGTGGTGGCCCAGGCGAGCCTTCCAGAACTCGCGGCTCTCGGGCGAGGCCACGCGCCAGATGATCCTGTGCACCATCCCCGCGCCCGCCCGGCCCGGCGCCGCGCCCGGATACTCGAAGAAGGTCAGGTCCATCCCCGGCGAGCCGTGCTCGTCGCCGTAGAAGAGGTGGTAGACGCTCGGTTCGTCCTGGTTGACCGTGCGCTTGACCATCCGCAGCCCGAGCACGCCCGTATAGAACTCCACGTTCGCCGCCGCGTCCGCTGTGATGCAGCTGATGTGGTGGATGCCCTCGAGCTTCACCGACTGACACCTTAGTGGCGACGCGCGCCGATGGAGCCGCCCTCTTGCTGGTTGAATCAGCGGGGGTGCAACTCGACGGCGACGCAACGACTCGCACGCCCGGCTGGATGGTCGATGAGCTCGCCCGCGCCGGGCGCGAGAACCTCGACGCCGACCACGTCGCCCGCTACGACGCCAAGGAGGACGCGGGCGCCGCCCAGGAGGTCGCGCTGCTGCGGGAGCACGGCCTGCGCGCGGATTCGCTCGTCTTGGACTTCGGCGCGGGCACCGGTCAGTTCGCCATCGCCGCCGCGCCCTTCTGCGCGTGCGTGATCGCCATCGACGTCTCCGAGCCGATGCTCGCGCGCCTCGATCGCAAGCTCGCGCGGCTGGGCCTGCAGAACGTGCAGCTCGTCCATGCCGGCCTGCTCAGCTACGAGCACGCGGGGCGAGCCCGCCGACTTCATCTACTAGCGCCTCGCGCTGGACAGCCTCTCGGCTTTCAGAGTTCTCATCCCCCTCCCTTACGGCTAGCCTCGCGCCCGCTCTTCGTCTCCATGAAGGGTGGGACTCGACGCGCGGCGATGTCAGGCGGGAGCGCGGCCAGGCACCACCGGCCCGCTCGGAGGCCGGTTCAGGATCGTCGCGAGCATGAACGTGCCATCCGCAATCTCGAGCGGATTGATGCTGATATCTACCGGGAACTCGACCCCGTCCTGGCGCATGCCCACAAGCTCGAGACCCGCACCGAGCGGCCGCGCCTTCCCACTCGCAAGGAAACGCGCACGCTGTCCGGTGTGGCGGCCACGGTAGCGATGCGGAATCAGCACCTCGACCAGTCGGCCAACGAGCTCGTCCTGACCGTAGCCGAACATACGCTCAGCTGCAGCGTTCGCCAGACAGATCTGCCCTGAGCCGTCGACGAGCATGATTGCGCCACGGCGAGTCTCGAAGACTGAGGCCATCGAGCTGATCGCGTCTCGAGCCTCGACAGCGAGCCCTACCTGTCTACCGCTCGCGCCCAGAGCCGAACCACATCCGATGGAATGACCATGTGAAGCTGGATCTTTGCGAGCCACAGGCGAGAACCCTCGCTCCCCCTGTCGACCAACGGCGGCCGCAGCATTAGGCTCACGCTCCCAAACCCTGGACCTACGATGAGTGACCTTCGCGGGCCGCGCAGCCACGGCAGGCGCTGGAGCCTTGTGGCGGCAAGGCTTAGAACTCGAACTTCTGAGGCTATCCCTCCACCACCTCCCCGACTTCTGGAAGGCGCTCGCCCTGTGCAGGCTGCGCGCGATGCTCTCCCCCGCCGGCCTGCCGCGCCTCTGCGACGTCGTCTACGACTTCGACCCCCACGCCGCCGCCGAGCGCATCGAGGCGTGGTGCGCCAGCGGCGGCGAGAGCTCGGAGGCGGACTGGGCCCGGAGGAGCTCGAGGAGCACGTGCGCGATGAGCACTCCACCTTCAGCTGGCTGCTCGAGCCGATGATCGAGCGCAGCGCCTTTCAGATCCCCGACGTCGTGCACTCGCGCGATGGCATCTTCGCCGAGTACCTGCTCGCGCCCGCGTGACGGACGGCGCGCACACCGCCGTGGACAGCGAAGGCACGCTCATACCCCGCTTCGGGCGCGCCCGCCGCGACCAGACGCTGGCGGTGCTCGAAGGCTTTCACCCCCTCAAGCACGCGCTGCGCTTCGGCGCGCAGATCGAGCTGCTGCTCACCCCCGACGCCGCCAGCTGCAGGCGCTCGCGATCGAGCTCGCGCCCGACGTCGCCGAGCCCATGCTCGCGCTCGCCCGGCCCGTCAGGCGCGAGATGTTCGAGCAGCTCGCGCCGCTCGCGCCCAACACGCCCGTGATCGCGCTCGCCGCGCGCCCGCAGTCCCACCCCGGCCGAGGTGCTCGCATCGCCCGCCGACTCACCCGTCGTGTCTGCTCGAGGACCCGCGCGACCTCGGCAACATGGGCGCCTGCGTGCGCGTCGCCGCCGCCGCCGACGCCGCCGGCGTGCTCACCACCGGCACGCACGACCCCTGGCATCCCGACGCCCTGCGCGGCGCCGCCGGCCTGCACTTCGCGTTGCCGGTGTGCCGGCTGGCGAGCCTCGAGCGGTGCTCACTGCGGACGCCCGCTGCTCGCCTCGACCCCGACGGCGAGCCGCTCGATCCCGCCGAGCCGACGCGCGCGCGGTGCTCGCCTTCGGCACGGAGCGCCAGGGCCTCAGCGACGAGCTGCTCGCGCGCGCGCACGCGCGCATCGGCATCCCGATGCGCGCCGGCGTCTCGAGCCTCAACCTCGCCACCTCCGTCGCCGCGCTGCTGTTCGCCTGGCGCCTGCGCTGAAAAAGAGGAACGCGCTCGCGCGCGCGGAAGAAGGCGTCCGAAGCCCCTGGGAGGCTCCAGCGAGAGCTAAAGGGGGCTCGAGGTGCTCAGCTCGTGATCCTCATCGCCGTAGCCGTGTTCCTGATGATCGCCTTCTGGGCGACCCTCGCACTCGCGCTCGCGCGCACCGCCCAGCGGGCGGACGCAGAACTCGAGCAGCAGCTGCGGCGCGCCGCCGCCGGGGAGATCGAGGCCGCGCGCGCCGGCTACGCGCGGTTGGCCGCCGCCCATCTCACGATCGCCTGCGAGCCGTCGATGACGCTGCTCGTCGTCGAGCACCAGCGTCGGCACCCACTGGTTCCCCGTCAGCTCCTTCACCTCGCGCCTGCCGCGCGTGCGGTTCAAGCATCTCCGGAAGCATCCCCAGGCCGTAGGCTCTTCACGAGCTCCGGGTCGTGGCCCGCGTCGCGCAGCGCGTGGTAGGCGTTCGCGCACGGGTGCCCGCCCGGGCGCGGCGTGGGGAACGTTCCCCAACAGACGTACAGCTTCATTGCGTCACCGTCAGCGTGCCTTCCATACCCGCCTGGCGGTGGCCCGGGACCGAGCAGTAGAAGACGTATTTCCCGGCCTTCAGCGTCACCGAGAGCGTGCGCGAGCCGCCTTTGAACGTCGGCGTCGCGCCCAGCACCTTGGTGCCTTCCGCGATCGTGATGTTGTGTTCCAGCGGCGCCATGTTCGCCATCGTGATCGTCACCTTGCCCGCCTTCGCCGCCAGCGTCTTCGTGTTGTAGGAGAGCTGGCCTTCGGGGTTCGCCGCGATCGCCAGCTTGTGGCCGCCTTCGCTCGCCACCGGCGGCGCTTGCGCGGGCGCCGTCGAGGTCGGTGGGCTCGCGGTGCTCGCGGTGCTGCTCGTGCCGGTGCTCACCGCCGGCTGGGTTGGGATTTCCGCGCCCGCGAGGACTACGTGCTGTTCTTTTCGATCTTCGCCTGCGTCCCCGGCGAGCCCGAGGTGAGGACCGCGCTCGCGAGCGTCGCCAACACGAGCACCGTGGTCACCCCCATCACGACCCGCTGGCCTTTCAGGCTCCCCGGGAACTCCGGGCGGCGCGTGCCGATCCCCAACGACAGCGCGAACGCCCACACCACGAGCACGCCCCCCACGATGTAGAAGGCCGTTTTGCTCTTCTCCGCCGCGAGGATCGGCGCGAGCTGGAGATGGAGCGCTGCGAGCGGCATCGGCAAGGCGCGAGACTAGCCGATGCACTAGCGGATATGCTGCGCCGCGCGATGACGCGGGGGATGACCATCGGTGCTCGCTGAGGGCTCCGCGACCGGGCCTCGACGGCTCGCCGACGGGTACGCGTGACCGCCGCCGTGCGCACGCCCGCGGAGGCGCTCGAGGGGCTCCCCGACTTCCCGTTCGAGTCGTCCTATCGCGAGGTCGACGGGCTGCGGCTCGCGCACATCGACGAGGGCGAGGGCGCGCCCGTGATCTTCTTCCACGGCGAGCCCACCTGGTCGTTCCTGTGGCGCAAGGTGATCCCGCCCGTGCGCGACGCGGGCTTTCGCTGCATCGCGCCCGACCTCGCCGGCTTCGGGCGCTCTGACAAGCCCACCGACTTCGACTTCTACACCTACGACCGCCCACTGCGAGCTCGCCGCCACGCTGCTCGAGGACCTCGACATCCGCGGCGCCACCGCCGTCGTGCACGACTGGGGCGGGCCGATCGGGCTGCGCCTCGCCGTCGAGAACCCCGAGCGCATCGAGCGCCTCGTGATCATGGACACCGGCCTCTTCACCGGCCGCCAGCGCATGACCGACGCCTGGATCGCCTTCCGTGACTTCGTCGCGCGCACCGAGGACCTGCCTGTCGGCATGCTCGTGCGCGGCGCCTGCAAGCGGGACCCCGGCGATGAGGTCATCGCCGCCTACGAGGCGCCCTACCCCGACGCCGCCTCCAAGGCCGGCGCGCGCGCCTTCCCGCTGATGCTCCCCACCTCTCCCGACGCGCCCGGAGCAGCGGCCGGCGAACGCGTCGCGCAGGCCATGAAGCAGGACCGCCGCCCCACGCTGATGCTGTGGGCCGACTCCGACCCCATTCTGCCCTTCACCGTCGGCGAGCACTTCGCCGAGATGATCGGCCGCGAGCACCCGCGCAAGATCGAGGACGCGAGCCACTTCCTGCAGGAGGACCAGGGACCCCTCATCGGCGGCCTGATCGCGGACTGGCTGGGCTCGGCCTAACTCGCTGTAGCATCGTACGCTACGGCGTGCTACGCTTGCCTGGTGGCCCGAGAGGTATCCGTCCGCGAGCTGCGCAACCACACGGCCGACGTGGTCGCCGCGGTGCGAGCAGGGGAGCAGCTATCGCTGACGGTCAATAGGACGCCCGTGGCCGCCATCGTCCCGCACGCGGCCCGTCGGTCGCCGTGGGTCGCCGGCACTACCGTGCGGCGCATCATCGAGAGCGCCAGCGCAGACGCAGCGCTGCTCGAAGATCTCGCCGACGTGCGGGGCGCGCTGATCGAGGGGGAGTGACGCGAGCGGTCGCCGACACCTCGGTCTTCATCGCTCCCGAGACTGGACGCCCGCTCGGCGAGCTGCCCGACGAGCTCGCCGTCTCCGTCGTGACAGCCGCAGAGCTCGAGCTGGGAGTCCTTCGTGCTCGTGATGCCGACGTGCGCGCGCGGCGCCTGGCGACGCTCTCCAGCGTGCGCAGCACCTTCCCGCTTCTCGAGATCGACGAGCGCACCGCGTCGTTCTTCGCGCGCATAGCCGACGCGGAGCTCAGCGCCGGGCGCAGGTTACGCAGGCACGATGCCTGGATCGCGGCGACGGCGCTGCAGCAGCGAGCCGCGGTCCTCACGCAGGACCCCGACTTCTCGGCGTTCGCCTCGGTCGAGGTTCTGCGCGTGTAGCTCGCCGCCGGCGAAGATGAGCCCTGACAACCCTGCTCAGCTGCTAGGAGGGTCTAGCGAAACTCCCTAGACCAATGGTGGTGCAGGGTGGTGGGCCCGATCGCATCGGCTACACCTCAATTGAGGGGTGGGCAGTAACCCAGCGAACTACTGTCCGCTTTCGCGACGAGCGCGAGCGGAAGCGTATGCAACGTACTCGCTGTGCTCTTCGCCGAAAAACCGCACATGCTCGACGAGCCCAGCGGGCGGCGCTCCGACGGTCACGACCTTCGAGGGGATAGCCGAGACAAGCCCGGGCTCTTTATCCCAATCGACGGCGTAGCGACCGCCAAAGAGTGTTAGCGCCGTGTCGCCCGGCAACGCCGCGGCTGGGCTCAGAACGCCGCGAAAACCAAGACCCCTCAGCCGCTCGGCCTCGGCTTGACAGCGCTCCCAATCATCATCGATGAGGGCGTCCGGCGGAAAGCCAGCTGCCTCAGCCTTGTCGAAGGTGCGGTAGTCCGCGATTTTCTGTTCGTTGATCCTGGCGACCCACAACGGCATGCGGATGAACGCCACCTCGGTCTCGTTCCGAAGATTCTCGTGGCGAATCCGATCCGCCCAGCTGCCGTCGGGCGACAGCGAGAAGTATTGCGTCGGTTCCGTGCGTTCAACATGCCAGCGCCCGCCCCGCGTGTTGGGACGCGACCATAAGGGAGTGTCGTAGTCCGCATAACGGAACGCTACGTCGGAAAACGGCACTTCCTGCGGACTACGCACCATGCTGAGCTCTTCCTTGCCTCACGGCACGGAAGAGGGCTTGCTCGTACGCGGTGTCGTCGAGAACATCGAGCGGCGCCTTGTCGTCAAGCTCTGGGCGTGGCCGGTAGAACCACGCCACCACCCCAGCATCCGTCCAGGATCGCCTGAGTATCGCCATCAAGCGCGCCACGATCTGCGCGCGGCGCGTTGGCTCTGCATGCATCTGTCCCCAGCGCTGGTATTGCCGGGTCGAAATGCCCATGAGGTCGGCCAACTCCGGCTGACTTACGCGCGGAAGCCACTGTTGAAGCTGCTGCACAACCGCGCCGATGTCCTCCTCGCTGCGCTCGACGTGGCCGTCGATGGCATCGCGGAGTAGATGGCGAAGTGCCTCGTTGTTTAGGAGAAGCTTGTCGAATGCGTTGAGCGGCTCCTCGTTCTGCATAGCCCGAAGGCTGTCCAGCAGCAAGCCGCGAAACTCGGCCAGCCACTCCGGGTCGAAGTCGGCCCTGTGCAACTCGTCATCCATCTGCACGAGGCGCATCACCGTGTCCTGGACGCGCTGTTGGTAAGCCTCGTTAGTCAAGCCAGTAGCGACGTCACCCAGCGCCTCGGTCAGGGCAGCGCGCCACTCGACGAGTTCGTTGGTCAGGTCATCGATAGTTGCGAGTCGGTCGCTCTCTGGACTTGCTGTTGGCAAGGTCACCTCCGCGTCGTGGTATAACGACATAGTAGCGACATGGCTGACAGAACACAAGGTCCAACCCGCTTTGTCTCGCCTGGTCCCCCCACGTCGTCCCGGATGGGGCGTCGCATGTTCTCGTCCGACATGGCGATCTTCGGCGGACGTTACCCATACCCCGAACGGGAGGCCCAGATGCCGGACGACAGCAAGGACCAAATTCAAATCTCCGTACGAATGCCCGCCGACCTTGTAGGTGCGCTTGAAAGCCGCGCTGAGGCCGAGGATCGGACGCTGTCTGCCGAACTGCGACGCATCGCGCGGCGAGCAGTCGCGGAACCCGTGGAGGAGGCAGCCTGACCACGCTCCCACCGAAGTGAGTCCACGCATGGAATCGTGGCCTGACGGGCAGTCGCTCAAGGAAGTCGCCGTCTACCTCACAGACGAGGAGGCGCTCGAGCTTGTGGAAGCCCTCCGCGACGACTACTTCACTGAGCCATTGCCACCCGGCTGGCATTGCCACATCACCGACTCGGAGGGCAACGAGCTAACGGTCGCCGTTGGAAAGACGGAGGAACCCGGATGAGCCCGACTTTCGCTAGCCGTTTCGCTAGAGCCTCCTAGGCCAGCGCCCCCGGCACCTCCTCTTTCAGCATCCCCCGCAGCTGCTCGCGCAGCTCCGGCGTGTCCTCGTGCTTGTGAGCCGTCACCGCGTGCAGCGCGGCCGCCTCCAGAACGTGCTCTTCGCTGCCCGACATCGCCACGTCGCAATGGTTCTCGCTCGGCATCTCGCGGCAGTCGATGTACTTGCGCGGCATCGCTCCCCTTTCAGCAGTGGCTTTCCGATCGGCTCCCACCATGCTACGCCTCGCCTGGGTGCCGGAGCTCCCCAGCTCGGTCGAGCTGCTGCGGCTATAGCTCGAGGCCGGCGGAGATGCGCCCTGCGGCGCTGCCGCGGGGCCTTCGCGCGAGTAGATGAGGATGTCGAGCTGCCTGCCGGCGGGCGCGAGTTCGACGGAGCCCATCACCGCGCACCCACCGTCGTAGCGCTCCTGGCGCCCATCGCCCATCCCCGTGAAGCGCGGCTCGCGCGTGAGCGCAAAGGCGGCACTGAGGGCGTGCGCTGAGGCCTCGCGGCTCGCGTAGGACTCGAGCGCTGGAACCGTGAGGCAGCTGCTCCCCGATGCGTTGTCGAGTGCCCGCCACGTCGCGCGTTCGCCGGCCAGCACCGATCGCGGGGGCGTGCCCCACAACACGAGCGTGCGGCGGCCGGCTTCCAGCGATCCCGAGACCTCCGGCTTACCCGCGCCGCCTTCCACGAGCGAGCCGCAAGTGCCCCTCGTGCCGGATTCCACGCGCACGCCCCAGCCAGCCCAGCCGAGCTGCTCGAGCAGGCTCTGTGCACGCACCTTGAATTCCGCCAATGGAACGCAGTCGCGGCTGTCCTCGACGGCGAGCAGCGCGTTCCCCAGTGCGGCCACCCGCGCCTGCGCCGAGGCGTAGGAGGCGGGCAGAGGCGCGAGCCCTCGGCGCTGACATTCATCGCTCCGGCGCGCCGTATAGACCTGCACCAGCGGGCCGTTGGGTCCGCCGCCCCCGAAGCATGCGATAAGGCGGCTGGCGGGCAGAGCGCCGTTGAGCGCCTGGGAGCAAACGACGGTCGGCGGCCGCCCTTCGCTCGAGAGCACCGTCACGCCTCCGGCGGCGTCGTAGCAGGAGATGCCGTTGGCGGCGAGCTCGGTGGCGGTTGACCCGCCTAGCAACGCCGCCGCGCTCGCCGCGCCGCCGATCGCCAAGAGCGCCACGACGACCACGAGGCGCGCGTGCCGGCTCAAGGACCACCTGCGGCGAGGGGTGCCGGCCGCCACCGCGCCGCGTTCGAGCGCATCGCCCAGCTGGCTCACAAACGGGATCTCGCTCATCGTGCGACCTCCATCAGAGTGCTCAGGCGCGCCAGCCCACGGTGGACGCGCGTTCTTGCCGCCGCCTCGCTGCAGCGCAGCTTCGCGGCGATGTCCGAGTAATCCAGTTCGCCCACCACGCGCAGGCCGACGGCGTCGCGCTCGCCCTCTGGTATGCGCGCCAGCGCCTCCGTGAGGCAGCGCCGATACGCCTCGACGTCGGCCAGCGCCTCGATGCGCGCGAGCGAGTCCTCGTCGAGTACCGGCAGCTCGATCCTCAAGCGCCGTAGCGCGCGCAGCTCGACCTGCTGGCGGCGAAAGAAGTGCGAGAGCTCCTTGGAGGCGATGCCGTAGAGCCAGTTCGCGCCCGGGCGCCCCAGGTCCTTGAAGCGGCGACGGCGCTCGAAGGCCACCGCGAAGGTCTCCGCGAGCAGTTCCGCGGCGACCTCCGCGTCGAAGGTGCGCCGGTAGAGGTAGGCCAGCAGCGGCTCCGCCCAGCGGTCATACAGCTCGCGGAAGGCGCGCGGATCTTCGCGCGAGGCGATGATCAGCTGCGCGTCGGAGATGTGCATGTCCCCTATACGCCGCGAGGAGCCCTTCCTGTTACCTCGCATCTGCGCTGGCATCGAGCGTCGCACGCCGGGGCTCAGTGCAGCAGTGCCTTCAGCGCGAGGATCCCGAGCCCCATCGCGGCGCCCACCGCGACGTCGAGGGCGAGCTCCGCGCGGCTCGCGCGCGCGCCGATGCCGGCGGTCAGCTCGAGGGCGACGAGAGCCGCGACCGAGCTCCACACCGCCGCGCTCACCGCGTGTTCGAGCCTCGCGCCAACCGCCCACGCGAGCGTCAGCACGAACAGCGGGATCGCGGCTCCCCTCACGATCGCCCCGTCGTGCGCGAGCGCCCGCGAGAGCCCAGCGATGCTGAGGCGCTCCTGCTCCTGCATGCGCCGCCCGAGCGCGGCCGCGTAGGAGTGCGCCAGCCAGTAGATCGCCGTGGCGATCAGCGCTGAGGCGATCGTGTCGGGGTAGCCCTCGTGGTGCCCGCTCTCAGCCGCGAGCAGGGCGCCGATCACGATCAGGCCGTACGCGATCCCGCTGACGGCCTCCGCTGGGACGAGACGCGCCGCGAGGCGGCGCGTCCAGTCGAATCGATCCAAGCCCGGCGGTGGGGAGCGCTACCCCCCGCCGACCTCCTCGCCCACCGGCTGGGGCGCATCGGCGGCCTCGAGGTCGGGCATCGCGGGGGGCTGCGGCGCCCGGGGCGGCTGTGGTGGCTCGGCGGGCTGGGCGATCTGCGCCTGCGCGGAGCCCTCCTTCAGACCGGGCTCCGAGCGTGCGGCGCGCAGCTCGTAGTCGCGGCGGCTGTCCATGTCGGCGCCCGCGAGCACGCGGTCCGCCTTCAGCGCGCGCGCCATGCCCTCTGAGAGCGAGCGCGGCAGCACCGCCGCGAGCACGTTCGTGCGCTTGGCGGACTTCGGCACCCACACGTCCACGATGCCCAGCTGCAGCGCCTCCACGATCGCGTCGGCCACTTCCTCGGGCTCGAGACGGTGCATCGTGCGGGCCTCCCCGAGGCCGCGCCCTAGCTCGGTGTTGACCGCGTAGGGCATCACGTAGCTGACGTCCACGTGCGCGCCCATCAGGTGCAGCTCGCCGCGTACCGCCTCGGTGAGCCCGACGACGGCGTGCTTGGTGGCGGAGTAGGTGGCCCCCCCGGGCGCGCCGAACTTGCCCGCCTGCGAGGAGATGTTCACGATGTGCCCGCGGTCACGCGGGATCATGCGCTCGAGCGCGAGCTTCATGCCGAGGATGACGCCGTGCAGGTTGATGTCGATCATGCGATGCGCGGTCAGGTCGTCCTCGTCGATGAAGCGGCCGATCTGCATGATGCCGGCGTTGTTGATCAGCACGTCGATCGGGCCGAGCTGCTCTTCGGCGCCGTCGAGGAAGGCCGCGAACGACTCGCGGCTGGTGACGTCGAGCGGTAGCGCGACGGTGCTCGCGCCGAGCTCGGATGCGGTCTGCCTGGCGGCCTCGAAGTCGACGTCGCCGATCGCGACCTTCAGCCCTTGAGCTATCAGCGCTTTGGCTGTGGCGCGGCCGATGCCCCGCGCGGCACCGGTGATCGCCGCCGTCTGCCCGGCGAGGATGCGGGGTTGCTTGGCCATGGGTCCTCCTGGTTAGCTGGCTTTGGGCTCGTCTGAGTGCCCCCGTCCAGGCAAAGCTAGCGCGCCGCCGCCGCCTGTGACTGGTCAAACCCATAGTAGGCTTGCCCCTCATGCCGTACTTCAGGTTCGAGGGGCAGCGCTTGGCGTACCACGAGTACGGACGCGTCCCAAAGAACAACGACGCCGGGCGTCGCGAACGCGCGGAGGAGACCGACAGGCCGCTCATCCTCCTCCACGGGCTGCTGCTCTCCCAGGAGATGCACCGCCCGCTCGCCGAAGACCTCGCGGTGCGGGGCAACCGCGTGATCACGCTCGACCTGCTCGGCCACGGCAAGTCCGACCGCCCGCGCGACATGTGGCGCTACTCGATGGCCACCTTCGGCGAGCAGGTGGTGGCGCTGATGGATCACCTCGGGCTCGAGCGGACCGCGGTGATGGGCACCTCGCTCGGCGCGAACGCCGCGCTCGAGGTGGCGGCCAACAACCCCGAGCGCCTGCGCGGCCTCGTCATCGAGATGCCGGTGCTCGACAACGGGCTGCTCGGCAGCGCGCTCGCGTTCACCCCGCTGCTGGTGTCGCTCACCTTCGGTGAGCCCGTCATGCGCGTGCTCTCGCGGGCAACGCGCGCGGTGCCGCGCTGGATCCTCCCGCACTGGGGGAACGTCATGCTCGACCTCGTGCGCCAGGATCCGGGCCCCGGCGGCGCGGTGTTGCAGGGGCTCTTCTTCGGGCGCGTCGCGCCACCGCGCGAGGAGCGGCGCACGTTCATGACGCCCACGCTCGTGCTCGGGCACCCGCGCGACCCCATCCACCCCTTCTCCGACGCGGGCATGCTCGCGCGCGAGATGCCCAACGCGCGCCTGCTGGAAGCGGACTCGCTGATCGAGCTGCGCGTGCACCCCGAGCGCCTCACCGATGAGATCGCGGGCTTCCTCGATGAACTGTGGTCGCCGGGCGCGATGAGCCGCAACGGGCGCCCCGCCGCCGCCCGAGGCAAACAGGCGCCGCGCACCAAAGCGCCGGCGCGGAGCGCGAAACGCCCCGCCGCGGCCCGCCCGCGCGGCACCGCTCGCCGGCGCAGCGCCGGCTAGGACCGTCGGCGCGCCGGGCTAACTCGCGGGGAAGACTTCGAGTTCGTTGACGAACACGCGCGCCGGCGCCTGGGCGGTGCCGGTGTCGCCCGCGGGCGCCTTGCTGATCCACAGCACGACGTAGCGGAAGCCCTTCTTCGGTTGGGCGAGCTTGATGCGCACGTCGTGTTTTTTGATCACCCGCGGCGCGCTCAGATGCGTCCAGCCGGTATTGACGATCGATTCGGGTGGTTTGCTGAGCGTCGTGCCGTAGACCTGCACCGTCATACCCGTGGTCTGCGTGACGAGCTTCATCGCCGAGAGCTTCTGCTCGGAGTTGAAGTTGAGCAGCACGCCCTCGGCCATCGCGGGGGCGGTGGTGGGGTCGATCTCGGCGGTCCAGGCGGTGGCGGTGTCGCCGTCGATCACGAGGCTGGGGTCGCCGAACTGGGTGGCGGGGAGCGAGTAGGGGTTGTAGGTGCTGGCGGCGTTCGTGTCGAGCACGATCGCGGCCGGTTCGCTCGATTCGCCGTTGCCGGAGCCTTCTGTGCCTTTGGACGCGCCTTCGCCTTCGCTTTTGCCGGAGCCAGTTTTGCCCTGGCTGCCTTCGCCCGCGGCTTTGGTGCCTTCGCCCGCCGGTTGCGTCGGCGTGACCGGCACCGTGAGCGGGATTTTCGCCAGTTTCGTTTTCTGTTGCGGGATCGGCAGCGTGGGGTGGGCGGGCGTGGCGGGCACGGCCGTTTTCGTGCTCGCCGGCGGGACCGCCGGTGTGACGGGCGTGGTCGCCGGCGGGGTCACGGCCGCGATCGTGCGCACCGGGCGCTTGGGCGCGTGCTGGTCGAGTGCCGCATAGGCGGCCGCCGCGGCTCCGAGGGCGAGCGCGGCGACACCCGCGGCGATCGCCGTCGTCGAGCGCCAGCGCGGGTTCTCGAGGTTGCCGCGCGTAGCGGCGCCGCAGTGCAGGCACCATTCCTGCCCGGGCGCGAGCGGGGTGCCGCAGTGGCTGCAACTGCGCGCTGGGGGTTCGGGAGCGGGCACGTACCCCTGCGGCGCGCTCGCTGGCGCCTCAGGGGGGGCGGCGGAGGACGCGCCTGCCGCCGCCCCCTCCGGACGCTGCTCCTCCACCCCGGCGGGAGGATTCCCCATCACGCTCGACATCTAGGACGCGATTCTAGTGGCGCCATGGGCGCCGGCGCTCCGTCTCGGCGAGAGTGCGGCGACGCGCATAGCGTCGCGCCAAATCAGTCGGGAGTAACTCGGGGGAGCTACACTGCAGAGAATGCCGAGTAAACATCCCAGGATCGCCGTCACATCCGACCCTGAGCTCGCCGGCGCCCTGGAGCGGGTACGGGTTGCAACGGGAACTCGCGAGGCTGACGCAACGCTCGTACGACGGCTCGCAGTCGAGGGGGCGCGCGCAGCGCTCGAGGCTCGCGACGAGCGCAGAATCGCAGCAGAGGCGCTGCTGTCAGCCATGGATGAGGGCGAATTCCACCTCGACCTCGACGCGATCGACGAGCTCAACGCGGCAACGGATTCGCCTCGGTGAGCGTCGAAGTCTGGAGTGGCCGCGGGCCTGTCCTGGCCGATACGTCCGCTTGGATCGTCGCACGTCGAAACCCGACCGCGCGGGAGCTTCTCCTGGGCGCGATCGAGCGGGCCGAGATCGCATGGTGCTGGCCGGTTCGATACGAGCTCATGGTGGACGCTCGCGGGAGTGACGGCATCGCCGCACTCGATCGGACTCTGGAGCGCCTGCGAGAGATTGCAATCGACCGGGCCGTGCAGCGCGGCGTGCTCTCAGCGATGCGTGAGCTTGCGGGCTCGGGCTCGCACGGCGCACACCGGCTCCCGCTCGCAGACCTCGCGGTCGCGGTCGCGGCACAACAGTCGGGGCTCGCGATTCTCCATCACGATCGACATTTCGAGCGCCTCGCCGATCTGCTCGGGATCCACGCCTACTGGATCACGGAGCCCGGGGACTGAGTGGCGCAACGTGGCTGCCCTCAGCGCGGCCGGCGCGGCCCGCCGGGAACGATCTCTCGGCCCGTGGGCTCGTGGTCCTCGTCGAGCTCGAGCTGCCAGTAGTAGCGCGTGAAGTAGAAGCCCGCGCGGAACTCGCCGAGGTGCGGGTGCACTGTCTCGCCCGCGGCCATGCGCACGATCAGCTCGGGGTAGCTGCGCCCGGGGTGCGCGGCGTAGGCTGGCGCCGCGAACGCGCCGCCGAAGCGGGTGTTCACGTCGGTGATACCGAGGCCGATGTCGGGGTCGCGGAAGACCTGGATGGTGGCGGGCCCGCGCACCTGCAGGCGCTCCATCACGCTCGCACCGAGCTCGATCAGCTCCTCCTCGCGGATCACCTGGCCCTTGATCGACTCGCCGCCGCGTGACTCGAGCATCGTCCGCGGGATCGCATTCAGGCATTGCCCCTCGCTGTCGCCGAGGCAGTCGATCGAGAGCTCGGGGCCGCCCATCGCACGCTGCACCATCGTCGGCTCTTGCACATAGTCGATGAAGAAGCGCGCCTGCGCCGGGTCGTGCGCGAGGTGGATCGAGCGCGCGCCCGAGCCGCGGCGCGGCTTCACCATCACTGGGTACTCGATCGCCTCGAGGTCGTCCTCGGGCAGCACGGTCGGCGGCGAGGGCAGCCCGTGGCTCTGCAGCAGCAGGTGCGCGTCGTACTTGTCGTAGGTGGCGCGTGCGACCTCCGAGGCGGGCACGAGTGATGGCAGCCGTCCCTGCTCGCGAGCGAGAGCGAGCACCTCGATGTCGAGGTCGGTGAGCGGCAGCACCGCGCCGACGCCGTGCTCCTCGCACAGGCGCTCGAGCGCGGGCACGTAGCCCGCGTCCTCGATCGCCGGCACGAGCGCGCGAACATCGGCGGCATATTGCGCGGGCGCCAGCGGCGAGAGCTCGGTGACGATCGTCTTCGTCAGCGCCGCGAAACAGGAAACGATGTCGTAGCGCTTGCCCGCGCCGGTCAGCAGCACGGCCGGCGGGGCGCTCAAAGCTCTCCCTCCCAGCCGCCGGAGGCGCCCTTGTAGATGCCGTGCCCGCCGAGCACCATCGCGAGCGTGCGCCGCAGGATGCGCAGGTCGAGCGCGAGCGAGCGGTGCTCGATGTAGTAGAGGTCCAGCTCGATGCGCTCCGGCCAGGGAAGCGACGCGCGGCCGTTGACCTGCGCCCAGCCCGTGATGCCGGGCTTCACCGCCAGGCGCCCGCGCTGGCGCTCTGAGTACTGCTCGACCTGCACCGGCAGCGTGGGGCGAGGGCCGATCAGCGTCATCTCGCCGCGCAGCACGTTCAAGAGGTTCGGCAGCTCATCGAGCGAGGAGCGCCGCAGGAGCTCGCCGACGCGCGTGATGCGGGGGTCATCCTCGTTGATCGCGAGGCCCGCCCCGATGTGCTCGGCCCCCGTCACCATCGTGCGCAGTTTGTAGACCTCGAAGGCGTGTCCGCGCAGGCCCGCACGGCGCTGGCGGTAGATCGCGCCACCGCGGCTCTCCAGGCGGATCGCGAGTGCGGCGAGCACCAGCAGCGGCGAGGCTACGAGCAGCACGCTCGCGGATACGACGATGTCGATCGCGCGACGCAGCACGGGCGGGGGAGGATGGCACGGGCTCGGCCGCCGCGGCGTCTCTGAGGCCTCAGAACAGCAAGAACTGCTCAGCCCGAGGGACCCTGGGCTCGTTGGGAGAGGGCGTCCCACTGCCATGTCTCGAGCCGCGCGGCGTACTCGCGCCGGACCAGCTGCAGACCGGTGCTGCCGAAGAACACCCGCAACGGCGGTTCGGCGGCGTCGACGAGCTCGAGGATCGCCGCGCCGGTCGCCGCGGGGTCTTCGAGAAGCGAAGGCGCGCCGGGCTGCGCTCGTCGTCTCGCAAAACCCTCCTGCTCGCCCCGCCGACATTGCCACCCCCGCCTGCCGGCGATAGGCTAGCCCACGTGCACGCCGCCGCCCCGTCCCAGGGTCCGGCTCTACTTTTACGCCGCTTCGCGCGCGGAGCGGCGATGACCCTCGCCAACCTCCTCGCCGCGCTCGCCCTAGCCTCCGCGGCGGGCGCAGCCGGCACCCACCCCGCCAGCTGCAAACCGCGCCCCGGGCAGGTGCTGGCACGCAAGGGCTCGGAGGTCATCTTCCGCCGCAGCACGGGGCCGTCGGGGGAGTACGGGGCAGCGAGCGCGCTGTACGGATGCCAGCGCACGCGCCAGCGGCCCGTACGCCTGCTCGCCTTCCAGGAAGGGATGGATCCGGAAGTGCAGCGGCTCGCGGGCGTTGATGCCGTGTTCGCGGGCGCCTACGCCGCGCTCACCTACAAGATCTACGACGCGGCCTGCGCCAAGTACACCGGCGGCGGCCCCGAATGCGAAAGCTCCGGGCTCGCCTCCTTCGACCTGCGAACCGGCAAGACGCGAGCGCACGCACCAGAAGCGGCCTCCGCGCTCGTGCTCAGCGCGCGCGGCTGGGTCGGGTGGGTTTCCGCGCAGGGAGGCGCGCTGCACGCGATCGGCTCGAAGGGCGCGAGGGTGCTCGACCCCGGGCCGGTCGAACCCGCCAGCCTGAAGCTCTCGGGGCAGACCCTACGCTGGACCAGCACCGCCAGCACGCACTCAGCCTTACTGGAATAGACGCCCGCAACGAACGCTCCTCGCCGCGCTCCCGCGGGCCGCCGGCCGCGATCGAGCCCGGGTCCTGCTACGGCAGCGCACCCAGCGTCGCTTGCACGCGGGCGGGCGTCCTTTCGACTTCGCCAATCGTCCCGTGCACCAACTGCTGGGACGCGCCGGTCGCCGAGGCGGCCGTTTCCTGCACCTGGCCCACCACTTCTTCGACCTTGGTCGTGTTCTTCGCTTCTCCCACCGTGCCACCCGCTTCCTCGACGGTTTCGCCGACGCCGGCGCCCGCGCCTCCGCCCCCCGGCCCCGCGCGCCCTTCGCCACCGCCGGCCGAGCCGCCCGCGCCCGCACCCGTGGGCGTCTGGCGCGGGCCAGCCGCGGGCGCCTGCGACGGTGCCCGCGGACCGACGTGGTTGGGAGCGCCCTGCGACGGCGACGGCGGCGGCGCCGTGTGCCTGTTGGGTGTCGCGTGCCGACCGTGGCGCGCAGCAGGCGCGGACGAGGAGGCGCTCGGGGCGCTCGCCGGCGCGGCGCGCGACAGCAGCAGCGCATGCGAGGGCGCGCGTCGCGCCGCCGCGTGGTGATGCACCGGGTGCACTGCCAGCGGCGAGCTGGTAGCGGCGACGCCGCCGAGGAGCGCCGCCAGAACCGGCACCCGCGCGGCCGCCGCCAGGCCCGCGACGCCGCCGCCGAGCGAGGCGGCCAGCCACTCGGGCAGCGCCGCCGCGAGGCCCCACAGCGCAAGCGGGCGCCAGCCGGCGTAGTGCCCGCAGAACGCCCGCACCACCGCCGGATCCAGCCGCACGCCGGCGTCCGCCTTGAGAACGTCCAGCGCCTTCCTGTGCGGGCTTGCGGCGCGGTAGGGCCGCTCCGAGGTGATCGCGTCGAAGGTGTCCGCCACCGCGATGATCCGTGCTCCCAGGGGAATCTCCTCGCCCGCCAGGCCGCTCGGATACCCCGTCCCGCTGAGGCGCTCGTGGTGGTGGCGCACCATCGCGGTCAGCTCCGGGTCGCCCAGCACCGCCGCCATCCGCGCGCCCGCGCCGGGGTGGCGCTTGATCACCTCGTACTCCGCGTCATCCAGCGGGCCCGGCTTGTGCAGGATCTCCTTGGGCGTGCCCATCTTGCCGATGTCGTGGATCGCCGCCGCCGTCCGGATCCTGGCGGCCTGCTCGCGCCCCAGGCCCATCCTGCGGGCGATCATCCAGCTGTGGCGCGCCACCCTGCGCGAATGGCCGTGCAGGTACGGATCGCGCGCCTCGATCTCAGCCACCAGCCCCTGCAGCAGCTTCGTCTGCGCGCCGCCGTCGCGGGCACCCGCCGCGGCGTGCGCCCCGTGCGCCCCCAGCAGCTCGAGCGCGCGCGCCACCCGTCGCTCGGTGTACCAGCGATGCACGTAGCCCCACACCAGCAGCTCGTTGAACAGCAGGTCCAGGGAGTCGGCGCGCTTCTCCCAAAGCGCGCGGCCCGCCCACGAGACGAACAGCGACACCGCCATCCCCAGCGCCACGCACGCGTACAGCGAGGACACCGTGCCCGTCGCGCGCAGCCAGCACACGACCGCCACGGGTAAGCCCGCGACCGCCAGCGTCGCCGTCGCGACAAGCGCCCCCAGTCGCAGGCCGCGCGCGGGCGCCGAGCCGCGCGTCTGCGACCGGCTCACCGCGCTCTCCTCCGCCGCCGGGCTGGTGCTCGGCGCCGGGGTCCGTCGCAGGTGGGGTCCACCCGGGGCTAGTAGGCGCGTCGGAGACACGATGCTTTCTCGCGTTTGCCTAATTAACCTGCCCGCGCTGACGGCCGTCAGGCCGCCGCTGGACCATCGTTCGACCACCCGAACGCCTCCACGCGGCCGCCAGGCCGCGTCGCTTTCATGTTCCTTTCAGCTTCGAGGGTCAGCATCGCTGCATGCGCCTGCTGGTCGTCGACGATGACCCTTCGCTGCGCGAAGCGCTCGCGCTGCTGCTGGACCTCAACGGCTTCGACGTCGCCACAGCCGTCGACGGGCGCGAGGCCATGCGGGCGATCGCCAGCGACCCGCCCGACGCGGTCGTGCTCGACGTGCTCATGCCCGGTCTCGACGGGCTCGAGGTGTGCCGGCGCATGCGCGCCATCGGCGACCGCACGCCCGTGCTCATGCTCACCGCCCGCGCCGAGGTGAGCGAGCGCGTCGCGGGGCTCGAGGCCGGCGCGGACGACTACCTCGCCAAGCCCTTCGCCCAGACCGAGCTCGTCGCGCGGCTGCGCGCGCTGCTGCGGCGCACCGGCTGGATGGGCGACGGCGGCGTGCTCAGCTTCGAGGACCTCCAGCTCGACCCCGTCGCCCACGAGGTGCGGCGCGGGTCGCGGCTGCTCGAGCTCACGCGCACCGAGTTCCTGCTGCTCGAGCTGCTCATGCGCCACCCCCGGCAGGTGCTCACGCGCGAGACCATCTTCGACCGCGTCTGGGGCTATGACTTCGGGCCCGCCTCCAACTCGCTCGAGGTCTACGTCGGCTACCTGCGCCGCAAGACCGAGGCCAGCGGTGAGTCGCGGCTCGTGCACACCGTGCGCGGCATCGGCTACGTCCTGCGAGCGCCGCGCTCGCCATGAGCTTCCGCCGCCGCGTCGTGCTGCTCAGCGCCGGCGCCGTCGCCGTCGCCGTCGTCATCGCCTCCGTGCTCGTCTACGTGCTCACCTCCAACGAGCTCCACGGGCAGGTCGACGCCAGCCTGCGCGAACGGCTCAAGCCCGGCGGCCCCGAGTCGGTGCGCGTGCAGGCCACCTTCGCCGCCCGCCGCAAGCTCGCGAAGCTCGCCAGCGAAAACAAGCTGATCCGTCCCAGAACGGTGGCTGCTGCGCGCGGCGGCCTCGGCAGCGCCAGCGGATCGAGGGCCAGCAGCCGATCGGGCAACCAGAGCCAAGAGCTCGCCCCCTTGCCGGAGGGTGCGATCGCAGAAAGCGACTTGCACACGACGCACGTGCACGGGTCCTCTTCCCAGGTCGCCCTCGAACACGCCCTCGTCGCGCGCGCCGGCGGGCCGGGACTGCCGCCGGCGCTGCTCGCGCTCGGGCCCGGCGAAATCGACAAGCTCGTACTGCCCCAGAAGGGGCTCGGCGGCGCCGCCGGGTACGTCCAGCTGATCCAGTCCAACGGCACCGTCCTGCGCTCGCAAGCCGAAGGCAGGAACCTGCCCGTCACTGCAGCCGTGCGCGCCGTCGCCGCCGGCAAGCGCGCGTCCTTCTTCAGCGACGTCACCATCGAGGGCACTCCCATGCGCGTGCTCGTCGAGCGCGCGCCGCCCGCGGGCGTCTGGCAGGTGGCGCTGCCGCTCACCGACACCAACAGCACGCTCGGCCACCTGCGCCTGGTGCTCGCCATCGTCTGCCTCGGCGGGATCGTGCTCGCAGCCGCGCTCGGGCTGCTCGTCTCGCGCGCCGCCGTGCGCCCCGTGCGCCGCCTCACGGGCGCCGCCGAACGCGTCGCGCGCACGCAGGACCTCGGGCATCGCATCCGCCCCGGCGGCGGCGACGAGCTCGGCCGGCTGTCCGCCAGCTTCAACACCATGCTCGCCGCGCTCGAGCGTTCGCGCCTATCCCAGCGACAGCTCATATAGCCCTGGATGCGGCATGCAGAGGCGGTGCGCATACTGTCGGCCGACGGCTATCAACGCCGCGGGCCGGCGGCGCCGGAACTGGCGGCCTATCTGGCGTTGCACGACATCAACGTGGACATCGTCATGTTCCCATCCATCCGCAACTCCGTCGGTGCCGGATTGATGGAGGCAGCACGTCAGTTTGGTTGCGATCTGTTGTCGATGGGGGCGTACTCGCACTCAAGACTGCGGCAGTTGATCCTGGGTGGCGTGACGCGACACGTGCTGGAGAATGCGAGCATTCCGGTGATGATGACGCGGTAACTTTGCTTGCGCGGTCACGGCCTGTCGTCTTTAGAGTGTTTTCCGAACGAGTTGCTCCGTTGACCTCCGCTGTCATTGCGAGCGCAGCGAAGCAATCTCCCAGTGCGGCGGAGATTGCTTCGCTGCGCTCGCAATGACAGGGGGATGAATGCGTACCCGGTCAATCTGATCGGAAAACGCTTTATGGCGGCAGGTGCTGATCGAGATGGCCGGTTGACCGATCATGACGTAATAAATCGATCCAGCCAGATCGGAAAATGCTCTGGCGATCAGGCAAACGTGGCGAACACTTCCTCCACCGCCTTCAGCTGATTTCCCGCTGCCGACGACGGCACCAGGATCGGTGTGTGCACGCCCGCGGCACGCCATGCCTCGATGCCTTCCCGCACCTTCGCCGCCGGACCGAACAATGTGTTATCGGCCAACCATTTGTCCGAGAAATATTTCGGCACATCGTCACGCCGGTTTTCCGCAATGGCCTTCTCGATCGCCGCCATTTCGTCAGCGTAACCGGCTTCTTTCCAGTAGTTCCGGTAGTTCGGCAGGAAGCCGTAATTGGTCAGCGTCCGGCGATTGACCGCTTTCGCCGCCTCCACATCGTCGCTGATGCAGGTCGGGATCATGTTGCCGATAAAGAAATCCGGGTCGTTCCGTTTCGCCGCCGGCAAAGCCGCGAGCAACTCTGCCATGTGCGACAGCGAGGCGTTGGCGAACACCACGCCCTCGGCAATTTCGCCAGCCAACGCAACCATGCGCTTCCGCAGTGCGGCAATGATGATGGGCGGCAGCGGCCCCAATCCCTCCTGCGCACGAAACCGCTCAACGAATGACCGCGTATCGGCCAGAGGTTTTCCCGGCGTGACACCCATCCGCACATGTGAGGGGCCATGTGCGATGCCAATGCCCAGTCGAAAGCGGCCGCCTGAGACCTCGTGCATGACCGCGGCGCTTTGGGCGAAATCCACGATGGTGCGCTGATAGATCGGCGCAATGGCGGTGCCGAACGGGATCGAACGCGTGTTCCACGCCAGCGCCTCGCAAAGCGACATGTTCCCGAACGGACTGGGCGAGAAAATGCCGGCAAAGCCGCGCCGTTCGGTCTCCTGACACAGCTCGATGGTGCGCCGTCGGCGGCCTGGCACCGCGATCAGACATAGCGCGGGCAGTTGTGCCGGCATGCGGACTCTCCTTCGATGCGTCGCGTCGCACCAGCCTACTTGATCTGTACGCCCTTGCCACCCGGAGGCAGCGCCCGGTCCGGCAAATACGCGTCGGTCCAGCCGTCAAGGCCATTCTGGTTGGTCAACGACACCTCAGTCTGGCCCGGACCGGCGCGCCGCACGATCGATATCGCAGTCGGCATCTGGATCGGCTGGCAGTTCGGACGTTCGCCCGGCACGCCACGGCGAAACTCGGCGAGCCGCAGCAGGTCCGCCTGGGTTTTGCAGATGATTGCCCCAGGGTCGAGCCGCGGCCGAGACGTCCGAGCGAGCCGGCACCGGCGTCCGATCGATATTGACTTTCGGCACGATGACGCCTGGCATATCCCAAACGACCTGTGCCGAGGCCGGGTTAAAGAGCGCCAGATACAGCACGGCAACTCGCCACAGACCTGACCGGTGCATGATAACTCCCAACGCATAAGCCCAACCCTGAAACACGGCGCCGCCGCATGGATCGGCCCGGGGTTGGCCATCGGCTTTACCCCTGGCACAATCGGGTTTGCAAGATCAAGGAGACTACCATGGCGGACTGGGTGCGGGCAGCGGCGAAGGCGGACGTGGCGGAGGGCAAGGTCCTCGGCGTGAAGCTGAAGGGCAAGGACATCGCGATCTATCATCTGCCCGGTGGTCAATTCTGCGCGACCGACAACATTTGCACGCACGAATATGCGCTGCTGTCGGAAGGCTGGCTGGAAAACGGCTGCATCGAGTGCCCTCTGCACGCCGCGCAATTCGATTGCCGCACCGGCAAGGCGCTGTCCACGCCCGCCGATGAGGACCTGCAGGTCTATCAGATCAAGGCCGAAGGGGACGATTTGCTGGTGCAGGTCTGATCCGACGCGCAGCCCGGATGATCGCCGACTCCGACATCGATCAGGCGGGGTTGGCATTGCTGCCTTAGCTCGGCGCGGGCTGACTACACGACGGTTCGATGCATGGTGTGATGACGCAAGGGCGGTGCGGTGGCCGCCGGCGCGGACAGAGACGGACTGACGCGGCCGTCGGCGATGGTCTTTTCCTCGGTCGCATTTCTGTTCTTCTTTCTGCCGCTGTTCCTCGCGGCGTATTTTCTTACGCCCACGATCCGCGGCAAAAACCTGACCACGCTGCTGTTCTCGCTGATTTTCTACGCCTGGGGTGAGCCGGCGAACGTGCTGCTGTTGCTCGGGTCCATCGCGTTCAACACAGCGGGCGCGCAGGCGATCGACCAGCGCCGGGGGAAGTCGCGGCGCACGGCGCTGACAGTCGTCGTGTGCGTCAATCTCGGATTGTTGGCGATCTTCAAATGCGCCGGATTTATAGTGGGCAATCTGGATGCGTTGCTGCGTCCACTGGGCTTTGCCGTGCCAGTGCCGAAGATCGCGTTGCCGCTTGGTATTTCATTCTTCACGTTTCATTGCCGTCGTACACGATCGATGTGTACCGGCGCCGCTTTGCCGCGAACCGGAACCCGGTCGAGGTCGCGTTGTATATTGCGTTGTTTCCGCAACTCGTTGCGGGTCCGATCGTGCGGTACAAGACCGTCGCACGGCAATTGCACGCGCGGCGGCATACGCTCGGTCGCGCCGCGGCGGGCGCACGTATCGCCATCATCGGACTGGCGCAAAAAGTACTGATCGCGGATCAGGTCGCACCGCTGGCCGAGGCGGTGTTCGATCGCACGCCGCACCCGAGCCTGGCCGAGGCGTGGCTTGGGCTGCTTTCGTAAACGATACAGATCTATTTCGACTTCGCCGGTTATTCCAACATCGCGATCGGGCTCGGCCTAATGCTTGGGTTCACGCTGCCGAGGAATTTCCGGCTGCCCTATACCGCCGTTTCGGTCTCCGATTTCTGGCGCCGCTGGCACATGTCGTTGTCTGCCTGGCTCCGGGATTATCTCTACATCCCTCTGGGCGGCAGCCGGCGCGGGCGCTGGCGGACGTGGCGCAACCTGGTGAGCGTGTTCCTGCTGTGCGGATTGTGGCACGGCGCGAGTTGGAATTTCGTGCTGTGGGGCGCCTGGAACGGCATATTCCTGGTGCTGGAGCGGATTGGTGCGGAACGCCGGCCGATCCGCGTTCCCGTAATAGTAGGCTGGACCTACACCATGCTGGCCGTGATGGGCGGTTGGGTTTTGTTCCGTGCGCATGACCTGAGCACCGCGCGGACAATGTACGCAGGCCTGACCGGATGGCAGGGGTTTGCTTCAATCGGTTTCGAGATGCACATGGAACTGCACCCGTTGGCTGTCGTGCCTTTGCTCGTGGGGTGTGTGCTTGCCCTGTGGCGACACGGAATCATCCCCGAGAGTTGGCCGCGGTTGGACCGGATTTGGCTCGTATCGGTGTGGCCGGTCATGGATGGCGTCTGGACGCTTGGACTGTTGGCGCTGTCGATGATCTGGATTGGCGCCGGTGCGCATACCGCGTTTCTCTATTTCCGGTTCTGAGACATGCCATGAACCGGCATCATGGTTCGCTTTGGCTCGTGTTGGTTTGCACAATGTTGGGCTTGCCATTGGCACTCGGCGTTGTCGCGCCGGATCCCGATCGGATTGCTCAGGAGGAGTCGCGACGGCCGGCGGTGGCGCCCGGATTGCCCCGAGCAGTCGCCGAGTTTCTCGCATGGCCGGCAGCGGAGGATGCGTCGCTGCGTGACCATTTCGGCCTGCGGCGGGCAATGATTTATGCACATTCGCTGATCGCGTATCGTTGGCTCGGCGGCGGTACCCAATCCGCGATCATCGGGCTGGATGGCTGGCTGTTCTTGCGCAGCCAGCACACGCTGTCGCAGAGCGCCGGCCTGGTGTTGCGTGAGGACGAGGTCGTCGAGACAGCGGATTTTCTCGCGCTGCTGCATACCTCACTGGCGGCACGGCGAATTCGTTTCATCGTCGGCATTCCGCCGAGCGCGTCGACAATTTACCCTGGGCATTTGCCGAAATGGGCCCGCAACGGCGGCAGGCGCACCGAATACGACGCGTTGCTGGAGGCGTTGCATGCCCGCGGCGTTGCAGCCGTCGATTTACGGCCCCCGTTGCGAGAGGCGCGGGCGACACATGATGTCTATCACCATCACGATACGCACTGGAATCCTCGTGGTGCTCTGATCGGCTTCAACGCCATGGCCGCTGCCGACGGCCACCCGGACTGGCAATTCGATCCCGATACGGTCCTGACCCCGTCCGTCGTGATGGCGGGCGGCGACCTCGCCAATATGCTGGGGTTCGCGACCGACGTGACCGAGGATGGTCAATTCCTGACGCTTCCTCCGGCGCGGGAACAAACCCTGGAGGAGCCGCCGTTCCGGACGTTTCGCGCGACGCTGACCGGGACGGCCTCGAAGCCCCGGTTGATCATCGTCGGCGATTCGTTTACCGCGGATTACTTCGGTCCGATGGTTCTGGCGTGGACCGATCCGCTGGTTTGGACGGCCAATCTTCAATGTGCGTTCGATGCACGGTGGATCGACAAATATCAGCCGGCCGAGGTCTGGTGGATGCCTACCGAACGGCAAATGCTTTGTTCTCCTACGAAACGAAAATAGACAGCGCGTTGTTCGGACTTTGGCTGGCGATCTGGCGTTCATGCAGAAGCAGCGGCTGGACCCGGGCAATCTCGGCCGGGGCACACCAGTCCTCCGGTCGTGGGCAGCGACCCTCAAACTGGTGGCGAACCTGGTCAGCACTGGCGGGATGGCTGAGCGATTGTGTGTGGGCTGATGCCGCATTTATCACAAAGGAAGATAAGCTCACCAAGGGCACGAAGTTATCATGGGAATCCCGGTTGTCTTCGTAATCATGGGGTGCTTTACGACCTTTACGATAATTCTCGCGTTGAGTCGCAGCCCAGCGCCGTCGGGTGGACCCAATGACTCGCGTGAGCATCGTTCGGCGTACCGGCATTCCGCCGCGGCGCTGATATTCGAAGCGCGCGGCGGCCGGGACCTTTCGGTGCGATCATGAACATGGCGACGTCGGGCGGTTTACGGCTCCTCGATCACAAATCCGACGTAATGCAACGGCTTCGCCATCTGCACGATGCCGCCGAAGTAATTGTCGTCGAACTCATCCTCGGCATAGCCCGCGGCGGCATAGAATCCGGCCGAATCGGGGGTCGCGTAAACCACTGCGCGGCGGCAGCCGATCTCGCGAGCGAAAGCCTCCGCCTCGCGCAACAGGATCCGGCCGTGGCCCTCACCCTGGCGAGCCGGATCGATGGCGACCAACCGTAGCGCGGCGTCCCCATTGCTCAGGCTATCGACGCGGATTGTCCCAATCGGGACCGCCCCCAGTTTCATCAGCAGCGGATAATTTCCCTGAGCGTGTTCGTCAGGGTCGTCCTCGACGGACTCGCCGGCTTCAAAGGCGACCCGCCGGCGTATGGCGTGATAGGCAGCCCAGTCGTCGGCCGAAGTGGGCCGGCTGAGACGGTAGATCGCATTCGTGCCGATTGCGGCGTCGTCCATCCGGTTGGTCCATCACTCACTGCTCGCTTCGCACGATAGGCGCGGCACGAACCCGGCATAGGTCAGGATCACGCCCCAACCGAGCGTCACCGTGCCGGCGGCGCATTGCGCGACTCCCGCCGCGGTTTAGACTGCGGCGAGGTTGTCCCCCACCCGATGAGAGACTTGCCTTGATCGATCGTTCTGGCCACGCGCCGCTGCTGTCCCGCCGTTGGCTGCTTGGAATGCCGTTCGTTCTGGCGGCGGCGCGGCCAGGCAATGCTGCGCACACCGTTCTGGCCGCGGTGCCGATTTCCCGCCTGGACCTGCCCTGGTGGCGGCAGCGGCACCTCGCCAAGCTCGCGGAACTGCGCCGGGCAAAGCCGGCGCTGATCTTTCTGGGCGACTCGATCACGCAGGACTGGGAGGATGCCGGACCCGAGCCTTGGCGCAATTTCGTGCCGGCGTGGCAGCGGTATTATGGCGACCGGAATGCGGTCAATCTTGGTTTCAAAGGCGATACGACGGCAAGTTTGCTGTGGCGGATCGAGCACGGGGAAACCGACGGCATTACGCCAAAGGTGGCGGTGATTTTGATCGGGGCGAATAACCTCGGCCGGCTGCACTGGTCGGCGGCGGACACGGTGCTCGGGATCGACACGATCATTGCTGAACTGCACCGGCGGCTGCCGGCGACGCGGGTGCTGCTGTTGAGCGTGTTGCCGTCGGAACGATCGGAGTGGACGTCGCAAACCACGGTGACCATCAATCGTGCCCTGGCGCAGAAATATGCGCATGATCCGGTGGTCTCCTTCGTCGATGTCACGCCGGTGTTCATGAAGGACGGACGGCTGAACCGGGAGCTTTATCTGGATCCGAAACTCACGCCGCCGGATCCGCCGCTGCATCCGACCGCCCAAGGGCAGGCTCTGATGTCGGCGGCGATGGAACCGGTATTGTCTGGGCTGTTGGGCGACAAACCGCATTAATAACGGGAGATCACCATGGCGAAAGGCTACTGGATCGCGCGGGTCGACGTAACGGATCCGGACGGCTATCAGGCGTATGTCAAAGCCAACGCGGCGGCATTCAGCAAATTTGGCGCGAGGTTCATTATCCGCGGTGGCCAGTTCGAGGCGCCGGAAGGCACGCCGCGCGCACGGAACGTCGTGCTTGAATTCGCCGACTACGCGACAGCCGTGGCGTGTTATCATTCGCCGGAATATCAGGCGGCGAAAGCGTTGCGTATAGGCAATGGTGTGGCGGACCTCGTGATCATTGAGGGGTACGATGGTATTCAGCCGTAGGCTCTGAAATTTCCCTTGCAATCGGTCCGGCATTGCCGTATATGAATTGCCGAAGCCTGGCTGGCCTCGGTTAACCAAATCTAAGGATTCCGACCGTAAGGCTGTCCGCCCCATCATCTATCCACGGGCGGACCATGCTGCATACAGTCATCGAGACACCGGATTTCATCCGCGATGCGGGGAACACCGGTCTGACCGCCGAGGAACGTGGCAAGATCGTCGCCCTGACCGCCGCTTTCCCAAAATCGGGAGCGGACATTCCAGGCACCGGTGGCGCCCGCAAAATCCGTTTCGCCGGCCGCGGGAAAGGCAAAAGCGGAGGCTATCGTGTGATCTCGTTCTACGCCGGCCCCGATGTGCCGGTGTTCCTGCTGAACGTCTTTGCAAAAGGCGACAAAATTGATCTGACCATGGCCGATCGTAACGAACTGCGCAAGGAACTGGCCGGTCTTGCTGATGATTATCGGAATGGAGTACACCGTCATGTCCAAGGCTGGTAGCCGCATTCTCAACAGCGTCCGCACCGCACGGGCATTTGCGCGCGGCGATTCGGATGGCGGGTTCGTCGTGCATGTGCCCGACAACATCAACGTCCGCAGCATCCGTACCGATCTGGGCCTGAGCCAGGAGGCTTTTGCGAATCGCTTTGGCTTCAGTCTCGCGGCGGTCAGTGACTGGGAACAACAGCGGCGCACGCCGGAACGCGCCGCGCGCGTGTTGTTGCTGGTGATTGCGCAAAATCCATTGGCCGTCGACCGCGCTCTGGCGGCGGCGCAGGCAAACTGATCAGCGCAACTCGGCCTCCAGTGCTGCGGCGATGCGGAACAATCGCGCATCGCCCATGGTTTCGCCCATCAGCATCAATCCGACCGGCGCATCGCCTGGGCGGTGACACGGAATGCTGATCGCGCAACGATCCAGGAAATTGCCCAGTGCGGTGTTGCGTAAAACCAGCATATTGACCCGGTTGTATTCGTGCTCGTCGTCCAGATCGATGATGCGTGGTGCAACGATCGGCACCGTTGGCATCACGACACAATCGAAATCCCGTGTGCTGGCATCGAACGCTGCAATGATCCGCGCTCGCGCCGGGGCAAGATCGAGGTAATCCGCCGCACTCATGCCTTCGCCGCGCCTGATGCGCACGCGGATGCGCGGATCGTAGCCGGCGCCTTTGGCCGCGAGCAGCGCGCGATGCCAGGCGTAGGCTTCGCTCGCCGCGTAGCCGCCTTTGGCGTTGACCGCACCGATCGTATCGAATGCCGGAAAGCGGACGCGCCTGATTGTTGCCCCGGCAATCGACAGCACCGACAGCGCATGTTCGAAGGCGGCGGCCACGGTCGCATCCATGCCGTCCAGCACGATGTTTTCCGGCACGGCGAGGCGCAATCCGCGCGTCGGCGTCGGCACCGGCGGGATCAACGGCTCGTTCGCCAGAATGGCGTCGATCGCTGCGCAGCAGGCCACAGTTGGTGCCAGAGGCCCGACTGAATCCAGTGACGGCGCCAGCGGCAGCACCCCGGTGATCGGCACCCGTCGTGCGGTGGGCTTGTAACCGACGACGCCACAAAACGCTGCCGGAATTCGGCACGAGCCGCCGGTGTCGGTGCCCAGGCCGGCTGCCGCCATGCCGTCAGCGACCGCGACGGCAGTGCCGGATGAGCTGCCTCCGGGAATCCGCGCCGAAGCGCGATCCCATGGCGAGGCCGGCGTGCCGTAATGTGGATTGATACCGAGGCCGGAGAATGCGAACTCGGTCATGTTAACCCGGCCCATCGTAATGAACCCGGCATTCAGCATGCGTTGCACAACGGTCGCATTCTGCCGTGCGGGTGCAGCGTCCGCCAACACTTTCGATCCGGCCGGGGTCGGTTCGCCGGCGATGTCGAACAAATCCTTCAGCGCGATCGGAATGCCCGCGTAACGGCCAACCGGCAGGCCTACGCGCCGCGCGGCATCGACCGCGTCGGCGGCCGTCCTGGCCTGTTCGGCATGCACCTTGATGAACGTGCGGCTGCCTTCGCCGGACGGGTCGGCAATCCGGGACAACGCTTCCTCCACGAGGGCGCGGCTGCTGGTTCGTCCGTCCGCCAGGCTCTGGGCCAGGTCCTCGATCGCGCGCATGATGCTCTCCTGTTCCGCAGTGGAGACCATGCCATGACCGACGCGCCCGCCAAAGCCGTGTTGCTCACCGGCGCTTCGGGCAATCTGGGCCGGATGCTGACCAAGGCGCTTGCCGCCGAGGGCTGGACGCTGCGGCTGACCGACATCATCCCGTTTCCCGAGCCGGTCCCCGCTGGCGCCAATTTCACTCGCGCCGATCTGAACGATGGCGTGACGATTATGCGGCTGGCGGAAGGCTGCGATGCGATCGTCCATCTCGGTGGTGTATCGGTCGAACGGCCGTTCGAGGAAGTGCTTGGCCCGAACATCCGCGGGCTGTATCACATCTACGAAGCGGCGCGCCGGCAGCACGCACGCGTCATATTTGCCTCGTCCAACCATTCGGTCGGGTTCCATGATCGCACCGAATCTCTGGCTGCCGACACGCAATTCTTGCCCGACGGGTTCTACGGACTGTCCAAGGCCTACGGCGAACTCATGGGCCGGCTGTATTGGTTCAAGCACGGTGTGGAAAGCGTGTTCATCCGCATTGGTTCCTGTTTCCCCGAGCCAACCAATGCGCGGATGCTCGCGAGTTGGCTGTCTTATCCCGACCTCGCGCGGTTGGTGGTGCGGTGCGTAACGACCGAGACGGTCGGCTGCCGTGTCGTTTGGGGCGCTTCCAATAATCAACGCATGACGTGGTGGCGCGACGATGATCGCGATGCGATGGGATGGGCGCCGCAGGACAGCGCCGATCCGTTCGCGGGTCAGCTCGCCGGCAAGGTCAGCGGCGATCCGATCGAGGAACGTTACATGGGCGGCAATTTCTGTTCGCTGGATTACTCGCGCGCGGAGCCGGCTCCGGCTGGTTTGTTCGGTAAAGGCTGACGCACCCACCCAACCAGGCCAGCGGGGCCCAGCGAGCGGGCCTGCACCGTGCCGGATTTGATTGCAGCAGCACCAGCGTTGATCCGACCAATTCGCAGGAGTTCATCAGGGCGTCGCTCGCATCATACGGAATCACCGAAATAATCGCCCGATCGCGAACGTTCGCGTCGACTTATTGCAAAAACAACGCGTCACCGAACTTGTTCGGCCCCGGCATGCTTGGCTCTGCGAGGTAATAAAACAACACGCCCCAGCCGGCGATCGGCACCAGCAGCAGCAGCAACCACCAGGCACTCCGGTCCGTGTCGTGCAATCGTCGCGCAGCGACCGCGAGACCCGGCAGGAACGCGGCAAGGCAAAACAACCCACCGGACACCGGGCCCACCCCGCTGTCCGCGCCCAGTAGCGCACCGCCCATCACCCACAGGATGAGCCAGACCGCGACCACGAACAGCGCCCACCACCAGCACTCGGCCCGCGTGGCGCGTCCCTCGAAGTCTACGTACTTCGTCAAACACGCCAGAACCGCTTCCTGGATCCCCATTGCCACTCCTCCGGGTTCGGGTTACCGGCAACCTGAACCTCGGCCACTCCATGACGTGAGTGGATCGTAACCGGCGAGCGGATTCGGGAAAAACATGTCTGACGGCAAACTGCTGATCGGCCAGCGCCGATACTCCTCGTGGTCGTTGCGCGGCTGGCTGGCAGTCCGCGCGGCAGGGCTCGACGTTGCGATCGAGGTGGCCCGGTTTGTCCGGCCAATGCCCACGCCGATGATTGCCGACACCTCGCCGAACGGGCTGGTCCCGTATCTCGAGCACCGCGGGGCGCGCGTCTGGGAATCCCTCGCTGTCTGCGAATATTGCGCGGAGAGTGAACCGTCACTCTGGCCGGCGGATCGTATCGCGCGCGCCTATGCGCGGTCGATCGCGGCTGAAATGCATTCCGGCTTTCGCGCCCTGCGGCAGACCATGTGGATGAACCTGGGCCGCGACTATTCCGGTCTGGGGCGCACCCCCGACACGCTGGCCGACATCGCACGGATCGAGGCAGCCTGGGCTGGCGCCCGGCAGTTGTCACGCGGCGCTGGCCCATACTTGTTCGGTGACGCAATCACCGTCGCCGACATCATGTATGCTCCTGTCGTGACCCGTTTTCTGACCTGGCGTCCGGTCATTTCAGCCGCAACGCAAGCCTACGTCGACGCAATTCGAGCGCATCCGCTGATCGCCGAGTGGTATGACCATGCCGCGCAGGAGCCAGCCGACTGGTTGGTCGAAGAGTACCAGAGGACCCCGAACAGCTAAATCGGAGCGCGTCACAGGATCCCGACCAGGTGCAGAACACCGCAAAGCGCCAGCACCACGCCACAACCAATCAGCAGCCGGTCGGCTTTCCGCACGCGCGGGTCGTTTCTCATCGCGATCGGTCAGATCAGTTGTCGTTCGGCCGGTTCCTTTTGTGCCGCCAACCGTTCCATCTCCTGCGCGACGCGAGCCATTTCCTCACTAACTTTGAGGTTTTCGATTTGAGTGATCCATTGCCGCATCGTGTTGGCCCAAATCCTCAGTTCCTTGGCTGTGGCCATGATGTTTTCTCCCATGTGGTCGGCATTTTCAGCTCTTCCTTGACGACGTGGCGACGGGGCCGGCGGTTGCCGCGTAAGCTGGTCGCCGTCGCAGCAGTCTTTGACCGTAGACGACTTCATTCAGCCCGGCCGGATGCTTGAACCGAACGCCGCGTCCATCGCCGATGCTTCTGGCGTTCTCACCGATCAGTTCGACCCCGGCGGCATCGAACGCCTCGATGACCTTGGTCAGCGTCTCCACCACACCCCGAACGTTGCCTTCACTGGCCTCCATCCGTTGGATCGTCGGCAGCGACACATCGGAAAGTTCGGCGAGTTGGCGTTGGTCGATGCCGAGCAAAGCTCGTGCGGCTCGCATCTGGGCTGCGGTGATCATGCGCGCTCCATCTGGTCCGCAACGATGTAGAAACATGAAGGATTGATGTCAATCACTTTACACATGACAGATGATACATCATAACTGGTCCGCCGCGCATGGAATGCTCTGTCGGGGGAATCGGTCGTGTTGCACATCTCATGGGGCATCGCGTGACTGCGCGTGCCGACAAGGCGTTTCACCACCGGGGTGGTACCGGCACGAAGCGAGGTGGCGAACATCCCCCATTGCCTCGGTTCCTGGTTGGGACTATCCGCCAACTGCGCGGTCCCCCATCGTTTGGTCCCCCGGCGCCCGGACAAGGGGCCGAACCGTGACGCTTCCGCACCATCTTCGCCAAACCGAACCCAGGCATCATGCAAGAAGGCAACCTTCTGATCGGCGGCAGCTTGGATGCCTCGTGGCCCACCCCGGGCTGGCGTTTCATCCTCTTGCAGGCTTGTTCCGCCAGGGACCTGCACGATTGAAGGGGAATTGGTCGCCTGAGGGGTTCGTGCGGCGGTCGCGACACGGCTCGTTCCATAGCGGTGCGCTGACCGCCGCTTCGGCGCACGCCGAAACGCCCTGAACCGATGCAAGCAGACCCGATCGCGGCATGATCGAGCCTTCTGCATATTGCGTCGCGCTGTTGCTCGCCTTGTCTGCCCTGGGCGTATGTCTCGCGCGGTTCCGCGTTGCCAATTATGTGATTTACCCCGCCTGCGCGTTGGTCTGCGTGGCGCTGCTGATGATCGGCCTTGTCTCGCTTGGCGGCAACCTCACGTGGACCCGATTCCACCTGACTTTGCCGGACGTTGGCGTTGTCTCGCTCGCACCCGATGTCACCCGGCTGCGGCTGCCTCTGGGTTTACCCTGGATCGGAGTGAATTTCCGGCTCGATGCCCTGGCCGCCGCGTTTCTGATGCTGATCGGCCTTGGCGGCGCCAGCGCGAGTGTTTACGCGATCGGCTACGGTCGCCACGAAACCGAGCCCGGACGTGTCGTCCCGTTCGTGCCGGCCTTCCTCGCCGGCATGACGCTGGTCGTCCTCGCCGACGATGCCTTCACCTTTCTGTTCGCCTGGGAGTTGATGTCGCTTTCCTCCTGGGCCTTGGTCATGGCGCACCATCGCGAGGAAGGGAACGCCCGGGCCGCGTACGTCTATCTGATCATGGCGGCGTTCAGCGGCCTGATTTTGCTGCTGGCTTTCGGATTGCTGGCGGGCCCCTCGGCAGGCTTCACCTTTGCGGCGATCCGCACCGCGCACTTGCCGCCGGTCACCATCGGGATCGTGTTCGTGCTGGCGATGATCGGGACCGGCTCGAAGGCCGGCGTGTTTCCGCTGCACGTCTGGTTGCCGCTGGCGCACCCCGCCGCGCCGAGCCACGTTTCTGCGCTGATGAGCGGCGTGATGACCAAGGTTGCCATCTACGGCTTCATCCGCATCGTGTTCGACCTGCTGGGCGTACCGAGTTGGTGGTCCGCGGTGGTGGTGTTGGTGGTGGGCGGCGTGACCTCGGTCATGGGCGTGCTGTACGCGCTCATGGAGCATGACCTGAAGCGGCTGCTCGCCTATCACACGGTCGAGAACATCGGCATCATCTTCATCGGTCTCGGACTGGCGATGGCGTTCTGGGCCAATGGACTGGCGGCCGGTGCCGCGTTGGCGCTTACAGCGGCGCTGTTTCACGTATTCAACCACTCGGTATTCAAAAGCTTGCTGTTCTTCGGTTCCGGCGCCGTGATGACCGCTACCGGAGAGCGCGACATGGAGCATCTGGGTGGATTGATCCACCGTTTGCCGCAAACCGCCTTTGTGTTCCTGGTGGGGTGTGCCGCGATCTCCGCCTTGCCGCCGTTGAACGGCTTCGTGTCGGAGTGGCTGACGTTCCAGGCCATCGTACTGCATCCGGCGATGCCGCAATGGGGTCTGAAGATCGCCATCCCGGCCGATGGCGCCTTGCTGGCGTTATCAGCGGCGCTTGCGGCGGCTTGTTTCGTCAAGGCGTACGGGATCAGCTTCCTGGGACGGCCGCGCACCCAGCAGGCCGCGCAGGCACATGAGGTCGATGGTTTTTCGCTAACCGCCATGTACTTACTGGCGGCGATCTGTCTGCTGGCGGGGGTGTTGCCGGGCGCAGTGATCGACACGCTCTCGCCGGTAACTCAGGCGTTGGTTGGCGCCCACATGCCGACGCAGATGAATCGTGCCTGGCTGTCGATCGTGCCGATCGCCGCGGCGCGGAGTTCCTATGACGGGTTGCTGATCTTTCTGTTCATCGCAGCTTCCGCCTGGGTCATGGCACTGGTGGTGCACCGCTTCGCCTCCCGCCGGTCGCGCCGGTCAGCGGCATGGGATTGCGGATTTCCGGATCCAACCGTGGATACGCAATACACGGCTGCCAGCTTTGCCCAACCGATCCGGCGCGTGTTTGGCGCTGTGGTGTTCGGCTCCCGGGAAGTCGTGACGATGCCGCCGCCCGGCGACCTGGTGGCCGCGAAGATCGAGAAGCATATCCACGATCCGGCATGGGAGACGCTCTATGCGCCGGTCGGAGCGGCGATCTCGGCAACCGCCGACTGGATGAACGTGCTGCAGTTCCTCACGATCCGGCGTTATCTGGCGTTCGTCTTCATCGCGTTGATCCTGCTGCTGCTGGTGTTGGCGTTGTGGCAATGATACAGGCCGATTTGATCCCGGACCTGTTGATACAAGGCGTGCAGATGGCGCTGGTGCTGGTGCTGGCGCCGCTGCTGACCGGACTGGTGCGTATCGTGAAGGCGAGGCTGTTGCGCCGCCAAGGTCCGCCGCTATGGCAACCTTATCGCGACCTGCGCCGCCTTTTGGGTAAGGAAGTGGTGCTGGCGGACAACGCGTCCTGGCTGTTTCGCGCCGCGCCATACATGATCTTCGCGGTCACCTGGGTGGCCGCGGCACTGATCCCGACATTTGCCACCGGCCTGCTGTTTTCCTGGTCCGGCGACCTGATCGCGATCACCGCGCTTCTGGGCTCGGCGCGCTTCATGCAGGCGCTGGCGGGGATGGATATCGGCACCAGTTTCGGTGGCATCGGCTCCTCGCGGGAGGTGATGATCGCGTCATTGGCCGAGCCGGCGATGCTGATGATTGTGATCACGGTGGCGCTTGTCGCCGGCTCCACCCAGTTGTCCACCATCGCAGTGGTCATGGCCTCGCATCAGGTCGGGTTGCGGGTATCGCTGGCGCTGGCGCTGGTCGCCTTCATCATCGTGGCGCTGGCCGAGAATGCGCGCATCCCGGTCGATAACCCGGCGACGCATCTGGAACTGACCATGGTGCATGAGGCGATGGTGCTGGAATATTCCGGCCGCCATCTGGCGATGATCGATCTCGCGGCGTTCCTGAAACTGTTGCTTTACGTCTCGCTGATCTGGTGCATGTTCTGCCCCTTCGGCATGGCCCAGGGCGACTGGGCACAAAGCGGCTGGGAGTCGGGATTATCTGTTGGCGATGCCGATTTACCTCGTGAAACTGGCGGTTGGCGGCGTGCTTTTGGGCGTGTTGGAGGTATCGATCGCCAAGATGCGCGTGTTCCGCGTGCCGAACTTTCTCGGCGCGGCATTCATGCTCGGCCTGTTGGGCGTGCTGTTGCTGTTCGTATCGCAAGGCATGTGATGACCGGCGGGGCACTTTTCATCGCTGTTCAGGCGGACCGTATCGCATCGTCATGGCCGGGCCTGGCCCGGCCAGTTGTCGCGGCACGGCGGTGCGTAGAGGTGGCTGGGTTAAACCCGGTCATGACGATGCGGTGACCGGCATTTCCTACGACATCGCCCACATGCTGGCCGGGCTTCTGGTGCTGCTGAGCTTCCTGATGCTGTATCAGGTCCGGCTGGTGCCGCTGATGCACGTGTTGGCGGCGCATGCCTTTGTCCTGGCGCTGTCGGTGGCATGGCAGGCGAATATCCAGCACGCGCCGCATCTCTACATCACCGCCGCCATCGCGCTGGTGTTCAAGGCGATCATCGTTCCGGTGGCGCTGCGCCGCATCGTCATCCGCATGGGCATTCATCGCGAAATCGAGACGGTCGTCAGTATCGGCCTGACCATGCTCGCCGGCATGGCGCTGGTGGCGCTGTCGCTGGAGGTCATGCTGCCGCTGACCGCCAAGGCCGAACCTTTGGTGCGCGAGGACCTCGCGCTGGCGTTGTCGGTCGTGTTGATCGGGCTGCTGATGATGGTGACGCGGCGCAACGCGGTCAGCCAGGTCGTCGGCTTCATGTCGTTGGAGAACGGCATCAACCTCGCCGCGACCGGAGCCCGGGGAATGCCGCTGGTGGTGGAGATCAGCGTCGCGTTCTCGGTGCTGATCGCGTTCATCGTGATCGGCATCTTCCTGTTCCGCATTCGCGAGCGGTTCGACACCGTCGATGTCGGCGTCATGGACGAGTTTCGCGGGGGCAGGCAGTGACCCTGACGCCGGATGCCGTCCTGGGCGTTGCCGCCCTGGTTCGATCCGGTTCTGGGCATCCTGATGATTCCGCTGGTGGCAGCGGCGATCCTGGCGGTGCTGCCGGGCTACCGGATTTCGGCAGGGCTCAACGTCGTCGCGACGTTGTTGTCGTTGGGCTGCGCCGTCTCATTGCTGTTCGAACGCCCGCCGCCGCATGCGTTACCTGATGGTCGACGACTTCAATATCGTGTTCATCCTGCTGAACACCTTCGTAGGCTTCACCACCAGCGCGTTCAGTGCCAGCTATATCGCGCATGAACTGGAGATCGGCCGGCTGACCTCCGGGCATTGCGCTTCTACCACGCGATGTTTCAGTTGATGCTGTTCGGCATGAACCTCGCGCTGGTCGCCAACAATATCGGCCTGATGTGGGTGGCGGTCGAGCTGGCGACGCTGACGACAGTGTTGATGGTCGGCATATACCGCACGCATGAGGCGCTGGAAGCAGCGTGGAAGTATTTCATCCTGGGATCGGTCGGCATCGCGCTGGCATTGTTCGGCACGATCCTGGTCTATCTCGCGGCGCGCCCGGTGATCGGCGAGGGCATGGACGCGATGGTCTGGACCGTGCTGGTCGCCCATGCGCGCGACTTCGATCCTTCCCTGCTCAACGTCGCGTTCATTTTCCTGTTGCTGGGCTATGGCACCAAGGTCGGCCTGGCGCCGTTGCACGCCTGGCTGCCGGACGCGCATGCCGAGGGTCCAACGCCGATCTCCGCCGTGTTGTCCGGCCTGCTGCTGAATGTCGCACTTTATGCGCTATTGCGGTTCAAGATCCTGATCGCGGCGAATGCCTCCGCCATCGCGCCGGGGCCGCTGCTGATCGGCGCTTGGGCTGCTGTCGCTGATTTTCGCCGGGTTCATGTTGTACCGGCGGCGCGACATCAAACGGATGTT
>CAVWZC010000014.1:0-27394 GCA_963759445.1 uncultured Solirubrobacteraceae bacterium
GCGCAGTACGAACAGGGCGGGAACCATCACGGCGGCCCACACCAGATCATTGAGGAATGCCAGGTAGCCCCGGCCGAGCGCGAAGAACGAAAAGCGCCAGCTGTCCTGCAGTGAGCAGTCCCGGAAGCGTGAGCCCCAGGGCGAGGAACGGATGCCCTGGCGGTGCCGTGCAACAGCCCCGCGGGACCGCCGCCAGCGCGCAGAGGCCGGCCAGCAGCCCGACGACCGCGGCCGTTCCGGTGCAGTTCGCGACGGCCCGGCGCCAGGTGGCGAGGTCCGTGCCGCTGAAGCGCACCAGCAGCGGGTCGGTGGCCAAGCCCCGCGACGCGTTAGCAGAAACCCGTAGGTCACATAAGCCAGGCTGAAGCGCCGAGCTGTTCGGCCCCGAGCGATCGGGCGACGTAGATGCTGACCGCGAAGTTGGTGATGCTGGATACCGCCTGGTCCGCGATACCCCAGCTGAGGCGCCGGGTCGCCTGGCGGATCACCCGCCAGGTCAGCCCCGGTCTCTGGCGGGCGGCCGGACCGCATCATGGGTCGCGTCTACCAGCATTCACACCAGGCCAGCTCATGAGCCCGACGAAGGGATGGCCCGGGACATCAGTGCGCCTCAGAAACGGTCCCGGCGGGCGCGACCTCGGCGTCCGGGGCAGGGAACGGAGCGCTGGGCACGCCGGCGGAGCATGTCGTCGAGGAGGCCGGCGGCCAGCAGGTCATTGATCCGCCGCAGCCGCACGAACCGCGATGAGGTGAAATCGTCGTACGTCAGGCCGTGGCGGTGTAGGCCGCACAGCTCCGCAACCCCGCGCGACACCCAGCGCAGCTGCAGCCCGGGGAACGTCCGTTGAGCTTGGAGAAGTCGACACGGTAATTCCGCAGGTCGGGCCCGGCGCCTTCGGCGAACGGACCCCCGATCCCGGCACGCCTCGCGGACGAGTTCCGCGATGTCGCGGACTGAACGTTGTCCTCCGCGCGGCCGACGTTGAAGGCCTGGTCGTGGACGAGATCGCGCGGGCGCATCGAGCACGGCCAGGAACGCCCGGCTGATGTCCTCGATGTGGACCAGCGGCCGCCACGGCGACCCGTCGCTCTCCAGCCGGACCTGCCCGGTCGTCATCGCGAAGCCGGTGAGGTTGTTCACCACGATGTCCAGCCGAAGCCGCGGCGATGCGCCGTAGGCGGTCGCGTTGCGCAGGTAGGTGGGGCTGAAGGTGTCGTCGGCCAGCCGCGACAAATCCCGCTCGGCCAGCACCTTGGTCTCGCCGTACGGCGTGACCGGGAAAGTCGGCGTCCTCGGCTACCGCGGCCGAGCCGCAGCGCCGTACAGGCTGCATGACGAAGCGAACAGGAAACGCTCAACGCCGGCTTGCTTGGCCGCACGGGCCAGGCCCAGTGTCCCGTCGAGATTCACGGAGTAGGTGTCGTCGGGTCGAGATGGCCCAGCGGGTCATTGGACAATGCGGCCAGGCAGAGGACGGCGTCGTACCCGGACAGTCGATGGTCCGACATCACGGATGTCGCGGGGGGCCCGCACGCCGATGTCCGGAACAGGGCCGAGATCGCATCCTTCGTAGAGGCCGAGGTCAAGACCCTCGACCTCATGCCCGGCGGCATGCAGAAAAGGAACGAGAACGGATCCGATATAGCCGCGATCGCCAGCAACCAGGACTTTCACTCTTAGCCCCCAGGCCTCGACGAAAAGGTGTACTGACCGCAGCGCCGAAACGCCGCCTCGCGACCTCAGAGGATCCTCGGCTGCCCGATCCTGATACATCTGGGGCGGTCTGGTCGTGCCGGGCGGAGCAGGGAAACCATGCGCGCTGAAGTACGCACCAGCCGCCGGCCGGACCGCACCATACCTGGGCCGGGAACCGGGTCAGAGCTGGGCCGGGAACCGGGTCAGCCCTGGGCTGTGCCTGGATCAATGGTGCTGCCCGCGTCCTGCCGGTACGGGGTACCCAGCCAGGCGTTCCAGGTCACCGCGTCACCGAGCTGCAGCGCCATGAAGTGCCACGGACCGTAGTAGGGGTTGTCGGCGAAGTGGTTGTCCTGGCCGAACGTGATGTGGTTCTCGACCGTGATGCCCCGGATACGGGCTCCATGCGGGAAGGTCCCGTACTCGGAGAACACGCCCTGGAACCCGCAGCGTTGGCGACGGTGCAGTTGGCGCCGATGGCGGCCGGGCTGAAGTCGAAGACGTTGTGCGCGACCGACACGTTCTGGGTCTTCCACCGGCAGTCGCTGTAGTAGGGCGTGCCGGGCGATGTTCCGGGCTTACATGAGCTCAGCGTCGCACCGGCCGGGCCGACCAGGGTGCACGAGCCGGTGCTGGTGTTGGCCGGCGAATCGCAGAACCGGTTCGAGTTCTCCCACAGGATGACCCCGCCCCAGTTGTTGATGAACGTGTTACCGGTGATGGCGAAGGTGTGCCCGTAAGGCCCCGGGACCTGGCTGTCGGAGCCCGACTCCGAAATGTAAATGGCACTGGTCGGGAAGCCGCTGTTCGTAGGGGCCTTCACCCAGGCCGTTGCGGATGAAGATGTTGTTCGATCTGCGCGTTGTAGCTGATCTCGTAGATCACGCCGTCGTCATAATTGTCCGCGATGTAGTTATCGTCGATGTCGAAGCCGCGGTTGTCGGTGTCGGCCCACAGCCCGACGCTGTGGTTGCCATGGATCCAGTTGTCGGTGACGACGGCGCCGTTCACGTCCCAGAACTTCCCGCCGCCGGTGCAGCCGCAGCCCGGGTCGCGGGCTTCCCAGTTCTAGGTGTCGTTGCCCGCGATCTCGTTGTGGTCAGACCAGGTCGCGGGCCGGACTGTCGAGTAGGCGTTGAAGCCGTACTGCTGGTTGTCCTCCAGGCAGTCATAGGTAAGCCGGTTGTCGGTGCCGAGCATGAGCCCGGCGCCCGCGTTGTCCTCCACCGTCGAGTGCTCGATCGTCCAGCCGGTGGCCGAGTCGTGGTTGACGACGCCCTGGTTCTTGTTGCCGCCGGTCGTGCCGAAGTTCTTGATCGTCAGATAGCTGATCGTCACGCCGGGGGCTCTGCCGCCGAAGGCGTAGTAGTTGTGGTGCTGGCCGTCGAGCACCGCGCCGGCGCGCCGATGAACGTGGCACCGGGGCCGGGGAGGATCTGGGTGATATTTCCCGCCGCCCAGCGTGTGGTGCCGGGGGCGAACCAGTAGGTGGCGCCGGGCCTGGTCCAGTTCACCCGGTGTCGTCGCCCGGCCGGGACGACGATCGCCCCGCGCGGGGCCGAGGTCGGGCCGCCGCCCAGCACGCGCGGGTTGCCGCATAGGCGCGGGCGGCGTCTCGGCAGCCGCGGGAGCCGGGACCCGGCCGTCGCGGCCGGCCCGGCCGAGGAATCCGCCGCGGGCCAGCACAGCCAGGTCAGGCCGCCGCCAGGCGAGCGACCGCGATGACCAGGACGCCGCGCGGCCGGCGGACCCCGGCCCGAATCGTCGCGCCAGCCGACCAGGCGCGCCAGCCAGCCCCGACTGGCGCACGCAGGGACATCAGGCGGGATTTGCGATCGCGTAGCGGTAGATCTCGATGAGTTGCTCCAGGTTGCGTTCGGGTCGAACCGCTGCTCGTAGGTCTCGCGGGCCTGGTCGCCGTAGTCTCATACCGCTCGGGGTGCGCGTCGACGTCGGCGATGGCCTGGCCGAGCGCGCCGGGTCGCCGGGCCGGAACAGCACGCCGTCGACGCCGTCGGTGATCAGCTCGGTGAACGAGCCGTGGGCGGCGGCGACGGGCGGCACGCCCAGCGGCCATGGCCTCGACGACGACCAGGCCGAACGTCTCCTCCCAGGCCGAGGGAGCAGGACGGCGCGGGCGCCGGACATCAGCTCGGCGCAGCCGGCGCTGTCGACCTGCCCGGCCAGCTCGACCGAGGGCCGGCTCGCCGCCCAGGCGGCCACCTCGTCGTCGAGCGGGCCCCCGCCCGCGATCACCAGCCGCAGCCCGGCTCGCCGGCCGCTGGCCCGGTAGTGGTCCCAGCCGGCCATCAGCAGCGCGCACGCCCTTGGCCTCGTCCAGCCGCCCGGCGTAGACCACGGTCGCGCGTCCGGGCTTCCCGCCGGGCAGCCCGGCGGCGGGATGAGGTTGTGCCGGACGAAGACCCGGTCCGGGGGCAGGCGCAGCCCGCTGAGCAGGTCGCGCTGGGCGGCCGAGATGAAGATGTAGGCCGAGACCAGCGACCGCCAGGCCCGGCGGTGCGCGGTCATGGCCAGGGCCACCGGGGCGGTGGCCGCCCGCGAGCCGCGGTAACAGCCGTGCCGACGGCCGGGCCGGGCAGCCCGCCCGCGCAGTCGTGGCAGACCGCGCCGTCGCGGAAGAAGTCGCCGCTGGCGCAGGCCAGCTTGTAGTTGTGGATGGTGGCCACCACCGGCACCCGCGCGTCCCGGCACGCGTACAGGACAGCCGGGCTGAGCAGCGGGAACGTGTTATGCACGTGGACCACGTCGGGCCGGTGCGCGCGCAGCTCGGCGGCCAGGTCCGCGGTGCGCCTCGGCGCTCCACACCACCCGGCCGGGCAGCGCCGCCTTCTTGGCCCGGGACCAGCTCTCGATGTCGTCGCTGTGCCGCTCGAACCGGATGACCTCGTGCCCGAGCGCGGCCAGCGCCGCCGCCTCGCGTGTCGACGACCCGGTTCTCGCCGCTCGGCGCGGTGGAGCGGTACCGGTTGTGCACGAGCATGATCTTCATCCGACGACCTCTCGATGGGCGGCGTGCCGGAGCCGTGGCGGCAGGCCCGCCCGAGCCGACGGCACGAGCAGGGACGCGGCCAGGGTGATCTCGAGCAGGTACGTCGAGGCGTCGGCTGAAGCCCGGTCTCGGTGAACGAGGCGACCAGGCAGTAGGTGACCAGGAACAGGGCCAGGGCGCGCTGCACGCCGCGCGGCCGGAAGTAGGCGGTGATCAGCAGGAACACCAGGATCGACGCCGACACCACGATCCCGAACAGGCCCTGGTCCAGGTAGGTGGCCAGCCAGTTGCTGTCGATGGGCAGCCCGTTGAACGACTTGTTGGACAGGCCGAAGCCGAACAGACCTGATCCGGTCCCGCGGGAGCGTGACCACCTGGGTCCAGACGTTGGTCCGGCCGGTCAGCTCGGTGAGCTGGCGTGCGCTCTCGCCGCGGGCCAGCCAGGTCGTGACCAGGCCGGACAGGGTCATGGCCCCGACCGAGACCACCACCCCGGCGAGGCGAACAGCCTTGCGTACCCGGGCCCGGGCCGCGAACAGGCTCATGCCGCCGACCAGCAGCCCGGCCGTCATGGCGACCAGGGCGGTCCTGGTGTGGGTCAGCAGCACAGCGAGAAGACCTCGATCCCCACTTCCTTCGCGCCCGGCGTCTCGAGGAACGACGGCGCGCGGTAGCCATCGAAGGTGATCTCCGAATAGGCGTTGTCGTGGACCACCAGGATCTCGTTCTCGCGCGCGAACTCCACGACGCGCTCGAAGAACCCCTCCGGGACGATCGCGCCCGTCGGGTTGTTCGGGTAGTTCAGGTACATCAGCTTCGCCTTCGAGCGCACCTCCTCGTCGATCAGCTCGAGGTCGGGTACGAACCCGCGCTCGGGATCGAGCGCCATCAGCACCGGCGCCGCGCCGGCGAGCCACGGGCCGCCGGTGTAGACCGGATAGCCCGGGTCGGCGGCAAGCGCGTAGTCCTCGGGGTTGAGGAAGGCGAGGTTCAGGTTGAAGATCGCCTCCTTCGCGCCGACCGCCGGGATGATCTCGCTGTCGGGATCGAGCGTCACGTCGAAGCGGCGCTCGTAGAAGTCGCGCACCGCGCCCCGGAAGTCCGCACGACCGCGGTTGGAGGGGTATTTGTGCGTTTCCGGCTCGGTCACCGCCTCCTGCATCGCCTCCACGATCAGCGCCGGCGTCGGGCGGTCGGGGTCGCCGATGCCGAGGCTGATCACATCGATGCCCGCTGCGCGCTTGTCGGCGATCTTGCGCTCGAGCTGGGCGAACGCGTACGGCGGGATGCGCTCGAGGCGCTTACTCGGTCTCATGCAGCTCCTTTGCGAACTCATCGCTGATTCGGCCCTCGAACACCGGCTTCGCCCAGCCTGTCAGAAATACCTGCAGATCCTCCCCCACCTCGACCTCGAGCTCGCCGCCGTCCAGTTGCACCTGCACGCGCATCGCAGAAGCGATTCCGGCCTCAAGCGCGTAGGCGACGGCCGCGCCGCTCGCACCCGTGCCGGATGAGAGCGTCTCGCCGACCCCGCGCTCGAAGATGCGCGCGCGAATCCGGGCAGGCCGGCCCCCGGATGCCGCGGGAGCGAGCTCGGTGTAGAAGGAGACGTTCGTGCGGTTGGGGAAACGCGAATCGGCTTCGATCGGCGGGCCGATGACGGCGAGGTCGAGCGCGGCGAGCTCCCGCTCGCTGGCGATACGGATCGAGCACTGCGGGTTTCCGATCGAGACGTGCTGAAAGGCCCACGCCCGCCCGTCCGTCTCGATCTCGCCGCGGCCGTCAGGCGGCCCGCCTGGAAAGTCCGCCGAGCTGGTCGCGGCGGACCCCATGTCCACGCGACACGTGTCGGGTCCCGTGATCGTCGGTCGGATCCTTCCCGCGAGCGTGTCGATGGAGAAGCTATCGGCGTCCGTCCAGCTTCGGTGGCGCAGGTACAGGACCGCCTCGCGAACGCCGTTGCCCGACAGCTCGGCCTCCGAGCCGTCGGGGTTGAAGATCCGCAGGTCGGCGACGTCCTGGGGATCGGACGCTGGCGATAGCAGGAGCACCCCGTCCCCGAACACGCCGAGGTGCGCCCGGCAGAGCGCGCGCACACGCGCCGGTGTGAGCTCGAACGGGAGCTCGCCGCGCTCGAGGATGATGTAGTCGTTGCCGAGCGCCTGCCACTTCTCGAAGCGCATGAGGCGCGCAGTCTAGTCCGGCCCCTCGAGCTCGCCCGTACCTCGTAGGAGCGCGACGATCGCCCGCGCGGCGTCCTCAGCGCTGGTGTCGGTGAGGTCGATCAGCTCGACGCCGGCGAGCTTGCGCATCCATGTGAGCTGTCGCTTGGCGTAGTTGCGCGTGCGCCGCTTCATGCCCTCGCCGTCGCCGGCGAGCAGCTCATCGAAGCCGAGCGCCTTGCGCGCGGTCTCCGAGGCTCCTGCCGCGCTCGCGCGCAGCACCTCCTCCTGTGCTCCGGTCGCGAGCATCGCATCCACACGTGCGTCAATCGCCTCGTAGAGCTTCCCGCGATCCATCGTGAGGCCGACCAGCAGGGTCGGGCGGCGAAGCTCCTCGCTCCAGAGCTGGGACTCCTGGCCAGGGGGCTCGAGCTCGCCCAGGTCGAGCAGCTCGTGAGCGCGCACGATCCGCTGACGATCGTTCGGGTCGATGGGGTCCGCCGCCCACGGCGCCCGTCGCGCGAGCCGGGCATGCAAAGCCTGCGGCCCCTCGCGCTCGAGCGCCTGCGACCAGCGCTCGCGGACGCCTTCCGGTGGCGGCGGACGCAGGTCGAGCGCAGCGAGTGCCGCGCGCAGGTATAAGCCCGTCCCGCCGACCACGATGGGCCGCCGGCGCTCATCGAGCAGCGCGTCGATCTCGGCGTGCGCAAGCTCGGAGTACTGGCCCACGCTGAAGGTCGCGTCGATCGGGAGGAAGGAGACGAGCCGGTGCTCGAGCGCGGCCTGCTCGGTGAGCGTCGCGACTCCCGTGAGCGTCTCAAGGCCGGTGTAGACCTGCAGCGCATCGGCGGACACGGCGACCGGGTGCTCCCCCTCGGCGCCGAGCTGCTTGGCAAGCGCGATCGCCACGGCGGTCTTGCCGACAGCCGTCGGTCCGAACAACGCGACAATCCGCATGTCTCTAGGCTCACAGGTCGTGCAGATCGCCGGCACCAACGTGCTCCTCACCGGAGCGAGCGGCGGCATCGGCCAGGCGATCGCGCGCGAGCTCGCGGCCCGCGGCGCGCACGTGTCGCTGAGCGGGCGCCGGGGCGACCTTCTCGAGGACCTCGCGAGTGAGCTGAAGGCACGCGCGATCGAGGCGGACCTGGCCGACGCCGCCCAGGTCGTGCATCTGGCGGAGGTTGCGGGCGCGGTCGACATCCTGGTCGCGAACGCGGCGCTTCCGGCGGCGGGAACGCTCGACTCGTTCACGCCCGAGGAGGTGGACCGAGCGCTCGATGTAAACCTCCGTGCCCCGATCGCGCTAGCGCGCGCTCTGCTCCCCGGGATGCTCGAGCGCGGCCGGGGACACCTGCTGTTCATGTCCTCGATCGCTGGCAAGACGACCGTCCCGGGGAACCCGCTCTACCACGCCACGAAGTTCGGCCTGCGCGGCTTCGCCTCGGCGCTCCGTCAGGATCTGCACGGCAGTGGCGTCGGGGTTTCGTGCGTCTTTCCCGGCTTCATCCGCGACGCGGGCATCTTCGCCGACTCGGGGGCAAGGCTGCCTCCGGGGACGGGGACGCGCTCGCCGGAGGACGTCGCCCGCGGCGTCCTCGAGGCGATCGAGCGCAACCGCGGCGAGGTTGATGTCGCCGCGCTGCCACAGCGTGCCGGCGTGGTGATCGCTGGGTTCGCGCCCGATCTCGCGGCAGCAGTCGTCCGCCGGGCAGGCGGTCTCAGGATCGCCGAGGAAATGGGGCGCTCGCTGCGCGCCAAACGCTGAGCGGAAGCTGGTCGACCCTTCAGAAGAGGCTGGCCTGAGGCGGAGGTGCTGGAGCTGAAGAGGACGTGTGTCCGAAGCTCCTCGCGTCTGCCTCGCCGTCGTCCACTGCGCGCAGCTGCCCGAACGCCCCAGGGCCGCGACCGCGTCGCACCATCCCTGCTAGGCGCCTGCGTTCCTCCTGCGGCGCGTACGCGCCGCGGCGGTAGAGCTCGCGGTAGCGCTCCACGAGCTCCGGCCGCGCGTCCTTCAGCCACTCCATGAACACCTGGCGGACCTCCCCGCGCAGGTGCAGCGCGACGCCGCCGATGCTCGTGGCGCCGGCGGCCTGGACCGCATCCAGCAGCCGCTCGACCTGCTTGGGCGAGTCGTTGATGCCGGGCATCAAGGGTGCGATCAGAACTCCCGTCGATATGCCCTGGCGATTGAGCTCAGCAACAGCCTCCAGGCGCGCTCGGGGGCTCGGGGTGTGCGGCTCGGTTTCTCTCCATGCCTTCTCGTCGAGCGTCGGGATCGAGAGGCACGCGCTGAAGCTCGTCACGGCGTTGATTTCCTTCATCAGCTCGATGTCGCGCAGCAGCAGGGGCGACTTCGTGAGCACCGAACAAGGGTTGGCGGCGTCGCGCAACGCTTCCCAGATGCCCTCCATCAGGCGGTAGCGGCTCTCGACCCACTGGTAGGGGTCGGTGTTGGTTCCCAGCGCGACGTGTTCGCGTTTCCAGGATGGTCGCTTCAGCTCTTTGCGCAGGATCTCTGGCGCGTTTACCTTCACGACGATCTCGCGCTCGAAGTCTCGCCCCGCGTTGAAGTCGAGATAGGTGTGGGTAGGGCGGGCGAAGCAGTTGTGGCTGACGACTCCGTTTGCGATGAAGTCGCCAGCCTCAGTTGTGATGTCGAAAAGCTCCATCGCCTCTGGGAGCGGCTCGATCGCCACGACCCCGAGCCGTGCGCTGGTCTTCACTGCTCTTCCGACGAGCGACCGCTTCCGCGTAATGGCGGGATCGGTTAGGTGGAAGAACCGTACGTTTTCCGGAAGGCCGCCGCGGATCCGGAGACATACCAACCCGTTGGCGCGGCCCGGATCCTCGGTGGCGACATCGAACCCGAATCGCGCCATCGACCTAAATGTCCAATCGATGATCTGTGGATCCGTATTGGGGATTCGGATCACCCCTCTCGGTGGGTAGGACCCCTCAGCGTCGAAGATGCCCGCAAGAAACCCCTTCCGCCAGTCATCGTTCGGTGCGTCGGGCCACTCGATCAATGTCCGCACCCGATCGACGGCGGCCCGTGATGATGCGCGGATCGCCTCCATCGCGCGGTGCACCTCGGTGGCGGCGGAGAAGGGAAAGCGATCCGTTGCCACCCCGAATCCGGACAAGAACGACTGTGCTCTTTCCAGTCCCTCCTCGTCCGCCAGTGCGAGCCGAGATCGGTGGACGTCGCCGTGCGCACGCCCGGCTCGTCTGTACGAGTCGGAGCCGACATGCCCGTCACCCCGAATGAGACCGCACAGGTATCCGCGTCGGTAGCTCGTGGACTGCTCCGGCCCGATCACGCCGGATCCAATCCCCATCAGCTTGCTGTTCGTGGTCAAGTGCGGGCGTTGGAGGGGTCCCTGCTCGGTCCCGATCACGTGCTTCCAGCCCCGCGCGGTGAGAAATCGGTGATCCGCGCTGGCGATCAGCTCGGTCCCGTCTTGCAACGTCACCCGGTACGCGGGCCTGGTGGTGGCCCAGTGCGCGAGCACGCGCGCGCGTGTGAAGCGTCGGTAGACACCATCGCGCACGGTCCCGTAGATCGCGTCACCCGCCCGAAGCTCGGCCAAGGGCTTTGTCCGCCCGTCCGCCATGAGGATCGCCGTGTCGCCCCCGAGGCAGTATGAGCAAGCATGACTGCATCCCCTGAACGGGTTGATCGTCCAGCGGAACGGCATGCGTGAGCGCTCGGGGACGCGGTTCAGGATCGATTTGGCCTGGACCTCGTAGAAGCGCATGTCGAGCGCCTCCGGAGCCTCGAAACGCCGCACCGCCGCAGGGTCGCGATACCCCGGAAGTTGGCGCTGCTCCTGGGAATCCAGGGTGAGGTTGTCCCAGCGCACGAACATATGTTCGCATACTCTACGGACGGGTGCTGCAGCCGCCGGCGGACGTAGATTGGTGCCTCAAGGCTCCTACAAACCTCCTACAGAAAGCGTGGTCAGAGGCTTAGGCAGGTGCGTGAGCATTCAACCCGAGCCTCACACCTCGAAGACAGGAGGATCCGCCTCATGCACATGTCCAAGACCGTGCTCGCCGCACTGGTGGGGGCCGCGCTGACATCGGCCGGCGCTGCCGCTGGCATAGCGGGCGCGTCGGCCTCGACTGGCACCACCGCCACGAACGCCACGCCGAGCACCTCGTCGACGACGAGCACCAGCGCGACGCCGACGAAAGCGACGACACCCCAGACGCCGAGCAAATCGGCTACGCCGAAGAGCGGCACGATGCCCAAGGGACCGTGCCCGCACATGGGATCGGGATCGCACTCCGCGCCGAACTCCGGCTCGGGCTACGAAGGACCCGGCCCGGCGCCCACCTACCAGTAGGCGCGAGGAGTTGTCCACCGCCGCGCTGCCCGCCTCCGGCGGCGCGGCGGCGGGCATGCCTCCTCAGAACTCGATCACGCTGCGGATCCCGTCCTTCTCCTCCATCAGCTCGAAGCCGTGGTTCACGTCCTCGAGCGCGATCCGGTGCGAGATGAACGGGTCCACGTCGATGTCGCCTTCGAGGTAGCGCTTCACAAGCGCAGGAACGTCTTCGCGGCCCTTCAGGCCGCCGAATGAGGAGCCGCAGAGGCGCCGGCCCGTGATCAGCAGGCGCGGCACCACCTCGAGCGTCTCTCCCTTGCCGGCGACGCCGCAGACGGTGCAGAGACCCCAGCCCATACGCGCCGCTTCCAGCGCCTGGCGCATCACGGCGACGCTGCCGGTGGCCTCGAAGGTGTAGTCCGCACCGAAGCCACCGGTCATCTCGAGGAGCCGCTCGACGGTGTCCTCGCCCGCGATCAGGACGTCGGTGGCGCCCTGGCCGCGCGCCAGCTCGAGGCGCTCGGGCGCCATGTCCACGCACACGATGCGCTCGGCCCCCTGCAGCCGCGCGCCCGCGACGGCGCCGAGCCCGACCATGCCCGCGCCGAAGACCACGCACGTCGAGCCCTCGCGCACTGCCGCCGTCCTGATCGCGGCGCCGAGGCCCGTCGAGAGGCCGCACGCGAACAGGCACGCGCGATCGAGCGGTGCCTCCGGGTCGATCTTTGCGAGCGCGATCTCGGGCATCACCGTGTACTGCGCAAACGTCGAGGTGCCCATGAAGTGGCGCAGTGGCTCGCCCTCGCGCGAGAGTCGCGTGGTTCCGTCGGGGAGGTAGCCGCGGTTCTGCTGCTCGCGGATCGCCAGGCACAGGTTCGTCAGCGGGCTCCGGCAGTGGACACATTTGCCGCACTGCGGCGAGAACAGCGTCACCACATGATCGCCGTCGCGCACGAGCGTCACGTCCTCGCCGCAGCGCTCGACGACACCTGCGCCCTCGTGCCCGAGCACCGTCGGCGCGTAGCCGGAGGGATCCGCGCCCGAGGCCGTGTTCAGGTCGGTGTGGCAGACGCCGCAGGCCTCCAGGCGGACGAGCACCTCCCCCGGCCGAGGCTCGGCGAGCTCGACCTCCTGCACCGCGAGTGGCTTGCCGAACTCCTCGAGCACGGCCGCGCGAATCCTCACCTCTTCCTTCCGATCCCCGCAGCGGCCCTCAGGCGGCCGCTCGCGCGAGCAGCTCTTCCTCGCCGGAGAGCGTCTGGCTCGTAGCCGATGCAATGCGCACGTCTGCGAGCTCGCCCGCGGACGCGAGGCCCCCGAAGTTGACGACCTTGTTGTGACGCGTGCGGCCGCGCAGCCGGGCAGGGTCGGTGCGCGAGGGACCTTCAACCAGCACCTCTACGCTGCGCCCGGCGAAGCGCTGCGCGCGCTCGCTGGCGTGGCGCTGCACGAGCTCGACGAGGCGTTGCATGCGCTCCACCTTCTGCGGGTGCGGCACGACGCCCTCGGTGATGCTTGCGGCCTCGGTGCCGCGGCGGGGCGAGAAGATGAACGTGAAGGCGCTGTCGAAGCCGACCTCGTCCACGACCTCGAGCGTTTCCGCGAAGTCCTGCTCGCTCTCGCCGGGGAAGCCCACGATGATGTCCGTGCTGAGCGAGACGTCGGGGAGGTGCTCGCGGATCATCGCGACGCGCTCGAGGTAGCGCCGGCGGTCGTAGGTGCGGCGCATCGCCTTCAGGACACGGCTCGAGCCCGATTGCAGCGGCAGGTGGATGTGCTCGCACACGCTCGCCAGCTCGGCGTGCGCGCGGATCACGTCCTCGCGCATGTCCTTGGGGTGCGGGCTCGTGTAGCGGACGCGCTCGATGCCATCGATGCCGTCGATCATCGTGAGCAGCCGCGCGAAGCTCATACGCTCGCGCAGGTCGCGGCCATATGAGTTCACGTTCTGGCCGAGCAGCGTCACCTCCTTGACCCCGTCGGCCGCCATCGCTCGCACCTCTGCGACCAGCTCCTCCGTCGAGCGGCTCACCTCGCGCCCGCGCGTGGAGGGGACGATGCAGTAGGAGCACGCGCAGTTGCAGCCGACGCTGATCTGAACCCAGCCCTGGAACGGGCGCTCCCGTCGCGCGGGCAGGTGTCCGGTGAAGCCCTCGAACTCGAAGTAGCCCTGAGCGCTCAGGGAATCGCTCGTGAGGAACTCCGCGAGCTTGTGCACCTGCCCCGGCCCGAAGGCCACGTCGACGAAGGGAAAGCGCTCGAAGACCTCCTCCTTCAGCGACTGTGCCCAGCACCCCCCCACCCCGATCAGCTTGTTAGGCGTTTCGCGCTTCAGGCGTTTGGCCTCGCCGAGGTGTGCGATCAGCCGGCTGTCCGCGGTCTCACGGATCGAGCACGTGTTGAACAGGATCAGCTCGGCGTCCGAGCGCTCGGCCGCCTCGCTGTAGCCGAGCGACTCGAGCATCCCCTTCATGCGCTCGGAGTCGTGCTCGTTCATCTGGCAGCCGAACGTCGTCAGGTGATAGCGCGGCATCCGCAAAAGGGTATCCGCCGACACCTGAGGCCGGCGGACCCTGCGGCCGGGCAGTGCTTCGCGGCCCCGCAGATCAGGAGCTCAGCTCACGGCCGAGCGCGAGAACACGCGCACCGAGATCACCGTCAAGGTGGCCGCGTAGATCGCCACCACCGCGAGGCTGAGCCACGCCTCGATGGTGGCGTTGCCCGCGCCCCAGATTTCGTGCAGGCCCCTGCCCGAGGGATCGACGAAGCCGTAGCGCAGTAGCGCGAGCGTATGCGTGAGCGGCATCGCCTTCGAGATGTCCGTCAGCACGCTCGGCATCGCGCTGATCGGGAACAGCGCGCCTGCGAAGAAGAACGGCAGGATCGCAAGCACGGGAACGGTCCCCACGAAATCCTCCTCGCGCCTGACCCGGGCCGCGACGCTCTCCGCGAGCGCGTACATGAACACCGTGAACAGCAGGGTGGCCGCCAGGAACCAGGCGGCCCCGGTCGCGGTGATGTGGAAGGACCCGCCGCGCGCCGCCGAAAGGCCTACCACGACAACCGCCTGCAGCGACGCCAGCGCGACCGCCACCGCCATGTTTCCGAGCACGAGGTAGGCGCGCGGGACGGGCGCCGCGAGCAGCTCCCGCATCGCGCCGTTGTGGCGGTCGACGAGCACGCTCAGGGCGGCGAATACGCAGCACAGCGGGATCACCAGCCCTACCGCGCCGACGCCGACGAAGGAGGTGTAGTCGATGTGCGAATGAAGGCCGCCCGTGGCCTTCTTCAGCGCCGGGGCGAGGATCAGAGCGAGTAGCGCCGGGCCGAGCAGCGGCACGGCGATCTGGCGCGGCGTTCTCGCGGTCAGATGCGCCCTTCGCCTGGCAAGTGTCAGAAGCGCGCTCGCCGGCCGGGTGCGGTGCGCCTTCGGGAGTGGGATCGTGCGGGCTACTGCTGTGGTGGACATGTCGTACTCCGTTCTCTGGTGTGCGGGTGATCAGACGGCCGCAGGTGCGCGAGCACCGGTCAGTTGGATGTAGACGTCGTCGAGGGTGGGCGCCCGCACCGCGAGCTCCGATGCCGTGAAGCCCTCCCCGTCGATCGCCGCCAGCGCCTGCGCAGCCGTCCTGCCGTGCAGCGGCACGGTCACGCGCGCACCGACGTTGAACGCGTCGGGCCCCGCCACGCCGCGCGCGCGCAGAGCCGTCACAGCCGCCTCGGGGGTCCGGTCGACGCGAAACTCGAGGATCTCACGGCCGATGCCCTCGAGCAGTGCCTCCGGACGGTTCATCGCCACGATCTCCCCCTCGTGCACGATCGCCACGCGGTCAGCGAGGCGCTGCGCCTCCTCGAGGTAGTGCGTGGTCATGAGGATCGTCACCTCCTCGCGCGCTCGCAGCCCTGCGATCACGTCGAGCAGCTCGTGGCGGATGCGCGGATCGAGGCCCACAGTGGGCTCGTCCAGGAACAGCACCTGCGGGGCGGACACGAGCGCTCGGGCGATCTCCAGCCGCCTGCGCTCCCCGCCGCTGTAGCTCTCGACGGCTCTGCCGATCAGCTCGGAGAGCCCAAGCGCCTCCACGAGCTCCGCGGTTCGGCGTGCCGCCCGCGCGGGCTGAACGCCCCACAACCGTGCATGCAGTTCGAGGTTCTCGCCTCCGCTCAGCGAAACGTCGAGGACGTGCTCCTGGAAGACGACGCTGCTCACGCTCCGCGCCTGGAGCGGCTGCGTCGCCACGTCGTAGCCCGCCAGGCGCGCGCTTCCCCCCGTCGGGACCACGGTCGTCGTGAGCATCCCGATCGTCGTCGACTTGCCCGCGCCGTTCGGGCCGAGCAGCCCGAACACCTCTCCGGCGTCCACCTCGAAATCGATGCCCTTGACGGCTTGCACCCCTCCCGGGTAGGTCTTCCTCAGACCCCGAACCTCGATCGTCTTCACGGCAGTCACCTCCAGGCACTTGGAAACCGGTCACGTTCGGCGCAGAAGCGTCGTCACCCCATTGACGACACGAAACGCGAGGACGTGACAAATGGACGCGAGTCAGTGGCAGGCAGAGCAGTTCGAGCAGGCACGAGCGCACCTGCGCGCGGTGGCGTACCGCATGCTCGGGTCGGCCAGCGAGGCGGAAGATGCGGTGCAGGAGGCCTGGATTCGCTTCGCCCGTGTCGACACCGACGCGGTGGAGAACCTACGCGCATGGCTAACCACCGTCGTCAGCCGGGTCTGCCTGGACATGCTGCGTGCGCGCCGCGCGCGGCGAGAGGAGCTGGTGGACGTCCCGAACGTCACCGTGCAGGACCCGTCAGACCCCGAGCAGGAGGCGGTCCTCGCCGACTCGGTGGGGCTCGCGCTGCTCGTCGTGCTCGAGACCCTTTCCCCCGCCGAGCGCCTCGCGTTCGTGCTCCACGACATGTTCGGAATGCCCTTCGAGGAGATCGCCCCGATCGTAGAGCGCACCCCCACGGCCACCCGTCAGCTCGCTTCCCGCGCCCGGCGCCGGGTGCGCGGGGTGCGTCCGCAGGGCTCCACCGAGAGCCTCGCCGAGCAGCGCAGGGTCGTTGACGCCTTCCTCGCCGCCTCGCGCGACGGCGACTTCGAGGCGCTCGTGTCGATTCTTCACGCGGACGTTGTGTTTCGCTCCGACGGCGGCACCGATCTCTCGCCAGGACCGCTCGAGCTTACGGGAGCCCGTGAGGTCGCGAGCGTTGTCCTCGCCCGTGGCACTCCGTTTGCCCCGTTCGCGCTGCCGGCCGTTGTGGATGGTCAGGCGGGTGCCGCCGTCGTGATCGCCGGCCAGCTGCGCTCGGTCGTGAAGTTCACGATCTCCGGGGGCCGCGTCGTGGGGATGGATCTCACGATCGACCCCGACACGCTCGCGCGACTTCGCATCTGAGAGGGGACGGCCCGCCGAACCGCGACACCAGATCACGCGCCATCATCGACAGGCGCTATGCAAAGCGATACGGCAAATGTCACCGTAGGCGCCGAAGAGGCAGCACAGCAACGGCGCACGAGCCCGGTCGAGCTGCTCTGGGATCTGGTCTTCGTGTTCGCCGTCACGCAGGTCACCACGCTGCTCGCCAGCAACCTCTCCTGGGCCGGGTTCGGGCGTTCGATGCTCGCGCTCGCGCTCGTGTGGTGGGCCTGGTCCGCCTTCGTGTGGGCCGCAAACGCGCAGGACGAGGCCTCCCCGACGCTGCGCGTGGCCTTGCTGGTGGCGATGGTCCTCATCTTCATCACTGGCCTCTCGCTTCCCCGCGCGTTTACCGACGATGCGACGCTGTTCGCCGCCACCTACGCCGGCGTGCGATTCATCCACCTCGGCCTGTACGCCGACGCGTCCCGTCGCGGCAGCGCCTCGTGGACGGCGATCGCCGGCTTTGGGGTCACCGTGACGATCGGCATGACCCTGCTGATCGCGGGCTCCTTCCTCGACGAACCGCTGCGGGTGCTCACGTGGACGCTTGCCGCCGCGATCGACTACGCCGGCCCGGCGTGGCTTACGCGCGAGCGCCTGCGCGGTCTCCAACAGGTGGCGGTCGCTCATTTCGCCGAGCGCTACAGCCTGTTCATCATCATCTGCCTCGGTGAGTCGATCGTCGCGGTGGGCGCCGGCGCCAGCGCTCGCCCGATCAGCGCGGCACTGGTCGCCACCGTGACGCTCGGCATCCTCATCACCGTCGCCATGTGGTGGATCTACTTCGGCCGCTTCGCCGAGGCCGCGGAGCGACGCCTGCGCGAGCACGCCGACCCCGTCCTGGCGGCAGCGGATGCCTACAGCTACCTGCACCTCCTGCTCGTCGCCGGGATCATCATCTTTGCCGTCGGCGTGAAGTCCGCCATCCACTCCCTCGGCGAGCCGCTCGACACGGCAGCCCGGCTGGCGCTGTGTGGCGGGATCGCGCTGTATCTGCTCGGACACGTCGCGTTCCGTGCACGGCTCGTCGGGACGATCAGCTACGAGAAGATCATCGTGGCAGTGGCCCTGCTGGCCCTGAGCGGGCTCGCCAGCGGCTGGCCGGCGTCGAGGCTCACCGCGGTGGCCGCCGTCCTGCTCGCCGGACTGTGCCTCGTCGAGGGCAGACTGGAGCGTGCCGAGCCCGGCGGCGATCCGGACCGGCTGCTCGAAACGCGGCTAGCTCCAGCCGGCGAGGGGATCGATGGGAACGGCGGCGATCCCGGTGAGCCGGATCGCGCAGCAGACGCACCCTCGCGCCCCGGATAGCGCGCCGCTACGCGGCGGCGACGGCCGGTTCGCTGACCAGCGGAGGCGGCGTTGCCTCCTTGTCGCGGTCGATCGGCGTCACGAGGTCTTTGCCGATGCCGAGCGCCGCGTAGATCTTGCCTTCGATCTCCGTGGCGAGCGCCGGGTTCTCGTCGAGGTACGCCTTCGCGTTGCCGCGGCCCTGCCCGAGACGGTCGCCGCCGTAGGAGAAGAACGACCCCGACTTGGAGACGATGTTGTGCTCGAGACCGAGGTCGATCAGACAGCCCGAGGTGGAGATGCCCTTGCCGTACTCGATGTCGAACTCCGCCTGGCGGAAGGGCGCCGCGAGCTTGTTCTTCACGACCTTCACACGCACGCGGTTGCCGACCGCCTCGGTGCCGTCCTTCAGCGTCTCGATGCGCCTGATGTCAAGGCGCTGGGAGGCATAGAACTTCAGCGCGCGCCCGCCGGGCTGCACCTCTGGAGAACCGAACATGACGCCCACCTTTTCGCGGATCTGGTTGGTGAGGATCAGCAGCGTCTGCGTGCGGTTCAGGTTGCCCGCGAGCTTGCGCATCGCCTGCGACATCATGCGCGCCTGTGCGCCGACCGTCTGGTCGCCCATCTGCCCCTCGAGCTCCACGCGTGGGGTGAGTGCGGCGACGGAGTCGATCGCCACCACGTCGATCGCGCCCGAGCGCACGAGCATGTCGGCGATCTCGAGCCCCTGCTCGCCGTAGTCGGGCTGGGACACGAGCAGCTCGTCGATGTCAACGCCGATCTCCTTGGCGTAAAGCGGGTCCATCGCGTGCTCGGCGTCGATGAAGGCGCACACGCCGCCGAGTTTCTGCGCCTGGGCGAGCACGTGGTAGATGAGCGTCGTCTTGCCCGAGGACTCGGGGCCGAAGACCTCGACGATGCGCCCGCGCGGCACGCCGCCGATGCCGAGCGCCAGGTCGAGCGCGAGCGCGCCCGTGGGGATCGCCTCGCAGCGCACCTGAGCGCCCTCGTCGCCCATGCGCATGACCGTGCCTTTGCCGAACTCGCGCTCGATCTGCGTGAGCGCGCCCTGCAGGGCGACATCGCGTGCCTTGGCGGCCTTCTCCTCCTCGGTGACGGGCATGGTCAAGCTCCTTGTCTTCTACGGGTCGAGCACGGCAAGCTAGCCGGCGCCGCGGACGGAAAACAGCGAGCGGGGAGCGCTTTTCAGGCGGGTGCGAGCGCGCTGCTGGCGAGCGCCTCGTACTCCGCCCCGGAGGGCAGCAGCGAGGAGCGGTACAGCGTGACCGACTCCGGGATGAAGCTGAGCGAAGGCGTGATCAGCTGAACCACCGCGCTCTCGTTCTCCGGCGCGGCGCTGGTGCGGCCCCCGCGGCCATCCCTTCGCCCGCGCCGGCGCGCGGGCCGCCCGCGGACGCGCGCGAGCGTGATGTGGGCCCTGAAGCGCCGGCGCTCCGGCTGCCAGTCGCACAGCTCGCACAGCGCCCCGCTGAGCTCGCGCTGCAGGCGCTCGAGCTCACCGCTCTCATCGCGCGCCTCGACCGCGAGCAGGCGCGGCTGGCGGGGAGGCAGCCACACCGGCGCGCCGAGCGAGAGCTCGCAGGCGTGATCGGCGCACGGAGCGAGCGCCGAGGCGAGCAGGTCGATCTCGCCCACCGGCCTTGCGCCGAGGAAGCACAGCGTGAGGTGCAACCCATGCGGGTCGAGAGCCCGCAGCTCGCCGTGACCGCCCGCGCCGCCCCGGCCGCGCGCACGGGCGACTTCTCGCGCCCACTCGCCGAGCGTCTCACGCACCTCGGCTGGCAGGTCGAGCGCCACGAACAGACGCGCTGTCGGCCCTCGCGACATCTCCAGCCGCCGATGCTACCGAGATCCAAAAGCGGCGCCGGTGCTACACCTGCGAGCGCGTCAGCTGGCGCTCAGCACGCGCCGCAGCATGTGCATCGCCACAGTCGTCGAGCGCTCGCGCACGTCCGCCCGCGCGCCCGGGAGCTGCACGTTGCGCGTGAGCGGCTCGCTCGGCTTGGCGCTCGCGCCGGAGTCCTCATCCGCGAGCGCGATGCTCAGCCACACGAGGCCGACCGGCTTCTCCTCGGTTCCGCCCTCCGGCCCCGCGATGCCCGTGATGCCGACGCCGACGTCCGCGTGAGGCGCGCGCAGGCGCCCGCCGCGAGCGCCGCGCGCGACCTCCTCCGAGACCGCCCCGTGGCGTCTCGATCAGCTGCGCATCGACGCCTGCCAGCTCGACCTTGGCCTCGTTGGAGTAGACCACCAGCCCGCCCTTCACGTACTCCGAGGAGCCCGGCAGGTCCGTCAGCCGCGCCGCCAGCAGGCCGCCGGTGCACGACTCCGCCGTCGCCACCGTGCGCGCCCCCGCGGACGGCGCGGCGACGCCGTCGATCGCCTGCCCGCGCAGCAACGCCGCCACCTGCTCGTCGACCGTCGAGCCGTCGCTCGAGAACAGCGTGTCCGGGTGGCGCTCGCGCACGAGCGCTTCGAAGGCCTCGTAGGCGTCCTGCGCGCCGGGTTCATAGCGCGTCACCACCTCCACCTCGCCGCGTTTCAGGCACGTCGTGATCTCCAGGCGCTCGAGCGCGACGCCCTCGCCCTCGGCCACCGCAGCGTCTCGGCGATCTCCGACTCGGGGATCCCGAACAGCCGCAGCGTGCGCTGCTCGAGCGCGGTCGCGGCCTTCAGCGCCGCGCGCAGGCGCCTCGGTCTGCAGCGCTTCGCTCCACATCGGCTGAAGCTCGCGCGGCGGTCCCGGCAGCACCACCACCGTGGGGCCGCTCCGGCTCGCGCTCGGCGGGTGGCACCACGAGCCCGGGGCGGTGCCCACCGGGCTCGAGCACCGTCGGCGCCCCCGGGCACCGTCGCCTGCTTGCGGTTGCCGTGCGCGCACCGCCTCCATGTCGATGTTCGGGAAGCGTTTCGGCGAGCGGCCGCAGGATCTCCGCGATGCGTCCTCGAGCGCCTCGTCGAGCACCATCTCGCGGCCCTGGAAGCGCGCCCACCACCTCCGCCGTGAGGTCGTCCGCGGTCGGTCCGAGCCCGCCGCTGGTGAGGACCAGGTCCAGGCGCTGGTCGGCCATGAACGCGAGCGCCGCGTGCATGTCCTGCGGGCGGTCGCCGACGATCGTCGTGTGAAGGCGAGGTCCACGCCGAGCTCGCGCAGCCGCTCGGCCAGCCAGGGGCCGTTGCGGTCGCTCACGCGGCCGGTGAGCACCTCCGTGCCGGTGACCAGGATCCCGGCGCGCGCGCTCACCGCTGCTCAGCGCTCGCGCAGCGTGAGCGCGTGCGTCGGGCTCACGTGCACGTCGGCCGGTGACCCGCCGCCAGCGTCCTGCGGCCGCGGGCCTTCGTGATCGAGTAGCCGATCGGCTTCGCTGGACGGCGCCACCGTGCGCGGCGTGCCGTCGATGATCAGCGTCACGTCGCTGTTGCCGAGCGTCAGTTCGAAGCGCCTGGCATGAACGTCGGGGTGCTTTCGCCCGCTCCCAGCTGCTGGCCCGGGATCAGCCTGCGCCCGGCTTCGCCGAGCAGGCACACGTACACCGTCCCGTCGGGCGCACTGCAGCGAGACGAGCCTCCCGAGCGCCGCCGCGCCCGTGCGCGCCGCGTGCCTGCCCGCGTGTGTTGGCTGTTGGGGTGCGCCGTCGCCCGCGTGCGGGTCGTGTGCGTGTTGTTCGAGCCGCCTCCGCCGCCCGTGATCAGCAGCACGATCAGCAGCACACGATCACCGCCGATCACGCTCACCGCCGCCACGTAGCCGCGCGAGGGGCCCGAGCCGTCCTGCGCGCGCGCGGGCGCCGCCGGCGTCGGGACGATCGGCTCGTGAGTCGCGTCGCCCGCGCTCTCCTCGCTGCAGCCGGTATTCCTCCACGAGCGCCTTGCCGTCGAGCCCCAGCGCCTGCGCGTAGGTGCGCAGGAAGCTCTTCACGAACGTCGGCCCTGGCAGCAGGCTCCACTCTTCGTTCTCCAGCGCGCGCAGGTACTTCGCCCGGATCTTGGTCGTGGCCTCGATCTCCGAGACGTCGATGCGCGCGCGCATGCGCGCCTCGCGCAGCGTTGCACCGATTTCCGGCATGTCGAAGTCGGAGAGGCTAGTCGCTGAAGCGACTCGCCGACTGTGGACGCCGGCTCGCTCGAGCGCGGCAAGCACCGCGGCAGGTCGGCCTCGGTGATCAGCACCTGGCGGGGCTTGGAGCCTTCGTAGCCGGAGATCACCCCGCGCCGCTCGAGCATGTCGATCATGCGCCCCGCGCGGGTGTAGCCGAGGCGCAGCCGGCGCTGAAGCATCGAGGTCGAAGCCGTCTGCATCTCGGCCACGAGCATGATCGCGTCGCGCAGCAGCGGGTCCTCGTCCGGGTCGAACTCGTCGCCGCGGCCCTCCCGGCGGCTCGGGCTCGACCTCCTCGAGCAGCTCCTCGCGCAGCTCCGGCTCGCCCTGGCGGCGCCACAGCTCGGTCAGCCTGCGCGATCTGGGCCTCGTCGATGTAGGCGCCCTGGATGCGCTGCAGGCGCGAGCTGCCGACCGGGCTGAAGAGCATGTCGCCCTGCCCGAGCAGCGACTCGGCGCCGTTCTGGTCGAGGATCACGCGCGAGTCGGTCTGCGAGGACACCGCGAAGGCGATCCGCGAGGGCACGTTCGCCTTGATCATCCCGGTGATCACGTCCACGCGCGGGCTCTGGGTCGCGAGCACGAGGTGGATGCCGACGGCCCGCGCCTTCTGGGCGAGGCGGATGATCGAGTCCTCGACGTCGGCGGGGGCCACCATCATCAGGTCCGCGAGCTCGTCGATCACGCACAGGATGTAGGGCAGCGGCGCTTCGCCGCGACGCGGCCGCTGCCTCGTTCAGCTCGATCAGGCTGCGCGTGCGCGCGAGCGACATGATCCCGTAGCGCGGACTCCATCTCCTTGACGAGGTTCTGCAGCGCGTTCGCGGCCATCCGCGGGCTCGTGATCACCGGCGTCAGCAGGTGCGGGATCGACTCGTAGTGGTTCAGCTCCACCTGCTTGGGGTCCACCAGCACGAGGCGCACCTCGTGCGGGGTCGCGCGCAGCAGCACGCTCGAGAGCATCGCGTTGATCGCGCCGGACTTCCCCGCCCCGGTCGTGCCCGCCACCAGCAGGTGGGGCATCTTCGCGAGGTCCGCGCCGATCGCCTTGCCGGCCACGTCCTTGCCCAGCCACACCGTCAGCGGCGAGGAGTCGCGCGGGGGCTCCTGGAAGACGTCGCCGAGGCGCACGATCCTGCGCTGCGCGTTCGGCACCTCCACGCCCACCGCCTGCTTGCCGGGGATCGGCGCGAGGATGCGGATGTCGGTCGCAGCCAGGGCATAGGCGAGGTCGTCCTTCAGCTTCGCCACCGCGCCCACCTTCGTGCCCGGCGCCAGGCGCAGCTCGTAGCGCGTGATGTGGGGCCCGGCAACCGTCCCGATCACCTTCGCCTGCACGCCGAAGTGCCCGAGCGCCTCCACCAGGCTGCGCGCCGTCGCGCTCCTGCCCGGCGGTGTCCGGGCGCGATTCGCCCTCGCTGGAGCGCGTCAGCAGCCTCGTCGCGTCGGGCAGCTCCCACACGAAGTCGGGGTCGTCGGTGACCGAGCGCGCGGAAGCGGCCCTGCGGGGTCAGCTGCGCCGGATCCGACCACGGTCGCGACCTCTCCTCCGCTCCTCCTGCGCCGTCGGCTGTCCGCCTGCGACTCCCGCGTGCTGCGTGCCCGCCTCAGCGGCCGCGGTCGCGGCCGCCCGCTCCTCATCCTCCTCGCCCTCGCCCGCCGGATCGTCGTCCAGGAGCGGGTCCGGCTGCTCCTGCTCCCAGTCGTGCAGGGCGCCCGTGCGCAGGATCAGCGCGGAGGGCGCGGGTCGGGCGGCAGCAGCGGCTCCGGCGCTTCGGCTCAGGCGCGAGCACGCGCAGCGCCGCCGGCGCGCGTCGAGAGATGCTGCGCATCGCGCGCGTCGTGTCCATCAGGCCATTGCCGGTCGCGCGCAGGATGCCCGCCAGCGAGCCCCGTCAGCAGCATCGCCCCGCTCGCAGCAGGAACACGACCAGGATCTCGACCCCGACGCTGCTGCACGAGCGGTGGCGAGCCGGAACAGCGCTTCGCCGACGACGCCGCCGTGGCTCTGAATGTGCGCGGTGCTCCACGCCGCGCGCGAGCATGGCCGGAGCTCATGCCGAGCGTGCCGGCGGCGAGCGCGAGCGTGATGCCAGCGAACAGGCAGAGCGCGCCCGCGCGCAGCGGGCGCACGGCCGGGCGAGCGCGCGCGCAGCAGCAGCGCTCCGCCGGCCAGCACGAGCGCCACGGGCGCGAGCACGCGCGCCCTGCCGAGCATCCAGCCGAGCGCGACCGCGAGCGCATGGCCGGCGCGGCCGCCGTCCCAGCCGCCGTAGAGCACGAACACGAGGAACAGCCCGAGGCCAGCAGCGCGAGCCCCAGCACGTCGCGCTGCGCTCGATCGAGCAACGGCAGTCGCGCGCAGCGGGAGCCCGCGCGCAGGCCGGGAGCAGTCGCGCGCGCGGCGCCGCGGGCGCGCCTCGAAGCGGCGCTTCGTGCGTGCGCGGGAGCGCGTCAGGCGGAGGAGCGATCTCGGCGGGTCGCTGGCATCTCTGCGCAACTTCGACGCCACGCGCCCGGAACCTGCCTGTGGGGCTTACCATCGCTTTACACCCAAGATCTTTAGATAAAGACCGATGACCGACTTCGCACGCAGCCCCCGCGTCCTCGTCGTCGAGGACGACGAGGACATCGCCCAGGCGCTCCAGCGGTCACTGCGCATGGAGGGATACGAGGTGCGCATCGCCATCGACGGCCAGGACGCGCTCGAGCAGGGCCGCGCCTTCGCACCCGACCTCGTGATCCTCGACCTCGGCCTGCCCAAGCTCGACGGCGTCGAGGTGGCGCGCTCGCTGCGCGCCGACGACGACGTGCCGATCCTGATCCTCACCGCCCGCGACGCGGTCGAGTCGCGCGTCGAGGGCCTGGACGCCGGCGCCGACGACTACCTGGTCAAGCCCTTCGAGCGCCAGGAGCTGCTGGCGCGCATGCGCGCGCTGCTGCGCCGCCGCCCGCCCCGCGGCTCCGCACCGCTGCGCGTCGGCGACCTGACGCTCAACGCCGACACCCACGAGGTGTCCGCGCGCCGAGCGCGCGATCGAGCTCACCCAGCGCGAGTTCGAGCTGCTCGAGTACCTCATGCGCAACGAGCGCATCGTGATCTCCCGCCAGCGCCTGCTCGACGAGGTCTGGGGCTATGACCCCTTCTCGACCACCAACACGATCGAGGTGTTCGTCTCCAACCTGCGTCGCAAGCTCGAGTCCGGCGGCGAGCCGCGCCTGCTGCACACGATCCGGGGCGCCGGCTACGTCCTTCGTGCGTAGCTCGGGCGTGCAGTTCCCGCCTGCGCCGCTCCGCGCGCGCGGCCTGGGCGCGTCTCGCCGAGCTTCGACCGCCTGCCGATCAGGGTCCGGCTGGCGGGCGTCTCGGCGCTGCTCACGTTCGTGATCCTGTGCGTGTTCGCGGTCGCGATCGGCTCGCTGACCGTCGCACCGCATCCGCCAGGACTTCAACCGCGAGGTGCTCGAGAAAGCCGAACACCTGCTCGCACGAACATCAAGGTCCAGCTCGAACCGGGCGGAGCGCCTGGTGCTGAATCGAGCCCAAACTCGCATACTTCGCTCCCGCGCCGAACACGCCGTGATCCGCATCTTCGGCCTCGACCACAGCGTGCTCGCCGAATCGCCCCTGCGCGCGCCGCAGTTCGGCGCGCCCGAACAGCAGCTCCCCGCAGACGCTGCACAACTACCGCGTGCTCGCGCCCAGGGGTCGCGGTGGGGCTCGGTGCGCCCGCGCGCGGGCGCGTGTTCATCCAGTACGCCCGCAGCGTCTCCGAAACGGAGGCGACCGTCCGCGGGTCGAGCTGTTCCTGCTGCTGGGCGTGCTCGCCGGCACCGCTCTGGCGCTGCTGGCCGGGCTCGCGATCGCGCGCCGGGCGATGGCGCCGATCACCGCGCTGACCTCCAGCGCGCGCCGAGATCGCCCGTACGCGCGACCCCTCGCGCGAGATCCCCCAGCCGGCCGCCGAGGACGAGGTGGCCGAGCTCGCGCGCACGCTGCAGGGCATGCTCCACGAGCTCGACGCTGCCCGCAGCGAGACCGAGGCCACGCTCGCCCGCCAGCGTCAGTTCGTGGCCGACGCCTCGCACGAGCTGCGCACGCCGCTGACGAGCGTGCTCGCCAACCTCGAGCTGCTGGCCGAAACACTGCGCGGCGACCAGGGCGACGCCGCCAGCTCGGCGCTGCGCTCCTCCAGGCGGATGCGCAGGCTGGTGGCCGACCTGCTGCTGCTGGCGCGCAACGACGCCGCCAAGGAGGTCGCCCGCGCCAGCTGCGACCTGGGTCAGATCGTGGTCGAGGCGGCGGGCGAGCTCGGGGCGGTGGCGGACGGCCACGAGATCGTGATCGACGCCAGCCGGCGCCCGTGAACGGGGCTCGCGACGAGCTGCACCGCGTCGCGATCAACCTGATCGAGAACGCGCTCCGCCACACCCCGCCGGGCACCGAGATCCGTGTCAGCACCTGCAACGCAGGCCCGCGGGGTCGAGCTGGTCGTCGAAGACGACGGCCCCGGCATCCCGCCCGAGCTCGCCGACAACCTGTTCGAGCGCTTCGTGCGCGGGCCGGGGACCGCGGCGGCTCCTTCGGCCTCGGGCTGGCGATCGTGCAGGCGATCGCACATGCGCACGGCGGCAGCGTCGCCGCTCGAGCACCCGCGGGAGCGGAACGGGCGCCCGCTTCGTGGTGCGCCTGCCGGCGGGCTCAGACCTCGACGACGACGGGGAGGACCATCGGCCGCCGCTTCAGACGCTCGTAGACTAGCGTCGCTAGGTCGTCGTGCAGCACCTGCGCGAGCAGGTCGGTCTCGTGGATCCCCTCGCCCGCCGCGTGTCCAGCGAGCGCTCGACGGTCAGGCGGATCTCCTCGGTCAGCTCGTCCGCCTGGTCCATGAACGGGACGCCGCGGAAGATCACCTCCGGGTCCGCCACCGAGGAGCCGTCCTGCTCGGCGATCGTGACCACGACGATGAAGATCCCGTCGGCGGAGAGCATGCGCCGGTCGCGCAGCGCCACGTCGGCCATGTCGCCGATCTCGACGCCGTCCACGAAGATCATCCCCGACTGCTCGCCGCGCCGAAGCGCGCGCCACGCTCGTCGATCTCCAGCGGCAGTCCGTTCTCGCCCTGGAAGATGCGCGCGGGTCGATGCCTACGGCCTCCGCGAGCTTCGCGTGCAGGCGCAGACGCTTGAAGTCGCCGTGGAAGGGCATCACGTAGCGGGGCTTCACGAGGTTCAGCATCAGCTTCACCTCCTCCGCGTAGCCGTGCCCGGAGGCGTGCACCGGGGCCTCGCGCGGCGTGATCACCTCGCAGCCGATGTGGTAGAGGCGGTCGATCGTCTCGTTCACGGCGCGCTCGTTGCC
>CAVWZC010000015.1:0-38492 GCA_963759445.1 uncultured Solirubrobacteraceae bacterium
GGCATCTATCTCCGCGCGCTCGTAGAACTTCGTTCCTCCGATCACCTGGTAGGCGATCTCGCGACGCACGAGCGTGTCCTCGATCACCCGCGACATCGCGTTCGTCCGGTACAGGACCGCTATCTCCGCGCGCGAGGCGCCCTCGTCGAGCAGGCGCTCGATCTCGCCCACCACGTAGCGCGCCTCCGCGTGCTCGTCGTCGAGCTCGCGCAGCTGGATCGGCTCACCCGCGCCGAGCTCGCTCCAAAGGTGCTTGGCGATGCCGCCGCGGTTGTTCGCGATCACCGCGTTCGCCGCACGCAGGATCGTCTCCGTGGAGCGGTAGTTCTGCTCGAGCTTCACCACGCGCGCGTCGGGGAAGTCGTCCTGGAAGTCGAGGATGTTGCGCACGTCGGCGCCGCGGAAGCTGTAGATCGACTGCGAGTCATCGCCCACCACGGCGAGGTTGCGGTGACCGAGCGGCCCCGCGTACACCGGCGGGTGCGCGTCGCTCGCGCGCCCGGCGATCTCTCGCGCCCCTACGGGCTGCACCAGCAGCTGCAGCAGCTTGTACTGCGCGCGGTTGGTGTCCTGGTACTCGTCCACGAGGATGTGGCGGAAGGCGAACTGGTAGCGCTCGCGCACCTCCTCGTAGAGCTCGAACAGGTTCACCGTGCGGAACAGCAGGTCGTCGAAGTCCATCGCGTTCATGCGATGCAGGTCGCGCTCGTAGATCTCGTACACCTCCGCGATCATCTCCTCGTACTGCGAGCCCACCGTCTCCCGGTAGGCGGCCGCGTCGATCAGGCGATTCTTCGCAGCCGAGATCTGGTTCTGGATCGCCGCGGGCGTGAAGCGCTTCGGGTCCACCCCCACCGCGTCCGCCGAGCGCTTAGCCAGGCGCCTCGAGTCGGCCTGGTCGTAGATCGTGAACTGGCGCGTGTAGCCGAGACGCTGCGCCTCCGAGCGCAGGATGCGCGCGCACGCCGCGTGGAAGGTCAACAGCCACATGCCGCGGGTCGCGCGGCCGAGCAGCTGTTCCACGCGCCCGCGCATCTCGCTCGCCGCCTTGTTCGTGAACGTGATCGCGAGGATCTCCCCGGGCTGCGCCTGGTCGGTGTAGATCAGGAACGCGATCCGGTGCGTGAGCACACGCGTCTTGCCGCTGCCGGCGCCCGCGAGGATCAGCAGCGGACCCTCGCCATGGGTGACCGCCTCGCGCTGGGGCTCGTTCAGCCCCTCGAGCAGCTCCTCGAGGTGCTCTGCGTGTGGATTCTCGCCGGCCATCTCCGACGGCCAGAATAGATGCGCGTCCGGCCGGGGCAGTCGCCGCGAGCGCGGGGGCCGGCGCGCGGTGCGAGCGTCAGCCGCCCGCGGGGTTCGGGCCCCTGACGGTGCGCAGCGGGCGCACTTCGGCGACGGCCGCCGGCTCGTCGCTCGGAGAGCTCCGCGATTCGGCGTTCGAGCGCCGCGATCCGGCTCCGACAGCGCCTGGATCGCCTCGGCGATCGGGTCCGGGAGGTGGATCCAGTCGGCATCCGGGCCCTCCACGCGGCGACCGTCGACGCGCACGGGGTGGCCGGGGTTGCCGACCACGGTGCGAGTTCGGCGGCACGTCGGTGATGACGACGCTGTTGGCGCCGATCTTCGCGCCGTGGCCGATCGTGATCGGGCCGAGCAGCTTCGCGCCGGAGCCGATCGTCACGTTGTCCTGCACGGTCGGGTGGCGCTTGCCCGTCGCGAAGCCGGTGCCGCCGAGCGTCACCCCCTGGTAGAGCGTCACGTCGTTGCCGATCTCCGCGGTCTCGCCGATCACCACGCCCGCGCCGTGGTCGATGAAGAGGCCCTCGCCGATACGTGCTGCGGGATGGATCTCGATCCCGGTGAGCGCGCGCGTGAGCAGCGAGATCAGGCGCGGCAGCACGGGCACCCCGGCGAGCGTCGAGCGCGTGCGCGACGCGGTAGGCGAGCAGCGCGTGGATGCCCGGCCAGGTGGCGAGGATCTCCACGGGCGACACCCCGCGCGCGGCAGGGTCGCGGTCGCGCGCGGCGATGACGTCGCGGCGTACCTCCTTGGCGACCCCTGCGAACGCGCCGAGACCGGGCCATGCTGCTAGCAAGCGTAGCGGCGATGCACGCGCGCGCCGAGGGCGCGCAGGCTGCACGGCGTGGGCCCCTACGGCGCGAAGAAGGCCTGCGAGACGTAGCGCTCGCCGGAGTCGGGCATGACCACGACGATGCGCTTGCCCTGCGCTCCGGGCGCGCGGCGACCTGCAGCGCCGCCCACAGCGCCGCGCCGCAGGAGATGCCGGCGAGCACGCCCGCGCGGCGCGCGCACGCCCAGGCGGTCTGGATCGCGTCCTCGTCGGAGACGGCAATGACCTCGTCGATCAGCTCGCGGTTGAGCACCGGCGGGACGAAACCCGCGCCGATCCCCTGGATGCGGTGCGGGCCCGGCACTGCCCGCCCGAGAGCACCGGCGAGCCGCGCGGCTCGACGGCGACGACGAGCAGCTCGCGGGTTGACATGCTCGCGCAGGTACTCGCCCGACCCCGTGATCGTGCCGCCGGTGCCGACGCCGGCGACCAGCACGTCGACGTGGCCGTCGAGAGCGCGCGCGATCTCGGGACCGGTCGTCGCGGCGGTGGGCCTCGGGGTTGGCGGGGTTGGAGAACTGGTCGGGCAGGAAGACGTCGTCGTCGCTCGCCATCGCGCGCGCCGCCTGCGACCGCCTCGCCCATGCCGCCCATCGACTCGGTGATGTCGACGCGCGCGCCGTACAGGCGCAGCAGGCTCTCGCGCTCGCGGCTCATGCCCTGCGGCAGCTTCAGCACGAGCTCGTAGCCCTTCGCGGCGCACACGAACGCGAGCGCGATCCCCGTGTTGCCGCTCGTCGCCTCGACGATCGTCGTGCGGCCCGGCTCGATCCTCCCCTCGGCCTCGGCGGCCTCGATCATCGCGATGCCGATGCGGTCCTTGACGCTGCCGCCGGGGTTGAACGACTCGAGCTTGGCGAACAGCTCGACGCCGTTGCTCGGCCGCGGGCGTCCCGTCGAGCAGCCGCGGGAGCGCCACCAGCGGCGTCCCCCCGACGAGCTCGGCAATGTTGATCGGGATTCGCGGCATTGCACGCGACGATAGTGCAGCGCCAGCCTGCGAATGCGCCCGGTACGCGGGTCGCGGCCGCCGCTTTAGGCGTGTCGGGCGAGGGTGATGCTCGCAGCCGTCGCCTTCGCCGGCCGTGGCTGGGTCCGCGCGAACAGCAGCGTCGCCTTCAGGCGCCCGTGATGAGCGCCGAGCAGCGTGCGCGCGAGCGCGTCGAGCTTCACGGACAGGCGCTCGCTGTGGCCGGCGAGCAGCGAGTAGCTCACGCTGCCCACCGACTCGGTGCGGGTGCGAGAGCCGGCCTTCACCTGCACGCGCACCGCGAGCCTGCCGGCGCAGCGCCCGTTGCCGCTCGCAACCAGAGTCACCTGCGCACGCGGACCGGCGGTGACCGCGACCGTCGAGGTCTTGGATCTCACCGCGCATGCACCCGAGTGGGAGGAGCTTCCGAGCACGCCGAACTTCGGTTCGTTGGCGACGATGATGCCCGTGAGGAGCGGCGGCGAGGGGCCCTGCGGCTTTCCGCCGGGGGGCGTTTCTTCACCTTTCCCACCGTCTCCGCCGCCTCCCTTTTCGACGAAGTTGAAGCGATCCTTCTTATCGATCACGTCCTGCCAGCGCGGCGACTGCAGCGTCAGCTGCACTTCGCCCGTCCCCGCAGGCGAGTAGGCGATGATCGTTTCGGGCCCGACGACTTCGAATCTCGCGGCCGGGGTCTTTCCGAACAACACGGCCTGGACTTCACCGAAGTTGTTCCCCTTGATCGTCACCGGCGTTCCCCCCGTGGGCGGCCCCCTGTTCGGCGTGACCGATGCAATCAGCGGGCGCGGGCCGAACAGCCAGGCCGCGCCTTCCTTTTCATATGAGTGCGGCGAGCCGGCGAGCACCGTCTGGGCGTCGGAGGAGATCGCGACGCTCGTGCCGAACCGCCCCTGTTTGTTGGATTCGGTTTCGTAGGTGATCGCCGTCGGGGTGCCCCAGCCCGATTCGCCGTGGCTGAACAGCCACACCTGACCCACTTTGCCGTCGTAATGCGGAGCGCCCACGAGGGCGCTCGTGCCGTTGGACGCCAGCGCCACGGCGGCGCCGAATTCCTCGCCGATCCCTTCTTCCGGGGTTCCTTCGGGTTCGATGCCCGCGAGTTTCACCGGCGGCTGCAGCGAGCTGCCGTGAGCGAGCGTGAACACCCATGCGGCGCCGCTGCGTTCGATGCTCCCGTGGTCGCGGGGTGCGCCCACGATCGCCGTTTCGCCGCCTGGCGAGATCGCGACGCTCGCGCCGAACAGGCCTTCGGGGCTCTCTCCTTCCCCGGTCAGCTTCTGCGCCTGATGCCAGCTCATGGTTCCGCGCACGAACGTGAATGCCGCGCCGACCCGATTGTTTTCTTCGGGCGCTCCGAGGATCGCGGTTTCGCCGTCGGCGGAGATCGCGACGCTCTGTCCGAGGCGGCGCTGTTTGCTCGGTTCGGTCGCTTCGAGCGTCTGTCCCATGGTGATCGGCCATTCGCCTCCGTGGCTCGCGAACGCCCACGCCTCGCCAGCGCCGGCGTGGGCCTCCGGCGCACCTACGAGCGCCGTTTCGCCGTCCGCCGTGAGCGCGACGCTTTCGCCGAACCCGCGCGCGCCGTTCTTGTCGGGCGCCGTCAGTTCGGCGGCCTGTGACCAGGTGGCGGAAGTGCCGCCGCGGGTGTAAACGAAGACGGCTCCCGGCCCGGGCTTTACGGTCGGGTCCGCGATCAGCGCGACGTCGCCGTCGCCCGAGAGCGCGACGGCGGATCCAAACACGCAGGGCGAGAGTTCGGTGGGGGACGGTTCGCACTCCTGCTCGCCCACGCCGGTGCCGGTGGGCTGCGCGATCTGCTGCTGCTCGACCCAGACGCTGCCCTGGCGGACGAACACCCACGCCTTGCCCGGGCGCGCGCCTTCGCCGGGCGCGCCGACGATCGCGGTGTTGCCGTCACCGGATAGCGCGACGCTCGCGCCGAAGAATTCGTCCTTGAACGGCGTTTCGCCGGGTTCACTTGGTTCGCGTTCGAGTTCGACCTCGCCTTCGCCTCCCGTGATCAGCGGGTCGATCCGCACCGGGAAGCGCGCGTGCGCGAGGCCGACATGCAGCGAGAGGCTCCCGCCGCGCAGCGTCAGCCAGCTCGCCAGCCTGCGGCCGCTGGCGTCGCGGGCGAGCAGGTCGCCGTAGGCGATCGTCCTCGCGTGTGCCGAATGGAGCACGAAGCCACGTCCATGCTGCGTCAGCTCAGCGCGCCCGTTGCCGGCGAGCGCGAGCGCGAGCGTCAGCGTGCCGGGCGCGCCGCCAGCGGGTGCGTGCTCGAGAGTGAAGCCTTGCTCTAGACCGAGCGGCCCGTTCACGTACCACTCCTCGAGCGCAGGGCGAACGTAGGTCACGCGATTTGCCCGCACGCGCAGGCGCGCCTGCCCCGCCGGCTCTAAGCGTCCGCGGTAACCGATCGCACGCAGACTCAGCGCCATGCTTGAGCCGGGCCCGTTCACGCGCACGCCCGAAGGCGTGAAGCGCATGCTCAGGTGCTGCGTGGGGTTACGGGCGAGAGCTTCGGTCGCCGAGCCCGAGATGCGGTAGGGAGCGCGCGCCGCGCCGATTGCGGCGGAGATCGGCTCGCGCGCTGCCGCCGGCAACGGCACGGCGGCTCGGCCCGAGGCTGGAACCGCGGTCGGCCTCGCGCCCGCTGGCGCAGCCCCCGAGCCCGCCTGCCCGAGCAGAGCGAGTGGCAGGCACGCGAGCAGCGCGAGCACTCCCGCTGCCACAGCGGCGCAAGCCAGTGGCGCGTGCGAGGCTCGCCTGCCGAGCTCGGCGGCGCGGGTCGTCATCTAAGGAATCCTCCTGGCCGTCTCGACCAGGCGCTCGGTCGATCCATCGCAACCTTCCGTAGTCGCCCCTCAAACCGGGCCGGCGCGAGCGCCGAGGACTGAATCTAGCTGAGGCCCGTAGGGCCCGCAACAGGCGACCGTCGCGTTGCGCGCCCCTCAGCTGGAGGAGCCGGTCGCCCTACCGACAAGCCGCGCGAAGAGTTCGTGCTCCTTGGCTTCTGGGAACGGCTTCGGCAGCCCGAGGTCGAAGAGCACCACGATCGCCGTTCGGTAGCCGAAGCCGAGGAAGTCGAAGCGCAGCGGCACGCCGAGCCCGTGGACGATGATGTTCGTGCTGACCTGCCAGCCGAAGCTGCCCGAGGTGCCCGGCGCCGACGGCCTGAGCGGGACGACCGACAGGGATCCCAGAGTGAATTCGTGTTCACCCTTTGACCTGAACAGCCTCGAAAGAAAGATCGACAGACAGGAACGGGCGCGTGCGCTGCCCGCAGCCGCGAGCTCTTCCGCGGCGATCGCAGGGGTGGCCGCCACTTCGACGTCAGAGCGAGCGGATTCGTCGTCGAAGCTCGACTCGCGTTCGAAGTTCATCGAGCCCGTCTCGAGCAGGGGGCTATGCGAGGCGGCCGCGCCGACACATTTCAGGAATTTGTGGTTCTCGCGCTTTTCGGCCGCGCCTTCGTGTTCGCCTTCGCTCGAGGCCTTGAAGCCCGGGAGATCAGCTGGGCGAAGGTTCACCGCCTTCGCGAGCGCCTTCGCTTCGGCCGCGCTCAGGGGCTTCACATTCGCGACCGCGCGCGGAGGGCTGGCGGCCGAGGAGCTGGGCTTGCTCGTCCCTCCTCCACACGCGGCGAGGCCCGCGGCGAGGGTGAATGAGAGGATCGCCGGCGTCGCCGCGCGCATCAGGCGCCAGAGTGTAGGCAGACCGCAGACGCGCAGGCTCGCTGCGAGGCGGGGAAGGAGTCTCCGCACGCGGGGCGTAAACGTTGCGTATGACCGTGACGATCGATCTCACCGAGCACGAGGCGCGCACCCTGATCTACGCGTGTGAGCTCACCCGCGACGTCTGGGATACCGGGCACGTCCGGATCGCCGCGCTTGACGGCTCGCGCAATGCGCCGTCGGAGAAGCCGCTCGAGGGCGCGCGCGAGAAGCTGCTCAACGCCTTCGAGCCGACCGACGGCAGCTAGGAGAATCGAGCGGGTCGGCACATGACCGCCGATCCGCCGCCGCAGCCGCATGGCGCTGCGCACACCGCCCGCCTGCTGATGTCGTGCCCCGATGGGCCCGGGATCGTCGCCGCCGTCGCGAGCTTCCTGTTCGAGCGCGGCGCCAACATCATCAGCTCCCATCAGTTCTCGACGCACCCCGAGCGCGGCACGTTCTTCATGCGCACCTCCTTCTACCTGCCCGAGCTCGCGCGCGAACCGGCCGCCTTCGAGGCCGGCTTTGACGAGCTCGCACAGCGGCATTCGATGGACTGGAGGATCCGCTTCTCAGACCGGCCGCGCCGTGTCGCGCTGATGGCCTCGAAGTCCGAGCACTGCCTGCTCGACCTGCTCTGGCGCCAGCGCAGTGGTGAGCTCGCCATGGAGATCGTGTGCGTGATCTCAAACCATGAGGATCTGCGCAGGGACGTGGAGTCTTTCGGCGTCAGCTTCGTGCACATCCCGGTGGACGCGGCGAGGAAGGGGCAGGCCGAGCGGGAGGCGCTCGAGCTGCTCGCGGGCCGCGTGGACCTGCTCGTGCTCGCGCGCTACATGCAGATCCTCTCGCAGGGCTTTCTGCTCGATGTCGGGTGCCCGGTGATCAACATCCATCACTCGTTTCTGCCGGCCTTCGCGGGGGCACAGCCCTACCGGCAGGCCTACGAGCACGGCGTGAAGCTGATCGGTGCCACGGCTCACTACGTCACGGAGAGGCTCGACGAAGGCCCGATCATCGAGCAGGACGTGCAGCGCGTCGGCCACGACGACACGATCGCCGACCTCGAGCGCGTGGGGCGCGACCTCGAGCGTGTCGTGCTCGCCCGCGCCGTCCGTCACGAGCTCGACGACCGCGTGCTCGTACACGAAGGGCGCACGATCGTCTTCTGAGCCGAACCGCTCGCTAGCTCGGCGGCCTGCTGAGCCACCAGGTGGGCGGGCCGCCCGGCAAGGCGATGTCTCGCGCACGGCCGAAGCCTCGCCGTTCGTAGAAGCGACGATTCGCCGCCGTCGAGGTCTCAAGGCAGCACAGCAGGCCAAGCCGATCGGCCTCCGCGAAGATGGGCGCCAGAACGGCGGTGGCCAAGCCCTCGCGTCGGCGCTGCGGGTGCGTGGCCAGCACGCCGAGATACCAGTGCGGCTCGGACACGGCTACGGCCGCGACGGCCGCGTTATAGCCAGCGAGGCGCTCGAACGCCTCCTCACCGGCGAGCGCGCGATAGCGCGCCCACACGATCTCCGCATGACCGGCCACCGGGTGCTTGCCCGGTGAGTCCCACATCGCCACCGCAGCCAGGTCGTCGCTGACCCAGACGTTGCTGGAGGCGACCCTCAAATCGAATAGCGCCGAGACGAAGTGCTCCGCGAGCCACTCGTAATCACCACCGAGGATGAACGCCCACGCCGGGTCGTTCGCGAAGGCCGCCTTGACGGTCCTCACCACCCCACCGCGGTCATCGGGCGCCGCCCTCCTGATCACGTGCTAGGCCTCGCCTCAGCCCCCGCCATAGAGCTCAGCCCAGCCGTCGGTCCCGGGGTACTCGAAGCTCACGCTCGGGCGGCTTGGGTCGGCGCCATCCGTGGTCTCGGCAGCGGCCGTCTCTGCCATGGCCGCTCGAGCTGAAGCGAACGCGACCTTTCCCAAGGCTGTGGAGATCGCGAGCCGATCCTTCTCGGATAGCTCGACCTCGATGCGTCCGAACATCTCCTCGGCTATCGGGGCGATCGCTCCCGCCAGGATCTCCGTCAAGTAGTCGCTACCCATCTCCACAACCTCCTCCACACGAGGCACGGCCGAGCGCCCTGCCGAGAATGATGTTCTTTGCCGCGCCCGCTGACGTAGGGCGAATAGCTATATGTGGTACATGGCCGCGCCGGCGTCGTGCAGCTCGCGCGCGATCACGTCGGCGATGGTGGTCTGCGCGAGCACCTGGCGCGCCGCGCTCGCCGCGTCCTCGAACACGCCCTGGGCGCCGCGCCCCACCGGGCCGTCGAGCAGCTCCACGACCTCGAGGACGGTCACCGTCGAGGGGTCGCGCGCGAAGCGGTAGCCGCCCTTCACCCCCCGCTGCGAGCTGATGATGCCCGCACGCCGCAGAACCGCGAACAGCTGCTCGAGGAACTGCACGGGCACCTCGCGCCGGCGGGCGAGCTCACCGATCGGCACCGGCTCCGATGCGGAGCACTGCGCGAGCTCGGCGAGCGCGAGCACCGCGTAGGGCGACTTGGTCGTGATCGAGAGCATCTCGGCGGCGGTTGGCGACGCGCGGCCGCCACACGATCGTATTGCGACGGGCCTTTCGCTGCCGGCCCTCGCCCCTCGAGGCTCGCGCCAGCTACAGCCAGCCGCGCTCGGTCGCGATCAGCACCGCCTGGGCGCGATCGACGGCACCGAGCTTGCCGTAGATGTTGTGCAGGTGCGTGCGCACCGTGCTCGTGGAGAGCGTCAGGTCGTGGGCGATCTGCTTGTAGACCTTGCCCTCAGCGAGGCGCTGGAGGACGCCCAGCTCGCGGTTTGAGAGCGGGCATGGGTCGACGTGGCGCTGGCGCTGGCTCCGGCAGCTGGGGAGCTCGTACAGCACCACCCTGCAGCTGCTGCGGGCTCAGCCCGATGCTGCGCGCGGTCTGCAGCATCTCGGCGGGCGACACGCGTGCTCCCTGCGCGTAGTGAGCGAGCATGTCCGCGAGGCGGATGAAGGCCGCTTCGCCCTCCGCGCTCGGGGCTGTGATGGCGCTCGATCGGCGTCGCGAGGGTCCCGGGGAGGCCCCACCTGCGGATCAGGACGCCTCCCACGAGCGCGTGGTCGACACCGAGCTCGCGGCGCTCCTGGTGCACGCGCTCCTCGGGAGTGCGCGCGCCGCGATGCACCTGCGAGGGGTAGCCGGGGTAGGCGTGCAGCAGCACGAGCTTGCCGACGTCGTGCAGAAGGCTCGTGACGGTCAGGCGGTCGCGCTCCTCGTAACCGACCTCAGCGGCGACTCGGTCGGCGGCGTGCTGGGTCGCCAGCGCGTGCAGACGGAAGCGCTCGGGCGCGGTGTCCCACACCGTCGCGCGCTCGAAGAAGTCGAACGTGCGGGTACGCGCTGCGACGGCCTGGACGGTCTGCGGGGTCAGCAGCTCGACTGCCTTGACTACGGTGTCGACGCGGCCGCGGCCACTCTGCGCGCGGTTGGCGAGTCGCAGCACGGCGATCATCAGGGCGACGTCGGACTCGACGGCGCTCACGATGTCGGCCGTAGCGACGTGATCCTTGGAGATGACGGCGAGCAGTCTGTCGCGAGACTCGGCGAGCGCCGGGAACGCCTCGAGCGCTTCGAAAGCCATCGTCAGCCTGCGGCCATGGCCCTCGTCCTGGTGGCGCTGCGCGGGTGCTGGCGGCGCTGGCGGTGCGGGCGCGAGCGAACGCGCTGTGCTCCCGATTGGGAACTATGCCTCCCGTTTCCACCCCTCGGTTTTGCGTCCAGCTTGTTCGCGGTGGCGGATGCCTGCATTCCTTCCAGATCCCTTCCTTGGGGTTGTCGTCCCGGCGCCTCACCGGTAGGAAATTGCGTCGATGCTCCGTATCGGCAGCGCGCAGCGCCGGGTTGAGTCGCGGCGGCCTCTCAGGCGCTGTTCAGGGCATCGTCTATTCGTCCAAGGGTGCGCTCGCGGCCGAGCAGCGCGACGCTCTCGAAGATCCCCGGGGAGACGGTCGTGCCGGTGATCGCGACGCGCAGCGGCTGGTAGACCTCGCGCGGCTTTACGCCCTGCTCGGCGATCACACCTCGAGCGCGCGCTCGAGGTCTGGCTGCTCGAAGCGCTCGAGCCGGGCGAGCGCGCGCGCGGACCTCGGCGAGCACGCGCGGCCGTGCCCATCCAGCCAGCGCTCCCGCGCCGCATCGGATCGCGCACGGGCCCTCGATCAGCGGGCCGCGAGCGGCCAGAAGTCGGCAAGCGTCTGGATCTTCTCCTGGCTGATGCGCGCCGCCTCCTCGAGGCCATCGCGGCCCGTGAAGGCTTCGAGGCGCGCGCTGAGCTCCGCGACCGGCAACTCGCGGATATAGAGGCCGTTCAGCCACCTGAGCTTCGACCTCGTCGAAGCGCGCCGGGTTGCGGCTCACGCGCTCGAGCGTGAAGCGCTCGATCAGCTCCTCGGTGGGGAGCACCGTGGTGTCATCGCCGGAGCCCCAGCCGAGCAGCGCGAGGTAGTTGCGCACCGCGTCCGGCAGATAACCCGCGTCGCGGAGCTCCTGCACCGAGGCCGCGCCGTGGCGCTTTGAGAGCTTCTTGCCGTCCGGGCCGTGGAGCAGCGGCAGGTGCGCGTACGACGGGCAGCGGGCGGTCCTCGCCGAGGCCCACCGCGCGCGCCGCCTCGAGCACGAGCACCTGCTTGGGCGTGTTCGAGAGGTGGTCCTCGCCGCGCACCACGTGCGTGATCCCGGCGTCGAGGTCGTCGATCGCGACCGCGAAGTTGTAGAGCACCGACCCGTCCGCGCGTGCGATAACCGGATCGTCGAGGTGCTCGTGCTCGAAGCGTGTCGGGCCGCGAACCACGTCGTCGACGGTCGTCGCTCCCGCGTCGGGCACGCGCAGGCGCACGGCGCCCTCGCTCTCGGGGCGCCCGCGGAAGCCGGCGGCCGCGCCGTGCTCGAGCTTGTAGGCCTTCACGTCCTCGGCCGTCGCATTCGAGCGGTACGCATGCCCGCGAGTCGAGCAAAGCCCGTAGCGCCTCCGCGTGGCGCTGTGAGCGCGCGGTCTGCAGGATCGGGCCCTCGTCCCAGTCGAGCTCCAGCCAGCGCAGCGCATCGATGATCTGCTCGATGTTCTCGGGTGTCGAGCGCTCGCGGTCGGTGTCCTCGATGCGCAGCACGAGCTCGCCGCCGAAGTGGCGAGCGAGCAGCCAGTTGAAGAGCGCCGTGCGCGCGCCGCCGATGTGCAGCGCGCCCGTCGGGGAGGGGGCGAAGCGAAGCCTCATAATCGGCCGCGGATGCTAGTCGGCGCCCACGTCTCGCCCGCGGGAGGGCTGCCCAAGGCGATCGAGCGCGGTGTCGAGCGCGGCTGCACCGCGATCCAGATCTTCAACCAGTCTCCACGGATGTGGAAGCCGAACGTCTACCGCGACGAGGACGTCGCCGCGTTTCGCGCGGCGATGGCCGCGAGCCCGATCGAGGCCGTCCTGATCCACGGCGCCTACCTGCTCAACTGCGCGAGCGAGGACAGCGACATCCGTGCCAAAACGCTCGCATCGCTCACCAACTCTCTGCGCGCCGGCGAGGCGATCGGCGCCCATGCGGCGTCGTGCTGCATCCAGGATCGGCCAAGACCGGCGACGTCGCGGCCGCGATCACCCGCGCCGGAGAGGCGATCGTCCAGGCGCTGGCGGAGAGCGAGGGATGCCGCTTCACCTCGAGAACACCGCGGGCGCCGGCGGGACGCTCGGACGCTCGGTCGAGGAGCTCGCGCGCCTGATCGACGCGTGCGGCGGTGATCAGCGCATCGGCCTGTGCCTTGACTCCTGCCACCTGTTCGCCTCCGGCTACGACATCCGCACCGCCGCGGGCATGCAGGGCGTCGTCGACGAGGTGGCCGCGGCGATCGGCCTCGAGCGCCTCGGCTCCCTGCACTTGAACGACTCGCAGACGCCGCTCGGCGCAAACCGCGATCGCCACGCCAATCTCGGCGAGGGCGAGCTCGGCCGCGATGGCCTGGCCGCGTTCCTGAGGGCGCCCGCGTTCGAGGGGCTCGCGTGCGTGCTCGAGGCACCGGGCGTGGAACGATCGGGCGCCTCAGCCGCGGAAGTCGCGCTCGCGTTCGAGCTGCGCGAGCACGGCGCCTGAGCGCCGGCGGTCAGCTCGGCTTGGGCCTCAGCCGAAGACGGCGCGTACGGGCTGGGAGAGCGCGTGCTCGAGCTCTGCGCGCAGTGCCGGCGAGTGATGCACGCGGTAGCCCTCGCCGAGGCGCAGGCGGCGCGTGCCCGCACTCGTGCGCACGTCGAAGAGGACCTCAGCCTGCCCCGGGAACTCCTCGAGCGCGTTCTTCAGTCCGCGCAGCGCGGTCGGCGAGAGGTCGGTGGCCGCGACGCTCAGATGGATCGGCTGGGCCGCCTCCGTCGCGGCCGTGGCGGCCGCCTGTGCCTGCGCGGCCGCGCGCTCTATCTCCTGCTCGCTCGGCGCGAAGCGCTCGACGCTTTGCACGAGCAGGCACGTCTTGCCGGCTTCCTTGTGGTCCACCCGGCCCTTCACGAGCACGACCTCGTCGACGGCCAGCACGTCCTCGCTGGCCTCCAGAGCGTCGCCGAAGACGAGCAGCTCCACCGACCCGGCGAGGTCCGCGAGCGTCGCGAACATCATGCGGTCGCCGTTGCGGGTGCGGATCTTCTTCGCCTCCGTGATGATGCCCCCGACCGTCACCCAGTCCTTGTCGCGGCGGTCGGCGAGCGCAGCGATCGCGCAGTCCACGCGCTGACGCAGGACGTCGCGGAAGGACTTCAGCGGGTGCGCGGAGATGAACAGGCCGATCGCTTCCTTCTCGGCGGCGAGCAGCTCGCGCTGGTCGAACTCCTCCGCCGGGATCGGCGGGTGCACCGGGCGCGCGAGCGCCGCCTGCGCCGCGGCGCCGTCGCTCGGGGATCCGGACGACTGCCCCGTGGCGCCCGCGTCGGGATCTTCTTGCAGGTCGAAGATCGAGCCCTGGCCGATCTGCGCGTCCTGCTGGGCCTTCTGGCCGGCGCCCTGTGCCTGCTCGAGCACCTCGAGCATGCCCCTGCGGCTCGCGCGCGTGGACCCGAACGCGCCGCACTTGATCAGCGCCTCGATCGCCTTCTTGTTGACGGTGCGGTTGTCCACCCGCTCGCAGAAGTCCCAGATCGAGATGAACTCGCCGCCCTCCTCGCGCGCGCGTTTGATCACCTCGACGGCCTGGTAGCCGACGCCCTTCACCGCGTCGAGGCCGAAGCGGATGTTGCGATCCACCACCGTGAACTCGTGGTCTGAGAGGTTCACGTCGGGCGGCAGGATCTCGATCCCCATCTCCTCGCACGCGGCGACGAAGAACGGGACCTTGTCCTTCGTCGACATCACCGAGGAGATCAGCGCCGCCATGTACTCCGCGGGGTGGTTCGCGCGCAGCCACGCGGTGCGGTAGGCGATCAGCGCGTAACAGGCTGCGTGGGAGTTGTGCGAGACGATCCCGTTGGCGATGAAGTTGAGCGGCCCATTGGGCGCCATCTCGACGTCGTAGGTCATTTCCACGCCATCAGCTTCGATCGACACGACCAGGTCGCCGTTCTCAACGTGCGCGGTCTCGAGATGCCGCGCGACGCGCATCCGAAAGTCCTCCGGTGTGACAACCACGTAGGGCAGTTCGCCGTACTTCTCGGCGAAGTACTTGGCCGAACGGTCCAGTCCGTCCATCTCCCAATAGATGCCGTCGAAGTAGTAGTCGCAGATGCGGCCATTGGGGAGCGGCTTGTGCATGAAGAACTCGACGCCGTGGTCGACCAGCCACTCGCACATCTCTCGCTCCGGCCAGCTCGCGCACCACATTCCGTTCGAGGCGATCGAGCAATGTCCGTAGCCCGGCCCGGAGTCATACGCCTGGCGGACCGCGCCAAACGTGCGTTCCATCTTCCGGGCGCGCCACTCCGGGTCATTCGCCCACAACCAGCGAACCCGCTCGTGCGTCGCCGCGACGGCGTTGCGCGTCATCTCAGGGTACTTCTCGCGCAGCCGGCGCATGTGCGCCGCCTTCTCCTCGTATGGACGCGAGGCCTGGTAGGCCTTCATCCGGATCGATGCCTGCCGGTCCCACTGAGCCCGCTTCGCGCTGTGAGCGAGTCGAGTCATCGTCGCACGGCGCGCTTCGCGCTGGCGCTCGCTGATCATGGGAAGCGTGATCAGCTCGGTCTCGCCCACCTTCAGGTGTTGAACCTCTTCGTAGCCCGCCGTCGTAAGCAGCCGGTGCTCAGCGGTGACCTTGATCTGACGACCGCTCTGGCACCGAACACGGAAGAGCTGCTTTCGGCCCGTCCTGGCTATCTTCGCGACGCGGTGTGGCCTTACGACACCGTCGCTCCACATCGACATCAGCTCGGTCGGCTGGCTCCGGTAGGCCTCCGAGAGCCTCATGCGCGATCCATCGGCGAGGATCACCCGGGTCGTGCCGGAGGCACACTTGTTAAAGCTGTAGTCAGCGGACTTCTCGTTCGTCTGCCAGAGGAACTCGATGACCTCCGAGGACGTGCTCGAGGCACGGCAGCCCTCGACGAACTCGCCCTTCAGCGCCGCCATCGCGGCGCGGTTCTTCTTGCCGATCGCCTTGCGCAGGTCGTCCGCCTTCGCGCCCGAGAAGCCGGCGAGCTCCTTGGAGATCTGCATCGCCTGCTCCTGGTAGAGGATCACGCCCTTGGAGGACTCGAGGATCGGGCGCAGGCGCGCGTCGCCGTAGCTGATCGACTGCGCGTTGTGCTTCCCGGCCGCATACACGGGGATCTGGTCCATCGCGCCGGGGCGGTAGAGCGCGTTCAGCGCGATCAGGTCGTTGAACTCGTCCGGGCGCACCTTCTTGAGCGCCTCGCGCATGCCCTCGGACTCGAACTGGAACACCCCGGTCGAGTCCCCGCGCGCGAGCATCTCGTACGTGCGCACGTCATCCAGCGGCAGCGTCGTCATGTCCGGCCGCTGACCGCTCGAGCGCTCGATGATGTCGAGCGCGTCCTCGATCACGTCGAGGTTGCGCAGCCCGAGGAAGTCCATCTTCAGAAGGCCAATCTCCTCGATCGGCTTCATCGAGAACTGCGTCACCACTCGAAACGCGCGCTCGCCGTTGTCATCGACGCCGGCGTCGGCGAGCTGCAGCGGCACGATGTCGGTGAGCGGCCGGTCGGCGATGACCACCGCCGCGGCGTGGATCGAGGAGTTGCGCACGATCCCCTCGAGACCCTGGGCGACATCGACGATCTGCTTGGCCTGCGGGTCCTCGTCGTAGGCCTTGCGCAGCGGCTGGCCCGACTTCAGGCAGTCCTCGAAGGAGGGCGAGCGCCCCATGATCGGGTCGGGGATCAGCTTCGCGAGGCGGTCGCCGGCCGCGTACTCGAAACCGAGCACGCGCGCCGCATCGCGCGTGGCCGCGCGCGGGAACATCTTGCCGAAGGTCACGATCTGCGCGACCGAGTCGCGCCCGTACTTTTCGGCCACGTAGCGCATCACGCGCTCGCGCCCCCGCACCGAGAAGTCGATGTCGATGTCCGGCATCGACACTCGCTCGGGGTTCAGGAAACGCTCGAACAGCAGGCCGTAGGTGAGCGGGTCGACGTCGGTGATCGCCAGCGAGTAGGCGACGATCGAGCCCGCGGCCGAGCCGCGGCCGGGACCGACCGCGATCCCGTTCTCCTTGGCGAACTTCACGAAATCCCAGACGATCAGGAAGTAGGCGTTGAAGCCCATGCGGTCGATCACCTCGAGCTCGCTCTCCATGCGCTCGAGCGCCTGCGCCGGTGGCGGGTCGCCGTAGCGCAGGGAGAGGCCCTCGAGCACGCGGGCGCGAAGGTAGTCGCGCTCGCTGCTGGCGTCGGGTGTCTGGAAACGCGGGATCAGCTGCTTTCCGAGCTCGAGCTCGACCGAGCACCGCTCGGCGATCTCGAGCGTGCTGGCGACCGCCTCCGGCCACTCCGCGAAGGCGGCGATCATCTCCTCGCTGTCGCGTAGGTAGAACTCGTTGTTCTCGAAGACGAGCTTCGGCGCCGCGATCGTGCTCTTCGTCTGCACGCAGAGCAGCGCGGTGTGGTGGTGGTAGTCCTCGCGGCGAAGGTAGTGAACGTCGCCTGTGCCCACGAGTGAGCCGCCGAGCTCGCGCGCGATCCGCACGATCCCCTCGTTGCACTTGTCCTGCGCCTGCAGGCCGTTCTTCTGTACCTCGAAGTAGACGTTGGAGGGGCCGAAGATCCGCTGCAGATCCTGCGCGTGCTCGCGCGCGTCCTGCACGCGATCCTCGAGCAGGCGCTGGCAGAAGCGCGAAGCGAGGCAGCCGGTCAGCGCGATCACGCCCTCGGAGTGGCTCTCCAGCTGGCCCAGGTCCACCGTCGGCTTGCCGCGCTGCAGACCCTCGAGGAAGCCCGCCGAAGAGAGCTTCACGAGGTTGCGGTAGCCCGCGTCGCTCTCGGCCAGCAGCGTCAGGTGATTGCGCTCGGTGCGCACCTGCGAGCCGGCGGAGTGGTCCTCCACCAGGTAGATCTCGCAGCCGACGATCGGCTTCACGCCCTGTCGCTTGCACGCCTTGTAGAGGTCGACGGCGCCGTTCATCACGCCGTGGTCGGTGAGCCCGAGGGCCGGCTGTTCGAACTGTGCGGCGCGCTCCGCGAGCGCGTCGATCTTGCACGCCCCGTCGAGCAGCGAGTACTCGGAGTGCACGTGCAGGTGTGCGCAGGCTGGCTTACTCACGACCGCCTGAATGCTATGAGGCGCTGCGGCGCCCATTGGGGGCCCCGTGCCGCTGTTTGCGCCGTTTGCGCCAGCGCGATATCGCCGAAAGGCTGTGCCGGTGCGTCGGCCCGGACGGCGCTCGCGTCTCGGCAGCGTTCGCCGCCTCGGGCTCGAGCGCGACAGCCGTCTCCGCGCGCGCGCGCAGGCGTACGACCGCCGCGGCCAGCGCGTCGGCCATCTCGGCGCCCTCGGCGCCGGCCATCTCGAGATCCTCGGCGAGCTCCGCCACGGCTGCCGGCGCGGGCTCCGGGGTCGCCGTGGGCACCGGCGCCGGGGTCGCCGTGGCCTCCGGCGACGCCGGCGAGCTCACGGCGGGCTCGGCGCGAGCTGGCTCCGCAGCAGGTGGCTCGGGGCGAGCTGGCTCCGCAGGAGGTGGCTCAGCGGGAGCTGACCGCGCACGAGCTCGTTCCGCACGAGCCGGCTCCACTCGAGCTGGCTCGGCGCGGCCGACGAGCGCGGCAGCGAGCCGCCTGATGAGCGCCCCGATATCCGCGAGCAGCGGCTCCATGCGCGCATGGCCCTGGCGCATTGTCTCGAGCAGCCCTTCGGCGCGCTCTCGCGCTGCGCGCTCGGCCTGCAGCGAACGGCGCATCTCCTCGGCGTTGCGCTCGAGCTCCTCGACACGTGCGCGCAGGTCAGCTTCGGCGTGCGCAAGCGCTGCCCGCTCGGCCGCGGCCGTCTGCTCTGCCTCGGCGAGCTGTCGCTGTAACGCATCCAGGCCCTCGGAGAGCTCCTGCGCGCGGCGCTCGGTCGCGGCCATGCGCCGCGCGATCAGCTGTCCGTCGGCACGCGCCGCGCGGTCGAGCTCGGCGAGGTGCTCCTCGGCCTCCACGCGCAGCTGCTGCTCTGCGTACTCGCGCTGCTTCACGCGCCGCAGCTCGTCCTCGCCCGCGAGCGCGGATGCGCGCTCGACCTCGAGCAGCTCCGCCACGCGGGCGTGCTCTGCCTGCGCGTCTGCAAGCCGCTGACGCAGGCTCTCGATGTGCAGTTCGAGCGTCTGGACGGTCGCCTCGGCGGCCTCGGCGCGTCGTGTCACCGCGGCCTCGCCGCCCTCCGCCGCGCGTCGCGCGCGCCGCTCCGCGAGCAGGTCCGCCTCACCGCGCGCGAACGGCGTCAATCCCTCGCGCGTGGCCGGCGGCTCACCGCCGGGCGTCTCGTTTCCCTCGGGCATCATCGCTCGCCGCCCTGGAAGTTAAGCCCAGCGGCGGACGTGTGCCCAGCCGCCGCGCGAGGTCCGCCGCGGCGCCCCGAATCTAGCTCTGGATGCGGCGCGCAAGCGCGGCTGCCGCGACTAGCGCAGCGGTCGCCCCCGCCGTGGAGAGCAGCACCCTGCGAGCCGAGGGCAGCTTCTGGCGCAGGTACCACTTGCCTCCCCGCCACACCGCGTAGCCGAGGATCCTGTATCCGGTCCCGTTCACTGCCAGCCATCCTAGCCGAGCCTAGGAGCGGTTATGCAGCCGCCAGGCCATCCGTGACTGCAGCGAGAACAGCTCGATGAAGCCGGGCGCAGCGGCCTGGGAGAAGAGCCCGCCCGACTCCGAGAACGACGCGAGGCTGGCGTCGTAGACGGCGTTCGGCGAGGAGCGCGTGGTCACGCGCACGCTGCCCTTGTAGAGCTTCATGCCGATCGTGCCGCTGACGAGCTCGTTGAGATGGTTCATGTAGGCGTCGAGGTCCTCGCGCAGCGGCTCCCACCACAGCCCCGCGTACACGAGGTAGGCCCAGTGGCGGTCGAGCCCCGGCTTGAACTGGTTCTGATGGATCGTGCACACCAGCCGCTCGAGCTCCTGGTGCGCGCTCAGCACGATCGCCGCCGCCGGCGCCTCGTAGATGTCGCGTACCTTCAGACCGACGATGCGGTCCTCGATGTGATCGAGGATGCCGACGCCGTGGCGCGCGCCAACCGCCGCCACCGCTTCGATCAGCTCGACGAGGCCGAGCCGCTCGCCGTCGAGCGAGACGGGCACGCCGGCCTCGAAGCCCAGCTCGATCTGCTGCGGCTCCTCCGGCGCGAGCTCTGGGCGCGTCACGAGCTGGAAGACGTCGTCCTCGGGAGCGTGCGAGAGGTCCTCGATCCAGCGGCCCTCCGAGGAGCGCCCCCAGAGGTTGTCGTCGATCGAGTAGGGCACCGACTCGGTCCCCTGCTTGATCGGAATCCCGTGCTCGCGCGCGTACTCGATCTCCTCCTCGCGGCCCATCCGCCACGAGCGCACCGGCGCGATCACGCGCAGCTCCGGCGCGAGCGTGGCCACCGTCGCCTCGATCCGCACCTGGTCGTTGCCCTTGCCGGTGCAGCCGTGCGCGATCGTGTCGCAGCCGCTCGCACGCGCATGCTCGACGGCGAGCTTCGCGATGAGCGGGCGGCCGAGCGCGGTGAACAACGGGTAACCGCCGCCGTAGAGCGCGTTCGCCTTGATCGCCGGAACGAGGAACTCGCGCGCGAACTGCTCGCGCGCGTCCACGACGAGGCTCTCCACCGCGCCGAGCGTGAGCGCCTTGCCGCGGATCACCTCGTAGTCCTCTCCGGGCTGGCCGAGGTTCACGGTCAGGCACACGACCTCCGCGTCATAGGAGTCCTGGATCCACTTCAGCATCACGCTCGTGTCGAGACCGCCCGAGTACAGCAGCAGCACGCGCCGGACCTCCGAGGGGTCGGCGAGGTAGGAGGCGCTCTGCTGCGCCGGGATCTCGCTGGGGGCGCTCACGGCGCCGAATCGTAGTCGCGAGCGCGTTCCATCAACGGGTATGCCGGGGCGCCGTCGCTGAAGCCGAGCCGGGCGTACAGCGCCTGCGCGTCCGCGGTGTGCAGCATCCAGCGCACGCGCGAGGACAGCCCGCTGCTTTTCCCGTCCACGATCTCGCGCACGAGCTCGAGGCCGAGACCGCGTCCGCGCCAGGCCGGAAGCACGTACACGTCGGCGAGGTAGGCGACCGTTGCGCCGTCTGAGACCGCGCGCGCGAACCCAACCTGCTCACCCTCGCGGTAGAGGCCGACGACGCGGCGCGAGCCCGCGATCGCCGCCCTGGTGAGCTCTCGCGGTCGCCCGCGACCCCAGTAGGACTCCCCGCCGATGTAGGCGTGCACAGCCTCCACGTCGATGCGCGACGGGTCGTCGTCGAGCTCGAAGCCTCCCTCGAGCATGCGCCGCATCGCCCTAGTCGTCCCGCAGCACAGCGGCCAGGCGCGCGAGCCCGTCCCTGACCTGTTGCTCAGAGATGATCAGCGGCGGCAGCAGCCTCAGCGTAGTCGGGCCGGTCGCGTTCACGACCAGGCGCTCGCGTGTGAGCGCTCGGCGCGCGAGTGCCACCGCGTCCACGTCGAGCTCGCACGCGAGCATCAGCCCGCGCCCGCGCACCTCGCGCACGTGCGGCAGCAGCGCGAGGCCCTCCGCGAGCGCGCGCCCGCGCTCGCGCACGCGCTCCAGCAGGCTCTCCTCGGCGCTCAGGTCGAGCGCCACGAGCGCGGCCGCGGCGACCACGGGGCCGCCCGCGAAGGTCGAGCCGTGGTCGCCCGGGCGCAGCACGTCGGCCAGGCGCTCGCCGGTCACGAGCGCCCCGATCGGCAACCCGCCGCCGAGCGCCTTCGCCGTCGTGATCGCGTCCGGGCGCACCCCCGTCTGTTCGTAGGCCCACAGGCTTCCCGTGCGGCCCATGCCGCACTGGATCTCGTCGAAGATGAGCGCGGCGCCGTGCGCGTCGCATGCATCGCGCGCGGTCGCGAGCAGCTCCTCGGAGAGCACGTGCACGCCGCTCTCGCCCTGGATCGGCTCGAGCAGCACCGCCGCGGTGCGCCCGCTGACCGCCGCCGCAAGCGCCGAGGGCTCGGGCGCGACGGCAAGGAATCCGGGCACCAGCGGCGCGAACGGCGCCTGCTTGGCCTCCTGCGGCGTCGCCGACAGCGCACCGTAGGTGCGCCCGTGGAAGGCGCCGTGCACGACCACCACCTCGCCCCCCGCGCGCGCCCTGCGCGCGAGCTTTATGGCCGCCTCGTTGGCCTCCGCTCCGGAGTTGCAGAAGAACACCTTGCCGCCGAGACTCGCGCGCGAGAGGCTCTCCGCGAGGCGCATCGCGGGCTCGGTGTAGAAGAGGTTGCTGACGTGCATCAGCCGGCGGGTCTGCTCGCACACCGCCTCGACCACGCGCGGGTGGCAGTGCCCGAGGTTCGTCACCGAGATCCCGCACAGGAAGTCCAGGTACTCCTCGCCATCGGCGTCCCAGAGGTACGCGCCCTCGCCGCGCACGAACTCCACCGGCGCGCGCGCGTACGTCGCCACGACGCTGTCCGCCGCGATCGCCTGCAGCTCCGCGAGCGTCACGGCGCCGCCTCGATCTTCGTGCCCACGCCGGCGTCGGTGAAGAGCTCGAGCAGCAGCGAGTGCGGCACGCGCCCATCGAGGATGTGCGCCGCGCTCACGCCCGCGTCGATCGCCGCGACGCAGGCCTCTAGCTTCGGGCGCATGCCCCCCTCGAGCTCGCCGAGCGCCGCCTTCACGCGCTCCGCGCTCGCCTGCGCGATCAGGCTCGCGGGCTCCGCCGGGTTCTCCAGCCAGCCCGGCACGTCGGTGAGGAAGATCACCTTGTAGGCGCCGAGCGCGCCCGCCACCGCGCCGGCCGCCTCGTCGGCGTTGACGTTGTAGGAGCTGCCCTCGCGATCGGCGCCCACGGATGCGATCACAGGGATGTAATCGCTGGCCACGTGCTCGATCACGCCCACGTTCACGCGCTCGATCCGCCCGACGAAGCCGATGTCCTGCCCCTCGGGCCCGGCGCGGCGGGAGACGCGGAAGAGCGAGCCGTCATCGCCGCAGAGCCCTACCGCCGGCTGGCCGTGGCGGCTGAGGCGCAGCACGATCTCCTTGTTGACCTTGCCGACCAGCACCATCTTGGCCACCTCGACGGTGCTCTCGTCGGAAACGCGCAGTCCTCCCACGAACTCGACCGGCAGCCCCAGGCGCTCCATGTAGGCGGTGATCTCGGGGCCGCCGCCGTGCACCACGACCGGGTTCAGCCCCACGTACTTCAGCAGCACCACGTCGCGCGCGAACTCCTCGCGCAGCGTCGCGTCCTCCATCGCCGCGCCGCCGTACTTGATGACCACCGTCCTGCCGTGGAACTGCCTGATGTAGGGCAGCGCCTCGAGCAGCGTGCCGACGTCGCGCAGCCCCGCCCCCGCCTGCGACCCGCCGGCGCTCATGTCGTGTAGTCCGCGTTGACCGTCACGTACTCGTGCGAGAGGTCCGAGAAGAAGACCTCCGTCTCGACGCCCTCGCCGGGCAGGCCAACCACATACTCGACCTCCGCGCGCGCGACAGCGCGCGCCAGCTGATCCTCCTCGTAGGCGACCGCCGCGCCGCCGGAGCACACGCGTGTGCCCTCGATCGAGACGTCGAGCGCGAGCGGCTCGCGCGATGGCAGGGCCGCGCCCGCAGCCTGCACGATCCTCCCCCAGTTCGGGTCGCCTCCATGCAGCGCGGCCTTCACCAGCGGCGAGTTGGCGATCGCTCGCGCCGCCGCCTCCGCCGCGTCCGCGTCCTCGCCGCGCACGAGCACGCGTGCGATCCGTCGCGCGCCCTCGCCGTCGGCGACGATCATGATCGCCAGCGAGCGCAGCAGCGCATCGAGCGCCTCGCCGAGACGCAGCTCGTCCTCACTCTGCGCTGCCACGCGCACCCCGCTCGCCCCCGAGCTCATCAGGATCGCCGTGTCGTTCGTGGACAGCTGCCCGTCCACCGAGATGCGGTCGAAGGAGCGCTTCACGCACACGCTCAACAGCAGCTCGGCGCTCTCGCGCGAGAGCTCCGCGTCACTCTGCACGAAGCACAGCATCGTCGCGAAGCGCGGCGAGATCATCCCCGCGCCCTTGCACTGCGCGTTCAGGCGCACCGTCCCGGATGGCAGCTGCACCTCGAGGCAGGCGCGCTTCTCGAAGGCGTCGGTCGTCTGGATCGCGGCCTGGAACGCGCCGTCGCCGTCGCGGGAGAGCTCCGCGCGCGCGCTCAGGATCCCTTTCAGCATCAGCTCCACCGGCAGGTAGTGGCTGATCGCGCCGGTCGAGGCGAGCGCCATCTGCGCGGGCGCGACCCCCGCCGCGAGTGCCGCCGCGCCCTGCACCTTCGCGGCGTCGTCCATACCGCGTCCCCCCGTCGCCGCGTTCGCGCAGCCGGAGTTCGCGACCACCGCGCGCAGCGCATGCAGCTCGCAGCGCTCGCGCGTGAGCATCACCGGTGCCGCCGCCGTGCTCGAGCTCGTAAAGCGCGCCGCGCTCACCGCCGTCTCCGCGTCGCACACCAGCAACCCCACGTCGGGCCTGCCGCTCTGCTTCAGGCCTGCCGCCACGCCCGCCGCGCGGAACCCCGCAGGCAAACCCGCGTCGAGCGCCAGCTCGCGCACGTGCTCCGGCGCGGGCGCCCAGCGCGAGCCGAACAGCGCCCGCGCGGGGCTCGCCTGCGCGTCTGGGCGCTCGGCCGCGCTCGCGCTCACACGAGCCCCGCGGTCTCGGGGAGGCCGAACATCAGGTTCAGGTTCTGCAGCGCCTGCGACGAGGTGCCCTTCCAGAGGTTGTCGATCGCGCTGAAGACGAGCACCTTGCCCGTGTGCGCGTCGGCGGCGGCGAAGATGCGGCAGTAGTTCGTCTCGCGCACCTCGCGCACGCCCGGCGGCGCGTCTACGACCTCCACGAACGGCTCGCGCGCGTAGGCGTCCTCGAACAGTTCACGCAGCTCGCCCTCCCCCACTCGCCGCGTCGGCGTCACGTAGCAGCTGACCATCTCGCCCTGGTCGAGCGGCACGAGGTGCGCCTGGAACTGCACCGCGAGGCCCTCCGCGCCGAGCAGCCCGAGCTGCTCCTCGATCTCCGGCGTGTGCCTGTGCGCCGCCACCTTGTAGGGGACGATGTTCTCTCCCGCGATCGACAGGTGCGTGCTCTCATCAAACGCCCGCCCGGCGCCCGAGATCCCCTGCTTGGCGTCGATCACCACGTCCGCGATCAGTCCCGCGCGCGCGAGCGGCGCGAGCGCCAGCAGCGACGCGGTCGGGTAGCAGCCGGGGTTGGCGACCAGCGTCGCCTTCGCGATCCGCTCGCGGTGAAGCTCTGTCAGCCCGTAGACCGCAGTGGGCAGGAGGTCAGCGCGCGGGTGCTGCCCGTACCAGTGCTCGTAGGACTCGAGCGAGCGCAGGCGAAAGTCCGCGCTCAGGTCGACCACCCGCACGCCGCGCTCGTGCAGCGCGCCCACGACCGGCGCCGCGGCCGCATGCGGGTAGGCGACGATCGCCGCCTCGAGCTCCGGCGCATCCGCGTCCGAGGCGTCCCCGTCGAGCGCGAGCGCCTCGATCTGCAGCGGCACGCGGTAGCGCGGGTAGAGCTCATCGAGGCGGGTGCCGCGCTCGGAGCGCCCCGTCACGCCCACGAGCTCGAAGCCGTGATGGCGCCACAGCAGGTGCGCCGCGAGCGCGCCGGTGAAGCCCGTCGCGCCCGCCACGAGCACGCGCGGCGCGCCGCTCGTCATCGGCTGGACGCGATCAATGGCCACGCAGCTCCCCTCCCAGCTCCGCGAGCGCAGCCAGAATGCGCGCCCGCAGCGGCGTCACGTCCTCGTCGGTGAGCGTGCGCTCGGCGTCGCGGAAGCTCAGCGCGAGCGCGAGCGAGCGCCTGCCCTCCCCCACCTGCTCGCCGGAGTACACATCGAAGACGTGCGCGTCCTCGAGCGTGGCGCCGGCGGCCGAGCGCACGCGTGCGAGCACCTGCTCGAGCGCGACGTCGGCGGGGAGTGTTACGGCGATGTCCTGGCGCAGCGCCGGGAACGCGCCGAAGCCGCGGAAGGCGGGCACCTCGGGCGCCGCCTGCGCGAGCTTGCCCGCGTCGATCACGAACACCGCCGTGCGCTCGAGATCCCATGCGCCCGCTACCAGCGGGTGCAGCTCGCCGAGCAGGCCGAGCCGCAGCGGCTCGCCGCCGGCTTGCTCGGCGCCGCTCGCTGGGTGCGCGAGTACCGCCGCGCTGCGCCCGGGGTGTAGGAACGGCCAATCTGGGGACGGCTCGACCCACCAGTCCACGTGGAAGCGCTCGAGCAGCCCTTCCAGCAGCGCCTTCGCCGCGAAGAAGTCCGCCTGCACAGGTTGTGAACGCCACGACCGCAGGACGAGCGCGCCGCTCAGCAGCGCCCCGAGCGCGTGGTGCTCCACGGCCGGCGACTCGCCGCCGGCACCCTCTTCGCGTGCGCGGTAGACCGTGCCCGACTCGAACAGCGCGAGGTCGGGCCCGTTGCGATAGGCGTTGTAGCGGGCCGTGTCGAGCAGCGACCCGAGCAGCGTCGGGCGCATGATCGACTGCTCCTCGGAGATCGGGTTCTCGAGCGCGACCACGCGCCGCATCGGGTGGCCCGGCGGCAGGCGCAGGCGGTCGAGCAGGCCCGGGTCGGCGAAGCTCCAGCCCACGATCTCGCGCAGACCCCTGCCCACGAGGGCGTCCTGCGCCGCCCGGCGCACGCGCTGGCCGTGGTTGAGGCGCCCGGCCGCGCCGCGGCGCGCCGGCAGCGTCGCCGGCAGGCGCTCGAGGCCGTCGATCCTCGCGACCTCCTCGATCAGGTCTATCTCGCGCGTGACGTCGTCGCGGCGAAGCGGCGGCACCTGCGCGTCGAGCCCGTCGGGCGCGTCCTGCACCTCGAAGTCGAGCGAGCGCAGGATCTCCGCCTGGCGCTCGCGCGCGACGGGTAGGCCGAGGATCGCGCGCACGCGCTGCTCGCGCAGGCGGATCCGCGCGGGCGGCGGCGGCGTCGGGCCAATGTCGATCGTCCCTGCGACCAGGCGCGCGCCTGACAGCTCGAGCATCAGCTGCGTCGCGAGCGCCTGCGCGTGCCTACACTGCTCGGGCTGCAGCCCCTTCTCGAAGCGCCCCGAGGCCTCGCTGCGCAGGCCGAGCGTCCACGAGGTGCGATGGATGTTGGGGCCGACCCAGTTGGCGGCCTCCATCAGCACGCGCGTGGTCTGCGCCACCACCTCGGAGCGCTCGCCGCCCATCACGCCGCCGATCGACGTGGGTCCCTCGCCGTCCTCGATCACGACCATCTCGGAGTCCAGCGTGCGCGCCTGCCCGTCAAGCGTCGTGATCTGCTCACCCTCGCGCGCGCGCCGCACCACCAGGCGGCCGCCGGCGACGCGGTCGAGGTCGAAGGCGTGCAGCGGCTGTCCGCTGAGCAGCATCGCGTAGTTGGTGATGTCGACGACGTTGTTGATCGTGCGCTGTCCGGCCGCGCTCAGCCGCGCTTTCAGCCACGCGGGCGAGGGCGCGATCGTCACCTCCTCGAACACGCGGGCGGTGAAGCGCGGGCACAACTCAGGGCACTCGACTGTCACCGAGGCACCGGCGAGATCCTCGGCAACGCCAGCGTCGGCGCTCGGGTCTTCGCTCCAGGGCGGCGGCGACAGCGCCGCGTCGGTGGCGGCGTGCAGCTCGCGTGCGACTCCGTAGATGCCGAGGCAGTCGGGGCGGTTCGGCGTGATCTCGAGCTCGAGCACGTCCATCGCGATCGGCAGCACCTGCGCGAGTGGGGTGCCGGGCGCGAACTCCGCGTCGGGCGTGAGGTCGTCGAGCACCAGGATCCCCTCGCCGCCGGAGCCGATGTCGAGCTCGCTCTCGGACAGGATCATGCCGTCGGAGACGACGCCGCGCAGCTTCGCGCGCTTGAGCTTGGTGCCGTCGGGCATGACAGCGCCGGGGCGCGCAACCGCCACCGTCTGCCCGCCCGCGACGTTGGGTGCGCCGCAGACGATGCTCACGGGCTCGCCGCCGTTGCCGTCGGCGCCGAGGTCGACGGTGCACACCTTCAGGCGGTCCGCGTCGGGGTGCGCGCGCGCCTCGAGCACCCGCCCGACGACGAAGTTCTCGACCGAGCCGACGCCGTGGCGGATGATCGCCTCGACCTTGGTGCCGGTCATCGTCAGGCGCTCCTCGACCGCGCGCGTGTCCAGCGGCGGGTCGCAGTACTCGCGCAGCCAGGGCACCGGGACGCGCATCAGAACTGCTCCAGGAAGCGCAGGTCGTTCTCGACGAACAGGCGCAGGTCGGGCACGCCGTGCTTGAGCATCGCGATGCGGTCTACGCCGACGCCCCATGCGAAGCCTTGCACCTTCTCCGGGTCGTAACCCGGTGCGTTGGCGGCGGTGGTGGGCACGTGGCTGTACACGTTCGGATCGACCTCACCCGCGCCGAGCACCTCGAGCCATCCCTCCCCCTTGCACAGGTAGCAGCGCGACCCGTCGGCCATGAAGCCCCTGCCGTCGCAGTTAAAGCAGGACACGTCCACCTCGACGCTGGGCTCGGTGAACGGAAAGAAGGTGGGGCGCAGGCGCACCTCCCGCCGCTCACCGAAGATCGCGCGCGCGAAGTGCAGCAGGGTCCCCTTGAGGTCGCCGAGCGTGATGTCCTCGTCGACGGCGAGCCCCTCGATCTGGTGGAACTGGGGCGTGTGGCTCGCATCGGAGTCGTGCCTGTAGACGCGACCGGGAATCACCACGTACAGCGGCGGCGGGTGCGCTTCCATCGCGCGCACCTGCATCGGCGAGGTGTGCGTACGCAGCACGACCTCCTCAGAGACATAGAAGGTGTCCGTGCGGGCGCGCGCGGGGTGCGTCGGGGAGTGATTGAGCGCGTCGAAGTTGTAGTGCACCGTCTCCACCTCCGGGCCCTCCAGCACGGTGAAGCCGAGGCCCAGGAAGATGTCTTCGAGCTCGCGCCGGGTCTGCGTGAGCACGTGTAGGCGCCCGGCCGGCTGCGGCGGCGCGCCCGGCAGCGTGACGTCGACGCGGTCGCCGGCGAGCTCCTGCTCGAGCTCCTCCGAGCGCAGGCTCGCGGCGCGCTGCTCGATCAGCGACTCGAGCGCGCGGCGAGCGGCGTTGGCGGCGGCACCGACGCGCGCGCGCTCGGCGGGCTCGAGCGCCGCTACCTCGCGCAGCATCTGCGGCAGCTCGGCGCGGCGGCCGAGGTGGCGCACGCGCAGCTCCTCGAGCGTCTCGCTGGAGGGGGCGGCCGCGATCTCCTGCTCGGCGCCCGCGCGCAGCTCTGCGATCCGCTCGATCATGAGGGCCGGACCCTAGATGGTTCGCGGGTCATCTCGTACAGCGCGACGGTGGCGGCCATCGCGGCGTTCAGCGAGTCTCCTTCGATCGCGATCCGGGCCTGCTGCCCGCAGTTCTCGAGCACCTGCGGCGGCAGCCCCTCCCGCTCGGCGCCGACGAGCAGCGTGAGCTCCGGTGCGATCGCGTCCGCGGGGCCACGCAGTGGCTGACCGCCGCGTGCGCTGAGCGCGACGCGCTCGCCCGGGAGCTCATCGAGGTCGCTCACGCGCGCGAGCGCGACTGCGAAGATCGCTCCCATGCTCGCGCGCACCGCCTTGGGCGCGTGCGGGTCGGCACAGCCCGGGCCGAACGCCACGCAGGAGGCTCCGAAGGCCTGCGCGGCGCGCAGGATCGTGCCGACGTTGCCCGGATCACCGACGCCGTGCAGGTATACGCACAGCGGCCCGGTTGCCCGCCCCCAGCGCTGCTCGTAGACCGCGAGCACACGCGTGCCCGAGCCGAGCGTGGAGACGCGCGCGAGCGCATCCGGCTCGACCTCGTGGAATCCGCCGGCCAGCGCGAGCTCGCTGCCCGCCGCGCGGTAGCCCTCGAGCGGCGCGCGCCCGGCCTCGCGCGCGGCGAGGATCAGGTCCTCGCCCTCGGCGATGAAGCTGTGCGTGCGCTCGCGCTCGCGCCGCGAGTGCAGGCGGCGCACCGCCTTCAGGCGGGGATTGTGGGGGGATGCGATGCGGGTCATCGGTTTGAGGTGTGAAGGTTGGTCGGTCCTCGTGGGCAAAGAAAAGGGCGCCGTCCCGGTGGGGAGCGACGCCCGAGAGGCTGTCGTCGGTGCCTTCGCGGCGGGCCCTGGGGGCCCCGCGGGTCAGGCAGCCGACGCCTCGCGGGCGGCGTCGGCGAAACGTCGGAAGGTCTCCGCGTCGCGCACGGCGATGTCGGCGAGCACCTTGCGGTCGAGCTCGATGCCCGCGAGCGCGAGCCCGTGGATGAACTGCGAGTAGCTCATGCCGTTCGTGCGCGCGGCGGCGTTGATGCGGGTGATCCACAGCCTGCGGAAGTCGCGCTTGCGGTTGCGCCTGTCGCGGTAGGCGTAGGCGTCGGCCTTCAGCAGCGCCTCCTTGGCGCGCTTGTAATTGGAGTGCGCCTCGCCGCGGAAGCCCTTGGTGCGCTCGAGCGTGGCGCGGCGCTTCTTGCGCGCGTTCAGGGAGCGCTTGACGCGGGTCATTTCTTGACTCCGAGCAGGCGCTTGACCCTGGGCGTGTCGTGCGGGTCGAGCAGCGCTGGCGCGCCCAGCGCACGCTTCTTTTTCGGCGACTTCTTCTCGAGTATGTGGCTCGTGAAGGCGTGCCGGCCGCGCACCTTGCCGGTGGCGGTGACTTTGAAGCGCTTCTTCGCGCCGGAGTGGGTCTTCATCTTTGGCATGGCTGTGCTCGGCGCGATTATGGCACGGGCTTCGCCGCTGCCGCGGTGATGCCGTTGCTTGCGGGCGCCTCGGCGGGGGGCACCGCCTGCTCGACCTGCTGCTCTTGGGCGGGCAGTTCCTGCGCGGACGCCTGCCCGGCCGGCGCATCCTCGGGGGGAGCGTCCCCGGCGGGGGCATCCGCGGCGGGAGCGTCCGCGGCGGGGGCGTCGTCCGTACTGGCGGTCTCGCCAGCGGGTGCCTCCCCGGGGGTAGCCGGGGCGGCCTTGCCGGCGGTGGGCGCGGCGCCGTTGGTGCTCAGCGCGACCTCCGGCGCGTCGGCGGGGGGTGCCTCTGCGTGGGCCTCGCCGACCAGGCGGCCGGCGAGCACGGCCTTGGAGGGCGCCATCAACATCGTCATGTTGCGCCCTTCCTGCAGGGGGCGCTGCTCGACGACGCCGAGCTCCTGGAGTTCCTCAGCCAGCCGGTCGAGGATCGCCGTGCCGCGCTCGGGGTGCGTGACCTCGCGCCCGCGAAACATGATCGTCACCTTCACCTTGTCCTTGTGGCGCAGGAAGCGCTCGACGTGGTGCTTCTTGGTGTCGTAGTCGTGCTCGGCGATCTTCGGGCGGAACTTGATCTCGCGGACGGTGATCTGCTGCTGGTGCTTGCGCGCGGCCTTCTGCTTCTGGGCTTGCTCGTACTTGTACTTGGAGTAGTCGAGCACGCGGCAGACGGGCGGGCGCGCCTCGGGAGCGACCTCGACGAGGTCGAGTTCGCGCTCCTGCGCGAAGACGAGCGCGTCGGCGGTCTTCATGACCCCAACCTGGTTGCCCTGATCGTCGATCAGGCGCACCTCGGGAACGCGAATCCGATCGTTGATCCTCGTCGTGTCCCGCTCGGGCGGGCGCCGGTCGAATCTACGCGGGACCGGCACTAGCGTGTGTGGCGGCGCGTCAAGCGGTTGCTAGGAGCGGCGCTCTGAGGATGGGGCGGGTTTCAATGCTCGGGATTATAGCCGTCCTCGAGGCGCTCGAGAAACCCTGCCACGGGAATGCTCCCGGACTCGGCACCGCCGTGCTCGCGGACCGAGACGGCTCCCTCGCTCTGCTCGCGCTCGCCGACGACGAGCATGTAGGGGATCTTGCGCAGCTCGGCCTCGCGGATCTTGCGGCCGACCGACTCGCTGCGATCGTCCAGCTCGGCGCGGGCGCCGCCTGAATGCAGCTGCTCGAGCACGCTCGCGCCGTAGTCGTTGAAGCGATCGGAGACCGGGAGCACGATCGCCTGGACCGGCGCGAGCCAGACCGGCAGCTGCCCGCCGTAATGCTCGATCAGGATCCCGATGAAGCGCTCGAAGGAGCCGAGCAGCGCGCGGTGGATCATCACGGGCCGGTGCTCCTCGTTGTCGGCGCCGGTGTAGGTGAGCTCGAAGCGAGCGGGCATCGAGTAATCGAGCTGGACCGTGCCGAGCTGCCAGGAGCGTCCGAGAGAATCGGTCATGTGCAGGTCGATCTTGGGGCCGTAGAAGGCGCCGTCGCCTGGGTTGAGCTCGTAGGCCAGGCCCTCCGCCTCGAGCGCACCGACGAGCGCGCCCTCCGCGCGATCCCACATCTCGTCGGTGCCGATGCGCTTCTCGGGCCGGGTTGAGAGCTCCAGACGCGGCTCGAAGTCGAACAGCTTGTACAGGAAGAAGCCGAAGCGCAGGCACTGCACCACCTCCTCCTGTACCTGCTCCTCGGTGCAGAAGATATGGGCATCGTCCTGCGTGAAGGCGCGAACGCGCAAAAGCCCGTGGAGCGTGCCGCTGGGCTCGTGGCGGTGCACGAGGCCGGCCTCGGAGTAGCGAATCGGCAGGTCCCGGTAGGAGTGGCGGGTGTCCTTGTAGATCTGGATGTGCGCGGGGCAGTTCATCGGCTTCAGCGCCATCGGGTTCTCCTCGACGTCGGTGAAGTACATGTGCTCGCGGTAGGTGTCCCAGTGTCCTGACTGCTTGAACAGCTCGACGTCGTAGAGGATCGGCGTACGCACCTCGCGATAGCCGCGGCGGCGGTTCTCGCGCCGCCAGAGATCGGTGAGCGCATTCCACAACGCCATCCCGGCGGGCTTCCAGAACGGGCTGCCGGGGGTCAGCTCGGAGAACATGAAGAGGTCGAGCTCGCGGCCGAGCTTGCGGTGGTCACGGGCGCGTGCCTGCTCGAGGCGCTCGAGGTGCTGCGCGAGCGCCTTCTTGTCGAAGAAGGCCGTGCCGTAGATGCGCGTGAGCATCGTCCGCGAAGAGTCCCCGCGCCAGTAGGCGCCGGCGAGCGAGTTCAGCCTGAACGCGCCGATCGCCGACGTGCCGGGCGCGTGGGGGCCGCGGCAGAGGTCGGTGAAGGGGCCGTTTGTGTAGAGCGAGACGGTCTGCAGCGGGTGCTCGTGGCCGCTCGCGGCGACAAGGTCGTCGATCAGCTCGACCTTGTAGTCCTGCTGCTCGGCTAGGAAGCGCTCGCGCGCCTGCGCCACCGACACGTCGGCGCGCACGAATGGCTCCGCGGCCTTGATGTGCGCACGCATGCGCTCTTCGATCGCGGGGAAGTCGGCTTCGGAGACGGCGGTGCCGGCGGGGAACTCGAAGTCGTAGTAGAAGCCGTCGGCGATCGGCGGGCCGATCGAGATCTTCACCCCGTCGTACAGCTCGAGCACGGCGCTCGCGAGCACGTGCGCGGCGTCGTGGCGGATCAGCTCGAGCGCCTGATCGCCGCTGCGCGAGGTGAGGATCGAGACGTGGGCGCCGTCGGGAAGCGGGCGCGAGAGGTCGCGCAGCTCGGGCGCCTCCCCGGCCTCCGGGTGGGCGACCTCGATCGCGAGCGCGGCGCGCGCGAGACCCGGGCCGATCGCGGCGGCCGCGTCGGCGCCGGTGGCGCCGTCGGGCAGCTCGAGAGGCTTGCCGTCGGGGAGCTTGACCGTGATCGGCATGGCGGTGAGGCTACCCGCCGGGCTGGCGCCTGCGCGCGCTCAGGCCGCGAGCCAGAGCGCGTCGTTGCCGAGCGCGATGCGCTCCACGGCGCCCTCGCCGAGCAACTCGACGAGCGCCGCCTCGGCGGCCTCGCGGTCCGGCGGCTGGTTGTTGTGGGCCATCACGGCGGCGAGCTCCTGCGTGACGAGCCCGCCGGGGAACGCCCTCAGCGCCTCGAGCGGCTCCCCCGGAGGATCGTGGCGCTCGAGCGTGCGGTCGAGGTTGGCGATGAGCACGTCGTAGGCCTCCACGGGCTGGAAGCCCCCTGCCTCAGAGCGCCCTCCGTCGCCGCTCTCGAACACCAGCGAGGGAGCCGAATAGCGCACCGGCCCGTCGGTCTGGCGGGCCTTGCCCTGGAAGTGCGTCGCGCTGCCCTCGGCGGTGCGCGTGAGGCGCTTGTCATCTTCGTACTCGGCCAGCGTCTCGGGCGCGTCGATCGCGGCGATCACGGCCGGCACCTCGAGGCCCCGCACGTGCTCGAGCGCGCGCGCTATGCCCTCATCCTCATCGAGCTGGAGGGTGCTCGTGAACCAGCCGAACTGCAGCGCCCTCAGCACGTCGCGCTCGCGGCCGGGGACGAGCCTGCGGGTGGCGACGATCGCGCGGCAGGCGCGGCCGGTGCCGGCGATGCGTGGCCGCGGCGCGCTCGCGAAGGGCATGCCGTAGCGGCCGCGGAAGAGCATGTTGCCGAGCGTCATGCGCGTCGGCGTGTAGCCCGCGTCGATGTAGCGCTGCGGCTCCTCGGTCAGTCCGATCGTCACGACCCTCCAGCTCAGCTGGTCGCGGTAGCGCCACTGCAGCACCGCGATCGCGGGGCTCGCCGAGTACGCCCACGGGCAGCCCGGATCGGTGAACTCGGTGACGGCGAGCGTGCCCATGGTCAGCCCATGATTGCACGCGCAAGCATCCTCGCCGGTGTGCCGGGCGGAACGGGACTCACGCGAGCGCGCCCACGCGGGCGTGCACGCGCGAGCGCCGGTCCAGCTGTGCGGCGAGGATGGCGATGTCGTCGCCGACGCCGCCGCCCGGCTCGATCAGCCCGAGTAGCGCGTCGATGGCGTCCTGCGGGGTGTGCCGTGGCGTGCGCTGCAGGCGCTCGATCATCTCCTTGACCGACACCACCTGGCGCGGCGCGTGCGCCTCCGTGAGGCCGTCGGTGTAGAGCGCGAGCCCATCGCCTGGCCGCAGGATGGTGGTCGCCTCCTCGATCTCGGTGTCGGGGAAGACGCCGAGCAGCGTGCCGCTCCCCCCTAGCTCGAGCACCTCGCCGTCGGCTCGGGCGAGCAGCGCGGCGGGGTGCCCGGCGGCGGCGACCGTGAGCTCCGCGTCGGTGCCGCGGAAGCGGACACGCGCGAGGATCGCTGTCGCGAAGCAGCCGTTGAAGTCCTGCTCGAGCATCGCCCGGTTCACCCGCGAGAACACCACGCCCGGGCGCGCACCCTCGCGCGCGTAGGCGGCCGCGGTGTGTCGCACGAAGCCGGTCAGTGCGGCGGCCTCGGCGCCCTTGCCACAGACGTCACCGACGATCAGCCAGCAGCCGTCGCGCTCGCCGATTACGTCGTAGAAGTCGCCGCCGACCTCGTTGCCCGCGCCCATCGGGCGGAAGTAGCTCGCGAGCTCGAGGCCGGGGATCGAGGGGAGCGCTGAGGGCATCAGGCTGCGCCGCAGCGTGCGCGCCACCTGCGCGCGCTCGGCGTACAGCCGCGCGTTATCGAAGGCGAGCGCGGCGCGTCCACTGAGGTCCTCGAGCACCGCCAGCAATCCGCGGCCGTAGGGCGCCGCCTCCTGCGTGCGCCAGAAGGAGATGACCCCATGGGTGCGCCCGCGCGCGATCATCGGGAAGGCGGCGCCGCGCATGTAGCCGGCGCCCTGCATCTGCAGGGCATGGCGCTCGGCCTCCAGCGCCGCCGAGTCGGTTGTTGGCGCGCCGTTGGCTTCAGATCCATGACCCTTTCGCTCGGCCTGCGCGTGCGCGTCGGCGAGCAGCCGCTCGAGCGCGTCGCGCTCCTGGGAGGAGCCGCGCTGGTGGCGACCGTACTCCTCGATCTCGAGCGCCACCGTCGGGTCGGCGGCGGCGGCGACCGTCGAGTCAACCGAGCCGCTCTCGTCGAAGACGTCGATTACGCACGCTGCCGCGAGCTGTGGCACCGCCATGGCGGCGATCGAGCGCAGCGTCTGCGCGGGGTCGAGCGAGCGGTCGAGGCCAGCGCTCGCCCTGATCAGGAACTGCATCCGCCGGCGCTGCTCGCGGATGCCGTTGAGCGCGAAGTGCACGGCGGTGCTCGTCATCAGGCCGAGCACGATGCCCACGAGTGCCACCGCGGCAAAGGTGCTGTGGACGTGGGATTCGTAGGCGAGCGGGGTCAGGAAGGCGATCAGCGCTGCGGCGAGCACGAGGTAGAGCCGCGAACGCGACTGGAAGGCCGCGGCATGCGCAGTCGCGAACACGTAGATCAGCGCGAACGGGCTGTTCGCACCCCCGCCCCACGCGCACAGGAGACCGATGAGCACGATGCCAAAGAGGTCGGCGAAGAACGCGACGCGAAAGCCCGCGCGCCCGGCGCGCGCAAGGCCGACCAACACGAACGCGGTTATCACCGCGATCACCCCGATCGCGCCCACCCCCGTCGGGGAGCGCACGTGCGGCAGCAGGACGACGCTCGCGCAGAGGACCGCGCCGACGAGATACAGCCCGGCGGCCACGACGACCGCCCAGCGTGCTTCGAGCTCGCTCGGCGTGCCGCCCGATAGTCCTAGTGCGCGTCTGATCCCTCTCCCCCGATCTCCACGAGTGCTTTGACCGACCCCCAATGATCCCACCTGCGCGGGCACTTTGCGAGGATTTCATCGCGGTGCCTGGACGGATGGCCGTCCGCGCATGGCGATCGAGGAGCGCGGGTTAGCTGACCCGACCCCCACGGCGCGCCCTGAGGCCGGGGCCACCCACGCGATCGGCGATCGTGAGGCTCAGCACCGACACGGGCGCTGGAGTTGTGAGGGCCGCGGGCGGCTTCTGAGCACCCGCAGAGGTGCTCGAGCCGCCAGCCGCGCGGCAGGCGCGGCTGGCGCTCGAACGTTTCGGAGCGGCGGAGCTGTTGTCCTAGCTCTTCCCAGCCACCTGCAGGACGGGCTGGAAGGCTTCCCAGCCCGCTTCGACTTTTCCGCCCACGTAGGCGTCGGCGGGAATCGGGTCGCTGCCGATTTCAGGCACGCCACCGTTCGCCGGCGGTTCTGAGACGAACATGCCGGATTCGAATGCCTTGAAGGACGTCTCGAGACCCACGTTCACCGGATGCGTTTCCCATTCGGTGCGCGAGGGCGAGGTGATCAGCACGATCGCCCGTTCGGGCAGCGCCGACTGTTCGGGGGTGAAGTGCTTGAACTTGATCGTTGCGAGCACCCCTCCCACGTCGCAGTTCGCCCCGTAGCCCTTGCCTTCTTCGGTCGCCGGGCAGTGCACGTTGGTCGTCGGCCGGTAGGGGATTTTGAACGTTTCCGTGGACGTCGCAAACGGCGTCGCTTCAGGTTCGTTTTCGCTTCCGACCCTGTACACGCTGGCCGTCAGCTGCAGCTTGAACTTCTTCGTTTCCTTCGGCGAGTAGCAGTTTTCGTACTGGTATTCGCCAACCTCGCAGGAGAAGCTGTCGATCTCAGCCGACAGACTCTTCAGCGAGTCGTGTGAGTGCTTGAACATGACCATCCCGCCGAACGGGAAGTAGTTGATGTAAGCAGAGTAGGTGTCCGTGTTGGGGAGTCCGTTCACCATCGCGGGCACCGTGTTGAAATTGTTGTAGACCACTTCAGTTGACGCGCTGGCAGCACCCGCGGCGATCGCGAGCGAGCCGACAGCCACGAGGCAGATCGCGCAAGGCAGCGCGAGCCTCGATCCAATCCGTTCGATCATCGTGTCCCTTTTCGGTTGCGCGCCCCGACCCCTCAGGCCTGCAGTGGCGCTGGATGGCTTCTCGCTGCGCGGGGACAGAGCCCCCCCCAGAAATCCTGGTCGCCCCCTCGCGGCGTGACGCTACGCCAATGACCCGGCACGTGTCAAGCGAAATTGCGAGTTAGACGCTCAGATGTTACGGAGTCGTTACCGAGCTGCGGTGGCTTAATTAACCCTCGAAGCCCTCGAGCGCGACGTCGACTGCGCGTCGGCGGCCCGGTCGGCGGCGCTGAGGGCCGGCCGCGGCGCGCGGCCGGCCCTCCCGCTGCGGCTCCCTAGTGTCGGGTCATCACTTCGGATACCGGCTGGTGGCCACTCCCAGCCGGCGTTTTCTTCGTTATGTTTGCCCTGTTAGTACACGGCTTTGGGGAGCGGATCGCTGCCGATCGAGAGGACGCCGCCGTTCGCGGGCGGTTCGCCGAAGAATTCACCCGCGCTGAATTCCTTGTATGACGTCTGCAGGCCGACGTTGACGGGCGTGGCCTCCTCGCTGGCGAGCGGTTCATCATCGAGATCTCGATGATGAACTTCGATGGCGGCACGACTTCCGCGCTGAATTCTTTGAGCTTCATCGTCGCGAGGAACCCGCCGATCCCGCACTTCGCACCGAACCGCTGCCTTCCGCAGTCGCCGGGCACGACACGTTCGCCCTAGGCTGGTATGGATCAGGAATGTTTCAGTCTTCGTGACGAGCGGCGCCCCTTCGGGTCCGTCGCCGGCGCCCAGTTTGAAGCTGTCCACCTGCGTCGCGACGCTCTTCAGCACCGAGTCGCGCGTGCGTGGGACTTCGACCATCCCGCCGCACGGGAAGAATTCGAAGTCCTCCGAGGGCTGTGCTCTTGGGGTCCCCGTTGACCATCGCGGGCACCGTGTTGAAGTTGCTGCAGACAACTTCCGTCGCGCTCCGCTGACGCGCCGCCCACCGTGCTCGGGTGCTCGGGAGCGGGCTGACTGCAGTTCACCGCCAGATCGGCCGATGCCCGGGCGCCGGCTGCTGCCGATCGCGGCGCGAGCTACGGGACGTGCGAGCGCCGGTCAAGACGGAATGTCCGCAGCCACGTGCGCGGGGGCGCTGTAACGCCGGCGATCACCCGCAGGACCACACCCGCGGTGCAGGCACTCGCTCATAACGGACAGGAGACACCTTGAAGACAGGATCACCCCTCAAGCGACTAGCCTTCCTGGGCGCGCTCGGAGCGCTCGCCGCCTCGATCCTCCCCGCGACGGCCGCCGCTGCCCCCACGCCACGGCCCGTGGGCTCCGCGTTCGTGGAGACCGACGGGCTCACCGAAAACGTGATCGTCGCCTACACGCGCGAGTCCGACGGATCATTGACCGAAGCGGGGAGCTACCCGACCGAAGGACTCGGCGGACAGCTCTCAGGCTCGGTGGTCGACCACACCGCCTCGCAGGGCGCCCTCGCCTACGACCGCTGGGGCAACCTCCTGCTCGCCGTGAACGCCGGCAGCGACACCATCTCCGTGTTCGCAGTCCAGGGCGA
>CAVWZC010000016.1:0-267412 GCA_963759445.1 uncultured Solirubrobacteraceae bacterium
CGCATCGATCGCGCCGCTCGCGCATTGGTCCCACCAGCCGTAGAGCACGGGCACCTGGTACCAGCTCGAATGTGCCGCGCGGAAGAAGGTCAGCTCCGGTCCATCCCAGTAGCGTTCCCAGTCGATGTGCTCGACGAAGCTGGCGAACTGCTGGAAGCGGTAGCGATCCTCGCGCGAGCGGTACACGGCATAGGAGCTCGCGCCGTAGCGCAGGGCCGCGGCGGCGACCTCGTTTAGGTCGCGCTCGAAGGCGTCGCCGCGGAAGCCGGTCGCGTACCAGGGCACGATCACCGTTCCGGCCATCAGGCGCCCACCTCCGCGTGGATCGCGGCCAGCCCTTCGGCGCTTCGGCCTTCGCCCTCGCGCTCGGCGCCGACGAGGATGGCGATCTTGCCGAGGTGCTTGTTTTCGAGCATCAGCTGATGGGCTTCGGCGACGCCGTCGAAGCCGAGCGTGCGCCACAGCACCGGGCGGATCTGCCCGCTTTCGATCAGCTCGTTGGCCTTGTTGCACTCATACGCGTTCGCGAAGTGCGAGCCGAGGATCTCCTTCTGGCGCATCCACAGGTAGGCGACGTTGAAGTCGAGCTCGATGCCGGTCGTGCCCGCGCAGATGACGACTTTTCCGAACGGCTTCACGGTGAACACCGAGGTGGGGAAGGTCGCTTTGCCGACGTGCTCGAAGACGATGTCGGGGGCGTCGCCGAGGATCTCCTTGACGCGCTTGGCGAAGGCGCGGCTGACCTTGAAGCGCTCGCTCTCCTCCTGCTCGCTCTCGCCGCCGACGCGCATCATGCCGGCGAACTCGTTGCGGTCGATGTAGTCCTTGGCGCCGAGGCGCTTGACGAGCTCGCCCTTCTCGGGCGTGGACACGACGCCCACGCAGTGTGCGCCGGCGGCGGCGCAGATCTGGGTCGCGAACACGCCGAGGCCGCCCGCGGCGCCCCAGATGAGCACGTTGTGCCCGGCCTGCAGTTTGCAGCGGGTGATCAGCATCCGGTACGCGGTGAAGTAGACGAGCCCGTATGAGGCCGCCTCGTCCCAGCTGAGCGCCGGCGGCTTGTGCAGCAGCTGCTGGGCCTGCACCTTCGTGAACTGCGCGAACGAGCCCCACGTCGTCTCGTAGCCCCAGATCTTCTGGGACGGTGCGGCGAGCGGGTCGAGGCCGTGGACCTCGGGGTCCTCGTAGGAGGCCTGATTGCAGTGCACGACGACCTCGTCGCCGGGCTTCCAGCGGGTCACGCCGGCGCCCACCTTCCAGACGATCCCCGAGGCGTCCGAGCCGCCGATGTGGTGTCCGTACTCGGGATGGTCGCCGTAGCGCATCACGGAAACGGGCTTGCCGAGCGCCGCCCAGACGTTGTTGTAGTTCACGCCCGCCGCCATCACTCGCACGATCACCTCGAAGGCGCCCGGCTCCGGCACCTCGATCTCCTCTACCTGGAAGGCATCCTTCGGTTCGCCGAAGCGCTCCTCGCGGATGACCCACGCGGCCATCGTCGCCGGAAGCGTGCCCGGCTCGGCCTCCACGGATGAGACTTGCTGCAGATCGATAGCCACGCGCTCACTCCACCTCGTCGTCAGTCAGGACCGGTCGCGGGAATCCTAGCCGCCGAAGGGCAGCGCGAGGACCTCCGCGCTGTTGTCCTCGACGCCGACGAGCACGCGCGCGCCCGGTTGCGCCTCGCGCCGCACGAGCGCGAGTGCGATCGGCCCGAGCGCGGGGGAGACGGCGCTGCTCGAGACGCGCCCGACCACGCGCTCGCCGAGCCGCAGCTCCTCGCCGCGCTGCGCCGGTGCGGTCAGGCGCAGGCCGCGCAGGTGGCGGTTGGGCCTGCCGCGGTAGTACAGGCGCGCGACCGTCTCCTGACCGACGTAGCAGCCCTTGCTGAAGCTGACCGCGCGCTCGTTCAGGCCGGCCTCCTGCGGGATCACGCTGTCGTCGAGGTCGATCCCGTAGCGCGGGACCCCCCGCTCGATGCGCAGGCACTCGGCCGCCTCTTCCGCGATCGGCTGCGCGCCGCGCTCACGCAGCGCCTGCTCGAGCTCCTCCTTGTCGGCGGCGGCGACGAACAGGTCGACGCCGGCGTCGGTGCGCACCGCGCGCGCGCTGGTGCCGTCCACGAGCAGGGGGGCGTTGGCGTGCTCGGCCGCCGCCAGCCCGTCGGCGCCCGCAAGCTCGAGCGAGCGCGGCCCGATCAGCGACAGCAGCGCGAGCTCGAGCGTGCGCTTGTGCAGCTCGACGTCGTAGCCCACGTTGAAGCGGCGGATCATGTCGAACAGCGCCTGCAGGGCGACGCGCTCGGTGTCGAGCAGCAGCTGCTGTGGCTCGGCGCCCTCGTCATCGCCGACGGCGAGCACGCGCAGGTCGCCGAGCATGTGGCCCTTGTGCGTCAGGAACGCTGCGTAGCGGCCTTCACCGACGCGCAGGCCCGCGAGCTCGTTGGTCACCTGCCCGTTGAGGAACTCGATCGCGCCCGCACCGCTGAGCGCGAGCTTGCCGCGCTCGGAGCGATCGAGCAGTGCCGCCCCCCCGAGCAGGGCGCGGCGATCCTCTGCGGCTGTGCGCGTGGCTGCTTCGGACACCTTCGCTCGAGAATAGCCGCGGTAGGGTGAAGGCCAGATGGCCCTCGCCGACAGCTTCGATGAGATCCTCGGCGGCCTGCCCGAGGACTGGACGGACCTCGAGCTCGACCTGCGCATCGCCGACGAGGCCCGCTACGTCGAGGCGGCGCTGTACCTGACCACCTGCAACGCCAAGCCCTACTCCCACTTCGACTGGCACTGGCGGCTGTTGATCGCCCACAACTTCGGCCACGCCGCCTCGGCGCAGACGGTGCACGGTGCGCTGAAGCTGCTCGACGAAGCCGCGATCGAAGGGGAGATGGTTGTGAGCGGGACGCGCAGCGGCCGCGTGGAGGTGACGCAGATGTGGGGCCGGCCAGAGTCCGCGCGGGAGACCTTCAGGCGGCTGCGCGCGCAGTGAGCAGATGGCGCGGGTGCTCGTGCTCACCGCAGACCTGCTGTTCGGCTCGCGCGTGCAGGGCCAGCTTCAGGCGGCGGGGGCGCAGGTCGAGCTCGTCGCCGACCCTGAGCGCGTGCGCGCGCTCCTCGTTGACGGCGGCCCCGCGCAGGCGCCGGCGACGGATGTCCTGATCGTCGATCTCACCGACGAGAGCCTCGGTGGGATCGAGCTCGTGCGCTCGCTGGGCGAGGGCGCGAAGGCGCGCACGCTCGGCTTCTACTCACACGTCGAGGCCGAGGTGCGCGCGCGCGCCGAGCGCGCGGGCTTCGACCTCGTGGTGCCGCGCTCGCGCATGGCGCGCGAGGGTGCCGCGCTCGTGTCCGCACTCGCGGACTCGCCCCGGCGCTGACGCAGCAGGGGGTGTGAGGCGGGCGCGCCGGGCCCCGGCAGCGCGCGCGACTCGCGCACGCTCACCAGTGCGCCGCAGCGCTCGCAGGTGAGCCGCTCGTTCACGCGCCCGCCGCAGCCGGCGTGCTCGAGCAGCGTCGCGGGTCCCGCCTCCGGGGCGGCGTAGCGGTCTCCCCAGTGCATCAGCGCGACGAGCGCCGGCCACAGGTCCCGCCCCTTGTCGGTGAGCACGTATTCGTAGCGCGGCGGGCGCTCCTGGTAGAGCCGGCGCTCGAGCACGCCCGCGTCGGTGAGCGAGGTCAGCCGCGCCTGCAGGATGTTGCGAGCGATCCCGAGCTCTCCCTGGAGCTCCTCGAAGCGCCGCAGGCCGAGAAAGATGTCGCGCAGGATCAGCAGCGACCAGCGCTCGCCGACGACCTCGAGCGCGCCGGCGATGCTGCATACCTGATTTGAGTAGTCCCTGCCGAGCATTCGTACCTGTCAGTCGAGTGTAGACGATAAGGGTTGCGTGATGCAACCCTTCGTGTTAGGGTGCGTCTCATGATGCAACGCAAGTGGCGGGTGACGGCGGTCGTGAGCGCGGGCGTGTTCATGTCGAGCCTCGACCTGTTCATCGTGAACATCGCCTTCCCGGCGATCGGAAGGCACTTCCACGGCGCCTCGCTGTCCTCGTTGTCGTGGGTGCTGAGCGCGTACGCGATCGTGTTCGCCGCCCTGCTCGTGCCGTGCGGGCGCTGGGCGGACTCGCTGGGGCGCAAGCGCGCGTTCCTGCTCGGGCTCGGGGTGTTCGTGCTCGCGAGCGTGGGCTGCGCGCTCGCGCCCTCGGTGCTCGCGCTGACCGCGGCGCGGGTCGTTCAGGCGCTCGGCGGCGCGCTGATGCTGCCGAGCTCGCTCGGCCTGATGCTGCCCGAGTTCGGCGCGAGCGAGCGGCACGTGGCGATCGGCGTGTGGGCGGCCACGGGCGGTATTGCCGCCGCCGCCGGGCCGCCGCTCGGCGGCCTGCTCGTACAGGCGAGCTGGCGCTGGGTGTTCCTCGTGAACGTGCCGGTGGGCGTGATCGCGCTGGTGGTGGGCGCGCGCGTGCTGGCGGAGCGCAGGGAGGCGGACGCGCAGCGCCCCGACGTGTTGGGCGCGCTCGCGCTGATCGCGGCGATCGGCTCGCTCGTGGTTGCGATCGTGAAGGGGCAGGAATGGGGATGGGGGTCGCCGGCGGTGCTCGCCCTGCTCGTGCTCTCAGTGGTTCTGCTGCCGGCGATCTGGCTTCGCTCGGTCCGCCACCCGGAGCCGATCGTCGAGCCGCGCATCCTCAGGGTGCGCAGCTTCGCGCTCGCTGCGGGAGCATCCGTCGTCTTCTTCGCGGGCTTCGGCGCGATGCTCCTCGCGGGCGTGCTCTTCCTCACGACGGTTTGGCACGAGCCGGTGCTGCGCGCGGGCCTGATGCTGTTCCCGGGCCCGGCCATGGCGACCGTCTTCAGCGTTCCCTCGGCGCGCCTCGGCGCCGCCGTTGGCTACCGCATCCCGGGGATCGTCGGCGCGATCCTCTTCGGCGCAGGCTCGCTGTGGTACATCGCGCACACCGGAGCGCGCCCCGCGTACGCGTCTGAGTTCCTGCCGGGCATCCTCATCGGCGGCGCCGGGGTCGGGCTCGTGATACCCACGCTCACGGGAGCGGGCGCATCCTCGCTGCCACCGGAGCGCTTTGCCACGGGCGCGGCGGTGCTCACGATGGGCCGCCAGATCGGCGCTGCGCTCGGCGTGGCCGTGCTCGTCGCGGTCCTCGGCAGCGGTGCGGCGAGTGCTGGGGGCTTTCACCGCGCGTGGCTCATCAGCGTGGCGGCGGCGGCCGCGACGGCGCTCACGCTCGCGGCGCTCGGGGCGCCGCGCCGCGCCGCGATCGCGCAGCCGCTGCCGTCCGATGGTGTGCTCGCGGAGGGAGCGTCGTGAGCTCCGCCCAGGCGATCGCGCCTGACGCGGTGCCCGCCGACTCACGCACGCGGAGCTTCCGCTGGGAGGACCCGGCTGCGGCGCTCGCCGCGGCGCCCTCGCTCCCGGGCCTCGAGTACATGCGCGCGATCGCGCAGGGGACGCTGCCGCCGCCGGCGATCGCCCGCCTGCTGGGGATGGAGCTGCTCGAGGTGGACGAGGGACGCGCGTTGTTCGCGCTCGAGCCGGCGGAGTGGATGTACAACCCGCTCGGCTCGGTTCACGGCGGCATCGCGGCGACGCTGCTCGATAGCTGCATGGGCTGCGCCGTGCAGACGACGCTGCAGGCGGGCGTGAGCTACACGACGAGCGACCTGCAGGTGCGCTACGTGCGCGGCATGAGCGCGGACACGGGCAGGGTGCTCGCGGAGGGGCGCGTGGTCCACGCCGGCAGGCGCACGGCCACGGCCGAGGGCCGTCTGTTCGTCGAGCGCGACGGCAGCCTCGTGGCACACGCGAGCACCGGCTGCCTGATCCTGCGCTGAGCGCCGAGCGCTAGCTTCCCATCGTGGCCTCACCGCCGCCAAGGTCGGCCTGCTCGACGGCGAGCGGGTCGAGCGGCACGAGCGCCGCGTTCGCGACACGCTCCACCTTCTCGACGTCGTGGCCGGCGCGGCTGCGCAGCGCCGCGCGTATGACCATCCCGTGACAGACAACGAGGGCGGGCAGCTCGCCCGCTTCGATCTGCTCGAGCGCGGCGCTGACGCGCACCTCCTGCGCGGCGAAGGACTCCCCGCCCGGAAACGCGAAGGAGGGATCGCCCGCGGCGAAGGCGTCGAAGCGCTCGGGTTCCGCCGCGCGGACCTCGGCGAAGCTGCGATCGGTCCAGTCGCCCGCGTCGGTCTCCACCAGGCGCTCGTCCTCGAGCACCTCGAGGCCGATGGCGGCGGCGACGATGTCCGCGGTTTCGCGCGCGCGCAGCAGCGGGCTCGACCACAGCGCCTCGAAGCCATAGATGCGCGCGCGCTGCGCGAGCTGCACCGCCTGTGCTCTGCCGGTGTCGTCCAGCGGCACGGGCAGCTGGCCCTGGAAGCGCCCCTCGTGGTTGTACGCGGTCCGGCCGTGGCGCGCGAGGTAGACGCCGGTGGCGGAGCGCTCAGTCAGGATCGGTCGAACCGATCGAGGTTCATGACCTTGTCCCAGGCGGCGATGAAATCGCCCACGAACTTCTCCTCGGCGTCGTCACAAGCGTGAACCTCCGCGAGCGCCCGGAGCTCGGAGTTCGAGCCGAAGACGAGGTCGACGGAGGTGGCGGTCCATCTGAGCTCGCCGGTCGCGCGGTCGCGCCCCTCGTAGACGTTCTCGGCCGAGTTCGACGGCTTCCACTCCGTGCTCATGTCGAGCAGGTTCACGAAGAAGTCGTTGCTCAGCGTCTCCGGCCGGTCGGTGAAGACGCCGTGCCGGGATTGCCCGTGGTTCGCGTTCAGGGCACGCATCCCGCCGATCAGGACCGTCATCTCGGGAGCGGTCAGCCTCAGCATGTAGGCCCGGTCCAGCAGCCCGTGCTCGAGCGGCATCGCCTGTCCCGGGCGGAAGTAGTTGCGAAAGCCATCGACGGTCGGCTCGAGCACGGCGAAGGACCCGATGTCGGTCTGCTCGGCGGAGGCGTCGGTGCGCCCCGGGGTGAAGGGGACCGAGACGTCGTGACCGGCGCCGCTGGCTGCACGCTCGACGGCCGCGCATCCGCCGAGGACGATCAGGTCGGCCATCGAGATCCGCTTGCCGCCGGGCTGCGATTCGTTGAAGTCCGCCTGGATCTGCTCGAGCGCCTGCAGCGCGCCTGCGAGCTCGGCCGGCTCGCCCCACTCCCAGTCCTTCTGGGGCGCCACGCGGACCCGCGCCCCGTTCGCGCCGCCGCGCTTGTCGGTGCCGCGGAACGTGGCGGCCGACGTCCAGGCGGTGGCGATGAGCCGCCTGATCGGCAGGCCCGAGGCGAGGATCTTCTCCTTCAGCGAGGCGATCTCGCCAGCGCCGACGAGCTCGTGATCGACGGCTGGGACTGGGTCCTGCCAGAGCTGCTCGGCCGGAATCCACGGGCCAAGGTAGCGCGCGATCGGACCCATGTCGCGGTGCAGGAGCTTGTACCAGGCCTTGGCGAAGGCGTCCGCAAGCTGGTCGGGGTTCTCATAGAAGCGCTTTGAGATGGGTCCATAGATCGGGTCGACCTTGAGCGCCAGGTCCGTGGTGAGCATCATCGGCGCGTGGCGCTTGGACGGGTCGTGCGCGTCTGGGACGGTGCCCTGGGCCTCGGGGTCCTTGGTGGTCCACTGCTTCGCGCCGGCTGGGCTCTCGGTCAGCTCCCACTCGTATGCGAACAGGTTCTCGAGGAAGCCGTTGTCCCACTTCGTCGGCTCGCGCGTCCACGCACCCTCCGGGCCGCCGGTGAGCATGCGCACCCCGTTCCCGTTGCGGCTCAAGCTGCCCTTCCAGCCGAGCCCCTGCTCCTCCAGCGGCGCGCCCTCGGGCTCGGAGCCGATCGTGCTGGGATCGATGGCACCGTGCGTCTTGCCGAACGTGTGGCCGCCGATGATCAGGGCGACGGTCTCCTCGTCGTTCATTGCCATGCGGGCGAAGGTCTCACGGATGTCCTTCGCCGACGCGAGGGGGTCCGGGTTGCCGTTGGGGCCCTCGGGGTTCACGTAGATGAGTCCCATCTGCACGGCACCGAGGGGCTTGGCGAGCTCCCGCTCACCGCTGTAGCGCTCGTCACCGAGCCAGGTGTCCTCGCTGCCCCAGTAGATCTCCTCGGCCTCCCAGATGTCCTCTCGGCCGAAGCCGAAGCCGAAGGTCTGGAAGCCCATCGACTCCATCGCTACGTTGCCGGTGTAGACGAGCAGGTCGGCCCAGGAGATCCTGCGGCCGTACTTCTGCTTGATCGGCCACAGCAACCGGCGCGCCTTGTCGAGGCTGGCGTTGTCGGGCCAGCTGTTGAGCGGGGCGAAGCGTTGGGCGCCGCTCCCGCCGCCACCTCGGCCGTCGGCGATGCGATAGGTGCCGGCGGCGTGCCAGCTCATGCGGATGAAGAGCGGCCCGTAGTGGCCGTAGTCGGAGGGCCACCAGTCCTGCGAGGTGCTCATGAGCTCGATCAGGTCGTGCTTCAGCGCTTCGAGGTCGAGGGTCTGGAACTCCTTGGCGTAGTTGAAGTTCTCGCCCATCGGGTCGGACATGGACGAGTGCTGGCGCAGAATGCTCAGGTCCAGCTGATTGGGCCACCAGTCGCGGTTCGTCCTCGGGCTGGGCACCTTCGGAGTCGGGCCCGGGATCGCCGGGTTCTCGCTCTCGCTGATGCGCTCAGTCATGTGTCGCTCCTGTCCCTTTCTGGTTGACGGCTGCGCGTCGTCGAGGGACTGGCGCCCTCGGCGAGCACGAGGGTACTGCCGAAAGCAAACATAGCGCCGGAAGCCCGACCGTCCGCGCGTCCTAGACTCCTCGCATGCGCCGTCGCGTGACCTACTCGCGCAACCTGACGCTGTCGCTGTCGCGCACGTGCCGCTGCTACTGCAAGTACTGCGCGTTCGCGACGCACGCGGCGCACCTGTACTCGCCCGAGGAGGTGCTCGAGCTGCTCGACGGGGCGGCGCGCAGGCGCGTGAAGGAGCTGCTCGTGCTCACCGGGGAGCGCCCGGAGGTGAACGCGCAGGTGCGCCAGCGCCTGGCGGCCTACGGCCACGAGGACTTCACCTCCTACGTGGTGTGGGCATGCGAGCGCGCGCTCGAGCGCGGCCTGTTGCCGCACACGAACCTGGGCGTGCTCGCGCGCGAGGACCTGGCGCGGCTGCGCGAGGTGACGGCTTCGCAGGGGCTGATGCTCGAGTCGATCTCCGAGCGGCTGATGACGACCGTGCACGCGGGATCGCCGACCAAGCACCCGGCGCGCCAGGCTTGCGTGCATCGAAGCGGCCGGCGAGCTGGAGATCCCGTTCACGAGCGGGATCCTGGTGGGCATCGGGGAGAGCGAGGAGGAGCGCGTGGCCTCGCTCGAGGCGATCGCGGCCTCGCATGCGGCGCATGGGCACATCCAGGAGGTGATACTGCAGAACTTCGTCCCCCACCAGCGCTACTACGGGCAGGAGCCCGCGCAGATCGCGGACGCGGCGGCGCGATCCTACTGGCGCACGGGCGTGGCTCCGGAGGGTGGCTGGCCCGCGCACGACGCTGCCGGAGTGGGCCTCGCCGGTGAGCGTGGCGGACATGCGCCGGCTGATCGGCGAGGCGCGCAGGCTGATGCCCGACGTGGGCATCCAGGTGCCGCCGAACCTCGCCGACTGGTGGCCCGAGCTCGTCGCACGCGGGCGCGAGCGACCTCGGCGGACTGTCGGCGAACGGCGATCACATCTCGCCCGAGCATGCCCTTCCCCTCGCCCGCAAGGTCCGCGCGCGCCTGCAGCGCGGAGGGCTACGCGCTCAGCGAGCGGCTGTGCGTGTACCCGCGCTACATCGACCCGCAGTGGCTCTCGCCGGCGGTGCTGGACACGATCAAGACGCGCTACTGGAGCTTCATCCCGCGACGCGGCTCGGGCCGCGGCGAGCCGCCCAGCGCCGATCCGCGCGGATCTCGTCGCGGGCGCGGTGGCGCGCGCGCGCGAGGGCGTGGCGCTGAGCCGCGACGAGCTGACGGCGATGTTCGCGGAGACGCGCCCGGAGGCGATCGAGGAGATGCGCGAGGCTGCCGACGAGCTGCGCTCGGAGCTCGCGGGGGAGACGGTGACGTTCGTGGTGAACCGCAACATCAACGTCTCGAACATCTGCACGGTCGGCTGTGCGTTCTGCGGCTTCGGCCAGGGCAGGCGCTCGCCGGACGCCTACGAGCACGACGCGCGAGGAGTTCGTGCGCCGAATAGGCGAGGCGCTCGAGTTCGGCGCTACCGAGCTGTGCATCCAGTCGGGCATCCACCCGGACTGGACGCTCGAGGACTACCTCGGCGTGGCTGCGCCTGGCGAAGGCGACGGCGCCCGCAGCTGCACCTGCACGCGTACAGCCCGATGGAGATCGCGCACATGTGCGACATCTCCGAGCTGGCGCCGGCGGAGGTGTTCGAGCGCCTGCGCGAGGCGGGCCTCGGCTCGACGCCGGGGACGGCGGCGGAGGTGCTCCACGACGGCGTGCGCGAACGCATCTCGCCGAACAAGCTGCCGGTGGCGCGCTGGGTGGAGATCATCGAGGCCTCCCACCGCGCGGGCCTGCGCTCGACCGCGACGGTGATGTTCGGCCACATCGAGGAGCCGTGGGAGCTCGCCGAGCACATGCGCGTGGTGCGCGAGCTGCAGGAGCGCACGGGCGGGATCACGGAGTTCGTGCCGCTCTCGTTCATCCCCTTCCAGACGCTGCTGGGACGCACGCACGGGGTGCAGGAGATCTCATCGCGAGGAGAACCTCAAGCACACCGCGATCTTCCGCCTCGCGCTCGGGCGCAGCGTGCGCAACGTGCAGGCGAGCTGGGTGAAGATGGGCCTGGAGGCGCCGCGCGAGGCGCTTCGCTGGGGCGTGAACGACCTCGGCGGCACGCTCATGGAGGAGTCGATCAGCCGCCTCGCGGGCAGCTACCACGGCACGCGCCTCGAGCCCTCGCGAGCTCGTCGCCGCGGCGCACGCGGCGGGCCGCCCGGCGGCGGAGCGCACGACGCTGTATGAGCTGCGCCGCGACTACCCGCTGCGCGAGCGGGGAGAGGTGCCGGCTCCGGCCTGAAGGCCGCGGCGAGGCGTTCGTAGCGCTCCGCCGGGCGCGCGTGCGGCGAGCGCGGGGCGCCGTCGGGGCCTCAGGCGCGCGCGAACTGCCCGTGGAAGCCGAAGGGGATGTGGTGGGGCACCTCGGCGCGCGCGCCAGCTCGCTGAGGTCGCGCGCGTCGAGCACGAGCAGGAACGAGCTGCCCGCGCGCGGCGTCGAGCACGACCGACAGCAGCACGCCGTCGTCCTCGTCGCTCGGCGCCGGGCCGCGCGACGAACACCGGCTCGCCGGGGTAGCAGCCCGTCCTCGCGACCAGCTCAGCGTGCGCGCCGTCGCAGGTGTCGACCTTCACGATCCGCTCGAGCCAGCCGCTCGCGCCCGGCGCCGTTGCCCCAGACGTAGCGGTAGGGGCGCTCGTTGCAGCGGCCGTAGTTGATGCGCGGCAGCTCGAGGTCGCCGTCGGCGAGCGCGCTCGCGTGCGACGGCGCCGTCCGCCGAGGCGCAGGCGAAAGCGCGTCAGCGCCGCGCGTGCGATCGGCTTGCCCGCGCGCAGGCGGTCGAGGTAGAGGTCCTCGATGATCTGCGCGTCCTCGTAGGCGCACAGGTCGACGACGACCTCGCCGTCGCGCTCGAAGGCGTTGACGTGGTGGAAGGCGAAGCACGGCGTCGGTCTGGAAGCGGCTCGCGCGCGGCTCGCCGGTCGTGCGGTCGATCGAGCGTGAAGCGCGTGCCCCGCTCGGGCTTCCAGCGGTAGTTCTCGATGTAGGGGCGTCCGGACAGCGCGAGCGCGCAGCGGGTTGACGACGAGCGGGAACTCGGCGAGCACGAGCCAGCGCTCGGTGAGCCCGAAGGAGTGCATGTAGGCCGGCTCGCTGCACGGGCAGCGAGGCGATCACGCGCGGGCGCGCGCCCGTCGCGCGGATCGAGCGCGAAGAAGCGGTAGCTGCTGCGCGGCCCGAGCTTGGCGGCGTAGTTGAGCATGCCGCCGCTCGCGCGATCGAGGTGGGGGTGCGCGGTCGTGAGCTGTCCGGGGGCCTCGTACGGGCGCACGCCGGCGGCGTCGAGCGTGTGCGCGTCGAACTGCACCGGCATCGGCGTCTCGGTCATCGCGATGAAGCGCTCGCCGAGCCGCGCGACGTTGACGTTGGCGTTGTCGGTGATCGTCGCGCCGGGCGCGAACAGCGTCTGCACGCGCTTGAACAGCGAGCGGCAGGGGTCGGTGGCGAACTCGCCGTAGACGATCTCGCCGCGCTCGCGCGCCGCGCGGTAGGCGCGGCTCTCGCAGGAAGCGGTTGCCGTAGGAGACGCGGCCGTCGTCGATCGTGAAGCGGTGCAGCATCGCGAGGCCGTCGAACCAGTGGCGCATCCGCTGCTCGCCCACCTCGAAGCGCGCCGGGCCTGTGCGCAGCAGCGAGCCCGACAGCCAGGCGGGCAGCTCGCCGCGAGAGCTCGAGCTCGTCGATCGTCGTCTCGCGCTCGAGCGTTGAGAAGCCGAGCGTCGGCGTGGTCGAGGCGGGCTGCGGCGACTGACATGCTCGTTCCTCCTGCAATAGTTCGGATCGAACGGTGCGGACCGTACGGTAATCTGTCGGCGTGTCAACCCCCCGCCTGAGCGAGACCTCCTACATCGTGCTGGGCCTGCTGCGAGCTGGCGGAGCCGGCGACGCCGTATGACCTCAAGCGCCTGGCGTCGGTGAGCACGAGCAACTTCTGGGCGTGCCGCACACGCAGCTGTACACCGAGTGCGCGCGCCTGGCGCAGGCGGGCCTGCTCACGGAGGAGCGCGAGCAGACGGGCCGGCGCCGGCGGAGCTATCGGCTCGCCGCGCGCGGGCGGCGCGGCGCTGCAGCGCGTGGCGCGAGCACCGACCGAGCGAGCTGTATGAGCTGCGCGACGCCGGCACGCTGAAGCTGTTCTTCGGCGCCGACCCGCTGACGCTCGCCGACAGCCAGCTCGAGGCCCACGCACGGCGCCTGCATGCCTTCGAGGAGCTGCGCGCGGCGGGCCGCGGGGACGAGCGAGGGCGCGCGCATGGCGCTCGAAGGCGGAATCGGCCACGAGCGCGAGTTCATCCGCTTCTGGAAGCGCGTACGCGAGCAGCGACGGCCGGAGCGCTGAGCGGGCTGCGCGGCGGCTACTTCAGCGAGGTCCAGGAGTAATCCCAGGCGCCCTCGTTCCAGAGGTCGCCGACGCCGTTGACCCCGCGTCCCTCGATGTTCGACTCCTTGTCCCAGTCGAAGGGGATCGCGGCGGCGTCTTCGACGAGTTCGTCGTCGATCTTCGCCCACGCGCTCGTGCGCGCGCCGGCGCCGGTGATCAGTTCGGCGGCGCTCATCGCTTCGTTGATCTTCGGCACGTCGGTTTGGCTCCAGTTCACGTTGCCGGTCTGGTTGATGTCGTGTCCGTTGAAGGTGACCTCGAGCGCCGCCTCGGGGTCGGCGAAGTCCGCGACCCAGCCGACGCTCGGGCAGACCGTGATCTCCTGCTTGGGGACGTTGCAGTACTTGGCGTACATCACAGCGGTTTCTACGAGCTTGAGCTTCGTCTTGAAGCCGAGGCTTTCGAGCGTGCCGTTGACGATTTCGGCGTCCTCTTCGGCGGGGTTGCCGCGCGAGCCCACGATCGTCACGGCTTCCGCTCCGGTGTATTTTCCGCTCGGGTAGCCCGCGAGCCGCATGTACTTTTCGGCGATCGCCATGTCGCCTTCGGGGTGTTCGTCGAAGTCGAACTGGGGGCCTTTGGGACCTCCGAGGCCGCCGGCCTGTTCAAAGCCGGGTATCCCGGGATAGAGGAAGTGGCTGGCGACGTTGGTGACCAGTTCACCGCCGCGCGCGTTGTCCATCGCGATCCTGTCGAGCGCGGCCCATAGCGCCTTGCGCAGGTCGATGCTGGCGAACGGCCCGACCTTGTTGTTGACGGCGATGTAGTGGTCGCCGGCGCCGGGAGAGATCTCGAGCTGGCCGGGGTGCTTCCGCTCGGCGACCCGGACGGCGAGCTGTGGGGGCGGCGTGTTCTCGACGAGGTGGCGCCCTTCGAGCACCTGGCCGGCGATCGCGATGCTCAAGCCGCCGATCTTGATGTGGATTGCGTCCAGATAGGCGGGGCGGAAATCGTTGCGTCGCTTCCAGTTCGGGTTGCGCACGAGTGTCGCGGAGCGGCCGGGGATGTAGCCGATGCCGAGCACCTTGCCGGCCCCGTTGTTCTTCAGCATGTAAGGACCGGTCGCAACCTCGTGGTCTGCGTAGTCAGATGGCCGGTGCCTGTCGAAGCGCTCGGCGTATTTCTTCGGCACGGGTGCCGTCAGCGGCAGCTGCAGCGCCCCGACGACGGTCACGGCGTCGGGTCTGGTCAATTTGAAGAGGATCTCGTGCCTGTTGGGCGTGAGGATGCCCCTGACCGGGCCGCCGCTTGCGCGGTCCATGCCTTCCACCGATTCGAAGTACAGGTGCACGTAGGGGTTCGCGACGCTTGGGCTCGCGCCCCGCTCGATCGCGTAGGCGACGTCGGCGGAGGTGACTTCGCGGTTCACGGGCGGGCTGAAGTGGATGCCCCGCTTGATCTTCACCGTGACGGTCCTGCCGTCGTCGCTGATCAGCGGCGGCCCGGCGGCGAGGTCCGGCGACGGCTGCGTCGCGTTGGGCTTGGCCGAGTACAGCGGGCGCTGTGTGGCGTATACGACGCCGTAGTCGAGCCCGTAGTAGGACTGCCCGGGATCGAGTCGTTCGAAGTCCGATTCGTCGAGCACGGTCAGCACGCCGCCGCGCCTGCCGCCGAGCGACTCCGTCGTGGGGCTTTTGATGCCCGTGCTCGCGACGGGCGTCGTGCTCGCTTGCGCTGCCCTGCTCGCGCCGGTGCCGCTCGCGCCCCATCCAACCAGAACGCTCGCGAGCGCGGCGAGCGCGACTGCTGGCAGCGCCTTGGCTTGCTTCATCGGGCGGTCATCGGTCTCCGCGCGGATGCTAAACCCCTCAGCGGAACAGATCTTCCTGCAGCGCGCGTAGCAGCGGCGCCACACCCGGTCCGTCCTCGGGCGTGGCGAAGCGCTCGAGCCCGTCGATCAGCACCGCGGGCTCGCGCGAGTCCTTCGCGCGCGCGAGGTCGGCGGCGGCCGCGGCGGCGTCGGCCACTGCGACCCAGGTCGCGTTCAGCTGCAGGCCGCGTGAGTCGCTGCGCCCGCGCCAGTCGTCGAGGGCGGCCATCCCGGCGAGCCCGATCGCGGTGTCGAGCTGGCCGTTGCGCCAGGCGCGCCCGAAGCTGTCGCTGATCAGCACCCCGACCGAGGCGCCCGAGAGCTCGCGCAGGCGCGCTCTCAAGGTGCGCGCGGACGCATCCGGGTCGCGCGGCAGCAGCACGAGCGTGTCCGCGTCGGCGGAGTTGGAGGCGTCGACGCCGGCGTTGGCGCAGACGAAGCCGTGGTGTGTGCGGCAGATGAGCACGCCGTTGCCGACCCGCAGCAGCTCGCTGGTCTGATCGAGGATGGCCTGCACCACGCGGGGGTCCCTGCCCTGATCGGCGGCGTACTCGCGCGCGAGCGCGGTCGGGCGCACGTCCGCGAGCGAGACGACTGAGCCCTCCGCCTTCGAGATGACCTTGTGGGCGATCACGAGCAGCTGCCCGTCGCGCAGGCGCTGCTCGCCGAGCGCGGCGAGCAGGAGCTGCGCGAGGTCATCGCCCGCGCGCACCTCGGGCAGGCCCTGGATCGGCCTCGCGTGCAGCTCGCTCACGAGGCGTCCCGAGCGTGCGCTCCGCTGTCGCTGGCGGGAGCGGAGGCGAGCAGCTCGCGCGTGCGGCGGGCGTTCGGGCTGGCGGTCTGCAGGCGGGCGCGCAGCTCGTGCAGGTCCTCGCCCGTGTCGATGTCGAGCAGCAGCGAGGCGGGACGCTCGACGCGGAGCTCGAGCCCCGCGGCGGCGGCGGCTCGGCGGTGGCGCTCGAAGCTGTCCGGGCCGAAGCTCGGCGCGATCGCGTCGGGCGGGGTGAGCAGCAGCCCGTTCGTGCCGCTGCCATGGCGGTCGGGCACGATCACGAGCTGTCCGTCAGAGCTCGCGGCGAGCAGCGCAGACAGCTCGCCGGGATCGAGCGCGGGGCAGTCGCCGGGGACACACAGCACGCGCTCGAAGCCGAGCGTGAGCGCGCGGCGCGATCCGCGCACGACCGCAGCAGACTGCCCGCTGTCCTCGCCGTCCTCGAGCACCTCCGTGCGCTTGCCGGGTGCGACCCGCGCGAGGTCCTCCTGGCCCGTGACGAGGATCGTCAGCTCGAGGGCGCTCGTGCGCTCGAGCGCCTCGAGCACGTCGGCGACCATCGCGCGTGCGAGCCGCGCGCGAAGCTCGTCGGGCACGCTGCGCCCGAGCCGCTGCTTGGCGGCGCCGAAGCGCTTCACCGGCAGGATCGCGGCCGTGCGCATGCCGTTCTCCTAGGCCGCGAGCGTGTCGGCGAAAGCCAGCGTCTGCTCGGCGACCCGCCGCCGGGACTCGGCGCTGTCCATGAGCGTGTCGAGTCGCAGGTGCGCCAGGCCGGAGACCTCTTCGTCGGCGACGATGCCATCGAGCAGCTCGCCGTAGAGGTCGGCGACGCCGGCGGCGCTGCACTCCCTGCCGGCGAAGCTCATGAACGCCGCCGTCGGGCCCTTCACCACCGCGCCGCCGACGATCGGGCTGACGGCGACGACGGGTGCGCGCGCGGCGCTGATCGCCGCGCGCATCCCGGGAACCTCAAGGATCGGCGCGATCGAGATCAGGGGGTTGGACGGCCCGAGAACGATGACGCGCGCGTTCGAGAGCGCATCGAGCACCGCGGCGCTCGGGCGCGCGGACTCGGCGCCCCTGAACTCGAGTCCGTCGAGCGTGCCCTGCGCGCGCGCGGCGATCATGAAGTGCTGAAAGGCGCTCCAGCCCGACTCGCGCGTGCTCACCCAGGTGCGCACCGGCTCGTCGCTCATCGGCAGCACGCGGGCGCGCAGTCCGATCGCCTCGTCCAGGCGCGCGAGCGCCGATGTGGGGGAGGCTCCCTGCGCCAGCAGCTCGGCGCGGCGCATGCACCACGCGAGGTCGCGGTCGCCGAGGTTGAACCAGACATCCACGCCGAGCGCGCGCAGGCCGTCCATGACCGCGAAGGTGTCGTCGCGCAGGCCCCATCCGCGCTCGTCGATGAGGTCGGCGAGCCAGAAGGACACGAGGTCGGGGTCGGGGGAGACATAGGCGCCGTAGATCTCGATGTCATCGCCCGTGTTGACGATCGCGCTGAGGTGCTCGGCGCCGATCGCGTCGGCGAGGCCCCGTGCGAGCTTGGCGCCGCCGGTGCCGCCGCACAGCACGACGACCTCGCCCGCGCTCACTCCCACAGTCGCTCTGGCAGCCTCGTGAGGCGCACGCCGGCGTGGATCTTGTAGCGGGCGTTCACCGCGATCAGCAGCGCGGTCAGCGACTCGGTCGTGCGCGACATCTCAAGGCGCCCGCAGTCCACGCAGCGCAGGCCGTCGATGCGCTCGATCAGCTCGGCCGCCTCGCGCTTGTCCGCGCGCGAGTCGCCGCACACGAGCACGTCCTGGTCGAGCGGGTCGTCGAGATCGCTGAGCGTGGCGGCGCTGACCGTGTGCAGCGCGGACACCACGCGCACGCCCTCGGGGACCATCTCGAGCGCCTGCTGTGCGGCGGAGCCCTGCCACACGCCGAGCATGCGCGTCGCCTTGCCCGCGACGGCTGCCGCGAGCGGGACGGTCGCGTCGATGAACAACTGACCGGGGCGCAGAGCGCTGGCGATGTTCGCGAGCGTCTCCGCCTGGTTTCGGAACGGCACGCTCAGGATCACCGTCGCGCCCGCCCGCGCCGCGTCCGCGTTGTCGAGCCCTTCGAATGAGCCCGAGGGCACCACCGCGGATGCGCGCTCGGCCGTTTCCCGGGCGCGGGGCGCGTCGCGCGAGCCGATCGCGATCGGCACGCCGGTGCGCGCAAGACGCACCGCTAGCCCGAACCCGAGCGCGCCGGAGGCGCCGATCACAGCGACCGGTTCTGTGCTCGTCTCGGGCACGCGCGCCGAGTATAGGGTTAGGCCGATGACGCCTCAGGGCAGCGCTGAGCCGCAACGCGCCGCGGCGCAGGCGCCCGCCGGCGCGCGTGGTGACGCTCGGGAAGGGGCGCTGCCGGCGCACGTGCAGATCCGCGAGGTCGGACCGCGCGACGGCTTTCAGAACGAGCCCGAGGTGATCCCCACCGATGCGAAGCTCGAGCTGATCGAGGCGCTGGCGCGCACGGGCGTGCGCCGCATGGAGATAACGAGCTTCGTGCGCGCGGACGTGATCCCGCAGCTCGCCGATGCCGCGGAGGTGCTGGCGCTCGCCAAGATCCCGCCACAGGTGAGCGTGTCCGTACTGATCCCCAACGAGCGCGGACTCGAGCGCGCGCTGGCGCTGCGCGAGCACTTCCAGGAGGTCAACGTCTTCCTGTCGGCGTCGGAGACCCACAACCGCCACAACGTCAACCGCTCGGTCGCCGAGTCGCTCGCGGGCGTTCAGGCGGTCCTGCGGCGCGCGCGCGCGGAGGGGCTCTACTGCGAGGGCGTGATCTCGACCTCCTTCGGCTGCCCCTACGAGGGTCACGTGCCGCCCGAGCGCGTGCTCGATATCGCGGCGAGCCTGCTCGAAGCGGGCGCGCAGGAGGTCGGCTTCGGTGACACGACAGGGATGGGCAACCCGCTGGGAGTGCGCGAGTTCTTCCTGGCGGCACGCGCTCGGCTCGGTGAGCAGGCGCTGCTGACCGCGCATTTCCACAACACGCGCGGGCAGGGGCTCGCGAACGTGCTCGCCGCGCTCCAGGCGGGCGTCGAGAGCTTCGAGTCGAGCTTCGGCGAGCTCGGCGGCTGTCCCGTGCCCGCGGGTGCGACCGGCAACATCGCGACCGAGGACCTCGTCTCGATGCTCGAGGAGATGGGGATCGATACCGGCATCGACCTCGCGGCGCTGATCGCCTGCTCGCGCCGCGCGCAGGAGATCCTCGGCCGCCCGCTCGGCAGCCACACGCTCCTCGCGGGACCCGTGGACTGGCGCCCATGAGCGCTGGCCGTCGCGCTGAGCTCGGAGGTGGGAGGATTGCGCTTCACCGGGAGGCCGAGAGAAGGGATCACACATGTACGACTACGTCGTCGTCGGCGCGGGCTCAGCGGGATGCGTTCTCGCTGCGCGGCTGTCGGAGGATGAGGACGCGCGCGTCCTGCTGCTCGAGGCAGGGCCGCCGGACAGCAACGACCTGATTCACATACCAGCCGCGTTCAGCGCGCTCTTCCGCAGCGAATACGACTGGGACCACTCGACGGTGTGGGAGGCGCAGCTGCACAACCGCCGCGTGTACCTGCCGCGCGGCAAAATGCTCGGGGGCTCCTCCTCGCTGAACGCGATGATCTACATCAGGGGCAACCGCGCCGACTACGACGAATGGCGCGACGAGCTCGGCTGCACCGGCTGGGGCTTCGATGAGCTGCTGCCGTACTTCCGTCGAGCGGAGGACAACGAGCGCGGCGAAGACGAGCTGCACGGCGTGGGCGGTCCGCTGTCGGTGATCGAGGGTCGCGCGCGCACGCCGATGGCGCAGCTGTTCCTCGACGCCGCGATCGCGAGCGGCATCCCCGCCAACGAGGACTTCAACGGGCCCTCCCAGGACGGCGTCGGCTGGTACCAGGTGACGCACAAAAACGGCGCACGCGGAAGCACCGCCGTCAGCTACCTGCACCCGGTCGAGGACCGGCCGAACCTCGAGGTGCGCACGCGCCACCAGGCCCTGAAGCTGCTCTTCGACGGGACCCGCGCCGCCGGCGTCGCGGGCATCACCGGTGGCGGGGAAGCCTTCGAGGTGCGCGCGGAGCGCGAGGTGATCGTCGCGTGTGGGACCTATGACGCGCCCAAGCTGCTGATGCTGTCGGGCATCGGGCGCCCGGCCGAGCTCGAGCTGCTGCAGATCCCGGTCGTGGCCGACTCTCAGGAGATGGGAGTGAACCTCCAGGATCACCCGCAGGCCGGCCTGGTGTGGCTGACCGAGCGCGAGGACAGCCTGTTCGGGGCGCTCAACGACGAGAACCTGGTGCGCTTCGAACAGGGCGAAGGGCCGCTCACCTCGACGGTCGCCGAGGTCGGTGGGTTCCTGCGTACGCGCAGCGGGTTGGCGGCACCCGACATCCAGCTGCACTTCGCCGCCGCGGTGTTCGCGGCCGAGGGGCTCCTGCCGGCGGACGCGCACGGCCTCGCGTGCGGGGCATGCGTGCTGAAGCCCCGCAGCCGCGGCTACGTCGCGATCGGCTCGCCTGAGCCAACCGCCAAGCCGATCATCGTGCACAACTACTACGAGGACCCCGACGACATGCGCACGGCGGTGGACGGCGTGCGTGCGGTCATGGAGATCGCCCGGCACACCCCGCTGGCGGACTGCATCAGCGACGTGCGCTTCGCCCCGGCGTCCGACAGCGACGCGGACATCGAGGAGCACGTGCGCGCCACGACCCAGACGCTCTACCACCCGGTCGGGACGTGCCGCATGGGCGCCGACGCGAGCTCCGTCGTGGACCTCGAGTTGCGGGTGCGAGGGGTCCAGGGGTTGCGCGTGGTGGACGCGTCGGTGATGCCGACCGTCCCGCGCGGGAACACGAACGCGCCCACGATCGCGATCGCAGAGCGCGCCGCGGATCTGATCCGCGGCATCGAGCCGCTCGCGCCCGCCGCGACCGAGGCGGCTACCGCGAGCGCCTGAGCGAGAGGACCGGGGGGCGGCTGGCCGCCGCTCCCCGCGTCTAGCGCGTCACGAAGCGGCGGTACTCGAGCGGGCGCTCTTCGGCAGGCTGCCCATCGCCCTGCTGCCCATCGTGCTCGGACTGCGGGGATCGCTCATGGGCGGGCTGCCCGGAGGCGGGGGGCTGCGCGCCAGGCGAGGCCGAGAAGGCGGCAGGCGGCTGGGGTTTCTGCTGTGGGATCGGCGGCTGCTCGGATGCTCGTGGCGCACCTTGGGGCTGCGCATCAAGAGCGGGCCGCGTCGTGACGCCAGCGGGGGGCGGCGTTCCGGCGGCGGCGGAGGACTGCACCTCGGCAGCGGCGGAGCCCTGGGCGTCGGGCAAGGGCGGGGCTTTCGCGGCGGGAGAGGGCTGGGCCTCGGCGGCGGGCGAGGGCTGGGCCTCGGGGGCAGCGGAGGGCTGCGTCGCGAGCACGCTCGGGCGCGCTCCGTTCATCGCCGCCGCGGCGCTCGCGATGCAAAACTCCTGCACCGCGACCTCCATCTCGAGCGAGCTCGCGAGTGAGGGGCGCGCGCTGGCGTCGAGCACGCGCTTTGCGCGGCCGACCGCGATGTGCGAGTTGGTTAGCAGCTCCTCGACGAGCTCGCCGGTCGCCTTCACGAGCTGGTGCGGCTCCACCACGCGGTTGACGAGGCCGATCCGGTGCGCCTCCGCGGCGTCGATCGCGCGCGCGGTCATGATCAGTTCCTTCGCGCGCCCGAGGCCCACCACCGCGGGGAGCCTCGTCGAGCCACCGACGTCGGGGATGATCCCGAAGCGCACCTCCGGCAGGCACAGTTGCGAGTCGCTCGAGGCGACGCGCAGGTCGCAGCCGAGCGCCACCTCGAGCGCTGCGCCGAGGCAGGCACGGTGGATCTGGCAGACGACCGGCTTGGGCATCTCTTCGCAGGCGTTCGCGCAGTCGAGGAAGACATCGCGGAAGGGGCGCAGCATCGCCGGGCGGCCGGCCGAGCGGCCGAGCTCTTCGAGGTCCACTCCGGCGGAGAAGACGGGGCCTTCGCCGCGCAGCACGACGCAGTGCACGGTCTCCTCGGCGGCCGCTTCGCGCAGCGCATCGCGCAGGGCATGCAGTAGCTCCTGGTTCATCGCGTTGCGCTTCTCCGGCCTGTTCAAGACGACGTGGCGAGCCGCGCCGTGGTCCTCCGTGAAGACGATGCTCATCGGGTGCCTCCTCCCGTACCTGGTCAGCTGAGGTCGAGCACCGGTGTCGGCGGCTCGATTTCCTCATGATGACCCTCGCGCGGAACGATTGCTGTGCCGACGGCGAAGAACTCGATCGTGTGGCTTCCCCAGCCATGGCTCTTCTCCTGCAGCGAGACGCCCACGATCCCCTCGGCCTTCAGCTCTTGCGCCTCGCTCTGCATGCGCTCCATCGCGAGCTCGCGCGCGTCGTAGAGCGCCTGCGTGAAGTTCGGAAGCTCGACGTTGCGACCGGTCTGCGCGAGGCTCTGCAGCATGCCGCGGTGCGCCACGTGGTAGACACAGCTGCCCATCACCATCCCCACCGGGCGGTGCCCCGTGCGCAGCAGCGTCCAGAAATCCTGCCCGGAGAGGTCGCTGGTGAACGGCCTGCCGTTCGGCGCGCGGTGGAGCACGCCCTCGCGGTGCTTCACCGCGGTGCCGATCGCGATGAACTCCGCCATGTCCTGGCCCCACTCGTAGCGACCGATGTCGAGACGCACACCCACCACGCCGTCCGCGCCGAGCTGGTCGGCCTCCTCCTCCATGCGCGTCATCGCCAGCTGGCGCGCCTCGTACATCGCTCCCGAGAGCACCGTCATCTCCTGGCTTTTTTTCCAACCCGCCACCTGGATGCCGATGTGGTAGATCGAGCTGCCCACCACCAGGCCGAGGGGATCGAATTCCGCCTGCTTGACCAGCAGGAACTCGTTCACCGACAGGTCCGAGGTGAACAGGCCGGCGCGGTTCTGCTGCAGGCGCTCGCGTCCCGCCTCGGGGATCCCCTCCAGGGAGCTCGGGTCATACGTCGGGCGCGCTGCTTCGCTGTCGCTCATCGAAACGTCGTTCCTCTCATGTAGTCAGGTCCACAGTCATCTTCGGCGCTGCCGGTCGCACGTTTGCTGGCTCGCGGATGGCGGTGCCGATCGCGTGGAAGCTCACCATCAGCCCGCCGCGTTCGTAGCGCCCGCCGCCGAGTGAGATCGGCCGGATCGTGTGCTCGATGCGCGCGCCGATCACGCCGCTCGCGCCCAGCTTCGCGGCCTGCTCGGTCATCCTCGCGACCACCGTCTCGCGCGCGCCGTAGATCCCCTGGGTGAATTCGGGGAGCTCCTGGTTGCGCGTGAAGCCGAGGCCGCCCCCCAGCATCTGCGTCGTGTACGAGGCGGCCACGAAGAACACCGAGCTCCACGCCACGAAGCCCAGCGGCTCGACCTGCGCCTGCGCGAGCTTCGCGTAGTCGGCCACCGACAGCTCCGTCAGCACCGGGCCGCGCTGCTCTGCGCTCGCGCGCTCGTGGCGAACCGCCGTGCCGATGAGCGCGTACTCGATCGCGTTTTCGGCGAAGTCGTAGCGCCCGGAGCGCAGCTCGACGCCCACCACCGCGTCGCCGCCGACCAGCGCGGCCTCCTGTGCCAGGCGCCCAAGCGCGCGCGAGCGCACGTCGTTCCAGGCCTCCGAGAGCGTCTGGAGCTCGAACATCATGCCTCCGCCCAGCCCCATCCCCGGCCACGGCGTGGCCTGGTAGCCGACCTGGTAGACCGAGCTGCCCATCACCTGCGAGAGCGGACGCAGGCCCATCTGGTGGCACAGCGCGAAGTCCGCCACCGCCAGGTCGGATGTGAACGACCCGCCGTGCTCGCCGAGCTCGCGCAGTCGCCGCTCGGCCTGCAGCGGGATGCCGCCGCGTTCGATGCGTGCTAGCGACTCCGCGTCCTCGCGCTCGGACTCGGCCTGCAGGCGCTCAGCGCCAGCCGCGTCCCGCTGCTCCTCGCCGTCGGCCATCCGCGCGCGGCCCGCTACCCGAGCAGCCGCTCGAGCGCCACGCGGGCCTCGCTCGAGCGCTCCGCTTCCTCCTGCAGGTCCGCCGTCAGTGCCGCCAGCCAGCGCGCCGGGTCGAGCGACTCGCGCTTTATCGAGACGCCGCCCACCTGCCTGCCGCGCCAGCCCTGCACGCGTTCGCCCTCGATCCGCAGCTCGTACTGGCAGGGCCCAACGTCGAGCCTGAGCTCGCGCACGCGCTTCGGGCCTTTGCCCAGCAGCCCGCCGCCGGCGCGACGCACGCTCACGCGGCCCGGCAGCGCCTGCTCGAGCTTGCGCGCCAGCACCTCGGTCGAGCCCGCCACGTCCGCGGCATCCAGCCGCAGACCCGCCGCCGCCAGGTCGAAGTCCCCGCCGCTCGGCTCATCGCTCACCCCTATCAGGCTACATCGTGGGGAGCAGCGCCCCCGCGGGATACAACGGCCTATTAGGCTGTGGCTCGTCCAGGGACGCGCTGAGGCCGGCGACACGACGCCGTGAACGGTGGGCACGCGCACGTGCCTCCCCAAAAAACGACTCAAGGAGAGCAATGGCGCAGCAGATCGAGAAGGTGGGCGTGCTGGGCGCAGGGCTCATGGGCCACGGCATCGCGCAGGTCGCCGCGCAGTCGGGCTACCGCGTGGTGCTGCGCGAGGTCGACGAGCAGGCGCTCGCCAAGGGCATCGGCAGAATCGAGTCGCAGCTCGCGCGCGCCGTCGAGAAGGGCCGCTCCAGCCAGGAGGACGCCGACGCCGTGCGCGCACGCATCCAGGGGACCGTCAGCTACGGCGACCTCGCCGACTGCGACCTCGTGATCGAGGCGATCACCGAGAGCCTGCCGCTGAAGCTCGAGATGTGGCGCGAGGTGGACGCGATCGTCAAGGCCGACGCGCTCTTCGCCACCAACACCTCCTCGCTCGCCGTCATCGACCAGGCCGCCGTTACCTCGCGGCCACAGCGGTTCGTCGGCCTGCACTACTTCAACCCCGCGCAGGTCATGAAGCTCGTCGAGGTCGTGCGCTGTCTCACCACCTCCGATGAGGCCTTCGAGACCGCGCTCGCATTCGCGCGATCGGAGGACAAGCTCGCGATCCCCACGCGCGACACCGCCGGCTTCATCGTCAACCGCCTGCTGGTCCCCTACATGCTCGACGCGATCCGCGCCTTCGAAGAGGGCGTCGGCTCGGTCGGCGAGATCGACGAGGCGATGAAGGCGGGCGCCGGGCACCCGATGGGGCCGCTCACGCTCGCCGACTTCGTCGGCCTCGACACGCTCGGCTCGATCTGCGACGTGCTCTTCGAGGAGTTCCGCGAGCGTCGCTTCGCGCAGCCGCCGACGCTGCGCAAGATGCTCAGCGCGGGCTGGTTCGGGCGCAAGAGCGGCACCGGCTTCTACGACTACTCGGGCGAGAGCCCGCGGCCCAACGAGGCCTTCTAGGGGTGGAGGCGGCGCGTGGCCGATCCCGCGAGCCTGCGTGCCGCTGACGCCGAGCGCGAGTCGCTCGCGCAGGAGCTGCGCGAACATCTGCTCGCCGGGCGCCTCACCTCGGCCGAGTTCGAGGAGCGCGTCGGGCGCGCCTACAAGGCCACCACCCGTGGCGAGCTCGACCGGCTCAAGGACGACCTGCCGCTCAGTCCCGCCACGCTCAGCGCCGAGCTCGTCAGGCGCAGGACGCGGCTGCGCCGGCGGCTCGTGCAGGAGGCCAGCGGTGGCATCACCGCCTCGGGCGTGTGCGTCGCGATCTGGCTCGCCGACGGCGCCAGCGGGCAGTTCTGGCCGGTCTGGGTGATCATCCCCACGCTGCTGCCCGCCGCGCGCAACCTGCTGCGGCTGTTGGGACGCGAGCCCGACCTCGACTCGGTCGAAGAGAAGCTCAACTCGCGGCGCGCGCGGGAGCTCGCGCGCGAACGCCGCCGCCACGGCCGCCCGCGGCTGATGTGATGCGCACGTGAGCGCGCTCGAGGACGCGCGCCAGCGCGCGCTCGCCGGCGGCCCCGAGCGCCATCGCGAGAAGGCGATCGACCAGGGCAAGCTGCCCGTGCGCGAGCGCGTCTCACAACTGCTCGACGAGGGGTCCTTCGCCGAGGACGGACTGCTCGCCAACTGGCAGGAGGACGGCCTCGGCGCGGACGGCGTGCTCACCGGGATCGGGCGCATCGACGGGCGCGCGGTCGCGCTGATGGCCAACGACCCGACCGTGAAGGCCGGCTCCTGGGGCCCGAAGACGGTCGAGAAGATCCTGCGCGTGCAGGAACGCGCGCTCGAGCTCTGCCTGCCGCTCGTCTACCTCGTCGATTCCGCCGGGGCGCGAATCACGGAGCAGGTACAGATGTTCCCCGGCCGCCGCGGCGCCGGGCGCATCTTCTACAACCAGGTGAAGCTCTCGGGGGTCGTGCCGCAGGTGTGCGTGCTGTTCGGCCCGAGCGCCGCCGGCGGAGCCTACATCCCCGCCTTCTGCGACCTCGTGATCATGCGCGAGGGCAACGCCTCGATGTACCTCGGCTCGCCGCGCATGGCGGAGATGGTCATCGGCGAGAAGGTAGGCCTCGAGGAGATGGGGGGCGCGCGCATGCACACCGGCGTCTCCGGCTGCGGCCACCAGCTCGTCGCAAGCGACGCCGAGGGGATAGCGCTCGCCCGCCGCTACCTCGCATACCTGCCCTCGAGCTGGCGCGAGCCGCCGCCGCCCGCCGCTCCCGCGCCAGCCGCCGCCGTCGCGGCGCCGGGCGGGGTGCAGGGCGGCGAGGGCTTCGGCGAAGGCGACCCGATCGCCGCGCTCATCCCCGCCGATGAGAACAAGCCCTTCGACATGAAGCTGCTGATAGCCGCGCTCGTCGACGAGGGTTCGCTGCTCGAGATCCACCCGCGCTGGGCGAAGGAGATCATCGTCGGCTTCGCCCGCCTCGACGGCGCCGCGATCGGGATCGTCGCCAACCAGCCCAGGCAGAAGGGCGGCGTGCTGTTCGGCGACTCCGCTGACAAGGCCGCGCGCTTCATCTGGACCTGCAACGCCTTCAACGTGCCGCTGCTGTTCCTCGCGGACGTGCCCGGCTTCATGATCGGCACCCAGGTCGAGCGCGCGGGCATCATCCGCCACGGCGCGAAGATGATCAGCGCGGTGAGCGAAGCCACCGTGCCGAAGATCTCGGTGATCGTGCGCAAGGCCTACGGCGCCGGGCTGTACGCGATGGCCGGTCCCGCCTTCGCGCCCGACTGCTGCATCGCGCTGCCGAGCGCCTCGATCGCCGTGATGGGCCCGCAGGCCGCGATCAACGCCGTCTACTACAACCAGCTGCAGGCGATCGACGACGAGGACGAGCGCGCGCGGCGAACCGAGGAGCTGCGCACCGCCTACGCCGAGGACATCGACATCCTGCACCTCGCCTCCGAGCTCGTCGTGGACGCCGTCGTGGCGCCGCGCGCGCTGCGCGGCGAGCTCATCCGCCGCTTCGCCGCCGCCGCCGGCAAGCGGCGCGACTGGCCCGCCAAGCGCAACCCCGTCACGCCCGTCTAGATTTCCCCACTCGATGGACGCGAGCGAGATCGCCTACGCAGGTATCGCCGCCCAGGCGCAGCTGATCCGTGACGGCGAGATCAGCTCCGTGGAGCTCGTCGAGGTCTACCTCGAGCGGATCGCGCGCCTGCACCGGCGCCTGAACTGCTTCCGCAGCGTCTACGCCGAGCGCGTGCGCCTGGAAGCGCAGCAGGCAGACGCCCGCCGTGCCGGCGGCGACGAGCGCCCCCTGCTGGGCGTGCCGCTCGCGGTCAAGGACGACATGGACGTCGCCGGCGAGGTGACCGCCATAGGCACCAACGCGGTCGAGCGCGCGGCCGCCGCGGACTCCGAGGTCGTGCGGCGCGTGCGCGACGCCGGCGCGCTGATCCTCGGCAAGACCAACGTGCCCGAGCTCACGCAGTGGCCCTTCACAGAGACCGCCACCTTCGGCGTCACGCGCAACCCCTGGGAGCTCCAGCACGCCCCCGGCGGCTCGAGCGGCGGCAGCGCCGCGGCCGTCGCCGCGGGGCTCGTCGGAGCCGCGCTCGGCTCCGACGGGGCCGGCTCGATCCGCATCCCCGCCGCCTGGTGCGGGCTCTTCGGCCTGAAGCCCCAGCGCGGGCGCGTCTCGCTGGCGCCGCTCGCGCGCGGCTGGCACGGGCTCAGCGTGTACGGCCTGCTCGCGCGCCGCGTCGCCGACACCGCGCTCTTCCACGACGTCGCCTCCGGCGCCACCGAGATCGACGCCGATCACGCGCCCGCGCCCGCCGAGGGCTTCTCCGAGGCCGCCGCGCGCGCGCCTGGCCGGCTGCGCATCGCCTACTCAAAGCGCGTACCTCCGGGAGTCATCTCGCGGCTCGACGCGGAGGCCGAGCGCGCGCTCGAGGACACCGTGGCGCTGCTGCGCTCGCTCGGGCACGACGTCGAGCAGCGCGACCCCGACTACGGCCTAGGCGACATCCCGGACGTGGTGACGCGCTACCTGCGCGGCATCCACGACGTCGCCGTCGGGCTCGAGCACCCCGAGCGCCTGGAACGGCGCACGCGCTCGATGGTCCGCCTCGGCGGTCTCATCTCAGACGGACTGCTCGAGCGCGCGATGCGGCGGGAGGCGACCACCGCGCAGCGTCTCGGGCGCGTGCTCGAGGACCACGACGTGCTGCTCACGCCCGCTACTGCGAGCGCGCCCGCGCGCATCGGCCGGCTGGAGGGACGCGGCGCGGTCTGGACGCTAAACGCCGTCGCCGGCTGGGTCCCCTACAACGGCATCTGGAACCTCACCGGCCAGCCCGCAGCCTCGGTTCCGGCGGGGTTCGGCAGCGACGGTCTGCCGCGTGCCGTGCAGCTCGTCGCGCGCTCCGGCGAGGAGACCACGCTGCTCTCGCTCGCCGCGCAGCTCGAGGCGGAGCGCCCCTGGGAGCGCCAGCGCCCGCCGGGTTTCGAGTGAGCTCCACGAGCGAGGAGGAGCTGCTCGAGACCGCGGTGCAGTGCGCGCGTATGGGCGGCGAGCTGCTGCTCGAGCGCGTCGCCGCCGGCGCCGAGCGCGGCGTCAGCTCGAAGAGCACCCCCACGGACCTCGTCAGCGAGGCCGATCTCGCCTCCGAGCGCGCGATCCGCGGGCTTCTGCGCCAGCGTCGCCCCGAGGACGGCTTCGTGGGGGAGGAGGAGCGGAAGCGAGGATGGCAGCAGCGGCCTGCGCTGGGTCGTGGACCCGCTCGACGGCACCGTCAACTTCCTTTTCTCGATCCCGCAGTGGTGCGTCAGCGTCGCCGTGCGCGACGAGCAGGGGGTGCTCGCGGGAGCGGTCTTCGACCCCAACCGCGAGGAGCTCTTCACCGCGGTGCGCGGCGGTGCGGCCGCGGTGACGCACGGCGCCGAGCGCACCGAGCTCACGGTGCACCCGCAGCGCGCGCACCTCGGCCACGAGGACGTCAGCACCGCGATGCTCGCCACCGGCCTGGCCTACGCCTCCGAGGTGCGCGCCGCGCAGGCGCGCGTGCTCGAGCGCGTGATCCCGCGCGTGCGCGACATCCGCCGCTTCGGCAGCGCCGCGCTCGACCTCTGCTGGACCGCGCTCGGGCGCTACGACGCCTACTTCGAGCGCACGGTCAAACAGTGGGACATCGCCGCGGGCGCGCTCGTCTGCGAACGCGCCGGCCTGCGCGTGCTCGAGCTGCCGGTGCACGAGAACCTGCCCTGGGGCATCCTCGCGGCACCGCCAGGCCTCGCCGAGCCGCTGCTCGAGCTCGTCGGCGGCCCGTAGCCGCTCGCTGCTGCTCAACCGATGCGGCGGGTGGGAATCGAACCCACACGCCCTTGCGGACAGGGCCTTTTGAGGGCCCCGCGTCTACCGTTCCGCCACCGCCGCGTCTGCTGCTCGGGCGCTCAGTTCGCGCCGCTGGCGAGCATAGTCCTGCGCGCGGGCTCAGGCGGGGTAGGGGGGCGCCTCGGCGTAGGGGTCGGCCCGCCGCGAGGGCTCGCGGCGCTCGAGCTCCACGTTCCAGCCCTGGTTGAAGCCCCGCATCGTGAACACGATCAGCAGCACCTGCACGGGTGCGATCAGCAGCGTGATCAGCCCCAGCAGTTCGGCGTTCAGCGCCGGCTGTGCGAAGCCAGCCTTGTCGCGCGCGAACCACGCCGGCCCCGCCACCAGCGCGAAGATCGCCAGAATCACCGCGAGCGCGGCTGCAACCGGGAGCACGCCGCGGTTCCAGCGCGCGGCGAAGAAGGCCATCGTCAGATAGATCACGATGTAAGCGATCTGCACCGGGAGCGCCCCCTCGAGCACGCTCCAGCCGCCGATCGTCACGACCAGCACGAGGCCCGCGCTGATCAGAAACAGCACGACGACGGTCGCACGCGTGGCCTGCACGACCGCCTTCTCGCGGTTGGGGTGAGTGATCGTCACGCCCGGGGACCTTCCCTCGCCAGCCTCTGCGCTCACGCCGTGACGATACATCCAACGCCCTCTCCTGTGTGCACGGACCGCAGCTACGCTTCGGACGCATTCCCCCGCGGGCGTGGTGGAATTGGTAGACACGCCGGCCTTAGGAGCCGGTGGGCTTAGGCCCTTGGAGGTTCGAGTCCTCTCGCCCGCATAGCATCGATTTGCAGGGACTTTTAGGGAACTGTGTCGATCAGGCGGCACCAGAATTTGGGACATGTTCCCAAATCGTGTTCCCCACGACCCCACAACGCTGCCAAAAAGCCCTTCTCGGCTCTAGCTCTCCGCGCGGTTCGTCTCAGGTCAAATCAGTTTCTGGGCGAATCGTCGAGTCGTGCACGAGCCGGCGGCGTGAGTCGCCCGTGTCGGTCGACTCGGCGGCCGATTGTTCCTCGCCACGGGTCGCGGACGGCGGTTGCGAGGACGACTAGGTCCGCGAGGCCTACGAGGAGCGTCGCCATTTCGCTAGGACAGCAGCCTGCGGCAGTAGCTGGCCTTCGCATGGTGGCTCGTGACCGACGTCGTGGATGCCATCGGCGTCGTCACGCGGCGGCCGAGATCTGGTGCTCGCGGGCTAGGAGTGCCATCCACCGCTCGATGTGGTCGAAGGCGGGCGGTGCCGCTCCGGTTGATCGGAGTATGCGTCGGACAAGTGTTGTCGTCTCGCGCGCGTCGTGGAGCTGGCTGTGGACGAGGTTGCGGCGCATCGCATCGGAGGGGGCTTTGGCGAGGGTCGTTGTCTCGTGGAGTCGGGTACGGAGGTAGTGCGGTCGGGCACGCTCGGCGAGGCTTTCGATGTCGCGGTGTTCGCAGCAGGGGAGGGTGCAGGCGACTCTTGAGCGGAGCGTCGTGTTGGTCAGGATGGCCTCGGCTTGCTTCTGCAGCAGCGTGGTCTTTAGCTGCTCGAGGTAGATGCGTCGTTGCCCGCCGCCTGGGGCCTTTCCAGATGCGAGTTCGCGCTCGGTCGGCGGCCGATTGAGGGATGCGAGGTCGCAGGTCTCGGCCTGGCCGAGTCCGGAATCGAAAGCGTCGATTCCTAGCGCGGCTAGTACGAGCCCGAATGCTCCGACGCGGGCGGTGATCACGGTGAGCCGCTGGGCGCCGAGCATCCTCAGGAAGTCGACGTATTGGGCGAGCTTCTCGGTGCTGTCCCCGACGGGGTCAAGGCGTAGGGGGTGTACGTAGACGCCGTCGATTGGGTAGTCGAGCAGGCGGTTGACGATCAGCTGCGGATGGGCGAGTGCCTTTCGGCCTGGTGCGACCTGGGCGATGAGGGGCTTGCGGTCGAGGTCTGTGGCGCCGTTGGCCGCGCACGACGCTTCTAGGAGCCGGTCGTTGTGGCGGATCCAGCTCTGGAGGTCTTTGTCGTAGTAAGGGAGGCCGGCCGCCAGGTATCAGGACGCCCCGATCGTGTGCTCGCAGAGCATCACGTCTCTCGCGAGGGCGTCCGCCTCAGAGGCCGTGAACGAGTCGGCGGCTATCGGCGCATCCGGGCGATAGGGAAGGCGCTCGAACTGCGAGACGCTCATGAACCTCTCGCCAGTGAGTCGCAGCGTCTGTGGATCTACAAGCCGCGGCACGTTTGCCTCACGCAGGCGCTTGAGCAGCGGCGGCTCGTCAATCGCGTATGTGGCCTCCAGCACCGCCCCGCCGAGCTCGAGCCCCGCATCGAACAGTGTGGGCGCCGCCAGTGCCTCCTCGATCGCTCGGCCGTCGCGCCGCGTTACGCGCGGCAGGTAGGTGCTGCGCGGGAAGAGGTCCGTTGCATCTCCTAAAGTCTCGTCCATCCCGTGCCATACTAGGGGACATACAGGACGACAAAGGAAGGGCATTACATTGGCGGATCTTGCGGAGAGGCTCGGTAAGGCAAGCGGGCAGGTCGAGCTTGACCAGGCAGACCTGGCTCGGGTACTGGATACGAACCCGCGAACGGTCTCGCGCTGGCTTTCGCGGCAGGCATCTCCGCGTCCTGACGCGCGGGAGAGGCTTCTCGAGCTGATAGCTGTCCTTGAGCGGCTGTCGGTCGTTCTGCGTCCTGATGCTGCCCACGACTGGCTGCTTACGCCGAACCCATCCCTTGAGCACCACAAGCCGGTCGAGCTCCTGAGGGAGGGCGAGTTCCGCCGGGTGCTTGGCTGTATTGACGCGATGGCTGAGGGCGTCTTCGTCTAAGCGCGCGGGTGCTCGACCGTAAGCTCCTCGCGAGGGTTGACGCCCTCCAGCCGACTGCGCTCTCGGCCGAGGCTTTTCGCCATATCGCCAAGGATCGACACCCGCTCTCGGGGGCCGGGGCCCGCCTTCAAGGCGGCCGCTGGAATCCACCGGAGAGCTTCTCGACGCTCTATCTAGCGCTCGCGCAGGCAACGGTAATTGCCGAGTTCTACCGCATGGCCGAACGCCAAGGACGAGCACCCGAGGACTTCCTGCCCCGCCAGATGCACCGCTACGAGGTGACGCTGGCGGCCGGTCTAGACCTCAGGCCCAAAGCCGCGCGGGACTCCCTGGACGTCACGACAGACGCGCTACGCGCTCTCGATCCACAGCGCTGTCAAGAGATCGGTGCCGCCGCCCACTATCTCGGCTTCGAGGGGATCATCGCGCCGTCGGCCACCGGTACCGGGACGGTGCTTGCGGTCTTTTTCGAGAGCCTCCGAGCCGAGTCGAACGTGATCAGTGTCGGGGACGAGGCTTGGGTCGCCCTACCGCCCCAGCCGTCTGCTCTGCCCCCGACCTAGCGTCGGAACGGCAGACGCGGTCGGTCCCTGGCGGCCGGTTGCCCCGTACAGCGGATTTAGCCAGCGCCGGAGCGGTGATCCTCGGACGTAGGCTCTCTCGAGTGGCAATCAGGCCGTAGGGGTGTCGAGGAAGAGCCCGCCGTCCTCGGCTCCAATCGGGTGACGGCGCTACACCCGACAATCGGACGGCAGGCTGCTGCGATGGCTATAGGGTGGCGCTTCATCAGGGGGCCGCGAAGGTGTGCGGGATGCCAGCTTGGAGCCAATACAGGTGGCCGGGGACCAAGGCTAGCGACCCTTGGTTGACGGTTGGTCCATGCGCGAGCATTATGGTTGTGGTTGAGTTTCCGGGCACCATATCGACAGTCGCTTCACCAGAGTTGCTTCCATACATCACGCTGGTCCCTTCCCCTGAGAAGCACAAATCCCCATAGGACCAGGCGACCGTTCCGCGCGCGTTGACTGCGAAGTCGAGATTGTGACCTTCACACCCGACGCGGACGGTCGGATCGGTCGTGCGCTGGCCGGTTCTGGCGTTCACCCGATTGACCTTCTCAGGTAGTTCAGGTGCGTCGTATCGATCTTCGACAAGGCCGTTGATGCTGTACGCGACGTAATCCCCCGCGATCTTCGCCTCTTCCACGTAAGGGCTTCGTCCGAAACCGTGATTTGAGCCGTTGGCGATTTCGGTCACCTTTCCAGTCGGCAGCCAAAGAGCAAAATCTGCCCGATAATCGAGTGCCCCGCAGCACTTCGGTTCGCGTTCGTTGGCTTCGAATACGCGCACCGTGGCACTCGCAGCGACGGTCGTGCAGTGATGGACCTTGCAGATGTGCTCCTCGCTCAGACGCGCTGCTTGCGCGTGAGAAGCAGCAAGCAGGAGAAGCGCCACAGCAGCACCTGAGAGCATCCAGACCCGGATCGCCCGCCTTACGGGCATGCGCCCCATCTCCTTCTAGAACACGCTACTCCTGTGCTCGATGCGGCACGGTCCCGACGTTCTTTGGAGTGGGCGTCAGGCGGGCGGCGGGTGCGAGCCTTCAAGTGTCCCGTCTTGCGCCGATGCCGCCAGAGCCGCCAGCCTGAGAAAAGCGCCCGCCGACGAACACGGTGCCGAGCCAGCGATTGCGCTAGGAGCGAGAACCCCAAAGTGCCACGCCAGCCGCGAAAAGCAAGGACTTTCGTGCAAGACAGCCACGCATTCTCGGTAGGTATAAGCACGAGCGGAGGTGCGATCACCTCCCGTTATACGACCGTGCGTTGGTCTCCGGCGGGCGGCAAATGACGACCGCTGACATTTGGGGTTGACAGTGCGCGCGGGCCGCGGATATAAGGCTCGTACGCCTACGCTCGCTATGGACGGTGGCGTCACAAGAGGGGTGAAGACGACGGTCCAGTCGGGTGAGAGGGCGGCGGCGAACCGGGCACACATGTGCGCTCGCCGCATGCTGGTCGTGATGCTCGCGATCCTCGCTGCCGCGCTCACGACACATCCCTCGGTCGCTCTCGCCAGCCAGGGACCGATAACGGCACAGCCCGAGGGCACCTGCGGGTTATGCGTGCTCGCACCATCCGGCCAGTCGCTCAGGCTGACCGGCAACGGCAGCGTCACCCTGACCAACGCGAACGTCCTCGTGAACTCCTGGGGATTCCCAGCAGTCTCCGTGACCGGGAACGGCAGCCTCCTCGCGCCCTCCGTAGGCGTGGCCGGCACTGTCGCCGAAACCGGCAAGGGGACCATTGAGAACCTCACGACCGGCGTGACGCCGATCAGCGACCCACTCGCCGGTCTCGCCGTCCCCTCAATCCCGGTTCCGAACGCCGTGCCGTCAATCAACGTAAACGGCAACGACGCCGAAACGATCGGCCCCGGCGTCTACCAGGACATCAACGTAAGCGGCGGCGGCAGCCTCACCCTCACGCCCGGCACCTACATCATCCGCCACCAGCTCGCCAGCACAGGCAACGCCAACATAACCGCCAACGACGTCACCATCTATCTTGCCTGCTCCTCCTACCCCACGCCATGCAACCCAGGCGAGCACGGCGCGTCCCTGAACCTCACCGGCGGAGGCTCGTTGAACCTCGCGGGGCCCACCGAAAACTGCACGCCCGTCGCGGTATTCGCCGACCGCAACAACAACACGAAGATCAGCCTCACCGGCGGAGGCAGCGAGGCCCTCAACGGCATTATTTACGCCCAGTCTGGAGAACTCGCACTCACTGGGAACGGGTCGCTGAACGTCCGAGAAGGGTTTGCCGTGGTGGGAACTGCGAACATCACCGGCAACGGCAACCTCGAAATCGGCTCGGGATTCCCCCTCGCGACAGGCCTTGCGCTCACATTATCTCCGAGCCCGGCAAGCCCACACGTGGGGGAAACAGAGAAGCTCTCAGCCACCCTCACCTGTCACGCGAGACCACTCGCGAACCAGCCCATCCTGATCTCGACCACCGGCGCCAACAACAACCACGCAACCGCGACCACCAACTCCGAGGGCATCGCCAGCCTCTCCTACACCGGAAAAGTCGTCGGATCCGAAACAGCGAATGCATCATTCACCGCACCCGGGATCGGGACCTCCGCAACACCGCTCTCCATTAACTGGAGCAAGGCGCAACCCTCGATCGCCACCTCCGTCTCCAAAGCGACCACGGAAGTCGGTACCCCCGTCACTGACACAGCGAAACTCTCAGGCGGGTACATCCCGACCGGCACGGTGCGCTGGAACGTGTACGCCGGCAGCGACACCACCTGCAAGACCCCGCTCAACACCAGCGCGCTTATGGGCCAGCTCACCAACGGTAGCGCACAGTCCCCCGCCTTCACGCCCACCGAAGGCGGCACCTACCAGTTCGTAGCAACCTACGAAGGCGACACCAACAACCAGCCCGCCTCGACCAAATGCGGGGACGCAGCCGAGCAGGTGACGGTCGCCGTCTCAGCCGCCGGTATCAACCCAGTCGCAACAACGACGGTAGAAGGCAACTTCTACGCCGCCGACCCCGCTGCCCAAACATTCACCGCGAAACCAGGGGACACGCCGGCATTCGCACAGAGCTTCCCAGCTATAAACTTCAACCCTCCAGCAGGCACGATCCCGCATTTCCTCGATGGGCTTCCGGCGGTTGACCCGACCACCCGGCCCTTCACAGACATCACAACCGACGAGGCCGGCAACGCAAACGGCGAGATCATCGCGCACGGAAATGGACAGCAGGCTGGGACGGTGTCGCTAAACACGTTCGACGCAGCGCTTACCGCAAACTTCGTCGTCCCCAAGGCCGGTGACATCACATTCGCGATCGTTCATGACGACGGCTTCCTACTCGGTATCGGAGGCGGAGCCGTGAGAGTCAGCGGCGCCTACGAAAACCCACCCTCACCGGAAACCACAGCCTTCAAGCAGTATCCGCTCCTCGGAGTATTCGACACGACCACCGGCAGCAGCCCTGCGACCGATCACGTCACGGTCCACTTCCCCAAGCCCGGGATCTATCCGTACGAGCTCGACTACTTCGAGAGCGGCGCAAACACACAACTGTCCCTGACCATGAGCGTCGCGTCCGCAGAATCAACTACCTGCAAGCTATGCGTTTACGTCGGCTACGCCGATGGATTACGACCGGCCGGGAGCATATTCCCATTCCCCTGGAAAGGATCGCCCGGGGTGACATTCATTGGCGGCGGCACGTTCGACTCTGGCGCCCTCCGACTCGACAACGAAACCGACACTCCGACAACGCTGGAAAGCGTAACTGTTGACATCGGTGCAAATCACTTTGATATATGGCCGCACAACTTGAGCGTCCCACCGCATGAAGAGCTGATCCTCGCGCAGACGGAACAATATAACTTCGATACGTCCGACTTCTCCGGGTCTGGCTGCGGCAGCAATAACGGCGTCAAGCCGACGGTGACTGTGGTTAGCGGTGGTAAACCGACGGTATTCACGGACAGCAACCAGGTTTTGAACACGAAAGGTTACGACTTAGCTTGCGAGGGGAATGAGTCCACTTCGTGGCAGCTCGTAGGCGGCGGTGCGCCCGCAATCAACCGGCCGCTTCCACCCGCAGACACCCTAACGCTCTCGCCGGCCCAACACACGACGCTCAACGTCGGCCAGGAACAGCTCTTCACGGCCGCTGTGATGGACTCCAACGGCAAGGCGGTCGCACACCTGCCGGTCACCCTCACGGTGCGCGGCACCAACGGTCAGACGCTCACGGCTGAAACGGACGCCACGGGCGTCGCCAAGTTCGCAGCGCTCGTCGGCAGGGGCGCCGGCGAAGACCAGGTGCAGGCAACCGCCCTCCCTCAGGGTAGGCTCGCGGTGTCGAACACGACCGCCATAACGTGGAACATCCTTAAGCCCGGAACCACAGAACCGGGCGGGACGCCGGGGCAGGCCGCACCTAGCATCACTGGTATCGCGCCAGTTGACGGAGCGAGCGTTGACGCACCTATCTGCCTGACCGCGAGCATTCAGCCTCCCACCAGAGAGACTGTGTCCTCTGTCACCGCCACCGCCCAGGGACAAAGTCCGGGTTCGCATATTCACGACCTGAAGCGCGGCAAGTGCACGAGCACAGGCCAGATCGCCGAACTCGACCCCACGGTCCTGCCCGACGACACGTACACGATCAGCATCGCGGCGACAGCTAGCGGCGGCGGGATCCAGACCGTCAACTCAACCGTGGTGATACACGGCGGCCTAAAGCTCGGACGCTACACGACGACCTACCAAGACCTGAGCGTCCCCGTCAACGGCTTCCAGATGCAGGTGCGGCGCGTCTACGACAGCATCGACAAAGAACCGGGCGACTTCGGCGTCGGCTGGCACCTGGAACTCACGAACTTCCGCGCCTCAACCAACCGCGAGCTCGGGGCCGGAGGCTGGAGCGAGTACGGCACCAGCTGCTTCTTCGCGCTCTGTCTGTACGCGTTCAAGACCTCCGTCCCGCATGACGTCACGATCACCTTCCCAGACGGGCACCAGGAAGAATTCGCATTTACGCCAAAAGGCGGAAGTACGCTGTTCAATGAAGTCTCGCCGGGATTTGAACCGCGTCCAGCCACCAACACAACATCCCAACTGCAAGCCCTCAACGGGGGGAACGGCCTCGGCCTGACCGCTGCCGGAGACATCGTCAACGCCAGTGGCGAAGCATACAATCCCACCCGCTTTAGGCTCACCACGCGCGACAAGAAAACCCTTATCCTCGACACCACGCTCGGTCTCATCTCAGAGGAAGACGCGAACCACAACTCCCTCACTATCGACTCAAAAGGAGTCCACTCGCACCTAGGGCCAAACGGCCGAGAAGGCCCTTCCATTACTTTCACGCGCGGCGCTCAAGGCCGGATCGAAGAGATTCTCGGGCCCCTCCCCGAACAGCAACTGCACTACAGCTACGAAGGCGGCGAGCTGCACAGCGTCACCGGTCTAAACGGGTCGACCACGACCTATAGCTATGACCCAACGACGGGGAACCTCGCGAGCGCCGCTGGCCCTGGTGGCCGGCCTCTCGAGACAGTCCGGTATGACCCGAGCGGACGAGTGATCAGTGTCGCGAATGGCAGCGAGCCGCCAACCACAATCTCAAGCGACGTGCCCGGTCGGCAAGAGACGCTCCTGGATCCGGCGGGCAAGCTGACGACGGTCCTTACCTACGACCAACTCGGAGATATCGTCGAGCGCGACCAAACCTTCAACGGCAAGACACTAAAGAGCACCTTCACGTACGACCCGCTCGGTCGGGTTACCAGCGCCACCGACCCAGCCGAACACGAGACGTCGGCGACCTACGACGAGAAGACGGGCGACGTGCTCTCGCTCACCGATCCCGCCAACAGAACCTGGCATCTCGAAAACTACAACTTGTTCGGGAAGCCGGGCACGGTGCGCCAGCCAGACGGAAGCGTGTACGCGTCATTCAAGTATGACCCCGAAACAGGGAAACTGGTCTCCGAAAACGGCCCCGAAGCTACACAGACGGTCCGAACCTACTGGCCGTCGGGACAAGTGAAGTCGATCACCGACCCTGGGGGCCGCTCCTTGAACTTCACCTACGATCCCGAAGGCCATGTCGCGAGCATCTCAGACAACGCCGGCCACACTACTCGTCTGACAACCAACGCGGCCGGTGAGCTGACGATGACGGAAGACCAGCTCGGAAACAAGACGAGCTTCAGCTACACGCCAGAAGGGCAGCTCGCGGAACTGACGGAACCAAACGACAACAAGTACCACTACTACTATGACCCACTCGGGCGCCTGCACCAGACCGAAGACCCTCTCCATGAGTCAACCTACTATGAATACAACAGTGTCGGCGAGTTAACCAAGCGGAAAGACCGAAACGACGCCGTCACAACCTACTCCTATGACGCCGACGGGCGCCTCACCCAAGAGACGCGTCCCGGCGACGAACAGCTGAACTTCACCTACGACCCGCTGGGACGCTTGAGCGAGACAGACGACCCAGCCAGCCAGATCGACCGCTCATACACCGACGCGAGCAAGCTCGCCACCGAAACGAGCTGCGCAAACACCGGCTCGACAGGAACGCCTTGCGGCACGGCCCCGTCTGCGACGCAGCCCGTGACGACCCTCTCTTACTCCTATGGGCCAGACGGCGAACTAGAATCGCTGTCCGGCCCAGAAACCGGTGCGACACACTACGGCTACGACAGCGACGGGCGACTTGCAACCGTCGAAGACCCCACCCACGGGCTATTCCACTTCGGCTATGACCCGCTCGGCCGCCTAGACTCCCTCACGCGCCCCAACGGCGTCGACGACACGCTTGCCTACACACCGTCCGGAGACCTCCAGACGCTCGACGTCAAGCTAAACGAAAAAACGATCTTGCCGTTCGAATACCAGATCGACCCCGCGACCGGCCGAATCACCGCGCTGACAGACTCCTCGGGAACCCATACGTTCACGTACAACGCAAAGGGCCAGCTCACAGCTGCGACCCACCCCTCCGGCTCTGGACTCGCTAACGAGACCTACAAGTACGACGCGGCAGGAAACCGAACGTCAGGTACCGGGATTAAAGGGACAGCGACCTATAACGCTGACGACGAGCTTCTCTCAGACGGCTACTTCAACTACACATACGACAACGAGGGAAACCTACGGACAAAGACACCAGTCGGTGGCGGACCCGGAACCACCTATGAATGGAACGCCGACCACCAACTCACGAAGGTGATCTATCCTGACGGCTCAAGCTCGCGCTACAGCTACGATGCGCTTGGTCGACGAGTACGGACCATCAATCGCGGCAACGACACACGCTACGCATACAACGGGCTCACCCCCTACGCCGACTACAACGAACAGAATCACCTGCTGACATCGTACGTCACCGGCCCGAGCCTCGATTCGGCGTTGGAGATGACCGAAGGCGGACTACCGAGCTACTTCGTCAGCGACGGCCTAGGAACAACACGAGCCCTCACCGGACCGACGGGCGAAATCACAGGGCGCTACACATACAACTCGTTCGGGATCCCCGCTGGGACCAACCCGAAAGCGAGTCGTTTTACGTTTACTGGGGACCAGTACGACGCCACGAGCGAACTCTACGACGCAAACGCACGCTACTACAGCCCGTCTACCGGCCGCTTCATCGGCCAAGACCCGATACACAACATCAACCCCTACATTTACGCCAACAGCGACCCAGTCGACTACCTCGACCCAACCGGTGAACAAGCATTCGCCGAGTACACGGCACTCGTGAAACGAGACGCCGAAGCGGACCCGGGACTCCAGAAGATCGGGCTGTGCACCGGCCTGGGATTAGTCGTCGGTTTCACAACCGGCAACGCCGACGCCGCGGCCGCCATCGCAACCGGTGGCATCGTCTCAGGATTCAAAGAATTCTACTCAGCAGAGATCGGTACCTTAGGCCCCATACTCGACGCCGCCGAAGCAAGCGTGAGTCGTGACGATGTGGTTGCCATCGCCGAGGCGATAAACGAAGTGTTTAAAGCCGGAGACGCGTTCGGGGACAACCCGGACAGCGTCGACCCGCTATTCAAAGGCTACGATGACACCATACTGGCAAAAAAGTACGCCGAACTGTTCGGAGCGATCGATCCCAACGCGAACCCGAAGAAGATCGCAGAATACTGTGCCGGGGGATGATGAAGCAAACTCATGACGTCTGCGCGCAACGGCCTCGCCAATCGATGACCCGCGGATGAGCTCTGACTGACGGGCAACCGCCGACGGCGGGCGCGCGACAAGAGCGTCAGCGAGTGAAAGGAGCCTCAGTCGCTGCCTCGACGTAGCTGCACGACGCCGCATCTCGGCCCACGCCTCAACGAGATCTCCACGAGCGGCGTTGCAGTCATTTCGGCTGGGGCGGACGGTCAGAGCGGCCGGCGCGGAGCAGACTTCCAGCGTGCTCGTCGCGCGAAGGCAGGCGCGGCGACGTAGGCACGCAGCGCGGTTGTCGCTAGCCTGCCAGAAAGCCCCGACAGGCTTCTCAGGAGTAAGAGACCGTCCCGCTATGCGAGACGCCATGGACCGCTAGCGTGTACGCATCGCCGCCAGAGATCCTCGTGTTCGTGTATTCGATTAGGATCAGGCCAATGCAGTCGCCGATCTGGCCGGCGGTCCAGCCCGCGGTAGCGTCGTTCAGCCACAGGCTGGAGCTCCCGTAGTCAAAGCTTGTGTCGCCCGGGACGCAGGTCAGCGGGGAGCTGGGATCCGCGGGCGGGGTGGTGCCAAAGCGCGACCCAGTGATCGTCACCGTGGGGTTGGAGGACGTCCCAGTGAACCGAACCCTGCTGATCTTTGGCGGCTTGGTCTTGAAGATCCCGTCGGGCGTGACGGCATTTCCCTGCGGAGTCATGGCGACGATGCGGTAGTGGTAGGTGGTCCCGGGTTCTAGCCCGGAGAGACGAGCTGAGCCGGACCGGTTTTGACGGGGGCTCTGATCCGTGGTTTCGTCCGCGGGGAAGGAGAGCCTTCCGGGATGCCAAGACCGAGGAAGTGTCAACGATCATCGAAATTCCCCAGACGCGATCATGAACGCGCAGCGGCCAGGCCACTGCGCTTGATAATGCACGACCGGTGTACGGTCCTAGCGGCGCCCTCTCCGGGTCTGTTGCCACCAATAGAGCGAGACATAGACGGCGACCCCAACGATCGCGAAGAGCAACGCAGAGCCCACGGTTCGATCGAGGCTTCGGTTGGAGAGCAGGCTTAGCACCGCGCCTGTCAAGGCGCCGACTATCGCGCCTGCGCGCGCAGCGTTTCCTGCGGACTTGTGCACGACTGGCTGATACCCGCTCATTGGATGCGCGAGACACCGCCCGGGGGTTGGCCTCGCGTCGTGGTTGATAATGCACGACTGGTGTCTTGGCGAGCTTGCGGAAGCGTTGAGCGGTGAGGTCCGTGGATCGGCCGTGGATAGGGCCGTCGACTGGGGCGATTCCTGCGATCGTGGCGGTCGAGGAGCTGCTTGGGCGCGGCGAGGATGTGGCGCTCTGGGTCAGCCATCTCTCGGTGTACGCGCAGGGTTGCTTCCTGCATCTGGTGGCCGTAGCCCGTGATCAGACGTGGCGGCTGAGTGAGGCTTTTCTGCGCTTAGAGGCTCCCATGAAATCTATCGAGGCCGGTGGTGCGATGCCCCCGAGTGGGCATGAGCCCGATGCGTTCACGCTTGTCGTGCGGTTTGCTGACGGCGGGACCGCGTCGAACGTCTATCCACCAAGGATCAGCTTCTCCGACGCCGGGGAGCCCCAGCCCGGGACTGTTGTGATGTGGCCCGGTGAGGGGAGCGGCGGCGGAGGGCAATTTGAGCACGCCTACTGGATCTGGCCGCTTCCACCCCAGGACGAGTTCTTCCTCGAGTGCGAGTGGCCTTCGGAGGGCTCGGCAAGTCAACCCTCGCGCTGAGCGCCACCGCGGTCCGTGCCGCAGCAAAGCGCAGTCTGATCATCTTTCCCAGGCACGATGTCGACGGGCGCGGCCGATGATGCACGCAGGGATCGTGGTGTGTCGGCGATGCGACAGCGGTTGAAGGCGCTGCTAGAGCGGCATAAGACGGCCGCGGTTCTGGAGGGCGCTGTCGGGATCGCGGTGGCGTCGGTTGCCGCTGGAACGTGGGCGGGGGCAGCGATCTTCGCTGTCCTTATGGTCTTTCTGGTGAGCAGGCGCCCGCGACTTTGAGCGCTTGAGAATGCACGGAGGGAGCCGCATCTCACTTTCTCGGGCGTGAGCGCCGAAGTAGGCGGCGCTTGGGGCGCGGGAAAAGTGCCTTGGCTACCGCGCGAGGGCTCACGCGTAGAGCGTTTGCCTGGCTGAAGAGGTCTCTCTGCTCGGAGAGGAGCGACGCCATTGCCTTGTGTTGGCGTTGGCGCTCGGCGCGTATCGCTTCGATGTGGGGTTCGACGTCCGCCATGAGCGAGTCCACGGCCTCGCGGTGGCGTTGGCCCACGGCGTCGATGCGTGACCGCAACGCTTCCATCTGTTGCAGCAGCTGAAGCTTGGCGTCGTCGTCAGCCATTTTGCCATGCTTGATAATGCCCGACCGGTGTCCCCACCGGTGCGGGCGATGCGGCCTAGTCGTTCCAAGGAACCATCCTCCATAACGCCACGTGATGTGCGGGTCTCGAAGCTCAGGAAAGTGCTTCAACCAGATCGCTCTGAGCACGCGCGCAAAGACGAGCTCCGAGAGAATGAGGAGGGCGATCGCGGCGATGCCGCCAAGCAGCACGGATGTGGCCTGCCCAACGGCAAACCCGACAGCCAGGCACGCGACCACCAGTGAGGTCCAAACCCGAGCGTTGGTGCGTCTGCGCCGCCTGAAGTATGCGTCGAAACGGGAGCCCACGCGCTTATCGTAACCCGGCCCTTCTTCTTGTGCTTGATAATGCACGACCGCGGACTACCACACCCCTAAGAGCCCAACAGGGTCACGCGCTGCGCACGCAGTGCCACACGCGTCTCGCTGTCAGCCGAGAGAGAAGAACGTGTCCGGCGTCGGCCATTCCGGCGGGCCCAGGCCAGCGACATCGCCGAGCAGGATCACGGCAATGGTCAAACAGACAACGATCGCCGCCGTAATTGTGCGCTCGACTCCAGGGCCCTGAATCAGCATGTCCGTCTCCGCGACCCAGTCTACGCCGCGGACTCACACTGGGACCTGCGCGATCCTGGCTTGGCTGCGTTTGCGGCGCCTGAGGTATGCGTCGAAACGGGAGCCGACGCGCTCATCGTAGGCCCGACCGTCCCGGTGCTTGATAATGCACGAAGAGCGGCGCGGTGGAGGAACGCCCGACGAGCGCCTATGGGATCGGAAGCTTGAACATTGCGAGGATCGAAGCGACGCTGTGCCGCCTGGATCGTCGTGGTTCTCGTCGCCTCGTTCACGTTGACGTCGGGCCGGTGGGGCCGGGGGGCGTTCAGCGGCTATCGCGTCACCAGCGTGCCGTTGATCTGGCGACCATGGGTCAACAGCCCGCGCGTCGGAGTATTTGTTCGAGCCGATCCCGCTCGGGTCAGCGACCAAGCTACTTGCATATTGGGAAGCAAGCGGCGATCCGCGCCGCGCCACACCCGACCCAGCGGTCCATCCAAGGGCCTGACGACGCCCCTAGACGGCGTTTCAGGTCGCGGTGGTACGATCAGCCGCCTAAAGGGGAGCGACAGTGGTTGGGGACATCGTCATACAGGGCTTTTTGCGTCCCACGCGGGCGTGCTTTTGGCGGAGACGAGCGGCCACCGTTCTGATCGCGCTAGTGGCCTGCACTGCTGTCTTCTCTCCAGCCGCCGCGCTGGCTGGGAAGACGTACGTCTTGAAGCATCCCAAGCGCGAACACTGCGAGCCACACTACGTGAAGACGGTCGAGCGCGTCTCGCGCAGAGAGAGCCAGCGGGGCGGCAAGGTCACCGAGACGCTATGCGTCTACGTCAAGCCGCCAGTGCCCATACCCCCGCGCGACCGGATCGCGACAGTCACCACGGTATATACCGTCGCGGAATACAACGGCGGGTCGTACGTCTGGGTTAGGGGCACCGTCAGGGCTGGTAGCAAGGAATTGCACGTCCCAATCACATTCACCATCAGCCGTGCTGATGGACCGGCTGGCTCGTTCATATGGCGCTCAGGCGTCCACGAAGCCTGCAGCATCGAGCTAGAAACGTCGGAATCGGCGGAGACGGCATGGGGCGCAAGCCCACAAGGAGAGTCCGAAGAAGGATGCCCTCTACGTCCCATAACTGTGGGCGAATTTGGAATCACTGGATCGTTTGCTGGCAACTCGACGTATGGACCTTCAGTCAGCAAGGAACCGGTGGAAGAAGAAGTTGGCCCCTCGCCATGCACCCCGGTCTCGTCAGTGTGCGTATAGCGGCATCTCCTACGCTGCGGGCTTCCGGGGGTTGCCCTACGTCGTCGTGCACGGGAACGCGATGCGGACTCCTCAATGCCCGGCCTAGCTCAGCAAGGGTGCCCAGCCGCCGTTCCCGTTCGCGCGGAGGCAGCGTGAGGAACCTAGCCTTCGCGGACAAGCTGTCGAAGACAAAGGGAGTGGGATGATGCGTTTGGTGCGTGTGTTGGGACTTGGTGCTGTGCTAGTCCTTGTCTCCGGTGCGGCAGCAGCGGGCTTCGACCGGAGCTACCTGTCGATGTCGGAGGCTCGGCACGACATCCAGCGGGTGGACGAAGAATCGGAGCTTCGAACCGACCCGAACTACGAACGCAACGCAATCACGAGTTGCCAGCGGCTCTCAAAGGGAGCCATAACTGCCTGATCACGAACTACGTCGAAGGTGGCCACTGCACGGAGCGGGCCACGGCATATATCGGCAAGCACTACGCCGTGCACTTCAATTTCACGACCAAGGTGCAATGCTGGATTTACGGGGTCCATTACGGATAGCGCAAGGTCGAGCGACTTCCGGAAGCCACGGCAAACCCAGTCGCGCGTCGTGTAGCTGAGGACAATGCGGCACAGCGCACACTCTCAGTGTGGCGAAGGCTCTGACGGTCAAGCAGCCCCGGGCGTGGGCGATCATCGAGGCGGGCAAGGACGTTGAGAATCGCTCGTACCGGATGCACTATCGCGGCACCCTCTTCATCCTCCCTGGCCTCGGCGTATCCAAGGAAGGATTTGAATTCCTCGCCCGGCATGGACTCGTGCCGCCCGCCGAGCCAGCGAGGGGCGGCATCATCGGCGTCGTGGACCTCGTGGACTGCGTGCAGGGCTGCGGCTCGATCTGGGCCTTTCCCGGCGAATGGCATTGGGTACTTGAAAACCCTCGACCTGTTCCGTTCGTGCCCATGAAGGGGCAACTCAGCATGTTCGATGTGGACCTGCCCGTGCCCCGACTCAAGCCGAGAAAGCGCTAGTAGCTGAGCGTCAACTCAGCGCCAGAGCCTGCGCCACACGCCTGCTTTGCCTAACGCGCGACCCACGATGATGTTCTTAGCCCTGCGCGGGACATAGCCCGAGGTTGTCCCGTAGCGCGTAGAACTTTGAGTGGCGGTCCTCCCGCCTCGTCCGCTCTGGTTGGGAGCGTGCGGGGTGTCGAAAAGTCCATCCGAGACTGGAGGAACCGCCGATGAGCACCGTATCGGGCATGCAGGTCGTCAACGCGGAGCAGGCGCGGGAGCTGGCGCTTCCTGCGGGAGTTCAGGAGGCGCTTGGTGAGCTCGTGCACTGCGCCAAGGAGGGATTGCTGGCGCTGAGCGTCGGCGTCGGGCTCGGCGTGCTCGCCGAGCTGATGGAGGACGAGGTCGACGAGGTCGTCGGCCCGAAGGGCAAGCACAACGTCGAGCGGACCGCGGTCCGGCACGGCCACGAGGATGGCCAGGTCACGCTCGGCGGGCAGGCGGGTCGTGGTCAAGCGTCCGCGGGTGCGCAGCGCCGATGGCGAGTCCGAGGTTGAGCTCCAGACATACGAGTACTTCGCCGACCGCGACCCGCTGAGCCGGCTGGTGCTCGAGCAGATGCTCGCCGGCGTCTCCACGCGCCGTTTCGTACGCACGCGCGAGCCGGTCGGCGAGGAGGTCGAGGCAGCGGCACGTTCGACGTCGAAGTCATCGGTTAGCCGCGAGCTTCGTCGCAAGACGAAGCGAGAACCTGGTGGAGCTGATGAGCCGCCGCCTGGATGACGTGCGTCTGGCGGCGCTGATGCTCGACGGGATCGAGCTGCAAGGGCCGCTGCTAATGTCGTCGCGCTCGGGAGTCGACACCGAGGGCGTCAAGCACCCGCTCGGGCTGTGGGACGGATCGACCGAGAACGCGACCGTCGCCCGGCAGCTGCTGACGAATCTCGTCGAGCGAGGCCTTGATCTCGAGCAGGGCGTGCTGTGTGTGATCGACGGCGGCAAGGCGCTGCGGAAGGCGATCAACGAAGTACTCGGACGCGTGCCCGTCCAGAGATGTATCCGTCACAAGGAGCGCAACGTGCTCGACCATCTCCCCGAGCGCGATCGTCCGCAGGTCAAGGCGCGGCTGCGGCGCGCGTGGGCAGAGGACAACCACGACCGTGCGCTCGAGCAGCTCCAGGCGCTCGCCGGAGAGCTCGAGCGCTCCCACCCCGGTGCTGCCGCGTCCCTGAGAGAGGGCATCGCGGAGACGCTCACGACCACGCGCCTCGGCGTGAAGGGCCGCCTGAAGGACACGCTGCAATCGACTAACCCGTGCGAGTCGATGATCGAGACCGTGCGGCGCACCAGCCGCAACGTCAAGCGCTGGCAGTCAGGCGAGATGGCCTGCGCTGGACCGCCGCCGGGATGCTCGAAGCCGAGCGGCAGTTCCGCAAGATCATCGGCTACCGAGACCTCGCCAAGCTCGCCCTCGCAGTCGAGAAAGAGCTCCAACCTCAGCCGACCACCGAGGCCGCGATTTCCCTCACCTGAGATAATTAACCCTGGAGGCCGCCACCAAGTTCCACGGCGACCGGGACATCCTCCATAGCCCTTGCGAATTGCTCGACCTGATGCACTGAGACGAGCGAGTTTGTATAGCTGGGATGTCAAGGATTTCGCCATGCGGGGAGGATACGCCTCGATGTAGCAATCAGGGACACCAGCGCCCAGAGCCTCGTTGGGACACCTTTACACTAATGCGCATTCTCAATTCCAGTTTCTGATTCGTCGGGCAGGTGCTTTTTCTGCGAGGAAATGAGCCTCATTGTTCGGACGGACGGCTTTGCGCCTGGGCAGGCGCGTGCCCGTAAATCTTGGCCTCGCTAGCCCGATTCTTCTAGCGTTTTGATGCTGATCCCATGTTCGGTCACTTCCACGTCGAAGTTCCCGTCGCCCTTGGGACTGTGAAGGGTGCAGGTGACTAGGGCGTTCACGGAGTACCTGCCTTCCGGGCAGGCGATGCTCTCCTGCGCCGGGTCGAAGAACCCTTCTTCGCTGACCTTGCGCTCGACCATTGAGACTAGTTCGCCGCTCGTGTATCCCGAGAGGCCAGGCGGATGAAACGTGGGTTCATGCGATCCACGTCGCGGCGGGTGATGGGAGGCGGCGGCAGCGTAAATGATCCCAGTAACCACGATAAGGACAATGCCGATAGCCGTGCGCGCCGGGCGAGCGATCTCCGTCTGCGCGTCCTGCGCTGTGGTCGGTGCGGCCTCCGGTGGCGTGGTCGCCAGCGCAGTCGCTGCGGCGGCTCTTCCTCTCCGAAGGGGTTGCCACGCAGTTCGGGCGGTCTTGATCCGCTCAAAGGACGAAGAGGCTTAGCTGACCGTTCGCAGGGGTGCGGAGCGCTCTAGGCTTTCTCAACTGGTGTGGTCGCGCGACCCCTGGAAGCAGCTTGCTAACAGCGGTTTGTGGCGATATTCCTGGCACCGCATCTGAGAGCGCCGCCCCATGGCCCAGTAGACGCGCCTTGTACGGCTTCTGCGCCCCTTGTAGTCGTTCCGCGAGTGAGAGGTAGGGTCCGCTGTAACTGCCGCTTAGAAGGGCTGTAATGCGGTTCGCCTCAACGCGGCACGCGGGGCCGCAGAAGCGAGCTTCCTCCCGTCTTCCCGCCATGCTCTCGCCGCAGAGCACGCACACGCACTGCGAAGTGACGAACAGGCGGCTCACTGGAAATCCCAAGGCCGTTGGCTCGCTGGGACTTCACCGCGTTGGAGGAGCGCGTGTTTGAGGGCCGCGATTTGAGGGGCGGGCTCGACCCACGCCTCGCCGGGAAGCGACACTTCAGTCCTCCTGCCCTCGACCCAGTACTCAAGAGAGCAGTCGCCGCAGGACACGCACATGGTCACCGTGAGGGGATCGGCAGGGCGTCGTGCTGTCCATTCAAGTTGCAGTCGGCAAGTGGTGTCACTGGCGCATTCCGAGCAAGACGCCGTGGCAGGGCTCCATCGATGTCCGAGGGCTGATGCCCGCCAAAAGAAGCGAAGCGCCGGGCGAAGTTCGCGTCGAACCGGCACGTCGTCCAGGAGGAACGAGGCGAGATCGGACTGATCCCCGGCAAATTCACCGAGCGCCGTGATCCTGCCGCACCCAGGGCCGTCGCACAGTGCGAGCCTCCGCTTACCCGTGGCAGAGTCGCGGGCGTCCCACCGCAGGCGCGCTCCGCACTCGCATCGGTCGGTAGAGGGGTTAGTGGTGTCGCTGCTCACGCGGCAGCCTTTTCGAGCTTTGAAGCCGTGAGGAGGACCGAGCGTGTCGAGGAGGCGAACCAATGCCCGCCGTTCTTCGCCGGGGTCCTCGTGCGGTTCAACGAGGTTGCGACGGCTTGGTAGCTCTTGCCCCTAGCTCTGAGGCGGCGCATCCGAGTGAGGACCTTCTGCTCGGCGTCATTGAACACCAGCCGATCGTCCTGCCGTGACCAGCCGAAGGGCGTGGGGCCATAGGCTTGCCCCCGAGATCGAAGCTCACGCAGCGCGTCGGATGTTCTGGCGGCCCCCAGATCGCGCTCAAGAGCCGAGAAGATGGCAACCATGCCTGCCATCGCGCGACCTTGCGCCGATCCGAGGTCCAAACGATCATCGATGCTCACCAGTCCGACTGAGCCGTTGGCGAACTTGTGCAGCCAGTGCAGGGCGTCGGCTGCGTTCCGTGCGAGCCGGTCGAGGCGCACGATGACCACCGCCTCTACAGTCGGATTGCGAGCTTCGAGCAGGGCGGCGACCCTCCCACCACCAGGACGATCAGCTAAGGCACGGGTACCCGACACACCCCCGTCCTCGATCACACTCGAAAGCTCCGCGCCGGTGGCGAGGCACCATGCTTCGATCCTCCCGCGTTGCGCGGAAAGACTCACGCCTTCGAGCGCTTGCTCCTCCGTAGAGCAGCGCGCATAGCCCACGACCTTCAAGCGTTACCTCCATTGGCTCTGAGCGTTAGCACCATTGCCATATGGCCGGTTGCTGGATGGTCGTAGGGCTCAGTCGCTCGCATCCTCGAAATGGAAACGGACGCATAGCTTATCAGGGAACGGTTCCAGATACAAACAACGGTATGAGGCTTATGCACATGAATCCTGATCGCGCCGCATGGGTAATAGGCGATGCCGCCCGTTACGCCGAGCAACAATCTTCAGGAGCCGATACCACCCATCGGGCTTTGTGGATGCTGGTGTGGCGGCCAAACGACGCTCGCCAAGACCGTGAACCGAAAGGAAGGCCGAATCAAGGGTAAGCCCTTACGTTTCTACTGGGACATCAGAACCGCAAGCGAGTCAAGGTGATCGTGGAAGATCGGGGATACGACACGCCGTGTGAAATATGGCAGCTAGCTACCGACCACAAAGGCTATGGAAGCGAGAAAATTGGCGGGAAGACGGTCAGGGCGCATCGTGCCGCCTATGAACGGGTTCATGGGAGCATCGAAGAGGGTCTTGAGGTAGATCACTTATGTGAGCGGCATCGCTGCGTTCGCGTAGACCACTTGGAAGCGGTGTCGCCGGAAGAGAACCGACGGCGATGCGGTAAATGCAAGCTCACCCGAGGCGATGTGATCAAGATTAGGCTGTCCAACGAGATGCAGCGCGTGCTGGCGCTGCGTCACGGCGTCACGCAGGGCCACATCTCCCGGATTCAGGCAGGACTGGTATGGCGGGACGTGGTGGACTCCGGGAGTGCCACCGACGAAAATGCTCCTGCGCTCCTGGGCCTCCCCGCAGGATTGGACGCTCGGCGCGACGGGCCGCTGATCATGCGGAAGGTGGCCGCTAAGGGTCGGTGCGGGCTGTCCGAGCGCGCCGCCAGGTAGCTTTCGGTCCATGACAGGCCCCGACGATGCGTACATGGCTCGTGAGGCCAGGGCGCGCAAGAAGATTGACGCGCAATTGTTAGCCGCAGGCTGGCTCGTTCAGGGCCAGAAGGACGCGAATGTCGCTGCTGGGCCGGGGGTCGCCATCAGGGAGTTCGTGCTGGAGAAGGGTCACGGTCGCGTTGACTATCTGCTGTTCGTCAGCGGCCAGCCCGCCGGGGTGATCGAGGCCAAGCCCGAGGGCGTCCCGCTGGTAGAGGTCGAGCGCCAGTCGGGCAAGTACGTTGATGGCCTCCCCGACTGGATCAAAGCGCCGGTCTACCCGCTGCCCTTCATCTACGAGTCCACCGGAGCCGAAACGAGGTTCACGAACGGGTATGACCCCGGCCCGCAGCCGTCGCGTGTTCTCCTTCCACCGGCCTGAGACGCCTGCGGAGTGGTCGCCGCAATCCTTAAGAACCCAGAGACTCCGACGTTCCGGGCTAGGCTCAAGACGATGCCCGCGCTGCGACGAGTGTCATCTGGCCGAAATCCCGTATGCTCTGACCACGCAAAGCTATGGGGAGGCAGGGGATGATCCACCGGATCATAGGACTTGGGCTGGTAACCGCGGCTCTTACCGCCACCTCACCAATAGCGCTTGCCGACACTATTCAGCTCTCCGTATCCCCTTCACAACCACGGAGCAACGAAGCCGTGACCGTGACTGCGAGTGGAATAACTGAAGGCAACCCGAACGATGGCGCAACGACGGGCGTCTTCAAGACCAGCGGAACCTGTCCAGGAACCTATTCTTCGCCGGACAACCCACACGCCCCTAATTTGCCGCTCGAACAGAACCTCAGCCTCGCGGGAACCCAGACCGGTCCATACAGCGTCAGCTTCACCTTTGGATCGGGCTTAGGAACCGAAAATATTCTGTGTGGATACTTGTTTGAATACAACGAAGAGTTGTGTGCGGCAGGCTACCCGTGCTCGATCACGCTTGCTTCAACCTCAATCTCGATCACCACTCGAGAAACGGCCGCGGAGGAAGCTGCACGAGAGCAAACAGAACACAGGGCATTACTAGAACGCTCGCCCGTGACGTTTCTCGACGTTTGGATCGTGCAACACCCAGGAGGCTCTGCGAAAAACCCAGGGCATACAAGTATCAAGATCAACACAAATGAATACGCGCACATAACTGTCGCCCTGAGCCACGGCCAGCAGGCGCGCTACACGGCACCAGGCGAGGGCGGCTTCAATGTCGCTTGGTCGTGCCATCACCCAGGATGGGCATATCACTACACCGTGGATGCGCTAGGGGGTTCTGGCGCAAGCCTCACGCATTCCGGCACCTTTAGAACCGTCAGCACCGTCCGGTGCGCTGCTCTGAGGAAGGTTGAAGCGCAGCGAGAAGCGGCACGAAAGCAGCGCGAACACCGCGAAGCCGCAGAACGCGAAACGACCGAAGCACGTGAAGCCGAAGAACGGAAGCGAAAGGAAAAACCGTCGCCACCCGGTGCGCCGTGCTACGGCGAAGGGGGCGTGAAGCTGTTCAAACTGGAACGTGTCAGTTGCGCTGGCGCGCAATACACTTGGCACAACTACATTCATGAAGTGGACCTTCCTAACGGGAACGTCGCAGGTGCAACCGTCCAGGGCACAGACGCGCCGGAGCAGCAATGGGTCTGCGAACCGGAACCTGGTCAGCACTTCTGTGGCGCGCTCGGCGCGGCATCGTATCTGGCGAGATTCGAATTCGAACCTTGATTTACTTAGGGCAGGTCCGGTCCACAGAGGGAGCGTGTTGGGGCCTACGTTCCCAACACGCCGCGGCGCTGTACATGGATGAGCACACGCTTGGCGCGGCACTGGGCGCGGCCATCGTTAGAAGGGCTCCATTGAGCCCGCCGGAGGTTTGTGAAACAGCCTCACCAGATGAGCGAGCGTCTACGCAAGTGCCGGGCCCCATGCGGCTGTCCGCAAAGGCTGCCGCTCTGGGTCGCTGCGCTCCGCTTCCCAGCACACAGTTCCACCCGAGGGGTGGTGTGTCAGTCAACGGGCGATACCGCGCCAGCTTCGGACCGTGCGAGCGGTATCAGCGCCGTGGCGGCGTACGATCCCCACGACAACCAAATTGGCCCCGGCGCAGTTGTAGCTGCCCGGGGCCGTGGCACGGAAAGGACACACCTTCCTATGCATGACGAGACTAACGAGCCGCCGTTCGGGCGGGAGCCGGAGCGCTCAGAATCCGTGGTGATGCTGATGCTGCTTCATATGGGGCACCCGTGGCCCTGGTCGATGCAGGAGATCACCCGGGAGCTCGGGAACGAGATCCTTGCCGCCGACGCCGTCGCCGGCCTGCACGCCGCCGGGCTCGTGAACCGGACGGGCGAGTTCGTGTTCCCAACGCGCGCAGCAACACACATGCACACCCTCAGCTAGCCAGACAGGCTTGAGCGATGTGTAGAGGTCGGCGCGAGCCGACCTGACCGCCAAACGCCGAAGCCGGCGCGGCCGGTCAAGCGGCCCTCGCGCCGCGACCCCAATGCGGGTTGACGGGCCGCGCCGGCGCAGGCACCTGCGCGGAGCACTGCCGCCGCCCACCAGATGCCCGTTACGTGCTGCTACCGCAGGCGCGGCGTCGAAGCTACACGAGCCACACGTTGATCGTCGCGCTAGCCTCCTCGCGGCCGAACCGGTGTGTGTGGAGATGTAGAGGTGGACGGCTTTGTGGTCGCTCGCCCATGCTCGGAGGCGACGGGTACCGTCCATCGCGTACAGCGTGGGCGTGTTGCGATTGTGGCGGGGTGTGAGGTCTCAACGGCCACGGCCAAGCGTTAGTGCGATCGCTGCGCCGTGTGGTAGCCGTGTTCCAGGTTTTCGGCTCTGATGTACGACGAGACGTGCATGGTGATGGTCGCGAACAATTGTGACCTTGCCGAGGTTGCAGTGGTTGCGGCGCAACGCGGCCGTCGCGGCGCGCAGGGAGCGACCTCGGAGCTCCGGGACGAAGCACGACTTAGTTTGGAACCACGCTGGTTTCGGCGGTTGCGTATTGGGTGTTTCTTCAGGTGCTTCTTCGGGCTGCCGGGTGATGGGCGGCTGCGGAACGATGATGACTGAATGGATTTGCGTTCGGATCACGCTTTCGGGGCATTCGCTGTCAGCGGGTACGACCAATGACGCCTGCCAGTAGATCGTTCCAGGTTTAGCTGTCGCCTTCGTCGAGTAGAACACGCTAAAGCCTTCTGTTTCGTGAGGTGCGGTGCCGACGCCGCCGTCGAGTTCTGGCTCCAGCTCGGGCGGTTCCCGGTTCGCGCTCCCTCCACTCGGTAGTTCATCGCCGGCCGGGAGGACGGACGCGATCGCGAACGTGATCGGCTGCGAGGCTTTCGCCCATACGGCTAGTCGCGCGCCTGCCCGCACTTCTGTGCCTTGCGGCGTCAAGCTGATTTCGAGATCCTCGACCTCGTTCTGGCGGATGGCCGGGCATGCAGAGCCTGGCGGGGGTTTTGGCGCCGAGTACGCGGCGGCGTGGCGCGGAACCACGGCAGTCATGACAGTCGCAAGCGCCACCGCTGCCACGACGCCCGCTCCCCGCCCTGATCGCATGGCCCAAATGCTACCCCGCGCCGACAACAATAGATCCGCTCCTGGACGTCACAGACCTGTTGCTAACAGCGGCTGCCGAAACCGGCGGCGGCTGATCTCCGTCGCGAGCCACCGCCGAAGAGCTAGTGGCGCCCCGGCGATTCGGCGGTCGAATGCCGCCCGTGCGCCGGGGGGTGTGGATCGACACCCCCCGGACCCCCACGATCGAGGAACGGGAGGTCGAGGCCAAGATCTCGTTAGCCCGGTCTCTTTGGTCTGTGGGGCGGACGCCGGCGTCAGCCTGCCATGCCGGAGCCCGCTCAGTCGCCGTGCAATTCGAGCGCCCCGAGCTGGATCGTCCATGAGTGGCGTGCGGAAGCGAACGTTTGTCGGCGAGCGCGAGCTGGACTTTCCGGTTCTTCTCGCGTTTGACGGGGTACTGTTCGCCTTAATGGTGGGAGTCCGGGTTGGGCTTGCAGTCGCGCTGGTTACGGGTTCCCTGGGTCTCGCCAATCAGGCGCGGGCGTCGGAAGGAGTGCCTGATCCCTCGTTCGGCAACGGTGGCGTCGCGACGTACGAACTCGGGCTGGAAGGTAGAGGCCGAAGCTCGCAGTTCGGGGCGCTCGGCGTGTCGCCGGGCGGGAACATCTACGTCGCAGGGGAATCACGCAACGAACGTAACTTCGCCGCACTCATCGCGAGCGTCACCGACAGCGGCGCCTTGGATTCCTCCTTCGGCAAAAGCGGCGTGCTGCTCGGGGAACGCGGTGCGACGCCCGTGGAACAGATCACGTTCGGAAACGCCGTCTCCGTCGAACCAAACGGCGTGACGGTCGCGGGCAGCGTCTCTACGTGGATCGAATTCGATCACAAGTCGCGGACGACGGGCGGGTTCGTCGAGCGACTCACATCCTCAGGCACGCTCGACCCGAGATTCAAGACCCATGCGCTTTCGTTCCCCGCAGGACTGCTCCAGCGCCTGCCGGGCGGACGCTTGCTGGTAGCGGGCCGCCCGACGGAAACACCTTCCGGCGCGGAACCCGGACCGAGAATTCCCGCGCTGCTCGAGATGCTCTCGCCCGGCGGCGCGCCCGTCACCAGCTTCGGCCGCCACGGGATCGCCGAGCTCTTCAACTACTCCGGGACCCGGAGCGCAATGAGCGTCCGCTCGGTGGTGCCTCAAAAAAATGGGGACCTGATCGTCAGCGGCGTCGGCTCCTACAGGGTCCCCGGGCCACGAGTACCTGACGAACAGGGGTACGTGTTCCTCTGGCTCGCCCGACTCACGCCCTCCGGCGCGCTAGACCAAAGCTTCGGCAAGAACGGCATGAGCATCCCCTGGAGCGCCCCGAGCACCCAGGAAGTCGGCGGACCCGGGCTGCTAGAGCCACGACCAGGCGGGTTCGCGCTCGTCGGAACAACCGAAAACCAAGAAACGCGGGCGCAGATAACCGTGTGGGGACTGACGGACACTGGCGCGACCGACCCGTCGTATGGGTCGCACGGAGTCACAATCGTGCCAGACCTACCCGCCGCAGTCCGCGAGTCGCCGACAGCCGCGACCGTGGACAACGCCGGCCGGCTGCTCATCGCCGCAACGAACGGTGATAGAAGCAACCCTGAGCTCGTCAGGATCACGCCGAGCGGCCAAATCGACCGCAGCTTCGGCCACGAAGGCACCGGCGAAGGACCGCCACAATCCTACTTCAGCGCACTCGCCGTCGAACCGTCGGGCCGCATCCTCGCGGCCGGTTCTCTGGAACCGGAAAGCGGCGACCCCTCAGACGGCGCGTGGCTCGAAGAGCACGGGCTGCAAGATATAGGCTCGCTGATTGAGCGTTTCCTCGCGACGAACACCGAAAGCACCAACGCAGCACCCGTGGCGCGGATAACGCTCGTCAGCCCACGCATCGGGGCGACCCAGCGTGGAATTACGATCAAGCTCGCGTGCGCGGGCGCCGCCAACTGCCTCGGAACGCTCACCATCACCACGACGGGCACGGGCAAGCGAAGTCGGCGCAAAGAGACAGTCATCGGCAGGAGCAGCTTCTCGATAGCGGCGTCCCGCACGGCCACCGTCGCGCTCGCGTTCAACGCGGCCGGCCGCGCGCTCCTACAGACGCACCGCGGCCGACTTGACGCACGCCTAACGATCACCAAGTCCCAGCCCTCCCCGCGAGAAAAGCAAGTCGATCAAGTACGAATCGTGCGAACCCGAAGCGGGGCCAGACGAGCAAAGACCCTCAAGACCACTCACTGACACCCAGCCCACGGCACCGCCGGACGCATGCCGCGCACCAGTGAGTGTGGATCGACACCCCCCGGACCCCCACGATCTAGGAACGGGAGGTCGAGGCCAAGATAGCCGGACACGCCCTTTACGCAACAGCCACCGTCCGCAGCGGCAATGAGCGGCGGTCTACCGAATGCGTCGCGTGGTTTCAAGCGATTTTGGCAGGGCCACGCTGCCCTAGCGTGGTCAAAGGATGCGAGCGCTTGCCGTGATGTGCCATTGAGGAGCGGTCGCTGTACGGCTTGGGCGCAACTCGGCAGTCTCCGGGGTGTCGCAACGTTACGTGCGGGGCATTCGCTGCCAGAGTCCTGGACCCCATCGCCGGGCACTCTCGCGAGCGCGTGGGGCAGTGCTCGCCGCGGTGCTCGCCATCGCTTGCGCTGTCATCCCAGCAAGCGCAAGCGGGCATGGGTGGTACGGCGGGCTCGGGAGCGGGCCGATCGTCGTGGCGCTGTCTTGCCCGAGCGAATCGCTCTGCGTCGGCAGCAACGACCGAGGCCGCATTCTTAGGTCGCTCGACCCGGCTGCGCCTGAACCCACATGGACACCGCAACCTGTTCCGGCGATGGGCGGCTCGCTGAGTGAAATCGTCTGCGCCTCGAGCGCGTTTTGCTTCGCGTTAAACGCGAACGATAAGGCGTTCACGACGACCGAACCGGGCGCGCCGAGTCCCGCGTGGAGCCCAGAAACGACTATCTACCGCGGAAACCTGCCCAGCGCGTGGGACGGGGGGGACCAGGCGACGTCCTGCCCGTCGAGCTCGTTGTGCGTGACGGTCACGGGCGCGGCCGCCACCATCTCGATCGACCCGACCGCGAGCCCCCCTGCCTGGAGCGCGACGACGATCGATCCCAAGCCGCAGACGGAAAACTCCGAAGGTGGCGGGCTGACCGGCGTCTCGTGTCCTTCGACCTCGCTGTGTGTCGCTGTGGACTCGGCGGGCCGGGTTGTGCGCACGACGGACCCCGCCGCCACGACGCCCACATGGAGCCCACCCGAAGCGATCGACGACGCGCCCCTCGAGGGGCTCTCCTGTCCTTCCAACGACTACTGCATCGCGATCGACAGCGCCGGCCGCGCCATCGTTTCGAGCGACCCGGGAGCGAGGAAACCGTCGTGGGCCACCGACACCCTCCAAAGTAACGCGCACCTCGCCGCCGTCTCCTGTCCATCGGTCGAACTGTGCGTCATCGCCGGCCACTACACGACGCTTGCGGGCGGGGCGTTCATTCTTGCCACAGCCGACCCCACGGCACCGACGCCAGCCTGGGTGATCACCGGTTCGGGATTCGACGAAGAAGGTAACGCGGCAGGGCAAGGCCCGCTGCTGACCTGTGCGTCGGCGTCCTTCTGCGTGCTCGCCGGGGAAAATACTGCCCTGATCTCCCACGATCCCGCCGCCGCCTCGTCCTGGGTCACCCACAAGATCACCAACCAGCTCCCCGATGGTACCCCGAGCATCTCCACGCCTCCCAGAGTCGCTGGCCCCAGCGTCACGTTTGCTTTCAGGTGCAGCGCCCCGGAATTCGCCCAAGAATGCGCCGGCGCCGCCACGATCACGACGACCGAGCGTCTCGGGCGCAACGGGCGGACCGTCATGGCGGTCGGAGTTGCCGCACGCTCGCCGCGCCACCGCACGGTCGTCCTCGGTCGCAGCGAATTTCACGCGAACGGTGGAGCGCTGCCGCAGACGCTCACAGTCACGCTGAACGCGACCGGGAGGCGTTTGCTCGCCAGGTTCAAGCGCCTGCCAGCGACCCTGACGATTACCGCTACCAAGCCCGGTGAGGAAGACCAGTCGGCGATGGCGCCACTCACAAGCACCCAAATTACGTTCAGGGCCCCGCACCTCAAACGAAGCCGGCGGCGGAGTTCGGTCAGGCTCGCGATGGTCTCTCAGCGTTCCGTCTCAGGCCTCGCCGTCCCTCACGCCTGAGCACTGCTCTCGCGTGAAGGCAGGCGTCTCCGCTCGGCCGCACGTGGCGCCCCGTCCGGACGAAACGCGGCAGCAACTATGAGGATGCTCGGACCGTTTGAGCTTCGCGAGGAAACGCGCCCCGGCGGCCTTCGCGTAGGATCGCTCCGCGCGGCCCGCCGGGCCGCGGCGGGTCGGACGACAGTCAGACTCCTACACAGCTAAGAGGGCAGGGTGCAGCGTCATTCGATCGGCCCAGACGGAGCTGAGCGGCTCGGGCGGATCCCTTTGTTTGAGGGGGTTTCGATGGGGCAGCTGCGGATGCTCGGCAGACTGGTCGACCAGGTCGACGCGAAGGTGGGGGAGACGCTGATGGCTCAGGGCTCGCAGGGGTATGAGTTCATGATGATCGAGCAGGGCGAGGCGGAGGTGCTCCAGGACGGGCAGCGGATCCGCCTGATGGGCCCTGGCGAGTTCTTTGGGGAGCTGGCGATCCTCGATGACGGCACCCCCCGAACCGCCGCCGTGATCGCGACCAGCGATCTGCGGGGCCTCGCGTTCACCGCGCGCTTTCTGCGTGACATCCATGACCGCGTCCCACCCGTTGGCGAGCGGCTCGAGCGCGAGGCCAAGGAGCGCCGCGACCGCGACGCCAACGCCGCAACCGCCAACGACCAGTAACGCCCGTCGCGGGGCCTGAAAGGCCGCCCGGCAGCGCTCAAGCAGGCCGTGTCGCCGCGCCGATGCGCACACGGAGATGCTGCAGATCGGCACAATCCTGCGCCGGCCCGCGAGCGTGCTGATCACGCTCGTCGCGGCGACGGACGTCGCCTACCGGATGCTGCTGCGACCAGCGCTCCGGCGCAGCCTCGGAATCCGCGACTAGCGTCCCCGCGGGTACCCGGCCACTTTGGGAATCGCGGGCTGCTGTCGATGAGATTGCGTGTCATCTGCGGTTGTCGTGTTCGTCGCTGCTTTCGTAGGCGCGCCGGCGGCCCTCTTGGTTCACGAGCTTGGGCATGCTGCCGCCGCGCTTCGCTTCACGGACGGGCCTGTGACCGTGCGTGTCGGGACCTCACAAATGCACGTGCGTGTGCGGCTTGGGCGGCTCGGAATAGTCATCTCGCCGTTTGCGAGTAGCGGGCACTGTCAACCGCAAGGACGTGTCGCCTCGCGTACCCACGTACTGATCTACGTGCTGGGCGGCGTCGCAGCCAACGTCGCTGCTGCTGCCGCCTTCGGACTGTTGGCGCTCGCGGATCAACCAGCCAACTCGGCCCTGCTCGTGCTCGCTGTCATCAACGCACTCGGCGTGATCAATCTCGCTCCAAGCTACGCGCCGACTTCCGGACGGCCCCTCGACGGCTTGCTAGCTTTGCGGCTCCTCCAGCGCCGGCCGCAGCCAGCGCCGCGCGCGCCACAGCCGGGCGGCCTGAACAGGCGAATACCAGCGCGCGAGCTCGCGCTCGGGCTGCCCGTGACAGTGCTGGTCGTGGTCCTAATGCAAGACAGCCCCGTCACGCATGCCGCCATCTACGCCCTGGCGCTCAACGCATTGCTCAGCGAGCTCGGAGCAACGCGACGCACGGCGAGCCAGCGCAACGTGTAGCCGCGGAACCCCGGAATCCATCCCGGAATGGGTCCCGGAATCCGATTCCGGAGGAAAGCCCCGTCCTACCTGGGCGCGGGGTCTGGTTTGGTTGTCGACCTCGCACCCCCAACGTCAGGGGCACGAGGTCAACAACCAAACCAGAAACAAAGGTAGGACAAAAAACAACAGGAATCTCAAAGAGAACAAGACAAAAAGACAGACAGAGATAAATAAATACACCCACCCACCCACCCAAAAAAACAAAACAACAACAGCCGGCCGCCAAGGCGCGCAGAGCACAAAAAAGCAAGCAGCAAAAAGAGGGGAGGGGAGCACGAGAGCGTGCACGCCGCGAGCAACGCAGCCGGCACGCTAACCGCGCAGCCCGCGCCGCCGGCGCGAGCGACGCGGCCAGCAGCCGGCGGGCGGCCAGTCGGCCGGAGCTTGCGGGATGCGGCCGCGCCGCGCATACGCCCGCAGGAGTAGCCTCAACACGCGTGGAGGGTCCGCAGGTGCCGTGCGTGATCTATGCGGCCAAGAGCACTGAGGACCGCCGCGGGTCGATCCCGGCCCAGCTCGCGGAGTGCCGCCAGGCGATCCACGCCGACCCGGCCAGAGAAGTCGTCGCCGAGTATTCGGATGAGGCGTTCTCCGCCTACCGTCGCGACCGCGGACCCGGGCTCCTCGACGCGACCCAGCACACCGAGGACCTCGCCGCCGAACACGAGCTCGCGGAGCTGTGGGTGCAGCACTCAGATCGACTCGCGCGCGGTGACGGCCGCAACGCCCGCCACACCGTCGAGCTCGCCCTGTGGGCGCTCAAGCACGACATCAGGATCCGCAGCCTCCAGGACCCCGACACGTTCCGCGACCTCCTGTATGCGGTGGTAACTGGGCAGCGCAACAACGAGGACTCCAGGCGGAAAGCGCTCTCCTCGCAGGCGGGGCGGCGGCGCGCGATCGAACGCGGCGAGCTCGTCCACCACACCCCAGACGGCTACCGGCTCCACATCTCCCTCGACGAGAACGGCGAGGTACACCGGCGGCTCGTATTCGACCCCGTCCGCGAGCCGCTGCTCGAGCTGATCTTCCGGCTCGCGCTACGCGGCCGCAACTGCGGACAGATCGCAAAGACCCTCAACAACCAGGGATGGGTCACCAAACCAGCCCGCCGCTGCGACCGCCCCAGACCATTCGACTACGGCAAGGTCTGGGAACTGCTCAGGAACCCCAGATACGCAGCCCTGTCGCCGTGGAAGGGAGTGATCGTCGCACGCGGCCACTGGCCCGCATACATCACCGAGCGCCAGCACCAACACATCCGTAAGCAGCTACGCAAACCCAGAGACGGCCACGACCGCGGGCCGCTGGATGAGTACCTGCTGAAAGGCGTGGGTCGCTGCGGGCGCTGCGGACATCCGCTACGCGTCCACACGGGCCGCATCGCCGCCGACGGAACACGCGCCCGCAGCTACGTCTGCGCCAGCCACCGCCAGTACCGCGGCAACGCCCAGTGCGCCGCCGCGCCGTTCAACGCACACGTCGCCGAGGCGATGGTGATCGCCTCACTGGAAACACTCATCGAGCACACCCACCCAGAAAGCCACACGCAGCAACTGCCGTGGGAGCAGACCGCCGGCTCCCCATACATCGCGCTGTCGCACCGGGTTACAAGCTCGCAGCGCCACGCCCGGGAGCTGGCCGACATCAACAACATGCAAGCCTGGATCGAACAGGAGGCACACGGCCGCAGCGAAACCTCCAAAAGCCAGTCACCCATCCACAACCGAGCGCTACGCGGCTGGTTTGAAAGCATCACGATCGCCGTAACCCCGCGAGAGGTTGTGATCGGCGCAATCCGCCGCAACGCTCGCGGCAGCGGGCCGTCCGCCCAGGTGAGGATCGACCGGGCAGCGTGGGTCAGGCGCGCCCCCGATCGCCGCCGCCAGCTCACCCGGCCCGACAACTGGGACCCCAGCGAGATCATCGGCGCGCTCCAAGCATGGGCCGACCAGCACGGACGAACCCCGGAACGCGTCGACTGGAAGGCTGCCGCCCCCGGGCACCCAATGAACACGACCGTATGCCGACACTTCAACAGCTGGAACCGCGCACTCCGCGCCGCCGGCCTTCACCCCCCCGCGCCGCCGCGCCGGCACCCGTGGACCGACCAGCAGATCATCCTGGCGCTCCGCAGCTCGGCCAGAGAACACGGCCGCCCCCCAACTTACCTGGAGTGGAAACAGGGAACCACCGATCATCCCTGTGCGCAAACCGTCTGGTACCGGTTCGGCAAATGGTCCCGCGCCCTGGAAGCAGCCGGCCTGGAGCCGCCGCCCCGCCACGGCTGGGAAGGACGACGCTACACCCGCGGCGAACTCGTCGACCAGCTCACCACATGGGCAGCCGCCCACGGCCACCCGCCGCACCGCCGAGCATGGGCCCGAGCCGCCCCAGACCACGCAAACGATGAAACCATCGCCACCCGCTTCGGCAACTGGCAAGCCGCCCTCGACGCCGCCGGCCTGCCACAACGCACACGCCTACGCGACCCCGCCTGGAGCGAGCCACAAATCCTCGCGGCCCTCACGGCATGGGCCCACCAGCACCACCGGCCACCCCGACCAATCGACTGGCTCAAAACAGCCCCTAGCCGCCCCAGCACAGGAACCGTCCGCAACCGCTTCGGCGACTGGCCAACCGCACTCACCGCAGCAGGACTCCAGGAGGGCTCGCCGTGCGTGTGAGCACGCGGCGTCAGCTGGCGGCTGGTGTGCTCACGAGCGTCGCTGCGCTCGTTCTGCTCGCGAGCGCTCCAGTGAGTGAGGCTGACCCGACGATCACTCTGACACCCGAAGTCACGGCGGGCGGCCTTGGCGGTCGCAGCGCCGTAAACGTGACGCTGCATGTTGCGGGCACGGAATACGGCGGGTTTCCGCCGCCGGTCACCGAAGTCGCCCTAAAGCTCCCCGCTGGCACGACGATCGGCGTGGGAGACCACGCCACGTGCGCTAAGCAGGTCCTCGAACAGACCGGCCCGAACGGATGCGCCATCGGCTCGAGCGCCGGGCCGCACGGAAATGCGTTGACGATCGTCTCGTTCGGCTCCGAACGCATAGAAGAGACCGCCACGGTGGAATCATTCTTTGCCCCGGGTGGAGGCTTGAACTTCTTTATCGACGGGCACACGCCCACCTCACTTGAAATCATCATCAGCGCGACCATAACCGGCAACCTGGTGACGCTCTCGGTGCCGTTGGTGTCGACCGTGCCGGGCGGACCATACGCCTCCATCGAGGAGCTCCTGCTGCGGCTGGGGGAAAGCCCAGCCGAAGAAACAGCCAGCCACCTGCAGTCAGGCGTGACGCTCACGAGCGAATGCCCCACAAGCAAATTCTCATGGGCGGCCACAGTCACGTTCGATCGGGAAGGCGCGGGCCCTCCCAAACCCCTGGCCGAGGAAACGACCGCCGAAACCGGCTGCCCCGCGATCAGCCCCGAAGAACTCCTTCGCCGACAAGTCCGGGAAGAAGAAGCCGCAGCAAAAAAGAAAGCCGAAGAAACAGCCGCCAAACAAGCCGAAGAAGCCCTCGACAAAACGATCCTCGCCGCACTGGACAAAGCCATCGCGCCGACCGGACGATCCGCGAGACTCGCCGCGCTGCTCAAGACGGGAAGATTTACCCGCTCATTCGCATCGCCCGCGGCTGGGACCCTTGTCATCGACTGGTACACGATCCCCAAAAGCACTCACGCAAGAAAGCACGCGAAGCCACTCCTCATCGCCACCGGAAAAGCCATCTTCGCCGCGGCCGGGACCAAGCACATCATCATCAAGCTGACTAGGAAGGGCACGCAACTGATCAAAAACGCCAAGAGCATCAAGCTCACCGCAAAGGGTACGTTCACCCCGACCGGAAAGCCGGCTGTCACCGCACTGAGGACCTTCACGCTCAGACGCTAGACAAGGTCCGACGCGCGTTCCACGCATGCGAGTCGGCGGCCTTGCCGTTCGAACTGCGACAGCGATTAAGTGCCACGACCGACACCCCTCAGACGAGCTCCCAAGGAGCACGCCCTTGGCTCCTCTCCGCCGCATTTGCTCTCAGGGCGGCAAGGTGCGGACAGGCCGCTGGCAGCGCACCTCGGACCCAGGGTCACCCCGCGAAAGCGTGTGGTGGCCTTCCAGGGGGACGACCACCTCGTCGCCACCCCGGACGGCCACACTTGACATTCGCCGGGCCGACATGTTACAAGAGTTCGGTTATCTACCAGAGGGGCGGGGGATGCGGACTCGATCGGCTCTGCGGCGCCGTGGAAGTATGCGTATAGCGGGCAACTGGACCTGTTCTATCGGACCTCCGCCCCAACGCGTCCCTCGGATTTGCTTTGCCCGACTGACCGCGGTCGCGTGCCTCATCGCACTCGCGACCGTCCTCGCTCTCCGCACCGGCCCGGCTTTTGCCAGCACGTCCTACATCGACGGCGTATCCGACCAGAGCCTCGCCTCGTGGGAACCTGAATTTTCGTCGCTGTTCGCAAAAGCGTGGGTCGGAAGCCCTCCCTCTCACATAAAGCTCGCGCGTTACGTGGTCCAGTGGAACGTCATGGGCGGCGGTGGCTATCCCAACGAACTAAACAACTTTACCAACTGGTACACGCGGGCGGGCGAATTGAAATTGACCCGCGAGGTCGCGCTCGCCGATTACGTGGGAGCAAAAGAACCGACGCAGAGCTCCTATCAGACAGAACTCACCAGCCTACTGAGCAAATTCACCGGGATCACCAGCGTGGAGGCGTGGAACGAGCCAAATCACCAAAGCTCGAGAGTCAATTTCTACGCTACGCCCACCAGGGCCGCAGAATACATGAACTCTGCGTACTCGGTGTGCGGCACCCACGCTTGCACGGCCATAGCCGGGGACTTTCTCGACGAAGCAAACATGGCCAAATACGAGAAAGAATATAAGGCCAAACTCAGCCCAGCCGATCCGGGCAATTGGGGTATCCACCCATACTCGTCAGTGGAAAGTCACTCCAAAACCCGCATGGAAGAATTTAGGGCTGGCCTTCCAGCCGGAAAAACCGATCGGATCTGGTTTACCGAGGTGGGAGCCTATTACTGCAGGCCTGGCGAAACCAAACCTCGCGGAGAAGCCGCGCAGGCATCAGATGCGACGTATCTCGCCGAAGCATTTATCCCAAACATTCTCAATCTGGAACACGCGTTCTATTACGAGTTTGCCCTTGGAAACGACGGAACCGTCAACTGCGCTGACAAAGAACCGGAAAAGGAAACGGAAGACACAGAGCTTTATGCGCCGTCCGGGGGCTCAAGCGATAAGGCGCGGAGTGCTGCACAGATCATCTTCGGTCCGCAGGGTAAGCCGGGCGTTCATGAAGTGTTCGCATCAGAAGTAACGAGCACACGAGCGACGCTATCGGGCAAAGTACGCTCTCAGAGCCTGCAAGGGATCGAATATTATTTTGAATATCGGCCAACGACAGAATCCACATGGAGCACCACGGCGAAAACCCTACTGCCAGAACCAAGTCTGAATTGGACGAACGTCAACGCCACCATCGTTGGTCTGGCCCCGGAGACGGGCTACGTCTACCGTCTGTGCGACGCGAACGACATCGGGACGACGTGCGAAGAAGGCACGTTTGCAACTTCGCCGCCGGAGCTCGGGCTCGTCGCGGTGAACAAGGCGAGCGAATTCGAACTGTCGGCGGGGTGGTGGGGCCTTAGCGGCGCTGAATACCTAGGCAAGGCCGAGGGCCGCGTAGTGACGTCGGGCGGCGAACCAACAAAGTACACCTACACCTGGCAGGAGTTCGGGTGGGCCGGAGGTGCCCCTGAGCTTGGCGAGATAGCGAGTAACAAGCAAAAGGAAGAAAGAAACGAACTAGAAGTCGTGGTGCAGTGGTGGACGTGGAACGGCACAGAATACGTGCACCAGCCGGGCAACGGCGGCACAGTCGTAATGGAACGCCCTGAACCGACCGTGTATAGGTACGCGTGGCAGCTGTTGGGATCCACCGGAGGCGCTCCCGAGGTGGGTGAGGTCGCGGTCAATAAGAAAAAGGAAAGTGAAGGCGTGTTTGAAATCTTCGCGGCCTGGTGGACGTGGAACGGAAGCGGCGAATACGTGTCCAAAGGGGGCGGCGCAGTCCCCACCGAACGCCCGAATCTCAGCGAGTACAAATACACGTGGCAGCTATTCGGGTCGCCAGGAGGTGCCGCGGAGGTCGGGGAGGTCGCGAGTAATAAGGAAAAGGAAGAAAAAAGCACGACGGAATTGGAAGTCTTTGCGGGCTGGTGGACGTGGAACGGCAAAGAATACGTGCACCAACGGAGCAACGGCGGGCCGGTGGTCACCGAACGGCCCGACCCCGCAGTGTATAAGTACACGTGGGACATGTTCGGGGCGTCCGGACAGGCTCCCGAAATCGGGGAGGTCGCAAGTAACAAGGAAAAGGAAGAAAAAAGCAAAACGGAATTGGAAGTCTTCGCGGGCTGGTGGACGTGGAACGGCACTAGCGAATTCGCGCACAAAGGGGGCGGCCGGGTTGTCACACAGCGGCCCGATCCTGAAGTCGATAGGTACCTTTGGCAGCCTCTGTAGCAGAGCCAGTCGCGGTAGCGGGTTGCGTCGCGATGGTAACGAGATTGAATGCCCGCACGGAGCTCCGGCCACAGCCGGAGGCGCTCAAGCCAGACCAGCGGGTGTGGCGAGGTGTGACGTATCAGGCGACGTCGCGCGCGGCGACCGACACGGCAAACGGCCATAACACAAGCAGGAACGCGCCTGCACGCCGACTTGGGTCGCCGTACAGTCCGTAGCCCGTAGCGGCTCTCGGCCGCGTGGGAGGTCACCACGAGCCCGCCCCACGCAGGGCTATTGGCCGCTGGCCGGGCAGGAGATCGTGGCGGTCGAAATCGACTGCCGCGATGCTTACACGCTCGCGCCGCTGCCTGAACCGTCTCGGCGCAGTCCGGACACCTCTTCAATGATTCTGAGACTCCCTCGGCATCTCGGGACACCGGCAGCCGCATCACGCAGCCCCCAAGCATCGCGATAGCCGCACCCGCCACCGCTACCTAGACCCGCGAGCCAGAAGAGCATTACGGCTGGTGCTTCAGTTGGCAGACCCCCCACCGCAACAAACGGACGCTCGATCGGGAATCCGTTGCGATTTCGTGGGGGGGTCTGCGGTCGGGTTCGCTCGACATCCCTCCAGATGGGTTTCGTTGACCGTGAGGAGGCGTGTTGCAGACCGAGAGGGATGCGGAGATCGTTGGCTGCGTCGGGCGGATCGGCGCCGCCGACGCAGAGCACGTGAGGAGCCGCTTCCGGACGCGGCAGAGCGTCGCGTAGGAACGCCTCGCGACAGTGTTCGCGGGCGGGCGGCTTCAGGCGGCACCTGGGAATGGTGCCCCTCCGCCTCGGCCAGTGCAGCCATGTGCAACTTCGGTAATCCGCGAATACCACGTCGCGGCGTAGGAGCCTTTGATTACGCGGCGGGCCTCTAGTTCGCGCGCGACTTCTCTAAGGCCACGTCGGTGTTCCTCCAGCCGTGGCAACACATACCTCACGGCCGCTTGTTCTCCCGCAAGAGCCGAGTGTTCGAGCGTGAAAATAGTGCGTTCTACAACTGCTAACCCGGCGGCGACGGTGGCATTGTAGCGGGGTCGTTCATTAGGGGGCCCTTCTTTTTCAAATGCCTTGAGTTGCTTTTCTTCCCGTCCTGGTGATTCGCTAGGGAACAGATTCGTGTCGACGATCTTCCGCAGTTCAAGTCGCGTCTGTTCGCAGACTCGCTCGACGCGAGGAGCGTGAATCGCGGCCGGGTAGATGTCGTGTCCGTTGTGTCTAATCACCTGGAGGCTCTTGAGGTTGGGGGCGAGTTCCACGTCGCCATCGGGCAACCGGATCAGCCGCGTTGGCCTTTCCCACTGGACTCCCGTCGCGCAGATTGCTCGGCGCAGACGTTCGATGGCCCGTTCAAGTTCGGGCACGTTAACTTGGGTGCGGTCACTCCCCGAGACCAGGTAGGTGTTTGCCGGCGTCGGATAGTGGTGGGCGCTGCCGCAACCAGCGAGGAAGAGCAGGCACACGGCGAGGGCACTGATCACAAGGAAGGCTGGCAGTCGGCGCACACCGGCAGTCTAGGCCTGCCCCCCCGCAGGGCGAGCGCCTTGAGGGTCGGAACCGTCCCTCGGCGAGGTGTCGTCGGCGGAAGCGTTACGGTGCTCACATGACCGAGGACGAGGGCTTTTCTTTCCGCTTCGCCTTCACTCCGGCGTCAGAGTATCTCCGGCCGCGTCGCCCGGAGCTCAAACCGCTTCCGGCGTGGCTGCGCGCGCCGGTGGAGGCCGTGTTGCACGATTTTCAGCAGCCGACGCCCGTCGAGCTATCGGTGGGCTGCTATCCGGACGAGGAGTGCGAGAACATGTCGATCGTGGTATTCACGGAGCCTGACGGGTTCGGGTTCGGCATCGGGGTTGTCGCGAATGAACCCGAAGTGAGCCGTCTGGTGCTGCTCGCCGACCGCATGCAGGAGCATTTCTCTGAGCTGGTTGAGGCGTGGGGCCAAGCCCGTCCACGCTGCCCGCGTCATACACACCCGCTCGCGCCTGCCCAGCGCGAGGGCGCAGCCTGGTGGGCCTGCCCGGCCGACAAGACTCCCGTCGCACCGATCGGGGCGCTCAAGACCTCATAGCGCTCACGTCCGGCCTCCGGTCGCGCCGCAATACTTGCCGGCTCAGTGTCTAGGGTGGAGCCGGGCCTCGCGTGCATGGGACTGGTGTCGGTGAGCTGCCGACGGTTATTGGGGTGGGGCCGCTTTCGGCGAGATTCTCGCGCTCAACATTCGGCGGCCCAGTCGGCGACACTCCAAAGCTGCAGGTGGGCAGTGTCGGATTGCTCGTCGGGGGCCCGAGGTGAACAGCGACCGGTTGCTCGATCCACGTCAGGTCCGTCCCTTCGAGCGCGATGCCGAGAACCTCGTTGTCGGGCGCGATCTCGATTGTCGCCACAGGGGCGTGCGCGCCGATATCCAGAACCTCGATCTCTTCGTAGGGAGCGGCAGGCACGCTCTCATACACACCGCCGCTTACGGCTTCATTGGTCGTGCTGGTCGGGATCGAGGTGAGGAAGGCCAGGTTGCCCTGCGACATCGACACGACCGTCTCAGGGACCAGCCCGGACTGCGGCGTCACGGTCGCGTGAGGTCCGACTTCGAATCTCGCGCCCGCGCCGGGGAGAACGAGGCCGCGCGTTCCGTCGAATCCCCCTGTAAACCCAAGCCCGCCTTCTTCGAGGAGGACGCTGGCAAACACGTCTCCCGCGGTGTCGGTCTGCAGGTCGCTCCTGACCAGCTCAGACTGACCGACCATCCGGAACGTCGCGACCCGGGAACCACCGGGCCCGACGACGGTAACGGTGTACGAGCCCTCGCGGGCGGTCCCAGTGATCACCGCGACCGTCGTTCTGGTTGCCGAGACGGCGAGTGGCTGGGCCGGCAGGCGGCGCAGCAGCCCGGCGTAATGGCCATCGAAGTCGAACGCGAGCAGTCTGAACGCGCCGCCTTTAGAGCGCTGACGCACGCGACAGTTCGGGCCGACCACCTCAACCAGACGCCGGCCGGTTATCGCGAGCAGCGCGCGGGCCCCGCGCGATGAGCCGTTGCGGCCTTGTCGAGGTCCCGCCGCTGCAAGCGGCTCACACCCCCGCGGCAGTTTCACCTTGGTCAGCTTGGCCCCGGCAGGCCCGGCCATGACCCCGCCGTCGGTGAGGACTGCGACCCAACCGCCGCCAGTGGATACCTCTGCGAGTGTGCCGCCCATCAGCAGCGACCGGGCCGCCCCGCCGGGAGACTGCGCCTCCAGGCCTGCCCTGTCCTGCCAGATCAACGTCCCGCCGCTAAGGAGCGGACCGGCGACGAACGTAGGAAGCACCATCGGGGTAGCCGCGAGAGCCGCCGATGCAGCCGCCGCGCCGAGCAGGACCGAACCGACTGTGAGGGCAAGAGCTCCCAGCCGCCCGCGCCCCTCCGCGCCGATCAGTTCGGGCACGCCGCGAAGCGTACACCCGCTCCTCGGCCCTGGCTGGGCAGACCACCTGGTGGTTCCAGACCATCAAGCGCAGAGTCGGGCACGACAAGCCAGAAGGCATTTGGCGACGTGCGGGATGATCGGGGGCCGGACTGTTCCCAAACGCGGCCGAGAGCTAACGTTGCCGCGGTGCTCCAGGACCGACCGAGCGACCGAGGATCGGCGCGGCGCGCGCGACGGACGCGCTGGATGTGGTTGGCGGTCGTGTTCCTGTCGGCGTGCGGGGCCTTTCACGCAACGGCGAAGATTAAGTTACCGTGCCCTGCCGGCGACACTCTCATTCGAGGCCGCTTCCACTTCCAGGCGTGTGTCGCATCGACGAAGGCGCGCGTTGCAAGGATCTGCGCGAAAACGGGGTACGAATTGCGGGTGATCCTCAGCCGGGACAGATATCCAATCCCCGACGCGGTTCGATCCGAGCTGACCCGGGAGGCGAAGGAAAGCGAAACGACGCTAGTCGACGCGATCACCGCCATGAAGGCCACTGGTGAGAGCGACTCCAACGAGCTGGCGGCGCTGTCCCCGGATCGCGCGAGCATGCGTGAGCTCGAGCTCCAAGCGGTGCAGGGAAGTGGTCGGCAGGTCTCCGTCAGCGAGCTCTTCAAGCCCTTCGAGTTCCGCCCGTGTATCAGGTGACGCCATGAGCCGCGCCGTACGAACCACGACCTCGCCGGCGATGCCGGCAAACGTCGCTGGACGGTTCACGGTTTGGCGCAGAGCATTGTTCGGGCTTTTCGCCGCGGCGGTCGTGCTGGCCTCCTGTGGAGGGACACACAACAACACGCACCACAGCAGCGCGGCGGTAGCTGCTTCCGTCACTCCAGGAAGAATGGTCGGGGCCCTACCGTTCCCGAGGCTCGCTCCGGGCGCGCGCTGCACACGCACGCCGGGCGGTCACGCGACGCATACGACGATCATCACGCTCGGACACGGGCCGGTGTACCCGATCATGGGGTTCTCGGTCGCGCCGCCCGCGGCAGGCGGCGTGATCGACTACGAAGGAGAGGGGCCTGCCGAGCGTCATCCTGGCGGTCTCTGGGGAAACAAGGTCCTCTTCGCCGTCCCCACTCCACCCTACGCTGGCGCAATCACCGTCGAAGGCAAGCAGATCGACGGACCCAGGCGGGTCGACTGGCTTATCGAAAACGACCACGTCGTGCGGAAACTCGAACTCCCGGAAGGCGGCCACTGGTACGCCACAGAGGCCCTTCTGAAGGGCGCGGGGTGTTATGCGCTGCGGATCGATGGCTCCTCGTTCAGTCGCATCATCGTCTTTAGGGCCGTCAACAGCCGGACATTCCGTCAATTGACTGCAAGGCGTCGCAGGTGACATGCCGGCGCAACTGGTGGGCCACTGGGTGGTGTGGCCTCGTGCGCAGGTCATCCTCGACGCAGCCAGTCGAGCACAGGGGCTCTTGCCAGGGGGGAGCCAGTGAACCACCGTGAATCCTGTCCTGCTCGCGTCAACGGAGCCATCGAGGACGGCCTTGCTCGCGCGGCCGGGTGCGTCCGCCACGCCGACGAATGGTTCGCGGCGATACGGCCATGGCGACGACGGCTGGGCCTAGGGGTGGTGGCGATCGTGGTGGTCGGTGTCAGCGCTCTCACCGCTCGCCACTTGGGCGCATTCATCTCCGATCTCGTGTCCGTGTCGCTGGTCGCGGCGATTATCGAGGGCAGCAAATGGCTTTTCAAGCGCCGCTTGTCGGCGCCGGTGGAAAACTGACCCCCCTTCGCCGGTTGAATATTGACCCCCCTCGGGTGGTGGCGGAGGCGTCCGGGGGTGCTTTGAGCCTGGTTCGGTCATGTCACCGAGACCGGGAGAAGGGTCGTGCTGGACGTGGAGCGCTGGGCGGAGCTGCGCAGGGAGCATTTTGTTCGTGGGGTCTCGATCAAGGAGCTGGCGCGCCGGACGGGCCTGTCGCGCAACACGGTGCGTCTGGCGTTGCGTTCGGAGGCCCCGCCGCGGTATGAGCGGACGGCGGCGCCGTCGAAGCTCGACCCGTTCAAGGAGGAGATCCACGAGCTGCTGCGCCGTGATCCCAAGCTGCCGGGGGTGCGGGTCAGGGAGCTGATCGAGCCGCTCGGGTTCGCGGGCGCCAAGACGATCGTGGATGACTATCTGCGGGAGGTCCGCCCGCTGTTTCTGGCGCCCAGGACGTTTCAGCGGACGGTGTATCGGCCGGGGGAGATCTGCCAGTGGGACTTGTGGGAGACCTCCGCCCCGGTTCCCGTCGGTCATGGTCAGCTGCGGCGAGCGTGGGTCGTGGTCGCCTGCATGGGGTTCTCTCGCGCGGGCGCGGGCGCATTGATCTTCAGCAAGGAGGCACCGGACGTGCTTTGGGGCATGGCCCGCTGTTTGTGGAGCCTCGGCGCGCTGCCAGAGCTTTTGGTGTGGGACCGGTAGGGGTGCCTGCACGCCGGCGGGGGCCGTCCGACCGAGAGCTATGCGGCGTTCTGCGGGCAGCTGCCGGTCGACTGGTACTTCTGTGAAGCCAAAGACCCGCAGGCGAAGGGCGTCGTCGAGCGCCTGCAGCTGTATTTGGAGAGCAATTTCGAGCCGGGGCGGCAGTTCGCGAACCACCTCGACTTCCAGCTGCAACTCGACGGCTGGTTTGAGAAGGCCAACAGCCGGGGGCACCGCACGATCCGCGCCCGTCCGGTCGACCGGCTCATCGAGGAGCGCGAGATGATGCGGGCGCTGCCCGAGAAGCCGCCCGATACCGACCGCCGCTGGGTCACACGAGTGCCGCCGGACCCGTATCTGCGCTTGGACACCAACGACTATTCGCTCGATCCCGGGCTCGTCGGGCGGCGTGTGGAAGTGCGCGTCGGCCACCGAGAGATCACGGCGATCGCCCTGGACAGCGGGGAGCTTGCCTGCCGGCACGAGCGCAGCTTCGCGAAGAACCGCACGATCACCACGCTCGAGCATGCGCGTGCTTTGAAAGAGCGTCGCGGGGAGCGCCGCCGCGAGATTGTTGTCGAGCAGCGCCCGCTCGCTGTCTATGACCAGCTGATCGCGTGAGCGCCACCTCCGAGCTCCAGCATCTGTTCCGGGCGATGAAGGCCCCGACGGCAGCGAAGGCGCTACCGAAGCTCGCCGAGCGCGCCCGCCAGGAGGAGTGGAGCTATGAGCGCTTCGCCCAAGCGCTGCTGTCAACGGAGACCAACGCACGGGACGCGCACGGCGGAGAGGCCCGCATCCGGACAGCGAGGTTCCCGGCGCGCAAGACGCTCGAGGAGTTCGACTTCACCTTCCAGCGCTCGATCAAGAAGCAGGTGATCGAGCACCTCGCCCAGCTCGACTTCCTGCACGCCAAGGAGAACGTCGTGCTGCTCGGGCCACCCGGCACCGGCAAGACGCACCTCGCGGTCGCGCTGTCGATCCGCGCCTGCCTGGCCGGGCAGCGCGTGCTGTTCCGCACCGCAACCGAGTGGGTCGCGCCGCTCGCGGACTCCCAACGCCAAGGGCGCCTGGAGGACGAACTGAAACGGCTCGAGCGGGTCCCGCTGCTGGTCTGCGACGAGGTCGGCTACATCCCCTTTGACCCGCAAGCAGCGAACCTCATGTTCATGCTCGTCTCCCGCCGCTACGAGCGCGCGAGCCTGATCGTCACCTCCAACAAGCCGTTCTCCGCCTGGGGCGAGATCTTCGGGGATGACGCCGTCGCCGTCGCGATGGTCGACCGGCTCGTGCACCACTCCGAAATCCTCTCGCTCAAGGGCGACAGCTACCGCCTCAAGGACCGCGACCTCGGGCCCCCCGCCCGCCAACGCGCCGAAGCACCCTGAGCAAACACAAGCGGACACCCCGCGCAGGCCCGCAGCAGCCGCTACAGCGCCTGTGCTTCTCGCCCGACCCGCCGAAACCACCCCCGCACGCCGAAACCGCCACCGGGCAGCGCGCTCCGCTCGGCGCTACGCGCCTCGCTCCACGCGCAGCCGGCGAACCCAAGGGGGGGTCAGTTTTCAACCGGCGCTACAGGGTCAACTTTCAACCGGCCTTGACACCGCTCCAGGCGACGCAAGCAAACCTGAGCGCGAAGCGGCTCAGGTTGTGGGCCTTAGCTGTGCCGCGTCCACGTCGAGAGCAAATCGACAGCGCCGAAGGGTGCATCCGATCAGAAGCACGACTGGTCCGGTTCCAAAATGCAGCTGCGCCAGGTTCTCGGGCGTCCCGGGATATTCGCAGTCGAGGATCTGGTTGTCTACGCCGACAGGCACCAGCGCCACGGGACCGACGATCTCGCAGTCCTCGAACGTTCGGTCTCGCACGACGCCCTCGCCGTCAGCCTGCTTAGCAATCGCTACCTGCTTCACCGGGTCACGCTAGCTTCGGCAGCGCGGGTTTTGAGATCCGCCGCCAGAAGGATTTGAGTGGTGGGCGCAGCCTGCTGAGGTGATCTCGATCATCGAGGGGCTCCGCCAGCCCCAGAGCGAGTTGCATTCATGCCGGTCCCAATTGCTGCGTGCTAGTCCCAGTAGCCGTGACTACTTCTGCGGAGACTGTTTGCTGAGTGCCCGGCCACCACGCGAGGAACCATCCCTGGGCGCTTGTTGCTGTGACGCGCGTGCTGTCGCGTAGTACGAGGACGACTCGGGTGACGCCCGCGCCGACTCGCCCGACAATCTGCCTGAAATGCCGTCCCCCGGCTGATCGCGGCGTAGCTCTGCTTCCGTAGGAGACCACCGCGATCTGGCCTGCGGCGGGAATCACTTGCCGCGGGTCGACGGTCGCGTTCAGCGACCAGTCGTATCGCGAGGGTCCGCTGAGGCAGGATGCCTCGGCTCTGCCAGTGTCAGCTTGGTAGAGCACCGTGGTGAACGGGCCGCGAGCGTCGCTGAGTACTGGATGCCAGGCGCTCGATGCTCGAGGCGGTATGACACGCCCAGAAGCTCCAAGCCTCTTCACGCAAGTCGCTTGGGCGGCGGCCACCTGACCGGGTGCGGGCATTGTTGTGACGGGGGTCCAACCTGCGAAGGCACGCTGTGCTCCGGCTCCGAGCCCGATGATCGAGAGCGCAATCGCGGCTAGGGCAGCGGCTCCTGCGCTGCTGGCGAGCACGAGCGACGGGCGTACCCGCGAGGATCGCGGGTGATAGTCGATCAGGCGCAGCCGCTCGGACGCAGCAGCTGGCGCTTCATCGGCGCACTGTGCGAGCGCCTGACGCAGTTCCTCTTCAGATTTCACGGTCACGAGGTAGTGCTCCTTCTCGTTGTGATGCCGACTCTTCGCCGCCAGCGTGATCGTCGGCGACCGGCGCTTCTAGCACCTCTCGCAGCCGCACCAAGCCTCGCGAAGCCGTGCTCTTGACGGTCCCGACAGAGCAGCCCAGGAGGTCTGCGACTTCCGCTACCGACAGGTCCTCGAAGTAGCGCAGCACGATGATTGCCCGCTGTTGCCGTGGCAGCAGGCGCAAAGCGTCGATGAGCGCCAACTTGCTGTCCAAGGCCGGGGCCGCTTCCATGGGTGACCCTGGCCCGGCGGCATCAATCTCTGCGGTACGGCGGTTACGCGATGCTGCTCCTCTGAGCGCGAGGTTCACGAGGATCCGCCGTGCATATGCGCCCGGATGGTCCATCCGTCTGACTCTTGGCCACCGCCGCGCGACCCGCAGCAAGCACTCCTGGACGAGATCCTCAGCCTCAACGGGATCACCGGTCATGAGAATGCCGGCGCCCAGCAGCCGATCAACGTGGCCCGCCACGAACTGCTCGAACTCCGCGTGCGTACGACCCCGCTGCAAGAAGTCCATCTACGCCCTTCCTCGGAAATCGGCTCGTCAACACGTTAAGTCCGCGCACGACCGAAAAGGTTGAGCCAAGCGCGACCGGTGAACCGGAAGTTGCTTAGCTGCGGCTAGCCTTCCAGGCGGCGGCGGGCCGAAGCAAGCCGCAGCGCGGCGCCAGCGACAAGTAGCAGCGGGCCCGCTGTCGTCATCGCCCACCGCGCCGCGGAGCCGTTGATCGGGACCACCCCCCAGAGCGATAATCCGTATGCGAGCAGCGCCAGGGCTAACGCAAGCGGCAGGCTCGACCCTGCAGGCAACAGGAACAGACCGACCACCAGCAGCACGAGTAGCACGATGCCGCCGAGCCCGTAGCCATAGTTCGTGAAGGCTGGCGAGGGCGCCAGACCCACCAGCGTGGCGGCGGCCAGCGACAGTAGGCGCCGGGCATCGCGACTCCGCGCCCGCGGCATCAGCAGCATGACGAGGTAGCAAGCCGCCGGTACGACCAGGAGCGCGATCGCATGTCCCGGCCGGTCCCACCGCCAACTGACCGAGAGGTAATGTTGAAGGGACGCCCCGATCCACGCGAGACCGAACAGGGCAGCGATCCGGTCGTAGCCGAACAGCGCAGCGGCGACGGACACGGCGATCAGCGCCTGCAGCAGGAAGAGCGAGGTTTCCCCGGTCACCGATGGGGTCAGGAAGAGCCCGCCTTCGCCTTGCGCCACGCTGGAGCCCGCGATCATCCTGTCGAGCTGAAGGTAAGCGATCAGGAGAACGGGCCCCCACACGGTCGCCGTCTGGGCGCATACCGTCGCGGCGAGACGCCGGCTGCCCGATGCGGCCGTGATGCGCGCGCGCGCTCTCAGGCCCGAACGGATGAGCGCCAGGCTCTCACCGAGCACCCGCCACGGGGACCCCTCGCTGAGGTCGAGCACAGTGCCCAGCATCTCGGCGCCTCGGGACTCGCGGACCTGCCGCGGGTAGGCGAGGAGCGCGATCCCGGCGAGACGCTCGGCGATCATGCCGCCGCCATTCCGGCGGTCGCCCGCAAGCGGCGCGTCACGGTCTTGGCGGCGTGCGCCAACGTGTCGGCCTCCGTCTGCAGAGCGGTACGCCCCGCTGGCGTGAGCGCATAGTCGCGCCGGGTCCGTCCGCGCTCGACGTAGGGCGCCCCGGCCACCACCAAGTCGTCCGCCATCGCTCGTTCCAGCAGCGCGTACAGCGTACCGGTCGACAAGTGGACCGTGCCACCGGACAGCTCCGCCGCGCGACGCACGATTGCGTAGCCGTGCAGCGGCCCATCGATCATCGCCGCGAGCGCAAAATAGCTCGGCGGCCGGAATTCCATGTTGGACAGCATAGATCGATCACCGACCTATTGTCAACGTCGCGTCCGGGAGCGCCGAGTCAAGCGCGGGCAAGTCGCGTACTGAGTACCGTGGACGCATGTGCTCGGAGCAAGGGTGAGCGCCGCCCTCGTGGCGACGATCGAAGGGCGCGGCTTGGCTTACGAGGAGATCGGGGACCCAGCCGGGTTTCCGATCTTCATGCTGCACGGCACGCCCGGCTGCCGGCTGGCCAACCGGTATCTCGAACCGTCGAAGGTGGCTGCGGCTCGTGTGCGACTGGTGACCTACGATCGGCCAGGGTACGGGCGCTCCGCACGTTTGCGCGGTCGCAGCGTGGTCGACTGCATCGAGGACGTTGCAGCGATCGCGGATCACCTCGGGATCGGCCGCTTCGCGGTCATGGGCAGCTCCGGGGGTGGCCCCCACGCCCTTGCTGTTGCTGCGCGGCTGCCTGACCGCGTGACGCGAGCGGCTTGCCTCGTTGGGCTGGCGCCATTCGATGCCGCGGGCCTCGACTGGTTCGCGGGGCTCGACCCGGTCAACGTGAGGGAGGCCCACTGGGCACTCGCCGGCGAAGAGACGCTCAGGCGCAATCTCGAGCCTCAGGTGCGGGAAGCGCTCGAGCGCGTCGCCGATGATCCGCTTGCGCTGTATCGCAAAGCGAAACTGTCCGCGTCAGACTGGGCCGTGCTCAACGAACCTTGGGCTCTCGCGGCGCGCCGAGCCGCAACGCCCGAGATGTACACCCAGGGCGCGACCGGCTGGGTGGATGATGAGCTCGCGTTCGTCACGCAGCCATGGGGATTTGACGTCCAAGAGATAGGGGTGCCAGTCGAGATTAGATATGGCGCCATGGATGTGCTCGTGCCGCCCGCCCACGGGGAATGGCTGGCTGCTCATGTCCCGCACGCAACGGTTACCGTCGATGAGCATGCGGGGCATGTGCGGACACCGGATCAGCGGCTGCAAATGCTGCTTTCGCTCGCCGAGGAGGCATAGGTTCAACGACTCCCTGCGCGTGAAAGCAGTCGTTTCTGCTCGGCCGCACGTTCCTGCTGCTCCCGACGACTCTCGACAGCGCCGGCTGGGGCTGCGCTCGCGCCTGCTTCGCGTTGCTAAGCGGCAGTGGCCCCGGTTGCGCGTCGCGCTGGCAGTGGCTCGAGACGACGAAGGAGAGGCGCGGCGCGCGCGACCGCCGGAGATCTCTGAGGGGCGCGCATCTGCTGCCGAGCCTCGACGCTGGCGGGGTCGCTGGCGAGGCGATCCCCTCCGGGGAGGCGAGCGGCGCTCCCGACCGGCCCTGGGCTCACCCTCGCCGGATCGGAGCGCTCCAGCAGACTGCGCTCAGCGACGGTATCGGACGGTGGCTGTGAGGTGCCTGAGGACCTCGAGCCGTTGATCGAGGTCCTTGCCTCCAGCTACCACTAGCCACGCATTCCCTCGCCGGATAGCACTGAGTTCGCCGTTGGCAGCGCCTGGCCCGTTGAAAAAGCCAGGATGGCCATCCACTGCCTTGAGCCCCGGAATCGGTGCCGGCGGGACGCCCGGATGGGCAGCGTCCAGCAAGATCGCCGCATCGGACGGCCACTTCTGGAAGCTGTACCCGACGTCGATGCAGGAGAAGAAGGCACGGCCGACAAGCCTGCCGGGATAGGGACTGATCGCGCTCGCGACATGACTCCACTGTTGAGTGAGCCCAGGCAATCCGCTGATGCTCAGAGAACATGGACCATGCGCTGCGAGGTCCACGCTACCCCCAGGTAGAGCCGTGGCGCCCAACTCCGGACTCGCGAGCTTGTTCCCTTGTGCGTTGAGGGGTAGCAACTTGGGTTCGTGCGCAAGGCGGAATTCCGGCTTTCCTGGGCGCGAGCGTCTGACCTCGACTGGTAGCACGATGCGCGCGACTCGCAGGCCAAAGGTGGTGCTCGAGGGAGCGAGGGTCGGCACTGGACGCGCGCCGTTGGCGACCACGGACGCAACCTCGGGCGCGGTCAGGACGATCAACTCCCACCGTCGGGCGTCGCCCACGCTTAGACCGTTAGCGAGGGGCCTGTTGGCGACCGGGACCACGCCACAAGGACCTCCCGTAATCCCCGAGCCTTCCTCGACAGCCATACACCAGCCATAGGTCCCCCCGGCTAGGGAAGGCGAGAGACGAATGCCCAAGTCCAACCGTGCAGGTGATTTCGCCGAGGCGCTTTTCTGATCGCCACGTGCGCCACGGCGCGCGGAACTCCTACCGCCAAACAGGGCGAGGACGCCAACCGCAAGCCCAGCGAGAATCAGCAGCGACGCACCGGCGAACCCTGCGCGCCGCAGGTGCTCGCGGCGTCGAGCTTCCTTGATAACGCCATCTTCTGGCTTCGGTGGTGGTGGAGCGGTAACGGCCAAGACAACACCTCCAGGCTCAGCAGGATGGCGCTAGTATACATAGCATCATCTGCTGGGTGCGTTGCCGCCGAGCTGAACTCTCTCGCCGGCCGCCGCACGGCCCCCGAGGGCACGGTGCGCCTATCACTTGACATGGGTAATGATGCTACTTATACTAGCTCTATGGTGTCGGTGTCGACTCCTCCGGTTCGCTCACCCGACGACGCTGATCTCGCGGGGCTGCAGCCAGTGGCGGCAGGGGTTGAACAGGGTGTGATCGAGGAGGCGCGTCGGCGTCAAAGGCGGCGCTGGACCGGAATCGTCCTCGTCGCTACTGCAGTTGGCGCTCTGGCGGCTGTTCTTCTGCTCGCGTCTGGTGCGCGATCTGACAAGACGACTTCACCCCGCTTACGCGCAGGAAGGCCGAAGCGAGTGCTGTCCACCACCTCCGCGCGCGCAGGTGATCAGGAAGGGGTGCGGCTCGTTCCGGCTTTGCAAGGAGGAGCAGTCGGCTGGATGATCATCGAGAACTCCCACGGCGGAGGGAGCGCCGGATGCTGCAGCCTGATCACGCATGAGGCCCAGATGCAGGGAATCGAGGCTGACGCCCATGGCAAGTGGGAGACAATCATCACCGCACCGAAGGTCGCGTTCGTGTCAGTTAGTGAATACGCGCCCGTCGCGACTCGCTCGGGCGGCCTGCCATTCGGACTGCGATACGCGATCATCAACCTCCCCCGAGCGCATCGCCTCGGCGCGCGTGCGCGAGCCACTGGACCCATCGCGTTCAACGCCCGCCACGAACGGATCGACGTGAAAGGCTTCGAAAGCTTGCCGAAGCGCCACGAGTTCGAAGGCCCCTACGCGCCTCGACGGTGGGGCTCCCCGGCGAGCCCGCCAGCGGGCGCGTGCCAGATCACTGCTACCGGCGTCCCCGGTCTAGCACCCGTGGGCGGCGCGTTCATCTCGCGCGTGAAGGGCTACCGCAGCCTCGGCAGCCCAGCCTTCCAATCATGCGCCAACACCGTGTACTCCTTGAGAGGAACCCACACCAACGCCTCCATCCTGCTCGATGCCGAACACCCAGGCACCACACCCGCTGCTCTTCCAGACATGGCCTCAATCGGCGCAGGCTTCTACGAAGCGCCAGGAGGACAAACATTCATTCGCGGGATCGAACCTGGCCTGCCGCGTCCAGCGCCGGGAGAAAAAAACTTCACGGCCAAGCGGATCAACGGGGCATGGCTTGTCACAGCGGGCGGAACGCAAGCACAGCGGCTAGAACTCCTTCGCCACATCCACGCGACGATCCACATCTAGCGATGCTGGAAAGCATCGACCGCACAGACCCGACCTCTCTACACGACCAGGTAGCAGCCCAGATCCGACGCTCCATCGCCGAAGGCGACGCCGGCCCTGGCGACCGCCTACCCCCAGCAAAGGATGTCGCGTCGGTGATGGGCGTCAACACCAACACCGTGCTCAAGGCCCTCCGTGCTCTACGCGATGAGGGGCTACTGGAGTTCCGTCGAGGCACGGGCGTCCACGTCAGCCGAACCGCAGAGCAGGGAGCAGTCATCGCCCGCGCGCGCGAGCTCCTCGCGTTCGCCCGCAAACAGGGCTACAAGCAGGACGAGCTGATCGCGATCATCGACGGCCTGCGCTGACAATCGCAAGCCGGGTTCTCGTCGCGTTCTCTCAAGGTGTGCGTACGCGGTAACTTTGGGCCAGGATGGTGTCGATCAAGCGCTCGGTCACGACGCAAGCGGGTGACCGATGGACGGTCGGGCGCGTTTGGATTACGCGCAGGAAACCCAGATGGCGCACGGTTCATGCGCCGGGAGCAGCATCGGAAGCCGCGTGGATCACCCCGATGCCAGACCTCGGCGGCCTGGAAGAGCTCGGCGCGTGGGCCCTTATCCTCGTCGGGTCCGTGGTCTTCGCCGTCGTGCTGATCCCCCTGCTCCTATTCGGGATCGAGCTGATCGTTCTCGGACTGCTGATCGCACTGGGAATCCTTGCCCGCGCGGTCCTCGGGCGCCCATGGCTCGTCAAGGCAACACCCACAGACGGCTCGCCGGGCGAGTTGACGTGGAAGGTGTCGGGCTGGGGACGCTCACACCGCCTAATCCAGGAAGTCACAGGTGCGCTGGCGGCAGGACTCGATCCCGCTCCCGCCGAAGCGGCCCAGCAGACCACCCGAACCGCGTCTTCCTAGAGCAGCGGCATCATCGCTTGCGCCTAGGAGACTTCGGCGTCAGCCGCTCAACCTCGCTGCGGATCTTCTCGGGGTCCGCCCCAAGGCGGGCGAGGATGCCGGAAGCGATGCTGTTCGTGTCGCTGAGCAGCGCCAGCAGCAGGTCCTCCGTCTCGATGTAGTAGTGCCCGATGCTCACCTCGTGCGAGGCAACAACGTCCAGAAGCTTCTTGGCGTCCGGCTTGAACGGAATCTGACCGCGGGTCTCCATCTCGCCCACACCGACACTACGCACGACCTCTGAACGCACGCGCTCAAAGGTGATACCCAGGTTCCGGAGCGCCCGCCCCGCACGACCATCCTCCTCGCCCACCAGCCCGAGCAGCATGTGCTCGCTCCCAACGTACTGATGCTTCAACGCCCCCGCCTCCTCCAGCGAAAGCACCACCGCGTTCCGGGCTCGATCAGTCAAGCGCTCGAACACAGATCCAGCCTAAAGGTCTCTGCGCTCGGGTTGCGGACGCGTTGGATCGTGGACTCGCTCGGATCGATGCCGCGCCCGCGCACCGAGAGGATCCGGGGAGCGCTACCGATCACCGAGACGGAGCCGAGACGACGCCCGACGGCTATCGCCGCGAATGCCCATCATCAACACCGCGATGGGGTCGTTGCGGCCGATGCCGGTCGATTCCCGTTCTTCGTGGCCGGCTATTTGACGGCGAACATCTGCGGTGCGATGCTCGCCGCCGTGCCCTTCGAGCTTCCTGTGAATCATGGCCGAGCCAACGACGAGCGACTCGAAGCGACCAACGCCCTGCTCAAGCGAGCCGAGCTCCTGAACACAGCCAGCGCGGAGGTCCACGCGACCTACGCGAGAGCTCACGAGTCGGTCGCAGGCCAACACGCCTGGAAAGAAGCGACCGTCCGGTGGCGCGCTGCCCGCGCCGCGATGTATCCCGACGGCTTTCTCGCCGACCTCCGTGCCCTGCGAAACGGCGACCTCAACACGGTCGACCCCGCCCTCGCCTTCCTCGAAAGAGATCCCTGGTGCTTTCGCTCTGGCTACGTGAAGGCCGACCTCATGCGCTACATCGCCCGCATCGAGCTAACCGCTCAGCAACGGGAGCGCGTCGAGCTCGTCCTGCTTCATGCGGTCGATGCCGGCGACCGACGCGAGTTCGGCCGCGCCTGTCAACTCGCCCGACGTCAAGTAACCAACTCGCTGCGTAACGAGCTCAAACTGCGACTGAAGATACGCGACCGCGCTCTACACAGGCGCGCTCTGCAAATGCTCGCCTCGCTCGACGATCCACAGCTCGCGCCCAACGAGCTCGAGGACGCCATGCGCCTCGTCCGAGAGGAAGCCACCGCGGACAAAACCGCCCTGCACCGCTCGACCGCCCGCGACGTCGGCGATGATCCTGACTGGCTCAGCATCGCAGACGACCGCGTCTGGGACATGCGACGCCACCGCTGGGTAAAGCTCCTCGAGGACAAGCTTCAGCGGCTCGCCGACGCACGCGAGCAAACAACGGGCCCCTGACGCCCGACTCAGGGACGAAAACAGGGACCCAGAGCCAAGGATACTCCTCGCCCCTACGTGCGGCGACGGCCAGCGAGTACCGTTTCGGAGACATGGCCAGAGTCCGCCCCACCTCGGCCCGCGGAAGCCGCACCACGCGGGGGTAGATCCCGCGGCCGCCGGGTTCGAGCTTCAACGCAAAGCCGGCGTCTGAGTCCCAGGGGCGCGCGCACGGTCGCAGCGGATGAGCGCAGGCCGCTCCCTTTGCCATGGGGAAGCGAGCATCTCGCTTGCCGGAGCAGCGACGAGTGCTCGTCGTCCATGTGGGCAGTCTCGCGCCGGTTCACCCAGACGCTCGCTTTCTGCGGAGCGGAGTACGGCGCTGCCGCTGATCGGATCATGGCCTCTGGTAAGCCCCAGGCCACGCTCAGGGCGCTGAACTGCCCCGGAGCGAAATGGTCGGCGGCGCTACACGGATGACGCTAGGCGCGCTTCTTCTTCTTCTTCTTCAGGTACAGAGTCGGGCAGGGCGCCTCGTACCGCGCCGTCGCGACTTTCGCCGGACTGCCGAATCCGGGGCCGCCGAAGGTGACTTCGGTCTTGAACGGCAGGCCTTTGTGGCACACGTGTGGCAGGTGGATGAAGTAGACCATCGTGCCCAGCCCCATCGGGGGGTGGACTCTGCGCAGCGCCCCCTCCATCTTGACCTTGATCCGCTTGATCGACACCAGCCTCGCCGATGCTCGCGTCGCATTCGGGACTGGGTTCACCGGTGGTACCAGCGCCTTGAGCTCCTCGCCATAGGGCCACGGCGCGCGGACGAAGTCAGCCGAAGAAACGACCTTCAGTGGCACCGGCGCTGCGCCCTCCAGCAAGAGAAGCAGATCGCCCGCGGGGGCGAAAAAGCTCTGCAGCGTCGTCTTCTCGTCGACACGTGCAGCCCCAAACGCAACTTCGCTGAGCGCCGACCCGATCGGGCCGGCGGCTGAGCCTTTGGGACAGCCGCCGGCACCGACCTGCTCGAGCATTTCCTGCGTGCAGGTATTAAATGCCATCCGGTCCAGCTGAGTTCCGTAGGGCACGTAGAAGTTCAGGGCCGAGAGCGGCGGGATACGGCCCTTTGGATTCGCTGCGGTGGCGCCGTACCCGGAGCCTGCGAATTCGTATTCGATTTCCAGTGCGGCGCCGGCGCCGAGAACGTTGCCGGTCCGTGGCAAGGTCCCGATCGGAACCGCCTTGACGGCGAACTTGGCAATCTTCACCGCCGGGAGTTCCTTGCTCGCTGCCACGGCCGGCAGCCCGAGCGCGACGAGGCCGACGACAGCCAGCACGCTGGATGCTCTGCTCCTCAACTCACGCCCTTCCCGCATCGACCTCCCACGATTCAAACACATATAAGCGGACTGGTGGCCCGTGCGTCACGGCATGCGCCACCACTCGGACTATTCCTTTGCGGAGCTGAGCAGGCGCCCGGACGACGGTTGGGCGGGCGCTCGCCTCGGACGAATCTCGACAGCGCCGGCTGGGGCTGCGCACGCGCCTGCTTCGGCCACGCTAAGCGATTGCGCCCGGTGGCGCGCTTCCCGTGCAGCGGCTTGAGCGGACGAAGCAGAGCGGGATGCGGGTGACCGTTGGAGATCTCTGAGGGGCGCGCATCTGCTGGGGAGCCTGGACGCTGGCGGGGTCGCTTGTGAGGCGATCCCCTCTGGTGAGGCGAGCGCGCTCCCGACCGGCCCCGCCGCCACGCTCCAGTCGCTCGCAGCCGATTTCGTGGGGGGTCTGCGGTCGGGTTCGTTCGACATCCCTCCAGATGGGCTTTCGTTGACCGTTAGGAGGCGTCTTGCAAACGGTGAGGGATGCGGAGATCGTCGGCTGGGTCGGACGGGTCGGCGCCGCTGGTGCGGAGCACGTGATGCGCCGCTTCCGGATGGGGCAGAGCGTCGCGTACGAACGCCTCGGACAGCTGGTCGCGGACGGTCTGCTCGAGCGGCGGATGCTGCTCTACCGCCAGCCCGGGCTTTATGTGGCGACGGCGGAGGGGCTGCGCTGGCAAGGGCTCGAGCGACTCGGCGTTCACCGGGTCGGTCCTGGCGGGTTCGAGCACGCCCGCCAAGTCGCCACCGCCGCCGTCGCGCTCCACCACGGGCTGCCGGAAGCCGAGGTTCTGTCTGAGCGCGAGCTCCGCGCCCGAGAGGCCGATACTGGCGAGCTGCTCGCATCCGTCCAGCTGGGACGGCTCGCGGGCGGCCGGGAGGCGCTCCACCGTCCCGACCTTGCCATCGTCGCGTCGGGCGGACGGGCGGTGGCGGTCGAGGTCGAGCTGTCCGTAAAGGCCCCCAGGCGCCTCGAGACGATCTGCACCGGGTACGCACGCGCACGGCACCTCGATCACGTCTACTACCTCGCCGCACCCGCCGCAGCCAGAGCCGTAACGCGAGCTGTGACCGCGACGCGCGTGCAGGGTCGCGTGACGGTCCTGGCGTTCCATGACGTCCCGGCGCTCATCGCCGCGGCGGACAGGGGAGAGGACTGATGGCGCGCCTGTACTTTGAGCACGCGCTCCGGGACCTCGCGGTCCTCGTGATCGCAGGGCTGTTTGGAGGTCACATGCTCGCGCGGATGCTTTGGCGTCGGAACCTGCGCTGGACGTGGGCGCTCGCGGCGATCCCGGTCGGGTGGCTGCTGTTCGTGCTCTTCCACGCCACGCTGCTCGCGGCCGGCGTCTGGCTCGGGTGCCTGGACGCGGCGGCGTTGGGGGCGCGCTGGCACCGCGAAGACCTCCACCACGGCGCCGACATCGCCGAGGCCGTCCGCAACCGGGTCGGCCTGCGCGGCCTCATCCGCAGCCGACTCCACCAACACAAGATCAAACGCAACGGCTGGCTGTCCGCCGGGCGGCTTACGGTCGGCGTCGACGTCCGCGGCCTCCCCGTCACGATCCCGGTCGGCCGGGAGTCCGGCTCGCACACGCTGGTTGTGGGGGCGACGGGGTCGGGGAAGACGGTCAGCGAGGCGTGGGTCGCCTGCCGGCTGATCGACGCCGGGCACGCCGCGATCGTGATCGACCCCAAGGGCGATGAGCTCCTCCACGACGAGCTCGCACTCGCAGCACAGGAGACCAGCTTCTACGAATGGACGCCGGAGGGACCGTGGGCATACAACCCGTATGCCGCCGGTACGCCGGGTGAGATCGCCGACAAGGCGCTCTCCGGCGAGCAATTCACCGAGCCCCACTACCTCCGCCAAGCCCAGAGGTATTTGGGCCACGCCGTCCGGGCGATGCACACCGCCGGGATCCCCGTCAGCCCGGTGTCACTGATGAGCCAGCTCGACCCGAGGCAGCTCGAGGTGACCGCCCGCGACCTCCCACAAGAGTTGGCGGCAGAGACGCAGGCTTATCTGGATGGGTTGACGGAGCGGCAGCGGCGGGAGCTCGCGGGCGTCCGCGACCGCCTGTCGATCCTCGCCGAGTCAGACACCCGCCACTGGCTGCACCCAACCCCCGACTCCGGCCTGCTCGACATTCACCAGGCGGTGCAGGAACGCGCCGTCGTTTATTTCCGGCTTGACTCGGACCGGCGTCCGCTGTTGGCGGCGATGTTGGCGGCGGCGATCGTCAGCGACCTCATCAGCCTCGTCGCGCGCCTGCAGGCGGACCCGGTGGCGACGGTGGTGGTGATTGACGAGTTCTCCGCTGTCGCCGCCGAACACGTCGCACGCCTGTTCGCGCGCGCCCGGTCCGCCGGCGTCAGCCTGATCCTCGGGACCCAGGAGCTCGCGGACCTCAAATCGGTGGGGGATGGGGCTTTGCGGGAGCAGACGCTGGGGAACGTCGCGACCGTGATCGCGCACCGCCAGAACGTGCCCGAATCCGCCGAACTGATCGCCGCCGTCGCCGGCACCCGCCCAGTCTGGGTCACCACCCAACAGACAGAGCAAGGCTTCTTCAACACCGGGCCGTCCGATAGGGGGACGCGCAGGCGTGGCTACGAATTCGAGATCCACCCCAGCCGCATCAAGCAGCTCACCACCGGCCAAGCCGCCGTCATCACCCCCGGGACCAGCCCCCCCGCGATCGCCTGGATGCACCACCCCTACCACGCCCACCCGGCAGCCCCACGGCGCCGGCTACGGGACCGGCTCCCCGTAGCCCGGTTGCGTTCGGTTCGCCGGCCGTCTTCGCGTCTTCGACCACACCAACACATCCACTAGGAGGAAGCCCATGAGCAGTGCCCTGAACATCAACACCGTCGCCCTCGTCGGCCAACTCACCACCGACCCCGTCCTCAAGGCCCTCCCCGACGGCCGCCCGGTCTGCGAGCTACGACTCGCCGTCAACGACCGCAACGACCAGCCACCAATGTTCATCGACGTCTCCACCTTCGGCTCCGCAGCCGAAGCCTGCGGCCGATACCTCGCCAAGGGCCGCCAGATAGCCGTCACCGGCCGCCTCGCCTACCACGAGTGGCAGACCAAAGACGGCAGCAAACGCTCAAAGCACCACATAGTCGGTCGCGTTGCCTTCGGCGCCCGCGACCTCTCCGACGAGAACCAGGTTCTCGCCGGGGGAGAGGAGAGCGATGAGTAGCTCGGTATCGCGGAATGGGGGAACGCCGGCCGCGACAGTAGACGGCCACTCCCACCGACTCGACGGCCCGTTACTGCGCCCCGACCAGGTCGCCGCCCTGCTCGCGGTCAAGACGAGCTGGGTTTACGACGCCGTCCGCACCGGCACCCTCCCCTGCATCCGCGTCGGCCGGCACATCCGCTTCACCCAAACCATGCTCGAAGAATGGCTCGACAGCAGGTGAGCCGACAGGCGGGGGCCCTCTCGGGTTTCCCTTGACGCCAGTCGGGAGCGGCCCGTTTCCTCAGGCCCCGCCGGCCGCCACCCGCCGCGACCCAGCCCACGCCGAGCCCCGCCGCCACCCCGCGCACCCCTCAGGGCCTCGGGCAGCGTTCGCGGTCTGCGACGCCTGACGGTGGCGTGACCTCAGCCGCGACGCTGCGTTCGCAGGACCCACACGAGCGTTCCCCCTAAGAAGGCCAACAGAGGCAGTTCGAGCCACAAGGGTGCGCCCACGATCACTACTGCCGCCGACGCAAATAGCGCAATCCGCATCGCCCATGCCCGGCGAGAAAACGGGCCGCTAGCGAACACGCTCCTCATCTAGCGACAGGGCGGGACGGTCTTCATCGCTTGATAATGCACGACTTGGCGCGTAGGTCAGTCTTCGATGCGTTCACGCACTCTCCGCGCCTGCTTGATCGCCGCCACCCGAATCCTGGCCTGCTGTTCAACGCCGCCGACCTTCACGCCCACGACGACGACCCTCAACCCACCAGTAGGCAGGAACGGTGACCACCAGACAACTGACGACCGACAGAAGAATGTGCCCCAACAGCGAGTGGGGGTGGCGTCCAGGGTTGACGACACCGAGAACTATCCCGAGCACCACGCCGAACGCGAGAGCCTGCCTGAGCGAGCCCCACATGGAGCGCAGTCTAGCTTCTGGATTGCCGCTGGTCGGGCCTGATAGTGCACGCACGGGAGCAGGTGTAGGCTGTTGAGCGCCGTCGAGCAAATGGAGGGCTGAGGTGCGGCTTGGGTTGCTCATAGCAGGCGTCGCAACAGCGCTCGCTCTCGCGGTGGGTGCGGGTCGCGCCGTGGCAAAAGGGGCCTGTGGCTTCCCCGAATCGTGCCCGCCAGGTCCGCCCCAGGTCAACGTGTGGTCGTGGACGTCGGGCAAACACAGCGAGAACGTACGGGCGGCTATCTACCCCGACGGTTACGCGACGACCTACGAACTTTGGATCGAATATGCGCGCTGCCAAGGCGGGGCCGGCGAATGTCCAAATCCGCCGAAGAAGGAACTGCTCAAGGGAGGAACGCTCAGCAACAGGGTCGAACTGCGCGAAGTCACGAAGAGCGTCCACAGGACCACTCCCGGATGCACCTATTCATATTGGGCTGTCGCAAGCAACTCTCACGGTGCCGTGGAAAGCACGCACGAGGTCTTCACTGCGCCAGAAGGGACGTCCGGCCCAAAGGAATGTGACCGCTAGTAGCATGGCCTTGGACAGCAGGACTGCCGCCGGGGGTGGAGAGCGCGAGCGCCGGCCGGCTTTGCAGTCCGAGAATGGGCGCGGGCCCAAAAGGACGCCTCCGGCCAACTGACTTGTGCTTGATAATGCACGGAGTAGGAGGGATGAAGGGAGCGGTCGGTGCGATGGACGATGACCCCAAACCGACAAGAACGGAAGGCGACGGCGAGCGGACTGGATGGCGTGCGCTGTGGGACGCGCTCGTATACGCCGTGACGGGTCTGGGTGAGCTGTTTTCGGCGCTGCTTGAGCCCTTCCAGTGGTGGCGCTGACCTAGCTGGTGCTGCATAATGCAGGGCGTGAGCCGCATCTCACGTCTCGGGTCGTGAGCGCCGAAGTAGGCGGCGCTTGGGGCGTGCGGGCAAAAATGCCTTGGCTACCGCGCGAGGGCTCACGCGTAGAGCGTTTGCCTGGCTGAAGAGGTCTCTCTGCTCGGAGAGGAGCGACGCCATTGCCTTGTGTTGGCGCTCGGCGCGTATCGCTTCGATGTTGGGTTCGACGTCCGCCATGAGCGAGTCCACGGCCTTGCGGTGGCGTTGGCCCACGGCGTCGATGCGTGACCGCAACGCTTCCATCTGTTGCAGCAGCTGAAGCTTGGCGTCGTCGTCAGCCATTTTGCCATGCTTGATAATGCCCGACCGGTGTCACCACCGGTGCGGGCGGCGCGGCCTGGTCGCTCCAAGGAGCCATCCTCCATAACGCCACGTGATGTGCGGGTCTCGAAGCTCAGGAAAGTGCTTCAACCACATCGCTCTGAGCACGAGGGCAAAGACGAGCTCCGCGAGAATGAGGAGGGCGATCGCGGCGATGCCGCCAAGCAGCACGGATGTGGCCTGCCCAACGGCAAACCCGACAGCCAGGCACGCGACCACCAGTGAGGTCCAAACCCGAGCGTTGGTGCGTTTGCGGCGCCTGAAGCATGCGTCGAAGCGGGAGCCCACGCGCTTATCGTAGCCCGGCCCTTCTTCTTGTGCTTGATAATGCACGCACGGTGCGTCGGTGTCGTCGCCTCTGCGCGCTCGACGCTGAGCGTCTCTGGGGTGCGGCGCTTTCAGAGTGGTTGAGGGCTAGGCTTCCGCAGATGGCGCGGCTCAGGGTCCAGCTTGGCTGCCTGTTTGTCGCGCTCGCGCTGGTCGTCGGCGTATCAGCGTGCGGCGGCAAAAGCTCGTCGCACACGACCGCACATAAGCCCTCTACCCATGTTCAATACTGAGCTGGTGGAATCGTCGAGGGGGCAGCCCGAGTAGCGGGACGGTCGGTGAGGGCGGGGATGCCTGGCGTGCTGGCTGGTCGCGAGGTTGGGCGCTCGTGATGTTTTGTGCTTGACAATCCACGAAGGGGCCAGGCTGGCTTCGCTCGGCGTAGAGCTTCCCGCGCGCCGCCGCGACACGACGCCGGAGGCGACCACAGTGCTAGATGCGATCGGCGACCTGCCGTAGGATCCCCACGACCTCGTCGTCTGAGAGCAACTCTGGCGGTGATGGCTCGAAGCTGAGTTTCCAGCCGAGGGCATCCTCGTTGCTCCCGGCGTCTGGCTCGCCATCGTGCTTCCAATCGAATGATAGTGCGCTCGCTGGTGATCTCACCAGGGTACGCGCAGCTAGGAGGGTCGAGCGAAACGGCTAGCGAAGCTCATGGGGCGGGCGGTATGCCGCGGAAGCGGCTAAGCGACGTGATAACGAAGCCACCGGTCTTTGGGTCTAACCGAAGAAACACGTGCCAGTAGTAGCTATGGGTGCTGGTTGTCGTGGTGCGCACGCCCACGCCGCAGGACATCTGTTGCCAGCCGCGTCCCAGCAGGCCGCAGTTGGTCGCGACAACGCTTGTGCGGACCGACGCTGAGCGGTATCGGGCGCGTTCGTGTTTCAGTGCGGTTCGGCGCGCGAACGCTTCGGCGCGTTTGACTTCGGGCTGCGCCTTGAAGGTATGGGGCCGTTGGCTGCTACCGCTCGCGACGGCGCTGGCGAGAAGCACCATTCCGAGCAGGGCTGGAGCGCAGTACAAACGGGCCACAATGTCAGGGTAGCTTTACGCCGCGAGCGGCACGGCGCGCGCTCGGGCGAGTGCGCAGGAGAGTCTCTGTTTGTGCGTGATAATGCATGGAGTGGCCATCGGCAGAGAGCGGGTCCGTCGGTGGTTCTTCGGGGCCCTGACTGTCGCGCTCGGGGCGCTCGCTGTGTATTCGGTCGTTGCGGTCGGCGTCAGCGTCGCGCTGGATCGATTCCGGCACTACAGCGTCGTCGCCCAGGTACTCGGCGTGATCGTGGTTCTGGCGCTCGCGGTCCTCGCTGCGTGGCTGGCACGGCGCTCGTGGCACAACGCGAAGCTGCGCTGACCGCCGTTCTGTCGCGTGCGTGATAATGCACGCACGGTGGAGAGCGAGCTGCCCGACATCTTCGATTGGCGGGACCACCAGGATCTGAGCGGGGAGGAACTCGACGTGTTATGTCGGGCGTGGCTGCGGTACCAGTCCGAGACCTCAGCGTCGGATGACCATCCGGACTGGTGGGCGGCGCTAGCAGTAATGGAGCTCAACGAGCTGCCGCTTGAGGTCGAGTGGCGCGTGATCCGCCGGCTCAGCGAACTGGGCGAAGAAGCGAACGAGGAGGCTATCTCGATGATCGGAATCGGGCCGATTGAGAGCCTGCTGTGGCGGCACGACGAACAGGCGATGGATCTGATCGAACCGACGGCGGACGACGATGCGCCACGCCAGCCATTGCTCTGGCCGCCTAGTCGCGTGGGGACCTGGCACCCCCTGGGCGCGGCTATCTAGCGCGCACCATGCCGGTTGTCGCGATCGCCGTAGTCATCGCCCAGAGAGTCCCGGGCCGCGTTGGCGGTAGCGGCTGTCAGGCCGTGGCGCGCCCGCCGCCAGTTCTACGGGTGTAACGCTATGGCGATGTCCGGCCATTTGACGGTTATGGAGCCCGATGCCAGCTTCGAGCTGCTCTATGCCAAGCACGCGCCGGCAGTGAAGGCTTACTGGGCCGACCCCCTGAGTTCGGTCCGGTGCTTATGAGAGTTCTACCCGTCCATGATGATGGGCGAGGAAGGAACTCAGATGAAGCGACGCAGGCACACGCCGGAGCAGGTCGTCCGGAAGCTGCAGGGAGGCCGAAAGGATGCTCGGCGAAGGCAAGACGATCCCCGAGGTCGCGAAGGAGCTCGAGGTCTCCGAGAACACTTTCCACCGTTGGCGGCAGCAGTACGGCGGGATGAAGGCGGACGATGTGAAGCGGTTGAAGGAGCTCGAGCGCGAGAACTCCGCAGCTGAAGCGGATCGTCGCCGACAAGGAGCTCGAGATCGACGCGCTCAAGGAGGTCGCGAAGGGAAACTGGTGAGCCCGACCCGGCGGCGCCAGGCGGTCCTGATGCTGATGGACCGCAAGGGGCTGTCCGAGCGTCGGGCGTGCGAGATCGTCGGGCAGCACCGCTCGACCCAGCCGCAGCGAGCCCTGCGTGGCGTCAGATGATCAGGCGCTGCGTGCCCGGCTGCGCAAGCTCTCCAAGGATCGCCCGCGCTGGGGCTATCGGCGCGCGCACGCGCAGCTAGTCGAGGAGGGCTGGAGCATCAACCGCAAGCGGGTGCAGCGGCTGTGGCGCGAGGAGGGGCTGCGTGTGCCTGCCCGTCGGCGCAAGCGCCAGCGCCTCGGCGACTCGACTGTCCCGGCGGATCGCCTGCGTGCTGAGCGCCCCGATCACGTGTGGGCGCTTGACTTCCAGTTCGACCAGACCGCCGACGGGCGCATCCTGAAGCTGCTGCATGTCGTCGACGAGTTCACCCGCGAGGCGCTGGCGATCGAGTGCGGCGGCGGATCGACGCCGACGCGACCGTCGCCACGCTGGAGCGGCTCGTCGCCGCTCGCGGCCGTGCGCCCGTGCACGTCCGCAGCGACAACGGGCCAGAGCTGACCGCCAACGCGCTGCGCGACTGGTGCCGCTTCTCCGGCGCCGGCAGCGCCTACATCGAGCCCGGCTCGCCGTGGCAGAACCCCTATGTCGGAGTCCTTCGGCTCCAGGATCCGGGACGAGCTGCTCGCCGTCGAGCAGTTCAGCTGCCTGGCCGAGGCGCAGGTGATGGTCGAGGACTGGCGCGAGGACTACAACGAGCGCAGGCCACACTCCGCGCTGCAGATGATGGCTCCCGCCAAGTTCGCCAAGGCATGGTCCGAGGCTGCCAAGGCGGGCAAGGTGATCCCCTTCACCGACCCGGCCGAGGCCCTCAGATCGCCCGAGAACGCCTACTCCTCAACGCCGATGGGTGAAAAGCGGCCAGAACCGGCCCCAGGGGCCGATCGCGCCGCGCCCGCCGCGTTGCTCCGGTCGCCCTACGGGCTCCCTCCGCAACACGGCGGCACCCCTACCCTTCAGGAAGACAACAGCCACCAGCTCTCACAGCAGGTGGACCGATGAACGGGGTCCGGTCATTACATCTTGCGGCGTGGTGGGGTCAGGGATGAGGACGATCTCGTGACCGAGGTGTTCCTCGTTTGCCTGAGGCGACTTCAGGACGTGCCTGAAGATCCGCTGCCGTGGCTGCTCGGCGTCGCGCGTCGCGTCCTTGGCACGCATCGCCGAGGCGAGCGACGACGGGCCGCTCTGAACCAGAGGCTCAACGGGGTTGAAAAAATTGCGTCGGCCCCTGAGGGCGACGGGCTCGAGCCTGCGCTGGCTGCGGCTCTCCGATGCCTCAGCGAGCGGGATCGGGAACTCCTGCTTCTGATCGCTTGGGAGGGCCTCACGCCAGGGCAGGCCGCGGCGGTTCTTGGACTGCGCGCAGCGACACTGCGCGTCCGCCTGCATCGTGCCCGCAGCCGGTTCAGGGCCGCGCTCTCGAGCGCAACTGGCGAGGAACCAACCTCGCCAGCACTACCACTGGAGACCTCATGAACCATGATGCGTTCGCGACGCTCGTCGCTGCCAACCCTGTACCAGAGCTACCCGCAGTCCAGCCCGTCGAGCGGCTCTATCCGCTGGTAGGGCGCGCCGCGGCTCCCGATCAGCACCCAAGGGCGAGGAAGCCGCGCCTCGGGCGAGCTGGGGCGCTCGTGGCCGTCCTGGCCGTCGCCGCGGCAACGACGGTGGGGCTGGCGGTCACAGGCGGGGGTAAAAGCGGACCGGGCGTCAACATTGCCGTGGCGGCCTACGCCGCCCTATCGCCAGGGCCGGGGATCGTTGAAGCGGTCTTCGTGCAGCGTTTCGCGTCTGAGAAGGTGCCGCCGCTGACTATCCGCGAATGGCTCCAGGCGAGCACCGGGCGTCGCCGGGTACGCAATGCACTCCCGGGGTCCGGCCACTTCGACGAGGTCGAAACCGCGATTGCCCCCGGCTCAGTAGAAAACTGGGAAAGCGCCGACCGGTCCGGGAACGTGATCCATCGCGACATGCTCAAGGGCTCCGCGCCCGTCCAAACACCAGCAGAAGGCATCGAACAGTTTCGGCGCCTGTACCGGGAAAACTCCCTCAGGGTCGTGGGCCGCGAGCGCCATGCCGGTCGCCTACTTTGGAAGCTCGAAGGTATCAACGGGTGGGCCAAATACTCAGCCAATACCTCACGGGTGCCGACAACCGCCACGGTCGTCCTGGTCGACCCGAAGACCTACCTTCCGGTCCTCCAACGGCAGGTTAACCTCACGGTCCCCGGACATCGCGTAGAAGGCGAAAAACTCCTCGTCGGATTCAGAAGACTCCCCGTCGACCCTCAAACCGAAGCACTTCTGAATCTCCAAAGCCAACACCCAGACGCCCCGGTACTGACGAGAACCCTCACCGATCGCCGAGGGTAAGCCCGACCAGCGTGTAGCGCGTTAGGCACGGGCTGTTGACCTGTGGCATACTTCGCCCCGGTTGGTGCTCGGTCGTCGGATAGTCCTCACGGCAGCGCTTGTCGTGGTAGCGTCGGTCCTGTTCATCGTCGCGCTCGCGACGTTGTCCTATCTCCGCCCAGAGAACTGCGGTCGGGGCTGCGGCTATCTCGTCGGCGGCAACGGCGTCAACCCGTTCGTCGGCCATCTTGAGAAAGAACCGACGCTGTGGGCACTCCGCACAGGTGAACCAATCTATCCAATCGCGTTGACTGCACTCGCGACCCTTTCGGCCGTGCTGGCGCTTCTGAGCCTCCGCACAAATGCGCTCATCATCCGTTTGCTCATGATCGGCAGCTCGCTTTATCTCCTCGGCGAGACGTTCCCGCTGTCAACACCTCGATACGAGAGGTATGGCGCGGGCTTCTGGGTCCCAACGGGAGCTGCCGCCGTCGTCGCTGTGGCGGCGATCCTTCGAGCGCTGAGTCCCGAGCGGGAATCCCCGAGCAAGCTTTCGCACTGAGCTCGATAATGCACGCCGAGGAGCACACACCGCCGGAGTCGGAAGCAACCTCCCGTTGGGTCAGCGAATGTGTCCCTGTATCTCAGGGCCGCACTCCAACGCCACGTAACCGAATAGCGTTTCAGTCTGGACTGCCCGAGGTTCGTGAACTTCTCGGAGCATCGCTCGAAGAAGCTTCTCATCAAGTTCAACGTGCCCCACGAAGCGCGACCCGACGCTTCGACCCCAGCCGGGAATGGCTCGCAGTTCGCGGCTCGTGTCCGCCAGGAGGCGAATGCCTGCCCTCGCGGCGCGATCAAATTCTTGCCGGCTGACCTGCCCCTCGGGGCGGTGGAGGTCCGCCGCAATGATTGCGTCCCCTGACCGGGATGATCTTTGGCAGACAGCGTCGAGACGTTCTTCGAGGCGGGTTGGCGTAGCCGCCAAGACTGTGGGCCTCGTTCCTGATCCGCAGCCGACCATGACCAAGCCGAGTACACCGATAAGGAGACGGCGACCGAACACGAGGCAATCATCCCACCCCGCCGACCGGTGTCGCAGTAAGCCGTGTAGAGGCGCCAGGCGACCTCTGACGCGTGTCGGCGATAATGCACGAGCGGTGAATGAGCGGCCGACCTATCGACCGTGGCTATGGGGCGATGACTGGCCCTTAGTCGCCCGCTGGGCCAAAGGGCGCCCCGACCGCGTGGCCGTCTGGTATGCAGCCTCGGCGGTCCTGGCTGTCGGTGTGACCGCATGGGCCGCAGTCACTGGCTGGCTGTTTGGGCTGGTGGTGGGGGCCGTTGTGCTCGTGTGGGTAATGGCTGACGCTGGTGTTCATGTCCCGCGAGCCCGCCGCGCGATCCAAGATCAAGGTCGCCCGACCTGACGCTCATGGAGCATCCGGGCAACCGACGATCTCAGGGGAACGATGGCACGAAGGACCATGGCGCTCCTCGCAGTGACCGCACTGGCGACGCTCGTGCTTTGTCACAGCCTATCTGTGCGGCCGCGGCGACGCTCTCGCTCACGCCTGAACTCTCGCGTGGCCTACCTGGCGGACACGGGTCCCTGACCGCGACGATGCGCCTGACGGGCACAGAACGCGGAGCTTCCCCCCAGGCAGTGACCCGACTGACATTAAGGCTTCCAACGGGAGTGATCCTCAGCGCCGCCGGGCGCCCCCCGTGCTCGGAGGAAGTGATCGCAGTGCAAGCGCATCCAATCGCCTGCCCAGCAGGATCGCTGGCGAGGCCCGTGGGGAGCGGCAGCGTGTACGAGGGACGCGAACCTAGCGAAGAGAGCATTGAAATGAGCATCTACTTCGTGCCACACGGCCTGTATCTCTTTCTCAGAGGTGTCACCCCGGACAGCATTGAAGTCGCAGCAAAGGGCACCGTGACACAGAACGGCCTCAACGTCGAAGTGCCCCAATTCACTGCAGTAGGGAACGAAACTGAAACTCATGGCAATGGCTTGGCGATTACCGCTCTGACCTTGCATCTCGGGGCTACGCGAACGGAACAGCAAGCCACCCATTTTCAACCCGATTTGTCGCTACCCAGCTTGTGCCGCTCCGAGAAGCTTGCCTGGTCGGCCGCCTGGACACTTGCAGCGGTCAAAACACTTCCCGGACAGACCGTGCAACAGACCGCCGACACACAGTTTTTCCTAGCTCGAGGGACACGCCCTGCATCGGTCCGGATCGAACACGTCAAGGTGGCCCCGAGCCACATCGTTGCAACCATAAAGACCTCCAACGCGGGCGCCGTCACGATCACCGCGCCGGGCCTGCGCAAGTCGGTCGAGACGCTGCCGGCTGGCACTCATAAAGTTGCCCTCCAGCTCACGAGCGAGGGCAGGAGCGAGCGGGCAAACACACACAGGTCGAGCTAACCGTGCGTCTCCGGCGCAACGGCAATACCACCGTTGCGACCCATCGACTCAAGCTCTAGGCCTAGGTCGTCGGCCGCGTCGCCTTCGGCTCCGACAGCCGACCCGCCGGAAACCAGGTTCCCGGCGGAGACAAGACCGGCGCCGGCGAGACGCGCGATGTCGAGCACCGCTCCTGACTGGCAGGGGGTGCCGGCCACGGCCGGCACCCCCACACGACGCCTCGACGGGCCGCTCCTGCGGCCCGACCAAGCCGCTACGCTTCTCGCCGTCAAGACGAGCTGGGTCTACGACGCCGTCCGCACCGGCACCCTCCCCTGCATCCGCGTCGGCCGGCACATACGCTTCACCCAAACCATGCTCGAAGACTGGCTGCAGCATCGGTGAGCCCATGGATACCGTGACCAGAAACCTAGCTAGTATCATCACGAGTGCTGACGCCGGTGATTGCTCACATGGGCAGCTGATAGGCGACGATTACCCGATGCGTGTGTTCGACTATTGGTCGTGGCCTGACCCAACGCATGCGCGCCATCTCGTGCACGAGATGTTCACTGGGCGTGCTACCGAGGTCGCTGCGCTGAAGAGCTTGATTCTGGCGCGGTATCCCCTCGTGTCGATTACCGGATCCTCGGGCATTGGCAAGATGTCGGTCGTAGTCATGGCGGCCGCACGTCTAAATCGTGCCGGCCGCGTGAGCTTCTATGTAACCACGTACCACATGGCTGATCGTGGGTCGCTCGACGCTCAAGATTCGCGCATCGGGGCGGAATGCGATCGGGAAAACTGGGGATGGGTCATTCGTGAAGCCACCCGCGCGAAAGCGACGGTGCTTGTTGTGTCCGCGAGCGGAACCACGTCCGCCAATCTGCAACCACTGCTTGAGCGAGTGAGGCGGGAGTCGGACACAGTCGGCCAGGTCATCATCCTGTCCGAGGATCCGCTGCCGAACGATCTACCGTCGACCGCGATGAAGCTTGGACGCATGACGACAAGCGAAATCGGCGACATGCTCGTTGCACACGCCCGGGTCGAAGGGTGGTCGGACGCAGCCGCGGCATATGGTGCCGAGATAGCAGCTCGTAGCGACGGGAATCCAGGACGTGCCGTGAAGGCGGCGGGCTACGTTCTCAAAGGCTACCCCGTCCCGGCGGCCAGCGAACTCGCGCGGGACGGCTTCTTTGCATGGCGCTATGCGCAGGGCGCTCACGACGCGATGCTCGGCATCTCCACCGTCAACTCAGACCTGTGTGCGCTAATTGCGAGCCAGCCAGACATGATGTACGGGCTCACGCCGCGCCAGTTCGAAGAACTTATTGCCGACCTGTACTCCCGTCACGGGTATAGAGTAGAAATGACGGCGCCCTCAGGCGATGGTGGCGTCGACCTGTACGTAGTGAAAAAGGGGCTGGCCGGCAACATGCTTACGGTCGTGGAGTGCAAGAGATACACGCCTCCAAATAAGGTGAAAGTTGATGCGGTACGTGCACTGTGGGGTACGGTGGATGACAAGAAGGCGAGTAGCGGCGCGCTGATTACCAGCTCGTTCTTCACCCGCGGCGCACGTGACTTTGAGTCAGATCACGCGTATCGGCTAGATCTCGTTGATTTTGCGCGGCTCGCATCGCTACTTGGCGAGTCATACTTGCCCGAGCGAAGGGCAGACCAGGCGTGGGGATGCTCGAGAAGTGGATCGCCAACACAATAGGAAACCCAAGAGCCTAAGCACTTGCATCAGTGAACGGCTTTGGCGTCTACGCTGGCCGCTGTGGCGCTGGCTTCTTACCCCTCACGCGTAGCCAGAGCCCCTTCACAAACGAACGAAGTCGTGCTGGATCGCTTGCTTGAAGCGGCGGATGAGCTTTCGCCGGCCAGGGCGGTTTCGGGGTGGCAGAAGACGACCTCGAGGGCCGGGTAGCGGGACCGTTCGCGCGAAGCCTTCGAGGGCGTCGGCGACAAGCTGGAGTAGCGGGACGAACACGGCCCGAGGCCTCGGACTTCGGGTCGTTGGACTCGCCCGGCGATACCGTGCGGACCTTGCGAGCGTCGAGGTCGGGGTCGCGGGCGCCTGTGAGGTCGGGGCGGGCTCGATCTGGCCGAACGCGTCGGCCGGGGAGCGGAGCGCGAAGTGCCTCCAGCTTGGGTTCCCTGCGTGTTCCCAACTCGGCCGATCCAAGTGCATTGGACCGCGCCTGACGATGCCGAAATGCCGCTCTCTAGAGAGCCGAAATCGAGGTCGGCTGGCAAGACTTCTAATCCCAGGGCATCGGGCTCGCTTGTGGTCGTCCATCCCAGCCTGGACGCCTGGCGATGCGGAGAGTAGGTGCGGTGAAGCACTCTGTCTCGCCCGCTAACGCCCGGGTGTTGGCTTGCCGGTTACCGCTTGCGGCGTAGCGGCATCGAGCCCCAGAACACGCACAGGGCGAAGCCACCGTAAATCGCTGCGGAGTACCCCACGGCGCCCCAGAGCGACGTTCCGCCTTCCGCGTAGGCAAAGAACGCGCACCCGGCGGGGATGCAGATGATCAGGGCGACTACGGCGTACATCACCAGGTCCGTACGCCACCCGCGCAGCACGATCCGGCCCCATTCAATCCGGGAGGGCGGCCGCTTCTCCACGGCTCGATTATACGCCGCGGTTCACTAGCCGCTTCGCTAAACCGTCCTGGCAGCGCCGGTCGGGAGCGGCCCGTCCCACAGGCGCCGCCGGCCGCCTCCCGCCGCGACCCAGCCCACGCCGAGCCCCGCCGCCACCCCGCGCACCCCTCAGGGCCTGAGGGGCGTTGATGCGTACGCCCTCCGCAAAGTCTGGGGGCCTCAGCGCCTGGTGAGCCGCGTCAGCTCCGCAGCCAGCGGATCACCCGAGCGAGGACACGCAGGAGTCCGCGCCGCACGACATCTGGGGTCTAGCGGCCAGACCAGATCGGGTTGCTCGGGCGGCTCCGGCTTGCTCGACATAACCTGCACGTTCGCACGGCCGGCCTTTTCGAATGCCTGATAATGCACGCCATGGGGCTCCTGGGTGACGCCCGAAGGAATTGGCAGTTAGGACGAGAGGCACGGCGAAAGGCGCTGACTCGTAGCGAGCGTGTCCTCGGGTGGACGCTTGCGTTGTCGCCGAGCGCTCTACTGGTGGCGGGGATCGTAGTCCTGCTGTCCGTGCATGGAGGCGCGCGGGGAGTAGGAATCGGATTGCTTGTCCTTGCGCTGGTGGTAATGGGCGTACCGGTCTCGCCGATTCTGAGGGCGAAAATGCGCCGGCGCGAACAGTCGGGCGACCAGTAGGCACGACGGTCAGTGGCAGCGTCCGGCAGCGTCCGCGTCCGTGCTTGATAATGCACGGCTGGTAGCGGGCTCGCGGGGTCGAAAACAGCGGGACCGGCCGAAGCCGGTCCCGTGCCCGCACGGCTTTCCGAGGGCGCTGACGGACGCGGTCCCGGCCCGTGCGGTGCGCTACCGGTTGGCGATCACGCCGCAGACCATTCCCTCGGAACCGCAGTAAGTATCGGCATCATCGCCGCGAAGCGCCAGTCCTCCCCCGCGCGCGATAATCCACGCACGGTGTGCGCCGATATTGGACGCACGGTGTGGTAGACGCGCTCAGTTTGGCCCTAGGATGCCGTTTCCGGGGCCTGCGCCATAGTCGAGCCGCCAGCCTGCCGCGTGATGTAGGCGTCGAACCGCTCGACAAACTCCCAGCAGCGGTGTTCGCCAAGCAACTCGCAACGACTGACACGAAAACAAACGATGCCCGGCCCAGCGGCCGACGACACGAGCAACTCGTAGACGCTCAGGCGCGCCAAACTCCGAACCGTCCTCTACGAGTCGCCGGAAGCTCGGCTAGAAGTGAGTCAAGCTCCAGCGATTGCGGATCGCGACCGGGCTGCTGCCGTTTCTCGGCCAGTGCGTAGAAGTATGCCCTGAGCCGCGCGGTCAGCCACTCTCGATCCACGCGCGGTGGGTTGTACGGAACCAGGTCCACGACCTGCCCCCGGTCCCGCACCGCTTTGAGGCGCTGAGCTTCGCTGTCAAAGAACTGGTACTCGCCGTTCTCGACATCGATCGCCTCCACGTAGCCACAGGCATCGTGCGTGCTTTCAAAACGCATGACATCTTGGTTTTCGACGACGATAATGGGGAGCGTGACCACTAACAGCGACTCCAAAACGATTCGTCGCCATTTTTGGTTTCCCAGGGCCGATGGCGGCCTGTCGCCTGGCCTTCACCGTCGCCGCGCCGGTGGTAGTGGGGTAACGGTCCGAGACCGTTGTCATCTCGGTTGCCGAACGGATTGATACGCACGTCGCCCTTGTTGTGCTTGATAAGCACTACCGGTGTCAACGCCCGCGTTGGCGGCGTGGCTTGGTCGTTCCAAGGAACCATGCTCCTCGCCAAGCGATGTGCGGGTCTCGCAGCTCAGGGAAGTCCTTCAACCACATCGCTCTGAGCACGCGGGCAAGGACGAGCTCCGCGAGAATGAGAAGGCCGATCGCGGCGACACCGCCAAGCAGCACGGATGTGCCCTGCCCAACGGCGAATCCAACCGCCAGACAAACGACCACCACCGCGATCCAAATCCAAGCGTTGATGCGTGCGTGGCGTCTGAAGTATGCGTCGAAACGCGAGCCCACGCGCTCATCCTAGCCCGCCTTCTTCGTGCTTGATAATGCACGGACGGGACGCTGCGGCGATCACGTAAGGCGGCGGGCGAGCCGATGTTTCTGGTGATGCTGGGCAGGCGGACACCCACCGCTCCGGACGTCGTGACCTTTAGTGGGCATAGTTGGATCGTCCGGTTGGTAGCCGCTGGGATCACGCTGCGCTTCGTTCTGATGGCTGTCTCGTCGTCGGGAGGGGGGACGGTCGTTGTGGTTCTGTTCGGTGTGGGCCTCGTGATGCCCGTTGCGTTGCTCGTGTGGAACCGTCAACGCGGTGTTCATGTGCGCGCGGACGGAATCCGTAGCGTCAGCGCGAACGGATCACGCTTTCTCGCCTGGTCAGAGATAGCCGGGTTTGAGGTCGACCCCTACATCGCCGGGACGATCGCCGTGCACGCCAGAAGGCCCGACGGCTCCCGGGTTGCGCTCAGCGACACCGCGCGCTGGCCGTATCAGCGCGCCGCCGTCGAGCACATATGGGACGAGCTTTCCCGCTATCGGGACGGCTGGGCTGAGGTCGCCAGGCGCCCCGTCGATGCTTGATAATGCACGACAGGTGGCGGCGGCTCAGCCGCTAGTAGTGCTTGATAATGCATGTCCCACCGCGCGGCTACCCCGAGTCGGCCCGCAAGCCAACCACAAGCAGCAGGGTCAGCAGCAGCGTCGTTATCGAGAGGACGAAGCTGGTTACGAGGCCGCCGCGGACGGGCGTTCGATGCAGCTGCTCGACGGCCACATAAAGCGTCGCCAAAGCCGTCGCGAACAGAAGCGCGCCGAGCGTCGCGAGCGATGTCCACAGCGACAGTGTGCCTGCCGCGATGGCGAGAACAGCCGAAAAGATCCACGCCCAATAGCCGGCGGTCCGCAGGGCGCGGCGCACGATGTCCACGCGGAAGATACCCCGCTTGCCGTGCTCGGTGACGGACACGAGGCCGCGTGATCCCCGCTTGACAATGCACGCCCTGACTAGATCCTCGCGGGTAGCCTCCTCGCAATGACGCCGATAGGACCCGAAGCGCCTCGCGCCTTGACAGACGAGGAGAAGCGCTGGGTCCTGCCCGGGCTCATGCGCTTGAACGGCTACTTCCTGCGTGCGTGGAAGTCGGGAATGCTCGTAGCCAACACGTCGTCGGATCGAGCCTGGCTGCAAGCGATCGAGGACGGAATAACCCTTCCGACTGGCTCATCGCCAACGGGCGAGGATCTCGTCCCGCTGACCGAAGCCGAGAAGCTCGAGCTAGCCGATCGAGCCCTGGTCCGCTTCAACCTGTTCAGGGAAGCGTTCGACCGGGGCATGATCGTCGCGACCGACGAGGCTCAGCAAGAGATTCTCGACGTGTTCGCCGCACAGTGGGCGAAAAATGCGAAGCCGTGAGGCCGCGGACTCTGTGCTTGATAATGCACGGCCTGCGAACTCCCGCGACTGGCGGAGCAGACGAGGCATCATGGGCGCGGGTGAAGCTCTTCATCGCTTGTGTTTGCGCTGTCGCGATCGCGACCTCAGCTTGTGGGGGGTCCCGCGTCGTGGCCGTAAAGCGGCCCAGAGCGACGACGCCGATCTACGTATGCCCTCACTTCGCACGAGCACGAGCAAAGAAGGGGTGTACCGACCGCTTCAATGCCGCTCGGCTGGTCGGCCTGACGCTGGCAGCCGCGAGGCGCGTCGCAGAGACGCAGGGATATGAAGTGCGGCAAGTCGCACCGCTGCGCAGCAACGAAAGTCTGACAGAGGATCTGAGGTCGAACCGGATCGACGTCGAAGGAACCAGGGACCCGGGACCCAGGTCCGTGGTCCGTAGGATCAGAGGCGTCGGATGAGCCGCCCGCGCAGGGGGGCCCCTTCAAGATCTGATGCTTGATTGCACGGCACGAAGCTCACGCTGGATGGCGCGTGTGCCGATGCTTCGATCGTGGCCAAGAAGACATGGGTAGCTCTCGCGGCTTGCGCGGCGGCGGGTGCCTTCCTGACATCGGGTGCAGATGCTCGTCGTGTATCTGTCAGGTGCACAGCCAGTCGCGGCTCGGCCGCTCAGGCAAAGGAGCTAGTGCGCACGGCAGCGACAACCGCTGAGACCGTGGCGATCGACAACGGCGGCTCGTATGCGAGCGTGTCGTTGGCGAAGCTCCACAGGTACGAAGAAACGATTCCGGTCTCGCGGCGGGAAGCGGAGCGAGGACACGACGCGGCCTATCTGTTCCTCGCTAAGGGGACCGAGAACGAATACGTCGTCGGGGTCGTCGCGCTCGGCACTGGGGGCGGGTATCTCTTGGACCGAACGCGAGAAGGGGAACTGGTCCAGACCTCACGGGTGTGCGGGAAGACCGGCGAATGGTAAGTCGGGACTAGCTCCCGCCGACGCTCGTTCCTGTTGTGCTTGATAATGCACGTCGAGTGGCTGATGAGAAGGAGCGGGTGCGCGCCGAGCTTCTTGATCGCGGGCTCGACGACATGTTGATGCTCTCGGAGATGGCGTCGGTGGCTGCCCGGCATCTCCACGAGCTTCTGGACTCGCCGCCGGTTGTGGGCATGACGGTGGAAGTCATCGGCGGTCTGCTCGAGTCGGGCTCGGCGATCGTCGGCGACGTGACACGTGGTTCGGACGGCCTGCTCGGGGTCGAATCGTGGGACCTCAGTCCCGCCGAAGCTACCAACCGGATTCTGGGCGAGTGGAGCGCAATCGGGCTTCTCCGCGGTCTGGGCCAAGTGTGCTGGCTTGAACTAACGAAGAAGGGACGCCTCGAGGCCGAACACCGGCGTGCCGAATGATCTGCTTGATAATGCACACACGGAGGCACGACTAGCTGCTGGGAAGGTTGGCGAAAGTCACCCAGCTGCCGGTTGATGTCGATGCCAGGAATATGGGCGCCCGACACACTCGTGCAGATGCGTTCGAGCGCGCGCTCGCGTACGCGCGGGAGGTGGTGGCTGGCGAAGCCAAGGGGAACATCCTGGTCCTCAACGCCGCGTGGCGAATCCGTTCCGAGCTTGCATCGTTCGGGTGGAAGGGACCGCGGTTCCAGCAGATCGTGCTGAGTGAGCAGCAATTCGACGCGGTCGGAGCGTTCCTGCGTTGCTGGCGCGTGAGTGGCCCGGACACAACGGCGGAGATAAGCCACGCATGTGGGAGTCTCCTCGCAGACGAGTGAGTCGTTGGCCGCCAGGCGGCTTGTTGTCGATGCTTGATGATGCACGCACGGAGGCTGACGTCAGCGGCGCCTCAGGGCCTGGGCCGCCGCCGGAGCAAGAGCGTCGCGAGGAAGGCGGCGACCAACAGAGCCTCTGACGTGTCCCAAAGCCATCCCGGCCCGTGGTTGCCAGCCGCGACAGCCATCGCGATGCCGCCTAGCCTCGATTCGCCGATAAGGCTGTGAGTCGGGACGGCTTGGCGTCCTCTCTGGCCGGGAGAATGCGGGTGTTCGAAGCTCGCAATCCCGACCAGAGGAGGACACCTTGCAGGTGAAGCCTACGACTCGCCCGCGAACGGTAGAAGTCACGTCGGACGGCGAGGGTTTGGTGTCCCACGCGGGGGCGGCGCTGCTGGTTGAGCTGGCGGACCGCGTAGGGCTGACGGCGGCGTTGTCGGGCGCGCTCGCGATGAGCCGCGAGCGGCGCTCGGTGCACGATCCCGGGCGCGTGCTGCGGGACGTGGCGGTGATGCTCGCCGATGGTGGGGACTGCGTTTCAGACCTCCAGGCGCTGCGCGGACAGGGGCGTCTGTTCGGCCGTGTGGCCTCGGAGACGACCGCGCACCGCGTTCTGAAGGCGATCGACGAGCAGGCCTTGGAGCGGGTGCGCGAGGCGCGCAAGGCGGCGCGGGAGCGGGCGTGGGACGCGGGCGCGCGACCGCAGACGCTCACGCTCGACATCGACGCCACGATCGTCAGCTCTCATTCGGAGAAGGAGCAGGCGGCCGGCACCTACAAGCACACGTTCGGCTTCTTCCCGCTGCTGTGCTACCTGGATGAGACCGGGGAGGCGCTGGCCGGGCAGCTACGTCCGGGCAACGCCGGCGCGAACACCGCTACAGACCACTTTCACGTGCTGTGCCTGGCGCTCGAGCAGCTACCCGAGCAGGACCTGCAGCGCGAGATCCTGGTGCGCGCTGACATCGGCGGCGCCACGCACGCCTTCACGCACGACTGTTATGAGGCGGGCATCCGCTTCTCGGTCGGCTATGAGCTCGACACGCGCGTCCGCGAGGCGATCCTCGCGCTCGGGGAATCGGCGTGGAAAGATGCGATCGAGGCCTCCGGTGAGCAGCGCGAGGGCGCCTGGGTGGCCGAGCTCACCGAGCAGCTGGACCTCTCCGCCTGGCCTGCGGGGACACGGCTGATCTGCCGTCGCGAGCGCCCGCATCCCGGCGCCCAGTTTCAGATCTTCGACGAGCACGGCTTTCGCTACACGTGCTTTCTCACCGACCAGCGCGAACACGACATTGCCTGCCTGGAGCTGCGCCACCGCCGCCACGCCCGCGTCGAGGATCGCATCCGCCAGGGCAAGGACACGGGTATGCGCAACCTGCCCCACCACGCCTTCGCTCACAACCAGACCTGGCTCGAGCTGTCGCTGCTCGCCCAGGACCTGCTGTGCTGGATGAGGCTGATCTGCCTCGAGGACGCGCTCAAGACGGCCGAGCCCAAGCGCTTGCGCCACCGCCTGCTGCACATCGCCGCCCGCCTGGTGCGCTCCGGCCGGCGCAGCCGCCTGCGCCTGCAGTCCGACTGGCCCTGGGCCGAGAAGCTCGTGGCCGCCTTCAAGCGCCTGCGAGCGGCACCAGCGCTCTGCTGAGCGCGCCGGCAGAGCACCCAGGACGACCAGCCGCGCCGCACCGCTCACCCCTGGGCTGATTCCCGGTCGATCAGCATCCACGCTACCGCGCGGGCAACACCACCCGCAGCGCACCCAGACGCAAGCGAATTCACCTTCGCCATCAGACGCCGCCGCGACTTTGCCTCAACTACTCAGGCGAAAACGGCGGATCGAGGCTAGCGCAAGCAGTGGTCTCCAAAGATGATCACGGACACGCCGCCTCACACGGTGAAACTACCGTTCTGGCGATCCTCCGGTGACTGCTTGATAATGCACGACCCGGAGTCTCTAGGAGCTGGCTGGCCTTTGTCCGAACACCTCGTTGACCGCGCTCAGCCAGTCGGAGAGGGCGGCAGGATCGCTGGACATGAGGTCAGCTTCGACCTCGGTGGCGCTGGTGATGGTGGCCAAGTCAGCGCTCGGCTTGCTGAGTCGGCCGCAATAGGCGACTAGGAACCTGTGCATTGCGAACGCCTCGCTGGCCGTGAGGGTGACTGCGTCAAGGTCCGCGAGCGTCAGTGGTTCGCCCGGCAACGTTTGCCTCCCTTCTTGAAGCGCTTGCAGCCGTTTTGGTGTGGTGCTTGATAATGCACGAAGGAGCTAGGCTCGCGAGTTATCGAGGACTCCTTTCCACGACCGCTGACGGTGCGAGGGGTAGAGGTGTTGCGCCGGCTGCTGTCTGCTCCGTTCTCAGGTCGTGACGAGCTCGCCGAGCAGGCAGCGAGCGTCGAGGCAGAGGGGCGCTGGATTGACGGACCGACGATCGAGCTGCACGTGAGTTCGGCCGAGCTACCGCTCGCAGAGGTCGAGAATACGGTGGTGGTCGAAGCGGGCACACGCGACGGGCGTCTCAGCGTGTTGTTGTTCGTGCGCGACGGGCTGCTCGATCTTCTGGAGCTCGTGGACAACGCAGGCAGCGGAATGCGGAAGGAGCTGCCAGCGCCGAGCGAGCTGGCCGAGCCGACGGCGCTAGGTCCAACGGCTGCTCGATCTTGGTGGCGGCATGCCGACGAGGCCCCCGACAGCGGCTCTCGTTGAGCGCTTGATAATGCGCGGATCGGGGCGTGGACTCTCATGCGGCTGGGTCTGGGCGACGATACGGGGGGAGTGTCTGAAGTTGCGCTGATCGTGCTCGGTGTGGTACTCGTGCCGACGGTCGCGGGGATCGCTGCGGGGGCTCTGGTGCGACCGCATGATCGGTGGACGGACATCTTCGAGGCCGCAGCTGCGGCGACCGGCGCTGTCATGCTGCTGGTGGTCCTAGCCGTGATAGTCGGACTGTTCGCGGGCACTTCCAACGAACACGCCGACCAGGAAGCGGCCGTGCAAGGGCTAGCCGCGCTGGCTCTGTCAATAGCGCTGTATTTGCCGTGTCTGCTTGGTGCGCTGCTCGGCAGGACAGCTGGGCGCGCTATCCGCGGGCAGCGCGGTCCTTAGACTAGCTGCTCGTATCGGCTGGCCCGCCACTGAGCCATCGACAACTCGGTCGGGCGTGTGTCGATGCTTGATAATGCACGAGCGGGACCGCCCCGTGTCGACGGTCGGAAAAGGAAGAACATGAGGGCAATCAGACTGGCTCTTGCAAGCATCCGCGCCGAGCTTCGCTGGTACAGCCAGGCGACGTGGCGGGGGCGTTGGGATCGCTTTTGGCACGGTCTGCGCGACACCGACCCCGGCAACTGGTCCGGCGGGCCACCGCTGTGACGAGCTGTCCTGGTGCTTGATAATGCACGGACAGTTGCGGTCGCATGCGGCGCTGGCCGCCTCGAGCGGCGCGCGCATGTCGGCGGCTTACGGCGCTGTCGCTAGCTCGGTGGCTGAGTCGTCGGCGAACGCTGCTGAGATCTTGGCTGCGTCGGAGGTCTGTGGATAGAAGGCGGTGTAGATCTCGGTGGTGGCGAGGTCGGAGTGGCCCATCCACTCCTTGATGGTTGTCTGGGGGATGCCGTTTGCGGCACAGACGGTCCCGAAGGTGTGCCGGAGGTCGTGGATCCGGATCCGCTTGACGTGGGCGAGCTCGAGCGCGGCGTAGTAGCGCTTCCTTAGCGCGTTGGCGTCCACGTGGCTTCCTTCGCGTCCGGTGAACACGAGGTCCGCGTCGGAGCCCACGACGCCGCGCCCTGAGTGCTCGGCAAGAGCGCGAGCGACATCGGGAGCCATCGGCACCGTTCGGCCAACCCCGGACTTCGGGGTGTCCTGGGCGTTGCGGACGTAGCTTGACTCGACGTGGATCGAGGAGCCGGCGAAGTTGACCGCCCCCCACCGCAGGTCGAGCAGCTCCCCGAGCCGCAGCCCGCAGAACGCCGCGACCATGAACATCACGGCGTCCTGATCGTTTTCCTTTGCGGCGGATCGCACGAGCGCATGAACATCACTCGGGCGCAGGAACTGGGTGGTCGCCAGTGTCCTCCGGTTGCGGGCGCGGCCTGGACGGTCCACGAGTGCCACTGCGTTGCTTGCGATCGCACCGCGCTTCATGGCTCGCTTGAAGATCCCGTTGAGGTTCACGAGATACTTGCGCCTCGTGCGCGGGCTGGCTGGTGTCAGCTGGACATGCGTACCGTCCGGGAGCCGGCGGACGTGCGCGCCGGCGGCGCGGCGCGCCTTCGCCTCCGCGGGGGAGAGCCGCCGCTCGGCGGCCATGTGATCGATCCAGTCCTCAAGGCGCTTCGTGGTGATTGCCGCGATCCGCGTGTTGGCGCCGAGGTCGCGGCAGATGCGGTCGCACACGTTGCGGTAGTCGCCGAGCGTCGAGCGCTTGACGGCGCTCTCGAGCTCGGCCCACCGCAGCCACTCATCGCACGCGTGGCGCAGCGTCATCGAGGAGGCTCCCCGCGCCGCGGGCTTTCGGGCGCTCCTGGGGGCCGCCGTGAGGATGTCGCGGAGCGTCGCCTCCGCCTCTGCGGGCGTCAGGTACCCGTCGGGCTTGGTCCCGTCGCGCGCCGCCCACTTGATCGCCCCGCGAGGCGTCCTCTTCCCGGAGTCCTTGACCCACGCGGGCCCGAGCTTTCGCTGATGGCGCCCCTCGGCATCCCTGACGAGCGCATAGAACGCGCGCTCGCCGCGCTTGCCCTTGACCTGCAGATGCCCGGTCGCACGAGCTCCTACCTGCCGCATTCAAGCCCTCCAGATCGACCTCGGACGCGAAGGAATCCTACCGGCCCGTGTTCCCTACGTGTTCCCAAATCGGCCAAACCAACTAGAACAGATCACCCGAAACCCCTTGAACAAGCCATATTCTACGGGTACCCGAGGACGTCATGCAGAACTTAGGAGCCGGTGGGCGTAAGCCCTTGGAGGTTCGAGTCCTCTCGCCCGCATCGCGTTGTGTCGGGACATCAGAGACGCCGCCATCGTCGACAAAGAGCGAACCCCCTGGGTCCGGTGTCCGCCTGAAAGCGCTACAATGACGCACATGGAGCGGATAGGGATCCGTGAGATGCGCCAGAACCTCAGCCGCTACACCCGACGTGCTCGAAACGGGGAGTCGTTTCTGATCACCGATCGCGGCCGAGAGGTCGCCCAGCTCACGCCTGCGCCGGGATGCGCGTCAGCCATCGATCGGCTCGTCGCCGAGCGCGGAGCCAGACGCGGAGAGGGCGATCTGCTCGACGTCCTAGAGGAGCTGCCCACGGCGATTCCCGGCCCTCCATCCAGCGACGTGCTGGACGAGCTGCGTTCAGAGCGGCTGTAGAGCCGCTTGCCCGACTACCTCGACACCTCGGCCTTCGTCAAGCTTGTGCGCTCGGAGCCCGAGAGCGCAGCCCTACGCCGCGAGCTGGCCGGCAGAGAACTCCTCAGCAGTGTCCTGCTCACCGTCGAGGGACGCCGCGCGGCCCGGCGCTACGGGGAGCTCGCCGCCAGACGTGCCCGCGCTGCCCTCACTGCGATCACGCTGGTCCCGCTCGACGACCCCATCCTCCAAGCCGCCGCCGAGCTCGAGCCGGCCGAACTGCGTTCACTCGACGCGCTGCATCTGGCAACCGTCGTCAGCCTGGGCGAAGACCTCGAGCGTCTGTTTTGCTACGACGCTCGCCTCAAGGACGCCGCCCAGGCCCTTGGTATCGAGGTCTCTCAGCCCCACTAGATGACTGATTCCGAATTGGCGCGGGGCATGTTCCCGACGCGAGGGGTGTTTGCGCAGCTGTCGAAGGTCGGCGTTGCTAAAGCAACGTCGACCACGGAGGTGGCCTCGTGCACGCCGACCTCGACAGCCTGCTCATCGCACTTTATGTGCTGGCGGATGATCTCCTGCCGGTGCGGACGGGTGCAGGCCGTCGCCCAAGGATCACCGATGCTGAGCTCATCGCGCTCGCGGTCGCGCAGATCGTCCTCGGATGCCCTTCTGAGCGGCGGTTTCTGCGCCTCGCGCGCCGGCGCTTGTCGCACCTGTTCCCGTACATCCCCAAGCAGCCTGGCTACAACAAGCGGCTGCGCGCGCTCACCCCGCAGGTGTGTGTTCTCATCGGGCATCTCGCGAGGATCTCGCCGTCGTTCTGTGACCGGCTGCGGCTGCTTGACTCCACGCCCGTGCCGTGCGGCGCCTCGCGCGAGACCCGCAAGCGCTCCGAGCTCGCGGGCTGGGCGGCCTATGGCTACTGCCAAAGCCATTCCCGCTACTTCTGGGGGCTGCGGCTGTACTTGCTGTGCGCCCCGGACGGGATGCCGGTCAGCTTCTGCCTGGCTCCCGCGAACGAGCCCGAGCGTGAGGTTGCCGCTGCGCTGCTCGAACGCGCCCGCAAGCAAGAGCTGCTCACCGGAGGCGAGATCATCGTCACCGACAAGGGCTTCGCAGGCAGAGAGTTCGAGCAGATCGTCGCCGAACTCGACGCCACGCTCATCCGGCCCGACCGCAAGGACGAGCCGCCCCGCTTCGGGAAGCTCAGCCACGCCCGCCAATGGATCGAGTCGGTCTACCAGACCACCAAGAGCCAGCTCTCCCTCGAGCAGCACGGAGGCCACGTCCCCGAAGGCGTCTGGGCCCGCATCTGCCAACGCATACTCGCCCTCGCCGCCGGCATCTGGCACAGCTGGCTCCTCTGGGAAAACAACCAGGCCGACGCCCCCGGACGCCACTTCATCAACTACGACCACTGAACCCGTGAAAACGGAATCAGTCATCTAGACGTCTCGCTTGCCCCGCCCTGAGTCGCACTTCCTCGCTAGCGCCGCCCATGTCCGTGGACATCAGATTGGGTAACAACTGACCCGCAGAGGCCGCCTGAACACCCTCCAACCGCGCGAAGCCGCCCATAGTTGCGGGCCCTGCGCGCTTGCGGCGTGCCTAGGAGCCGGTGGGCGTAAGCTAGGAGTTCGACAGGCTCACCTGCCGACGTCTCGTCGAGGAGGAGGAGGACGCCATGATGTGGAGTTCGCGAAGGCACCTACTGGGAGGCGCGCTCGCTGTCTGCGCGGCACTTGGGAGCGTCGGTGTGGGAGTGGTGCAGGCGCGCGGCGGCTCCCATGCCAAGCGGCCAACCATCAGCGCGAAGCCGTCGAGCCTGATGGTCAACCAGAGCACGGCGCTCGTTGGCAGCGGCTTTCCCAAGAAGACCTCGATCACGCTTCGGGAGTGCGCCAGCACCGCATGGAGCGTCCCGCAGGAACCGTGCATCGAAGGCCTCGCTGTGACCGTGAAGACCAACGGCTCCGGGCATTTCTCGACGCACTTCAAGGTCGGCGTATGCGAAGGCGCCTTTAGCGGCCCGACGCAGCGCACCTGCTACCTCGGCGAGCCGCGCCCGAGCGGCATCGACACGATGGAACTCGTGGGCGCCGTGACGGTCCAGGTCAGCTACCCCTGACGCAAGGCGCGCCGGGGTGAGCGCCGCGAATGTCGTCGATCCGGTCCGACGGGCCGACGAGCGCCCTAGAATGCCCAGTCCCCCGGGGGACTGGTGTATCGGTAACACGGTGGTCTCCAAAACCGCAACGCCAGGTTCGATTCCTGGGTCCCCCGCTTAGCTCTACAGCGCCGAACCCAGCACTGCAGAGCCAAATCCAGGCTCTCCTGACCCACTGCCGCCAGGCGGGGCAACCGCCCTGGAGCCGGGAGACTTTCACCGGACGTTCACTCGGCGGGAAGCGAGCCGCTCCGGCGATGGAGCTTTCGCCGCAGCTTTCTGGCGGCCCTCAACCTGAGCAGGCCCGCCGCGATCATCAGCGAAGTCGCCTATATCCGCGCCTCCGCCGAGAGCACGCAAGCGAATGAGCTGATGGGCGGATCTGGCGGCAGATCGGCGGCACGTGCCGACTTACGCCCTGATGACGCGAGCGTTCTGCTCGACCCGGAAGCCGGCTGACGGCCTATGCGTCTCGGCGACCCTTGGGGAACGTTTTGGCTTCAGCGGACACTTAACGCGTGATGAGCCTCCCGAACGGCGCCGACGACTCGTCAAGCGACGCCGACCTGATCCGTGCGGCCCGAGGCAACCCGGCGGCTTTCGAGATCTTCGTCGCACGTCACGCGAGGACGCTCGAGCGGTGGCTGACGGCGCAGACAGGGAACCCCGCCACTTCCCACGAGATCCTCGCCGAGGTGTTCGCGCAAGCGTGGCTGAGCATCCGGCGGTTCCGTGGTCGGGATGAGCGGTCGGGTGCTGCCTGGCTCTACGGCATCGCTCGCAACCTTCTCCACCAGCATTACCGCCGCGGGCGCGTGGAGACCGCGGCGCGCCGACGGTTGGCCATGAGTACCAGCACCAGCTACGAGGACGGTTTTGACGCGATCAACGAGCGCATCGACGCCCACGACCTTGGCCCGGCGGTGCGAGACGCCTTCGCAGAACTCACACCCGAGCAGCAGGACGCCATCGCCTACCGCGTGATCGAGGACCTCAGCTACGAGGAGGTCGCGTCGCGTCTGCAATGCAGCACGGTCACCGCACGTACCCGCGTCTTCCGCGGTCTGCACGCACTGCGGACCTCAATCGCCAAAGGAGCCCAGCCATGAACGAGCCACACGCCGCTATTCGTGCGATAGAAGCGGATCTCAGCAAAGCGATACGGCGTGAGCACATGCGTCGCACCCGCCGACGCAAAGCCGTGCGTGCCGGTGCGGCCGGCGTGCTCGTGCTCACGGCGCTATCCAGTGCGGCGCTCGCCGCAGGGGGAGCCTTCAAGGAAGTCGAAGTAGTGACGCCCGTCGCCGAAGTCGAACTCCCGCAGGACGTCACCATCCAAGCCGTGGATAGCTACCCCGAATTCGTGGGTAGAGCCACGAGCAATGGGTTCGTGACCAGCACCGGTACCGCCAAGACCGGCAAGTACCTCTACCACGTCACCGGCGGGGAAGCTCGCGAACTTGGATGTGCAGGCAACGGAGTCCCCTCGAACAACATCTATATCACCAGCACGCAGGCCCTCAACGAGAGCGAAATCAGGTCGCTCCTTCAGCCGGACGGCCAGCTCTACTCGCCGAGAGAAAAGCCCAGGCCACCCTGGATCACCAGCACGAGCGATGGGTGCCCCAACCCGGGCGTAGCCGGACAACCCGGGAAAACCGACGAAGAGCCCGCCGCCGTGAAGTCCGCCGTTCAGACACCCGCATCATCGACAACCAAGATCCTCATCCGCAAGAAGGTGCGCGTCCCCGTCGGTCCCGTCGCTGGAAGCGGGGACGAAGGACAGGGCACACCGAGCACGCCCTCCCCTGCCACGCCGTCATCCTCGAACACCACCACTGGGGCGAGCAAATCCCGTGAGGTCGTCGGACGCGCGGTGCTGGGACCGACCGACAGCACCGCGCGTGCCCTGGAGTTCACACCCTAACTGTGGCTTCCGTTGGGGAATCGCACCATGAAACGCCCGACGATCCTCGTACTTGGCCACAACGGCTTGGGGAGGCTCGAGGGATATCTCCACTGTCGAGGCAGTGCGACGACGCCGCACACTCGCTTGCCTTCAACGTTCCAGCAGGGGCTGGGCGGTTCGTATGGTTCGCTGCGACACGGATAGGCGCTTTCGCAGGGCGGTGAATGAGGCACCGAGTAGACCGCACCTTCATACGTACCTTCCGGGCACCAGTGCCCCGTGTGCGATGTCGCTGGCGTGAGCGCCAACGCGACGTTCCCGTCCTTCGGATAGCCATAGTCGGTTCTCTGCATGTCACTCGACGCTGAACAGGGAGGTGAGGCGCTCTTGTAATGCCTGTATGGCTTCAGAACGATCACGGCGTAGTAGTAGCCGCCTCCGTGCAGCGGCGGTGCATGGAAGGTCAGGTGCACGTCGCTGTTGACGCTCACCTTCATCTGCACACGCAGCGTTGAAACGCCAGCAAACGCGCCAGATGCGCCAGCTACGCCGAGGGTGCAAGCCCCAATCGCGAGCGTCTGAAAGACACGGCGCATGGCCGGAAGCTAGCAGGGCGCCTCGCGCCTTGAGGCAGAAGCGCCAAGCGCGGATATCCGACGCCTAGTGCCGGGGCGCCTAAAAACATACGACCCACGAGTGACGCCTCGCTCGGTGGCTGCGTGGCCCCCTCGCGCCTACGTCGCCTCTGCTCCTGCACTGCGCGTCTGCTCATCTTGAAATGGGGGATAGCTCTCCGTCAGCAGCAGGAGGTATGCGTCGCTGCGAGCCGTGTAGGAGTTCGCGAGCACCATCACATCGAAGAGGCCTCGCGGCAGTTTGCCGGTGAAGACGATCACGAACCAGGCAGCCACCGCGCCCACCTCCAGCAGGAGGTTCATCACGTAGCGGAGCACCGCGACGGGAATCGCGAGGATAATCCGGAAAAGGGTCTTCAGCCGGCTGTAGCGCTCGAGCGGTCCAGCGAACTCCATGCGTACCGGGTAAGCGGGATCATCCGATCCGCCGAATGGCGGATAGGGATCGCTCAGCAGTGCGATGTAGGCGGTGGAGCGGGCCAGCGTCCGGGTGAAGCCGGCGACGAAGCGATAGAGCGGCTCTGGGTATCTCCCTGTCAGGACGATCGCAAACCAGGCCACGATCACCGCGAGGCAGGCGACAATCGCGTAGAGATACAGCCAGACCATCAGCGGAATGGCAAGGATCAGACGGAAGAACGCCGTCAGCCTGCTCCGTCGGCCGACGTAATCAACCTCGAAGGTGACTGGATAGGACACTGGACCCCTCCTCGTAGCGTCGCGAAATTCGCTGCCTGACACGCTCCCCGCCTCTCAGCGATGCGGTCTCTGAGAACCCTACGGCATGGCTCGGGCGGCTCTGGCGCGCCACGCGCAAGCGCGCAGCAGCCTCGTCTCGTTGATCGCCGTATTCTCTCGCGGCCGCTTACCTCCTGCTCGCATGCATTTACGCGCTCCCAGCTCTGACGATGCGCCCGCCACATTCGAGGTCATCCTCGAGCGGGATCTGGCCGGTCTCGGCTTCGCGGACTTCACGCTCGAGGATCTTCGCGACGAATGGTCGAGGAGCGGGTTCGACCTGACCGCCGATGCCGTGCTTTGCGAGGACGAGGATCACCGCATAGTCGGATATGCCTCGATTCGTCGCACGCACAGCCTCGCGGTGGTCGCGCCCAAGCACGAGGGCAGAGGAGTGGGCACGCTGCTGCGCGTCTGGGTCGAGGCGCGTGAGCGCGAGCTCGCTCGTGAGTACCACCGCCAGGGGGTGGGGAGTAGGGAGGCGCGCGCGAAGAAGCTGCTCCTCGACGCTGGCTACACCTGGGAGCGCAGCTATTCGCGTATGCAGCTCGCGCTCGATGGTCATGCGCTCGCCTCCGTCCAGCTGCCCGGCGTGACGCTGCGCGAGCTCGAGCCCACGCGCGACGCGCAGGCCGTCTACGAACTCGACGCCATCAGCTTCGCGGAAAGCGCCGACTACATCCCGATGAGCTTCGAGACCTTCCTCGAGGAGCATTTGGAAGGCCATGATTTTGCGTCGAAGCTCAGCGCAGTCGCGGAATCCAACTCTGAGCTCCTCGGCTTCCTGCTCGCACGGCGATGGGAGACCGAGCTGGTGGGCTTCATCGATGTGCTCGCAGTCAGCCCATCGCACCAGCGCCGTGGCATCGGGAACGCGCTCCTGCAGTATGCGTTCGCGCTGTTCGCCGAGGCCGGGCTCCGCGAAGCGCAGCTCGGTGTCGCCTCGAGCAACCCCCGTGCGCTCGTGCTCTACGAACGGCTCGGGATGACGCCGCGGTTCCGCGTCGACGCCTACGCGCGTCCCGTCGCCGACGCCAGCGAGACGGCCTGAGCGGCGTCGGGAGGTCTCGTGCTCGCCGCAGACCACGCGGTGTCACGGCCAGCGCGGTGCTTACTGCGTTCCGCGGTCGTCGTCGCGGTTCTTTTCCACCGCCCGGCCCTTCTTCTGCAGCCAACGCGCGAAGTACCGAACCGGCACGAACACGATGATGCCAGCGACGAGGATCGCTAAGAACGGCGACATCCACCGGGATGCTTCCACACGGGTCGCCGTCGGCTCGTCGTGCGTGGATCGCGCGGGCGAGGTCTGGAGGATGTGAGCAAGCCCTGCCTGCCTCGCGTCCCCGTTGGCAAACGAACTGCTGGTCATTAGCGTCTCAGCGCATGACCTCCACCGACGGCCGCGCGGTCCGGGCGCTCATAAGCGGGTCGGTCCAGGGTGTTGGCTTCCGCGAAGCGGTGCGCGTGAGGGCACTCGAGCTGGGACTCTCGGGGTGGGTGCGCAACGAGGCGCAGGGAGCGGTGCTCGTTCACGCCGAGGGCGAGTCGAGCGCGGTGGACGCGCTGCTCGAGCTCCTGGACCGAGGACCTCCGGGTGCGGAGGTGACTGGGGTGGACGTCAAGAAGGTCTCCGCTGAGGGGCACGAGCAGTTCGCCATCCGCGGCGTCGACGCCGGTGTGTTCGTCATGCAGGAGCACTCCGCGAGCACGCACCATTTCGATCTGCGCCTCGAGGTGGACGGCGTCATGCGCTCGTGGGCGCTGCCCAAGGGGCCCTCGCTCGATCCAGCCGTCAAGCGGCTCGCCGTGGAGGTGCCCGATCATGCGATCGTCCACAACGCCTTCGAGGGCGCGAGCGGCGCTGGCGGCGTGATCGTCTGGGATCGCGGAGGCTACGAGCAAGGCGGCCGCGTGCCCTGGCCACGCGCGCTGGAGCGGGGTCACGCTGTCTTCGTGCTCCACGGGGAGAAGCTGCAAGGTGGGTTCGCCCTGCAGCGCACGGGCGAGGGCGAGAAGCCGCAGTGGCTGCTGATCAAGCGCCGCGACGAGCACGCCACACCGGGCTCCGACGTGGTCGCCGACGCGCCGCGCTCGGTACTCAGCGGGCGCACGCTCGAGCAGCTGCTCGACGTCGGCGGATAGGCCCATCTGCGCGGTAGCGTGATCCGTCAGTGGCACGCCTTCCCAGCACTAGCGACGGGCTCGACGGCGTGCTCGCCGAGCAGGCGCGCTACTACCGCGATCGCGCCGGCGAGTACGAGGACTGGTGGTTTCGCCGCGGGCGCTACGACAGGGGAGCAGAGGCGAACGCACGCTGGTTCGCCGAGGCCGCCCAGCTCGAGAGCGAGCTGCAGGTGAAGGTTCCCGCCCGCGCGCGCGTGCTCGAGCTCGCCTGCGGAACCGGTCTCTGGACCGCACAGCTCTCCCGTCGGGCGCGCTCGCTCACCGCTCTCGATGCCTCACCCGAGATGCTCGCGATCGCGCGTAGGAAGCCATTGGATGCGCCGGTCGAGTTCGTGCGTGCCGACATCTTCGACTGGCAGCCCGAGCGCGCCTACGAGGTCTGCTTCTTCGGCTTCTGGCTCTCGCACGTGCCCAGCGAGCTGATGCCCGCGTTCTGGGAGAAAGTCGGCGCCGCGCTCGTGCCCGGCGGACGCGCGTACTTCATCGACAGCGCACGCAGCGAGCGCGCCTCGGCGCGCGATCACGAGCTCCAGCAGCCCGGCGAGGAGCTCATGCTGCGCCGCCTCGACGACGGGCGCGAATACCGCGTCGTCAAGCACTGGTTCGACGCTCCAGACCTCGAGCGGATGCTCGCGCGAATCGGCTGGCGGGCGCGCGTCACCGCGACCGGCGAGTTCTTCATCCACGGGAGCGCCGCGCCCGCAGCCTGAGCGCATCCGCCGCCTCCGTATGCGAACATACGTTCGCCTCATGAATCCCCGCCCCTACCGTCCCGCCGCGGAGCTCGAGGCCGCCATCGAGCGCGGCGATCTCGGCCTCGCGGTCAGCCTCGCTCGCGAAGTCGCGGAAGACCGCGGCCGTCCCGTGGACCTCGACACAGCACTGCGGCTGCTGCCGCTGGTCGCCGCGCAGCGCCCGTCCTCCTACGACAGCTGGGCCTGCCGCTGGCTCGCCAGATGGCTCGCGGAGGGCGACGGTCCGACGATCGACAAGGCCGTCGATGTCGCCGCCGGGCTCGCCGCACTGCCGGTCGAGCCCGAGGCGATCGAAGTGGTCGTGCAGGCCGTCCTGTAGGTCGTGGCCCCCTGGTCGAGCGCCGCGGCGGCGCTACGTGCGCAGCGCCTTGCGGCCCGGGCGGTGCTCGACGCCCAGCTCGGTCCCGATCAGGATGTCGCTCACCATCTCCGGCGGGAACAGCCCATGCTCGACGACGCCGGGCCGTTCGCTCAGCATGCGCGCGAGCTCGCGCGGGTCCTCAACGGCTCCCCCGTAGTCGGCGATCAGGCCCCCATCCGGGCTCGGCTCCACGGCGCGCAGCGCAGTCGGCTCCAGCGCGCTCAACGTCCGCTGCACGCCGAAGCGCAGCAGCTCCAGCGGCACCGGCGGGCGCAGCCGCGCCACCGCCTTGTCGGCCGAGGCGATCACCACGAAGCGCTCCGCCGAGGCCGCCACGATCTTCTCGCGCGTGTGAGCCCCGCCGCCACCCTTGATCAGCCAGCCCTCCGGGTCGATCTGATCGGCCCCGTCGATCGCGATGTCGAGCTCGCCCAGCTCGTCGAGCGCCTGTATCTCGAAGCCCAGCGCTCGCGCCGCGCGCTCGGTCGCCAGCGAGGTCGCCGCGCAGCGCAGGTTCTCGCAGTTACGCGCCGCCAGCGCCGGCAGCAGTTGCTCGACCGTCGTCCCCGTCCCAAGGCCGACGCGCATGCCATCCCGCACGAGCCCAGCGGCGGCGATAGCCGCCGCCCGCTTCTGAGCTAGGACGAGCCGGTCGTCTTCTAGCGACGGCTCTCGCCGCCGCCCAGTCGAACCGTCGTCCGCCACGGCGCGGACCTTACCGAGCCCGCGGTCCGCCTGAGACGGAGCCGCTCCGGCTGTGTCGGCTTGTGCAGCAGGAAGCCCTGACCCACCGAGCAGTCGAGCTCGCGGGCGAGCGCCAGCTGCCTGCTCGTCTCGATGCCCACCGCGATCGCTGTCAGGCTCGCCTGCTTGGCGAGCGCGATCGTCGCCGCGAACATCGCGCGCTTCTCTTTGTCGCGGTCGAAGCTCGCCACGAGGCCACGATCGAGCTTCACCATGTCCAGCGGAAGGTTGGGTGGCAGGCCCAGCGAGTACTTGCCCGAGCCAAATTTGTCGAGCGCGATCGAGACGCCCAGGCGCTTGACCTCCTTCAGCGCCGAGCGCGCGCGCTCGGGGTCGCGCTGCACCGACTCCTCGCTCACCTCGAGGCACAGCGCCCGCGCCGGCAGACGGCAGTAGGCGAGCTCATCGCGCACGCGCGCCGCGAGGTCAAGCTCGGTCAGCTCGCGCGCGGACACGTTCACGAACACCGGCATCACGATGCCGTTGCGCCGCCAGCGGTCCGCCTGCATGCACGCGTTGTGAAGCACCCAGCTCCCGATCTGCACGATCAGGTCGCTCTCCTCCGCCGGCGGCAGGAACGCGGCTGGCAGCAGCACCTCATCGCGCCCGCCATGCTCGGTGCTGCGTGGGCGCCAGCGCACCAGCGCCTCGCAGCCCATCGCCTTGCCGCCCGCCAGCGGGAGGATGGGCTGGTAGACGAGCTCGAGCTCGTCCTGGGGCAGCGCGTTGCGCAGCGCGCCCTCGATCTGCACGTTCGTCGTCATCTCCCGGCGCATGTGCTCGTCGAAGAGCTCCGCGCGCTGGCCGCCCGCGGACTTCGCGCGGTACATCGCGACGTCTGCCTCGCGCAGCAGCGTCTCGGGGTCCGCCTCGTGGTCATGCGCCACCGACACGCCGACACTCGCCAGCATCGCCACTTCGGTGGACTTCAGCGGGAACGGCGCCTGCACCGCGTCGATCACGCGCTGTGCCAGCGCCAGCGCCTCCTGCTCGCTATCGAGGTCCTCCGCCAGGATCACGAACTCATCGCCGCCCAGTCGCGCGACCGTGTCGCTGTCGCGCATCAGCTCGAGCAGCCGTTCGGAGGTCCCCACCAGCAGGCGGTCTCCGGCCTCGTGGCCGAGGTTGTCGTTCACCGCCTTGAACTTGTCGAGGTCGATGAACAGCATCGCCACCACGCCCTCGCTGCGGTGCAGGCGCGCCACCGCCTGCGTCGCGCGGTCGAGCAGCAGCAGCCGGTTCGGCAGCTTCGTCAGCGGGTCGTGCAGCGCCTGGCGCTCCAGCCACATCCTGTCCGTCACGTCCTTCACCGCCGCGTACCACGTGTCCTCGTCGCGGCGCGCGCTCCACAAGAGCCATCGCCAGGAGCCGTCGCGGTGTCGGTAGCGGTTCGTGAAAGTCTCCAGCTGCTCCTCCTCGCGTTCGCCCGCCTGCATCAGCTCGAGCGTCTGCTCGACGTCGTCGGGGTGCATGAACTCCTCGAGCGGGGCCGCCTGCAGCTCCTCGCGCGTCCAGCCGAGGAGCTTCTCCCACGCTGGGTTCAACAGGGTGAAGCGGCCATCGAGCGAGATCGTCGCGAGCAGGTCGCTCGTCATCTCGAATAGGCGCTCGACCTTCGCCTCGTTGCCTCGCGGCGTCTGGCCCCGCGCGCTCGCCGGGTCCAGGTCAGGCTGGGCTGCGGCGCCAGCCGCATTGAGCGACTCCTGAATTGCCATGTCTGGCTCCTTCAGTCGGCCGCCGGAGCACCCGCGTCAGCCTGCGGATGCCAGCTCTGGACGAATGGACTAGTGCGCCTCGGGCGTCCAGGAGGCCCCGAGCTGCCCGCTCGGCTGCGGCTCGGACGCGAGCGCGTGCTCCTGCTCGCTGCCCACGTCGTCCTCGAGCGGCAGGATTGGGGGAGTGCCGCCGGCGCTGCCGCGGAGGAAGCGCCACACCGACAAGACCATCATCACGGTCATCAGGCACGCGCTGCCAACGCACCACTCGCAGATTTTGTGCAGCGTGAAGACCTCTCTGCCGGTGAGGTACGCGCTGAACGCGAAGCCGCCCACGGTCAGCCCTGCCGTCGCGAAGCGGCTCGCCTCCATTTCCGGCGCCAGCAGCGATCCCAAGATCACGACGTAGCCGATCAGGCCGATCAGCGCCACCGGCACGCCCGCGAGCTCGGAGTAGACCGATTTCTGCACCTGGCTGCAGGGGTTGCCCTTGATCGAGCAGAGCACCGTTTCGCCCGAGTAGTGGACGTAGGTCAGGTAGCCCGCGAGCCCGATCCCCACCGCCGCCAGCACGATCAGCGTGATCCTGAGGGCGCGAGCGGTCACTTCTCAGCTTTTGACGAGTTTTTCGATCGCTTCGTTGAAGCCCGCGGGGTTCGTCAGACCGGTCGGCGGTTCGAACTTCGTCATCGTCCCGCCGCTGCGGCCCAGAAGGAACGCCGGCGTCCCCGTGAACCCCGCATTGCTGGCCGCCTGTGCGTCTTCTTCGACCTCCGCTTCGTACTTTTTGTTGTTGCGCGCTTCCTGCCACTTCGCGAGGTTCAGGCCCGGCACCTGTTTGGCGATGCCGTCGAGATAGCCTTCCGTCACGTAGCCCGAGCTCTCTTCTCCCTGCTCGTGGTAGAAGGTCTCCACGAAGGTCCACATCTTGCCCTGGGCACCCGCGGCGAGCGCCGCCACCTGCTGTTTCTTGAAGGTTTCCGGTTCGCGCGTGGCCGTCTCAAGCGAGCGGTATTCGATACGCAGGTCGCCCGCGCGCACCCACTTGTTGATCACGAAGGGCAGCGCGCCGAGCGTGAACTCCTTGCAGATCGGGCACTCGAGGTCGCCGAAGTACTGGAGCGTCACTGGCGCCGTCGGCTTGCCCAGGACGAGCCCCGACTGCGGGATGCCGCCCACCAGCGATGCGATTTCCGTCGTGACTTTCGTGCTTTCGGTGCCTTTAACGAGGCCTTTTTTTTCGCCGCCGCCGCTCGCCGCCAGAACCACCACGATCGCGACCACCACGATCGCCACCACGCCGCCGAGCAGCTGCAGGCGTTTGCGCCTGGTCACCCCTGCCGCCTCGGCTTCCTCCAGCGCGCGACGGTCGGCGCGCGCCTGCTCGCGGCGCTGCTTGCGGGTTAGCTCCTCTTCGCTCTCAATGGGGGTCATAGCTCGTCGCTTTCTACATGGTTTCGCTCAACGGCGGCTAAGTCCAGCGGGAGGCATTCGTCCCGCCGGCCCTGCTTCCTCCATACCAGCTGCCGGAACTGGGAGCATAGAGCCAAGCGCCGCGGAAGGGGGCGGCTCGTCCGCCCAGCCGCGCAGCTGCCCCAACGCCCCCGTAGCTCAGCTGGATAGAGCATCGGACTTCTAATCCGAGGGTCGCAGGTTCGAATCCTGCCGGGGGCATCGTGTGACGTCTCGGGCGATCCCGGACAGCTTAGGGGGCTGTGAGGGGCTGGTAGTCGCGGGTGGGGTCGAGCGTGAGCTCGCGGATGAGCTGGCCTTGGAGGTCGATGACGTGGATGTCGCGGTCGGCGATGAGTAGCTTGACTTGGAGGCCTTTGTGGGCTCTTCCGAGGCCGATGCGGTCGTCGATCAGGTTGAGGATCTCTGCTGGCTGCCCGTCGGCGAGCGCCCAGGCGGTGATGTCGGTCTGCCGCATCTAGTTCGGCAGGTCCGCTTCGAAGCGGATCCGGGAGCAGGCCGGGCGCTTCTGGGGCTGGGGCACGATCAGGCCATGTCGCTTGAGGATCCACCAGATCGTGGCCCTCGATGGCACTGGGTCGATCCGGCTGGCGAGGTGGTAGGCGATCGTCGCTGCCCCGCAGTCATGGCCGGCGTCTGCGAGATCTCTGCGCAGCTCTAAGACGCCAGCCACGATCTCTCTCGGGTTTCGTGCGGACACTCCCGTGGCCGGCGCGATCGCGGCTCGAGCGCCTCGTAGCCGCCGGCGGGGAAACGGCCCAGCAGTTCATATATCCAGGTCTTCGAGATTCCGTGCGCCCGCGCGACCTCCCGGAGGCTCTTCTCCTCCAAAACCACGGCGTCGACCACATAGCGCGCCATCCCCATACCGGCCCCCTTTCATCGGGTGTCCGCTATCTACCGAGAAACCACACACTGCACGGGGCTCTTCGTCCTGCCCGCAAAGCGGCGCTTTCGCGTCGCGGCGGGTGGACGGCGGCGGGCCCGTGCGAGGGTTTCCCGTGTAAGGTCTCGCTTCGTGTCCATGTTTCGGCAGGCTCGGCTCGCTTGCGTTCTTGCGGTGCTGGCCGGTTTCCTAATGCACGCTGGCTCTGCTGGAGCGGCCTTCGACAGCAGGCACAGCGAGCCGCAGACGAGTATGGCGAGCACCGAAATGACGATGACCGGTGTCGGTCCAGGCCAGTCGGTTACCGGTTTCGTCGCCGATGCCTCCAGTCCGTTCGAACCGGTCCGTGATGGCTACCCCCCGAGCAACCCGACCCAAGGCTTTACTTTCAAAAACGAGAGCTTCGCAGGCATCATCCACGGTACGCCGGTGGGCGGCGGCAAGCAGCTAGACCTTTACTGCATCGACCTCTCCACCACGACGTCGCTCGGCGATGGTTACGCGCTCGGTACGTGGGACGCCGCCAACGTCCCCAACGTGGGCTACATCGCCCGGCTGCTGCAGGAGTACTACCCCAACACTGAACAGCCCGCGTCGCTTGCAACCCTCCCCGAGAAGGCCGCCGCCGTGCAGGCGGCCATCTGGTTCTTCAGCGACCGCTACGTGCTGCGAACCTCCGACCCGGTGTACGCCGCGACTGTCGCGATCGTCGAACAGGTCAGAGCCCAGGGGCCTTTGGTCCAGCCTCCTCCGCCCAGCCTCACTCTCACGCCCTCGGAACTGAGCGGCCCCGCCAACGGCGTGCTGGGCCCGTTCACGGTCAGCAGCGGCACGGGACAGGCGACTGTCACCGCGACGGGGGCGAACATGTTCTCCGACCCGGCTGGCACGGTGCCGATAGCCGACGGGGCCACGGTACCGTCGGGCACGGAAATCTGGTTGCGCTCGACCGCGGGACCGGCGGTCGCCGCGCTTCAGGCCACAGCGACGGCCACGGTGCCCACCGGCAGCGTCTACCTGTATACCGGCAACACCAAGGTCAACCACGCTCAGAGTCTTATCCTCGCCGAAACAGCCACCTTGCCAACCACCGTGCAGGCCACTGCCGAATTCCGCGAACCGGCGAAGCCGTCGTTCTCGATCGAAAAGCTCCAGAAGATTGAAGGCGAAGCTTCCTTTACTAAGTCGAAACTGACGGGCGAAATCGGCCAGACGGTCGACTACGAGATCGTCGTGAAGAACACGGGCAACACGAGCCTGAAATTCGGGGCACTGTCGGACGCGAACTGCGAAGGCGTTTCGCCGGGCACCGAAGAGACGATCGCTGCTGGTGGCGAACAGACCTACACCTGCAGCCATAAGCTGACGGCCACCGGGGTTTACGTCAACGAAGCGTCGATCGAAGGCAACGAAGGGACGGGCTCGAAGACGTCCAACAAGGTCGAAGTCGAAGTCTCGGCGAAGCCGTCGTTCTCGATCGAAAAGCTCCAGAAGATTGAAGGCGAAGCTTCCTTTACTAAGTCGAAACTGACGGGCGAAATCGGCCAGACGGTCGACTACGAGATCGTCGTGAAGAACACGGGCAACACGAGCCTGAAATTCGGGGCACTGTCGGACGCGAACTGCGAAGGCGTTTCGCCGGGCACCGAAGAGACGATCGCTGCTGGTGGCGAACAGACCTACACCTGCAGCCATAAGCTGACGGCCACCGGGGTTTACGTCAACGAAGCGTCGATCGAAGGCAACGAAGGGACGGGCTCGAAGACGTCCAACAAGGTCGAAGTCGAAGTCCCGGCGAAGCCGTCGTTCTCGATCGAAAAGCTCCAGAAGATTGAAGGCGAAGCTTCCTTTACTAAGTCGAAACTGACGGGCGAAATCGGCCAGACGGTCGACTACGAGATCGTCGTGAAGAACACGGGCAACACGAGCCTGAAATTCGGGGCACTGTCGGACGCGAACTGCGAAGGCGTTTCGCCGGGCACCGAAGAGACGATCGCTGCTGGTGGCGAACAGACCTACACCTGCAGCCATAAGCTGACGGCCACCGGGGTTTACGTCAACGAAGCGTCGATCGAAGGCGACGAAGGGACGGGCTCGAAGACCTCCAACAAGGTCAAGGTCGAAGTCCCGGCGAAACCGTCGTTCTCGATCGAAAAGCTCCAGGCAATCAAGGGCTCGGGTGGTGGATTCACCACGGGCGAATTGACGGCGAAGCTTGGCGAGGTCGTGAGCTACGAGATCGTGGTGGCGAACACAGGCAACACGCCGCTGAAATTCTCGCCGTTGACCGACCAGAACTGTGCCATTATCTCGCCGGCGGGTGCAAGTGAACTCGCAGTCGGCGGCTCTGAGGTCTTCACGTGCGAACACATGGTCACGAGCGTTGGTACTTGGACGAATGAAGCCGAAATCGAAGCTGCGGGCGAACATAAACTGTCGAACAAAGTTGTGGTGAAAACGCCTGAAGAGCCGAACTACGAAGTCGAAAAGCTGCAGTTGATCAAGGGATCGGGCGCCACCTTTACGAAGACGGAATTGAGCGGTAAAATCGGCGAAGTTGTGGACTATCAGGTCATCGTGAGGAATACGGGCAACGTGGCGATTATGTTTGCGCCGCTGATTGACACGGACTGCTCGAGCATATCGCCGTCAGGCACGACCGAAGTACCGGTCGGCGGCTCTGAGGTGTTGACGTGTGAACACACGCTTGCGAGTTCGGGTCGCTGGACTAACGAAGCGATCGTCGAAGGGGCCGGCAAAACGAAACCGTCGAACGCAGTAAGGGTGAACGTGGCTGCGCAGATTCCACCAAAGGGACAGTGCGCGATCTCGGAGTCGGCCAGCGTGCTGCACGGCGTGTCGGGCAGCAAGCGCAAGACGTTCGCTGTGCGGATTCCGGCGCTGGGCATCAAGGAAATCACTTTCTACCTCGATCGGCGCAAGGTCAAGACGCTCAAGGCCTCGCAGGCCAGCAACGGCGAGTTCAAGATCAATATCGACCCGGGCAAGCTCTCGTACGGCGGACACCGGGTATCGGTGAAAACCGTGATGACCGACAACACGTGCCCAGCGATCGCCCGATCAGCCGTATTTGTTCACCCGAGACGGGCGCTTGTCAAACCACGCTTCACCGGCTGAGCGCGCCAGCGATACTGGCGCAAAGTGCTGCTCTGAAGTACCGACGACACCTGACCGGCGCGGCGCGCATTCGTCCCGGATCTTAGTCGGCTGACGCGACAGCGCTTCAGGCGTGCGAATTCTTGGTGCGGCGGGATGGGCGCCGTCAGGCGCCGATGGTCCTATCCAGAAGCGCAAACAGTTCGGTGAAGTGACGCTCGGCCGCCGCCTCATCGTAGGCGGCGGTGTCGCTCATCGTGTAGCCGTGAGCAGCCCCCTCGTACAGCTCTGAGCGGTATCGCACCCCCGCCTCGTCGAGGGCTTGCTCGAGCGCTGCCACGTGCTCCCGGGTCATGCTCTGGTCGTTGTCGGCGTGGCCGAGGTAGAGCTCGGCGGAGATTGCGCCGGCGCTCAGGTGCGGACTGCCTTCGTCGTCGCTCACAAGGCCTCCGGCGTGGAAGGCGGCCAGTGCCGCGACGCGCTCGGGGTATGCGGCGGCGATCCGCCAGCCGACGCGCCCACCCATGCAGTAGCCGGTGATGGCGAACGGCGGACTTGCGAGCTCGCCTAGGCAGTCGAGGTACGCCGCTCCGTCGCTTGCGATCCGCTCTGGCGTCAGCTCCGCCATGGCAGGCCTCAGCCGCGCGAAGAACCGCTCGCGCTGTGCGGGGTCCTCCAGGTCGGGCATCTCCGTGTTCGACATGCCGCGGGATCGATAGAGGACGTTTGGGGCGAGTACGACGAAACCCCGCGCTGCGATGCGGTCGACCATCTCCTCGATCCGGGGGCGCAAGCCGAAGGCGTCCATGATGAACAGCACACCCGGGCTGGTCCCGGCTCGTCCTGGGGGCTGCGCGAGGTAGGCGTCCGCCACGCCGTCCTCCGTGTTGATGTCGACCGTCTCGCCGTTCATCGCTGCCAGCTCCATTCGTCCTGGCCGGAAGGATGCAGCTTAGTCACCTCATGGATCAACTCGAGGCGCCGAGCGCCCTGCTCGGGAGGCGATGAGCAGCAGCACGGAGCGCCGGCGGCGGCGACTTGCGGCGCTCCGATCGCGCCAATCAGTTCTGGTAGGTTCCTCGACACGCCTCTATGGGCGGAGCAGTCCGGAGTACAGGCTTGGGGGCCTTAACAGGGGGAGAGTTCTGTATGCGACTTCATGGAAACGTCCGCATGGGACGGGGACGAGCGATAGCGGCGCGGCCGGCACGGCTTGCGCCGAGGTACTTCTGCGCTTGCCTGCTCCTAGCGATCGGCGTGAGCCTCTCGGCTGCCTCGACGTCAGCGGCGAAGACTGTGTGGCTATGCAAGGCCTCGAGTGGCCCGTGCGGAAAGAGCCTCACGACGACGGTCGTCGAAACCAACGGCCACACGAGCGTCGAAAAGGCCAAGAAGGCGAGGAAAGCGGGCGTCAACTGCTTCTACGTCTATCCGACGGTCAGCGAACAGGAAAGCGCAAACGCCAGCCTCAAGATCGAATCTACGGAGACCGCCATTGCGGAATTCCAAGCGTCGCGGTTCTCACAAGACTGCAAGGTATACGCGCCGATGTATCGGCAGTTCACGCTGGCGGATCTCTTCCCGACGTTCCATGTCACCGAAGAAGAGTTTGTGAAGGCATACGTCGGAGTGGCCGAAGCATGGAATGAATTTCTTGCCAAGTACGACAAGGGCAAGGGCGTGGTGCTCATCGGGCACTCGCAGGGTGCGGACATGCTGATCGAGTTGATCAAATCTGTGATCGACCCGAACCCAGAAGAGCGAAAGCTCCTAGTCTCTGCGGTCTTGCTGGGCGGCAACGTGGTCGTGCCCGAAGGCAAACTCGTCGGTGGGGACTTCCAAAACGTGCCCGTCTGCCAGGAATCAACTGAGACCGGCTGCGTTATCGCCTACTCGTCGTTCCTCAAAGAACCGCCCGCGAATGCCGACTTCGGTCTACCTGCTGACTCGGTGTTTGGGGCCGCTCCCGGATCGGAAGTCGTCTGCGTGAATCCGGCGCTGCCAGCTCAGGACGGGGCGGAAGGGCCGCTGCTTCCGTACGCGCCGACCAAGCCGTTCCCGGGAAAACAGGCCGAAGTCTTGGGCAAACCCCCGACGGGGTCCACGCCATGGGTTAGCGCGCCGGGTGAGTACACCGCGCAATGCGAGCACGCGAACGGGGCAACGTGGCTCCAGGTGAATCCGGTGGGCGCGGCGGTCGACCCGCCCGAATACGTACAAGAACTGCTCGGACCTCAGTGGGGGCTGCACGTCTTCGACGTCAACATCGCCCTGGGGAATCTCGTCAAGACCGTCGCCACACAGGCGGCGAGCTACGAGAAATAGGTGCTCACCATTCGAGCGCTGACCGACTGGTGACGATCGACTCATAATCCGGCCGAGGGGCCCGCGACCGAGCGCGCCGACGCGCCACGTCGCGCTCGGCGGGTTTCTGCTGAGGTCCGCACGTACGATGATCGTTTTCGGGTCCAAGATCTCGTACTTCACGGGCAAGTTCGAGACCTACCTGCGCTACAAGGAAATCCCGTACACGTTTCGTGCGCTTGACCTGCGTCACTACGTCTGGGTGGTCCCGCGACGCCTCGGCGCGACCCAGCTACCGAGCGTGAGACTCGACGACGGGCGTTGGATGAGCGACACGACGCCCATGATCGCGTGGCTCGAGGCGCGCAATCCGCAGCCGCGGGTGATCCCCGAGGAGCCGCTGCAGCGCTTCGTCTCGCTGTTGCTCGAGGACTACGCCGACGAGTGGCTCTGGCGCCCAGCGATGCACTACCGCTGGAGCTTCGCCGCCGATCGACATCTCGCCGGAACCCAGCTCGCGCAGGAGCTGATCGCGCTTCCGGCGCCGCTCTCGCTGCGACGCGCGCTGGTAACACGTCGCCAGCGACGCATGTTCGTCCGCGGCGACGGCATCGACAGACACACGCGCGATCACGCTGAGGGGTCGGTGCACACGCTCCTCAAGCACCTCGAGCCGATCTTCCAGCAGCGGCCGTTTCTGTTCGGCGAGCGTCCCACGATCGCCGACGTCGGCCTGATGGGGCCAGCCTGGCGCCACTTCGTGCATGATCCAACGCCAGCGCGTCTCATGCAGGACACGGCGCCCGCGACCTACGAATGGGCTGCGCGGATGTGGAACGCCCGCGCTCGCGAGCTTGGCGCAGCCGGCCTGCTCGAGGGCATACCGGTTGATCTCTTGCCGCTTCTGAAGGAGGTGGGGCAGACGCACCTCGAAATGCTCGCCGCCAACGCTCGCGCTCATCGCGACGGGCTGCGCGAACACAGCTTCACCGTCCAGGGCACGACGTATCGGGGCGTACCCACCAGCGCTTACAGGGTGTGGTGCCTGGAACAGCTGCAATCCCGCTTCCGCGAGCTCCCGTCGGCGGCGGGCGCCGTCGTCGAGGCGCTCCTCGTGCAGACGGGCTGCCTTGAGCCGATGTGGCGCGAGGAGGGCCTCGCGTCCGGCCACGACGATGGCGGCGAGGCACCCTTCTGCCGCGTCACGCGCATGGTCCGCGACGGCCGCTGAGCAGAGCTGGCGCCAAGCCACACGTGTGCTCGCAGGGGTGAATCGCCAACCCGCGCCGACGCGGAGTCGATCACCGCTCGCTCGTCAGATGTCCTCGGCCCGCATGCTGGAGCAGCGGATCCACTCGTCGCCACGCGTATCGAAGCTTCATTGGAGAGCCGCAGAGACGCCCAGCTACGCCACCCGGAGCAGGCACCGCGGCTCGTCCCGCGGGCTCGCCGCCGAGCGCTCGGTAGAAGGCCTGTGCGCCCACGTTCTGCTCGAGAACCCACAGATACAAGCTCGCGCTCCCGGCCGCCGAGGCGATGACGGCCTCCGCGGTCAACGCCATCAGCCGCGAGCCCACGCCGCGTCGCTTGTGCGCTGCCGCCACGTGGAGGTTGTCGAGCAGCGCCCCCCAACTCGGGCTCTCGTCGAGGAAGGTGTTCGCGAAGCCGACGAGGCCACCCGCCTCGGCGAGAAGGGTGCACCGCAGCGGGTCGGGTTGCGCGAGGCGGTCCGTCCACGCGGACATCCGGTCCGCGAGCACGTCGCCGTCGAGAAAGGCATCCGCGTAGGCGCCCCGGTAGTGGTGGCGCCAGCTGTCGGCGTGGAGGGCCGCGATCGCAGCGGCGTCGTAGGGGCGCGCGAGACGAAACGACAGGCCTGTCTCATTGGTCGGAGACACCGCGGGGCCGGCCGCCCAGCTAGCCGCGCAGAGCGCGCCGACTCGCCATGCGACGGCGACGTCCGGTGAGCTGCCACGGCCCTGGCGTCAAGTCGAGCACGAGATTCACCGCCCAGATCAGCAACGTTGCCGCAGCGAGCGTCCAGAACCCGTGAATCTGAAAGCCGGTGACGAGTGCACGCGTGAGGAGCAGCATCAGCAGTGAGACGAAGAACCAGGCGAATCCGAGCGTCAGAACCGCGAGCGGCAGCGTGATGAGCCTGAGCAGCGGCTTCAGGAGCGTGTTGAGCGCGCCGAACACGGCGGCTGCGGCGACCAGCGCGCCCGTGCTCGAGACATGAACTCCCTCGAGGAGAGCCGCGACGAGTGCGAGCACGAGCGCGTTCGTCAGCCACGATGCGGCGAGCCGCACCGCGAGCGGCGGCGATCGCGGTGCCCGCTCGGCATCCGTTCTCCGACTCCGAACTGCCATTGGCGCAGGGTAGGCGACGAGAAGCCGTGGCGCAGCACAGGCGCGTCCCTTCACGATTCCACGCGGCTCGCAGCCAACTAAACTGCGCCTGCACATGCGGGAGCGATCGAAGGTCGTGCTGATCACTGGCTGCTCGACTGGCATCGGGCGTGCGACCGCAGAGCGACTGGCTCGCGGTGGGCACACCGTCTACGCGACGGCGCGCCGGCCCGAGTCGATCGCCGACCTGGCGGCAGCCGGCTGCAGGACGCTCGCTCTCGATGTGACGGACGAGACCTCGATGAGCTCCGCCGTCGAGCAGGTGGTAGGCGAGCACGGCGCCGTGGGCGTGCTTGTCAACAACGCCGGCTACTCCCAGTCCGGCGCGATCGAGACGGTTCCGATGGATGCGCTGCGGCGGCAGTTCGAGACAAACGTCTTCGGTCTCGTGCGCATGTGCCAGCTGGTTCTGCCTGCGATGCGCGAGCAGCGCTGGGGACGGATCGTCAACCTCAGCTCGATGGGCGCGAACTTCACGTTCCCGGGCGGGGGTGTCTATCACGCGACCAAGTACGCCGTCGAGGCGATCAGCGACGCGCTGCGCTTCGAGGTGAAGGGCTTCGGGGTGAACGTGACCGTGATTCAGCCCGGCCTCATCCGCACGGAGTTCGGCGCGACGGCGGCCGCGGCCGTCGGGGGGGATGGCGACGGACCGTACGCCGCCTTCAACTCGAGCGTCGCAAAAGCCACGACCGAGGTCTACGAGAAGGGGCCGCTCGCGCGGCTCGGAGGCGACGCGGAGGATGTCGCCCGCGCAATCGAGCGCGCGATCACGCGGCGCTCTCCGCGAATCCGCGTCCGCGTGACACCATCCGCTCACCTGCTCATAACGCAGCGCCGCGTGATGAGCGCGGGCCTTTGGGACCGCTTCCTCGCCACGCAGTTCCCGCGGCCCGGCGCCGGGGACTATTGAGCCCCTGGGCGGCCGCCCTAGCGCCGGCACGTGCGCGTGTTCGTAGGCCGCGCCACCAACGCCAGCGCGCTCGAGCCGTCGGCATGCGTGCGTAACGTGCTCGCGGCGCCGCAGCCTCGTGGATCCCACCCATCGACAGCCCGACAAGAACGAGATCCTCCTCGGCGAGAACCTCGAGCTGCTGCCTCTGTTCGCCGATGAGAGCTTCCAGCTCATCTATATCGACCCGCCCTTCAACACGGGGAGCACCCAGCGGCGCGACGTTCTGAGCGCCGTCCGTGACGAGCGCAGCACCCGCCGCGGCTTTGGCGGGCGCACATATCGCACCGAGCTGCTGGCGCGCTCGAGCTACCGGGACAGCTTTGACGACTACCTCGGCTTCCTCGCGCCTCGGTTGGAGGAAGCCCATCGCCTGCTCGCGAACACCGGAACGCTCTACTTCCACATCGATTACCGCGAGGCGCATGCATGCAAGCTGCTCCTCGACGAGATCTTCGGGCGCCGCTGCTTTCTCAACGAAATCATCTGGGCGTACGACTACGGCGCACGCAGCCGCAGCAAATGGCCTGCAAAGCACGACAATATTTTCGTCTATGTAAAGGACCCTGACAGCTACTACTTCGACGCGGAGGCGGTGGACAGAGAGCCATACATGGCTCCCGGACTGGTTTCCGCCGAGAAGGCGGCTCGCGGCAAGCTCCCGACCGACGTCTGGTGGCATACGATCGTCCCGACGAACGGCAAGGAGAAGACGGGCTATCCCACGCAGAAGCCCGAGGGCATCGTGGCGCGCATGGTGCTCGCCTCGACCCGTCCCGGGGACTGGTGCCTTGACTTCTTCGCCGGCAGCGGCACATTGGGGGCCGTTGCGCAGAGGCTCGGCCGCGGCTACGTACTGATCGACAGCAATCCGCAAGCGGCCAAGGTCATGGGTGCAAGGCTGGCGGAGGCTCCCGGCGCTCGACCCGAGGCGCACGATGGTTCTCGTGGCCGCGCGGGCGGCTAGCACCGCGCCGGCCGCTGCGAGCTGCGAGCCTCTGGCTCGATGTTCCACCTGGAGATGCGCCAGTTCCCGCACACCGCGTGGAGCTTCAACCTGACCGAAGAGGAGGTGAGCGCCATCGTGCTCCCCTGGACGCTCGAACGGATGGTCGACCTCGGCGAACGAAAGTGGAGCCCCCATAAGGCGACGCTCACGATCCTCGAAGGGCCGAAGCTCGAGCTGCAGCAACTCTCGATGGGCCGTGGGTGGCGAAACGCCGAGCGCGAGGGCGCGAACGTCACGGAGCGGGTCCTCGCTGAGGTCAGGAGCGCCGCTAGCGTGACGCAGCTCGGGGCGTCACTCGCGGCGCCGCCAGGGGAGGACGGTGCCTCCCGCGATGGCTCGCTCGCGGCCGCGGCGCAGATCGAGGCCGTCCTCGGCAGCGACGCGCTGGGCCTGCTGGAAGCCTGGCGAGCGGCCGCCGCCGCCTCGGGAGACCTGAGGCCGAGTGAGACGCTCGCCATCGCAGAAGACGTGATCGCACGTCGCCGGCGCTCCTGAGCGAGAGATCCGCCGAAGCCTTCGGGCCCGGGTGAGCGCACAAAGCGCGACGCCAGCGCCGCTAGACTTCGCATGCGCACGATCCGTGGTGGGCGTAGCTCAGCTGGTAGAGCTCCTGGTTGTGGTCCAGGCGGTCGGGGGTTCGAGTCCCCTCGCTCACCCTCACGAATAGCCTGCAAATAGGCGCCTTTCGCCGAAATCTGGCGGCCTGGCCAGCTCGACGGGGATCAATTCGGGGATCAATTTCGCTGCCGAGCGTCGCGAATGACGTCATCCGGGGCGTGGCATCCGTCGGCCCGTGCCGTGCATCTGCTGCAGGTTGCACGCGGCTCGCGCTCGTTACCGCGTGGCTGCTGTGCGTGCGGCCACCGCCAGCAAAGAGCCAGAGTGGTCCGCGAGGCGCACCGCCGCCCGCCGCAACCTCGTGACTGTCGCCGGGCGTCCACAGATCAGATAGGCGACCCACGCGCTCGTTACGGCGAACGCACGATGGTCAGGAAAGCGCTCCTGAAACTCTGCGAGCCGCGCGTCGATGTACGCGGGACGCTGCACGCGCGGAAAGTGCTGGTACACGCAGGCCGAGCGTTGCTCGCCAAGCGCTCGCTCAAGCTCGTGCCAGAAGAGGTACTTGGAAGAATTGCGGCGCCCGCGGGGAACGCTAGGCACCTCCATCCCGTTATCCGGGTCGAAGAAGACGAGATCCTCAGAACCGAGCCAGCGCCAAACCTCCTCGAAGTAGCGCTCGCGAACGTCCAGATCGTCGCTCAGCAACCGCGGATAAAACCTCGCCCCACCCAAGACGCCGACGGCCTGGATCGCCTTCACGCTTCGCCGCCCGCGCCGCACCATTTCCGCGAGCGCCGCGAACACACTCGGATCAAGGTCGCCGTGCGCATCCGGATCGTCCAGGTAGCTGAGCCTCCCTCCATCCCCGCCTCCGTCGCTCGCGGTGCGCATCCAGCACACCTGCAGCGTCCCTGGGTGGACGCACGCTAGTGCTCGCAGCAGCGAGTACTTCAGGTAGTCGTTTACGTCGCCCGCATACTGGTCCTTCACGCCCGCCAGAGAATGATCGACATCGCGGTCGTCTCCAAAAACACCGCACGCAGCGCGCTACACGAAGAAGCCCCGACGGGGCCCATTGGCAGCCGGAGCGTCCGCCGACAGTACTACTAGCATCCGAGAATGCCCTTCGCGGACGCCTCAGGAGGGATCTGAGTTCATGCCGCTGAGCATCATCGTCGGAGGGCAGTACGGCTCGGAGGGCAAGGGCAAGGTCGCGCAGTATTACGCGCGCACACGTCGAGCGAGAGCAGTTGTCCGGGTGGGTGGGACCAACTCCGGCCACACCTCCCTCGGCGCGGATGGCGAGCGCGAGGTGCTGCGCCAGCTGCCGACCTCGGCGCTCGACTCGGAGGCCTTGAGTGTGCTGGCCGCCGGGTCCTACATCGACCTCGACATTCTCATGACCGAGATCGACCGGCTCATGCTCCCAGCGGAGCGCCTGCTCATCGACCCGGCAGCGATGATCATTACCGCCGCCGACCGGCACGCTGAGGAGACCGCCGACCTCAAGCGCCGTATCGGCTCTACTGCCAGCGGCACCGGCGAGGCCGTCGGCCGGCGCACCCGGCGAATCTCCGCGAGTGACCTCGCCGGTGCCCAACCCGAGCTGGCGCCCTACCTGGGTCCTGTGCGATCCCGACTACGCCAGATACTCGACGACGGCGAGCACATCGTGATCGAGGGCACCCAAGGTTTCGGGCTCTCGCTACTTCACTCCCCCTATTTCCCCAAGGCCACAAGCCGGGACACGACGGCCGCCGCCGCGCTCGCCGAGACCGGCCTCAGCCCCCTGGATGTTCAGGACGTCGTGCTTGTGGTGCGTAGCTTCCCGATTCGCGTCGCGGGCGACTCAGGGCCTTTTGGGGCCAGCGAGATCGACTGGGAGACGATCACCGCAGAGGGCGGGCATCAGACCCCCGTCGAGGAGCGGACGTCGGTCACCAACAACGTCCGGCGCGTGGCTCGCTTCGACGGGCAGATAGTCCGCGAAGCCATCGCGGCCAACAACCCCAACACGATTGTGCTGAACCACATCGACCACGTCGACGCCACGGCAACCAGTGCCATGACGCCCCACGCGAGCAAGTTTCTCGCGGCTGTCGAGCAACGGATCGCTCGCCAGGTGGACCTGGTCGGCCTCGGACCCGACACGCTCCTGCCGGTCCACGAGTTCTCTGCAATCCCCGCCTAGCCTCGATTCGCCGATAAGGCTGTGAGTCGGGACGGCTTGGCGTCCTCTCTGGCCGGGAGAATGCGGGTGTTCGAAGCTCGCAATCCCGACCAGAGGAGGACACCTTGCAGGTGAAGCCTACGACTCGCCCGCGAACGGTAGAAGTCACGTCGGACGGCGAGGGTTTGGTGTCCCACGCGGGGGCGGCGCTGCTGGTTGAGCTGGCGGACCGCGTAGGGCTGACGGCGGCGTTGTCGGGCGCGCTCGCGATGAGCCGCGAGCGGCGCTCGGTGCACGATCCCGGGCGCGTGCTGCGGGACGTGGCGGTGATGCTCGCCGATGGTGGGGACTGCGTTTCAGACCTCCAGGCGCTGCGCGGACAGGGGCGTCTGTTCGGCCGTGTGGCCTCGGAGACGACCGCGCACCGCGTTCTGAAGGCGATCGACGAGCAGGCCTTGGAGCGGGTGCGCGAGGCGCGCAAGGCGGCGCGGGAGCGGGCGTGGGACGCGGGCGCGCGACCGCAGACGCTCACGCTCGACATCGACGCCACGATCGTCAGCTCTCATTCGGAGAAGGAGCAGGCGGCCGGCACCTACAAGCACACGTTCGGCTTCTTCCCGCTGCTGTGCTACCTGGATGAGACCGGGGAGGCGCTGGCCGGGCAGCTACGTCCGGGCAACGCCGGCGCGAACACCGCTACAGACCACTTTCACGTGCTGTGCCTGGCGCTCGAGCAGCTACCCGAGCAGGACCTGCAGCGCGAGATCCTGGTGCGCGCTGACATCGGCGGCGCCACGCACGCCTTCACGCACGACTGTTATGAGGCGGGCATCCGCTTCTCGGTCGGCTATGAGCTCGACACGCGCGTCCGCGAGGCGATCCTCGCGCTCGGGGAATCGGCGTGGAAAGATGCGATCGAGGCCTCCGGTGAGCAGCGCGAGGGCGCCTGGGTGGCCGAGCTCACCGAGCAGCTGGACCTCTCCGCCTGGCCTGCGGGGACACGGCTGATCTGCCGTCGCGAGCGCCCGCATCCCGGCGCCCAGTTTCAGATCTTCGACGAGCACGGCTTTCGCTACACGTGCTTTCTCACCGACCAGCGCGAACACGACATTGCCTGCCTGGAGCTGCGCCACCGCCGCCACGCCCGCGTCGAGGATCGCATCCGCCAGGGCAAGGACACGGGTATGCGCAACCTGCCCCACCACGCCTTCGCTCACAACCAGACCTGGCTCGAGCTGTCGCTGCTCGCCCAGGACCTGCTGTGCTGGATGAGGCTGATCTGCCTCGAGGACGCGCTCAAGACGGCCGAGCCCAAGCGCTTGCGCCACCGCCTGCTGCACATCGCCGCCCGCCTGGTGCGCTCCGGCCGGCGCAGCCGCCTGCGCCTGCAGTCCGACTGGCCCTGGGCCGAGAAGCTCGTGGCCGCCTTCAAGCGCCTGCGAGCGGCACCAGCGCTCTGCTGAGCGCGCCGGCAGAGCACCCAGGACGACCAGCCGCGCCGCACCGCTCACCCCTGGGCTGATTCCCGGTCGATCAGCATCCACGCTACCGCGCGGGCAACACCACCCGCAGCGCACCCAGACGCAAGCGAATTCACCTTCGCCATCAGACGCCGCCGCGACTTTGCCTCAACTACTCAGGCGAAAACGGCGGATCGAGGCTAGGGCACGCGACCGTGTGCGCCGAGGAGAACCCCGCACCGGCGCCTATGGCGCTCCCGGCATTCGCCTCAAGCGACGCCGAGGCGCAACAGCGCTTCGAGCAGACGCGCAGTAATGACCCGTTCCCTGGGATACCACCAGCGCTCCTGAACACCGCCGACCTGCTGCATTACATCGCCGCCACCGGGATGCTCCACCCCTTCCGCGTAGACCCGGAGGACCTCACCGAGATGCTGAAGCCCGCCTCCTGCGGCATGCGTCTCTCCGGCCCCGTCGTCTACTGGGAGGACCGCGACCAAGAGGACCCCGTGAAGGTCGTGCGCGAACTCGCGCCTCGGGAGGAGCTCGAGCTAAAGCGCAACTCGATCGTCTACGTGACGCTCGAGCCCGTCCTGCGGATGCCCTACTACATCGCGGCGCGCTTTAACCTCACGATCCGCGACATCTACCGCGGGCTGCTCGTCGGTACCGGCCCGCTGGTCGACCCGAGCTTCGTCGGGCGAATCTCCCTGCCCTTGCACAACCTCACCTACAACAACTACACGATCAGGCAGGGCGAGCCGATCGCGTGGATGGAGTTCACGAAGCTCAGCCCCAACGAGCGCTGGACCCGCGAGGCACCGAAGGGCCGCGGCGGGCTGTATGTGCCGTTCCCGAAGGAGAAGCGCCGTGAGCGCGAAACGCTCGAGGACTACCTGCGCTACGCCTCCAGCGGGCCGATCACCAGCTCGATCCCAGCGCTGGTCGGCAGTGCCGAGCGCGCGGCGGTGGCCGCCAGCGAGGCGGCCGAGCTCCAGCGCGAGGCGACCGATCGCGAGCTCACATCGATCAAGGCGAGCACGGAGAACGAACTGACAGCGATCAAAGGGGCCACGGAGCGCGAGCTCACGTCGATCAAACGAGTCTCGTTGCTCGCGGTGCTCGCGGTCGCGGCGGCGCTCGCCGCGATCGTGATCGCCGTCTTCAACCTGGTAGAAGACTCCAACTCGAGCCGCACTGAGCTGACCCATCAGGTGGACAGCCTGGAACACGAAGTCGCCGCGCTGCGCGCAACTCGTGCAGCAAAATAGCGGGCGACACCGGCGCCCCGACGAGCGCGAATCCGTCCGAGCACCCCGTGAGGATGAAGTCATGCGCCGCAAGTCCCGTCGATGCAGCGCGGCATACGATTCCTCGGCTTGCCGCGCCTTCTGAACCCCAACGGATCGGCAGCGGAGGCCGCCACGGTGATCGAGAGCGGACCCCGATGAGCACAGCCGCACCCCTTATCGCCGAGGGGATCCTGCCCGGGACGTTCGTGCACCTTCAGGGCATCGGCGCAAAGACCGAGCGCCGTCTATGGCAGGCCGGGATCCTCGACTGGGAGACCCTGGCGCGCACGCCCCTCGCGCGACGGCAGAACATCGCCGCTGCTCTGGAGCGCTCCCGCCTGGCGCTCGAGGGCGGCGACCTCGACTACTTCTTCATGGAGCTACCCGCGAGCGAGCGCTGGCGCGCGTTCGCTGACTTCGGCCCGCAGTTCGTCGCGCTGGACATCGAGACGACCGGGCTCTCCACCTATGACGAGGTCACCCTCATCGGTATCGAGAGCGCCGGCGAGTACCGCACGTTCGTGCGCGGCGCGAACCTTAACGAGGCCGTCGACGTCCTCCGCGACGCCAAGGGCTTGATCACGTTCAACGGCGCCCTGTTCGACCTTCCGTTTATCGCTCGGGCCTTCCCCGAGATGCAGCTGCCCCGCGTCCACGTCGACTTGCGCTTCCTAGCGCGTCGCATCGGCCTCGCCGGCTCGTTGAAGACGGTCGAGCACCTCGCCCACCTAGACCGTCGATCTGAGCTCAGGGACATCTCCGGCTACGAGGCGACCGTGCTCTGGAGCGAATACGAATACGAGGGACGGCGGCGTTCCCTGCGGGACCTCGTTCGCTACAACGCCGCGGATACGTGTGTCCTGCGCGCGCTCGCCGAGCTCGTCGTGGATCGCCTCTACCAGCGTCTGCAACAGGACCGCGAGCGTCCACCCAGCGATGACCGTCTGTTCGATCCGGACCCGCCCACGGGCCTGAGGAGAACGCGGCGGGGGTCCCTCCCGCCAGTCCAGCCGCCGCGCGTCAGCGCCGGACCGAGCGCGCTGAAGGTCGGAGCTCAGACACTCGGGCTCCCCGAACGCCGCAGCACACTGCCGGCGGTCATGATCGCCGACCTCACCCGTCGGATGCGGAACCCCGACGCGAGGATCGTCGGCATCGACCTGACCGGCTCAGAGGGGCGGCCGACCGGCTGGGCGCTGCTGGAACGCGAAACTCTAATCACAGGGACCCTCGCCAGCACCGATGAGATTCTCGCCCGCACCCTGGCATGCCGTCCGAGGATCGTCTCGATCGACTCGCCGCTCTCGCTGCCCGCCGGACGCGACTGCACCGAGGACACCTGTGACTGCCGCTCGATCGGGATCACCCGTCACTCCGAGCGGGTGCTCAAGCGCCGCGGCGTGAACGTCTATCCCTGCCTGATCCAGAGCATGCAAGCGCTCACCCGGCGGGGCATCGAGATTGCCGAGGCGTTGCGCTCGGAGGGGGTGGAGGTGATCGAGAGCTACCCGGGCGCCGCCCAGGACATCATGCGCATCCCCCGCAAGCGAGCCTCCCAGACGCAGCTGCGAAACGGCCTGGAGCGCTTCGGGCTGCGCGGCCTTCGACCCGCGGCCGCCCTCACTCACGACGAGCTCGACGCGGCCACCTCGGCCGTCGTGGGCTCGTTCTTCCTCGCCGACCTTTACGAGGCGCTCGGCAACGAGACCGAGGGCCACCTGGTCATACCCGCGCTCCCCGCGGACCTGCAGCACAGCGAGCCACGCGAACCGTGCCAGGACTCCAGGGGCACGGCGGCCCGGGCCGGCGTCTGCATGCTGATCGGCGCCGGTGCCAGTGCGCACGCCCGCGCGCTCGGTCTCGGCGCGGTGTCGGCCGACCGCACCGCGGACGGCCACACGCTGCTGATTGCAGATGACCTCGATAGCTACTGGTGCGCCCTTGCGGTGCATGGGCCCGAGCTGCGGGGGGCGCTCATCGAGGAGGCGGGGAGCCGCCTGCCGCGCCGGCCCCGCTTCGTGGACCTGCAGCTGCGTGCCGATGACCCGAGGCGGCTGCGCCAGCTCCGCGCCTGGATGAGACGATGGGACGGCTGAGCCCGCGGCCGCCGCGAGGATCCCCGCGCGCCCTGTCCGCGCGTCGGCTCACGCCCAACCTAGGTCGCCATCGATCGCGGCGGCCGGTGTGAGCCGTTCGCTGCGCCGGGAAGTGTCCGACGCCCTCGGGTTTCCCGGCATCATCGACATCCGAATGGGGACCGAATGGCCAGAGTCCAAGTTCTGGACCGAGCCGCCCGACAAGCGCCTCACGCCCGCCTATTGGCTGGACCCTTGGCCCGGGCTGCAGGGAATGCTCACAGCCGAGTACATCGTCAAATACCACGAAGAGATCGGCGGCGCACCGCCCGATGACCCCGACGGTTATGAGCGCGGCATGATCCGCCCGCTCGAGTCCAGATGGTTGAAGCCCGCCGGCTATGAGCTCACCCTCGGAGCGCGATGTCTTGTGCAGGGCGAGGAACGCGTGCTGTCCGAGCGCGAACCGGCGCTTCGCATCCCAAAGAACGCGATCGCGTTCGTCTCGATGCAGCAGGCTCTGTGTCTGCCACATTACGTGGTGGCCAGCTTCGACCTGACGATCGACCTGATCTATCGCGGCCTACTGCTCGGCACGGGGCCGCAGGTCGACCCGGGCTATCAGGGAGGCCTCAGCTGTCCGCTTCACAACATTTCAGACGATGAAATCGAGATCCGCCTCGGCGAACCTTTCGCGAAGATGGATTTCGTGAAGACCGTCCCGCGCGACCAGGACGTCAGGCGTCAGCTGGAAGGGATCGGCTCGGAGGCGGAGCTCGTAAGGTGGCTTGGGAGCGGGGAGGCGCCAGAGAACCTGCGACTGTTCAAGGGAGGCGAGCCGCCTTGGCGTGAGCCGATCTTCGGGTACCTGAACGGCCGGCGTCCGCAGAGTTCGCTGCGCCAGATCTCAGATGAAGTGCGGGAGAACAATGCGACCGTGCTGGGTCTTCGCAGGCTGAGCCTTCTCGGCATCCTTGCCGTCGCGCTGGGCGTCGCTGCGCTCGTGTTTGCGGCGCTGCAGCTCTCCGATGGGCTGTCCAGCACTAAACAGGAACTGCAGCATCTGCGCTCCTGCGTGCAATCGCTGAACTATCGCCTTGAACAGGAACGCCAGCGTGCGCACAGCGGCCAGCCGCCGGTGTCGCCGTTGACGGCCTGCGTGGAACCCTGATCGCCGGCGATGGGGACGCGATGATCATCGCCCTCGAGGGCATGCCGGGTGTTGGCAAGACGACGACCGCGCGGTTACTCGCGGCTGAGCTCGGTGTGCCATGTGTCGTCGAGTCCACTCAACATCACCCGTTCCTCGACTCCGTATACCGCGACGACGCGCGCCATGATCTGGAGGTCGAGCTCGCGTTCCTACTGCTGCATGCCAATGCATGGCGCGCGATCGACCGGGGCGCGAGAACAGTCACGGACTTCACACCCGTCAAGGATCTCCTGTTCGCACGCGACACGCTCACCGCCCTGGAGGACCTTGAGCTTTTCGAGCGTGCCTACGCGCGCCTTCACGAGGACTCGCCGGTCGCTGACATCGTGATCTACCTTCGTGCCACACCGCAGTTGGCTCTGGAGCGGGTGACGAAACGTTACGAGGAGGATCCGCGCCGCCGCTTCGAGCAGACGCTCGAACTGGAACGACTGCGACGAATCGAGCGACAGTACGACGCGCATCGTCGTCAGCTCGGAGAGAACGTCCTCCTCCTCGAGCTCGCGCAGGTCCTGCGACCCGGCGAGCCTGAAGAACAGTCCAAGCAGCGGGTCGCTCAAGCTGCGCTTCGTCTCTTGGAGCGTCGGGATGACTGAATCGACCCCACGAATCCGACGGCGTACCGCCAGCATGGCGGTCTACATATACATGGCGTAGTTCTGTGCGGCGGGCACAGAACTCGGTACGTGTCGCAGGATCTCACCGACCCTTCGCGCTGTAAGCAGTGTGATCGGCCAGCGTGCTTCCATCCGCGCCCGGTTCCAGTTCAACTTGGTGAGGCTCAGGATCTCCTCGGCTATCTGGTCGATCGGTCGTTCAACGAGCTTGGGCCGTACGCCGAGCGGCCTCGGGACATACAGTCCTGGGTAGGTCTTGTAATACGGCACGCTGCCGTGGGTGTAGAGCAGATGCTCATCTTCGCTCAGAGAGACCAGTGTCCCGCGCAGTGGTGGATAGGCCTTCCCCTGTCGCATCAGCATGGCGTCGTCGCTGCTGGTTAGCCATACGAGTTCGCACTTCACGGGTCCGATCTTCGCCGCTCGCAGGAAACCGGTTTGCTCGTCAGTCGAGAACGAGCTCGTCTTGTGCAACGTGAGCGTCGCCGGCAGGTTGCCGTGCACATTGCGGTACCTCTCGAGTGCATCCCGCAGTAGCGACTCTGCATCACTCTGAGATAGGTGCGGCTGCCGGTCGATGTCACTCTGCTCGGCGATCGCCCCGCGAACGATCACACCGTCGCCCAGTTCGTTGAATACTTGCGCAACGCTTGCGAAGAGCTCCCCTCCAGTGTGCATTCGGGTGAAGGAAACCCCCACGAAGCAGCGCGTAGGCTCACTGCGTTGATTGTGGAGCCTCCACGGCTTTCCACCGGCCTTGTAAAAGAGGGCGCTGAACAGATTCCATGCTCGCGTCGCAGGATCCTCAACGCCAGCGCCGCCTTTCCATGTTACGGGGCGAATGATCTGAATCGGCGTCGGTGTGGCGATGAGCGCCGCCTTAAGGAGGTCATGAAAGTTGTGCCCCACCTCACCCGAATTGCCCGCTCCGTCAGGAATGCCCCGAGGACGGGCGACGACGACGACATCGACGGCCGCGCGTTCGACGAGTCGAGTCACCTCGGCCGCACACAACTCCACACCAGCGCCGACCTTGTCGCTTTCCGTCGTGGCGGCTGAAAGACGACTTAGCAAGCTGCGGCTCATCGCACGTTTTGCCTGCTTCGCGAACGTGAGCTTCGCGCGGAATCCGGTCTTCGGCTTGCATCCTGGAAACTCAGGGAACAGCTCGCCGAGCTCCGTGGCCTTGCCGTCGACGCCTTGAGAACATGCCTTGAGGTAACCCTCGACTTCCGTGATAGCGTTCACCTCGCCGACGAGCCCAATTCTGATCTGCTCACAGCGACCCTCCATCTCGATGTCTGCCGGCCCGTGCGCAAGTATGCCAGCGCGTTGCTCTTGGTGCGTGCCGGAATACCCGAACTCGAGCAGCGGCTCGTCGAGGACGTTGATTTCGATCACGTTGATAGATCACCGAGGTCGAATAGGGTGGGCTCATCCCTGTCGTCATAGCCCAACTCTTTCGGCGAGACGCGTTTCCAAGTGCGATCGGTGATGCTGCGCGGGGAGCTTGTGCTAACGAGCGGCGCCAGCGTGAATGGCTCGGTCTGCTTCGCGTCCAGGGTCAGCTTCTCCACGAGAAGGTGGGCCCACATGCGTAGCGCTTGGCTTACGGCCGGGTGCGTCTCAATCTTCTTGATTGCGGATAGAGCGCTGTCGTGATGACTCGAAACTTTGACCCCGTCCCAAGTGAACAAGTACGTTGGGCGGATTTGCACGTACCACTGGTCGTCGAGACGACGCACTGTGATTGTCGCAGCATCGTGCCGGTAGCCGGTGTGGCCCTCGCGGGTCTTCGCCTCCTGTGCGACGACGACGGTTCGGCCCGAGGAGCGGCCGCTCCAGCGGTAGACCACCGAGTGCCACTCATCGGCCATACCACGTATTCGAAAGTATGCGAGGTGCTTTTTCCCGTGCCAGGAGATCCTCCGGTGGTGGTCGGAAATCAGTCGCCGACGCGTGAGATCACGAATCAAGTTGAGGTCTTCCACGGCGCTCGAGCCGAGCCGCGGCTCTAGCTGCGTGCACTTGAGTTCGGTGGCGCCTATCGCATCGAGAAAACCGTCATAGAAAGGCGAAAGCGACCAGACGAGGCCGTCGCGTAGAACCGCGCTGAAGTCGTGCACTTTCCTCTCGTGCGCCGGTGCGAAAAGGGTCTCAGCGTCGCCCGTCGGAACCTTAGCGGAATAGAGGTTGTCGCGATGCCAGATCACTGGCATGAGGTTCAGTAGGACTGCCTCCGCTGTCCAGGCAGGGGTCGGAGGCTCGACTCGGTCTTCGGCCGTGGCCCTCAGGTTAAAGAGAAGGTCGCGGGCCCGTTCATCGAAGACGTCGCGGCTCTTGTCGAACGTGACCCTCCGCGTGGCACGTAGAGCGGCATCCGATGCCCACTCCTGGATGCTGCGCCAATAGATCTCGCCGGTGGTGGGCCTCGAGCAGATCAACAAAACTGGCTGGTTGGAGCTCAGCCAATACTCGATGTGCTTCTTGGTCGGGGTGTAGTAGAAGCGCTCACTTGTCTCGCCGGGCCATTTGAGCGTGGTCGCACGGCTCTGGACTCCGATCCGGAAGTTCTGCACCTCCCCTGTTCCCGGGTCGCGAAGTTCGATCTCGCCGTCGATCCCGAAGTCGGTTGCGCCCCCTCCCGGACGCCAGATGTGCTTCATGTCGGCCACGACCTGCGCGATCAGCGCAATGCCCTGCTCACCGAGCATCGTCTCGTCGGTCGCCTTCTGCGCCACAGCTACACCTTGGCACGGCGGCAAGACGCATCTACAGCGGCAAGCCGCCGTCCCGCGAGGCCAACCCGTACAGCTCTCACCGCGCCGCTCAGTGGCGGCTGCGGTGTGAGACTTGCGCGTCCGTCGCTCCAAGGCCAGTTGACCGAGGCGTTGTCGATCACGGCTTGGCCGAAGGACAGGAGGATGGATACCTCGTGCGTACACGCAAAGGGCTCGAGGCGCGCATGGATGGCGTGCAGCGGCGCCGGCTCGAACCAAGGAGCTTCTCATACCATCTGATTTCGCCGGGTTGAGCTACAGGCCACCGACCTAGGAAAGCTGGAGCCGGTCAGCCGAGACGTGATGCATGGTCGTGTCTGGGGCCCCTCCGCGCCGTGAGGGGTGCGGAGAGACACGCAGCGCGGCGCCTCACCGTAAGACGTGCGGCACGCATGGCCCGGGCGGGGGTGCTAGGTGCGCGACTGGAGGCGCTGGCTCGAACGGTTCGTTGCGTTCGAGGTCGAAGATGGCGAGGAACGGCGCGCTCGGTTCGTGGTATTCGCGGTGTTCGCAGGTCACTTCGGTCTGTGACCGCGGTGCGCTTGTCGTCTCGACGATCGCGACGGCGGGCCAGCGAAACGCGATCTGCTGGAGGCTTCGAGCTTCGTTGAAGGCGATCAGGTGCCTGGAGGTGCCGCCGCGAACGCTCCGCACGGCGAGAGCCTCACCATTTTCGGCGGGTTCCTTGGTGAGTATGTGCATGTCTGAGACGAGCGGGACTTCCGCAGCCTCGCCGAGCAGCGCCAGGCGCCGTCCGCGCAGCGAATACAGCTCGACCCCGTAGGGCGGGCGCCGAATTCGCTTCCTATCCGGTTGGACCTTCCCCTCGAGCGGGAGCAAGGGCTTCTCGTTTTCCGGTGGGATCGGGAGGGGTACTGAGAGCAGCAGCCGGTGGGGTGAGGCGAAGGCCAAATACGCGTCGGGCGTATCGAACCGTGCGGCCATCCGGCCAGTCGCGAGTGCAAGCGGGCGTCCGCTCTCTTGCGTGACCGCGTCGTGACGATTCGATCGCCCAGGCCCTCAGATCGTCGTGTTGATCTCGATCAGTTCTTTGCTCGTCTGGGTGATTATGGCGGTCAGTCCGATCGGTTCGGCTGGCGCTCCAGCGAACCTCGCTTCCAGGGTGTCTTTGACTTTCCCGCCTTCGCTGGTTTCGTATTCGTACGGTTTCTGGATGCCTTTCGAGGCTTTGAACTTGAGCGGGCTTTCGGTACTCGCCTTGCCGGCCACGGCCGGCACGAGAACCGACCCGTTGACCACGACGTTGCTTGTGCCGCATTGCATGTCGAGCAGCGGGCTTTCAGCGGATGGGGCGAGGTCCCACGCGACCTTCTTATGGACCTTGACCCATACCAGTGTCGCGGTGAGGGTGGAGCTTTGCACTTCGCCTTCGTTGGCGCCGTTGGATAGGCACTTGCTGGTGACCGTGTTGCCGGCCGTCGACTGGCAGCCTGTGAACGTCAAGCGCACGCCGGTAAGTTCCTTGAATGCGCCGTACGAGCCTTCTCCGCTCACGCCCGTGCACGTGACGGACTTCTTGAATACGGTTTCGAGCTTCACCGCACCGCCATTGAATGTCACCTGCCCGTTGGGAGCGCCTGGCATCCATTCGTACTTGTGTTTGCCGCCTTCTTTCGTGCACTTCGAACTGGAGAATCGTCCGTGTCCGACTCCCACTTCGACGCAGCGACCGAATTCGGGCGCGGCGATTGCGGCCGTCGTGAAGCTCCGGCTCGCGGATTTACTCGCCCCGCCCGCGTACGTCGCGATGAGCCGGTATTCGTAGGTCGTGTTCGCAGTCAGCCCGCCGACGGCACCGGACACACGGACGGGGCTGCTACCCGAGCCAGGCGACGGGCTACACGGTACGCTTTCTCCTGACGGGAGCGACACGCCGTATTCGATGGTGCAGCTGGTGACGTTCCCGCCGTTTGGGTTGACCGACCCGTGGAGCGTCGCGGAGGTGTGCGTGACAGATGACGGGGCTTCTGTCGTCACCGTCGGTGGCGGGGCGACGTTGTAGCTGACCGTCTTTTCTTCTGTCTGCCCGTCGCTGCTCGTGGCCTTGACCGTGAAGTGGTGTTCACCCGCGCCCGTGGTGCTGACCGGAGCGCCGTTCGCAACGGTCCCTTCGCAGCCTTCGCTGGTCAGGAGAAGCCCGGGTCCATCGGTGCCCTCTTTGCATTCATAGCTCGCGTCGACGACGTCGCCTTCGTAGTAGGGCGCGGCCGCTTCGGGCGTGGTGATCGTCACCGACGGCGGCGCAGCCACGGTGTATTTGATGCTTGTACTCACGGCCGGTTGGGTGGTGTCCGAGCTGGTCGCCGTCACTGTATACGTGTAGGTGCCGGGCGTCGAGGTGTTCAGCGACCCCGTGCCAGCGGTCGCGCCATTACTGTCCTCGCACGATGGTGCAGCGGGATCGGCCGTGCCCGCCGTGCAGTGAAAGCTCGTCGCCACCGTGGCGCCCTGGGCGTAAACATGGCCTTCGCCAGATGGCGAGTCGATCGACGCCGACGGCGGATCCGCAACGGTGTAGTTGATGCTCGCCGTGCCCGTCTGGCCGTCGCTACTGGCCGCCGTGGCGGTGTAGGTCTCGCTGTTCCCCGGCGACGTCGTGTTCAGCGTCCCGTTGAGCGTGCCGCCGGTGCTCGACCCGCCGTTGTTGTCTGAGCAGGTGCTGATCCCGGGACCCCCGGCTCCTTCGCTGCAGGTGACGCTCGTCGCGACCGCCTGGCCCTCGGCGTAGAGGCCGCCGGTCGAGGGCGAGTTGATCGTCGCCGTCGGCGGCGGCACTGCTTCACCGGACACGACAGCTCTGAGGGTGTGCGAAGTGGATGAGCCGCTCTCGTCGTCCTGTACGCACGAGTTCGACCAGGTGAAGACCCCGACGCCAGCGTTAGACCCATAGATGGTGATGATCTGGCCTTTCGCTTCGTCGCCGCTGTCGCTGAGTGAGACGTTGATCGCTACGGATTGGCCCTGACTGACAGCGACGTTCGGTAGATGGAAGAACGTGTTGGCGTTTGGCGTAGCCGTGGCAGAGGCCACAGGAGTCCCGTTAACCGACAGCGTCAGCGATGCGGTCTCGGTCGCGACGGGATCTATTTGGATCTCGACCGTGTTTATCGTGGCCACTCCGGCTGGCACCGTCATGGTCTGGCTGAACGAACCGCCTGGAACGTCGTGTCCGGACGGGTAGTTGGGGTTTCCTCGGCACATGGGTTGTCCGCGCTCTTCGGCGCCGTAGTTGTTGTACGTGTACGCGATCCCCGCCGCCGCAGCCGGCGTGGCCAGACACACGAGCTCCAGAATTCCCAATCCCAACACCAGCCCCGACGCTCCGACGACGAAGCGACAGATCCGCAACCAAGATGTTGAGGTAGTGCGCGCCGACCGGCGGTCGTCGCGCCCGTAGAATCCCCCCGTCCGCCGCATGATCCGCTCCCTTCATCGAGGCTCGCTTATCTACGTGAAAGCAGCCGATAGACGGCTGGCGGAGCACGCTACTGCTTTTGGCTGAGCAGCGGTTTCCGCTCGCACCCGGCAGACGTTCGCTCGAGGAGCGGTCTGGGAGGCCCTCAGGCACACGCCTCCTTTGTCGACGAATCTGGCGCCCATGCACGCGTCACCGAGGCGTGGCTGCGCTTCGTCTGCGGCGCCGGCTTCTTGCGCGGGCGTGTCGGTGATCGCCTCGAGCTGGATGGGCGCGTGTGTGGGCACGCGCTGTCGAGCGGAGCGACCGAGCTGGCGCAGGACACCGAGCTTGACCCGCGGGTGAACCGTGATGCGACGCGCGCCTACGAGGTGCGCTCGTCGGTGTGCGTACCGCTTATGCGGGGCGACGGTGGGCTCGGCGTGCTGTGTGTGAGCTCGATGCGCCCACGGGCGTTTGACGAGCGGGATCTGGCGTTGCTTGAGAGCCTCGCGGGGCTGTCCGCGGCGGTGGTCGCGGCCGCCTGCGATTTCGGTGCGCCCGCCGGTGTGGGCGTGGATCCTCACGCGGCTGGGTGCGAGGACATCGAGCGGATCATCGGTGAGCGCGACTATCGCATCGTGCTGCGGCCGATCTTCGCGCTCAGCGACGGCGAGCTGTTCGCTGCCGAGGCGCTCGCGCGTTTCCCCAACCGCCCTGAGGGTGGTCCGGAAGCGTGCCTTGCGCGGGCTCGCGAGGTCGGCCTGGGTGTTGAGCTGGAACTGGCGCTGATCGAGGCCGCGCTGTCCTGCCTGCCGGCGCTTGGCCGGACGGGCACTCTTGACCCTGAACGCCGGTCCTTGCGCGATCGCATGCCCGGCGCTGCGGGAGATCCTCAGCCTCGCCGAGCCCGGTCGCCTCGTCGTCGAGTTGACAGAGCAGGTTGCGGTGGCCGACTACCCGCAGCTGCGTGGAGCTCTGCAGGCTCTTCGCGACGCTGGTGTCCGTCTGGCGGTCGACGACGCCGGTGCTGGCTTCGCCAGCCTGCTTCACATCCTCAAGCTCGCCCCCGACATCATCAAGCTCGACCGTGAGCTGATCGCGAACGTCGATGTCGATCCGATGCGCCGGTCGCTGGCGGCCTCGCTGCGCCGGTTCGCGCATGAGTCCGGTGCGGTCGTCGTGGCGGAGGGCATCGAGACGGCAGCCGAACTGAACGTCCTGCGGGATCTTGAGATCGATCACGGCCAGGGCTTCCATCTCGCGCGACCGGCGCTTCCCGCCGAGTTCCCGGACGCTGTGAGCGAGGGGTCTGCGCGGGTACGCGAGCACCTCCTTCAGCTCTCAGCAGCGGCGTGAGTGGCGCGCGCCCAGAGCGCTCGTAGCCCATGGGGCAGAGGCTGGCGGCGCTAATACGCGAGCTTGACGGTCGCCGTGTCTGCGTTGGCCATGACGAGCCGCACCTCGCGGGGCAGCTCGACGACTCCCATCCTCCACACGGCGAGAAGGGCGGCGGCGGCGTCGCACACGGCCTGCGTGAAGGTTTCCTCGTCGGTTTCGCCGAGCCCGGCTGGCTGCTCCGCGAGGATCGCCAGCAGGCTTCCGGCGCGTTCAACCGTAGTGATCGCGTTCCGGCGCAGCTCCTCCCACCCGGGCCGTGGGTCCTGTGGGCAGCTGGCGAGTTGCCGGGCGTAGTCGGGCGCGAGCGCGGTGGCGACGGCTGCGCTGTGGTCGTCCATGATCGCCTGTTGTTGTATGACGTTGGCGAGGTCGGTCAGCCCGACGGCTCGGACCGCGGCTGCTGCCCATTGTGTCCAGGCGCGTTGTGCGAGCCCGTATAGCTGGAGGGCTTTGGCTCGCCCGTCGCGGTGGGCGCTGCGTTCGATGTACGGGGCGGCTGTCTCGCGGACGGCTCGGGCTGCGCCGTGGGGGAGGCGGTTGGCTACCGCCTCGGTGAACGTCTGCTCGAGGGTCACCGGCTGCACCGGCGACACGTTAGCGCCCGCCTGCCCGCGCCGGCTCGTACGGCCCTGCGGTCGCAGGGGGCTATTTGCTTCGTTTGACCGGTTTTTTCGCTGGTTTCTTGGCAGCGGCTTTGGCTGGTTTTTTCGTGGGTTTCTTGGCGGCTTCGTTGACGGTGGTGCGGGGTTTGACAGCTTTGACGGTGCTCTGTTTGACGTACTTTCCGGTGATCGCGGAGCGGCCGCGTTTTCCGGGTGTTTTTCCTTTGGCGGGCACGTTGATTCCTATTCGTTTAGCGGGGTTATCGTCGAGCGGGCGCTGGTGTGAGCTTGCGCGCAGCTTCCGAGAAGTGTGACCGCGGCGGCGGATGTTGCTGTGCAGGCTTGTGCGGGGCGGTTACACGTATTCCCAACCGCATTCCTGGTGGTCGTGCAGCCATTGCTCGCAGAGCCCGAATGTGCCGCCGGCTTTGACGTGTTTGCGGCTGTCGGTGTGCTTTGTGCAGGTCACTTCGCCTGTCTTGGGGACCCTGAGGCCGGGCAGGTGGATGTCGGCTGTGCTGTGCTCCTGCTGTATGTCCGGCGTTCGGTGGTGGGCGCCCGCGTTCCCGGTCGTGGTGTGCTGCTGCTCGTCGTCCGGTCCGGTGAGCGCTCGCCTCAGATGGCGGAGCCGGAGGGTTATGAAAGCGGTAGTCCTCATTGTTCGGCGGGCCGTGCGCCTACCGACCGGAAGGGCTGTCGAGAGGCGTCGCGGCGGCTGGCCGACGCGGCGTGTTTCTGTGTTTCGCCGCGTGTGCCGGCGTGCGTGACGGTGATGGTGTTCTGGTCGTGGGGATGGTGCTTTGGGCTTGCTGGGGGATCGCTTGCAGTTCGTTGTGCTCTGGTGGGGCGCGGAGTAGCAGCCGCCGGATTGCTTTGCGTCGTGGTCTTCTGTGGGCGCGGGGATGCGCGAGCACGAAGTGGGCGCTGCGATGGGGCAACCACCGCAGCGCCCTGTGAACGCTGGCTCCAGAGGGAGGAGCGCAACTTCATTTGCCGGTTGAAGGCAGATGTTCTCCAAACGGCGGAGGTATCCTTACAGACCACACGTAAATGCGTCAAGGCCGGGGCGTTAGCATCTTGTAAACGTATCTGTGTAACGCGCTGGTCGCTAATTCGACTGCTGGTCGCTGCCGTGATTGCCGCCGCGCTGTCTGGGTCTATGCCTGATGTTCGGCGGCTTGTAGGTCTTGTCCTCGGCGGCGTTGGTCAACCCGGCGCGTCCGCCCCCGGCTGTGCCTGACAGACCGGGCAGCCTGCCGCGTACGTCATCTCCTCGCCCGAGGCGTGCGTCGCGAGTCGGTCGAGTATGGGCTGCTCGGCCGCGTGTAGCGCGCTGATGGCGCTGGCGAGGAGCTGCGCCTGCGCGGAGGCTTGTGCGTCGTCGAATAGCTCCTGGATGCGTTGCTCGGCAGCCTCGATCTGCTCTTGGACGCCTGGCGTCGGCTCGTCGGGTAGTGCGAGCACGTTTTGTCCTTCGGCGTAGACGGTGCGCTGGGTCCCGTCGATCGTCCGGTCCGTGAACCGCTGGAACTGGAGTTCGTGTCGCGTGTCGAGCTGTCCTTGCCGGGCGCGCTGGAGTGTCAGCGTGGCGAGACGGTCGACCAGTCGGCCGAGCGCGAAGGGCGGTTCGGTGAGGCCGCGGTCGCTCGTTGCTTGCTGGAGGTATTCCCACAGCGATCCGGGCGCGGTCTTCGCGGCTTCGATCAGCTCGTCCCATTCCTGCAGCAGGGAGTCGAGGTCGGGGAAGTGCGCGAGGAAGGACGCGCGGTTGTGTTGCTCGTCGGTGTGTGGCTCGCCGAAGTTGGTGTGCCGCTGGAGTGTGATCGCCGCGCGCAGCATGTCGACGTCGGCTTCGAGGTCGGCGCGGTGTCGGGCGTCGATGGGCTTGCCCATCGTGCGCGCGGTGTCCGGGCGTCCCAGGTGGGTTACGCGTCGGAGGGCTCCGGTGCGGCTGCGGTGACCAGGCACTGTGGCTTTTCCTGTTCGCTTCGCCAAGGCTCTGAGTGGAGCCAGGTGCCCCAAGAGGCGGACGTATCGAATGATATTGGATACCGGTCGCTTCCATAGCGGCGCGCCAGCCGCTGCATCGCCCTGTGCATGGCCACAACTCGAACCGGATTAGGCCGGCTGAGAACGTCCGATGATCGCATCACGTGCTCGTTCAGAGGCCTTGACTCGGGCCGCCTGTCGGGGTACCTTCCGGGGGTGTGTCGTGTTCGCCGGCCGGCTGACGCAACGGGTTGGGTGCCCGACACGGCCGTGGACCCCGCCGGGGACGTGCGCGTCCTGCGCGAGCGTTAGGAGCCAGCTGTGCCGCAGGCAACGCTGAACCTGTCAGCCAACGGACACGTCGGGGAGATCGACATGCCGAGTTCTCCGGCTGGCCCCGCGGACCCTGCCGCGCCGGTCCATCTCCCTCCATCTGTTCGCCTCCCGCCGGCACTGCAGATTCTGCGTGTCAGCAAGCGTCAGATCGAGTTCGTGTTTCGTGCCCGCCGTGAGCTGGGCGAGGTGTTCGCGGTGCGTGCCGGGATCCCTGGCGGGGCGGTCGTGACGTCCCATCCCGATCATGCGCGCTCGCTGTTCACGGCCGACCCGGAGCTGGTGCCCTCCCTGACCGCGGAGTCCCCGCTGCGCCCGATCGTCGGGCCGGCCTCGGTGCTGACCGCCAACGGTGCCCCTCACTTGCGCCAGCGAAAGCTTCTGTTGCCAGCGTTCCACGGTGAGGCGGTCGACCGTTACGCCGAGATGATCGGTGAGGTGACCGAACGCGAGCTCGACTCGTGGCCGCTCGACCGGCCGTTTGCGCTGGCGCCGAGGATGCAGGCGATCACGCTCGAGGTGATCATGTCCGGCATCTTCGGCGTGCACGGCCCGCCGGCGAGAGGGAGCGCCGAGCAGCGTCTGCGCTCGACGATCAAATACGTGACGGCGGCGTCGACCTCCTGGCTTGCGAAGGTGGGGGAGCTCGCGAACATGGGCCGCCCGGAGCCCGTCGGCCTCTTGCGCCGGGGTGTGCGCCAGCTCGACCGTGTGATCTACCCAATCATCGCGGCACGCCGTTACGCGAGCGATCTCGATGAGCGAACGGACATCCTGTCGCTGCTGCTCGCCGCGAGGACGGATGATGGCGAGCCGCTGTCCGACCGGGAGCTCCGGGACGAGCTGGTGACGCTCGTGTTCGCGGGGTTTGAGACGACGGCGAACAGCCTGGCGTGGACGTGGGAGCGGTTGCTGCGCACCCCGGCGGCGTACGACGGCCTGCGCGACGCGGTCCGCTCGGATCGGCTTGCCGGCGAGCATGTCGAGGGCGCGATCGTGGAGGGGATGCGCTGCCGGCCGGTGATCCCGATCATCGGGCGGCGTGTGAGCGTCCCGTGGCGGCTCGGCGAGTACGTGCTGCCAGCCGGGAGCGCGATCACAATCAGCATCCTGCTGCTGCAGCACCGCGAGGATCTCTATCCGGAGCCGTTTGCGTTCCGTCCCGAGCGTTGGCTTGACCGTAAACCGGGGACGTATGAGTGGATCCCGTTCGGCGGCGGCACCCGCCGTTGCCTCGGGGCGCAGCTGGCGATGGCGGAGCAGCGCGTCGTGCTCGCAGCGATGGCCAGAAGGCTCGAGCTGCAGGCGCAGCGGCCGGAGCCCGAGCACGCGCTGCACCGCAACGTGACGATGATCCCTGCCCATGGCACTCGCGTTCTCCTGACTGGGCGAGCAGTCTGAGCGGCGGGCGATCTGCCCGCCCGCAAAGTCCGACCGTGTGATTACAGGCGGACCGCTGCTGATGTCGCGATGATCCCTGCAATCACTGACTCGGTCGCGTGGGCTTGACTTTCGCCGGCCTTTCGAATTACATAACGTAGCCATTCATTCTTGGCTGAGCATCGCGTCCGGCGCTGGGCTCAAGAGAACCTGAGGAGGCTCGCCAATGTCAACTCCCGTCGAGGCCGCCGACACCGCCACCGTGGTGCAGGAGGCGCTCCAGCGCCTCACGACTGACGAGGGTGAGCCATGGTTCTCGCTGGCGCTGAGCCAGGACCAGAGGGACATCCGCGACTGGGTGCATGGTTTCGCGGCGGATGTGGTGCGCCCGGCGGCCCATGAGTGGGATGAGGCCGAGCAGACGCCGTGGCCGATCATCGGCGAGGCGGCGAAGATCGGCCTGTACGGGTTCGAGGGGCTCGCGCAGTTCTTCGCGGACCCGTCGGGTTTGACGTTGCCGATCGTCAACGAGGAGCTGTTCTGGGGCGACGCGGGGATCGGGATGGCGATCATGGGCACGGCGTTGGCGGTCGCGGCGATCTTCGGCCAGGGCACTCCCGAGCAGATCGGTGAGTGGATCCCGCGCTGCTTCGGCACCCCGGATGATCTGAAGGTCGCGGCGTTCTGCTCCTCTGAGCCGGACGCGGGCTCTGATGTGGGTGCGATCAGGACGAACGCCAGGTTCGACGAGGCGGCCGGCGAGTGGGTGCTGAACGGCCAGAAGGCGTGGGCGACGAACGGCGGCATCGCGGATGTGCATGTGATCATCGCGACGGTGGACCGTTCGCTCGGGGCGCGCGGGCACGCCGCGTTTGTGGTGCCGATGAGCGAAGCGAAGGGGATTTCGCAGGGCTCGAAGGTGTCAAAGCACGGTCTGCGCGCGTCGCACACCGCGGACGTTCATCTTGATGACTGCCGTATCCCGGCGGAGCATGTGCTCGGCGGCAGGGAGAAGCTCGATGAGCGCCTGGCGCGGGTGCGGGAGGGCAAGAAGGGGAGCTCGCAGGCGGCGATGCAGACCTTTGAGGCCTCGCGCCCGGTAGTCGGTGCGCAGGCGCTCGGGATCGCCCGCGCCGCGTACGAGTACGCGCTGGACTATGCGAAGGAGCGCGCACAGTTCGAACGCAAGATCATCGAGAACCAGGCTGTCGCGTTCACACTGGCGCGCATGAAGATGGAGATCGACGCGGCGCGGCTGCTGGTCTGGCGCGCCTCATGGATGGGCCGCAACGCCGTGGCGTTTCAGAGCGCGGAGGGGTCGATGAGCAAGCTGAAGGCGGGGGAGACGGCGGTGTGGGTGACCGAGCGTGCGATCCAGATCCTCGGGGGCAACGGCTACACCAGGGAGTTCCCGGTCGAGCGCTGGCACCGTGACGCGAAGATCTACGACATCTTCGAGGGCACCGCCGAGATCCAGCAGCTGATGATCGCCCGCGCGATCAGCGGGATCCAGATCAAGTAGCGCTTTGCGCTGGGTCTGACGGCGCCTGTCAGCCGCGTCGCGCGAGCCGGTGCCAGGTTGGCTGGGTGTCGCCGAGCCACGGTGGGAGCCTGATCTCGGTGTCTCGGGTGCTCGAAGCCAGTTCCCAGTCTTGCCCGAGAGGGCGCATTAGTTCTGCTGCGGTGACGCCGCGTGGACCGAGTCCTCGCGTGCGTGGCCCGAAGGCGAACATCAGCAGTACGGCGTCGGGGGTTGTGACTGCGCTGAGCCCTTGGGCGTACTCGTAGCGCTCCTTGTCGGTGAAGTCGTGGAAGCAGCCGCGGTCGAGCGCGAACGTGAAGTTCTGGGCGATGGGGAGGTCCTCGAGGCGGCGCACGTCTCCCTGTACCCATGTGATGTCGAGGTGTCTTGATCGGGCGCGCGCTCGCGCCTTGTTGAGGGCTTGCCGGACGCTGTCGACGCCGGTGACCGTCCAGCCGTGTCCTGCGAGGTATGCGGCGTCGGCGCCGGTGCCGCAGCCGATGTCGAGCGCGTGCCGTGCGGGCCTTGGCCATTCGTCGTTGAGCTGCTTGAGCTGTTCGGGGGCGTCCTCGTGCTCCCATGGGGTGATGCCGAGCCGGTAGAGGATGCTGTAGCGCTGCGTCATCTCAGGAAGAGGGGCGCTGCGGCAGGGGGCATGCCGCAGCGCCCGGAGCCCCGACTGGCATCGGAGGGGCCTTCGCGTTTGCCGAGTAGCAAACGGCCGCGGTAGTCTTACAGACAGGGGGGATGTGAGTCAAACAGGACCAGATCACCGCCGTTGATCCACGGTCTGTAACCGCACGGTATCTCTTTAGCGTGCTGTGCTTCCGGCGGGCCGCCGGTGGGTGCCTGCGGATTCCTGTCCGCTCTTGCGGTCCACGAGCTCGCCCGCTTGCTGGCAGCCGATGAATGGCGCGAGCGCCGTGTATGTGACCGTTGGGATGAGTGCGGGCAGTTCGCTGGTGCGCCCGGCGCGCACGTGGTGCGCTGCGAGTTCCGCGACTCCGAGCGAGACGGCGTCGAGGACGGCGCGCGGCAGGCCGGCCGTCTCGCCGCCGAGCCGGTGGCCCTCCTCGAGGAACACCTTGAAGGCGAGTGCGGCCTCGTCGACGCGGCGCACGCCCTGCTCGCCGATGCCGTAGGCGGAGACGAACGCGAAGTGCGCGAAGCTGGGGTTCACGGCGAGCATCCGGGCGGCGGACAGCCCTGTGTCCCACACGCGTTCGGGCCATGAGGTGCCGGGGGTGAAGAACGCGCTGCCGCATGCGGCGATCAGCTGCTCGAAGACGAGCTGGTATGCGGCGAGGAACGCCTGCTCCTTGTCGGCGAAGTGTGCGTAGAAGACCTCGCGGGAGACGCCTGCCGCAGCGACGATGTCCGACACCGCGATCGCGGGCCCGTCCTGTTCGCGCAACACCTCCGCGGCCGCGTAGGCGATCCGCTCGCGCTGGATCGCCTCGACGAGCTCCCTGGGCAGCCGGTGGCGTCCGCGGGGGAGTGTGCGCGGCGTCGTGGGTCTACTGGCGTCGCTGTTGAGCCCCGGCGTGGGCGAGGCGTCTCTCGGCGGTAGCGTCCGCCGCTGCCGGGGCCCGTGGGGCGTCGTGTAGCTGTCGATCCAGCGCAGCAGCGCCGGCAGCAGATCCGCCGCGGGGAGGTCTTCGCGGCGGGCCTGCATGCAGTACAGCCGTACGGTCCCGCCGAGCAGGGCGCGGGCTGGCACGTCCGGTGCCGGCTGCTCCTGCGGCGCTCGCTCCCAGGCGTCCTCGATCGCGCGCTCAAGCCGCGCGAGCAGCTGATCGTGCTGGGCTCTGGCGTGTTCGCCGGCGAGCAGCGCCTCGTGGGTGAGGAAGCTGAGCACCTGCGGTTCGTGTTGCGAGAGCGCGGCGATCGCTTCGACGGCGGCGTGCGCGGCGCGCGCCGGGTCCGCGCGCGTTATCTCCTCTTCGATCCGCTCGCCGACGCGCCGCGCTAGCTGCTGGTGGGCGGCGTTGAAGCACTCCTGCTTGTCTTTGAAGAAGTCGTAGAAGGTGGCGCGGGAGACGCCGGCGTAGCCGGCGATCTCGCCGATCTTCGCGCCGCCGTAGCCGTCGCTTGCGACGATGGTGAGGATCGCGTCGAGCAGCCGGGAGCGCTGGTCGCAGCCGCCTGATCGCCCGGGCTCGCTGTGCGGCTCTCTGTGCGGCGTCAGCGTGCCTGTGGAGCTGTGGCTGTCGCCGGCGGCGCTCATGAGCGCTGCTTTCGCTGCCAGCGAATCTGCCCTTGGAGGAAGCCGATCGCGTTCTCGGCTCCCGTGAACGGTGCGATGCAGATGTAGGTGAGCTGCGGCAGCAGCCGTGGGAGCGTCTCGAGGTCCTGGCGTGCGACGTGGCGCTGGATGATCTCGAACACGCCGCCGGTGATCGCTTGCGCGTAGAGCTTCGGCGGCGGCTCGCCCGCGGGCTGGTAGGTGTAGCCCTCCTCGAGGAAGATCGTGAAGGAGCGGGTTATTTCCTCGGCGCGGCGGATCGCCTCTCCTCCGGCGGCGTAGCACTCGACGAGCCTCAGGTGGGAGAGCGCGGGGTTCTCGGCGATCATGGACAGCAGCGCCTGCAGGTGGTTCCAGAGTCGCTGCGGCCACTCGCCGGCGGCGAAGTATGCGGCGGCGCAGCGGTCGAGGATGTGCTGGGTGGGGTGGTTCTGTGTCTCGAGGAACGCGTGCTGCTTGTCGGTGAAATGCTCGTAGAAGACCTCTCGGGAGACTCCGGCGGCGGCGACGATGTCAGCGACGGTCGCCTCTGCGTACCCCTTGTTGCGCATCACCTCGGCGGTTCCGTAGAGGATCCGGGTGCGGTGGCTGCGCGCCACCACCCCGGGCGGTAGCCCGTGCCTGCCGCGGGGTAGCCGTCGCGGGGCGGGCCGCGGCCGGGTGCGCTCGCCGGCGGGCGGTGGGGGTAGCAGTGCCCCGGGGCCGGTGCTCCAGCGTCGCCGTCCGGCGGGGACCGCGTATGAGAGCACCCACGCCAGGCCGTCCTGTGCGAGGCCCGGCAGCTCGTTCTCGCCGTGGGTGCGCAGGTGACGTGCGACGATGCTGCGCATCGCGCCGACGAGCGCCGTGGCGGGCACGTCGATAGTGAAATCGCCGGCGGGTGCACTGTCGATGAATTCCTGTGCGCGCTGCTCGAACGCGGTGAGCGCGGCCGCTCGCGGCACGCGCAGGCCCGTGCGCGCGGCGAGCGTGTCGACGAACAGCAGCCTTCCGGCGTCGGGATCGTCCCGCAGCGCGCACGCGAGCTCCCGCAGGCTTCCCGACGCGGCGTCGGTCCAGTCCCCGGCGGCGACGGTCGGCGGGGCGTACGCGAGCAGCCGCTGCGCGGCGGCCTGGTAGGCGGCGAGCAGGCAGTCCTCCTTGTTCGCGAACTGCTCGTAGAAGGTTGCGCTGGAGACCCCGGCCTGGGAGCTGATCTGAAGGACGGTGACGGCCTGGGAGCCGTCCTTCGCGGCGAGGTGGATCGCCGCGTCGATCAGCCGCTCGCGCTGGCTGCGCCCCGACGCAGCTGCTGTGGCTTGGCCGCGGCGGCTGAATGCTGGTGCGGTTGGTTCAGTCGGTGATGTCACTGCCCCCGCGGGCAGCATACCGGAAAGCAGCGACCACGCGCTTACACAGCTCGCGGCGCTTGGCGCAATAGCCGATGGCTGATCGCGTTACGCGCCGCAGCGCGACGGATACCGCCAGCATTCACCGGCTCGGGGCCGATCGTGGCTGCTCGGCGAGCCCGTGCAGCTGGCGGTCGATGAGCTCGTTCGCACGCGCTATCCCGGTGTAGGGGGCGAGCGCGAGGTAGGATCCGAGCGCCACGAACCCTGGGAGCTCCCGGATGCGCTCGCTGGTGAGGAGCGCGAGGACGGTCTCGGTGAGCGCGGCGACGACCGCGATGGGTGTGACCGGCGGGATCACCCGGCCCGGCGGGGTGTCACTGGCGCCTGCTTCGATGAACACGGTGAAGGACAGCAGCAGCTGATCGACGCGCTGCGCGGCCGCTGGTCCGGGCGCGTAGGAGTCGATGCATGCGACCTTCGCGAACGCCCCCGCGCCGGCGATGAACTCACTCAGCGCGACCCCGGCTGCCCACACCCGTTCGGGCCACGAGTCCGGGGTGGTGAAGAAGACGCCGGCCGTCGCGGCGACCGCCTGCTCGAAGAACAGCCTGGTGGCCTGCTCGAGCGCGTCGCGGCGGCTGCCGACCTGGCTGTAGAACGCGTCGCGTGAGAGCCCGCCGGCGGCGACGATGTCCGCGACGGTCGTGTGCTCGTATCCTTTCTGGCTGATCGCGGCGGCGCTGGCGTGCAGGATCCGTTCGCGCTGGGTGCGCCTGACGAGAGCCGCGGGCTGCCCGTGGCGCCCGCGGGGTGAGGGGCGGGGAGTGAACGTGGCGTACCCGTCCTTGTTTGCCGCTGCGATCAGCGCCGGCTCGCTCTCGAGCTCGCACCAGCGTCGCTCTGCTGCGGGCGCGCTGTACAGCGAACCCCATGTGAGCAGTTCGTCCAGCAGCGGCGTGAGCTGGCGTTCCCCGCGGCGGATCGCCATCCCGAGGGTGCGTACGACGGCGCCGAGGAGCATCCTGGCCGGCATGTCGGGCACCGGGCGACGGCCACTGTTCGGCGAGCGGCCCGGCTGGTCGATCAGGTTGGCGAGGTCGGTGAGCAGACGCTCGCGTGCCGCGAGGCCCTGAGCCCCGGCGAGCATCGCCTCGTGCGTGAGGAAGCTGAACTGCCGCGGCTGCTGCTGCGCGACCGCGGCGAGCACGCCGAGAGCTGCGTTGAGGACGGTCTCACTGCTGGCGTCCGGGACCTCGCGCCGGACGCGTTCGAGCAGTGCGGCGGAGTGCGTGCGGTGCGCCTGCAGGAAGCACTGCTGCTTGCTTTCGAACAGCTCATAGAACGTGGCCCGGGAGACGCCGGCGCGGCCTGAGATCTCGCCGATCTTCGCTCCCAGGTAGCCGTCGGTGGCGACGACCTCGACGATCGCGTGCAGGATGCGCGTGCGCTGGCCGGCGCGCTGGCCGCTCATTGAGCGGCGCGAGCGTGCCGGGGGTCTCTTGCGCGCCCGTGCACGGCCGTTCGGCCGCCGTCCAGATCATAGGCGCTAAGTATCCGTACCATCGGGTTTCACGACGCTGTCTATGGGTTTCGGCTCGGTCGGCCCCGCTAGCGAAACCATCTGATTTCAACGCCACCCCGACATTACAGAAGTCACCGGCCGTAATGTCCTGACGGCGCCCCGCCCGCACGGTTACAACTCGCTGCGCATTCCTCCTGCGCCGTCGGCGTCCGAAGGGTTTTCTATGAAAGAACGCAGACGTTCATGCGGGCGCATGATCGTTCGTCGGCGTCTGCCGCCGCGAACGCTCACCCCGGTGGCTGCGCTCCGATGTGAATCACGGCGGTATCTGTTCGCCGCGGCCCGGTAGGCACCGTGAGCCCGGGTGAGATGATCGACGCGGTGCCGCGGTGGGAGCGAACTGGGCTCCACGAGCGTCGCCGGCAGGGTCCGCGGGCTATCGTTTTCGTACACGCGCCGCCATCCGGTGGGGATCGCGTGTCTCGCCGCTGCCGCGAGCACACCTGGGGGCAGGCAGGCGCGATGGTGGACCCTCCCACGGCTGTGAAACGCGATGGTAGCCGTTTAGTGGGTTTGCGTGTATGGTCCCGTCCCCGGTATGCCAAAAACACCGCAAAAGACACGCCAAAACCGCACCGCCGCCGCCACAGACCGAGCCGCTGACGGCGCGTCGGCGAACAACGCGAAGCCGGGGCAACGCGAGCGGCTCCTCGCCTCGATAATCGCGCTCTCCTCCCGCCACGGGTACCCGGCGGTCAGCATCGCCGACATCTCCACCCACGCCGGCGTCTCCAGCGCCACCTTCTACGAGCAGTTCAGCGACAAGGAAGACTGCCTGCTGGCCGCCTACCGGCAGGCAGCCGGCGCGGTCCTTCAGCGGATGCCGCCGCTCGACGCCGCGGCGGACTGGCACGATGCGTCGGGCGCGGTGGTCCGCGGGCTGCTCGGCGCCCTGCAGGATGACCCGGACGCGGGGCGCCTGATGCTCGTCGAGGCGCTCGCGGGGGGACCGCGCGTACGCAAGGAGCGCGAGAAGATGCTCGCGCTCTTCAGCGTCCGCGCCCAGGAATTCCTCGACGCCGCCCCGCGGGACGGGAAAGCGCTCGACCTGCCGGCCGACATGCTGCTCGGCGCGGTCCGCAGCATCGTCTCCCACCAGCTGCGTACCCACAGCGAGGACCGCATGGGGCTCCTGGTCGACGACGTGATGGCATGGATCGAGTCCTATTCCGTCCCGGCAGGGGAGAAGGGCTGGAGCACTGGGCCGCATACGGTGCTTCCCGCGCGGGTCGCCAAGCAGTGGCTCGCCATGGCGACGCCGGCGCCGACGCTGCAGCGCCTGCCGAGGGGCCGGCACCGGCTGCCGCAGGCGGCGGTGGAACGCAGCCAGCGCACGAGGATCATCCACGGCACCAGCGAGGTGATGGTCGCGAAGGGGTATGCCGCCGCGACGGTCGCGGACATCGTCTCCGCCGCGGGCATCAGCAGGGATGTCTTCTACGGGCACTTCGCCAACAAGCACGAGGCGTATCTCGCCGCCCAGGAGTACGGCACCGAGAACCTGTTCGAAGCCTGCGCCGCCGCGTATTTCATGGGCCAGAGCTGGCCGGAGCGGGTGTGGCTGGCGCTGCAGGTCCTCGTCCTCGCCGTCGCGGGGAACCCCGCGCTGACGCATCTGCGGGTGCTCGAGTGCTTTGCGGCGGGGACCGCCGCGATCGAGCAGACCGATCAGCTCAAGCGCGTCGCGGTGATCTTCCTTCAGGAGGGGTTCACGGTCAGCGCGGCTGCCGGCCGGCTGCCGCGGCTGGCTGCGCACGCGATCACCGGCGCGGTGTTCGAAAGCTTCTACGGACAGGCATCCCAGGGACAGCTCGCCAAACTGCCGTGCCAGCTGCCGCTGCTGACCTACCTCGCGACCGCACCGTTCATCGGCTCCCAAAAGGCGATCGAAGCGGTGGAACGCCTGAGCGACCAGGCGATCAAGACGGCCTCCGCCTGACCGCCCGACGCCGGCCGACCGGCTGGCGCGCCCCAGTTGCACTCCCGTTTTCGCTTGCCCGCGACGGGTTGACAAGCGACGCAACGCATACCATAGTCTTTTGCGGATGGGCCTGTGCCCGGTGCGACGATGTCGTCAAGGAAGGCGGAGAAGTGAGCGTAATGGAGCCAGAGGAAGCATCTGCTGGGCTGGCGGGCGAGCTGCCGACCCCGCTGGCATTTGCTGACCGCACCCGTTCAACGCCGGCCTCCGCGCCGGGCCGTGTCCGGAGCGGCGCGTCCGGCGCGCTCTACGGTCGCTGCGCCCGCCACCCGTGGCTGATGCAACTGGTCGGCCGTGTCGCCTGGGGCGTCGATGCTTCGGTCCTGTACAGCAGCATGCGCCTGTTCGGCTCGCTGCAGGATGTGAGTATCGCCGAGGTGCCGTGCCCTGGCGGAGTGGCGGTACGTGCGTTGCGCCGCGGCCAGGACGTGCGCTACCTCGCCTGCGACGAGGACTCGAGGATGCTCGCGCGTGCGCGGCGGCGGGCCCGCAGACGTTCGCTCACCCACAGCGAGTTTCACCGCGCGCCGCTGTCGGCTCTGCCGTTCGCGGACGGCGAGATCGACGTGTTTCTGTGCTACGGCGTGCTCATCGACGATGGCCCGGCGGCGCTTGTGGAGATCGCGCGCTGCCTGCGCCCGGGCGGCCGGCTGATCGGCGCCACGTTCTTCTCGGACATCTCCCGCCGCGGCGCCTGGCTGTTCGGGCTCGGCGCAAGACGCGGGCACCCGCTGCCGCCGGGCCGCGAGGACATGTACGCGTGGATGCGCGAGGCGGGCCTCGTGCAAGGGACGCTCGGGCCGGACTACGGCTTCGCGTGCTTCTGGGCGCGCAAGGCGTCCGACCGCGTCCCGTTGCCGTCGAGCGGTGCTGTGCTCAGCTGAGCTGCGGTGGGGTCGCCTCGAGTGCTGTCTGCCAGGCGACGCGTGCGAGCTTCCCGGTGCAGTCGCTGTCCCTGCGGCGCTCGACGCCGGCGATCCGTGCTCCCCGGTCGGTCTTGGCGACTTCGATCCCGGGAGGGGGGGTGGCGGCGCGTTCCATGTGCATCGTGACGGTTGCTGCTGCCCCCGCGGGCCGTCTGCGGTAGGGGCTGCGCGTCTCGAGCTCTCGCACGAACGCGGGTTCCCTGTCCGGCGCACCCGGACCGGACGGTCCGGGTGCGTCCAGCCTGGTCTCCTCGACCGGCTGCGTCGCCGCCCGTTCCCCGGTCACCGACCGCATGCGGTGTGCGGCTTCGCGGACCCGGTCGGGCATCAGGTGCCCGTAGATGTCGACGGTGGTGGAGGTCTTGGCGTGCCCGGCGAACGCTGAGATCAAGAGGATGTCCTCGCCTTGGGCGATCGCGTTGGTGATCGCCGTGTGGCGCAGGTCGTGTAGCCGCACCGTGTCCGGCAGACCCGCCCGCTGCGCGTAGCGGCGAAAGACGCGTGTCACCATCCGCGGGCTCAGCGGTCTGCCGGTGGCGCGCATGATCCCGTCGCGGCCGCGCTTACACTCGACGGTCGCGAACACCGGCGCCTGATCACGGTTGTCCTTGGCGGTGGCGTAGAGCTGCTCGAGCGCCTGTTGTGCGCCGTCGAGGATCGGCACCAGCCGTTGCCCGGCCTGCGTCTTGGTGCTCAGCGCGTCCGCTGCGACGGTCTCGGGCTTGTCGTATGAGCCGATGCTGCGCCGTACCCGCAGGATGCGCTGCAGCAGGTCGATGTCTTCCCAGCGCAGCCCGATCAGCTCGCCGCGCCTGAGCCCAGTGTCGAGCGCGACGATGAAGAAAGCCCGCCACCGCGGCGAGCACTCATCGAGGAACCGTTTGATCTGCACGGGGCTGAGCTGTGTGCCGCGGGCGCGACGGTGGACGGTCTGTCCTCCGCGGGCGCGGGCGGTGTCCGCCGGGTTGATGCTCAGCAGGCCGGCGTCCTGGGCGAAGGCGAGCATCGCGTGCAGGTGCCGGCGGATCTTCGCGACGGTCTCTTCGGACAGGCCCTCGGCGCGCTTTCTGCCGAGCAGCGAGCGGATCATCTGTGGGTGCAGGTCATCCAGCCGGGTGGCGCCGATGGCTGGTGCGATGTGCTGGTAGAAGCTGCCCTGGTAGGTCGCGGCGGTGCCGGGCTTGAGGTTCGGCTGGACGTGCTCTGTCAGCCAGCGACCTCCGAGCTCGAGGACGGTGACGCTGCTGGGTATGAAGCGCCCGTCGTCGACGTCGTCCTGGAGGGCGCGCAGCATTCGCTCGGCGCGCCGTCGGCTTGGGCCTGCTGCCTTCTCGATCTGCCGCCAGCGTGAGGTGCCGTTGTGCTGGTCGATGACCAGTGCGCGCGTGCGGATGTAGAACCGTCCGTTGCGCTCCCTGATGCAACCGCTGGGCACCGCTCTCTCACCCCGGTCCGCCGGCGCCGTGAACCGGCGCCGTAGCCCCTCTGAAGACAATGCACATTACACCCGGGAATTGCGCTTGGTCAAGGCGTTTTCACGGTGTAATCCAGCGAACGGGCGCGTGCTGCATGCATGCAACTAAGACCGTTCTGTTTCACCCATACTCGCGGTCTCGACGCCCGGCAGAATGCTCCTGCGCAAGTGGCCCGCTTAACTGTTACCCGTCGGGGTTTTGCACCGCCGGTCCTGTACGCTGACGCGTGCTTTGAGAGCCCTCGTGTCCGCCAGCTTGAATCCCGCTCACGTTTCGCCGGCGCGGGACCGCACGCGCAAAAACGATCGCGGTCGCCCGCCCGTGATCGGCTCGCCGCAGCGCCCGGCGGCGCCTGTTGCTCCGCACGGCAAGCAGGGCTCACCCGATGGCGCTTGACCAGAGCAAGATCGGGCGGGTCGTGACCGAGCAGATGGCCGCCCTCGAAGCCCTCTACGGCGAGGGATGCGAGATCGGCGACGTCTGCAGCGTCGTTGAGATCGTAGGGCCGCACGGCTCGACCGTTCGGGTGCGCTGCAGCGACCCGCGCGCGCACGTCGCGATCGGCCTCCTGCGTGTCGCCGAGGCCACCATGCGCGAGGGCTACGAGCCCGACGTCGAACCGGAGGCCTGACTCGAATAGCCGAGCGTCCGGGAGGTCTTGACCTCCGGCCTGCGAGGGTCGCGCTCGAAGCGGCGTGACCTGTGCTTGGACGCGATGGTGAGTGTGGCCGGCGCAGATGGATATCGTCGCCGGGCTACCTAGCTGTGAAATCCGATGGTTTCTCTTACAGGCGCACTCGCTCGCGGCGCTGAGACGCTGGCGGCTGCCGGCGCGCGCGGCCACCGGGCTCGGTCCTCGGACGCCCAAGAGCGGGCTTTGTTCCCGGCGCCTCGCCAGGCTTCCGTCCGATCCGCTGTGCATGCTGACGTGGGGGTTTGCCCCGTTATCGCACCGCCGTGTCGATGGTTGAAAGCGCATGACCGCTGATGATCCACTTGAGCCGTTGCGTCGTTGGCTGGCCGACGAGCACACGCGGGCTGGCATCGCCAGCCAGGTCACGATCCGCTCGAAAAGCACCGTCATGGGTCAGCGCACGGCGGTTTCGATCGACCATCTGCTCGCCTGCGAGCTCGCCGGCTATCAGGGCTGGAGGATCACGACGAAGCGCACGTTCCTGCCGGCGGCGCATTTCAGCTCGTTGGCGACCCACCAGCTGAAGACCGCCAACCATGACCGCGGGCGCACGATCTACTGCATGGATCGCGGACTTGACGACGAGGTGGTCGCGGCGGTCAGCTACCACGTCGATGACCGGGCGGCCTGGCCGCTGTTCATGAGGATGATCGGGTTGCGGATCGATGTCGCTGGTGCCGCGGAGCTGCGGCGGCATACTCTCGCCGGGGCGTACGTGACCAAGCAGTACGTCCACGCGATCGCGCAAGCGATCGGACGTCCTACCGACGTTCACGTCGACCTCTACCCCCGCGATGCGGAGCGTTATGCCGCCGAGCTTGGTTTTCGGAGAGCCCGTCGGCTTGCAGGCCTGCGGGTCGCGGGCCTGCACATGTGCCAGCCGCCGCTAGTCGACGCTTAGCGTTGGCTTTTTTCGGCGACGCGGTGCGGGCCGTCGAGCCCGCTCGCTCGTGTCGGTGACGGGGTACAGCCCCTCTATCTCGCTCGCCAGTGGCGCGACGGGCTCGGCGAGGCACGCCTTCACTGCCGCGAGCGCGGCGGGTGTCAGCAGCCGCTGCGCCAGTCGCAGCAGCTCGGCCTGTTCGGCGGCTACCGAATGGGAGGCGAAGTCCTCTTCGACCTCTTTTTCGACGCGTCCGCGGCTGTCGGGATCAGCCTCGGTAGCGTGGTCGATCAATGCCTGCGCTACGTCGTTGATCGAGCGCTTCCGGTAGATCCGCGCCAGACGCAGCACCTCCTTGGCTGGCACGACGAGGTCGCGCTCACCGCGGTGCTCGGCGGCGATGTTCTCGCGCCGCGACAGCGTCGAGCGCGAGACGCCGAGCATGCTGGCGGCCGCGCTGAGGTTCGGGTACGCCTCCAGGGATGGGGTGTCGTCGATCTGTACGTGCATTCTCAGAGCCTAATAGGCGTTGCATACCGAACGCAACTGTAGCACGATCTGCAACAGACGCACGATCTGCAATAATGCCTCTGTCAGGTCTCTTGCGCTCTTGAAGAAAGCAGGTAGCGATGGACAAATACGACGTGAACATCGAAGGCACCATCCACGAGTGGGGCGAGCACACGATCACCGTCCCGCAGCTGCGGGTGCTCGGCGGCTTCGGCTCCGATCAGCAGATGATCGAGGTGGACCTGAAGGACAACACCGAGGCCGTGCTCGCCGAAAATGCGGTGATCGACCTGAAACGAGGCAAGGCCTTCGCCAAGAAAGTCGAGTTCAAGCGCGGGTGAGCGACGATCGCCTGCAGGCCGAGGTCGCGCTGGTGCGCGCCCACTTCCCCGAGCTCGACTACCGCGAGCAGGACCTGTGGGCGCGCATACCCGCTTACCCGCTGCCGAGCAGCGGCTGGGGCCGCGAGCGCGTCGAGATCGCGTTCCGCTTCCCCCGCGACACGCTGGCCGAAGAGCCCTACGGGTTCTGGGTGCGTCCCCCGCTTAAGCTGCCCGGTGGCGGCAACCCGACTAACGCGTCGGAGGACACGGTCGGCACCGCCTTCGGCGAGGGCTACCAGCAGTTCTCCTGGGCACCGGACGGGTGGCTGCCGGCACCCGAGGTGCGCTGCGGCACGAACATGCTCGACTGGGTGCGCTCGTTCGCAAGGCGCCTGGCGCAGGTCGGCTGATGCGAGCGCTGGAGCTTCCCCGTGCGCTTGACCGCGAGCTTCGCGGCGCGCTTGGCTGGCGTGGCGTCGAGGAGGTCGCGTTCCTGTTCACCGAGCCCGAGAGCACTCCCGGGATCCTGCGCGCATGCGAGATCCACAGGGTGCCCGCAGACGGGTTCGAATACCAGTCAGACGTGCACGTGTCGCTGACCGACGACACACGGGCGTATGTGATCGCGCGCGCTTGGGCGATCGGCGGCGGGCTCGTCGAGGCCCACAGTCACCGCTACGGCCCGGCGATGTTCTCGCCGAGCGACCTGTTCGGGTTCACCGACTGGGTGCCGCACGTGCGCTGGCGCTTGCACGGCCGGCCCTATCTCGCGCTGGTGCTCGCCCCCGATGGATTCGACGCCCTCGTGTGGGGGGGACCCTCGGGCGGCGTAAGCCCGCTCGGCGCCCTGCTCGTCGACGGGCAGGACCCGCGTCGGCCGACTGGCCTCACCTACCGTCAGCTGACCGCGGGGAACCGCCGATGAGCACGGTCGATCAGCGCTACGCCCGCCACGTCGCGCTGTTCGGCGCCGACGGCCAGAGCCGGATCGCCGCCACGACCGCGGTGGTCGTCGGGCTCGGCGGTCTCGGCAGCCATCTCGCCCAGCAGCTTGCCTATCTCGGCGTCAAGGGCTTCGTCCTCTTTGACGCCGACGAGGTCACCACCTCCAGCCTGAACCGGCTGATCGGCGCCGACCCGGGCGACGTGGGCACGGCGAAGGTCACGGTCGCCCGGCGGATGATCACCGCGATCGCGCCGGACGCGACCGTGTACACCGAGCCAGCCGCGTTCGATGCCGCCGTCGATCTACCCGTGCTCCACGGTCCCGTGGTGCTGTTCGGCTGTGTCGATCAGGACCCCTCGCGCCTGGAGCTACTGCGCTACGCCTCGGGCCACGCGCTGACGTACATCGATCTCGCGAGTGACGTCACCCCCGCCGGCGAGTTCGGCGGGCGCGTCGTCTTCGCGAAGGACGGCGAGCGCTGCCTTCACTGTCTCGACGAGCTGGACCGTCACGCGCTCGCGCGCGTAACCATGACCGGCGAGCAGCGGCACGCCGACGATCAGATCTATGGCATCGACCGGCGGGCGCTCGCCGACAGCGGGCCGTCGGTCGTGTCGATCAACGGGGTGATCGCCTCCCTCGCCGTAACCGAGTACATGGTGTGGCGAACAGGCCTGCGGGAGCCCGCCGGGTTTCTCACCTACCGGGGCGATCTCGCAACGGTCAGCCGCCGCAGCGACCCGCCCCGCGAGCACTGCGTCTACTGTATGGACCGCTGGGGGTCAGCCTCGCCGTCCGCGCCGCGGTGAGCGCCGAGCCTCCCAGCCCGCGCCGGTCGGTCGGGATCGAGCTCGCGCGCCACCTGCAGCCGATGCTGCCGCACCCGGTGATCGCCGACATGAATGCGCTTTTCCAGGACGTCCAGCGCCACCGCAAGGTGGCCTTCACAGGACTCGGCTTCCTCGCGCGGCATGAGGCCATCACCCTGTTGACGAGCGAGCATGTTCGTACTGCGCTGCCAGAGAGGATCCTCGCGAAGTCCTCCGCGCCGGCCGCGGACACTCTCGTGTGGCGGCGCGACTATCTGCCGTTCGTCCGCTTCGTCCATGTGCCGGATGACATGTGCGCCGGGCACCCCCAGGTCGAGGCGATCACAGACCCGGAGGACCGGCCGTTCGCGCGTCTGGCGATCGCAACGGCGCCCTCGCTGCTGTTGACCCGCGACCACCACCTGCTCGACGTGGGGCTCGCCACCACCGACCGGTGGGCCGAGACGATGACGATACTGGGGTCGCTCATCGAGCTGGACGCCGCGATCTACGGGACCGCACACAGCGCTTTGCTGTTGGCGCGACTGCTGGGTGCGCTCGCGTCCGGCGCGTGGCGCCTGGTGGAAGCCGAGCCGCTGCTCGCCCTCGCCCTCGCCGGCCTCGCAGCCCTCTATGTCGCCCTGAACCCGGAGCAGACGCTCGCGAGGCTTCGCAGCCTGAACGCCAATCTCAGAACGCAGGCCTCGCGGCTGCTGGAGAGCTCGGCTCCCGCGTTCGATCGCCGGGAGCGCCTGGCCGGGGAGCTCTCGCTACGCCTGCTGGCGCCGATGCTGCCGCGAACCCTCGACCGCGGGTGCGCACGCGAGCTGGCGACCCGCAGGACCCCGCTCTTGACAGACCATCTGCTCCTCGCCTGCAGCGCGTCCGGCAGGCCGAGTGTCAGCGCAGCACAGCTCGAGGCGATGCTTCACCGACACCCGAGCTTCACGCCGCCCGGCAACGGTTCATGGCAGCTGGGCGAACTCGGGCTCCCTGTCCTAGAGGCGTGAAAGCCAAGCTCGCGCACGCCAACACCCGTACGCGACCGTCGAGCGACCGTCGAGTCGAGCACAGAGCGCACCGCGGTGGTTGACTCACCCTCGCTCCAGCGAGGGTGAATTCGCACGCTCCTTCTCGAGCAAGATCGCGGGTCGTGACCGAGCAGATCGCCGAACTATGGCGAGGAGTGCGAGATCGGTGACGTCTGCAGCGTCGTCGAGATCCTCGGGCCGCACGGCTCGACCGTGCGGGTGCGCTGCAGCGACCCGCGCTCGCATGTCATGATCGGCCTGCTGCGCGTCGCCGAGGCGACGATGCTCGAGGGCTACGAGCCCCACATCGAGCCGGAGACCTGATCGCAGAGCCCGCCGTCCGGCGGACGTCCAGCCTGTGGCGCATTTCCTGGACGAATCCCGCCGGACGTAGCACGTGCAGCAACTAAACCTGGATCCACCGCATGTCGTTGTGATGGGTGGGGTTTGGTGGTGTCGGTGGGGTTCTCGGCTGCTCGGCCGGTGCTCAGAGCGCGAGCGGCAGCCGACGCACCTTCGGAGCGGTCGGTTGGGGGTGTTTTTTGGCATGGTCAGACCGCCGGGGTTGGCGGCGGCGTGAGTGTGGTCCTTGCCGGGCTGGGCGCGTGTTCAGGTTGCCGCGGGGAGCGCTCGTATGCGCGTGAGCGCGCGCGTGAAGTCGCCCTGCCACGGCCAGCGTGCGGGCAGGTGAAGTGTCCATTGCCGGCCGGTGCGCGTCAGCCGGCCGGGTATCTGAAGCAGCCGACGGCGGAACGTATGGGCGGCGCGGACGGTTTCACCGGGGAGCCCGATGAGTGCGCTCCAGCGCAGCAGGTTGTGCGCCAGACAGGCGATGACCGTCCAGGCGCTGTTTGCGTTGAACTTGCCGGAGGGAAAGTGCGCGAGCGCCTGGTCTTTCAGGTCGCGGATCGTGAGCTCGACGACGGCGTGCTGGCGGTGCTCGGCCTCGACGATCTCAAATGCCTCCGTGCGGTTGGTGATGAACGGGAAATGCCGCCAGTCCGGCCAGAGCTCGGCCTGGGGGCCGACCAGTCGGGTGCGACGGACGATCAGCCGTCGTCCGTGAGAGGTCGTCTCGGCGATCTGAGCCTCCCCGTCAGCGGGGTAGTCCTTCAGGGGCTGCCACGTCGCCTCGGGGATCTCTTTGATCGCTTCGGGAACCCAGAACTGTAGGCGCACGCTGATCGAGTAAAGCCATCCGGCATTCTCCAAGCACGCGATCAGCTTGGCGTTCCAGAAACCCGCGTCCGCTCTGAGGAGCTTCTCGCCGCTCGCCCCGGCACGTGCCACGCGGGCGATCAGCTCCTCGGCGAAGCGCACGACACCGCGCTGCGTGTTCGCCTGACCCTTGCGCAGACGCACGTGCAGGATCTCGCCGCTGCCCTCCCGGCTCGCGAGCAGCGGGTGATACCCGCGCCGTTTGGTGTAACCGAACCCGACACCCTGCTTCTGGTAGCCGTAGGCCTCACCGATGAAACTGTCGACATCGACGACGAGGCGTTCCCCGCCAGGACCGGCGCCCGCCCGCCACGCGCGCATGAGCGCTTGGTCGAGCACCCGGTCGAGCTGGCGCACATGCCCGAAGGTGAACGCGCGCAGAAACGTCCCCAGCGTCGAGGGCGCCGGCAGCCAGCCACCCAGCAGCCGGCGAGTGCGGCCAGCACGCAGCACCCCACAATCATCGATGCAATCGGCTCCGAGCAGCATCGCGTAAATCAACGCCATCACCTTCCGACCCGCGTTTGCTGCCCCCGGTCGATCACGACGAAGCGTCACGAACCGGCCAACCAAACCCTCAATCCCCAACCGCCCGGCGAGCGTCGCCACCAGCGCGACCCCAGCATCAGAAACCAGCCGCTCATCGTCAAAGACGACCTCGACGCCGTCCAGTCCGACCGCCGCGTCATCATGCACCATCCAAGTGACCTCCTGACGCAGGGCCCCGGCTGCCGATACAGCCTGAAAAAGCCCCGCTCAGGAGGTCATTTAAGGTTCAGCCCCGGACAGAAACACCCCCAATCCAACCCCACTAGATCGGTGGATCCAGGCTAAACCGCTGTATCTATGCCGGTCTACGCGCGTGCCGCGTCGCTACCGGACGGCGGTCGGCTGCTGGGCGTTTGAAGCGTCACGCTGACGCTTCGACGCGCCAATGATCTGCGCCGAGGGGGTGCGCCTTGTGGCGCCCGAGCGCCACAGAGCTGCCCAGCCCACCATAACTCAGACCGTCACGTTTCACGCTCACGCTCGCGCCGCTCATCCGGCGATCTGACTGCCCGCTCGTCCCTCGCAGCTGCAAGCTGGCGCGCATGGCCCCCGGAGCCGAAGATCGCGGGGCAGAAATCTCGCGATCGCGCGCGGGGCCGACTTGACTACTTGACGGCTAGCTCGTGCTGTGTTTAGATACCGGGCGCATTCAGCACTGTGCCTGTTCGATCCGCCCACGCGGATCATCGAGCGAAAGGGGTGGGCATCGAGCCGGACCGCCGGCGCTCGTTGCTTGTACGACGATTCTCTGCCGTGTCCGCGTCCCAGCCGGGGTAGCGGCGGGCTTGTCCGAGGGTCACACCTCCCTCCTAGGGGTGGCTCTCGCAGAAGTTCGGCTGCTTCTCCCTCTGAAAACGCCGAGTCGCAAGCGGACGCCGGGGCCCCCGCCCCGGCGTCCGCAACGCTAAAGCCACGAAACCCACCGCCCATAGGTCAAACCCCCAAGCCACCGAGATCCACCCATCATCGGCTTCTATCCCCAGCAGACGGGCCGACGGCCAGCCGCCGGCCATAAGTCGGGGCGGACGGCTATATGAGCCCCGCCCGCCGACGCCGGTTCGCCGCCTCCTACGAGGCGTGCGCCGCCTCGGTCGCCCGGGCGCGTGCAGAGGTGTCCTCGTTCGCGTCGCGCAACGGAGCGACCCCAGAGGACCTCGACCGTGTCCGCCTCGCCGTCTCGGAGGCGGTGACGAACGCGTATGTTCACGCGTACTCTGCCGAGGACCCCGGGCTCATCCACCTGACCGCGAGCGCCGCCGGCGGCGAACTGGCGGTCGTCGTCGCGGACGACGGCTGCTGTATCGCCGCCGCACGGGAGAGCCCTGGTCTGGGGCTCGGCCTGAGTCTGATTGAGAATGTCTGCGTCTCGCTGACGGTCACGGCCCGTGCGGGCGGCGGCACCCAGCTCGAGATGCGCTTCGCGCTGTCTGATAGCGCCGCCACGGGAGAGGGCCGCCGCGACGCTGGCGAACACCACCGGGTCGCTTCGCTGAACCCGATGCGGCTCGCCGAGTTTCTGCACGGCCGTGCGGCCGAAGGCGGCACCTAGAGTCCGCGTAGTCACAGCCGAACGCCCGCCCGCGCCGCCCGGCGTCAAGGATACCGTCACGTTACAGCGCTAGATCACGTGGCGTCTATTTGACAGGGCTTTACGTGTGTGTATAAATCTACCGTTACCGTTCGAGCCAGTCGAACGGTTATCGAAGACACGCTCCTGATTTCCCTCTGGGGCACTTCAAGGCGCCGCGGCGATGATGCCCCTTCGCCGCGGCGCCAACCTCTCTACACGCCGCCGGGCCCTGTTGACCCCGGCGGGCCGCTGCTCTTCGAGGTTTGCGCGCCCGGAACTGTTGCTTGTTGAGCTCTCGCGCTGCGGCGGCTGCACTTCCACGGACGTCGAGGCCCAGCGTCGGATCGTGTCGTTGATGACAGGTTCCCGGCTTGCTCTCGGGCCGCGGTCGAGCGCTCACGGCGACGGTGATTGCTACGCACTGAGTTCGTTGACGATCCGTTCGGCCCTGGCGGGCGTGTCGAGCTCGTCCGCCGCGTTCCGAGCGTCGAACAGGTTGCGGCAGATCGCGATCGCGCCCCGATCCCCCGCCGGGCGCGATCGTGAAGCGGCTATGCCCGTGGACAACGGCCGGCCTGTGCGGCCCAAACCCGGGCGGCGCGCTGGGCGAAACGTCGCGTACTGCTGGAATACCGCGTCTGCGCGCGTTCGCGCGTATGAAACGCGCTGGTCGCTGTTGGCGCGGTTGGGGCGGCCGGGCGCTGGTGTGGGGACGGCGGTTCCTGTGCTCCGGGCGCGGGACGCGTGTGGGAAGAGCCCCGGAAGCCCAGTATCTAGGCGAGAAAAAGCGTGCTCCCCGTCTCTATTAGACGGGGGCTACTGCTGTCTTGAGTGACGAGCTCGGGGGCCGGCCTGGTCGGGCTGGAGAGCACTCTGTCGATCGCCTGGCCGCCTGCCGCCTGCCCCGTAAGGGCGCGTGAATACTTGGATTCGCGTGAAGGATCGAGCGCAGACACGCGCCCGAGTTGGGTGGTCCCCTGATCGATGTCTGTCCTGCCCTCCATGGTGTCCCCTCTGCTTCCCCTCGGCCGCCCCGTCGTTTCCGGGGGCCAGCCCGTGGGGAGAACTAGAGCACGTTAGGCTCCTTCTGTCAAGATACCACCGCCACTCACAGCACACGCCGCATGGGCTGGCCATTTGTACGTGTTTGCGATGTGAGTGTCGAGCCGTGATCGGACAGTAACCCCCGTCTAATAGAGACGGGGGTCGCCTCGAGCTGGCTGCCGGCGGGGTCGTTCACCGGCGCCCCGGAAACCTGTGGGGATGGCATTCCGCCAGCGTTTGCCGAGGCTCTCGACCGGCTCTCTGGGACGGTCGCAGAGGCGGCGCGCCGCGAGGAGCGTTGGCTCGACCGGATCGCTGCGGGCCTGTCGGCGCTGCTGGCGTTCCTGGATGAGGAGCCGCGCTGGGCGAGCCTGCTGCTCGCTGAGCGCCCTCTCGATGGGCTGCTTCTAAGCGAGGGCGCGCGACGCGTGGACGACGCGCTGCGCGAGGTGCTGGACGCGGCGCGCGGCGAGGTCGTCGTTGGCGGCGAGCTGTCACCTCCGGCGACCCTGATCGCCGAGCTGTTGGTGATGGCGGCCCTGTCGGTGATCCGCGCGCGGCTGCGCAAGGCCGACGGCCGGCGGCTGGTGGAGCTCGCGCCGTCGCTGATGCGTTTCGTCGTTGAGCCTTATCTGGCGCGGGGCTGCGCAAACGCGGACCTGGCACGGCGCCACCCGGGGATGCGGCCGCGCTCGCAGGCCGAGGTCGTGCCGATCCGTCCGCACCCGAGCGTCATGCGCGCGCTGCGCGTGATCGCCTGCACACCGGGGTTGAGCAGCCGCGAGGTCGAAATCGCGGTGAGCGCAAAGGATAAGCACGGGACAGACGTCTCTGATGTCCTGAAACGCCTTGAGCAGCGCGGCCTGATCGAAAGCGCACGCCGCGCGCGCAATAGGCCGCACGCCTGGTCGTTGACGCCTTACGGCTGTCGGGTCCTCGAACTGAACAGCCAGAGCTGCGTCGCACCGCTGCTGCGGGAAGCTCAGGACATCGCCGGGACCCGGCCGTCGCGTCGCGTGGAGAGCAGGTCGGCGGCGTCTGGGCTCGTGCTCGTGGGTGGGCGGCAGCGATGACCGCCGCGGGACTCAAGGCCCTCCCCGACAGCATCGACCGGTTCGGCGACCCCGTCGACCGGCTGTGCCTGACCGTGGCGGACGCCGCCGACGGCGGCCAGGCTTGGCTTGACCGGATCGGCGCTGGCCTGGTGGCGTTGCTGGCGTTCCTCGAGCAGGAACGCTCCTGGGCACGGCCGCTGATCGTCGAGCGCGAGGAGCTGGCTGTCCACCTTGCCGCCGGGCGTCTGCAGAACGCCCTTGGTGAGGTGTTGGACGCCGCGCGCGGGCAGGTGATCGTCGGCTCGCAGCTCGGCCCCCCGACGAGCGTGATCGCAGAGCTCCTGGCCTGCGCCGCCGTGTCGGTGATCCGTACGCGGATGCTCCCGGGCGATGGCGTGCCGCTTTTGGGGTTGGCGCCGGCGCTGATGGAGCACGTGATCGAGCCTTACCTGACCGCGGGCGCCCAGATCGCCGACTACGCACGGGACCCTGGTCGACCCGCGCCGCCGGCTAGGCAGGCGACAGTGTTGCCGTTGCGGGCGCACCCGCGGGTGATCCTGACGCTCCGCGTGATCGACTCGACGCCGGGGCTCAGCAGCCGTCAGGTCGGCCAGCGCGTCAGCAGCCAGCAAGAGCGCCACGACATCTCGGACCTGTTCACCCTGCTCGAGCAGCGGGGCCTAATCGAGAACAGGCGTGCCGGGCGAGGAGCCCGTGACCGTACCTCGTGGCGAACGACCCTGTATGGCCGTCGTACCCTCGAGCTTCTCGCCGACGCTCCGCACGGCGCGCGCCGCGACGAGCAGCGCAACGGCTACCGCAGGCACCTGGCCCGCCAACTGTCCGCGCGCCCGGTCAACGCGAGCGCCAGCGCCCCTAGTAGGAGCGCCGCATGAGCCGGCTACGTCCCTGCCTGCGCCCGCCAGGGTGTCCGCCGCTCGCCCCCTTGGGCGAGCATCTACCACCTCCGCCACTCGCGCCGCCCCAGCGCACCCCGCGCGCCCACACCACTCTTTCCGCGGGCGCCCCGTCCCGGGCCGTCCGTGCAAACCCGCGAGTCGGGCGTGCGCCCGGCTCGCCTACCGCTGGCCTCGTGGCCGGCTCGGGAGGGGGGCGGGCATCTCCTGGCCCCTACAAGACAAACAGAGCGCAGACGGGCAAGCAGCTCCCGGACGCAGGGAGCGTGGCGTGCAGATCGCACGCGAGCGAGCGAGGACACAGAGATGCGCAGCCCGTCTTCGCTCTGAAGGGATAAAGGAGACACACACATCATGAATAAGGTAAGGACACTCACACTATGTTTGACCGCCGCCCTGGCGCTTGCCGCCTTCGGGGGCGCCTCGGCGGCCTATGCGAAGGAAAAGCTCCCGGCCTGGGGTAAATGCGAAGCGTCGGCCACCCATGAAGGCCAATACGGTGACCCGAACTGCGTCGTGCCAGCCAAGAAGGTGTTCGGGATCTACAACGGTGGCTATGAATGGAATCCGCTGGTCGAAGGCGAAGGCGGCCGCGACGGCGCCTACCTAAAATTTGGCTTCTTTAGTGAAGTGGAACAGAAGACCCCGGTGTCCATCGAGCTGGCGAGCGGATACACCATCACCTGCGGTGAAGGGCTGTTGCACCAAACGGAAATCCCGCTCTCTGATGCCACGTCAGCGAGGGCGCCCAAGTTTCGGTTCGGGGACTGCGTCAACAGCGAAGGTCACTACTGCGTGACTGCCGGCGCCGCCTACGAAGGCGAAATAGACGACGAAACTGAATTCGAAAAGGGCCTGGCAAAGGAACCCGGCTCATGGACGGGGAAACCGACATTCATCAGCGGCAAGAAGGGCGCATCTCCGGCCGTCGGCATGGTGTATCGGGCCGAAGAACCTCGTGGCCGTATGTGGCAGCAGATCGTCTGCGAAGGCGAAGCTGTGCACGCGTTCGTGATCGGGGGTAAGAACCGTGGCGAACAGCTCACGACCCAGATCACCCCGGTCAACACCATGACCGAATCGTATACGGCGACGCTGACCCAGAGCGGCGGCGTCCAGGGCCCGGCCGCCCTCGAAGGCCACGCGACCAAGCCGCCCGAGGCGTTCGTCAACGGCGAACGCTGGGAACCAGTCGGCATCGAAGCCACCATGGTGTTCCCCAAAAGCGAAGTGGAACCCCCGAACCCCTTCCCGCCCGACGAAGAGGTCGAGCTGAAAGCGACGCCGTAGACGCACGCATCGGTGTTCGAGGCGCCTGGTTCTCGGGCGGCCCGAGCCCGGTTTGCCATGAAGTGCTCATCCAGGACCCGACAACCCAAATGCCAACAACCAACGACCAGACAGCAACCTACACCGTGCGGCTGATGCGCCTCGTGCGTGTTCGCTCGCTCACACCTGGCGCCCTGTGCACTCAGCTGGGCTCGCCTACCGCTGGCCTCGTGGCCGGCAGGGGAGGGGGGCGGGTCTTCTCCTTGCCCCTACACAAACGACCAAAGCCCGGAGGGCCAAGCGGATCGCGGACGCACCGAGCGTGGCGTGCGGATTGCACGCGAGCGAGGGAGGACAAAGAGCCGCGCCGACCACACCGGGACTTTGGGACTGAAGGGATAAAGGAGACACACACATCATGAATAAGGTAAGGACACTCACACTATGTTTGACCGCCGCCCTGGCGCTTGCCGCCTTCGGGGGCGCCTCGGCGGCCTATGCGAAGGAAAAGCTCCCGGCCTGGGGTAAATGCGAAGCGTCGGCCACCCATGAAGGCCAATACGGTGACCCGAACTGCGTCGTGCCAGCCAAGAAGGTGTTCGGGATCTACAACGGTGGCTATGAATGGAATCCGCTGGTCGAAGGCGAAGGCGGCCGCGACGGCGCCTACCTAAAATTTGGCTTCTTTAGTGAAGTGGAACAGAAGACCCCGGTGTCCATCGAGCTGGCGAGCGGATACACCATCACCTGCGGTGAAGGGCTGTTGCACCAAACGGAAATCCCGCTCTCTGATGCCACGTCAGCGAGGGCGCCCAAGTTTCGGTTCGGGGACTGCGTCAACAGCGAAGGTCACTACTGCGTGACTGCCGGCGCCGCCTACGAAGGCGAAATAGACGACGAAACTGAATTCGAAAAGGGCCTGGCAAAGGAACCCGGCTCATGGACGGGGAAACCGACATTCATCAGCGGCAAGAAGGGCGCATCTCCGGCCGTCGGCATGGTGTATCGGGCCGAAGAACCTCGTGGCCGTATGTGGCAGCAGATCGTCTGCGAAGGCGAAGCTGTGCACGCGTTCGTGATCGGGGGTAAGAACCGTGGCGAACAGCTCACGACCCAGATCACCCCGGTCAACACCATGACCGAATCGTATACGGCGACGCTGACCCAGAGCGGCGGCGTCCAGGGCCCGGCCGCCCTCGAAGGCCACGCGACCAAGCCGCCCGAGGCGTTCGTCAACGGCGAACGCTGGGAACCAGTCGGCATCGAAGCCACCATGGTGTTCCCCAAAAGCGAAGTGGAACCCCCGAACCCCTTCCCGCCCGACGAAGAGGTCGAGCTGAAAGCGACGCCGTAGACGCACGCATCGGTCCTCGCGCCGCCCTGCTTTTCAAGGGCGGCGCGAGACCGGTGTGTCATCCAAAGCCTGACAACCGACGAAACTGAAGGAGATAGAGATATGAGGAGACTTACGTTGATTGGTGTGTGCCTAGCGCTGCTGGGCGCGTTCGCGGCTGTGTCCGTTGCCAACGCCGCGGCGGCCGAACCGGCGGTCTATGAATGCGCGAAGGCAGCAAAGGAAGGCAAAGTGTATAAGGGCCACTACTCGAGCAAGAAGTGCGAAGCGTCGGGCTACCACGCCGAAGGCGGCCAGAAATACGAACTGCAGGAATGGAGCCTGACGGCGAAAAAAGGTAAAGCCAAGGCGTTCAAGGGCAAGGGTAAAGGCGCTAACCTCGAGGTCGAAGGCATCGGCGGGATCACCTGTACCTCCAGCAGCGACACCGGCAAGTTCAACAGCTCAACCAGCGCGGACCAGATCGTCGTCACGTTCAAGGGCTGCGAATTCGTCGGCAAAAAGTGCGAAAGCGGCACGAGCGCCGGCGAGATCGTCACCAAGAACCTGGTCGGGACCGTCGGCTACCTGGCGGGCAAAGGCACCCCCACCCCGAAGGCCGGGGCGGACATCACCCCTGAAAGCGGCGAAGAGCTCGCGACGTTCGTGTGCGGCCCTGACGTTTTCGCGGTCACGGGGTCCGTGATCGGTGAAATCAGCCCGGTGAACCATTTCACCAAGGAAGCCACGTTCACCTTCAAGCAGACCTCTAAGGTCGGCGTCCAGGAATGGCCGAAATTCGAAGAAGGCCCCGAACAGTTCCTCGTTACGCACCTGTGCGACGAAGCGGGCTGCAACCCGCTCGCGGTGCACTCCGAATTGCCAAGCGCCGAGGAAACGGTCGTCACCAACAAGGGTGAAGAACTCGAGCTGAAAGCCTAACCAGACCGCAGCACCTGAAAGGACGCGCACGTGTGGGAGGGCACCCGGCCCTCCCACATGCCCTTAACCACCAGCGACAGCCACCAGCCGTGCACCAGACCAGCCACCGACCCGACCCGTTGACTCGCGAGCGCTCGCAATGGACGCTCGCTAGCGCTGCGCTCGCATTGCTCGCACTGCTACTGGCGTGCGCGTCGGCGTCGGCGCTGCCCCAGCGCGGCCACACCTACACGTCGTCGTTCGGCAGCGAAGGCGAAGGCGCCCTCTCACACCCCGGCCAGCTCGCCGTCAGCGCGCAGACGGGCGATGTCTATGTCCTTGACCGCCGCCACGACCGCATCGTCGAGTACACCCCGGAAGGCCAGTTCATCTCCGCCTGGGGCTGGGGCGTCAAGACCGGCGCCGCCTCCAAGGCCTACCAGGTTTGCACCAGCAAATGCCACCCCGGCGTCGCGGGCCGCGGCGAATATCAGTTCAACAACTACACGCTTGCGGTCGCCGTCGACAACTGCACCCACGAAAACCACCCCTGCACCGCCACCGAAGACCCGTCGGTAGGCGACGTCTACGTCCTGGACGAATACGCCGACACCGAACAGCGCAAAGAACTGAAGGAAGCAGAAAAGGAAGAGCGAGAACAAGTCGAACAGGAGGAAAGCGAAGGCAAGACCTTCACCGAGAGCGAACGCGAAGCCGGCGAGCACGAATTCTCCGAATACGTCGCGCTCGACAAGCTCTCCCCCGAGGGCGCGCCGCTTGAAGAGTTCGCCTATGACGAAAAGGCCTGCGAAAAGGAAAAGAACCCCAACCGCGGCCACGGTGGCGCGCTCGCCTGCGAAGCCGAACTGGAAACCCAAGACGCGCACGGCCTCACGATCGCCACCGACGGCACGCCGCTGCTCTACTACAACGAAGAACTGCTGCCGTTCGGCGAGGTCCATCTCAGCGAAGCCCCCCACCAGGCGCCGCTTGAAGGGTTCACCGTCGGCGAAGTGCAGGAGGGCGTCAACGCCGGCCTCGCGCAGGACGCCCGCGGGCACTTCTATATCGGCCAGCAGCTCACCGGCGCCACCGGAAAGCCGCTCGACGTCATGTCCGAGTGGGAAACCATCACAAACGAAACAGCCGAACCCGAAGTGGAAGAAGTGACGTCGGCCCTCGACGACGAAGACACCACCGCCGTCGCCGCCAACCCACTCGACGTCCCGGCCAACCTCGTTGACGAACAGGACGACGTCTACGTCACCAACCTCACGGGCGTTCCGGGCAACCGCTCCTCGACCGTCGCACAGTTCAGCCCCGACGGGTCGCTCCTCCAGCGCTTGAACACGCCGAGCGCCATCAAGGAGGCCGCGGGCGTCGCGGTCGATCCCGCGACCGGCGCCGTCTATGTCACCGACGCCGCCACCGGCCAAGTCGACGTGTTCACCCTCGAAGAACCCGGCGCCCCGACCGTCGACTCGCTGTCCGTCCAGGAAGTCTCAAGCGAATCCGCCCAGCTGGACGCCGAGATCGACCCCGATGGCGCGCCCGCCGCCTACTCGTTCCGCTACTCCACGGGCACGGTCCCCGCCGCGGGCGACCCGTGCCTCGCGCCGTGCGTGCAAACGCCGAACCCCGAAGCAGCGATCGGCGAAGCCTACGCCGACCTCCCGGTTCTCGCCCAGCTGAAGCCCGGCACCGCCGCCGTCGTGCAGCCCGCGAGCACCTACCACTACCGCGTGATCGCCCGCAACGCGTACGGCACAACCGAAAGCGCTGAAGCGAGCTTCTCGACGCCGCCCGCGACCGTCGGCTCGCTCGCCGACGGGCGTGTGTGGGAAATGGTCTCTCCCCCTGATAAGCAGGGCGCCGGCGTGGTGGTCGATGAAAACCCCGGCGGGTTGATCCAGGCCGCCGCGCGCGGCGACGGGATCTCCTACCTCGCCAACGGGCCGTTCGCGCAGCCGGAAGGCAGCCGCTCGCTGGAACTCACCCAGATCCTCTCCGTGCGCGGGCAGACGGGCTGGTCCTCGAAGGACATCACGACCGCGAACGATGCGGGCTCGGGGATTCTGACGGAAAGTCCGCCCGAGTACGAGTTTTTCTCCCCCGATCTGGCGCTCTCGCTCGTGCGGCCGTTCTTCCCCAAGGGCCGCGACGCGCAGCCGCCGCTCTCACCCCCGTTGACCGCTGAAGAACGCGAACAGGGGCAGCAGAAGACGATCTACGTCCGCGACGATCAGCCGCTCGCGCCGCAGGGGCAGCCCGAGAGCGAACTGTATGAAGCTGCGCGCGCTAACGGCACGGTGATGGGCAACCCGGGGTTCGTGCCGCTCGTCAGCGACCTCGACGCGCCCGGCGTCGAATGGGCTTCCGAACAGGAAGCGCTGCTCTTCCGCTCCGCCACGCCGGATCTCAGCCACGTCGTGATCGAAGCCGGCCGCCCGCTGCAACCGGGGCAGAGCGAAGGCGGCCTGTACGAGTGGAACCACGCCCAGGCCGGCGAAGGCACGCTCGCCCCGGTCAACTTGCTCCCCGACGGGACGCTCGCGCGCGAAGCGCACCTCGGTACCGGCACGCCGCACTCCAGCGAAGGGATGAACGTCGACCACGCCCTCTCACAGGACGGCTCCCGCGTGTTCTGGAGCGCCGACGGGCACCTGTACCTGCGCGACATGACCAAGACCCCCGCGCCCGAAACCATCGCGCTCGACACCATCCAGGGCGGCACCGGTACCGGCCCCGAACATGCGGTGTTTCACACCGCGAGCGCCGACGGGTCGCGCGTGTTCTTCACCGACGAACGACGTCTGACCGCGGATGCCGGCGCGGCCGCCGGCAAGCCGGACCTGTACGTCTGCGAAATCGCCCAAAACAGTCAGGGCGGCCTCGAATGCGTGCTCAGCGACCTGACACCGGCGCGTGAGGTGGGTGCGGGTGAATCGGAAAGCGCGAGCGTTCGCGCCGGACGCCTCAGCGGCGGTGTGCTCGGCGCAAGCGAAGACGGCTCCTACGTGTACTTCATCGCCGACGGCGTCCTCTGCGAACACGAAGGCCCGGCCCATGAATGCGTCGCGGAAAACGCCCAGCACGAACACGCCACCCCGGGGCTGTGCGCTAGCGAAGGCGACCCGCAGGCGACGTGCAACCTGTACGTCGAGCACTACCAGTCCAACGTTTGGCAGGCGCCGCGGTTCATCGCGTCCGTGTCGCTCAACGACAAGCCCGATTGGGAAGGCGAAGCGCGCGGCCTGGGCGGCCAGGCCCAGCTGACCGCCCGCGTGTCCCCCAACGGCCTGTACCTGGCGTTCATGTCCCAGCGGACGCTCACCAGCTATGAAGGGGTCCGCTACGACAACGACGCGACCGCCACCGGCGCGGACGGCGCGCCCGCCGAGGAGGTCTACGAGTACGCGTTCCCCTCTGGCGCTCTGCAGTGCGCCTCCTGTGAGCCCTCCGGCGCCCAGCCGGCCGCGGTGTTGGACCCCGGCATCGAAGGCGCACACGGCTCGAGCGTGATTGGGCTGCTCGTGGACCGCTTCGGGGCATGGGCGAGTAAGTGGCTGGCGGGCAGCCTGCCGGAGTGGAGCGGGTTCACCGAAGGCAACACGCAGGCGCTCTACCAGTCCCGTTACCTCTCTGACACCGGCCGGCTGTTCTTCGACAGCCCCGAGCCGCTCGCCCCCGGCGACACCAACGGCCAGGAGGATGTCTATGAGTACGAGCCGACCGGCGTCCCCCAGGGGCCGCACGAGTGCACCGTTGAAACCCAGACCTACGACCCGCGCTCGGAGGGCTGTGTCGGCCTGATCAGCTCCGGCAGCTCGAGCCAGGAATCGGCGTTCCTTGACGCCTCGGAAACCGGCGGCGAAGGCCCTGCGGGGGAACAGCTCTCAGAAGGCGGCGACGACGTGTTCTTCATCACCGCCGGCAAGCTCGTCCCCGAAGACACCGACGAAGTCGACGATGTCTATGACGCGCACGAATGCACGAGCGCCTCGCCGTGCATCCCACCGCGCGAGATCGAAACCCCGCCGGTATGCGAAACGACTGGGGCCTGCCGCTCCTACACGCCCCCTGACGTAACGCTCGGCGCGCCCGCGAGCGCCGCCCCGGGCGCACCCGGGAACACCAGCTCACAGCACGCGGTGCTCTCAAACCAGGAACACCAAGGGCCCAAACCGACAAGCAAGCCCCCCACCAGGGCGCAGCGGCTCGCCAAAGCCCTGCGCGCGTGCCGGCGCAAAGACAAGCATCACAAGCGCAGACGAATTGTGTGCGAACGCGCCGCCCACAAGCGCTACGCGGCGCCCGCCAAGAAGACCAACAGCAAAGCGCGCGCGCACGCTCGCGCCGCGGGTGGCCGATGATCGCCCGTGCCCACAGAGCCCTCAGGGCGTTCGGTGTCCCGGTCGCAGCCGCGACCGTGACGGTGGCCATCCTCGCCTTCTGCGCGGCCGTCGGCGCGGGCGCTGCGGTCGCGGCGACGGCGGGCACCCCGTGGTGGCATCTAAACGTCACGGTCGCGCCGAGCCTTTTGCCGCACGACGGTGAAGCGCAGATCATCCTCGACGCGAGCAACCTCGGCGACGCCGCCACGAACGCGGCCACCAGCCCGGTGGTGCTGACCGACACGCTCCCGAGTGGCGGCGAAGGCGCGGTGGAAGGCGTCGAAGTCCTCGAAACGCACGGCGGCGGCGACTTCAGTTGCACGGCGGCGGCCGCGCAACTGCGCTGCACCTCCACGCTCGCTGCGATCCTGCCCTACCAGAGCCTGTACGCGCGCATCCGGGTGAGAACCAATGTCCCCGAAGCGGTCACGCAGCTGCCGAACACGCTCGCGATCGAAGGCGGCGAAACCCCCGCCGGCGGCGCGGTCGCGCCGCCCGCGCCGCTGCAGAAGCCGCTGCGCCTCGCCGCGGGCGCGGGCGGAACCCAGGCCGCCAACGAACGCGTCCCGTTCGGTGTGGAAACGCTGGAAATGACCCCCGAAAGCGCGGACGGGTCGATCGACACGCAGGCCGGCTCGCACCCCTTCCAGTTCTCGACCACGCTCGACCTCGACCAGACGCTGCTCGACTACCAGCACATCACCAAACCCGGCGTCTACCCGTCCTCGCCGGCGCTGGCGAAGGAACTGCGTTTCAAGCTGCCGCCCGGCCTGGTCGCCGACACGACCGCCGTGCCGGCCTGCTCTTATGCGCTGTTCACGACCAAGCTGACCGGCTGGACGGACCCGTGTCCCGCCGACACGGCGGTTGGGGTGGTGATCGCCGAAATCTTCCCGCCGTCCCCGCTCAGCTACGTCTTCCACGAAGACATCCCGATCTTCAACCTCGAACCCGCCCCGGGCGAGCCCGCCCGCTACGGGTTCGTGATCGACACCGTCCCGATCGTGCTGAACGCGACGCTCCCCGCGGGCGGCGATTATGCCGCGGAAGTCAGCGTGCAGAACATCAGCCAGGTCGCGCAGCTGCTCTCGAGCCAGGTCGTCTTCTGGGGGACCCCCGACGACCCCGCGCACGATGACTCTCGTGGCTGGGAATGCCTCAGCCATGCTGAAGACCAATGGGGCTCGACCATCCCGTGCACCCCGCTGGATGACCCGGAGCCGACGGCGATGCTGACCCTCCCGACAGCCTGCACCGCCCTGCAGGCGAGCATGACCGGCCGCTCCTGGCCGACGGGCGAACCCGGCAACGAAGGCGAACCGCTCGCGCCCGAACACACCAGCTTCGAATCTTCGTACGCGCTCACCGGCTGTGAATCGCTCGCGTTCGACCCGTCGCTGTCGATCGAACCGGAAGTCAGCACCGCCTCTACGCCGACGGGCCTGAATGTGGCTGTGCAAATGCCCCAGCCGGGGTTGACCGCGCCGGAAGGCGACGCCGAAGCGGCGCTCAAACAAACGACCGTGGCGTTGCCGCCGGGCCTTCAGCTGAGTCCTGCGGCGGCGTCGGGCCTGTCTGCCTGCTCGGCGGGCGAATTTGACCTGCTCGACACGTTCGGTGAGCCGTTCGGCACCGAAGGGGTCCCCGAAGAAGCCCAAACCGGTAACGAAACCAGCCCGTCGGGTCCGGCGGACTGTCCTGACGCCTCGAAGGTCGGGACCGTCAGCATCGTCACCCCGCTGCTCGCCGAACACGTCAACGGCTCTGTGTATCTGGCCCGCCAGAACACCAACCCGTTCAAGACCCCGTTGGCGCTGTACCTGCTCGCGGAAGCTCCGCAGGCCGGGGTACGTGTGAAGCTCGCAGGTGAAGTCCAGGTCAGCCAGTCCACGGGCCAGCTGGTCTCGACGTTCCGCAACACCCCCGAGCTGCCGTTCACGCAGCTGCACATCCATTTCTTCGGTGGTGGACGCGCTTCCCTCACGACGCCGCCTGTCTGCGGCGGGGCGACGACGACGAGCGAATTCGTGCCCTGGTCCGGCGAGGCCGCCACGCACCCCGAATCCACCTTCCAGGTCACGACCGGTGCCGGCGGCAGCCCGTGTCCGCCCTCGCCGCTCTCGTTCTCCCCATCGTTCAGCGCGGGTCCGACCAGCCCGGAGGCGGGTGCTTTCAGCCCGCTGGTCGTTGACATCGACAAGCCCGACGGCGACCAACCGCTCACCGGGATCACGGTCACGCTGCCGCCCGGCTTCGCCGCGGTGCTCGCCTCGATCACCCCGTGCCCGGAACCGCCCGCTGGCCAGGAATGGTCCTGCGGCGAAGACAGCCACATCGGCGAAGTCCGCGAGTACTCCGGGCTCGGCACCGAACCGCTGAGTCTCACCGGCCAGGCCTATCTGACCACGGGCTACGACGGCGCCCCGTTCGGCCTGCTCGTCCGAACGCTCGCGGCTGCGGGCCCGTTCAACCTGGGCTGGGTGAACGTCCGTAACCGCATCAACGTGAACCCGAGTACCGCCCAGGTGACCGTCACCTCGGACCCGGGTCCCCGCGGCGAAAAGATCCCGGCGATCCTGGACGGTGTCCCGGTGCAGCTGAAAGCGCTCCAAGTCGCCGTCAACCGGCCGGCCTTCGACTTCAACCCGACCAACTGCGAAGCCCTCGCCACCACCGCGACACTGTCCGGCGGCGAAGGCGCGACCGCTGACCTATCCGCCCCGTTCAAAGCCGAAGGCTGCGCCGGCCTGCCGTTCCACCCGACCCTGGAAGCCTCCACAGCGGGTCAGGCGAGCAAAGCCGACGGGGCGAGCCTTGACGTGAAGGTCACCTCGCAGGGTTTGGGTGTGGCGAACATCCAGAAAGTGTTCTTGACGATCCCCAAAATCCTGCCCTCCAGGCTGCAACCCACCCTTCAGCACGCGTGCCTGGCGGCGGTGTTCGAAGCGAACCCGGCGGGCTGTGATGAAGACAGCCTGATCGGCTACGCGACGGTCCATACGCCGGTTCTGAAGAGTCCGCTGACGGGCCCGGGCTATGTGGTCTCGCATGGTGGCGCGGCGTTCCCGGACACCGAGTTCGTGCTGCAGGGGGAAGGCATCACGCTGGTCCTGGACGGCAAGACCGACATCAAAAAGGGCGTCACCTATTCGCGTTTCGAATCGACCCCGGACGCGCCGTTCACGACCTTCGAAGCTGTCCTCCCCGAGGGGCCTCATTCGATCCTGGGTGTGAATACCGAAGAAGCCCCCAACTACAGCCTGTGCGGCCACAAGATCACGATCCCCACCGTCATCACCGCCCAGGACGGCGCCGTGATCGGACAAACCACCAAGGTGGCCGTCACGGGCTGCAGCGGGGTGGAAGCCTACAAAGCCACGAGCGCGCAGCTGCTCGCCAAAGCCCTCAAGGCCTGCAAGCACAAGTACAAGAAGAAAAGCCAGAAGAGCAAGCGGCTTGCGTGCGAAAAGGCGGCGAAGAAACGCTTTGACCCGAAGAAGAAGGCGCACAAGGCAAAGAGCACCGCGAGACACGGCAGGGGGCGGTAGCCCGTGCGCCACCGCCACGTCCGTCCCTCGCCCGGCTGCGCGCGTCGCGTGCCGTCGGAAGCCACGCGCACTGGCGGTGGTGAGCGGTCTCTGTGCGGTTGTGGCATCCCAAACGGCTGGGCGGATGCCGTGTCGTTTCCGTCTTCCGCGCGTGAAACCGAACGGTCTCGAGTTACGACCGGGCGCCTGCCCGGCGCCAAAGTAGCGGGGTCGCGACGCCGCGCTGAGCCCGCGGGAGCGGCGTGGGAAGCCGCCCGAAAAGCGTTATCGCTAAACGCCGAACGCGATCTTCCCCGTCTGTTCCAGACGAGGGTTACTGCCCTTGGGGCGGGCGGAGTGCCGCGCACAGTGGTGGGGCGTCAGCACAGTGGTTTGTGGTCGCATGCCATCAGGGGTCAGCTGCTGGAACGCCCGTGCAGACAGCGCTTCGCGCGCGCTCAGCGGCGCGATGCTGTACGCCGGTGTGCTCACGGCCTGGTTGATGTTGATCCCGCCGTCCATGTTGTTCCCTCCCGCGCTCCCCTCCTCCATCCCATGCGGTGCGGGACGAGGCTGTGGGGAGAACTAGAGCACACAACCAGGGCCTCTGTCAAGATACCATCGGCGATCAGAGCGGTACGCCGATGGGATGGGCGTCCGGCTGCGTCCGGCCGCCGCTGGTGGACGCCGAAAAGCTCCAGTAACCCTCGTCTGGAACAGACGGGGGCCAGCGCCACCGGGCTTCTCGCGGTCGCGCCAGGCGTCCTCGCCGAAACCGGCAGGGATGACATCACGGGCGCGTTCACTGAGCTCGTCGAGCGGCTCTGCCGGGCGGTGGCGGACGCCGCCCCTGGCGAGCGGCTTTGGCTTGGGCGGATCCGCGCAGGCGTGGTCGCGTTGCTGGCGTTCCTGGAGCAGGAACGCTCGTGGGCGCGACCGCTGATCGCCGAACAGCAAGAGCTGGCCGTCGAGCTTGGCGCCCGGCGTGTCCAGGACGCACTGGCTGAGGTCTTGGACGCCGCGCGCGGCCAGGTGATCATCGGCTCGCAAATCGCGCCCCCGACGAGCGTGATCGCAGAGCTTCTGTCGTGCGCTGTCGTGTCGGTGATCCGTACCCGGATGCTCCCGGGCGATGGCGTGCCGCTTGCCGGCTTGGCGTCGCCGCTGATGGAGCACGTGATCGAGCCTTACCTGACCGCGGGCGCGCAGCTCGCCGACCATGCACGGGACCCTGGCCGACCCGCGCCGCCGGCTGGGGAGGCGGCAGTGTTGCCGCTGCGGGCGCACCCGCGGGTGATCCTGACGCTCCGCGTGATCGCCTCGACGCCCGGGCTCAGCAGCCGTCAGGTCGGCCAGCGCGTCAACACCGGGGGGAAGCGCCACGACATCTCGGACCTGTTCACCCTGCTCGAGCAGCGTGGCCTGATCGAGAACACGCGTCTGGGCCGGGGTGCGCGGGACCGTACCGCCTGGCGGCTGACGCTGTATGGCCGTCGTGCCCCTGAGCTTCTCGCCGACGCCCCGCCCGACACCCGTCGCGACGAGCAGCGCAACCGCCGGCAACGCAGACCCCTACCACGCCAACTGTCCGCGCGCCCGGTAAACGCCAGCGCCCGCGCCGCCAGGAGGGCCGCATGAGCCGGCTATGTATCTGTCCGCCGCTCGCCCGCTCGGGCGAGCATCCACGCCACCGCGACCGGCGCCGCTCAGCACGCACAGCCTGCAGGCAGCCCGCGTCCCGCCACACGCGCTCACACCGCCCGCACGCGTCGCCCTCTCACAACTCTTTCAGCGGCCGGCCCGTCCCGGGCCGCCCGCGCAAACCCGCGAGCCGGGCGTTACGCCCGGCTCGCCGACCGCTGGCCTCGTCGCCGGCAGGGGAGGGGGGCGGGATCTTTCTCCTTGCCCCTACACACGCGACCAGAGCGATCTGGAGTGAAGGGATAAAGGAGACACTGTTCATGAGCAAGGTAAGGACACTCACACTATGTTTGACCGCCGCCCTGGCGTTCGCTGCTTTCGGCGGCGCCTCGGCGGCCTATGCGAAGGAAAAGCTCCCAGCCTGGGGCACGTGCGACTCCGTGGAAACCCATGAAGGCCACTACGGTGACCCGAACTGCGTAGTGCCGGCCAAGAAGGTGTTCGGGAACTACAACGGCGGATACGAATGGTATCCGCTCGTCGAAGGTGAAGGTGGGGGCGTGGGCGCAGAACTAGGTAGGGGGGGTCTCGAACAGTCGCCGGTGACGATCGCCTTCCACGACGCCTACCAGATCACCTGTTCCGGTGGGTTGAGTGAAGAAACATTGGGCTTTCCCCTGTGGTCAGCACGGGCGACGACGGCCCCCGATTTCGCATTCGCCGGATGTTTTGACAGTGAAGGCGGATCGTGCTTCTCGGCAGGAGCGGGCGATGAAAACGAAATAGAGAATGAACCCGAGTACAGGAAAGGAAAGCGCGACGAGCCCGGGTCGTGGGTGGGTGAACCGAAGTTCATCAGCGGCAAGACAGGCCCGAATCCGGCTGTTGGCGAGGTCTATAAGACCGAAGAAAAGCGCGGCGTCTTCTACGAACAGATCGTCTGTGAAGGGACGGTTCATGCGTTCACGATCGGCGGCGAGACCAAGGGCGAAGAGCTGACGGCCCAGATCACGCCTGTCAACGCGATGACCTCCGAAATTACGGCGACGCTGTCCCAGAGCGGCGGCGTGCAGGGGCCGGCGGCGCTTGAAGGCCGCGCGACCAAGCCGCTGTATGCGGAGGTCAACGGCAGCACACGCGAAACGATCGGCATCGAAGGCGCCCTGATCTTCACCGAAATCCCGATTCTCCATCAACCGAATCACTCGTCGCCACGCGAGCTCGAGTTGAAAGCCACACCGTAGGCGCATTGGTGCTCGCGCCGCCCTGGTCCCGGTTTAGGGCGGCGCGGTGTGCGATGAAGTGCTCAATCGAAGACCTGATAACTGACGAACCGAAGGAGACAGTGACATGAGAAGGCTTACGTTGATTGGTGTGTGCCTGGCGCTGGTCGCCGCGTTCGCGGCCGTGTCTGTCGCGAGCGCGGCCGCGTCGGAACCGGCGATCTATGAATGCGCGAAGGCGGCCAAGGAAGGCAAAGTCTATAAGGGCCATTACTCGAGCAAGAAATGCGAAGCTTCGAGCTATCACGCCGAAGGCGGCCAGAAATACGAACTGCAGGAATGGAACCTGACAGCGAAAAAAGGCAAAGCCAAGGCGTTCAAGGGCAAGGGCAAAGGCGCCGACCTGCAGGTCGAAGGCGTCGGCGGCATCACCTGCACCGCCAGCAGTGACACTGGCGCGTTCACGAGCTCGAAAACGGCCGGCGACATCATCGCCACGTTCAAGGGCTGCGCGTTCGCCGGCAAAAAGTGCGAGAGCGGCTCGACCGCTGGCGAGATCGTCACCAACAAACTGAAAGGCGAAGTCGGCTACCTCGAAGGCAAAGGCACGCTTCACCCGAAGGTCGGGGCGGACATCTCCGCCGAAACGGGTGAAGCGCTCGCCCAGTTCGAATGCGAAGGCGACCGCTTCGCGGTCATCGGATCGGTGATCGGCGAAGTGAGCCCGGTCAACCAGTTCACCAAGGAAGCCGCCTTCACCTTCCAGCAGAAGGAGACACCGGTCGGCGCCCAGGTGTGGACCAAATTCGAAGAAGGCCCCGAAGACACTCTCCGCACGCACCTGTGCGCCGAACCGGGCTGCAACCCGCTCGAACAGGCAGGCCCCGGGGGCAACAGCGCCGAGGAAACCGTCGTCGCCAACAAGGGCGAAGAACTCGAGCTCAAAGCCTAACCACAGACAACACACACAGACCACGAGGGGTGGGGCCGCCAGCCCGGCGGCCCCACACCACCCGCAACACAGCGCCATGACACCAGCACACCACCACCCGCGCTCCCCGAACTGGCCCGTGAAGGCCACCCCGCGCTACCGCCGCCGCCTCGCCCGCCGGCGGACGCTCGCGCTGACCACGGTGCTCGCCGCGCTCGCCCTGTGCGGCGCGCCCGCCGCCTCCGCGCTGACCCAGCGCGGCCACGTCTCCTGCGAAACCTGCACCTTCGGCTCCACCGGCGAAGGTGCCCTCTCACACCCCGGCCAGCTCGCCGTCAGCGCCACCACCGGCGACGTCTACGTCCTCGACCGCGGCCACCGCCGCATCGACCAGTACACCGCCACCGGCACGTTCATCGCCACCTTCGGCTTCGGCGTAAGGACCAACACCAACACGTGGCAGGTCTGTACCGGCGGCTGCCACGAAGGCCGCCCCCACAAGGCCTTCCAGCTGTCTGGAGCACAGGCGATCGCGGTCGACAACAGCACCAACCCCGAAGACCCGTCCGTCGGCGACATATACATCGCCGCCCCCCGTGAACACGAAGAAGAAGCGTACGAGGCGATCGAAAAGCTCTCACCCGACGGCAAACAGCTCGAACGCATCACCAAGATCCCCTACTCCGAAGAAGGCGAAAACGACAAGCTCGAAGAACCCGAAGCCGAAGAAACCCACGGTTTGACGGTCGGCGTCGAAGGCACCCCATGGCTGTACTACGAAGAAAGCCTCTACCCGGTCAACCAGGCGAGCTTGAAGCGGCCGGCAGCCCGTCCGCCGCTCGAACTGTCCTTGAACGGCGAACCCGCTAACGGCCTCGCCGTCGACTCGCGGGGGCGCTTCTACACCGCCCAGCAGCTCGCGGGCGCGCAGCGCCCTACCAGCATTGTCTCCGAGTGGCAGGCCGTCCCCGGCAGCCAAACCGAACTGGAAGAACTCCTCGAAGGCCTCGACTACCAGAACACGACCGCTGTCGCGGTCAACCCGCGCGATCAGCCCGAAAACGAGGTGGACGAACAGGATCAGGTCTACCTCACCAACACCACGACCGAAGACGGCGCGAGCACGGCCTCGGTCGCGCAGTTCGGCCCCGAAGGCGCCCTGGTCGACCGCTTCACGGCACCCGGTCTCGAGCAGGCCGCGGGTGTCGCGGTGAACCTGCTCACCGGCGCGGTCTACGTCACTGACGCTGCCGCCGGCGACGTCGATCTGTTCACGCTGGAAGAACCCGCCGCGCCGAGCGTCGACTCGATCTCCGTCCAGGACCTCTCAAGCCAGTCCGCACGCCTTGACGGCCAGATCGACCCCAGGGGCGCCGCGACCACCTACGCGTTCCGCTACTCCACCGCGCCCGTCCCGCCCGCCGGCGAGCCCTGTGTCTCACCGTGCGTGCAGGCGCCCACCGCGGAAGCGAGCGCCGGCGAAGGCTTCGCAGAGGACGCCGTCCAGGCCCAGCTGCAGGCCGCCAGCGCCGCGCCCCTCGCGGCCGGCATCACCTACCGCTACCGCCTGATCGCGCGCAACGCGCACGGTGTCAGCGAAAGCGCTGAAGCAAGCTTCTCCACCCCGACCGCGACCGCCGGCTCGCTCGCCGACGACCGTGTCTGGGAAATGGTCTCCCCTCCCGACAAGGAAGGCGCCGAGGCCGTCGTGGACGAAAGCAGCCCCGGCGGGCTGATCCAGGCTGCCGCTGACGGTGACGCGATCGCCTACCTCGCCGATGGCCCGTTCGCGGCACCCGAAGGCAGCCGTTCGCTGGAACTCACCCAGATCCTCTCCGCCCGCGCAGCTACGGGCTGGTCCTCGCGGGACATCACCACACCCAACGACGCCGGCTCTGGGCTCCTCACCGAAAGCCCCCCCGAGTACGAGTTCTTCTCGCCGAACCTCGCGCTCTCGCTCGTGCGCCCCTTCTTCCCCTCCGGCCGCGACGCCCAGCCACCCCTCTCACCCCCGCTGACCGCTGAAGAACGCGAACACGGGCAGCAGAGGACGATCTACCTCCGCGCCGATCAGCCGATCGCCCCGCAGGGGCAGCCCGACAGCGAACTGTACGCGGCTGCGCGCGCCGACGGCCAGACGATCGGCAACCCAGGCTACGTGCCGCTGATCAGCGACCTCGACGCCCCCGGCATCGAATGGGCCGCGGGAGAAGAAGCGCTGCGCTTCCGTGCCGCCACCCCCGACCTCGCCCACGTCGTGCTCGAATCCTACAAGCCGTTGACGGCAGCAGAGCCCGAAAACGGCCTGTACGAGTGGAGCGCAACCCGCGGCGGCGAAGGCACCCTCAGCCCGGTGAATGTGCTCCCAGGCGGCGCGTTCGCGCCCGAAGCGACGCTCGGCATCGGCAGCCCGCGCAGCACCGAAGGGATGAACGTCTACCACGCCCTCTCACAGGACGGCTCGCGCGCCATCTTCACCGCCGCACACCACCTGTATCTGCGCGACATGACCAAGACCCCCGCACCGCAAACGATCCAGCTGGACACGATCCACGGCGGCAGCGGCCAGGGCCCCGAACACGCCGTCTTCCACACCGCCAGCGCCGACGGCTCACGCGTGTTCTTCACCGACGAACAGCAGCTCACCCCGAACTCCGGGGCCAGCGCCGGCCGACCCGACCTTTACGTCTGCGAAATCACAGAAAACGACACCGGCATGCTGGAATGCGCGCTCACCGACCTCACCCCCAGGCGCGAACTCGCCGCCGCGGAATTCGAAGCCGCGGACGTCCGCGCCGGCGCGTTCAGCGGCGGCGTGATCGGCACAAGCGAAGACGGCGCCTACGTGTACTTCGTCGCCGACGGCGTCCTCTGCGAACAGGGGACCGGCACCGAATGCGTCGCGGAAAACGCCGAACACGAACACCCGACCCCCGGGCTGTGCCGCGTCAAAGCAGACCCGCAGGCCACCTGCAACCTGTATGTCTCCCACTACCAGGCCGGTGCCTGGCAGCCGCCGCGGTTCATCGCGTCCCTCTCGACGCACGACCAGCCCGACTGGGAAGGAGAAACCCGTGGCCACGGCGGCCAGGCGAAACTGACCGCCCGCGTCTCACCCAACGGCCTCTTCCTCGCGTTCATGTCCCAGCAGCAGCTCACCGGCTACGAAGGGGTGCGTTACGACAACGACGCGAGCGCCACCGGCGCGGACGGCGCGCGCGCCGAGGAGGTCTACGAGTACGCGTTGCCCACCGGCGCTCTGCAGTGCGCCTCCTGTGAGCCCTCCGGCGGCCGGCCGACGGGCGTGTTCGACCCCGGCATCGAAGGCGAAGACGGCTCCAGCGTGCTCGGGATACTCGTCGACCGCCAGGGCGCCTGGGCGGGCAGATGGCTCGCCGGGAGCCTGCCGGAATGGGCCGGGTTCACCGAATTCAACACGCAGGCGCTCTACCAGTCCCGCTACCTCTCGAACACCGGCCGCCTGTATTTCGACAGCCCAGAGCGGCTGGCGCCGCAGGACACCAACGGCCTCGAGGACGTCTATGAGTACGAGCCCTCCGGCGTCCCGCAGGGCCCCCACCGGTGCACCGGCGAAAGCGCGACCTTCGACGCACGCGCCGGGGGCTGTGTCGGGCTGATCAGCTCCGGTACCTCGACGCAGGAATCGGCGTTCCTGGACGCGTCGGAAACCGGCGGTGAAGGCGCGGCTGGCGAACAGCTCTCGGAAGGCGGCGGCGACGTGTTCTTCGTCACCGCCGGCAAACTGGTTCCCGAAGACACCGACGAAGCCTTCGACGTCTACGACGCCCACGAATGCACAGCCGCCTCGCCGTGTGTCCCGCCGCGCGAGCTCGAAACGCCGCCCGCCTGCGAAACGAGCGCCGCCTGCGCCAGCCCTCTGCCCGCTGAAGGCGGCCTCGGCGCCCTCGCGAGCGCGCCGCCGGGCGCACCCGGCAACACCAGCTCACAGCACGCGGTGCTCTCAAACCAGGAACACCAGAAGCCCAAACCGAAAAGCAAGCCCCCCACTACGGCACAGCGCCTCGCCGCAGCCCTGCACGTCTGTCACACCAAGGACAGGCATCACGAGCGAAAACGAGTTGCCTGCGAACGCGCCGCCCACAAACACTACCCGGCGCCGTCCAAGGCCACGAAGAAGAAGACACGCGGGAGCGCTCGCGCGTTGGGGCGCCGATGATCACCTGTGCCTACAGAGCCCTCAGGGTGTGCTCTGTCGCGATCGCTGCCGCGACGCTGACACTGGGCATCCTTTCTCAAGGCACGGGCGAGGCGAGCGCCGCGACCCCGGGCGTCCCGTGGTGGCGCTTGAACGTGACAGTCGCGCCGAGCCTGCTGCCGCACGACGGCGAAGCGCAGATCGTCGTTGACGCCAACAACCTCGGCGACGCCGAAGTGGACGCCGCCACCAGCCCGGTCGTGCTCACCGACACGCTCCCGGCGGGCCCGGAAGGGTCGATCGAAGCCGTCGAAGTACTCGAAAAGAAGGGCGCGGAAATGACCTGCAGCACCTCTGCCGCACAGCTGCGCTGCGTCGTCTCCACCGGCACGATCCTGCCCTACCAGAGCGTATGGGTGCGCCTGCGCGTCAGGACGAGCGTCCCGGAAGCGGTCACGCAGCTCCCGAACACGCTCACGGTCGAAGGCGGGCAGGCCCCCTCGGGCGCCGCGGTCGCCTCGCCGCCCGCCGTGCAGAAGCCGTTGCGCCTCGCTCCCGGCGCAGGCGAAACGCAGCCCGCCAATGAACGCGTGCCGTTCGGCGTGGAAACCCTGGAAATGACCCCGGAAGGCACGGACGGGTCGCTCAAGACCCGGGCGGGCTCGCACCCGTTCCAGTTCACGACCACGCTCGACCTCGACCAGACGCTGCAGTATTACCCGCCCCCTCTCCTGAAACCGGGATTCTTCCCGTCCTCGCCCGCGCTCGCCAAGGAACTGCGTTTCAAGCTGCCGCCGGGCCTGATCGCGGACACGACCGCGGTCGCGCGCTGCCCGTATGCGCTGTTCGCGACCAAGCTCGAAAGCTGGACCGACCAGTGCCCCGCCGACACCGCGGTCGGTGTCGCGATCGCCGAAATCTTCCCGCCCTCCCCGCTCACCTATGTCTTTCACGAAGACCTCCCGATCTTCAACCTCGAACCCGCCCCCGGCCAGCCGGCCCGCTACGGCTTCGTGATCGACTCTGTCCCGATCGTCCTGAACGCCAACCTCCCCGCCGGCGGCGACTACGCCGCCGAAGTCAGCGTCCAGAACATCAGCCAGGTCGCCCAGCTGTTGAGCACCCAGGTCGTCTTCTGGGGCACCCCCGACGATCCCGCCCACGACCACTCCCGTGGCTGGGAATGCCTCGCCAACCGCAACGGCAACTACCAGTGGGACCAGTGGAAGGCGCAAACCCCGTGCACGCCCCTGGAAGACCACGCGCCCACCGCGATGCTCACCCTGCCGACCGCCTGCACGCCGCTTCACGCCAGCATGACCGGTCACTCCTGGCCGACCGGTGAACCCGGCAACGAAGGCGAGCCGCTCGCGACTGAACACACCAGCTTCGAATCCTCCTACTCGCTTACCAGCTGCGAAACCCTGGCGTTCAACCCGTCGTTCACCACGACCCTGGAAACCCCGTTCGCGTCCACCCCGGCCGGTATCACCGGCACGCTCACCTTCCCCCAGCCCGGCCTGACCGAACCGGAAGGCCGCGCCGAATCAGCGCTCAGCGACACGACCCTGACCCTCCCGGAAGGCCTGCAGGTGAATCCTTCGGCCGCGAACGGCCTGGCCGCCTGCACCGAGGAACAGGCCGGATACACCGGCCAGAATTCCACTACCGGCATCTACCAATACACCCCCGAACAGCCCCATTGTCCGGAGGCCTCGAAGGTCGCGACGCTCCATGCCCGCACACCGCTCTTGGAAGAAGAACTCACCGGCGCCCTGTACGTGATGGAACCCGCCCCCAACGGGGAAGCGGGCAAGAACCCGTTCAACGCGCTCGTCGGCCTGTACGTCGTGTTGGAAGCCCCGAGGAGCGGCATCCTCGTCAAGCTCGGCGCCGACGTGCACCTCGACCCGAGCACAGGCCGCGAGCAAGCCGTGTTCCCCGGCACGCCGCAGCTGCCGTTCCACGAACTGACTTTGTCGTTCTTCGGCGGCCCGCGCGCGGCGACCGCGAGCCCCGCGTTCTGCGGCACCTACCAGGTCGCCGGCCAGTTCACCGGCTTCTCCGGCGCGAGCTCCGACCCGCTGTCCGAACCCCCGTTCCAGATCACCGCTGGGCCAGAAGGGACGGCCTGCCCGCAAGGGCACCTGCCGTTCGCCCCATCGTTCACCGCCGGTCCGCACTCCGCGCAGGCGGGGGCGCTGACGCCCCTGCTAGTGAAGATCGGCCACCCCGACGGCAACCAGCCGCTGACCGGAATCTCGGTGACCGAGCCGCCCGGCTTCGCCGCGGTGCTCGCCTCAGTCACGCCCTGCCAGGAACCGCCGCCGGGCGTGGAATGGTCATGCGGGGAAGACAGCCACATCGGCGAAGCCCGCGAGCACTCGGGCCTCGGCCCCGAACCGGTGGCGGTGACCGGTCAGGCGTACCTGACGACCGGTTATGACGGCGCGCCGTTCGGGCTGCTCGTGAGGACGCTCGCGAAGGCCGGCCCGTTCAACCTCGGCTACGTCAACGTACGCTCGCGCATCAACGTCAACCCGTCGACGGCGCAGGTGACGGTCACGACCGACCCGGGCCCCCGCGGCGAATCGGTCCCGACGATGCTGAAAGGAATCCCCGTCGACCTGAAAGCCCTCGAAGTCGCCATCAACCGCCCCGGTTTCACGTTCAACCCGACCAGCTGCGAACCGCTCACCACCACCGCCACCCTCACCGGCTCAGAAGGCGCCAGCGCCAACGTGTCCGCCCCCTTCAAAGCCCAGGGCTGCACCTCGCTGCCGTTCCACCCGACCCTGGAAGCCTCCACAGCGGGTCAGGCGAGCAAAGCCGACGGGGCGAGCCTTGATGTGAAGGTCACCTCCCAGGGTCTCGGGGTGGCGAACATCCAGAAAGTGTTCTTGACGATCCCCAAAATCCTGCCCTCCAGGCTGCAACCCACCCTTCAGCACGCCTGCCTCGCGGCTGTGTTCGAAGCGAACCCGGCGGGCTGTGATGAAGACAGCCTGATCGGCTACGCGACGGTCCATACGCCGGTTCTGAAGAGTCCGCTGACGGGCCCGGGCTACGTGGTCTCGCATGGTGGCGCGGCGTTCCCGGACACCGAGTTCGTGCTGCAGGGGGAAGGCATCACGCTGGTCCTGGACGGCAAGACCGACATCAAAAAGGGCGTCACCTATTCGCGTTTCGAATCGACCCCGGACGCGCCGTTCACGACCTTCGAAGCTGTCCTCCCCGAGGGGCCTCATTCGATCCTGGGTGTGAATACCGAAGAAGCCCCCAACTACAGCCTGTGCGGCCACAAGATCACGATCCCCACCGTCATCACCGCCCAGGACGGCGCCGTGATCGAACAGACGACCCAGGTGGCGGTCACGGGCTGCGGCGGTGTGAAGGGCTACAAGGCCACGAACGCGCAGCTGCTCGCCAAAGCTCTCAAGAAGTGCAAGAAGGACAAGAGGAAGCGCAAGCGCGTCGCCTGCGAAAAGGCAGCGCGCAAGAAATACCCGGTCAAGGCCGCCAAGAAGAAGATCGCTAGGGCCACGCGCCGGGACAGGAGGGCGGCTGGCCGGCGTGGCTAGCCGCTCCCGCCCGCGCCCACCCATCGTCTCGCCCGCCCCCGCGAACGAGGCCCTGCGGCCCGTAAGTCCCTCCAGCGCTGCATCTCGTACCCGCAGTGCATCTCGCACCGGTCGAGTCAACGGCAGCGTCGCGCACGCCGAGGGGGTGCGGCCTGTTCGCGCCACGCAGCGTGAGCGTCTGATCGACGCGATGATCGACCTGGCCGCCACCATGGGCTACGGGTCGGCGAGCGTCGCGCGGGTGTCTCGGGCGGCGGGGGTCTCGAGCGCGACGTTCTATGAGCTGTTCAAGGATCGCGAGGATTGCCTGCTGGCGGCCTACCGGACGCTCGCCGCCAGTCTCCGCGACCGCGCGGACCTGCCCGGGGAGCGCTCGGCGACGACGCCGCGAGCGTGGTGTGAGCAGGCGCGTTCGGCGATCGAGCGGGCACTTGGGGTGCTCGAGGCGGACCCGAAGGGTGCGCGCGTGCTGCTGTTCGAGGCGCGGGGGGCCGGGAGTGCGCTCACGCGCGAGCGGGCCCTAACGGAAGAGGCCCTTGTCCGGCGCGCGCGGGGGCTGCTTGACAGCACTCCGTCTGGTGGGCCGCTGGTCGACCTGCCTGCGGTGGCGTTGGCGGGCGCGATCCGTGGTGTCGTCGCGTTGGCGCTGCTCGCCGGCGAGCAGCTCGACGCGCCCATGTTGGCGGGCGAGCTCGTCGACTGGGTGCGCTGCTACGCCCGCCGTGATGGGGTGCGCTGGACCGCGAGCCCGCACGCACGCCTCGCACACCCGGGTGCATCGGCGCGGGTGGGGGTGGGGTTGGCGGCGCTCCCGCGCGGGCGCCACGGCCTTCCCGCGGCGGCGGTGTCTGAGAGCCAGCGGATCCGGATCATCAACGCGACCGCGGAGGTGATCTCTCGCGACGGCTACGCGGCGACCTCTGTGGGGGACATTGTGGCTGCGGCGAGGATCTCCCGCGCCGTGTTCTATCAGCACTTCGCCGGTAAGCAGCACGCGCTGCTGGAAGCCCAACAGGACGCGACGCACACCGTGCTGCGGGCGTGTGACGCGGTGTTCTGCACGGGTGAGCCGTGGCCTACGCGTGTCTACAGCGTCCTGCGCGTGCTGCTGGAGGCCGTCGCGTGTGCCCCGGCGATGTCGGATTTGTGTCTGCTGTGGCCGTATGCGGCGGGTCCGTTGGCCGTGCAGCATGCGGAGGGGCTGCCGCGCGTGTTCGCGTCGTTCCTGGAGGAGGGCTACACGCTGCGTCCGGGAGCCCGGCGGCCGCCGCGGACCTACTCGGATGCGATCACCGGCGCGATCCACCACATCATCCGCTGCGACGTCGCGGCCGGCGAGACGGCCAACCTCCCGCAGCGTCTGCCGGAGCTCGCCTACATCGCGCTGGCGCCGTTCATCGGCGCCACGCAGGCGGCGAACACCATTGAGCTGCTCAGCGCCGGTGAGCAGCCGTGACAGCACCACGATTTCTGGGAGCATGCCGCCGTCGCCGAGGATGAGAGTCCAGTCGCGCGTGCTGATCGACGTCCTGCCAGCTCAAGACCCCAGCCGGTCCCACGCCACGTCAGCCACGTGACGCGATCCCCGCCGATCAGGGGGGTGAGCAGACCGGCGCCGAGAGGTGAGCGACTGCGGGCCGTTCCTGTCCCGGGTGCATTCGCTCACGGCCCCTTCGCGAGTGCGTCTTTCGTTGCTGCTCCACGGTCGCAGACGGCTCGCTGGCACTGCAAGGCCCTGGTCGGGCTCGCTGCGCTCGGCCTTTCCGTGCGCTCGCGCCTGCGTCTCCCGGTCGCGCAACATCAAACCACCCTCACAAGGAGGAGAGACGCATGAGCAGTTCGCCGAACCTCAACAGCCTGAGCCTCGCCGGGAACCTCACGACCGATCCGGTCCTTCGATCCCTGCCTGACGGCCGCTCCGTCTGCGACCTCCGTCTGGCCGTCAACGACCAGCACGGTCAGCCGCCGCTGTACATCGACGTCGCGACCTTCGGCGCGAGCGCTGAGGCCTGCGCGAAGTACCTCGCGAAGGGACGCATCGTCGCCGTCACCGGCCGTCTGGTCTACCGCGAGTGGGAGGCCGAGGACGGCAGCAAACGCTCAAAGCACCAGGTCCTCGGTCGCGTCCGCTTCGGCGGACGCACCGACAAGCAGGCGGACGAGAACGGGCAGCTCGAGGAGCTCGCCGCCTGACGCGGCTCGCCCGGGGGCCGGTCTCACCGACCGGCCCCCGGCGCTCTCGAGGAACCCGGCTAGCCTTGACCGCCGCCGGGCTGCGTTGGAGATCGAGGTCGACGCGGGGGACCCGCGACGAGAACCTCTCGCCGACGCGTGTGAACGTAGCGTCGACGAGCGTCGGGCCGGAGCGGAGAGGCAGCGTTGAGGGGGGCGTGGTGGTGGCAGCTTTGATCGCTCGTCGGCCGGGCTGTTGCGGCGGTCGCCGCCAGCGGGCGGCTGGATTTGGTTGAAGCGCCCGGCGGCGGACGCGGGCTGGCCGGCGCAGGACCAGACGAGCTGTAGGAATCTCGGCACGCGTGGCCTCATAGCCTCGGTCGCGCATTCGCTTGCCCCGGCCGCTTGCGCTCGTTTGCACCGGCTCTCTTCGTAGCTCGGCGGGTACCGGCCGCGCTACGCGTCCCCCGCATGGCTTCCGCCGTCACGACCGTCACCCCCGCGCTCCGCCGGTGTCCCTCGTCTCGCCACTCCCCGGCAACGGTCAACTCACCACCGACTCCGCTCTCAGCGCGCTCTCCCGCACACCGCCATCCGCCTCGCACGCACCCGCACCTCCTCGCACACCGCCGCCGTACCCACTCCACGCGCCTCGCCCAGCCAGCAGCCAACTCACACCCCCGCCGTACCCACTCCGCGCGCCTCGCCCAGCCAACAGCCAGCTCAGACTAGATGCACCTCCGGAGCCCGGGCCCGGGACAGGGCCACGCGGGGCCCAGTTCGTTGGCCGCCGCCGCGGCCTCGCGGTCACTACACACGTGACTAACGACGAGAACAGTCGGGGCGTTGCGACCCGGCGTGCGTCTGCGCGGCGGGCACCGTGAGCCGACGCGTGAAGGTCACTCTTCCCGACGATGTGGTCACCGAGCTCACGGAGCTCGCGGCCCGCGGCGGGGAGCCGCTGGCCCGGGTCGTCGCCCACATCGTCCGCGAGCGCCGGCACGGGACAGCCCCGGCCCGTCCATCGCCAGCGACGGAGACTCCGGCCGCGCAACGCCGCGGCGAGAGCGGCGAGACACGACCGGCGTGGCTCGAGCCGTATGGCGGGGACGCCGCCTGGCGTGCGCAGATGTGGGGCGGGATCGTGGCGCTCCACGGCCGCTACCCGAAGGCGCTCGCCGGGCTGAAAGACGGCTGGTGGCTGAGCGAGGATCACGTCGAGACGCTGTGCGCGCTCGTCGTCTGGCGCCAGCAGCTCGACGAGGCGGGGAACGATCCGCGCGAGGAGCTGGCGTTCCATGCTCGCCTGGTTGATTACGCGCATGTCCTTCGCCAGGAAGGCGGGGGTGTGTCCCGGGAGTGGCACCCGGGTGCCCCTCCCACCGAGTGGGTGCGGTGATCCCTTCATACCGACGGGGTTGGCGTCGAGTTTCCGTAGGCCGGTCGTCCCGTGTCGCGGTCATGGCAGGCGTGCTCACGGTTTCGAGTATCGGCGCCGCCAAGGGCTCTGGCTACGCGCGCTACCTGGAGTCCAAGACGGTCGAGCCTGACCGCGGTGACTACTACTTGAACGCGGAGGGCGAGCCGACGCAGGCGCCCGGCCGCTGGCTCGCCTCGCGGGCGACGCGCACGCGGCTTGGTCTCCACGGCGACCAGGTCGACGGGCCGGATTTCGTTGCGCTGATGGAGGGCCGCCATCCGCGGACGGGTGGCTGGGTTCGCGCGGCCGGCGCGACGGGTGCCCGCGGCGCTGGGATCGACCTCACGTTCAGCGCGCCGAAGAGCGTGTCAGTGGTGTGGGCTCTCGGCGACGCCGCGCAGCGCCGTGACATGGAGGCGGCGCACGCCGCCGCGGTAGCTACCGCGATGACGTACTTGACGGCGGCCGTGCCGACTGTTCGCCGTCGTGTCCAGGGCGCTGTGTTGGAGGAGCACCCGGCGGATCTGATCGCGGCGGAATACCGTCACACGACAGCGCGTGGTGTGCTGGCCGGTGATGCCCCTGACCCGCAGCTGCACAGCCACGTCGTTGTGACAAGTGCGGTCAGGCGTGACGGGCGGATCGTCGCTGTAGCGTCGCGGCCGGTGTTCAGGGCCGCGCGCGAGGTCGGCGCGTGCTACCGCCTCGCGTTGGCGGACGAGCTCGCGCACCGCGGCTATGCGGTCGAGGCGGGGACGGGCAGGCAGGCGCGCTATTTCGAGTTGGCGGGGGTGCCGCGTGGCCTGATGGATGCGTTCTCGGCGCGTGCTCGTGAGGTCGCGAGGGCGGCGGAGCGTTTCCGTGCGAAGTGGGGCCGTGAGCCGGCGCGCGGCGAGCTACGGCGCTTGAAGCTGGAGAACCGCAGGGCGAAGCGGCTCGTGACGCGCGGTGATCTGCAGCAGGCGTGGGGCGAGGCGGCGGCGCGTTTCGACATGTCTGACGGGGCGCTATCGCGGGCGCTGGCGGGCGCGGAGGCCTCGCGGCGTGAGCGTCCGCTGCAGGATCGTGTCGAGGATCGTCTGGCTGAGCGCGCCGCGACGTTCGAGGCGGGGGAGTTCCGGTCGGTGCTGTTCGAGCAGGCGGTCGGCGAGCTGTCCCCGAGCGAGGCGGTCGCGTTCTCGCAGCGGATGCTCACGGAGCGGCGCGTGCTGCTTCTGGAAGGTGGGCTGATGACGACGCGTACTGTCCGCGATCGCGAGGAGGCGATCGAGCGCCGCTTCGCAGCGCTCGCGTCCACGGGCGGAAGGGAGGTGGGGGAGAGAGCGCGCGCGGCGGCGAGCGATCGGGTTGCCGAGCGGATCGGAGCCCCCCTCAGCGACGAGCAGGACCGAGCGTTGCGCGTGATCACGGGGCCCGAGCGCGCGGCGGTGGTGATCGGCCCAGCCGGCACGGGGAAGGGCGTGGTGATTGACGCGGCCGCGCGCGCCGAGCAGCTTGCTGATCGTGAGACGTTCGGCGTCGCGGTCTCGGGTTCGACAGCGCAGCGCCTCGGTCGCGACTCTCCAGCGCTGCTGGATCGCACGTTGACGCTCGACGCGCTGGTTGCCCGGGTCGACGCGGGCCGCCTGGATGTGGGGGAGCGCACGACGATCTATTTCGACGAGGCGGGGATGGCCGACACGTCTCGTCTTGAGCGGTTGACGGAGATGGTCGAGCGGACCGGCGCGAAGCTCGTGGTGATCGGCGACGGAGCCCAGCTGCCCTCGATCGGTGCCGGCGGCATGTTCGACCGCCTGTCACACGTCGCGCCGTGCGCGGAGCTCTCGACGGTGCATCGCACGCACGACGAGGGTGAGCGCCGCGCCTGGGCCGACCTCAGGGCGGGTCGTACCGACAGGGCGATCGCCCACTATCTCGCGAACGGTCGCTTGCACATCGCCGACTCGCGGGATGAGGCGGCCGAGCTCGCCGTCCGCGATTGGGCGCGTCTGACAGAGGCGCACCCGGTGCGGGAGGTCGCGCTGATCTCTGACGCCTCGAACAAGGAGATCGCGCGTCTGAACGCTCGCGCTCAGCATTACCGTGCCGAGCGGGGCGAGCTGGGAGACCTCGAGGTTGAGGTGCCCGGCGTGCACTACGGGATCCGGGAGGGTGACCGGGTGGCGATGGTCGACCAGCACCGCGAGCCGGGTACGCAGCGGATCGAGAACGGGAGCCAAGGTGTCGTTGTCGGCGTCACCCAGGCGGGCGAGGTTCACGTCGAGTTCGATGTGACCGCGCAGCGACGGACGCTCGCGGGGGAGGATCTGGCGCGTGTTCGTCTCGCGTACGCGCAGCACATTCATCGTGCGCAGGGCGCGACCGTGACGCGCACGCTGGTCGTGACGGGCGGCTGGCAGACGAGCAAGGAGCCTGCTTACGTCGAGGCGTCCCGCGCCCGCGAGGGCACTGACTGGTACGTCAACCGCGAGGAGCTCGGAGCCGAAGGGCATGATGCTGACCGCATTCAGCGGTTCGCGGCGAACATGCGCCGCAGCCGCCGGCAGACGCCCTCCCTCGGGCATCGCGAGCTACCCAACCCAGAGGCGGATCTGCACCTGGGACACGAGCTCGCTCCTGACCGCATCGCGCGGGAGGAGATCGCGCGAAGCGTCTCTTCGCTCACTCGGCCAGCGCGCGTCCGGGGACGGGCACTGTAAGTCACCGCATCCGGGGTGCTGTTCGATCCATCCGCCGCGCTAGTTCGTGAGCTCGCGCCGGGGCCCGGCGAACAGGCACGTCACGTGCCTGGGGTCAGAGCGCGACAGACCGCAGGCGTTTCGGGGCGTTTGCCGCCGGCGCTCGTCGGGCCGACGGTCCGGCAGGGCTGGAAGGTCACCGCAGGGCCGCCCTCCTGATCCAGCCGCCCGTGCTTGCTCGTGGTGATCAGGGCACGCGAGGTGCGACGACCGATGCCGTCCCGGCAATGCCCCAATGGCGAGCGGGCTTGAAGAGCAGGCGCGCCGCCACGCAGCGGTCATCGTCAGGCGCCCACTGCACCCTGCTCCCCCACGCGCGCACGAGGCTCGCCCGGACGCCGAGGACGCTCGGTGCCGAGTCGGTGAGCGCCTCCCGGATGGCGCTCACCGGCGCGCCGAGCGACTCCGCGATGCGCGGGGCTGCCGAAGCGGCGCCCGAGTGATCGGTCTGGGACTGGAGGCCGGACACGACCCCATCCACGATGCCCTTCACCAGCATCGGCGTGAGGCCCTTCGCCGGACCCTCGACGTCGAGCATCAAGCAGAAGCGCTCGTGCGGGAGGCGCGGCTCGCCAGCCTGCCGGACCGCGCCCGGCGTCGACCGCAAGGCCCACCAGATCGGCGCCAGCTTCGGCTGCGTCTCCTCCGCGACCACGTGGGCGAGCTGGCGCTCTGCCTGCCAGTGGCGCAGGCCGTGCTCCTTGGGAGCGACCGAGTAGCCGTACCGCACCCCGCGCTCCAACGGGCGGGGATCAAGCTCGAAGCACACGCCGTTGTCCATGGAGCGCGCGAAGGCACCGCCCCCGTCCAGGTTGTAGAAGAGCGCGTTCTCCACATCGGCGCGGCTCGGCAGCCGGCCAGCGAAGGTGGCCCACAGGATCTCGTCCCGCCCCACCTTCAGCTCCCTGAGCTGGCGCTGCAGTTCAGCTCGCAGGTCGTGCAGTTCCTGCGTCTTCGGTTCGTATGGGACGTAGGCCGGCGCCTCGACCACGATCATGGAGCCGCCTGCCTCGGGAGCGCCAGCTCGAACCACGCGCCCACCGCGCCCCTCGCCGCCGCGACGGCGGGCCTGAGCACGAGGCCATTCCAGCGCCGGTCATCCAGACCCCGCCTGTACCTGACGACTCCCAGCTGCTCGATGCTGTCGTCCATGACAAGGAGGGTGCCCAGCCCCTCGCCCTCGGCGTGCGCGATGGAGGAGTAGATCGCGTAGAGGTTCACGCCCGTCTTGCCTAGGAACCTGGTGACGAGTGCATCCACGAGATCACTGATGTTCGGCTTCGGCTCGCCGAGGCTGTACTTCGAGCCTGGACGGTCACTCTCGCGAAGCTCAAACCCCATTGCTGCCATCGTCTCGGCGTCGAGCTTGAGCGATTCCCAACCCTCCCGGATGGCCTGGGTCAGGTCGCGAGTCCCGCCGAGTTCCGCTCCGGGGTGACGCTTCGAGAACTGGACGATCTGCCGGACCTGCGTCTCCTTCTGGCGCAGGTAGACGAGGCAGGTCCGCCTCGTGCGCTCGACCAAGCCGATCTCCGCTTCGCTCAGCCAGTAGAGATCCGCGGACGCCTCAAGGAGCCCGCGCGTGAGCACGACCGCGCTGAACGGAGTGTCGGAGCTGAGCCCGTCGAGGGCGACGAGGACGTCCGCGATGGCCGTGTCCAGCATCGCGCAGTGCTTGGGAAGCTCGCTCAGGAAGTGCCGGGCCACCTCGTGCGTGGACGTCGCAACCTCCTGCGCGAGCATGCTGTCCAGCTCGATTGGCCGTTCGACTCCGGCACCGTCGAGGGCCACTCCCATGATGTGATCGTGCAGGCTCAGCAGTTCGCTGCGCCCGCGAGCCCGCCCTCGCTTCCTCAGCCAGCTCATGCGGAAGCTCACGGGGCAAGGCTCACTTCTGCTCCTGCCGGACGCGCACCCTGGCGAGCTCGCTCTGCACGAGCACTTTGAGGCGGGCGAGGTCCGCACCAGGGTCGCCGCTGGCCCGTTGCACTTCCTCCGTGCTGCCGATTCCTCTCACCCAGGCCTCGACCGTCGCCGCGAGGTTGTGGTAGAGGATCTCACGCGCCTTCGCGGATGGCGTGTCTTGCAGTTCGGCTTGGAGAATCAGCCTCAGCAGATCGTTACCGGCCTTGAGCGCATGCTCGGGCTGAGCAGCCGCTTTGCTGCTCGCATCCAGGGCACGGAGTGTGGGGTCGTGGATCGTCCGGGCGATCCTCGCTTCCGTCTCCCGGGCGATGCGGATGCGGTCAGCGCTCGACAGCTCGCCCGACCGTGGCGATGGGGCAGGCGGGTCGAATGGCAGCTCGCGGATGATCTCCTTGAGGCACGCGAGCTTCGTGGCCAGGAATCCCCGGACGCCCACGATGGTGCTCGCTGGGTCCAACTTGTGCTCGGCGAGCGTCGCGGCCGCGATCCAATCCGGGCGAGAGTCGTCACGGAGAGCCGCCAGGACGCGGCCGTCCCAGTCTCGCGCCAGCTGCTCGCGCGCCACCTGCCGTTGGTTCGCCGTCCCGTGCACGAGGTCCCCTGGGATGGCCAGGATGCTCCAGGCGATGCTCGCCCGCAGCCGCTCGCCCTCGCGGTAGAAGGCGACCAGGCGCTCGGGCAGGGGCAGCGGCTCGGAAGTGCGCATCAGATCCTCCGCGTCCGTCACGGCGTGAGGCAGGGAGGCGGCCTCCCTCCGGACTCGCCGCGTCCCCCAGCGCGTGGCCTCCCGCAGTCCTCGCCATAGAGCTCCCCATGCGCCAAACGCCCAGAGGGCGCCGACGATGCACAGGCCGCCAACGACCACGAGCGTCGTGGATCCCACGTTGGCCGCTATCAACACGGCACCGGCGATGGTCAGCAACGCGCCCCCCAGGTGACCTCGGTGCTCTCGCATGTCGAGAGCGTACGCCCCCCATCGGGCCCCCCGAAACGGGCCCGATCCGTTCCTGCCTGCTCTCCATGCCGCGTCTTTTCGTCGCTTGCTAGCGTCCGGCTGGGAGCGCAGCTCGGGCGGCCCCAAGGGAGAAGGGGCTCCGAAGATCCCCTTCTCCCAGGCCTACTGTCACCACAACTTCAAGGTCGCAGCCTGCGTTGCGTTCGTTCCAGCCCTCGACCGGGCGGCGGACCGTCCAGCTGCATCGACGTGTCGACACGGTGAGAGTAGGCACATCCGTGCTCGCGCTGCCGGGATTCCGCTTCGCGTGTGGCGCCGGCGCCGCGCTGGTGCCTATACCTGCGCGAGCGAAGCTCCTCGCGCAGCATGCGCCCCAGCGCCTCGCGGGCATGCACCCCCATGAAGGCATCCGCCCAGCCGACGAGGCGACGATGGCGAAGAGGGCACGGCGGCGCCCGTCGCTCTGCTCGCCGTGGCGCACGGGGTTGCCGTCATCGCCCAAGAGTGGTGGGGTCATCCGGCCTCAGTCGGCGTCGATCTCGTGTCCTGGCTAGGGTGCCCCGATGGCCAAGACCCTCTTCAAGCCGGTCTCGTACGAACTCAGCCAGCTGATCGGCGACATCGACCTCGGGAAGCTCGCGTTGCCCGAGCTCCAGCGCCCCTTCGTCTGGCAGAAGACGGACGTGCGCGACCTCTTCGACTCCATGTACCGCGGCTTCCCAGTGGGCTACCTGATGCTCTGGAACGCCGCAGAGGTGGACGCGCGACTCATCGGCGAGGACCGCAAACAGCACACGCCCACCGAATTCATCGTCGATGGGCAGCAGCGCCTGACGAGCCTCTACGCGGTGATGAAGGGCAAGGAGGTCACGTTCAAGGACTTCAGCACTGGCGGCATCAGCATCGCGTTCCGGCCCCGTGACGAGCAGTTCGACGTGACCGACGCAGCTATCGCCAAGGATCCGGAGTACCTCCCGAGCATCACTGCCCTGTGGACCAGCGACGACTACGAGGTGATCAACGCCTTCATCGACCGCCTTCGAGAGGCGAAGCCCGAGGCACTCGCGGATGGCAACGAGAAACGGCTCCGGAATGCCCTCCATCGCCTGAGCAGCCTCAAGGACTACCCGTTCCTCGCTGTGCAGATCGGGTACGAGGTCGACGAGGAGAGTGTCGCCAACATCTTCATGCGCGTCAACAGCGGCGGCATCAAGCTCACCCAGGCGGACTTCATCCTCACGCTCCTCTCGGTCTTCCGCGAGGCCGACAGGCGCCGGCTGGAAGACTTCTCGCGCGCGGCACGCATCGTCCCCGCCGATGGCAAGGCCAGCCCGTACAACCACCTCGCGAAACCCGCCGCCGACCAGATGCTGCGCGTCGCGGTCCTGGTCGCGTTCCGGCGCGGCCGGCTCGAATCCGTGCTCGCCCTCCTGCGGGGGGCAGCCATCGACGGAGACGAGACGCTCGCGGAGGGCGACCGGGAATCGCAGCTCGACAAGCTGACCGAGGCCATCGATCAAGTACTAGATCTGACGGCCTGGCACGAGTACGTCAAGACGCTGATGTCCGCGGGCTTCCGGCGCTCGAACGAGATCTCCTCCGAAAACAACGTCATGCTCGTGTACGCGCTCTACCTCATCGGGCGCGGGTACGGGCTCTCGCACAGCGAGCTTCGAACCGCGATTGCGAGGTACTTCTTCATGTCGTCCCTCACGGGGCGATACACGGGCTCGTTCGAGGCGAGGATCACGCAGGACGTCCAAGCCTTCACCCGCGCGGAGAGCGGCGCGGAGTACCTGACCCGCCTGCAGCAGGCCATCGAGACGACGCTGACGCCGGACTACTGGACGATAGTCCTCCCGCAAGCGCTCGTCAGCTCCGGAGCCGGCGGGCCCGGCCTCTTCGCCTACGCCGCCTCGCTCTGCCTCCTCAACGCCAAGGTGCCGCCGTTCTCCGCCGCGGGGCCGAGCGGAGAACACAAGGCCGCGCTCTACATCAGGGAGCTGTTCGACCCCGTGCTCCAGCCGAAGAAGGCGCCAATCGAGCGCCACCACCTCTTCCCTCGCAAGTACCTGGAAGAGCAGGGAGTCCGGGGCGTCACCAACATCAACCAGATCGCGAACCTCTCGTACGTCGAGTGGCCGGAGAACATCGAGATATCGGACACGGCGCCTTCGATCTACTGGCCACGCTTCGCCCCGCAGTTCTCCGCCACGGACCTCTTCCACCACGCCCTGCCAGATGACTGGGCGAACATGGACTACGAGAGCTTCCTGGAGGAGCGGCGGGCGCTCATCGCTCGGGTGATCAAGGCGGGATTCGAGTCGATTGGCGCCTCTGAGCCGGTCGTCCTTCCAGATGATGGCCCGCCGCTGATTCCTGACACGCTGCTCGACGCCTATCTGCACCCCGACCGACCTTTCTCCAACGAACAGGCGTTCCGCAACGTCCTCCGCGCCCTGCGAGGGGACGTCCTCTGGTACGAGCAGCACATGAGCCGCAAGGCCCTGGAGCTGCTGCGCGAGGAGCTAGCAGTCGATCAGGTCGAATGCGTGAGGCTACTGTCAGGGCCGGCGAACCTGACTACGAAGGTCAAGACGGCGTTCGAGCGATTCGAGGAGGAGCTGGGCAAGCAAGGGACGCGTGCGGAATGGCGAGTCCTCCCGACCGACCGGGGCCGTGAGCTACATGCGCGAGTGATCTCGGACGACTACCACACGTACGAGGTCCCGCCGCTGAATTCGGTTCTCGCGGGGACGGTCGATTCGATCCGCGCATCAGACATGCCGATAGACGCCTTCGAGGACGCATGGGACGACGCTGAAGCAGTCGCGTTGGCTGATTACCAGGCTTCACAGGCGTAGAGGACTGGCCCGGACGCTGGCAGAGGATGCTGACCCCCGTGTCCTGGATCGGGCGCATCGTGGCTCTCGTCAAGGTGGTTTCAGCCCGAGGTTCGGTTTAGCTCGCAAGCGCATCGTCGCGGAACTCGCCGTCGAACAGCTCCTGGACTTCGTGGCCTAGGTCGACCGGCAGACGCACCGGGGGCGGCTGGTTCTCGGGCGGATGCCCAGCGCTAGTCGCGGAAGCGCCCGGAGCAAGAGTTCGCCCCTTCTCAGGCGTGGCCAGCCGTGATGAGCTGATCAATCTCCGTCTCGGGAGCACCTGTCACGACGAGGCCGCGCATGGCGATGATCGTGTTGAAGTAGTCGCATACCACGAAGAGGTTCTGCATGGCGCCGTGGGCCTCGAAGAGCAGAAGGGGCTTGGCCATGTTCTCCAGCCGGTCCCGCCTCTCGAGGTCTGTGTGGAGGTGAGATGAGTAGAGGTACTCCTCCAGGTTCTCCTTGGCGCTGATGGTGCGCTCTTCACCATCGACCACCATCTTGACGATGATTGGGGCTTCCAGCATCTGCTGAGCCGCGTCCAGCGCCGCCCTGAGCTGCTTCCTGAGTTCGGGGTCCTCGGCGGAGTCGATGAGCAGCTCACTGACATCCTTGATAAAGCGCTCCTTGCCGCTCTTGTAGTAGCTCTTCTCGTGGCCGAGGCAGAGGGCGCGTATCTTGGTGGCGGCGAAGTTCGTGGCTTCCTCTCCAGGGGAGTTGATCTCCATCCTCGTCTCCTGCCCAACACCTCCTGAGATGCTGAATTTCACGCTGCCCTGCTCTCGGAAGTGGCGCATGTATGCGCTTCCATCCAATTGAGAAAAGGTCTCGCGGAAGGACTCGAGCTTCCGCTCCTTCTTCTCTCGTGCGCCATCGGCAAACGGAGCGAAGCGGTAGAGCGCGCTGTCCTCTGGATTCATGAGCCCAGTGTAGGATCGCGCACGGCGCGCATCTGCACGCGGTTTCAGCGCTCAAGCGAACCCCATAGCTGCCACTTAGCGCTACCTTCGTGCCAGCCGACGAAGGCGACGAGCGCGCGCGGAGAGCGGGATGCAGCAAACCGTCGGGACCAGACCTGCTGGGAACGCTCCAGTAGTCAGCGATTGTGCGCCCACGCAGCAGACGATCTGCATATCTCGAATACATCGGCACGATCCACACCGTCCGTCCAAGTCCGAACACCTTGCGTAGCTCGAGTACGGTCAGCGACTCGGGCAGGCCAGGCCAGTCGTGTTGCCAGCAGACCACGAGCTCGCACTTGCCCCGCCGGTGTTGGCCGTTGACGACGTGGGTCCTGAACGATCGCGAACGAATCTCGAGCTCCACGCCTGACTGTCGACCGCCGATCTCGACCGTCACATCGGGAAAGCCGTACACCGCGTCTGTGATCCGCATCCCGAACTCGGCGGCGAACATCCCAAACAGAACCGCCACCCCGGCCTCATTGCGCGGTTGGCAGGCGCTTGCGGTCCAGGGTGACCCGCGGGAGCTGAATCGTCGGCGATCCTCCACGTCGGCCACCGGCCATCGACGCAATATGACCGATGCTCGCGGCAGCTACACCGGCGACAGCGCTGCGTCCCCAGTCCCGGGACTAGGGACAAAGTGCTATCCTGTGCCGATGCTGAAGGGCGAGGACATCGTCGTGCTGTTGAAGCTGGCGGGCGAGCCGGCGGATTGGACCGTGCGCTCGCTCGAGGCCGAGCTTGGTATTCCCCACAGCGTGATCCACCGCTCGATCGTGCGCCTCGCCGATGCTGGGCTGCTGGATCCGTCACGTCGCAGAGTCAACCTCGCCCAGGCCGAGGAGTTCCTCGAGCACGGCATGAAATATGTGTTCCCGCCTGTTCGCGGAGGCGAAACGCGCGGGGTCCCGACGGCGTGGGCTGCGTCGCCGCTGGCCGGCGAACTCGCACCGTCGCGCGATCTTCCTCCCGTGTGGCCCGATCCGATGGGTCGAGTAAGGGGTATCGCTCTGGTGCCGCTGCACGACAGCGTTTCGGAGATCGCGCGGCGCGACCCGGCGTTGGCCGAACGGTTGGCGTTGGTCGACGCGATGCGTCTCGGTGATGCCCGCATCCGTGGGCTCGCCCGCAAGCTTCTCCGCGAGCGCCTCTCGCGCGCAACCACGGCGGCGTGAGCGTCGAGCTTCTCGAGCTCGCCGCTGCGGCGCTCGAGCGTGTCCTGGCCGAAGTGGTCTTCCTCGGCGGAGCGACTGTCTACCTGTGGATCACCGACCCTGGCGCCCCAGCCGTCCGACCGACCAAGGACGTCGACGTAGTCGTCGAGGTCGTGAGCCGCACCGACTTCCATGCGTTCGAGCAGCGGCTGCGATCACTTCGCTTCGAGGAGGATCAGGTCGACGGCATCATCTGCCGCTGGCACCATCGCGACAGCGCCCTGATCCTCGACGCGATGCCCTCCGACCCGGGAATCCTCGGATTCTCCAACCGCTGGCAGGCAGCCGCGATCCCCCATGCCATCGAGCGCGAGCTTCCCTCCGGAGCGAAGATTCGCGCCGCGTCGCCTCCATATCTGCTTGCGACGAAGCTCGAGGCGTTCAACGGTCGCGGCGAAGAAGACTTCCTAGCGAGCCGCGACCTCGGCGACGTCATCGTCCTCGTGGATGGCCGCGAAGAGCTCGTGGGCGAAGTCGGCGACGCTCCACCCGAACTTCGGGCATACCTCGCCGACGAGCTCACGCGTCTGCTCGAGCATCCACGCTTCCGCGAAGGAGTACTTGCCGCGCTACTCCCGGACGTCGCTAGCCAAGCGCGCGTCGACACCGTCGTGTTCCCCCGGCTACAGCGGATGAGTGGCATGGCGCCAAGCGCATAGCCAGCTCGCCCCAGATTTCCGTCCTCGTTCGTTACCGACGACCTCCAGACCGGTGCATTTGCTTGGCCGCGAGGCTTCGCTGATGGTCAGTTACGACGTGAACACGACTCCGCAGGAGAGAGCTGACCCTGATGACGCGGCCCAGCCGGTCGCCTCGGCCGACAGCCTCCTCACGGCCGAGGAAGTCGCGGCGCTGCTCCAGGTCACATGTTCCTGGGTTTACGCCGAGACACGAAAGCGCCGGATCCCGCATCTTCGGCTCGGGCGCTACGTCCGCTATCGCCGCAGCGCGCTGGAGGCCTGGATGGAGGACATGGAGCGCTCCTCGACGCGCCAGCACCTTTCGCGTGTGCGGTGAACACGAGGAGCGCCGGCGCCAGGTGGGGTCTCCCAATGCGCCTGTAGCATCACGGCACCGACGGGTACGGAGCTCATGGCCAAGCGCAGCTACGGGACGGGTCACATCTATGAGAAGTGGGGGTCCTACTACGGGCGCTGGCGCTCCTCGGATGGGCGCTGGCTGAACCGTCGGATCGGGCGTGTCCGCACGCCCGGTGAGGCCGATGGCCTCACGCGCGCTAACGCAGAGCGGCAGTTTCGCAAGATGCAGGACCAGGAGGAGCTCGCGCCTCGTCCTGCTGCCGGGGCGCGCTCTCCGAGCGTGGATGAGATCGCCGGTTCGCTGCGCGAGCGCCTCGAGCTCCGCGGCGTGCGTAAGTCCTACAGCGAGGCTTGCGAGTACATGCAGCGCGTGCACGTGAGCCCACTGCTCGGCGAGCGTAAGGCCACCGAGGTCGACCGCGGCGACGTCGAAGCTTTCGGCCGGGCGCTCTTGAAACGCGGGCTTGCGCCGAAGAGCGTGCGCAACATCATGGGGTTCCTGCACGCCGTCTTCGAGCACGGCCTGGATCGCGGCTGGGTGCGCGAGAATCCCGTCCGGCGCGCCGAGAAGCCGGGACGCCGTCGCCAAGGGTCAAACCCCGACCTGCAGTTCCTGAGTGTCAACGAGCTCGAGGCCGTCATCCGCGCGGTCCCGAACGAGGTGGTTGTGCGTGCGCCAGCACCCACTCGTCGCGGCCGCCCTGGCCCGGCGCCGCCGCCCTCGCCAGACGTGCTCGGCCCCGTCCTTCGCGTCGTCATCCTGACAGCGGCGATGACGGGCTTACGCCAGTCCGAGCTGCTCGGCCTGCGCTGGCGCGACATCGACTGGACCAGCCAGCGAATCCGGGTGCGCAACACGTTCGTCCGCGGCGAGCACTCCGCCGAGGGCAAGTCCGATCTGTCCACGCGTCGCTCGGTGCCGATGGCGACCCTGCTCGCCCGAGAGCTCGACCTGTGGTCGAAGCGCACTCCCTACCGCGCCGACGATGACCTCGTGTTCGCCCACCCGCAGAAGGGCACTCCGCTCGACCGCTCGAAGCTCAGCAAGCGCTTCAAGTCCGCGTGCGTGGATGCCGGTGTGCGTCCGGTGCGATTTCACGACCTGCGCCACACCTTCGCCACGCGTCTGGCCGCCTCAGGCACCCCGATCCGCACCATCCAGGAGTTCCTCGGGCACGCCGACAGCAAGACCACACAGATCTACGCGCACTACGCACCGTCCGAGCGTGAGGTGCAGCTCGTCGACGCCGCGTTCGCACCCGAGCTCGAAGGGGAGATGGAGGACCAGGCGGGGGAGCCCTCACGGGATCTGAGTAGCGAGGAGGACGACTCGTGAGCCCGTCGCATCATGCAACCCGGGGATCAATTCGGGGATCAATTTGAGGAGAACCCAGGGGCACCCAGAGACAAAAACCCCAATGAATACGGGCCATGAGCACCCCCGAACACCCCCTTCGTCGGGTTGTGGTCCAGGCGGTCGGGGGTTCGAGTCCCCTCGCTCACCCTAAAGAAATAGCTGCAAATCGCGTCTTCTCATCTTCTCACCCGCCGGCTGGTGGGCCCGAGACCGCCAGGGTACCAATGGGGTACCAAACATTTGGAAGTGGATCGGCTATAGCCGCTCTCCCGCGCCCGAGCCGAGGCGGCCGGGTCGCGGCCTGCGGCCGGCCGACGTGGCAGTCCGTCCCGGCTCCGGCTTGGAGCAATCGGGTCGGCCGGACACCGAGTCCGCCTAAGCGTGCCGTCCGGCGGAAGCCGGAAACGAGAGATAAAAGAGCCGGAGGCGGGCCGCAGTCAAGGCGGCCCCGACAGGGGCGCGCGCAGCGCGGGCCGCTTGCCGCGCCTTGACGGCGGGACGCCGGAGGCTACGGCGGCGCGCCTCCTTTCCGCGCTTTCCGGGTCTCCGCGCGTATACGGCACGAATACCCTTGCGGGGCGAAAGCAGGGCATTCGCCTTGCACCCGCGTCGCCGCCTTGCAGCACCCTGGAGCGGCGCCGCCGCCGACGCGGACGCGCTCGCAATCGGGCACGAAGCAGCGGCCCGTGGAGTGCCGCCGGCGCTGCTGCTTGTCGAAGGGGGGCGTCTCGGAAGGGTCCAGGGACGCCCGCAAATCGCGCAGAGAAGCAGCCAAGGTGACGTTGATCGCTGCAGCGCTCAAGCGCACGGCGGCGTCAGCCCTGGCCGCACGAGGCGATGGCGGTCGACGGGTCGCCTTCCCATGCTACGTACCCGAGGTTGCCCGTTGCCCGCGCCTGGTACGGGTCAACTACCCCGCGCGCCTTGTCGATCTTCTGTTCAACTACGGCGGCAACTGTTTTTCGTGCGTCTGCTTCGGTTTGGAACACCTCGACGTCGGCGGCAAGGCGTGGCGACGACTTTCGTGCTGTGTAGACATACGGCGGCCCGTACGACGAAAGCTTCGTGGACTCTGCGATCAGATAGGTAACAACCATTTCGACTTCGGTGTCACGCGCGCTGGGGTATGCGACCGCGGAGTATTTCGAGACGGTAAACCCCGCCAGCCGTAGGCATCGCCTGACGGCTACGAGAGTCGGTGAGGTACTTGCGTTGGTAGTGCTAGGCCCCGGGGTCGCCTTGGTGGTCGTCGCTCTCGAGGCGCTCTTCCCGCAGCCGACCGACACACCGCATAGAAGCACGCTCACCGCAATGGCCGGGAGAAGAGTCTTCGTCATCTCGATCCCGCGGAGCACAGCTTTAGCCTACGCCTTTGCGAGCTGCTCCCCGCCGGCCGCCTGAGGGATCGGACCCGCAGTTTTCGTGTGTAAAGGAGGCGGTCGCTTTCGCGGGATGCGAGTCGTCTCGCCGAGGCACCTCATTAGGTGCCTCCTTCACAGAGACGATGACCACTCGTCCGTGTCGGTGCGCGAGACGCTCGCTTCACTGTGGCGAAAGCACAAGCCCACCGAGCGTCTGATGCGCAGGTCTGCTTCTCGCGCGCGCAGAACGACAGCGGCGGACCGAGCCGCGTGCGCGGGTTGGGCAGCATCCCAACGCAAGCATCCCGACTGTGCGCGCCGAACCAGGTCAGCGGGGAAGGCTCCGACGTGGTCGTTGTCAAACTCCCTGACCAGGATTGCACTGCTCCCGTACGTGTCGGCCGCCTGGCCACCGCTGGCGGCGAGCTCTGAGACGTGGCGACGCTGCTCCTCGTCGCCGAGCAACGCCACGTGACAGTCCCACAGGGACGAAGTCAGACACGAGACAGAGCCGGATCGCAACGTGAGCGGCAGCCCCAGCGTCCAGGACTATCGCGTTGTCGTGCACTGCGGCAGCGACCCAAGCGCGCTCGCGCAATGCTTTACCGTGCGTCGCGTTATTGGGGATGACAACGTCGAGCGTGCGTGTGCCATGTCGGCCGGGTCACGCTAACCTTTGGCGCCACCACCGCCCGAAGGCGGTTGCGGGCCGCCACCGCCCGACGGCGCGCCGGATGAGGGCCTGCCGAGACTTCCCTTGGCGGTCACCTCTTTGTCATCGAGCATGATGTTGAACGTCGCTGCGAAGCCGTCGCTGATGTTCCCAGTCACGGAGATGATGTTGGTGGCGTCGTCGGAACTCTGAAGGACAGTGTCGTTCTCGTCTGTCATCGGGTCCTTCTGTGGTGTGCGGGTGTCATAGGGCGCGGCGCTCGTGAGCACGTTGTCGTTGTCGGCGTCGGAGAAGAAGATCTGGGTCGTGTATCCGGCGATCGTCGCGCCGCTGCTTGAGAGCTTGCGCACGCGGACGTGGATGTGGATCGCGCGACCGCTGTACCAGCCTGGCCAGATGGTCTTGAAGCTCACCTGACCTGGAACCGCCGAGCGGTGTACGCCGCCGTCTTTGCCGGTGATCTGGTACCCGCGCAAAAAGTTCTCGCCGGCCGAGTCTCCGCCGCTCGTGCCGCCGCCGGCCCGCTGTGATGCCTCGTCGGAGTACAGGCCGTGGGCGTTGGCGTGCCAGATGTCCACGGCTACGCCGTTCAGCGGCTTGCAGCCTTTGTTGGCGTTGAGCACGTTGATCGTGAGCGTCAGCGGCACGCCCTTCTGGACAACGCCCGGTGAGGTCTTCGCCGTGCGGGTGTTCCCGCGGACGTCTGAGCGGCGCAGCATCGTATTGACCCAGTATGGGCCCTCGGTCAGCTCCGGCGTTAGCTTTGCGCAGGCGGTGGCGGCCTGCGCGGCCCCGGAGCCGAACAGGGCGCCGAGCCATGGAGGAGATACCAGATACGCGGCCCCGGCCGCGCCTAGTGCGCCTGCCGCCTGAACGGCCCGGCGTCGGGTCATATGCGACTCAATACTCATGGTGCTCGCTTTCCTCATTGGTTGGTGACAGCAGCCGCGCCTCGCCTACGCTCGCTGCAGGCGCAGGTCGAATTCCATCGTCGCTTTTTCGGTGACGTTTACGAAGCCGCCCACGCTTGGAGCGGTCATCCCGAATTCGCTCCACGGGAACGTGAGCGAGCCTGCGGCCTCGAGGGTCGACCCCATCAGGCTGAATTCGACCGGGAGGGTCTCGCGCTTGGAGGTGCCGTGAATGTTGAAGACGCCAGCCACCGATATCCGCGTGACGCGCCCGGTGACTGCGCTCTTGGTGAGCGTGACGGGCGTCGAGAGCACGAACGTGGCAGTCGGATAGCGGTTGCTTTCGAGGCCGATTTCATGAATTTTTTCATCGCGCATCGAGCGGTCGCTTTTCAGCGTGTTGACTGCGACATCGAAGGAGGCGGTGGTAATCGTGATCGTGCCTTTGGACTCCGTCAGCGCCGCTGCGCCCGTGATCGATGAGGTGCGCCCGACCGCGTCGCTCTGCGCGGGCAGGAACCCGAGCTTCTCGCGGACGCGGTAGCCGGCCTCCGAGCCGGTGGTGACGCTCCAGCGTCCGCCCGCGCTTACGGTCGAGACAGACGCGGAGCTCGGGCCGCTGGTCGAGCTGACGGTGGAGGTGGCGAGTTTGAACGGCTTGGGCGAGGAGGTGGGGAAGACCACGAAGTAGACGAGCAGGAAGCCGACCACGATCAGCGTGGAGCCTCCGCCGACGGCGAGCAGAGCTATGCGTTTCTTGCTCGGGTTTCCAGGTAGCTTGACCATCGTTCTCGAATCCCCTCAATATGGAGCGCGGTCCATCTGGCCGCTGGGCAACCCCTACTCCACGGCACTCGCGTGTGGACGGCGTCAGGGCTTGCTGGGAGTTTGCTGAGGACGCAGGGCGAGAGTTCCTGCCAGCACGCGCACCGTTGGGCAACGTCTTGCCAGCGAGGGGTCGGGCCGGTTACGCGGCTCGGAGGTAGCGGCGAAGCGCTTCGCGGATCAGCTCAGACGTGGTGGTTCCCTCGGCCTCGGCCCGCGCAAGCAGCTGACGCCGTAGCTCAGGGTCTAGCCGGACTGACTCGACGATTGCTGGGGCGTTGCCGATCGCGGGCCGCCCGCGCTTGTTGCGCCGGGCGATCAGTGCATCTACCTCGTAGCCGGCCTCTGCTTCGGCGGCTAGGACCTCGATGTTCTGGTCGTCGATCGGACGTCCGGATTTCGTGTGGCCGCGGATTGGTGGTTGGGTCATGCGTCGAGCAGTCTTGTGTACTTGTCGCGCATCGGCATGGCGTGGATCACGATCTGTGTGCCCTCGGCCGTGATCAGGACTACCACCTCGAGCAGGTTCCCTGCGGGATCCGGCCCGATGAGCAACCATCGGTCGGGGTCTTCTCCAGCGTCTTCGATTGCGAGCGCATGGTCGATTGCGTGGACGATGTCCTTCTCGGCGACGCTGTGCTTGCGCGCCGAGTCGTGGATCTCCACGCAGTTATTGTAATACGAAAAGAAGCGTTTGAGTCCTCTTTAGCGGCAGCACCAGCGCGAGAATCGGCAGGTCCGATCAACAACCCAAGGAGGAAAGGACATGGAATCTGTGTTGCTGGATGCTGCTGGTCATCGCCGCTCGCCGGTCACGATGCCCGGCTACCACCGCGGACGAGCTCCGAGGAACAAGGGCCTCCGCTACCCGGCTGATCCGCCGCTGGTGCCCAAGTATGTGTCTATCTGCCGATGAGACCAGCCGTGGCTGAGATCACCGGAGCTGGCCGAGAGTGGACGGTGTCGATGATCTCCGAGCTATCGATCCCTTGCAGGTAGATGGAGGTGACACCGAGGTTCGCGTGCCCGAGCTGGCGCTGGATGACGACCAAGGGGACGCCCTCGTGGGCCATCTCGACTGCGTGAGCGTGGCGGAGCTGGTGCGGGGGCGAAGCGGCGACGGACTCCGGCGAGTGTTGCTGTTCGTCGGGGTTGCTTGCGGGCGGCTGACGGCTCCCAATGCCTTCCGGCTGTCGCTCCGTGGATTACGCAGAGCAGGGCCGCAACGGGAAGCCTCGAGCGGATCTCGAGCCACGGCTGCACTTGATCCCAGGCCCAGTGATCCATCCCGACCTCGCGGCGCCTGCCGCCCTTGCCGCGGCGGACGAGCACAGCGCCTCGGGGCCGGTCGAGGTCAGTCTCGGCGAGGTCGAGTGCCTCGCTGATCCGCAGACCGGCACGCCACAGCATCACAATCAGTGCCCTGACCCCGTAGAGATCGCGGCGCTTGAAGTGCTCAAAGCGCTCTCGCAGCTCCTGGCAGATCCTCGACGCGGTCGACTTAGAGACCTTCCCGAGTCCCGCCTCTTCACAGAGCGATTCGACGTCTCGCATCGACAGGCCGCGCACGAATGCGCCAACAACCATCGCCTCAAGCGGCCGCGTGCGCAGCAGCTTCCTCGAATGCGGGAACAGCGCAGAGACGAACGGCTCGGCGGCCTCACGGACCTGCGGGATCTCAACCGAGAGCTCCCCTTCCGCGGTCTGCACCCGGCGAGGGGGATAGCCGTTCCGCAGGCCCGACTCGTAGTTGCGCAGCCCGCGCTGGTACTCAGGCCGGCGCTCGTAGCGAGCCCTCCCAGCCAGGCCTCGAACTCGTCCTCCACAGCCCGCTGAATGATCAGCCGGGCACCCAGCTTGGCGAGCCCCGAGAGCGCCTCGCGCGGGTTCTCGCCAACCCCAACAGCGAGCAGCTGGTCGATCTGGTCTTCGATCTCCGCCGACGGCGGTACGGTACGACTCACGGCGTAGGCCTCCTTCTTCGTCTTGCAGGACTAGAGGTACGCCGTCACCTCGACGGCTCACGCAGCTATTTACAGCACTCCTGGGACGCGACCCAGTCCCCACCACGCCGTCGAGATCGACGACTTCCGGGCGCGTGGGGCGCGCGGCCGATGCGAGCGTGTGCCGAATGTCGTCCTCGCAGCCCCGGCTCGTCCTAGCAGGAGCCCGAGCGGCGTCCGTCGACATGCTCGCATCCGGGCGGAAGCAGCGGTGTCCGAGGCGTCGGGCTGCGCACAGTTCCACTTGACACCTCCATGCCACCGCGGGCCCCTAGCTCACCGGCACCAGCTTCTCCCGGAGGCGTTCGATGAGTGGCAGTTCACCGTTGGCTCCTGTCGCCTGTACGGCGCCCGCGGCGTCGTTGAGCGCCTGCTGGGCTGCGGCGACATTGCCCGCGCCGCCGCTTGCGAGCAGGGCCTCGGCTAGCACCGAGTAGGCGTTGGGCAGATGTACGTCGCTGCCGCGCTCGAGCGCGGTAACTACTGACTGTTCGGCGACTTCCAGCGCCCTTGGATGCTCGCCGGCCATGAGCAGGGCTTGAGAAAGGCCGGCGAGACGTAGCGCCTCCTGCTCCAGGCCAGTGCGCGACTCGCGCGGGAGGGCGATCGACTCCTCCAGCAGCGGTATCGCCTCGCTCGTATCGCCCAGCAGCAGGTGTGCGTACCCGAGGTAGAAGCGCGACCATCCGCGTGAGAAGGCGTCGCCGAGGCGCTCGCCGATCTCATAAGCCTGGGTCGCGTGGCCGAGCAGGGCGTCCGTCTGGCCTGTGAATCGCGCGAGCGACACATAGGAGCCGTGCACCCACCCCACGGTCTCGATGTCCTGGTGGGTCTGGGCGATCCGCAACGCGCTCTCGAGCTCCTTCGTTGCCTCCTCGTGGTAGCCCATGGAAAAAAGGAGATTGCCCCTGATCATGACGCACCAGGCATGCGGGCAGACCAGGGCTGGCCCGCCCCCCAGCGCGGGGTCACCGGCGCTCAGGGCGATTCCGTCCTCTGCCGCTGCGAGCGCCTCGCCGAGACGACCTCGGACCAATCGTGAGTAGATCACCACGCCCATGGTCGCCATGCGCAGGCCGGGGTCGCCAATCTCATCGGCCAGAAGGCTCACCTCATCGCCGAGCTCGGCGTACTCCTGGATGTGGCCGGCCAGGCCCCGCGCGGTTGCATAGCTTGCCGTGATCAGCAACATGCTCACCTGGTCGGCACTCCGCGCCGCCAGCTCCGTTCCCGCCTCGTAGTGTGCTGTCGCCTCCTGCTCGGAGATGCCGAGCCGCCAGCCGTAGTCGAGTCGCCGGACACGCGCTCCGAGGGCAAGCGTCATCGTCTCGCTCGTCTCGGGCAGGCCTCCGACCAGCTCGCTTACCTTCTGCCAGTGGCGGACAGCCTGGGAGATGTCGCTAAGACCCGCCCAGTCCGCGGCGCGAGCATGCCAGCGCGCGGCTGTCAGCGCCTCCCCTGCGGCTTCCCAGTGCTGGGCCACGAGCGCGGCGCGCTCCTCCAGCCGATCGGGATAGAGCTTCTCGATCGCCTCCGCGACGCGCCGGTGCACCGCCGCGCGGCGCTCGCCGAGCTGGGAGCGGTAGGCGACCTCCTGGGTCAGGGGATGCTTGAAGCAGTAGACCGCCTCGGGGTAGAGCTCCTGCTCGTAGAGGAACTCCGCCGTGATCAGCGCACGCAACGCCGGCTCGATCCCGTCGTCGGGAAGTCCGGATGCGAGCGCCAGGACCGGGCGCGCGAACTCGGAGCCGATCACCGCAGCGCTCTGAAGGAGAGCCTTCTCGAGCTCTGAGAGTCGGTCGATCCGCGCTGAAAGGATCGCGCCCACCGTGGGTGGTACGGCGGTGTCATCGACGGGTCGCACGAGCCGATACGCGCCCCGCTCGCCGTCCAGGTTGCCGCCTTCGGCGAGCGCGCGGACGACCTCCTCGATGAAGAAGGGGTTCCCGGCTGTCCGCTCGCGAATCACATCGGGCAGCCCATTGAGCGACGGATGGCCGCCGAGGAGGTCGGCGAGCAGCGCCTGTATCGCCTCTGGCCCGAGCGGCAGCAGCGAGATCTGGCGGTAGTAGGACTTGCGCATCCAGTCGGCGCGGTACTCGGGCCTGAAGTTGATGATCGTCAGGTTGCTCGCACCCGGTAGCGCCTCGACGACCTGGGTGAGGAACAGCTCGCTGCCGGGGTCGATCCAGTGGACGTCCTCGAACAGGTTGACCCCGGGCTCGCGGTTGCTGCTAGCGAGCACCAGCCGCTTGACCATCTCCAAGAGCGCCCGCTGGCGCGCCTCAGGGTCCATCCGCGGCGCCGGGCGATTGGGGTCGGCCACAGCGAGGAAGTCGAATACGAGCGGCAGGCTCTCCGTGAACGCCTCGTCCAGTAGCAACAAACGTCCGGCGATCTTCTCGCGCGCTCTCTGGTCGGAGTCGTGCTCTGAGACATCGAAATAGCTGCGCATGTACTGCAGGACGGGAAGGAAGGGGATCGCGCGACCGTGCGCTTGGCCCTGCGCCTCATAGACCGGAATGCCGCGCCTACGACAACGTTCTGCGAATTCGTTGCAGAGCCGGCTCTTGCCGACGCCAGCCTCGCCGACCACCCCTACCACGACCCCGCCACTTCCGCTGCGAGACTGCTCGAGCGCGGCCTCCAGCACAGCCAACTCGTCCTCGCGTCCGACGAACTGCGTGAAGCCACGCGCGCGGGAGATGTCCAGGCGCGACCGCGCGCCGCCCGCTCCCACCAAGGCGTGCACCCGGACAGGCCCACTCGCGCCCTTGACATCGAACTCGCCGAGATCATCGAGGCCGAGATATCCAGCGACGAGCTTGGCTGTGCTGTCGGTGATGTAAGCCCTGCCGGGCTCCGCGAGCGACTCCATGCGCTGGGCAAGGCCAACCGTGTGGCCGATCGCCGTATATTCGACTCGCAGGTCGTCGCCGATCGCGCCGACGACGACCTCCCCCGAGTTAATGCCCATCCGCACCGAGAAGCTCAGTCCCGCGGTGCGGCGCACCTCGGCCGCGTAGGAGGCGAGCTCGTCCTGCAGTGCCATCGCCGCCCAGCACGCACGTTGCGCGTGATCCTCGTGGGCGACAGGCGCCCCGAACAACGCCATGATCCCATCGCCGGTGAACTTGTCCACGGTCCCCTCGAAACGATGGACGCCGTCGCAGAGGATCGCGAAAAAGTGCTCCATGATTCCGCGCCACACCTCCGGGTCTGTCTGCTCGGCGAGATCCATCGACCCCATAAGGTCTGCAAACAGCACCGTGACCTGCTTGCGCTCACCGTCGAGGTTGGCCCGGGCACCCAGGATCTTCTCGGCCAGGTGACCGGGGGTATAGGCGCGCGGCTCCGGCACCACCACATCTGCACTCGCAGCGCGGCGCCCATCCACTGCGTCCGCCTTCGTCTCGACCCCAGCTGAGGGGGTAGCGCGGTTCAACGCATGCCCGCAGGAACTACAGAACTTCTGTCCGCTCGGGTTCTTGGCACCACAGTCCGCGCAAGCGGTCCTCGCGGCCAGGGAAGCCCCGCACTCGCCACAAAAGCGGTCGCCCTCGAGATTCTCATGACCGCAGCTCGGACAGTCCACTAGTCACCACCCCCATGCCCACCCCGGATCCGGAATGCTCAACTGCACCCTACTTGCTTCCTTCTGTCCGACCGGCGGTCGGTCAGCCATCACGACCAGCCAAACGAGCGACCGGTGAACCAGGCGTGAGGGGTCGCTCTGGACGGAATCCAATTGCGGCGGCTGAGGACCGGCAGACGTTCGCTTGTTCGGCGCATTGCGCTCGGTCTCCGGGTGAGCGACAGCGCCGGTTCAGGATTCCGAGACGCTCCCAAGTCGCCAACGTCTCAGGCGGCCGTGCATGACCCGGGGTGAGGGGGCGGCTGCCGGGGGCCGTTCACTTCCGACCACTCTCGCGCGAGCGTCACCCCAAGGACGGGCTTCGCTGGCCGCAAATGCGGGAGTATGTCCGGCGTGGCGGGGGTGGCGATCGTAGTGTTCAGCGACCTGGTCGATTCGACCGCGCTACTGGCGCAGCTGGGTGACGACCGCATGGATGAGGTACGCCGCGCCCACGTTCAGGACGTTACTGGCGTGGTGAGCGCCTCGGGCGGCCGGATCATCAAGACCCTCGGCGACGGCGCGATGGCGAGCTTTGAGAGTGCGCTTGGCGCTCTGCGTGCGGCCGCGGGGATCCAGTCCTCGGTCGAGCGCCTAGATGCGGCTCAGGGCCACATCGGGATCGCGGCGCGGGTGGGAGTCGCGGCCGGCGAGCCGATCCCGGACGGCGATGACCTGCATGGCATGGCGGTCGTGATCGCGGCCCGTCTGTGCTCAGCCGCGGAGACCAGCGAGGTGCTCGTGCAGGACCTGGTGGCCTCGCTCGTAGCCTCGCGCGATGCGCTGAGCCTTGAGGAGCTCCAGAGCTATGAGCTGAAAGGCGTGCCTTTGCCGGTGCGTGCGGCGGGCCTTCGCTGGCGTGAGCTCGCGGCCGCCGATGCGGCGCGCGCGGCCCTGGCCGCTGAGGAGATCGCGGGTGATGCCGCACAGGCCCCTGCGAGCGAGGCTCCTATGGCCGACCCTCGTCCACCCGACGGTGTCCCCCTGCCGCGGATGCTCGCCGCCTACGCGCAGGAGCCGCTAATCGGGCGGGAGCGCGAGGTCGGCCTGCTGCGCGAGGCGACCAGCGCGAAGGTCGGCCGCCGGGCTGCCCTCCTACTGGGTGAGCCTGGGATCGGGAAGACGCGCCATGCCGCCGCGGCGGCCTCCGAAGCCCACACGCGGGGTGCGGTCGTGGCGCTGGCACGCTGCCCCCCGGAGGCGAACATCGCCTTTGAGCCGTGGGTGCGGGCTATCGGCGAGCTTGCGCGCGTCGGTGCTGATGGGTGGCGCAGTGAGCTCGCAAGAGCGGCGGGCCCAGAGCTCGCGGCGCTCGTGCCCGAGCTGAGGGGATACGCGGCGGTCTCCGAGACCGTGGGGGCGGGGGAGATCGCCGCGGCCGAGGGGGCACGCTACCGGCTGCTGAATGGCATCGGCGCGGCGCTTGGATATGCAGCCGGGGATGCGCCTCTCTACGTGGTGGTGGACGACGCCCACTGGTGCGACCCGGCGTCCGCCCAGGCCCTCTCCCACCTGCTGGAGAACGCGCCGAGCGAGCAGCTCGTGCTGATCGTGACCGCGCGCGAGCGCGAGCTGGGACGCGGTCACCCAGTCTCGCGCGTGCTCTCAGATCTTCGCCGAACGCGCGACCTCACTGAGCTTCGCCTGGAGGGCCTCGACGCGGGCGGCCTAGCTGCGCTCGTCGCAGCACGCGTTGGGCGGGCGATCACGCCGCGCCTTGCGGCACGCCTTCAGGCACGCACGGCCGGCAACCCCTTCTTCGCGGCCGAGCTCGCGCTCGATCTCGACGAGCGGGGTGCCCTCCGCGAGGGAGAGGAGCTCGATGCGACGCCGGTGCCCGACGCAGTCACCGACCTAGTGGAGGAGCGCCTCGGACGACTTGACCCCAACACCGAGCGGCTCTTGGCTGCGGCCGCCGCGATCGGGCCATCCGCGCGGGTTTCACTCGCGGCACGCGCCGCTGGGCTCAGCGAGCAGGATGCGCAGCGCGCGATTCAGGAGGCGCTCACAGAGCGCCTGGTCGACGAGGTCGCCTCCGCGCGCCCAACGATCGTTTTTCCCCATGCCGTGATCCGGGAAGCGCTCACGGCATCCAGCGACGCGGCAGGCCGCGCCCGGCTTCACCTCGCGATCGCAGAGGCCCTGGAGGAGGATCCCGATGCCGAGCCCGCCGAGCTCGCGCGCCACTTCGGCCTCGCGGTCGCAATAGCCGGTCCTGCGCGCGCGATCGCCTCCTATCAGACGGCCGGGCTCGCCGCGGCCGAGAAACATGATCACGAGCAGGCTGCCGCTCAGGTTCGCAGCGCGCTGAACTTGATTCCGCCGACCGATCTGAGCGCCCGCGCGCCACTGTTGCTCGAGCTGGGCGAGCAGCGGCTGCTAGCCGCCGACCTGCCGCTCGCACGGGAGGCCTTCAGGGCCGCCGGCGATGCGGCACGCAGCATCGACGACACCAACAGCCTCGCGCTCGCCGCGCTGGGATACGCCGGCGGGGACATCGCCTTCGGCTATGAAACGGGCAGCGACGATCCGAGTACGCAGGTGCTTCTTCGCGAGGGCCTCGAGGCGCTCGGCGACGATGATCCGCGGCTCGCGCTCCGGATGATCTTCCGTCTGGCGCTCTCGCTGGGGGTTACCGACGACGATGAGGTGTTTCCCGCGCTTGTCCGCCACGCGCGGGCCCTCGACGGGCGGCTCGACGACACCGAATCACATGTCCTCGCGCGGTACGTGGAGCTGTACGGCCACATGTGTCGCGGTCCCGACCCGCTGAGGGTGCTCGACGGGTGGCCGAAGCAGTTCATCGAGCTGGCCGCAGTCGCGGAGGGATGCGACCGTCAGGACCTGCTGTTCCGCGCGGTCCAAGGGTGCGCGTATTCACACTGGACGCTCGGTCAGGTGGCCGAGTGCGATCAGGCGATCGCGCGTGCCGCCGAAATCGCTGAACGTCTGGGCAGTCCCCGCTTCACCTGGGAGATCGATGCGGACCGGGCCAGCCGGATGATCGATCAGGGCGACCGTGCGGGCGCCGAAGCGCGGCTGCACCGTGCGGGAGCGACGTTGCGACGGCTACGCCCCGATCTTCAAATGGTGGTGGAGCTTGCCGCACTGCTGCAGATCCGATGGATCTACGACGGCGAGACCGCGGCCGCACGCGGTGTGTGGGAGGCGTTGGAGGTGGCCGTTCCGCAGGGGGTTCTTTCGGCGGTAATTACCCTCGGTGCGGCGCTCGACGGCGATCACGAGACAGCGCGTCGGCGTCTTGCGAGCCTGCACGCCGAGGGCCTCGAGGAGCTGCGCCGCCCCGACATGCCACGTGCCCTGGGGGCTGTGCTGCCTGGCGCTGGCGGCGACGCTCACCGGCGACCGCGCGGCTGGCGAGCGGCTGCGCCCGCTGCTCGAGCCGATGCGGCCATATGTGGTTCAGATCGTGCCGATCGATGTTCTTCGGCTATATCGTCGAGTGGCACATCGGCCGTCTTGAAACGCTGGCAGGCCAGTTCGAGGCGGCCGTGGGCGAGCTGCGCGCTGCGGTCAGCCCGGGCCGACGACCTCGGCTTCGTCTGGCTGAGCGGGTGGGCCCGTGTTGACCTCGCGGTCGCGCTTCACCGCCGCGGTGATCCCGGCGATCACGAGGAGTCGCTGCCTGTGCTCGCCGAGGGCGAGCAGATCGCTGAGCGCTACGCAATGCGCTGGGTCCAAAAACAGGCCGCGATCGCCCGCGCGGAGCTCGAGGGTCGTCCGCAGCCGGCGCCGGCCCCCACAGGCGAGCGGGCCCGTCCGGTCAGGGCGCTGGCCGCCCGCACGGGTCGCCGCGCGCTCGCCGCGATGGTGCGCGGCCAGGACGATCAGGCGCTTGAGCGGCGCTTCTCAGATCCCCGCCGCCAGCGCGCACTGCTGCGCGCGGGGGCTCGCGGCTTTCAGCCCGCCCACTCCGACGGCTTCTGCGGCGTGATCGCCTACGAGCTCGAGCCCTTCGCGATCGACGTCGCCATCCGATGCCCCCTGGCGATGGGCGATCGAAGTGGACTCGGTGGGGGGTCGCGCACGGCTGCTCGAGCCCGCCCCCCTAGAGGCCGCGGTGACAATCCACGCGGGCCTGGCCGAGTGGGTTCGCGTGTCCGCCGGGGTGGAGAACGCCATTACTGCAATGGCCGCTGGGCGCTTCAGCGTTGAGGGTGACGTCATCCTCGCGTCCCGCCTGGAGGCGATGTTCGGCGCGGGCTGACCAGCGCCGTCGCCTGAGTGTCGCTCAACGACGCTGGCTCATTGGACCGCGCAACTATGGACCCCGCCGACGCGGCCGCGCTCGGCCTGGACCCGGATCGGATCACATACACGCCGCTGGCGGACCTGCCGACGGCGACGGAGAAGGCTGGCCGCGACGCACCCGCCATCGCCGTCTATGACGCACCCGCGATCGCCGTCTAGTAAGTCTAGAGCCCGGACGAAAAGCGCTCGTCATCAGCCCAGTGCTCCGGCTGCGCCGCATTGAGCGTGCGGGGATGGGTCTTGAGCACCTCGGTGCGCTCCTGATCGTCCATGTGGCGATTCGGTTGCCGGGACGCTCGCTTTCCGCGCAAGCGAACATTGTCGCCGGGTCGATTACGGACGTGCCTGCGGCCTCACATCGCGCTCCCGCGTGCGACTCGTGGTTGCGCGAGGACGCTCCCGTTGCTCGTGCGTCCTGATACGGTCACGGCACGCCTCGCGGCGCTAACCGGCCCGAGCAAGGCTTGGGGCTTTACACAGGGGGAGGGAGTCCTCATGCGGCTTCAGGCGTATTTCGTTCGACTGGGTGTTCTGCTGGTGGCCGTGGCCGTGGGGTTGCTCGGTTTCAGCGCGAGCGCGTTTGCGGAAACCAAAACGGAAACGTTCAGCTACAAGGACAGCCAACAGGAATTCGTCGTGCCTGCCGGAGTCACCAGCATCCATGTCGTAGCGACCGGAGCCGCGGGAGGGGCGGCTTCCGATGGCGGCACCGCCGGCGGTCGGGGCGCGGTCGTGACGGGGGACCTGTCGGTCAAACCCGGCGTTCTATACGTAGAGGTCGGCGGGACCGGCGACGGTACGGGAGGCTTCAACGGGGGAGGCAGCGGCGGCACCGGCGGCTTCGGAAAAATCCTCAGTGGTGGTGGTGGCGGCGCCTCCGATGTCCGCGAAGTCTCGAACGGCGAACCGAACTCTCTGCCGTCGCGTCTGTTGGTCGCAGCCGGGGGTGGCGGCGGTGGCATTTTTCAGGAGCAGGCAAACCCCGCTTGTCCCGGCGGCCCAGGCGGCGATGAGGAACAACCAGGCAAGGACGGTGGGAACTGCGGAAAGGCTGCTGCCTTCGGTGGTGGCGCGGGCAAAGCCAAAGAAGGTGGCGCCGGGGGCGCCGGGGAACCGGAAGGCACGCGGGGCACATTGGGCGTAGGCGGTAACGACACGCCCGAAGGCAATGGTGGTGGTGGGGGAGGCGGCCTGTATGGCGGGGGTGGTGGCGGCGGCACACACGTCTTTGCTGCTGGGGCCGCCGGTGGCGGTGGTGGCTCGAACCTCGTCCCGGAAGGCGGGACGGCGGTGCTAGACGAAAACGGCGCGGCGCCCTCGGTCGTGATCACCTACACGGTGGTGAAGCCGCCCACCGCGAAGATCGAAAAACCCGAAACCGGCGGGACGTACAACCCCGAACAGTTCGTGGAAACCGAGTTCAGCTGCAGCGAGGGCGAAGGGGGTCCTGGGCTAACCGAATGCAAGGATTCACAGGGGATCGGCCTCGAATTTTGCACCCCCGGCTTCTGTCCCTCGAATGGGCCGAACCTCGACTCCTTCGAAGCCGGCGAACCCGGCGAACACGAATATGCGGTCACTGCCAGGAGCAACGACGGGCTGAAAGGCACCGCGAAGATCACCTACAAGGTCGCCGCCCCGCCTAAAGCGAAGATCGAATCCCCCTCGAGTGGCGGCCCCTACGCGCAGGGACAGATCGTGAAAACAACTTTCTCGTGCACGGAAGGCGAATTCGGACCGGGGCTCGAATCGTGTAAGGACTCAAATGGCGCCTCCGGGACCTCGGGCACGCTGAACACCTCCACGGTGGGCGAACACGAATACACCGTGACCGCGACAAGCAAAGACGGGCAGACCGGCAGCGCGACCTTGAAATACACGGTCGCGTTGAAGCTGAACCCGGGCACCACGAGCTGCAACAGCGTCTACTTCGGCAGCGGCACGACGGTGCAGGTGCCCGCGGGCGGGCACTGCACCCTGCTGGCAGGCACGAAGGTCAGCGGCAACGTGCAGGCGCTCAGGCCCGGCGGAGTGCTCGTCGATGAGGGTGCCGTGATCGGCGGCAGCCTCGAGCTCGACAACGCCGCCTCGATCCAGCTCTACGGTGGCGGCAGCATCACCGGAAACCTGGTGGTCACGGGTCTCACCGGCGCACCAGCAGCCGCCGATAACGCGTTGTGCGCCACGACCATCCACGGGTACACACACGTATTCAGCAACAGCTCGAACTCGCCGATCGACATCGGAGATACGGGTGCGTGCGCGGGCAAGCCGGGGCTGACCTCCACAGGGCTGATGCAGGTCGACCGCAACGCCGCGAACATCACGATCGCGGGGAACACCCTCGGTGGCTACCTGCACGTATGGGTCAACGAAAGCAAGCTCACGGTCAGCACGAACACCGCCAGCAACATCCAGGTCAACAACAACACCGGCGGCGTCGGGTCCACCCTCACGGGCAACTCCTCCCTCCAAGCATGCGAACTCGCCGCCAACAGCCCCAAAATCGCAGGCACCGCCAACAAAGCCAAAAACGCAGACACCTGCAATAGAAACGCCTGAAAGACACTACCCAGAGCACCGGCCCAACACGCCGGGCCAAGTGATGCGCCCGAACAGCCCCGCGCGCATCACCACCCCCCTCGGACCAGGCACGATCCAGCGCCCCGGTGGCGCTCCCTGATGCAGTTCACCGCCACCGCAAGACTGCCCCCTTCGGCCAAGAGCAGGCGCCTCGGTGGTCCACCCCGACGTGCCTGCTCCGGACGACCAGCCGCAGCGTCGGGCCGTCGCCCACTGATAACTGCTTCCCTCGGGTTCGCCGGCGGCAGCGCGCTCCCAGTTGGAGACGAGCTCCGGCGGCAACATGGCCAGCGGCAAACTCGCCTCGATCAGCGGCGGCGAAGGGAACACCGCCAACGGCGTGGTGGCCTCGATCAGCGGCGGGCAGAGCGGCACGGCAGAAGCCAAGCTGTCGTCGATCCTCGGCGGCTACAAGAGCGTCACCGAAACGGGGCAATGGTCCACGGTCAGCGGCGGAGGGGAAAACAGGGCCAAGGGCGAATTGGCGTCGGTCGGCGGCGGCGACTCGAACACCTCAGGGTCCTTCGCCTCGTCCGTGAGCGGCGGCATTGACAACTCCGCCAGCGGCGTTTACTCGGCGGTCAGCGGCGGCGCGTCGAACATGGCGATCGGCGAAATCGCATCCGTCAGCGGCGGCGTGGCGAACGTCGCTGAAGGTCAGCGGGCGTCGGTGAGCGGCGGCGAAGGGAACCGCAGCAGCGGCGACGCGGCAGATCAGCGCTGGCGACGGCAACCTCGCGAACGGCAACTTCGCCTGGGTCGCCGGCGGCGGCAACAACACCGCCCAAGGCGAAGGAGCCTCGGTCAGCGGTGGGAGTGGCAACAAAGCCAACGGCCTCAGTGCCTCGGTCAGCGGCGGTGAAAACAATGCCGCCAACGGCCAAAACGCGTCGATCAGCGGTGGCGAAGGGAACACGGCCAACGGCAATTGGGCCTCGGTCAACGGCGGTAAGGGAGACACGGCGAACTTCAACTTCACGTCGATCCTGGGCCAGAAAATGGAAGAAACCGTCAAAGAATTCGAAGCCAAGCTGTAGCGGCTTCGTTCGTGTCTCGGCGGCCCGGCCCTCGCGGTCGGGACGCCGTGAGCGGCAACTGTGGCCTGTGCCTACGGGCACAGGCCACCGCGCTGCTCCTCAGCGGCCCAGTGAGCACCCGATCGAGCGCCGGGAAGACGAGCGCAACGGTGTGGCCACACATCATGGGCTCCACTTTCACCTCGTGGGCGGCACCGCAGACCCTTCGCAGACGCTTGTGTTGGACCACGCCGTGCGCTGTGATCTGGGCGTGCAGGTGCCGTGTGCGATCATTTGAGCGCGATGAACGCATACCTCAGGCCCGTCAAGGAAGGCGGGGTGATCGCGGATCTGCACTGGTTCTGCTCGGAGGGCTGCTGGCTAGAGTCCCTGGACGACGATCCGCCAAGCGAGAGTTACGGCTGGGGCGGGTCGGCTGAGATGCCTGACGGTCAGGTGTGCGGCACGTGTCTGCGCAGCTCAGAAGACCCCGAGTTCCTCGAGGACGCGTCACTGCCACACTGAGGTGGGCGCAGTCGGGCGACCGACGGCGCCCAGTATCTCAGGGTGTGAGCGCGGCTATCTGGAGGTGCTTGTCGGCGTGGTACTGCTCGTGCCTGCATGGTCGTTCGGGGGTCTGTGGAGAACGAGCGCTTTCACCATGACGCGCGCTCTTCCTCGGGTCGTCGGTTGGTACCCGATACCTCGGCTATCGCGTAGCGGGAACCGCGCCAGCGAGGCTTGGCACGGGTCCCGGTGGCTGGAGGCGGTCCGGTCCTACGCGCCCCTCGTTCCGCGACCGCGGTCCCTGACGGCCCTCGGCGTGCGCGTGTAGGCTCCGGCGCTGGGGATGGGGCGCGCGCACCATGCGGACGTCCCAACCGAGTCACGGATAGGGAGGCGAGATGATCGTAGTTGTCGGGCGTGTGAGGACCGACTCAGCCAAACGCGACGCGCTCGTGCGTGTCGGGCAGACCGTTGCTGCGGCGTCTCGAGCCGAGCCGGGCTGCATCAGCTACCGCTTGTACGAGGACACCGAGCGTGCAAACGAGTTCGTGTTCGTCGAGGAGTGGGAGAGCGATGAGGCACTCAAAACGCACTTCGCGACGTCGCACATCGGGGAGTTCATGCAGGCGATCCCAGCGACCATCAACGCACCTCCCGACGTGAAATTCCACACGATCGCGAGCTCGATCGACCTCGCCGATGTGACGACGGGGTGAACCGGGGAACGCCCGCCTACGCGTGGTCTCGACGCCCGTGCGTCGAGCGCATCCCCGCATGAGGACGCCGCCCGGCCGGGAAGGGAGGTGCGGGCCCTGCCGCAGGCGGTGTGCCTCTCACCACGCGCTGTCAGCGAGCGAGACGGCGGCTGCGACGAGCTCGGCGTTGTCGGCGGCGGTGCGCCCGTCCGGCAGGAGCAGCACGTCCTCGAGCCCCACGCGCACGTCGTGGCCCGCGGCCGCGCCGGCGGCGATGACCTCCCAGGTGCGCGCGCCGTACCCGTGCCAGAGCTGGGCGACCTCCTCGGGGAGGAGCGCGGCGATCGCGGCCGCGTCCTCGGCGCCGCCCTCGACCTCGACCAGCGCGCGCACGACGCGATGGGTGAACGCGCTGCTCACCAGCTGCTGCGCATCGGCGGCCGTGGCCAGACCGGCCTCGACACCTATTCCGGCATGCAGCGCGGCGCGCAGGATGCCGGCCCAGCCGAGCTCCGCCAGGTTGACCGAGACGAAGTCCGGGGGCGTGCGCCAGGCAGCGATCGCGGCCGCGCGCGCGAACGGGTCGGGATCGATCGAGGCGGCCGTCGAGAGACCCACCGGCAATCCCGGGGCGGCAGCACGAATCGCCGCGACGGCGGCGTCGCAGGCATCCGCGTCGAGCGTCTGGCGGCCGCGCCGATCGCGCGGGTGCACGTGCACGGCAAACGCGCCGGCCTCGCGCGAGGCGACCGCGTCGCGAGCGAGCTCGGCGGCGGTCTGCGGCACCGCCGGGTGCTGATCGCGCGAGCGCCCGCCGTTCAGGCATGCCCTCACCGCCACGCCGCTCACCCGCCGGCGGATCGCTCGAAGATCGCCTGGGGCAGGAAGGCGCCGACGACCCAGTTCGGCGCGTCGACGATCTCGTGGATGCGCAGGTCGCAGGCGACGCTCGCGAGCGCGTAGGCCTCCTCGCGCTCGATGCCGCGGTGCGCGCCAAGGTGAGCGATCATCGCGCGCAGCGCGTCGCGGCAGGCCTCGAGCAGGTCGGGGCCGATGCCCGTGCACACGTGGTAGCCGGTGGCTGCATCGGGCGCTGCGCGCGGCAGCTGGTACTGCGGCGCTTCGATCGAGAGGTCGCGTCTGAGCGTCAGGCGCAGCACAACGTCCATCGCGCTCTCGACGGCGGTGCCGCACACCTCGCCGTCCCCCTGCGCGGCGTGGGTGTCACCGAGCGACAGCAGCGCTCCCTCCACCGCCACCGGCAGGTACAGCGTGGCCCCCGCTGTCAGGTGCCTGGTGTCGAGGTTCCCGCCGTGGCGGGTGGGTGGCAGCAGCGGGTGGGCCCCGGCTGCCGCGGGCGCGACGCCGACCGTCCCCGGGAACGGGCGCAGCGGCAGCGCGACGCGCTCGGAGAAGCGGACGACCCCGCGGGAGGAGTCGATCGCCGAGACGCGCAGCCAGGGGGCCGGGAACTCCTCCGCGAGCAGGCCGAAGCCGGGGATGATCGCGGTCCAGCCCCAGCTGCTCGGACGCAGCTCGAGAATCTCGACGGCGAGCGCATCACCCGGGCGGGCTCCCTTCACGAACACCGGTCCGCTGACCGGATTCACGCGCGAGAAGTCGATGCTCGCGACGTCCTGCGCGCTCGAGCGCTCGTGGATCTGTTCGTCGGAGGCGTCCCTGGCGTGGAGCTCGACGAGCTCGCCGGACTCGACCTCGAGCGCGGGCGCGATCGAGTTGTCCCAGACGTAGTTGAAGGCGTCCCGACGGAGATCGTGAAGCGAGCCGGGGCTCATCGCCGCAGCTTACGAGCCCGCCGGGAGCGGGGCAGAGATACTGAGGCGCATCGAAGCGTTCGCGAACGACACCGTCGGGCTCCTCGAGCGGGCGCGCGCGTGGATCCGCGAGGACCCGGACCCCTCGACGCGTGAGGAGTTGGAAAGCGACATCGAGCGCGGAGCGCTCGATGAGGTGGGCGCGCGTTTTGGTGAACCGCTGCGCTTCGGCACCTCGGGGATCAGGGGTCCGCTCGGAGCGGGGCCCGCGCGCATGAACCTCGCGACCGTTCGGCGGGTCAGCGCGGGCCTCGCGGCGGAGCTCCTGTCGCAGGCCAGCGCAGGGACACAGCCGAGCGTCGTGGTCGGCCGCGACGCGCGCCACGGTTCGGAGCCCTTCGCGGCGGAGGTCGCGCGCGTCCTGCGCGGCGCGGGACTGCGGGTGCTGGCGCTGCCCCGGCCGCTGCCCACGCCGGTGCTCGCCTTCGCGGTGCGCGAGCTGTCCTGTACGGCGGGCGTGATGGTGACCGCGAGCCACAATCCGCCCGATCAGAACGGCCTGAAGATCTACACGCACGAGGGAGCCCAGATCGTGGCCCCGCTCGATGAGCGCATCGCGCGGCGGATGCGCGCGCTCGCGAACCTGCGCGAGGTTCCGCTCGGTGACGGCGGCGAGCTGCTCGACGATGGCGTCGTGGACGCCTACCTGGAGCGGATCGCGCAGCTCGAGTGCGCCACGCCGGCGCGCAAGGGCGCGAGCGGTGAGCCGCGCGTGCTGTACACGCCGCTACACGGGGTGGGCGCGAGCACCCTGTGCGCGGCGTTCACGCGCGCGGGCCGCCAGCCGGTCGAGCTGTTCGCGCCACAGGCCGACCCGGACCCCGACTTCCCGACGCTCGCGTGTCCAAACCCGGAGGAGCCCGAAGCGCTCACCGCCGTGCTCGCGGCGGCCTCCGAGGGCGACTACGAGCTCGTGCTCGCGAACGACCCCGACGCTGATCGCCTGGCCGCGGCTGTCCGCAGCGCAGAGCGGCGGCAGGATGGGGTCGCCGGTGACTGGTGCGTCCTTAGCGGCGATGAGCTCGGGGCGCTGCTGGGCGAGCACGCGCTCAGGCGCGCCGGGGGAGAGGGGAGGGGCCTGTTGGTGACGACGGTCGCCTCCTCGACGCTGCTGGCCGAGATCGCCCATGAGGCCGGCGTCCCGTTCGCGCAGACGCTCACGGGGTTCAAGTGGGTCATGCGCGCCGCGGACGCCCGCGAGGACGCGGACGGGCTGATGTTCGGATACGAGGAGGCGCTCGGCTACGCGGTCACGGACGCGGTGCGCGACAAGGACGGCATCTCGGCCGCGCTCGCGCTGTGCGCCTGCGCCGAAGACGCCGCGCTCGAGGGTGGCGATCTCCTGGGACGCCTCGAGGGGCTCGCGCGACGCTTCGGGCTGCACACGACCAGGCAGCTGAGCCTCGAGCTCGACCGCGCCGACGCGGCGGCGCGCGCGGACGCAGCGATGCGCGCGCTGCGCGCGGACCCGCCGCGCGAGCTCGCGGGCGCCCGCGTCGACTGGTTTGAAGATCTGCTGGATCCCTCGAGCGCCCGCGTGGGCACCCGCGCGGACCGGGCGCGCCTGCCGGGGCTGCCGCCGGCGGACGTGCTGGTGTTCGGCTGCGGCGCGCACACCCGCGCGGTGGTGCGCGCGAGCGGCACCGAACCGAAGCTGAAGGTCTACCTGCAGAGCGTGCAGGCCGTGGAGGGAGAGCTGCGCCGCTCGCGCCTGCGCGCGCAGGAGCACCTCCACGAGCTCGAGCTGCAGATGCGCACGCTCGTGAGCGAGCTCGCGGCGCTCGCTTCCTCCTAGCCCGGCGTCCTCGCGGATGCCGCCATCGGCGCGAGCGCCTCCTCGGCGCGCGCGAGCCAGGGGAGCGCGCGCAGCGCCGCGTAAAGCTCGCGCGCCTCCTCGAGTGCCGCCTCCGCCTCGCGCACGCTGCCGCTCGCGGCGAGTGAGACGCCGAGGTCGAGGAGGGCGCGCGCGAGGCGATAGGGGTGCTCGACCGCGCGCAGCGCGCGCACGGCCTCGCGCAGGGCCGCGTGCGCCTCCTCGATCTCGCCCTGGCGGGCGTGCAGGAGCCCGCGCACCCAGGCGAACTCGCCAGCCTGCACGGGCATGCTGTGCCTGGCCGCCGGCGCGATTCCGCTCGCGAGCGCGTCGAGCTCACCAGCCTGCAGCAGGATGTCGATCACCTCGCCGAGGTAATAGAGTTCGCCGCCGACCCCGCTCTCGGTCTGCATCTCCGTCCACGCCTTCGCGGCGATCGCGGCGGCCTGCTCGAGCTCGCCGACCGCGTGGAGCGCGACGGCGCGCGCGATTTCGTCGTCCAGCGCCTGTTCGGCCCATTCCGAGGGGGTCAGTTCGCGCTCGAGCCACTCTTCGAGGGCTGCGTGCTCGCCGCGCGCGGCGAGCATCAGCGGACGCGCTGCCCAGCCGACGCGCTCGGCGGCGTCCTCGGCGCCGCGACGCAGCGAATCACCCTCGGTGAGCGCGTCGTCCCATTCGCCGTGGTGGACGCGCAGCGTGATCCGCTGGGCGAGCAGATAGCGCTCCCAGGAGCGGTCGCCGCGCTCGCGCGCGAGCGCGAGCCCGCGATCGACGAGCTCGAGGGCGTCCCGAGGCTGGCCCGCGCCGATGCGGAAGACGGCGAGGTTGTGGTAACCGCGCAGCGCTGGTTCGCTCAGCTCAGCGTCGAGTCCCAGCTGCAGGCCGAGCGCGCAGATACCGGCGGCCTCGGTCAGGCGACGCTGGAAACCGAGCACGGCGGCCTTCGACAGCGCCGCGTCCGCGACGATCGCGATCTGGCCGCCGGGGTCCGCGATCGCGAGCGCCGCTTCGGCCTCCTCGTAGGCACGCGCATACTCGCCGGTGAGGATTGCCACGTGCGCGCGCCGGGCGGCGATTTCCGCGAGCACGGCGGGGTCGGTGATCGACCGGCGCGCCGAGTCCATCAGCGCGGCGGCCTCGTCGAGCTGCGCCTCGGCGATCAGGACGTCGGCCACGAGTGCCTGGGTGCGCGCCTGATCCTCGTCTCGTCCGAGCGCCGCGAAGATGGCGATCGCTTCGCCCAGCAGCGTCCGGGCGCGATCGCGATCGACCGAGCGGGCTGCCGCGGTGCCGGCCTCGGCGAGCAGCTGAGCCCGCTCGAGCTCGCCGCCCGCGAGCCCGGCGGCCTGCTCGAGGTAGCGCCCGGCGGTGGCCGCGAGCGCGAGCGATCCGGCGTGACGGCCGGCGGTCGCGAGCGTCTCGCAGGCGTTCGCACGGATCGCGTCGGCGTCGGGCGCCTCGGGGTCCTGTTCCACCGCCGCCAGATAATGGCTCGCCAGCAGCTCGGCGGACTCCGTCTCCTGCAGGTTCGCGCGGATATAGGAGGCTGCGGCGAGATGGCGCGCCTTGCGCTCGCGCCGGGCGAGCGTGCTCAGCGCGACGGTCTTGATCAGCGCCTGCAGGAAGTAGTACTGCCCGAATTCGGCGAGGCGCTGATCGTCCACGCGGGCGAGCACCTGCTTGGCGCGCAGCGTCTCGAGCGTCTCGCGCACGTCCGCCTCCGGACGCGCGCTGACGAACGCGAGCGCCTCCGGCAGGAAGGAGGTACCGAGAACGGCGGCGTGCTGCAGCAGCGTGCGCTCGGCCGGCGCGAGCTCGTCCAGGCGCGCCGCGGCGAGCGCCTGCAGCGACTCGGGCACCTCGAGGTCGCCGATCTCGCGCGGGACGTAGCGCGATCCCTCGAGCTCGAGCATGCCGAGGTCGAGCAGCATGCGCACGATCTCCACGCCGTACAGCGGGATGCCTTCGGCGCGCTCGAGGATGCGGGCGGTGAGATCGGCGGGGAGCCCGGGCGCGAGCCCCTCGAGCAGCTCGAGCATCTGCTGCTCCTCGAGCGCGCCCAGGCGCGAGATGGTGCCGAGCAGCGGGCGTCGCTCCTCGAGCTCCGGGCGTGTGAGCGCGAGGATGAAGATCGGGAACTCGGCCGACCACTCGAGCAGGTAGTCGATGAAATCGAGCATCCCCTCGGTCGCCCACTGAAGATCCTCGAACGCGAGGATCACCGCGCCGGTTTCGGCCATGCGCTCGAAGAACAGCCGCCAGCCGCTGAAGAGGTCGGCGGGATCGGTGGCGATGCGCTCCTCCAGCGCGAGCAGGTGCGCGAGGCGCGGCAGCACCAGACGGCGCTCGCGCTCGTCGTGGACGAAGCGCTCGGTGACAGCACGCAGCTTCGCGCGCGCGCTGTCCGGATCCTCCTCCTCGAGGATCCCCGCGCGACCCCGGATCGCCTCGGCCAGCGCGGAGTAGGCGACGCCCTCTCCGTAGGAGAGGCATCGGCCCTGGTGCCACCAGCGCGCCTCCTCGATGCCGTCCACGTACTTGAAGTGCTCCCACAGCAGCCGCGTCTTGCCGGCGCCCGCGCCGCCGATCACCGTCACGCGCTCGGCGCAGCCCTCGCGCGCGCTGCGCTCGCCGGCGTCGATGATCGTCTGCAACTCGTGGTCGCGCCCCACGAAGGGCGCCTCGATTCCCACGGCGCGACGAGCGCCGCCGACGCCGGCCACGACCCGCAGCGCCGTCCACGCACGCACGGGCTGCTCGCGCCCCTTCACCTGGTGGGTGCCGGCGTCCTCGTAGACGATCGCGGCCTCGCTCACGCGGCGAGTCACGTCATCCACGAGCACCGTCCCGGGCGCGGCAAGCGACTGCAGCCGAGAGGCCGTGTTCACCGAGTCGCCGAGAACCATCCCCTCCGCCTCCTGGCCCACGTTCACCGCCGCCGTCCCCGTCAGCACGCCCGCGCGCACCTGCAGCTCGGGCCGGCCCACCTCCTCGGCGAGCGCGCGAACTCCACGCGTCAGCTCGAGCGCTGCGCGCACCGCGCGCTCGGCGTCGTCCTCGCGCGCCACCGGTGATCCCCAGACAGCCATCACGGCGTCGCCGATGAACTTCTCGACCGTACCGCCGTGGCGCTCGATCAGCGACCGGCAGCGCGTGAAGTACAGCGACAGCAGCTCGCGCACGTCATCCAGGTCGAGGTGCTCGGAGATCGCGGTGAAGCCGACGAGGTCGGCGAACAGCACGGTGATCAGGCGCCGCTCGGAGACCGTCGCGGTCGCCGGCGCCTCCACGGGTGCGAGCGTCTCGGGGGCGCCCTGCTCGAGCGCGTTGCCGCATCCCGGGCAGAAGCGGCTGCCCGCGGGGCTGTCGAGCCCGCAGGTGCGACAGGTGACGATGAGCGCCGCGCCGCACTGCGCGCAGAAGCGCTGATCTGGACTCACCTCCGCCGCGCACGAGGGGCACGCGCTCACGGCCGTTGACCCGTTTGCCCTCGTCGCGGCAGGCTCGCCGAGGCGCCAGCAGCGGACGCCCGGGCGGAGCCCCGCCGCCGTCGTTGCCGTCGCTGTCCCCCTTGCGTATGCACGCTGGCGCAAAGGCTAGCTTGCGGACAAGCTCGCGCTCGGCGTCAGAGTTGCGACAGCGTGGGCGAGCGAGCACTCACTCTTTCCCGACAAGTGCTAGCTTTGCCCGCGCGGGAAGAAGGGGGCCCGTTAGGGGGCTCGCGTTCGGCCAAGGAAGCGGGGTGGGCATCGTGGTGAATGGGCCTGAGTCGAGTGGGCTGCGCCTGCGGAGCTACGCGGTGGCTGTCGCGTTGTTGTTGGTCGGCCTCTGCAGTGCGTCGGCTGCCAGCGCCGCCGAAATCCACACCGTGACCTTCAAGCCAAGCGAAGGCGCGGGGGAATTCTTGATCCCCGTCGGCGTGAGCGGCCTCGAAGTCCTCGCGATCGGCGGCGCCGGCCAGGAAGGCGGCAGCTGCAGCACCGCCCCCGGAGGCAAGGGCGGGGCCGGCGCGAAGGTGAGCGCCGCGATCAACACCTCCACGCTCACAGCGCTCTTCATCGAATTCGGCGGTGGCGGTCCCGGCGGGAAGGCCTTCACCTGCCACGCCGGCGCCGGCGGTGCCGGCGGCAGCGCCTCCGATGTGCGCTCAGAACCGGGTCCGGCAGGGCTACCGCTGCTGCTTGCGGGCGGCGGTGGTGGAGGTGGTGGCGCGAGCGCGAGCTCCTCGGCCGACCACGGTGGCGCGGGAGGGAGCACCGAAGGCGCCAACGGGCACTCCGGCGAAGCGGGCCTGTTCGAAGGCGCCCCGCGCGGCAAGGGCGGCGAAGGCGCCACCACGAGCGCCTCCGGTAAACAGACCGGAACCGGCAAAAACGCCGGAGCGGCGGGCAGCCCCGGCGAAGGCGGCGCGGGCGGCGAAGCCGCTCAGGACGGCGGCGGCGGCGGAGGCGGCGGCTACAACGGCGGCGGCGGCGGAGAAGCGGGCGAATTCATGGCCGGCGGCGGTGGCGCGGGCGCAAGCTTCGTCGTCTCAGCGCCGATAGCGGAATTGGCGAAATTCGCCTCGGGAGAAGGCGCCGCGCAGCAGATCGTGATCGCCTACGAAGGCGGCCCGGCCGTCGGCGGCCCGAGCGTGACGATCGAATCCCCCGGGGGCGGCGGCATCTACGAAATCGGCCAGGAAGTCAAGACGCACTTCAAATGCAAGGAGGGGACGAACGGGCCGGGCCTCTCGAGCTGCAAGGACTCAAACGGCGTCACCTCGGGCGAAGGCAAGCTGAAGACCGAACACGGCGGCGAATTCAGCTACACGGTCGCGACGAGCAGCAAAAGCGGCAAATCGGCTTCGAAGACGATCACCTACCGCGTAGCGGCGCCACCACAGGTGCACATCACGCCCGCCAGCGGGGGCTTCTATCTCGTCAACGAAAAAGTGAAAACGACGTTCACCTGCACCGAAGGTGCGGGTGGCGCCACGCTGCTTTCGTGCACCGACTCGAACGGACAGACGGGCGGCACGGGCGAACTGCTCACCGCGAGCGCCGGCGAAGGCGAATACTCCGCGACTGCGAAAAGCAGCGACGGCCAGTCCACGACGGTGAAGATCACCTACCGGGTCCTCGAAGGCGAAAAGCTGGCCGTCTTCAGCGCGCCTGGCACATGCACGCCTTGGACGGTGCCCGCGGGCGTGGTCGAACCTGTCGCGGTGGTCGCGGTCGGCCAGGCGGGCAAGGCCGGCCAGGCCGGGAACCTCGACGCGCCGGGCAAAGGCGGCCAGGCAGGCGAACTGGCCGGGAACGTGAGTCTCGCGATCGGGCGTCAGCTGGAAGTCTGTGTCGGCGAGTTCGGCGGCGAAGGCGGCCCGAACGAAGCGAACGGCCAGTTCGCGGCCGGTGGCGCGGGGGGCGGCCTGTCAGCGCTGTTCGGCGTCGCGGGCCACGGAGAACCTCTCCTCGCGGCGGGCGGCGGGGGCGGCGGTGCCGGTAGCTCGAGTGTTCCCGCCGGCAACGGCGGAAACGCGGGCGAAGCCGGAGAACGCGGCTGGATCGAAGAAGAAGAATTCCCGCCCGTGCTCTACCACCTCGGCGGCCTCCCCGGCGAACCGGGAGGCAACGGCGGGCTGCAGTCCGGCGGCAGCGGAGCCGAAGCCGCCTCCGAACTGTCCTCCGCAGGTGGCGGCGGCGGAGCTGGGGTGCCGGGCGGCGGTGGAGGGCAATCCCACGCCACCGGCGGCTTTACGCTCGAGGCCTCGGGCGGCGGCGGAGCAGGCGGCGAAAACTTCTGCGCCGGGCCCTGCGCCATCGGCACCGCCACGGCGTCACAGAAGCCGGCGGTCGCGATCGTGTACTCGGTCACGAAGTCGCCGTCGGTCACCGTCAAAAGCCCCGTGTCGGGGGAAACCTACCTCGTCGGCGAAAACGTGACAGCTGAATACTCCTGCGAAGAAGAAGGCGCCTCGAAACTGAAGCCGGGGGCCGAAGGCTGCTCGGCCAGCAACGAAGGCGGCACGAAAGTCCCGGCCGGAACCCAACTGCCGACGAGCCGCGCGGGGAGGTTCACGCTGAAGGTGACCGCGAGCAGCGTGGATGGCCTGACGAAGACGGACACCGTGAAATACAGCGTCGCATCCAAGCCGGGCGTGACGATCTCCGGGCCGGTGAGCGGGAAGATCTATCCGCTGAAAGCGATCGTCCACGTGGGTTTCGAATGCTTCGAAGGGGCGTCCGGTCCAGGTCTCTTCAGGTGCCTTGACTCCGAAGGAAAGGAAACCCAAACGACGCACGGCGGCGTCAACAGGATCACCGGGTCCGACAACCTGAACACGTCGAGCGCCGGGGAATTCACCTACCTGGTCGAGGCCATGAGCTACGACTCCGCGATTGCGCTGAAGTCCGTCAAATATGTGGTGGCTGCGCCGCCGGAAGTGACGATCGCCTCGCCCTCATCGGGAGGCGTGTACAAGCTCCACGAACTCGTCACGACGAGCTTCTCCTGCAAAGAGGGCTCCTTCGGCACCGGGCTGTCGTCCTGCTCGGACTCCAACGGCGTGAGCAGCGGGGCCGGCGCGCTGAGGACCTCCGAAGTCGGCGAACGCACCTACACGGTGACCGCGAGGAGCAAAGACGGGCAGCTTGTCAGCAAGAGCATCCGCTACCGCGTCGCGGCGCCGCCCAAGGCGATAATCACGTTCCCGAGATCGGGTTCGATCTTCCACAAAGGCGAAGTCGTCGAAACGAGCTTCCGCTGCGAAGAAGGCCCCTTCGGGCCCGGCCTGTCTACCTGCGGCGGGCTCGCGGCGAGCTCCGGTCACGGGGAACTGAACACCACGAGCGCGGGCCAGCGGGTCTACGAAGTCAAGGCGGTGAGCACCGATGGACAGGAAGGCTCAACGAGCATCAGGTACACGGTCAACTGATTGAAGGCTCGGCTCGGGGAGCCCTGCCGTGGCGTCGTCATCGGCGCCATCTCTGACGGCACGGCGCTCGAGCGCAATCCAACCGCCGCCGGCGTGCTGGCGTGCGCTCCCGGGCGCGCCGGGTACCCTGCAGGGCCGATGCCTCGCCGCCGTTCGTCGCTGCGCCGTCTGCTCGTGCCGCTGCTCGCGGTCGCGGGCGCGGCCTCGCTCCCTGCCGCGGCACAGGCCTCCGACGCGAGCGCCACCGGCGCCTACCTGCAGGCCAACCTCGCGCTCGTGAACGCCTCCAACTCGGCGATCCCCGCCGTCGAACGGACGCTGCGCTCGCTGCGGGTGCGCCTCGGCGGCGAATGCGCGCGCGCCGCGGCGAACTCCCCGGAGGACACCGACTCCGAACAGCTGAGCAACGAGGTGATCGGCGCGATGGTGACCACCGCGGATCGAGTCGACCTCGCCGCGGGGAGCACGTTCGTGAGAGCCGTGCGGGGCCTGCGCTGGAGCAGCTCGTCGCTGACGCGGCAGGTCGCCGCCTACGCCAGTCACGTCAGCCGCCTGATCGCGCTCCCCGTGCCGAAGATCTGCCGCGACATCCGCACCTGGGCCAGCAGCGGATTTCAGACGCTGCCGGCGGGCACGATCCCTTTCGACACGACGTTCCTGGCCAACTGGGTGGCGCCGGGCGACCTGCCCGCGGCGCTCTCGCGCTACGAGACTCCGGCCGAGCGCGCCCTCGCACGGCGCACCGCGCGCATGGAAGAACGCGTGACCGACCTCGAAGCGCGCGAAGTCGAAACCTGGGGGCACATCATGAACGAGCTCGAACTGCTCCCGTGAACACGTCCGAGCCGAAGCTGCCCGGCACGCTCGCGGCGTAGGCGAGGCGCGAGAGCCCGAATAGCTGCTCCCAGCTGGCCAGGGATGAGTAGTGGTTGTAGGGGGTCGTGCTGAGCGTGCCCGGCTTGATGAACGGCGAGATCAGCACCGCCCCGACCCTGCCGCCGCCGGGCCCGTTGATCCCGGGCTCTGGCGAGGAGGGTCCCGCCTTCTCTTCACAGCACGACGTCGCGTCCGACTGCGGTCCCGAGGACTCATCGAAGGCGATCTCCAGCAGACCATCCTTGCGGAAGGCCGGCGAGCTCGTGATCAGCGGCACCCACGTTTCCAGGAAGCTGTCGATGTCCGCGAGCGCCGACGCGCCGCCCGTCTGGTTCTTGCACGGGTAGTCGTGGCCGTCGTTGCAGAGGTTCGGCGTGATGAACGCGAAGTTCGGGGTGCGCGAGGCCCTCTTCAGATCGGTGGCGAGACCCGTCTCGCCGCGCAGCGCCGCGGGCGGCATCACGCCGGTGGGCGAGCCCATCGCGACCACGTGCGCGTCGCAGTAGGACTGGTCTGAGATCACCGACTCGAAGTAGACGAACGGGTCGTGGCGGGCCGCGTATCCGTCGCCCGCCACCGCTTCCTGAGTTTGATCCTGCTGGTTGACGGCAGGGTGCCCGCAGGCTGCGGTCTCGCGGTTGGGTTCGTTGCCCATGTCCTGCTGGTAGGCCTTCCAATTGCGCTTGGCGGCCGTCAGCTGCGTGCCGATGTTCTGGACCGTCGCGGGGTACACGCAGCCGACGCCGTTCTCGACGCCTTCGGAGTTGATCGCCGAGGCGGGGAATTCGTCGAAGTCCTGGCAGTCGGCCTGGTTGTCGGGATTGGGCGGTTGTCCGGAGACGAGCGAGACGTAGTTGTCGTTGCTCTCATGCCCCGTGCCGTAGTAGTTGGTGAGCAGCGCCCCCTGCGCGGGCAGCGTCTTGGCGAGATAGGGGTCCGCGGCGGGTTCGCCGAACGTGCTCGCGTAGCTCTCGTTCTCGAGCATGATCACGAAGATGTGCCGCACCCGCGGCAGCTTGAAGGCGCCTTCGCGAGCGGAGGCGTGCGAGCTCCCCCTCGCCGAGCGCGCACCGACGGTGGCGGGCTTCGGGTGAGGGCCACGCGTGGCGCCGCTCGCCGCGTATGCGCCCGCGAGCGCAAGCAATGTCAGCGCCAGCGCGAGCGCCGGCACGGCCACGCCGGCGCGTGCGGGAAGCCTTCGGATGAGCTTTCGCATGTGCAATTCCCTTTCAGGTGGTCGTCGCAGCTTCGACGGGGACGGGCGGTTCGCTGAGCGCCGGTGGTTCGAGCAGCGTCGGCGGGCTCTTCAGGTCGAGGAAGTCCGCGACCGTCCTCGCGTTGGCGTCGCGGTAGGTGAGCGCGGGCAGGTTCCACTTGGCCTCGATCGTCGCGAGCACGGAGGTGTGATCGTGCACGACGTTGGTCGTGCCTTGCGGCTTGGAGTACGGCGAGGCGACGATCCCCGGGACGCGCGGTCCGTAGATGTCATAGCCACCCGCGATGTCTCCGGGGGAGAGCTTCGGCGGTATCGAGTCGGGCGCGATCGCCGCCGGCGGCGGCACGTGGTCGTAGTAGCCGCCGTGCTCGTCGTAGGTGTAGATCAGAAGCGTGCGCGGCCAGGCGGGCGATTTCAGCACCGCGCTCACGGCCTGGTAGGCCCAGTACTCGCCGTAGGCCATGTTCTGGGGGTTCTCCTCGTCGCCGCCCGTGGTTTCGAGCTTTTCGGCGATCGGGGCGAGCTCGGGGAGCGTCGCCAGCGGGCCGCCGACGACGCCGAGCGCGCCGAACTCGGGGTCCACGAAGCTCACAGACGGCAGCGTCCCGGCAGCGCAGTCGGAGAAGAACTGGGCGATCGGGGCGATGCTCGTCGGGTACTTCTCGATGATCGTGGGGATGATCCCCGTCGCCGGCAGGTCGGTGAAGTAGTTCCGCCAGCTGATCCCGTAGGCCTGCAGGCGGTCGAAGATGGTGCCGTTCGGGGGTGCCGGGTCGCTCAGGCTTTCGGTGTCGGTGGAGATGTTGCCGTAGGCGGTGCCCGCCATCAGGAAGCGGCGGTTTGGGTAGGTCTGGCACGGGGCCGAGCAGAACCAGCGGTTGGCGATCGTGAAGGTGCTCGCGAGCGAGTAGGCGAATGGCAGCGTGCGCGGCGTCCAGTAGCCCATCGGCTGGTCGGATTCGACCGAGCGCACGAAGCCGTCCATCCTGCCGCCGTCGATCTGTTCGTGCGTGGCGTTCCAGCTCTGCGACACGCCGTGGCCCTGTTCGGTGTTCGCGAATTCGTGGGAATAGACGGGGCCCGCGAGACCTGGGTTGCTGTTGCGCGCCCTGCCCTTGCGGTCGAAGCGAAGGCCGTCGGCCTTCCTCTGCCCCGACCAGGGGCAGCGCCCCGAGCAGGTTGTCGAAGGAGTGGTTCTCCATCATCACCACCACGATGTGGTCAAACGGCAGCGCTTGGTTCACGGTGCCCGCCGGGACCTTCGGGTTCGGCAGGCTGTCGGGAACGCGCTGCTTGGCCGCGAGCGCGCCCGCCGCCTGCCAGAGCGCTCCGCCGCCGGTCATCGCCGCCGCGCTCACAGCGCCGATCTGGCCGCTGTGGCGCAGGAACGCGCGCCGCGTGAGCGCATGGTCGGTGGGCCGATGGTCGGGGTAGCGCAAGGTCGCGGGCTCCTTCTGTCGACTGCGTGACGGGGCTCGCGTTGGCTGCCCCCAGGCCGGCGGTACATGGCTTCCCGCGAGCGGACCCCCGGCGGTGAAGATCCTGTGACCAGACGCCGACGCGCGGCGCGCGGCTCTACGGCAGCGGCGTCGTGTATGCCGCGCTGAGCCCGCCGTCCACCAGGAACGTCGACGCGGTTATGTAGCTTGAGTCATCGCTCGCCAGGAACAGCGCCGCCTGCGCGATCTCCTGCGGACGCGCGAAGCGGCCGATCGGCACGTGCACCAGGCGGCGAGCCGCCTGCTCGGGGTCCTTCGCGTACAGCTCTCTCAGCAGCGGTGTGTCCACGGGGCCCGGGCATAGCGCATTCACGCGCACTCCCCGTCGCGCGAACTCCACGCCTACCTCGCGCGAGAGCGCGAGCACCCCGCCCTTGGAGGCGGTGTAGGAGATCTGCGAGGTAGCGGCTCCCATCACCGCCACGAACGATGCCGTGTTGATCACCGAGCCGCGCAGCGGCCCCTCGTTGCGCAGCAGGTAGGGGATGCCGTGCTTGCAACACAGGAACACGCTCTGCACATTCACCCTCTGCACCCGCTCCCACGCCTCCAGCGAGGTCTCAAGCACGGAGGAGTCGTCGTTCGGCGAGATCCCGGCGTTGTTGAAGAGCACATCCACGCGTCCCAGCTCGCGGTACACGCGTGCGAACATCTCGCTCACCTGCTGCTCCTCGCTCACGTCCAGCGTGAGCGACAGCTCGCCCGGCGCGCCCGCCTGCAGGTCCGCGCCCGCCACGCGCGCGCCCTCGCGCTGGAAGAGCTCCACCGCCGCACAACCGATGCCTCCGCTCGCACCGGTGACCACACAGACGCGGCCCGCGAGCCGGCCTTCAGCGGCGCTCATCGTGGCCTGCCGGTGTCGTCTCCGCGCGTGTGCTCATGCCCCGGTCGCGTAGAAGATCGTCTTCTGCTCGCTGTATGCCTCGAGCGCATGCGGGCCGAGCTCGCGCCCGTAGCCGGACTGCTTGAAGCCGCCGAAGGGCGTGCTCACGCGCACCGACGTGTTCGCGTTGATCGACAGCACCCCCGTCTGCAGGGCGCGCGCCACCCGCAGCGCGCGCGCACCGTCGCGCGTCCAGATCGAACCCGACAGCCCGTAGATCGTGTCGTTCGCGATCCGGACCGCCTCTGCCTCATCCGCGAACGGGATCACGGCGGCGATCGGCCCGAAGACCTCCTCGCGCGCCACGCGCTGATCGTTTGAGATGGGCGCGAGCACCGTCGGCGCAAACCAGAAGCCCGCGCCCTCGGGTGCGTTTCCGCGGAACGCGACCGGGGCGTCGTCGTCGAGGAACGAGGACACGCTCTCGAGCTGCTCGCGCGAGATCAGCGGCCCCATCTGCGTGGCTTCATCGAGCGGGTCGCCCACGCGCAGCGAGCTCACCGCGGGCTCGAGCAGTTCCAGGAAGCGCTCCATCGCGCCCTCCTGCACGAGGATGCGCGAGCGCGCGCAGCAGTCCTGGCCGGCGTTGCCGAACACCGCCAGCGGGGCCGCTGCTGCCGCAGCCTCGAGGTCGGCATCCGCGAAGATGATGTTCGCCGACTTGCCTCCCAGCTCGAGCGTCACGCGCTTGATCGTCTGCGCCGCCCCCGCCGCGATCGAACGGCCCACCTCGGTTGAGCCCGTGAACGCGATCTTCGCGACGTCGGGGTGCTCCACCAGACGCTGCCCGCAGCTTCGACCCGGTCCCACCACCACGTTCACTACCCCCTGCGCCAGGCCCGACTCGCGCGCGAGCTCGGCGAAGCGAAGCGCGCTCAGGGGCGTGAGCTCCGCCGGCTTCAGCACCACCGTGTTGCCCGCCGCGAGTGCCGGCGCGAGCTTCCACGAGGCGATCGCGAGCGGGAAGTTCCAGGGTGTGATCAGCCCGACCACGCCGAGCGGCTCGCGCACCGTGAACGCCTGGCCGCCCGCCACCGGGATCGTCTCGCCGTATGGGCGCTCCGGCGCGCCCGCGAAATAGCGGAACGTCTGAACCACCATCGCCATCTCCCCGCGCGCGTCCGTGATCGCCTTGCCCGCGTTGCGCGCCTCCAGCACCGCGAGCTCCTCGAGGTGATCGGCGAGCACGTCGGCGAGCGCGTACAGGGTCTGCGCGCGCGCCGCCGGCATGAGCGCCCGCCAACCCGGCAGCGCCTCGTTCGCGTGCGCCACCGCCTCGTCCACCTCGTGCACGCCCGCGCGCTGGACCTGCGCGAGCACCGCCTCGGTGGCGGGCTCGAGCACTGAGAGCATCTCGGCCAGGAGCTAGCCGTCCATACCCTGCGGAGCCGTCCGCGGGATCCGTCCCCCGACAGGCAGGCGGAGCCCATCTATCAAATCCATGAGATCTGCTCCTACGGGAACTGAGCGACGTCCGGCAGCGCGACTTCGGCGTCGGTCTCGTCGATCGTGCGGATCGGGCCCTTGAATGTCTTTTTCGCCGAGGTCGCGTACCAGATAGTCACCGCCAGCATCACGCCGACCGTCACCAGCGGCGCGTAGTTGACTGCCGACCATTCGAAGCCTTTGGGCAAGGTGGCCGACTTGCTTGCGAAGAACACGCCCGCGGGAGCGAACGGCAGACAGAAGATCACGACGCAGATGGCCACCCACGTGAACCCAATCGGGTTCACCCATTTGTACTTCGCGCCGAGCGTCCATGGCCCCCGCACGAACCTCTCGCCCATGCGCCAGCGCAGGTAGACGGGGATCGTGTAGGCGATGTACAGCCCGATCACCGAGATCGAGGTCACGGCCAGGAAGGCCACCGGCGTGCCGAGGTGGTTGGGGAAGTACGCCGGGATCGTCACGATCAACGCGAACAGACACACGAACAGCACCGCCCACGTGGGGGTGCGGTTTTTCCCGAGCCGCCGCCACAGGTTGTGCCCAGGCACCGCGCCGTCGCGCGAGAACGCGAACGTCATGCGCGATGCGCTGGTCACGCATGCCATCCCGCAGAAGAGCTGCCCCACGGTCGAGATCAAGATCACTGCCTTGGCCGCCGCGGAGCTCAGCGCGGTCGTGAAGATCGTCAGTGCCGGGAAGCCCGACGCGGCGATCTGCGCTTCGTGGCTCTTCTGGATCGCGAACGTGATCGCCAGCAGCACGATCCAGCCGATCACCGCCGAGTAGAAGACCGAACGCCACACGCCCCTCGGGGCCGATTCCGCCGCGCCGTGCGTCTCCTCGGAGATGTGCGCAGAGGCGTCGTAGCCCGTGATCGTGTACATCGTCAGCAGGAAGCCGAGCGGCAGCACGTAGTACCAGTACATGTGGCCGCTGAAGCCGGACACGTTGAGGCGATGCCCGAACACGTAGGAGAGGCTCGCGTGGTGGCTCGGCACCGCCGCCAGGATGACCACGATGACGAGCACGCCGATCACGTGCCACCACACCGAGACCTGCGTGAAAGTGGACACAAGGTGGCTGCGGAAGACGTTGATTAGCCCGTGCAGGAGCAGGATGAGCGCGAACAGCGCGAAATTCACATGCGCCGAGTAATGCACGTTCGTGGCCGCCGCGGCCTTGGTGAAGTTGAAGACGAAGTGCACGTTGTAGATGCCCAGCAGGTTCATCAGGAACGTCGCGCACACGTAGTCCACCGACGCGACGACCGCCACCAGCCCGATCAGGTTGAACCAGCCCGTGAACCAGCCCCAGCCCGGACCGCCGAGTTTCGAGGCCCAGTAGTAGATGCCGCCCGCCGTCGGGAACGCCGAGGCGAGCTCGGACATCGAGACGGCCACGCACAGGATCAGCACGCTGATCAGCGGCCAGGCGATCGAGATCGCTATCGGGCCGCCGTTCTTGAAGGCCTGCCCGTACGTTGTGAAGCAGCCCGCGAGGACCGAGATGATCGAGAAGGAGATCGCGAAGTTCGAGAACGAGCTCCAGCCGCGACGCAGCTCCTGCTTGTAGCCGAGCTCGGCGAGGCGTTGCTCGTCGCTGCTCATCGTCCCGCTGGCTGTGCTCATACGCGCGCCCCCGTTTCGATCAAATGGTTTGGATGTCCGTCCTTCGATCGTGACAATAAGCTCGTGCGGGGACGGAAGTCAAGCCTCTCGGCCAATTCATTCCTCGCTCCCGCTCACATGCTCGGCATCAGCCCCGCCAGCACGTGCTCGGTCCCCCGCAGGTGGGCGCTCATCGCGCGCGCCGCGCGCTCAGAATCGCCCGCGCGTACCGCCGCCAGCAGCCTCCGGTGCTGGGTGTTGGAGGAGCTCAGCACCGCCGAGGGATGGGGTATGCACGCGATCAGGTCGGTCATCTGACCCTCGACCTCGGTGGTCGCACTGAGCAGCCGCCGCGAGCCGGTTGCGGCGGCGAGCGCCACGTGCAGGCGCACATCCGACTGGCGGTAGCGCGCGAAGTCGTCGACCGTCTCCTCGAGCGTCGCGAGCAGCTCGTCGAGCCCCTCCAGGCCGCCCGCCTGCGCGCGCTCCGCCGCCAGCACCGCGACCCCGAGCTCGACCGCGAAGCGCTGGTCGCAGATCTCGCTCCACTGCGAGAGCATCTCCGTCGAGGGCAGCTCCGCCGGCGGCTGCGGGTCGGTCACGAACGTTCCGCCGCTGCGCCCGCGCACCGCGAACACATAGCCGCTCTGCGCGAGCGCCGTCAGCGCCTGGCGCAGCGTCGAGCGGGCTATTCCCAGGCGCGCGCACAGCTCGCGCTCAGCGGGCAGCCGCGAGCCCGCCGGCAGCAGGCCGAGCTTGATCGCCGTGCCGAGGCGCTCAACCGTCTCCTCGAAGGCCGTGTAGGAGCGCACCGGGGCGAACACCGCCTCGGGCGGCAGCAGCGTCGCCGGCCCCCGCTCGCGCTCAAGCGCTGGCTTGCCAGCCATCGCAGCGCGCATCCCTCACAGCCGCTCGAACCCCCTGAAGTGCTCCCAGTCCGTCACCGCCGAGCCGAATGCCTCGAGCTCCACGTCCGCCGCGTTCACGTAGTGGTCAACTACCTCATCGCCGAAGGCCGCGCGCGCCACCTCGCTGGCGGCGAACAGATCGCGCGCGTCACGCAACGATCGCGGGACGCGAGGCTTCTCGCTCGTCACGTAGGCGTTGCCCTCGAACACCGGCTCGAGCTCGAGCCCGCGATCGACCCCGTGCAGCCCCGCCGCGATGATCCCGCTGAGGGCCACGTAGGGGTTCAGGTCGGCGCCGCCGACGCGGTTCTCGAAGCGCAGCGACGGCCCCTCGCCGACGATCCGCAGCGAGCACGTGCGGTTGTCGCGGCCCCACGCCACCGCCGTCGGCGCGAAGCTGCCCGCCGCGAAGCGCTTGTAGGAGTTGATGTTCGGCGCCAGCAGCAGCGTCAGCTCGCGCAGGCACGCCAGCTGCCCCGCGAGGAAGGACTCGAACAGCTCGCGCTCGCGGTGAAAGAGCGCTCCCTGCTCGTCTGCCAGCGAGAAGTGGATGTGGCACGAGCTGCCCTCGCGCTGGTCGTACTTCGCGATGAACGAGATCGACATGCCTTCGAGCGCCGCGATCTCCTTCGCGCCGTTCTTGTAGATCGAGTGCTCATCGGCCGTCGTGAGCGCGTCGGCGTAGTGGAAGTTGATCTCGTGCTGGCCGTGGTTGCACTCGCCCTTGGAGTCCTCGCACAGCATTCCCGCAGCCTCCATGCTGTTGCGGATGCGGCGTATCAGCGGCTCCACGCGCGCGGTCCCGAGCAGCGAGTAGTCGACGTTGTAGAGGTTCGCCGGCTCGAGCTCGCGGTAGCCCTTGTGCCACGCCTGCTCGTAGGTGTCCCTGAAGACGAGAAACTCGAGCTCCGTGCCCGCGTTCGCGCTCCAGCCGCGATCTGCCAGGCGCGCGAGCTGGCGCCGCAGCACCTGGCGCGGTGAGGCGAGCACGTCTGAGCCGTCCTCCCAGGCCACATCCACGAGGCACACGACCGTGCCCTCCTGCCACGGCACCGGCCGCAGCGTCGCGAGATCGGGGCGCAGGACGAAGTCCCCATAGCCGCGCTCCCAGCTCGACATCGCATAGCCGCCGACGGTCGCCATATCGACGTCCACCGCCAGCAGGTAGTTGCAGCCCTCGGCGCCGTGCTCTGCCACCTCGGCGAGGAAGTGGCGAGCGGTCAGGCGCTTTCCCTGCAGGCGGCCCTGCATGTCGGTCAGCGCCAGCAGCACGGTGTCCACCGCGCCGCGCGCGACCTCGTCCTGTAACTCCTCGAGCTTCACCGGGGGGAAGCTACTACGCGCGCGAGCAGCGCCGTCGCGACAGCGCGCCGCGGGCGAGACGCCCTATGCCGTCAGCGCCTGCGCCATCTCCGCGAAGGCCCCCACGTACGCGTCCACCGCCTCGTCGGTATGCATCACCGACAGCGTCCACTCCTCCTCGCGGCCGGGCGTCATGTAGATGCCTCGGTTCATGTTCCACAGCCAGGCGAGTTCGGTGACCGCGCCGTCCTGGTTTGACTTGAAGCTCTCATAGTCGCTGATCGGCACGGGGGAGAAGGTCACGCAGCCCTTGGAGCCAACGCCGACGGCGTAGCCCGGCAGCTGATGGCGCTCGATCACCGCTTCGCAGCCCTGCAGCAGCCGGTCGTTCAAGCGATCGAGGTGCTCGTAGGCCGCCGGCGTGAGCACCTGCTCGAGGCTCGCGCGCGCCGCGGCCATCGCCAGCGGGTTGCCGTTGTACGTGCCCACCTGGTAGACGCTGCCGTCCTCGACCACGCTCATCACGTGCTCGCTCGCACCGATCGCCCCCGCCGGCAGGCCGCCGCCGAGCGTCTTGGCGAGCGTCACCATGTCGGGTTGCACGCCGAAGCGCTCGGTCGCACCGCCGGCCGCGATCGCGAGCCCTGTCTTCACCTCGTCGAAGATCAACACGACGCCGTGGCGACGCGTGAGCTCGCGCACCTGCGCGAGATAGCCGGGCTCGGGCATCACCACGCCCAGGTTCATCATCGCGGCCTCCATGATCACGCACGCCGGCGCGCGCCCTTCGCGCTCGAGGCGTTCGATCCGTCGCTCCATCGCCGCCGCGTCGTTGAAGGGCACGGGCACGGTCAGATCGCTCACCGCCTTCGGGATACCCGCGCCGTAGGGCAGCGAGGCGAGGTCCTCGCGGTCGCCGATGTCCTCGTAGGGCACACCGATCGAGACCATCACCGCGTCGTGGTGGCCGTGGTAGGAGCCGAAGATCTTCACGATCGTCTCGCGGCCGGTGAGCGCGCGCGCGATCCGGATCGCGTCCATCGTCGCCTCCGAGCCCGAGTTCACCAGGCGCCAGCGTTCGAGCTGAAAGCGCCGCGAGAGCTCCTCCGCGACCAGCACGGTGTCCTCGGTGACCGCCGCGAAGTGCGTGCCGAGCGTCGCCCGGTCGCGTATGGCCGCGACGATCGCGGGGTTGGCGTGACCCTGGACCATCGAGCCGAAGCCGTTGTGGAAGTCCCAGTAGCGGTTGCCGTCTATGTCCGTCACCGACGCCCCCTCGCCCGAGACGAGGTAGATCGGCCACGGGTCGCGCACCTGATAGGAGGAGGCGACCCCGCCGCTGAGCGAGCCGCGGGCGCGCTCGTACATCGCCGCCGAGCCGCGCGTGCGCTCGTTCAGAGCCGCGAGCTCGCGCTCGGTGAGCTCCTCCACGCGCTCGCGATCGATGCTGACCGGGGTCGAGACCGTCATCTTGCCGGCAAGCTTATCCGCGCTCTGAGCGCGGTCAGCGCTCGAGCCCGGCGCGCCGCAGCGCGGCTTCGAGGTCCTCGATCCGGTCCTGGCCCCAGAAGGACTCCTCGCCGAACAGGAACACGGGCACGCCCCAGTGCCCTGCCTGCTGCAGCGCCTGCGTATCCGCGTCCACGCGCGCGCGCAGCTGCGGGTCCGAGAGCGCCGCCCGGCAGCGCGCCCAGTTCAGCCCCGCCCGCTCGCATACCCGCCGCAGACCCTCCTCGCTCGCCACGTCGATCGCCTCTGCCCAGATGCCGCGACTGGCCGCGAGCACGAACTCGCGCTCGCGCCCGACATCGAGCGCGTGTTGGGCCGTGACCAGGCAACGCAGCGCGCCGTCGCCGATCGGGTCGTGGATGCGACCGAAAGGCATCCCCAGGCGCTTGGCCTCGCGCGCCACGTCCACCAGCGTGTGCACGCGCTTGGCCGGTGGCACCGACTGGCTGCGCATCGCCATCGGGATCACGCCGTGGAAGCGCAGCTCGATCGCGTAGCGCTCGGGGAGCGCGAATGCGCGCGGGCCCGCGAGGTAGGAGTAGGGGCTGCGGAAGGAGAAGAAGAACTCGACCGCGCGCTCGCTCACCGCTCACTCCATCCGAGCTCATCGAGGCGTTCGCAGACCTGCCGGGGGCGGTCGTGCGCGAAGTACCAGCGCCCATGGACCCAGGCCGCCGGCGTGTCGTAGATCAGGTGCGCGCGCATGCTGCGCTCGTTACGTCGCACCGGCGCCTGCTCGGGATGCGCGGGAGGCTCGCCAGCGAGCTCCTGGCGCCACAGCGGCGCGTAGCCGGCGGGCGAGAGCTCCGGCGGGTCGGGGTCGAACCAGAGCGCCCGCAGAGCTCGTGCCGCGAAGCGCAGCCGGGGCGCCCCCGCCGGTGCAGTGACCGTCCACGCCGCGAGGAACGCACAGTCCTCCGCCGCGAGCGGCTCCGAGCGCGCGAGCTCGAGCCCGCCGCGGCCCGCCAGACGGCGCGCGTCCTCGATCGCGTAACGGCGCTTGTCCGCGCGGGCGGGGTCTTCCGCGATGCCACGCCGCACGACCGGGCGAAGCGACAGCGTGACCGCGCGCGAAGCGAGCCGGCGCTCGAGGTCGAGCACGGCGACCGCGCTGCAGGGGTCCTCGAAGGCGAAGTAGAGCTCGACCCGGCCACCGCGGTGCACGCGACGGCGAGCGGCCGCCCCCGTTCGCGCGGGCCAGCTCACGCGCGAGAGCGAGACCATCGCGCGCGGCATCAGGCGCCTGCTGAGCGTCTCCCCCGGCGAGCGCATCGAGTCGGGAGTTCTACCCGGTAAAGCGCGGCTTGCGGTGCGTGGTCGTGTGGTGCACGGTCTTGCGGTGCTTCTTCGCGCCTTTCGAGGAGAGCACGCCGCCGCTACCGGGAGTGCCCGTCGAGGTGCCAGCCGTGCCGCTCGTGGGGGTGGTCGTGCCCGGCAGCGAGCCGCCGGGAAGGCTCGCTGGGGCCGCGGCGACCTTTACCTTGACCGTGTTCGTCGCCTCCGTCTTCGGGTTTTCCTTGGAGCCCACGCCGGTGCCCGTGACGCTCGCGACGTTTTCGTAGGTGCTCACTTCGGTGAGCCTGCGCGTGCACGTGTAGACGGTGCTCACGCCGGGCGCGACGGGCGTCGCACCCGGGCCGCCGCCGAGCGTCCCCGGGTCGCAGTAGATGTCGGTGAATTCGCTGAAAACGATCCCGACGTTGCCGGTGTTCTTCACGACGATCTCGTAATCGACGGTCTCTCCCACGGTCGCGCTCAGGAGCGAGGCGGTGTAGCCGGCGTTCGTGCCAGCGATTTCCTGGAGCTTTGAGATTTCGAACTGGGGTTTCGAGCTGACCGTCGTGATGACCGTGTTGGAGTGTTCGGTGAGCGGTTTGCCGCCTTCCTCGGGCGTGCCCGTCAGCGACGCGACGTTCGTGTACGTGCCGCTTTCCGTGAGCCTGCGAGTGCACGTGTAGATCGTCTGCGCGCCTGGGGCCAGTGGAGTTTCACCCTGGCCCCCCATGAGCGTTTCGGCTTCGCAGTTCGGGTCGCTGAAGGCGCTCAGCACGAGCGGCAGGTTGCCGGTGTTGCTGACGATGATCTCGTAGTCGATCGTCTGTCCCGTTTTGCCGGACAGTTCGCCCGCGCTGAATGCCTTTTCGGAGCCAGCGATCGCCTGCAGCTTCTGAACGGCGAGCGCTGCGCGCGGCGAGGCGCACTGCAGTCGTTCGCGGTGCCTGCCGCTCTCGCCGATCGCGCCGTTGGTTTTCCAGTGCGATTCGGCTTTCACGAGGTGGTGCCCGGTGGGCAGCGCGATCTTCAACGTGTTGGAGCCTGTGGGGCCGGTGAAGGTGAACTTTTCTTCAGCGAGGATGACGCCGCCTTCCGCACGCACCACCTCGGTGACGGTGTCTTCCTTGCCGCTCGGAAAGCCTTCGAAGGTGTAGATGACCGTGGTGCAGCTGAAGGCGACGGTGACCGTCCGCTTCGCGAGCGCGCTCGCGGTGCACACGAGGCTCGCCGCGAGCGCAAGCAGACATGCAAGCGGGAGGGCTCGTCTGCGGAGCCCTCGCCGTGTGTCTCCTGTGCGAGCACCGATTCCCACGTCTCCTCCTTGAGATCCCCTCTCCGGGTGAGCAGCCAGGCGGACGACGGCTTGCCTGGCCTCGATCGCCGCAGAATACCAGCCGCCCGCGCACGCGGATGCAATTGCGGGGCCAGCGACGCGCTGACGTACGATGGGCGCGCAGCCTTGGTGCGACCTCACTTCAAGCAATGCGCGCGCGAGCGGCGGCGTAGAGCGGCTCGGCGCGCCTGAGGTGGAGGAACTGGGAGCCTTCGAGCGGGCGCTGCTCGCGATCGCGCGCCTGCTTCGCCAGCTCGCGGCGCTCCTGCGCGGCCAGGTCGTCGAGCTGGTTGGAGGTCCCGCGCGTGCGCGCGTGATCGTCCTCTTTGGCGGCGTGCTCGCACTCAACAGCGCACAGATCGCAACCGTCGGCGCGGTCGCGCCCCAGCTCGAGCGCGCGTTGCACATCGGCAACACGAAGATCGGGCTGCTGAACTCGGTAGCGCTGCTCGTCGGGGCGGTCGCGGTGATCCCCGTCGGCCTGCTCGTCGACCGCGCGCGCCGGGTGCCACTGCTCGCGGCGAGCATCCTGCTGTGGAGCTTCGCGACGTTGCTCGGAGCGTTCGCGCACTCCTACTCGGACCTGCTTCTCACGCGCGTCGGGCTCGGCGCAGTCGCGGCGACCGCGGGGCCGGCGATCGCCTCGCTCACCGGCGACTACTTCCCCGCGTCTGAGCGCGGCCGCATCTACGGCTACGTGCTGAGCGGCGAGATCGCGGGTACGGCCGCCGGCTTCATCGTCAGCGGGACGCTCGCGAGCATCCTCTCCTGGCGAGTCTCGCTGTTCGTGCTCGCGCTTCCGGGCTTCTTCCTCGCGAGGGCGCTGTGGCGAACGGTTCCCGAGCCGCCGCGCGGAGGGCAGAGCCGGCTCGAGCCCGGCGTCCAGGACCTCGAGGCCGCCGTCGCCGAGGCCCACCGCGCCGCCGACGCGCGCGCAAAGGCCAAGGCCTCGGGCGAGCGTGAAGCGGAGGGGGAGGGGGAGGACGAGCAGGACCTCACCGCCGAGCAGCGTCCGCCGCCTCGCGTCGGTGACGTCGAGCCCGATCCAGAGCTCGTGCTCACGGAGGATCCCAAGGACATGGGGCTCGTCGCCTCGATCCGCTACATCATGCGCGTCCCGACGAACGTGCTGCTGATCATCAGCTCCTCGCTCGGCTACTTCTTCCTCGCCGGCCTGCAGACGTTCGCCGTCGTGTTCCTGCGCGGGCATTACCAGGCGAGCCAGGCGACGGCCACGCTCGTGCTCGGGCTGCTGGTCGCTGGCGCGCTCGTCGGCACGCTCGTCAGCGGCCGCGTGACCGACGCGCTCGTGCACTCCGGCAACCCCCAGGCGCGTCTGTGGGTCCCGGCGATCTCCTACCTGGCCGCAGCCGCCCTGCTGCTCGCGGGCCTGCTCACGAGCCGGCTGGGACCGGCGATCTGGTTCTACGTCGGCGGCGCCGCATTCATCTCGGCGGCGAACCCGCCGCTGGACGCGGCGCGCCTGGACATAATGCCCTCGGGGCTATGGGGACGCGCCGAGAGCACGCGCACGTTCCTGCGCTCGCTCACGCAGGCGGCCGCCCCTCTGCTGTTCGGCGTCGTCGCCGACCTCGTCGCCGGGCTCGTGCCAGCGCAGGCCCCGATCGGAACGCACACCCACGGGATCGTCTCCTCCGCGGTCGGCACCGGCCTGCAGGTCACCTTCCTGATCATGCTGAGCGCGCTCGCCGCCGGCGGCGTCTTCCTCTTGCGCGCCCGCCATACATACGCGCGCGACGCGGCCACCGCGGCGGCATCGTTCTCCGGGCGCTAGTGAAGGCGCAGTGCGCGCGGCGGCAGCAGCGCGAGCGCCCGCAGCCGGCCCCTCAAACCGCGGCCACGCGCGAGCGCGCGCCGCAGTGCGAGCCGCTGGGAGCGCAGCGCGGAGAGATCGCGCTCGCCGAGCGCGAGCGGGTGCCCGAAGCGCAGGTCGCGCAGCAGCACGACGTAGGCGGCCGCCTCGTGCTGCGCAGCCCGCTCGAAATGCTGGGCGATCTGCGTCAGCGTCATCCCCGGGAGCAGCGGCCAGGCCGACGCGGCAAGGGCCGCCTCGAGCTCTCGAACCGCCCTCTCGAGGGGTCCGAGGTCGGCGGCCTCTCTGCCACGCCGGTGCGCCCTCATCCACGCCGCCAGAGCCCATAGGGCCAGCGCGAGCGCGACGAGTGCGAGCGCGATCTGCCACCACGCGAGCGGCAGGAAGCTGCGCGCTGCGCGCGCGCGCGCCCCGGAATGCGCGTGCGCGCTCGAGGTCTGGGTAGCCGCGGTGCCCGTCGCGCCTTCGAGCAAGGCGCCCTTCGAGGTCGTGGGGGTCGAGCCGCTGCCGAGGGCATGAGTCGCCGGCGTCGGATCGAAGGAGACCCAGCCGATGCCCGTGAAGAAGACTTCGACCCACGAGTGCGCGTCCTCCGCGCGCACGGTCCAGGTCGATGTTGCGGAGTCGAACAGCTCCGGCTTGAAGCCGACGCCGACGCGCGCGGGGATGCCGTCCATGCGCAGCATCAGGGTCATCGCGCCCGAGAACTGCTCGCAGTAGCCGCGACGATCGCTGAACAGGAATGCCTCGAGCGGGTAGCGCCGCAGCGGCGGGTGTTCGTCGTAGGTGTAGTTGGAGAGCAGGTAGCGTTGGATCCGCGCGGCCGCGTCGTAGCTCGTCGGTGCACCCGCCGCGAGTTTCCTGGCGAGCGCGTACATCGGGGCGTAGGGCGAGGCCAGGATCTGCGACTCGATCAGGTGCGCGTCTGTGCCGACGTCAAGGGCGGGCGAGGGGATGGTGAGCTCGCTCGGTGGAAAGCTCGCCTCGCGCGCGAGCTGTGGCGCGCGCAGAGCGCTAGCCTCCGGCGCGGGGAGTTCGAACTCGGTGTAGGGGCGGTATGCGCGCGGCAGCGTGCGCGGCGCGGCGCGCATCTGTGCCGCGGTGGGCTTCGGGTCATAGGAGACGACGGAATAGCTCGCGCCCGCGGGGGGAGCGCTCGCCGCCGCGACCGTTCCATCGGGTTCGCGCACGAGCGTCTGCGTCGCGCTCTGCCGCGCTCCCTGCCACTCGAGGCCGGTCGCGATGCCGCCGCCGCCCGCGAGCAGGCTCGAGCGCAATCCGTCGACCTCGATCGAGTCGCGCTCGAACCATGAGGCGTCGCGGCGCTGCGCGCTGATATCGGAGAGCGCCGTCTCGGGTGGCGAATCCGAGCGGATGAAGCGCAGACCGTCGAATCGGTCCAGCGATGTCACGCGCAAAAGGCCGGGCGGCGTGCTCGCGCGCACCGTCAGCATCGGCGCGTGCGACTGCGACCAGCCGATCGGACCGTAGAGCTGATCCCACTGGAAGGCGGTCCGTTGTGCGCCTTCGCGCGAGGCGAAGGGGATCCACGCGTGCGCGCCACCCAGCAGCGGTGCGGCGACGAGCGCCGCCAGCGCGCACGCGAGCGTCCAGCCAAGCGCGCGTCCGGCGTCGAACGTGCGCAGCGTCGGGAGCCAGAGCCACGCGAACACGAGCAACACGAGCAGCACGCCCTGGGCCCGCCAGGCCCCCGCCGGCGCGTTTGCCATGCCGCAAACCGCGAGCGCCACCGCGATCGCGAACGCCATCAGGCGGCGCGCGCCGGCACGCGCGTGAGCGGGCCAGAAGCAGAGCAGCGCCATCAGCGTGGTGGCGGGCACGAGCAGCGTCAGTACCGACACGCGCGCCCAGCGCGAGCCGCCGAGGTACGGCCACCTCCAGTCGTGCAGGCCGGCGACGCCACCTTCGAGCGCATGCAAGAGCGCGCCCCAGTGCCACGGCAGCACGAGGTGCGCGGGCACGCCGATCGCGAGCAGCCCGAGCGCGATCGCGAGCAGCGTCACGAGCGCGATCGCCACACCGCCGAGCGCGCGCGCGCTCGCACGTCGCGCACCGCGGCTGGCAAGGAGCGACCCGACGAGCGACAGCGCCGCGCCGGTCGCGGTCGCGGCCGCGGCCACGGCCAGCGCTCGTCCCGCGGGAGGGTGCCGCAGCAGCGTCGCGTACGCGAGCGATGCCGTGGCCGTCACCGCGAAGAACGTCAGCAACCGCAGCCAGAGCGCGCCGCTCGCGGGCGCGACCCGTGCTCCCACGCCGACGACGCCCGCCGGCCGCTCAGCCCAGGCGCTCATCGCGCACCCGCAACCGCGTGCTGGCGCAGCTGCTGCACGGCGCAGCCGGCGACCGTGAATAGGACCTCGCCGTGCGCGGCGGGGAAGGGCGAGGCGATGAAGCCTGCGCCATCGCCGGGATGCCTGAGCGCGTGTGCATCGGCGCTGGCGCTCACCCACAGCGTCAGCGGCGCGGCGCGGATGACATCCCATGCGAGCGCGTCGGAGGGCGCGATCATCGCGAGCTGCGCGTGGATCCGAGGCCACGAGCTGAGCGCGGCATCGAGACGATGCGCTCGCCGCTCGGGCGGCAGAAGCAACGCGCACCCGCCCGCGCGCGCGAGCGCAAGGGCGAGCGAGGCGACCGCGCGCACGGCCGCGTCGAAGGCGTCGGCGCCCGCGGCATCGCGCCCGTCGAGCACGACCAGCGGGCGAGCTTCGGACTCGGGACGCAGCCTGCGCTCCATCAGCGTGCCGGTGCGCGCGGTGCTCAGCCAGTGGATGCGCCCCGCGCTCGCGTAGGAGTCCGCCCGGCGCAGGTCATCGAGCTCCCCGCCTGCCGCGGCGGCGAGCGCCCTGCGCGAGTTGCTCAGCGCCCCCAGCCTTGCGAGCTGCGCGCGCCTCACGGGCTCCACGCGCGGCAGCACGAGCATGCGCGTCGGCTCCGAGAGCACGCTGCGCTCGCACAGGCCGAAGGGATCGCCGAAGCGCAGCGTGGACGGGGCGACCTCGTGCACGCCGCGGCGCCGCGCGAGCGCGGAGACCTCGAAGGTCTCACCCTCGAGCCAGCGTCGAGGCCGCGGCTCGCCGCCGAGGAGCGCCGCGAACTCGCCGCTTCGTCGCAGCGCGCGTGGACCCTCGAGCCGGGTTCGCACGCGTAGCCTGTGCCCCTCTTCGGCGCTGGCACTCAGCGGCTCGCGAATCAGCCGGACCCGCCAGCACATCACCCGCACCGCCGCCGCGGCGCCGACCGCGACCAGCACGAGCGCGACGCCGGGAACGAGGAAGGCGCGCACGCCGAACAGCTCCGCGAGCAGGCAGAGCGCGATCCCGAGCGACGCGGTGGAGCCCGCGCGGCTCATAAAGCCGGCACGCGGCTGAGCGCGTCGGCGATTATCGCCTCGCGCTCGCCCTCGCCGGCGCCCGGCGCGAGCAGCAGGCGGTGGGCGATGACGGGGAGCACGAGCTCCTGCACGTCGTCGGGCAGCACGTGGTCGCGACCGCGGAGCGCGGCACGAGCCATCGAGGCGCGCAGCAGCATCAGCCCCGCACGTGGGCTGGCGCCGAGCTCCGCACGCGGATCGACGCGCGTGCGCGCGAGGATCGCGACCACGTAGCGGCAGATCGCGTCGCTGGTGTGCACGCCCCGCACGGCTCGCTGCGCGTCGAGCACGTCCTCGACGTCGCACACCGCTTCGAGATCGAGCACGCGATCGCGGGTGGCGTGGTCGGCCAGCATGCCGGCCTCGGCGCTGGCCTCCGGGTAGCCGAGCGTGAGCCGCAGGATGAAGCGATCGAGCTGCGCCTCGGGCAGCGGGTAGGTCCCCTCGTAGTCGATCGGGTTCTGGGTCGCGATCACGAGGAACGGCTCTGCGAGCTCGTGCGTGGAGCCATCGACCGTGACGCGGCGCTCCTGCATGCACTCGAGCAGCCCGGACTGCGTCTTCGCGGGCGCGCGGTTGATCTCGTCGACGAACACGAGGTTCGCGAACACGGGGCCGGGCCGGAACTCGAATCTGCCCGTGAGCTGGTTGAAGACGTTCGCGCCCGTGATGTCCGAGGGCAGCAGGTCCGCCGTGCACTGGATGCGCGAGCACTCGCAGCCGATCGATGCCGCGAGCGAGCGCGCGAGCGCCGTCTTGCCCACGCCGGGGTAGTCCTCGATCAGGACGTGGCCGCCCGCGAGCAGCGCAACGAGCAGTGCGTCGAGGGCCGCGGGCGCCGTCGTGACCGCGCGCGAGATGTTCGCGCCGACGCGCTCGGCGAACTGCGCGACCCCGTCCGCGTTCACGTTCCCGACCCGCGGGCGCGGCCGGCTCGCGCTACGCACGCCGTCGCGGGGCGCGCGACGCGCCCCGGTGCCTGCCTGAAAACCGCTTCGCTCCCCATGGGCTGGCTGACCTCTCGCTGGCTTTCATGCTGGTTGTACCAGCCGCTCCGTCCCGACACGGTCGCTCGGG
>CAVWZC010000017.1:0-41459 GCA_963759445.1 uncultured Solirubrobacteraceae bacterium
GCGCCGGAAGTACACCTCCACGCCGTCACGTCCGCGGAAGACTTCGCCCTCGATAGCCCCCATGGCCGGATACCACTCGACGTCGGGTGTAAAGAGCGTGTCGTAGATGTCCAGTAAAAAGTCGACGTCGTGCCCGTTGTAGGCGTCTATCGATCTCCGGACGATCTCCACGTTCTCCTGCGACATCGCCTACTCCGCCAGCCCCACGGCTTTGAGGGCTTCATGCCACGAGAGAAAGCTGTGGATCAGGGCCATCCTGCCGTCCCGCGCCACGCTATGGATCGCGAACTCTTGGTCGAGCTCAAGCCCGCTCGCATTTCCACGCATGCGGACGCGCCCGAGCCAGAGAGTGGCCTCGCCGAGATCCCGCACTTCACCCTCTTGGAACTCGAACACCTCCCAGGTCTCGAACACTGCCTCGATTCCATCGCGCACCTCGTCATAGCCTCGATAGACGGTCCGCTCTACCGCCGCTGGACCGGCGGGCATCCACTCGACGTCTGGCGTCCCCAAGTCAAGCCACACGTCGAGTTCGCGCTGGTTCCACGCTTCGATTCCCCGGCGCAACAGTTTCACGTTCTCCTGCGACATCGCCTACTCCGCCAGGCCGAGGTCGGCGAGGGCGTGGTCGGAGTCCAAGTAACGGATCATCCGCATGACCTTGCCGTCGCGGATGTGAAACACCCATGCTCCCGTTGCGTGGATCTGCCCGATGTCCAGCCCGCTCGTTTTGCCGTGGCCGCTGTAGTGGTCAAGCACCACCACGCGCTCAGCCCCGAACTGACGATACTCGACCGCCGTCAGACGGAACCCCTCCCAGAGGCCAAGCCAGGCGCGGAAATTCTCTGCCATCTCTACCAGCCCCGTCCAGGCGCCCGGGTCGGGGCCGTCAGCAGACACGTACTCGATTCCGGGGTCCGCCCAGTCAGCCCTGCTGTAGTCGCCGCGCTCCCAGTCCGCATAGATCGACCGCACGAGGTCCAGGTTCTCGGACACCACTATGGCTCGATCCGCTCCAGCGCGTCCTCTGAGATGCCGAGGTCCCGGAACGCGTCCTCCGCGCCCGTGTACGCCTTGAAGTACGTGCCGAGGCCGTCGCTCCACCTCACCACTTGGGCGAACGGCATCGTAACCTCCACGCCGCTCTGCCTTCCGTGCCCATGTAGCACATAGATAGCGAGCGTGTTCTCACCGATGTCGAAGTATCCCTCGGGTTCGAGGCGGATCTGACCCCCCCACGCGTCACCGACGTCGTCAAAGTATGTCCGCAACCCGTCGTGCCCCTGGTAGACACCGCCGTCGACCGCCGCGAACACTGAGTAAACCTCGACGCTCGGATCGCAGAGCGCGACGAACGCCTCTACGTCTCGCGCGTTATAAGCCTCGATCACACGGCGATGTCGGTCCACGTTCTCCAGCGACACCGCCTACTCCTCCAGGCCCACGGATTTGAGAGCCTCGGCGGAGCTTGTATACGCAGTTCCGGAAATGAATCTGCTGTCGAGAACCTCGAATACGTTCCAGGTGATCACGTCGACCGGGACGCCGCTACCTCTACCGACCGCCGAGAGATGCACCTCTACCAGGACGGTGTCGCCGAGGTCGCGCATTTTCACCGGCTCGGCGTGGACGCTCTCCCATGTCTCCGATTGCACCGCGACGAACTCGGCCATTCCCTCCGGCCCTCGAAACACGGCACTCTCCAGTTGGCCGCCGCCGATGAACGCAGGTCGCCACTCTGCATCCGGCGCCCAGAGTTCTGCTACTGCCGAGGCGTCCTGCCGATTGAACGTCTCAAAGAGCCGACGGACGATCTCCACGTTCTCCTGCGACATCGCCTACTCCGCCAGCCCCACGGCTTTGAGGGCCTCCGACTGATCCATGTAGAGCTTCTGGCGGACCAGCAGTCCACCCCGGTACGTATAGACCCACGCGATGTTGCCAAAGGGAACGTCGATGCCCGTCGAGCGCCCGCGCATCCTCGGGTCCAACAGCAGGACTACGCGGTCCCCGGCATCAACCAACTTGTACTCGAACCGGAAAGTCTCCCAGGCGGCAAGCCATTCGCGCCAGAACCGCTGAACGGCGTCCCTTCCTCGATAGACCCCGGCGATATCCAATACAGGTGCCTCGGAGGCATCCAGTTCGATTTCAGGGTCCCAACCTTCGGCCTGCCCCGCGAGCATGTCCTCCCTGGCGGACTCGCTTGTTCCAGCGAGGAAGCTTTCGACGTTCGCCCGCAACTGCTCGACGTTCTCCTGCGACATCGCCTAGCCCTCCAGCCCGACCGCTTTGAGAGCTTCGTGGTGGCTCATGAAGTCCGTCGAGCGGACGATCTTCCCGTCGCGCAGCGTGATCACCAACGCCAGCGGCGAATCGACCTCGACCCCGCTGGCCGAGCCGCGAAACCCCATCTGACCGAGATGGAGTACCCGCCCGTCCCCAAGATCGCGGATCTCCTCACTTTCGATCCAGAACCCTTCGACCTCGTCGCGCCAGAGGCGCCACAACTCGCTCGCGCCCTTATGGCCACGGTACACGCCCTGACCCAGGCGTCGCTCGGCAGCCCCGAGATACTCAACGTCCGCGTCGTGGAGAGCGATCCACGTCTCATAGTCGTCGTTTTGCCACGCCTCGAAGGACCTGCGTGCGACCTCCACGTTCTCCTGCGACACCGCCTACTCCTCCAGCCCCACGGCTTTGAGGGCCTCGCGCGGATCGGAGTACGCGTCAATCCGCCACCCCTTGCCGTGCCGCCGCGTCACCACGTTTCCGGTACAGGTGTCGAGGGGCACCCCGCTCGCCTTCGCCCTCCCGGTCGCGCGGATGACGGCGACGTCCTGACTCTCGCCCACCTCGCGGTAGTCCACCACGTCTTGGTGCCAGTCCTCCCAGATCGCGTCCACCTCCTCCGCCCACTTCCGCAAGCCGTCGATGCCCGTGTACGCGACCACTCCCTCAGTAGCTCCAAGAACGGAACGAAACGCCACCCGCAGGGTCGAGAAGCTCGGTGAGCGATTGGAAGTTCCGCGCGTTAAGGGCGTCCAGCACAGCCTCAAACTGCTTGCGCCCGTCGTGGGACCCGTGCTCCTGCGACATCGCCTACTCCTCCAGCCCGACGGCTTTGAGGGCCTCGGCCTCGGTCCCGAAGTAACGCCACCACACGTACTTCCCGTCGCGCCACTCCATCGCAAACCAGAACGGGTCCACCACGGGAGTGGCGCTCCCAGCGCCATGGCCGTAGCCCCGAATGCGGCTGAGCGTGACGTCTCCGAGGTCGCGCAGTTCCAGGACCTCGATGGTGTAGTCGGGAAAGGCAGCGAGAAAGTTGTCCCACCAACGCCGCAGCCCATCGTAACCCTGATAGCTGCCCTCCATCGCAACAAGGCGGGACTCAACCTCGACTTGTTCGTCGGCCATCGAGACGGTGGCATCCCAGTCGCGTCGGTTGAAGGCATCAGTCAATCGCCGGTAGCGCTCCACGTTCTCCTGCGACATCGCCTACTCCTCGAGGTCGAGGTCGGCGAGGGCGCGGTGGCGGTCCAAGTAGAAGACGAACTTGACGACCTTCCCTCCGTGGATGTGGAATAGGTGTGCGGTCCTCGTCATCTCGGGCGAGTACTCCAAGCCGCTCGCTTTGCCGCGTCCGGTGCCGTGGACGAGCACGGCCACGCGTTCATCGTCGAGCTCTTGAAACTCGTCCGCGTAGACATGCACATCCTCCGAGGCGCTGAACCAAGCGCGGAAGCCCTCCGCCATCCCGGCCTGCCCGCGCCATGTGCCCGGTGAGGGTCCCTCGACCAACACCCACTCGATTTCGGGGTCCGCCCACTCGCCATGGCTGAAGTCCCCGCGTTCCCAGTCCGCGTAGATCGAGCGCACGAGGTCCAGGTTCTCCGACATCGCCTACCCCCGTTCCTCGGCGAGGCGTTCGGCGGCAGCACGACCCTCGTCGATGTCGGGGTAGGCCGTCCACCGCACGAACGCGCCCGCGTCAAACAGGAAGACGTAGGCGTCAGTCCGCTCTACCTGTCCGCTGACGCCGACCGGGCGGGCGATCTGGTGGTTGATGCTCAGCACGACCCCGTTATCCAGATCAATGATCTCCTCGGGCTTGTTCTTGAACTGCTCGTAGCTTCTCCACCAGTCCGCGAGAAAGTCCCGCACGGCCGCGTGACCCCTGAAGCTACCCAGCCCAACACGCGACAGGTCCAGGACAACGTCAGGGTCAAAAATGCTCATCATCGTGTCAGCGTCCCGGCGATCTCCAGCCTCGAGCATTGCGCGGATAGCCTCCACCAGGTCGGGGGTCGTGGACTCAACGGGCATCGTGCGGCCAAGTATCACGCGCGCCCATTGCTACCGCTTTGCGAGTCGAGCGAACGTCCGCGCTTCAGCCGAGCAGACGCCCGCTGCGGGATCTCCGAGCGCGTCGGCTGAGCGTCGGCACACGCTCGCTCGCCGCCTACAAAGCAGGCGCCGGAGTCGTCGGCACGATCGCCCACTCCTCCCTAGCAGGACGCGCGGGAAATACGCCTACGAGCTGAACTGAAGCACGGTGCTGCCCTCGGTGATCGTAGGCGGGCTGCCCGTGGCTTACGTTCTCCTTTACCCACTCGGCGGCGCGCCGGGAGGACTCGTCGGTGCCGGCCTTGTCCTGGCACACCGTCACGGTCATGCCGCTGTCCGCGCCGCTGCGAAAGGCCGCGTAGCTGACGAAGCCGGGCACCCCGCCGATGAGGTCCTTTACGTCCTGCTCGCGTGCCCGAGGAGATCGAAGAGCTCCGAAGCACCGGGCCCGGAATAGCTCCGCACGACTACGTACATGACCGCCTCCCTATCGACGTGGCGGTTGCCACTTCGGTTCTCGTGGGCTCAGACGCTAACCGACTGCGCGAGGAGACGTTCTCCCCGATAGTCCTTCGGTTCCTGGTAGAGCAGCACCACTACCAGCCACGCGATGGAAGGAGAACCCGATGACCGACTCTGCAGTGCTCGACTCGGCCGGGAGGCGCCGCTCACCGGCGACGCTCCCCGGCTTCTACGCAGGGCGCGCTCCCCGCAACAAGGGGATGCTCTACCCGGCCGATCCGCCGACCGTCGAGGAGATCGTCTGCGTCATGCGCCACGCAAGCGAGGACCCCCACGGCTTCAGGCTCGGGGCGATGATCGTGATGCTCTGGCGAGGAGGCCTCCGCGTCCAGGAGGCGCTCGCGCTCAGCGAGCACGACCTCGATCAACAGCGCGGGTCCGTGCTCGTGCGTCGGGGCAAGGGCGGACGGCGGCGCGAGGTCGGCCTGGACCCATGGGGCTGGGAGAACCTGAAGCCCTGGCTCTCAGCGCGCCTCGAGCTGCCCGCGGGCCCTCTGTTCTGCGTGATCGACGGCCCAACGCGCGGTCGACCCTGGTCAGCCGCCGCAGTGCGCACTGAGTTCCGCCGCCATGCCTCAGAGGCCGGCGTAAGGAGACGCTTTGCACCCCACCAGCTGCGCCACGCGCACGCCGTCGAGCTTGCTCGCGAGGGGGTGTCGCTCAACGTCATCCAGCGCCAGCTCGGACATGCGAACCTCGGCACCACGAGCATCTACCTTCAGGGCATCGACATCGAGGAGATCATCTCGACGGTGCATGCACGCCGAGCGCCGATGATGTCCGCGACAGCCGGACTCCAACTCTGGAGCATCCGAAAACCGGGGCGCGAGCGCCGGGCTCGATGCGCTCGCGCTCGGGCATGGGCTGCTGCTTTGCTCCACGCAAGCAAGTCGTCTGCCCGCCTTCCTCCAGGACTTCCCGACGCGCTCGGAGCTCGTCAGGTCAGCCGCGTACATCCCGTCGCGGACGCGAAGCAATGGCGTGGGATCGAGATCCGGCATCACGGATTTGACGACGCGCGGCCGTGGCTATCGCACGCTACCCACTTCAGCTAATCGGGCACCGTCTGCATTGAGTCCGTGGGCTACCTTTCAGGCGTTGACCTCGACCGCCTCTCCGAACAGCAACGTCGCCCGCATCCTCGAGCTCTACGACGCGTTCAACGCCCGCGACGTCGACCGTTTGCTGTCGCTCTATGACGAGAATGCACGTGTCCTGTCGTTCTCGGTGGCCGTGGAGGGCGGCACGCCCCGGGAGGGTCACGCCGGCGTGCGCACCTGGTACAGGGACCTGATCGACACCTTCGACATGACAATCGAGCCAGGGCCATTGTTGCCTTACCGGCAGCTGGTCTTATCGATCCCCACAGTCCACGTCCTCACGAGCGTAGGGCTTGAAAGTGCCTACGACCAGGGCATCGTCTACGACTTGGCTCACGGGCTAATCGTCAGAAGCCTCGGCTACAAGGATGTTGTCTCCGCCCTGGTCGCGATGGTGCAGATTCTCGAAGGCTCCGACCCGCTCGCCACCGAGTAGGAAGCAGCGTCACTAGCGCTCCCGTGCCCCACACTGACCAGGCCAAGCTCAAGAAGAAGCCCGCGGGGTCAGTGGCCGCGGATGTGCTGGCTTTGGTGGATCCGCTGTTGTTCCCAACCCAGGACGGCGAGCCGTCGCGTTCGGCTCTAACCGCTACGCGCGCGAGCCGCATCGCGGTGAGCGTGTTGCTCGTCGATCGTGGGAACGCCATCAACCGGCGGTCTGCGTCTGATCTGAGTGCTGCTTCGAGTTCAATGCGAGCGAGTGGAGGGATGCTGTCGGCATGCCTGCTGCGGACGACTTCGAGCAACCGGCGCCGACCGCGCCCGGACTTCTGCATCGCCCCCGCGAAAGCGAGCGTGTCGCCAGCGTGTGCCCGGACGCCTCGACCTCGTCCAAGGCGACAGCGAGGCGGGGAGATCGCGAGGCGCTCGCATCGCTCGGCGAGCAGGCGTGTTGTCCGGACGCGGATGGGAATGTGGATGCTCCGAGAGGGTGAGGTGGGCGCTCCAGCACAGCCCAGCACGATGTCGTTGCGCTAGCCCCGTGATGGGCGGATGATGGGCGGATGAGCCCGCCAGTCGTGGAGACCGTCACGATGCTGATCACCGATTTGGTGGGTTCGACTGCGATCGCCGACCGCATCGGCCCGGTCGCAGCAGAGCAGCTGCGCACAGAGCACTTCGGTCTGCTGCGGGGGGCGCTCGAGCGTACGGGTGGCCGGGAGGTGAAGAACCTTGGCGATGGGCTGATGACGGCGTTTGACAGCGCGGCCCAGTCGTTGTCGTGCGCGGTCGCGATGCAGCAGGCCGTGGAGGCGCGCAACCGTCGCGCAGAGGAGCAGCTCGAGGTAAGGATTGGTGTGAGCCTCGGTGATGCCACGGTCGAGGAGGGGGACTATTTCGGCTGGCCGGCCGTCGAGGCATCGCGGCTGTGCGCTGTGGCTGAGGGCGGGCAGATTGTCGTCAACGCACTGGTGCGCCACGTCGCCGGGGCGCGCGAGGAGAATCGCTTCCGTCCTCTTGGTGACCTCGAGCTGAAGGGCATCTCTGAGCCGGTGCTGGCGTTTGAGCTTGAGTGGGAGCCGCTCCTGTCAATCGGCATCGCGTTGCCCGAGCGGCTGCGAGAGCTGCCGGCGACCGGCTACGTCGGCCGGGTGGCCGAGCGCAAGCGACTCACAGAACTGTGGGGACAGGCGCGCGCGGGATCGCTGCGCCTGGCGTTAATCAGCGGGGAGGCGGGTGTCGGTAAGACGAGGCTCTCCACGCAGCTGGCGCTAGCGGTCCGCGAAGAGGGGGCGACCGTGCTCTATGGGCGCTGCGATGAGGACCTCGGCGTGCCCTACCAGCCTTGGGCACAGGCGCTCGGGTATCTCATCACCCAGGCACCGCAGAAACTCCTCGACGCCCATCTCGAGCATTACGGCGGCGACCTCGCGCGCCTCGTGCCCGCCCTGCGCGATCGCGTACCAGATCTTTCTCCTACACGCGCGAGCGATCCCGAGACCGAGCGCTATCTGCTCTACGCTGCCGTCGCCGGCCTGCTCGAGGGTGCGGGTGAGGAGGAACCGCTGCTGCTGATCCTCGATGACCTGCACTGGGCCGATCAGCCGACACTGTCGCTGCTTCGTCACGTCATGACGGCGGGCGCCTCGATTCGGGTGATGGTGCTGGGGGTCTACCGCGACTCCGATCTCGCGCGCGACCATCCCCTGACAGCGCTTCTGGCGGACCTTCACCGCGACCAGGGCGGCGAGCGCCTCAAGCTCACGGGTCTTCGCGCCGAGGACGTTCTTGCGTTGATGGAAGCAACGGCTGGGCAGGAGCTAGACGAGGATGGGCGTGAGCTTGCGCGGGAGATCACGCGTGAGACCGACGGCAACCCGTTCTTTGCCGGTGAGCTCCTGCGCCACCTCACGGAGTCCGGGGCGATCGTGCAGGAGGGGGGACGCTGGGGGCTGGTGGGAGACGTGGCCAGTCTGGGCCTGCCGCAAAGCGTGCGCGAGGTGATTGGCCGGCGCGTGGATCGTCTGGGTCCAGACGCGCGCACGGCGCTCAGCGCCGCCGCCGTTATCGGCCGTGACTTCGACCTCGATCTGCTCCTGGCAGGGGTAGATCTCCCCGAGGCGCGCCTGCTCGACTTGCTCGACCAAGCGGTCGCGGCTTCGCTGCTTCAGGAGAGTTCACAACAGGTCGGACGCTTTTCGTTCACACATGCGCTCGTCGAGCACACGTTGTATGAGGACCTCGGAGCCACGCGCCGCGCGCGGCTTCACCAGCGCGTAGCCGAAGCACTCGAGGAGCAGTGCGGGGAGGAGCCGGGCGAGCGACTCGGCGAGCTCGCCGGACATTGGGCCGCCGCCGTCGTCAGCGCCGACGTCGCCAAGGCCGCTCACTACGCGCGACTGGCCGCGGAGCGCGCGCTGCAACAGCTCGCACCCGACGAGGCCGCGCGCTGGTATCGCCAAGCACTCGAGCTTCGCGACCGGGAGCGGGGAGGCGATCGCTCAGAGCGCTGCGACCTGTTGGTCGGCCTGGGAGAGGCCCAGCGCCAGGTCGGAGCCGTCGAGCATCGCCAGACGCTGCTCGACGCCGCGGCGCTCGCCGAGGAGCTCGGCGACGCGGACCGGCTCTGCCACGCGGTCCTCGCGAACAGCCGTGGATGGAGCAGCCAGGTCGGAGCGGTCGACGCCGCCCGCGTACGTGCGCTCGAGGCCGCTGCGCGAATGCTGTCGGACGATGATCCACGGCGGGCGAGGGTGCTCGCGCTGCTCGCCATCGAGCTCCACTACGCCGGTGATCCGGACCGTTGCCGGCAGCTGGCGGCGGAAGCGCTCGAAATAGCCCGAGCCGCCGACGATCCGCTCGCGCTTGCGCATACGCTGCACAATGCGGGCGGGGCGATCTGGACACCGGACATGCTTCAGGAGCGCAAGCGGCTGACCCACGAACTCGCGGGACTTGTGCCGTTGCTGGATGACCCATGGCTGAGCTTCTGCGCGGCGGAGAGCCAGTGGATAGTGGGCAACGAAACCGGGGATCGCTTACAGGCGGAGTCCGCTCTGGCAACGATGAGAACGCTGGCCGCGTCCGTCCCGCAGCCGTCGTTCGCCTGGTTGCGGCTACTCAACGACTGCGTTTGGGCGCTCATTGAGGGTGACCTTCAGTCATCCGAGCAGTTGGCGACCGAGGCGTTCGAGGCCGGGAACGCATCCGGCGAGCCCGACGCCGCGATATTCCTCGGGGGGCAGCTGTTCACAATCCGCCTCCACCAGGGTCGAGCGGGCGAGCTCGCAGAACAGCTCGCTCAGGTGGCCGGCCATTCGGGCAGCCTTCCTGCGTGGCGGGCGGCCGCCGCGATCTCGCTGATGCAGGCCGGCCGAGATGCCGAGGCGCGTCAGCTGGTGCTCGCCGAGGACTTCCAGAGTGTGCCGCGCGACGCCGCGTGGTCAGGAACGGTGTTGGGCTGGGCGGATGTCTGCTCCGATCTCGGGCTCGGCGATCGCGCTCCGGAGCTATACGAGCTCCTCGCGCCGTTCTCCGGCCAGCTCGCGTCCGGGGGCTCGGTCCTGTACGGCTCGATCGCCCGCGTGCTCGCCAGGCTCGCCACGACGCTCGAGCGCTACGAGCAGGCCGAGGGCCACTTCGCCGCGGCCGCCGAGATCGAGGAGCGGTTCGGCGCGCCGCTGTTCCTCGCCCGCACCCGCACCGGCTGGGCCGGCATGCTCATCGCCCACGGCCGGCCCGAGGACGGCGAGCGCGCGCAGCACATGCTCGAGCAGGCCGAGGAGATCGCAGCGCAGCTCGGGGCACACGGGATCACCCGCGAAGCGGCGCAGTGCCGCGCCACCCTTGCGGCGATCGACGCGTAGCCAAAGCAGACCCCACGCTGCCGGTTTGCGGCCAAAGCGAGCGGCTCGGCGGAGGCGACTCACACTGTCGCCTTGGACGACGGATGAAAATCAAGGGGGCTGGGGCTATGTTTCGGTCGCTCTTTGCGATGATCGCGGCCATTGGATTGGCCGCGGGGCTTCGTCGCAGGGCGTCAGACGGGCTCCTGTGGCTTGGCTTTGCCTCGACGGGCGTGGTGTGCGCGAGTTTTGCCCTCGCGGGGTCCGCACCAGCGCTGTGGCGCGGGCTTGCAGGCCGGACCGTGATGTGGGATTGTTGGTGTGGGCGCGAGCCGATGACGTAGCGAAGCGCAGACGTCAGGGGCTTGTGGTCTGCCGCGCAGCTTCACCCTTTAGGGGTTTCTTTGATGCGCGCCCCGGTGTCACACTCGCGCCCACCTTCACCGGTTGCGTGGCATGCCAGTCGCGCACGGTTTGTGCGTAGGCGACCTCGGCCTGGCGCGCGAGTTCACGCTCGGCCTGACGGACCGCGTCGTTGGCGCTATAGATGCCCGCGGCCGTCGGCGTGTAGCGCTCCGCGCCGGCGGTGATTTCCAGGCGCCGCAGCTTCTTCTTGGTCAGCGAGGGCTGCTGGTAGGCGTAGTCCTGCTCGCGCGTCAGCAGACACCAGAACAGTGACGCGAGCTTGCGCGCGGCAGCAACGATCGCCACGGAGTGACCGCCGCGCGCGCGGATGCGCTGGTAGAACGCGTGAAGCGGGCCGGGCTGGCGCACCGTCGTCCAGCACGCCTCCACGAGCGCGTGGCGCGCACGGACCGAGCCCTGCTTTGAGATGTGTCCGTGTGTCGCGGGCCCCGCACCCGACTGGCGCACGAGCGGATCGAGGCCGAGGTAGCCGACGAGCTTGCGCGGGCTCCCGAAGCGGCGAATGTCACCGATCGCGGCGAGGAAGCTCGCGGCGACGATCACGTTCACTCCGGGCACGCTCATCAGCCGCTTGATCTGCGCAGATTCCATAGCCGCACCCGCGATCAGCCGCTCCACCTCGGCCAGCTCTTTCTCCAAGAACTCGATCTGGCGGATGTGAGCATCGACCGTCTCGCGCTCCTCCATCGCCAGCTCAAGACCCTTGAGCCACTCGCGGCCGTTGACGCCGAACAGGTCCGAGACCGGCGGACGACCCACCAGCTGGCGCATCAGGACCGCGTGAATCTGGTTCTTGGAGCGGCTGCGCGCCCACACCAGCTGCGAGCGACGCGACAGCCGCCGACGCATCACCCACGTCCAGCGGTCAGGCATCCACACGCCGTCCAGCGACCCTGCCGCCAACAGCCGCGCGAGCGTCCTCGCGTCAAGACGGTCGGTCTTCGCGCGCGCCTGCCGGATACCGGTATCGCTCGGGCTGACGACCAGCACCTGCGCGACGTGCGGCTCGATGATCCGCGCGATCTCCCACGCGTTCCCCGTCACCTCAAGCGCCACCCGATCATCCGGCCCCAAGCTGCAAGCGAACAGCTCGAGCTGCCCCGGCTTGGTCTCGATCCTGCCCGCCGAGCGAACCTCGCCATCCTCGACGATCGCGACCTCACAGAAATCCAAGTGCACATCCAACGCGACCGATCTCACCATCATCACCTCCACTCACTTATCGACAGACGGGAGACGCCGTGGGCAAACGACACCGACGGATCCGCGCTCGCAGCGCAACCGGACAAGTCGCAGGGGCGGCCACCGAAAAGCCCGGGCTCTAACGCCCATCGTCCAAGAATCGGCCTGCCCACCATACGTTCTCCCCGAGAGCCCCTGTCCCGGTCACCCGACCCTAACGGCCCGAGCCAGAACAACAACCCTCAAGAGCCATTTTCATGCCCCGAAACCAGCAGCAGCGCGCGGCGGAACTCCGCTGGCTACTGCTTCATCCCCGATTGCGATCGTGTCCGCGTCAACGGCGGCGCCGCTCTCAAGGTGATGCAAGACGTCCACGTGGGCACGAGGCGAACCCCCTGCTTTCGTCCCGCGAGGGGAAGCGTGCCGGACCCGCACGGAGACCCGGAAAGCGCGGTCAGCAGGAGAGTCGTCCCGGGACAGGATCGCCCGTCGGAACCGCGGCGTCGTTACGGTGTTGGCGTGGACGTGGCTGTAGACGGTGTCCTGACGTTGCGGCAATTAACCGTCGCTGATCTTCCTCGGTTGGGCGAGTGGCTGGGGGATCCGCAGGTCGCGCGGTGGTGGAACCACGAGTCGAGTGCGGAGGCGGTCGAGCGAGACTTCGGACCGAGCGTGCGTGGCGAGGAGCCAGGAGAGGATCTCGTCGCGGCGCTCGACGGGCGCCCGATCGGGTTGTTGCAGCGTTCGGCCACCCGCGACTACCCCGAGGATCTCGCCGAGTTCGCGGCCATCATTGAGGTGCCGGAGGGTGCTATCGAGCTGGACTACATGATCGGGGAGGCTGCCCTGCGGGGTCGGGGGCTCGGGACAAGGATGATCGCCGCCGCGATCGAGGACACTTGGAGCGCGCACCCAGCCGTACCTGCCGTCCTCGTCGCCGTAGTGGCGGCGAACGTGGCATCGCGGCGGGCACTCGAGAAGGCGGGCCTGCGGCGCATCGCCGAGGGCGCCATGTCCCCTGATAACCCGGTGGACGATCCTCTGCACTACTTCTACCGCTGCGACCGGCCCTGACTCGCGACCGGGCCCCGCGCTGGACACCGGATCAAGGAGCTCGAGCGACTGGGCCCGGTCGAGGTGGATCGCTCGCTGCGCGCGCACGATCGAGGGAATAAGCTCGCGGCATGACGCACAAGGTTGGCGTAGACGCGACGCGACCTGGGACCGTGGCGGCGACGATGCAATCGGAGGACGGGCGCGGCGCAGCGGCACCTGAACCCGCGCGCATAGGCGCCGATGACGGACCGATCAAGATCGTCGAGTACGACACCTGCTGGCCGACCTCCTACATCGCAGAGCGCGAACGGCTCTCTCCTCTGTTGCCTGGCGTCGCGATCCACCACATCGGCTCGAGTGCCGTTCGCGGGCTTGCGGGCAAGGCCGTGATCGACATGATTGCGCTCGTTGACGACCTCGACGCGGGTAGCGCCGCCGTCATGCAGCTGGCTGGATATCAGCTACCCGCGCGATTCAACGTGGGCCTCGTGCACAGGCGCTTTCTCTGCTATCCGACGGCGACTTATCGTACTCATCACCTGCACCTCGTGGATGAGCGCGAGGACATGGATCAGTGCCTTCGATTTCGAGAAAGTCTGCGAGCCAACCCGAAGCTCGCGGCCGACTACGCGGCGTTGAAGCGAGCCCTCGCCGCGGGCTTCAGGCAGGACCGCATGGGATATACCAAGGCCAAGAGCCGATTCATCAACGACGCCGACTCCCATGCTGCATGCGGGGCCCGCAGTGACCGTGGCCGCGGGCGGTAGGGTGCACCTCATCGGCGCTGCCCGTCCCAGGTCGTATCCCGTCGGTCCGTTTTCAACCGCCATCGCGAAAGTTTGAGAGATCATGGATCCCGATCGTCTGAAGACCATTCCGCTGTTCTCGTTTCTGTCCGATAAGGCTCTCGACACGGTGAGCGTGTTCGCGAGCGAGACGTCGGTCTCTACCGGCAAGCGGCTTGTCCACGAGGGCGACTACTCGTACGACTTGATCGTGATCGCGGCCGGCACCGCCGATGTGATCAAGGGCGGAGAGGTCATCGGGTCGCTGGGTCCTGGCGACGTCTTTGGGGAGATGGGGATGCTCTCCGGAAGCAAGCGCATGGCCGACGTCGTCGCAACCTCCTCAATGAGCCTGATCACCCTCAGCAAATGGGATCTCAAGCGCATCTCCACCGAGGTCAGCGGCCAGCTAGAGTCGCTCGTCAAACAGCGCCAGGAGCTAAACGAGGAGCGCGCCCGGCCTTCGTAGCCGTGCCGGTAGTAAGCGAGCGTCCGGCGAATCCGTACCGGGACGACCGCAGCTCGTCCATCTCGGCAGTCTCGGCGGTCTTCACCGACATGCTCGCATCCATGACGAAGCACTCGTGTCGGGCGTTCGACGATCTCGGCCTCACACCGGACACCGGTACCTGACCGCTAGTCTGCCAGCCCCACGGCTTTGAGGGCCTCCCGCCAGCTTGCGAATGCTCGCACCTCGCCAAACGTCTCATCGTGGAAGTCCGCGACGACGAGACCGATCGGCTGGCTGATCAGCGCCTCGGAGTCCTTGATTCGTCCGGTCATGTGGACCAGGGCCACGACGCGATCTTGGGCGTCGCGGATGTCGTGGAGGTCAAAGCTGAAGTCATCGAAGTTCTCGGTGAACGCAGCGAAGATCGTTCGTATGCCGTCATGTCCGCGGTAGGCGGAGCCATCTACCCAGCGGTCAGTCGTGTGCCAGACGCAATCGGGCGAGAAGAAGGACAGGACGGCCTCGGTTCCCCCCGAGTTGAAAACGCGGACGCTGTCCCGCACAAGTGCGACGTGCGCCTGCGACACCGCCTACTCCTCCAGGCCCACGGCTTTGAGGGCTTCGGACCTCTCAGCGAAGTCTTCGGCGCGAAGCATCTTGCAGTCCCGGAAGGTCGCCACCATGGCCGTCGGCGACGTCACCTCGACGCCACTTTCCTTCCCGCGAACGTGGACCATTCCAAACGCTATAAGCCAGTCGCCGAAGTCACGAACCTCCTGGTAGCTCACCTCATAGAGGTCGAAGTTGTCGGCATTTTCCGCAAAGAACCGGCGCATCCCCTCATAGCCGCGATAGACGCCCTGAACTGCGGCGCGCCTGGGGATGAACTCGATGTCCGGGTCCAGCGTCGCAAGAGCCGCCTCGATATCTCCACAGCTGACGGCCTCGTTGTTGCGGCGGAAGGCGTCCAGGTTCTCCTGCGACACCGCCTACTCCTCCAGCCCCACGGCTTTGACGGCATGGTCACGACTGAAGTACATCTCCATCCGAGCGAGCTTGCCTTCCCGCATGCGACGGACGTAGGCCACCTGAAAGTCCAGCTCGATCCCGCTGTGACCTCCGCGACCACGATGACCGGTCACGCTCACGAGGGTGTCATCGCTCACGTCGATGACCTCGAGCAGCTCCACGCGGAAGTCCTCCCACTCGCTGGGCCAGTCGTCCATCGCGTCGCGCATCGCCGTCGTCCTCGATAGGTCTTGGCGTCTGGAACCTCGGGAGGCTGGGCGATTTCCACGTCAGGTAGCCCTCGAATGCGGCCACGTCTCCAGTAATAGCTGCCTCGATGCCGAGGCGCACGAGTTCACGTTCTCCTTCGACATCGCCTACTCCTCAAGGCCAACTGCGTCGCGACCCTCTTGCCACGAGAGAAAGGTGTGGACCAGGACGAACTTGCCGTCGCCCACGACGCTGTGGATCGCGAACTCCTGGTCAAGCTCAACCCCGCTGGTGCTTCCCCTCATGCTCACGTGCCCCAACCACAACGTGGAGTCTCCGAGATCCCGCACCTGGCTCTCGTGGCACTCGAACACGTCCCACGTGTCCCAAATTGCCGTAATCCCATCGCGCACCTCGTCATAGCCCCGATAGATGGTGCGCTCCACTGCCGCAGGGCCGGCGGGCGTCCACTCGACGTCTGGGGCGGCATGCGCGAGCCACAGGTCAACATCGCGGTGATTCCAAGCGTTGACCCCTTTCCGCAACAGCTCCACGTTCTCCTGCGACACCGGCTACCCCCGTTCCTCGGCGAGGCGTTCGGCGGCAGCACAGGCCTCGTCGATGTCACGATAGTTCGTGTTCCGCACCTGCAGACCGTCGACCCATACGCCTACGGACGCTTAGCGCAGTTGAACGTCACCGCTGCTGCCCGACGGGCGACCCCCCTGAAGCAGCACGGCGAAGACCACGCCGTTGCCCATCTCGACAATCTCCTCAGCCTCGAGCCTGTACTCCTCGTACGCGCCGAGCCAGTCCTCAAAGAAGCCGCGAATCGCCTCGGTGCCCTCGAATATGCCCATCCCCCACGGCGACATGTCCCATACCGCGTCCGGGGTATAGAACGTGAGCGTCCGATCAACGTCGCGCTCGCTCCCAGCCCGAACGCTCTGGTGTACGCGCGCCACCAGGTCGGGGGTTGTGGACTCCTCAGCCATGACCTACCCCCGTTCCTGGGCGAGGCGTTCGGCGGCTGCGCGGCCCTGGTCGACGTCGAACGTCGTAAGGCGAGCGATCGAGCCTCCCACACAGAGGTAGACCCATCCCTCTCGTTGTCGAATACGACCGGCGCTACCAACCAGACGCCCGTCCTGAATCACCACAGCAAACACAACCCCACCGCCGAGATGACTGACCTCCTCAAGCTCGAAGTCCAGTTCCTCGTAGGCCCTGAACCAGTCCTCAAGGAAGCCGCGTATCGCCGCACGACCCTCGTAGAAGTCGGCCCGCCTAGGGGTGCCGGCATCGGCCGGCACCCCCACGAACTCGAGGGGGCTGGGAAGTCCGCTGCTGCGCGCTGAGCAGGCGGCAGTACTACTGACGGCACGCGACGCTGCCCTGTTACTTGGGCTCCGTGAGTCCACGCTCAGGGATCACACTCGCCGCGGGCTGGTTCCTCACCTCCGGATAGGTCGGCTGCTGCGCTACCGAGAAGGGATCTGCTCGCGTGGCTGGACGAGCTCAGCCAGCCCGTACACCGCGACTGAATCCTCGTTTGGTATACAGGCCTGGTGTACGGCACCCTCACGCCCAACAGCGCCAGTCGCACATCACAAAGAGAAGCCCTGCGTATGCCGGCTATTTGGCCAGAGCCGGAGAGGGGACTCGAACCCCTGACCCCCTGTTTACAAGACAGGCGCTCTACCAGCTGAGCTACTCCGGCGGGAGCGGCGCGCGCGGGCCGCGATCGCACCGTAAACCCACTGTAACGGGGTGCTCGGAGGCGGTGTATGGGGGATATGTCGCGCAATCAGCACCCCGCCCGCGTGCAGGCGTCGCCGGAGGCCCCGGGCACCAGCGTCGCTGCGCCCCGCGCGCAGGCCCCAGCGGTGATGCCCGGCGTAGACCTCGCGACCTTCCGCGAGCGCTCGCTGCACAAGGGCGTCAACCCCGTCTTCTACTGGTTCATCCGCGCGTTCTTCGTGCCCTTCTTCCTGATCTACCTACGCATGCAGCGTGTGGGTCGGGAGCACCTGCCGAACAGCGGCCCGCTGCTGCTGGCCTCAAACCACCGCAGCTTCCTCGACCCGTTCGTGATCGGCACCTTGGTGCGGCGTCCCGTCTACTACATGGCCAAGCGCGAGCTCTTCGAGAAGCGCTGGCAGGCGTGGGCGCTGAACGCGCTCGGCGCCTTTCCGGTGGATCGCGGCGTGGGCGACGGCGACGCGATGGCGACGGCGCGCGAGATCCTCGCGCGCGGGGACTGTGTGGTCGTCTTCCCGGAGGGGACGCGCGTTCGTCGCGGCCCTCTCGGCGAGCCCCACCGCGGGATCGGGCGCCTCGCACTCGAAACGGGCGTGCCCGTCGCGCCGGTGGCGGTGTTCGGCAGCGAGCACGTGCGCAAGGGCTGGCGCGTACGCCCCCGCAAGGTGCGTCTGCGCGTGGGCGCACCGATGCTCTTCCCCAGGCTCGAGACCTGCTCGCCCGAGGATGCGGCGGGCGTCACGGCGCGCGTGTGGGCGTGTGTTGGACTGCAGTGGGAGTGGCTCGGCGGCGATCGGGTGATGCGGCCGGCGAGGCTGGCCGCGGCGCCGCTTCGAGAGGTCTCCCGCGCGGCCTAGGACCCGCCAGCGGTACAGGGGTAGGGTGCGATGAGTGCCAGAGCAGAAGAGCGGCAAGACCAAGGCGCAGCTCGACGCGGAGTTCTCGGACCTCTACCGCGCCCACCTGCGCGACGTCTACAGCTACTCCTACTACCGCGTCGGCGACCACCACGACGCGGAGGACCTCACCGAGCAGACCTTCCTGCAGGCCTATCGCCACTTCGAGCGCGCGCAGCGCGAGTCGAACGGCCGGCCGCTGAGACCGTGGCTGATCCGCATCGCGCACAACCTCGCCGCGAACCTCTATCGCGACCGCTCGCGCAGACCGGCGTCGCCGATCGACGACACGACGAACCTCATGGCGCCGCACACGACCGAGCAGCTGGTCGAGGGTCGCGACGAGCTGAGCAGGATCCTCGACGGAGTGCGCAAGCTTCCCGACGACCGTCGCGAGGCGCTGATCATGCGCTTCGCGCTGGGAATGGACAATCGCGAGATCGCGCGCGCGCTCGGACGCTCGGACGGGGCGACGAAGGTGCTGATCCACCGCGCCATCAGGCAGCTGGAGGAGATCGTCGGCGAGCGCGCGACGAAGAGCGTCGCGGCCGCCGTGGACGCCTCGGCGGGAGAGCACCCCGATGAGTGAGGCCGCCTCGACATTCGAGATGCTTCTGCGGGAAGCACTCGCGCCCGTGGAGCCACCCGCGGAACTCGCCAAGCGCCTTGAGGACACGTTGCTGAGCATCACGGAGATGGCCGCCGACGAGCTCGAAGCGTGGGAGCTCGGCGCGATGCGCGACCCGCGCAACTGGGTGCGTCCTGTCGCCGCGGTGGTGGCGGGCGGAGCCGCGGGCACGGCGCTCGTGCTGCTGCGCGCGCGCAGACGCGCCCAGGAGCGCTCGCCGAGCCTCGACGGCGTGCGCGAGGCGGCCGAGCGCGCGCTGCGCGAGCTCTCGGCCGAGGCTCGCAAGCTGCTCGACTGAAAAGCGCCGCGGTCGGGCGTGGCCGTGCTGGCGAGTACCCAGCTTGCGGGCACTTGTGCTCAAGCTACGCTCTCTCGCAGGCTCCTCATGGCCACCTGCTACCGCCACCCCTCGCGCGAGACGGGCGTCTCGTGCTCCAACTGCGGCCGGCCGATCTGTCCGGACTGCATGACGACGACGCCCGTGGGCATGCGCTGCCCGGAGTGCTGCGAGCCAGCGCACCAGCGTGGTGCGCATCCGCGAGATGCGCGCGGTGCCGCGGCTCGCCTACGCGCTGATCGCGATCAACGTGATCGTGTTCATCGCCGAGGGCAGCGGCGTGTTCACGCTCGGCGGGGGAGCCTCGAGCAAACTGATCACCAAAGGCGGGCTGATCGGGTCGAGCGAAATCCCGCAGCTCGCCGGGCAGGGAGTGGCACACGGCGAACTGTGGCGCATCGTGACCTCCGGCTTCCTGCACGAGAACCTGTTCCACATCGGCTTCAACATGTGGGTCCTCTATTACCTCGGCGATGATGCTGGAGCCGGCGCTCGGCTCGCTGAAGCTGGGGTTGATCTACTTCGTCTCGCTGCTGTGCGGCTCCCTCGGCGCGCTGCTGGTCTCCCCGCACGCGCTCACCGTCGGGCGCCTCGGGCGCGATCTTCGGGCTCATGGGCGCGGCCGCGGTGGAGATGCGCGCGCGTCAGATCCCGTTGATGCAGAGCGGCGTCGGCGGCCTGATCGTGCTGAACCTGATCATCAGCTTCTCGATCCCCGGGATCTCCTACGGCGGGCACATCGGCGGGCTCATCGGCGGCGCGCTCGCGGGGCTGCTGCTGCGCGCGGGCGACCTGCGCAAAGTGCCGCCCGCGCTGGCGGCGGCCGCCTGCGTCGTGCTCGCGGCCGCGGCGTTCGCGGGCTCGGTCGCGAGCGCGCACTCGAGCGAGGTCGAATCGACGGGCGCTGCGCCGGCCGCCCTCAGCGGCGTGGAACCGTAGCGAGCTCCAGCGCGCGCGCACCCTGCGGCGGCCGCGCGAAGAGCTCGGGGTGGATGATGTGCGCGAGCAGCTCGAGGCCGTCGACCAGGCGCGGCCCGGGTCGCGAGAAGTAGGCGGCGCCGTCGACGACGAGAACGCGCAGCGCGCCGAGCGCGCGCAGCTCGCCTGCGTGCGTGAGCGCGTCCTCGTGGGCGCGCTCGAGGTCATAGCCGCAGGGCATCGCCACGACGAGCTCCGGCTCGGTGTCGGCGAGCTCCTGCCAGCCGATCGTCTCCGAGGCCTCGCCGGGCAGGCCCGCGACGGGCTCGCCGCCGGCGTATTCGATCAGCTGCGGCGTCCAGTGGCCCGCCAGATAGGGGGGATCGAGCCACTCCAGCGCGGCCACCCGCGGGCGCCGAGCGCCGCGGACGGCGAGGCGTACCCGGTCGATCCTGCGCGCGCTACGGGCGATCAGCTCGACGCCCTCGCTGCGCCTTCCGGTCGCCTGCGCGAGCGTGCGCACGTCGCCGAGGCTCTCGCCGATCGTCTTGGGGTCGAGCGCGATCACGCGCGGGTGCGAGGGGAGCCCGCGCGCGAGCTCCTGAACCTCCTCGTAGGAGACGGCGCACACCGGGCAGAGCGCCTGCGTGACGATCAGCTCGGGCCCGAGCGCGCCGAGCGCGTCGTGGTCGAGCTCGTAGATGGAGTCGCCGGCGAGCGTGCGCTCGCGCACGGCAGCGTCGATCTCGCCGGCGCTGAGGCCCGCGGGCAGCGCATCGCGCGTGAGCCGCGGCAGCTCGAGCGCGGCGGGCGGGTGGTCGCACTCGTGCGTGACGCCGAGCACCTCCGGGCCGGCGCCGAGCGCGAACAGCAGCTCGGTGGCGTGTGGTACGAGGCTCACGATGCGCACGTCCCTAACCTTAAGGCGCGCGCCCAGTACCCTCCGCACTCACGCGATGGCCCGCCTCAGCGACGCAGACATCGAGCAGCGCCTCACCAGCACGCCGGGCTGGCGGCTGCTGGACGGCGCGATCGAACGCGAGTGGAAGCTCGCGAACTTCAAGGAGGCGATCGAGTTCGTGAACGAGGTCGGCAAGCTCGCCGAGGACGCAAACCACCATCCGGATATTCGCCTGCACGGCTGGAACAAGGTCGCGCTGACGCTGTCGACGCACTCCGAGGGCGGGCTCACCGAGACGGACTTCAAGCTCGCGGGGCGCATCGATGCGCTCGCTCCGTAGGCTGGCCAGATTCGCGAGCGCCCCCTGATCCGGAGCTGTCCGCCGTCGGCCATTCCGCCGAGGAGCCTTGCTACGGTTGTGGGGTCGACGAGCGCGATGAACGACGAAGAAGAACCTTCCCGAAGTAGCGGCGCCTCGACGGCCGGTGCGCACGCCGCTCGAGGTCTGCGAAACAGCGCGGGGCGCATGGGGCGGTCAGCCGAGCGCGCGTGATCGGGCTGAAGCTGATCCTGACGGCAGTGCTGGTGGCCGTCAACGCGTTCTTCGTGATCGCGGAGTACGCGCTGGTGCGCTCCCGGCGCGCGCGCCTGGAAGTGATGCGCGAGGGCGGCGCGCGGGGCGCGTCGCTCGCGCTCGAACAGCTCGCGCGCGTGAACGAGTACATCTCGGCGGTGCAGATCGGCGTGACGCTGTGCTCGATCGGCATCGGCGCGCTCGGCGAGCCGGCGCTCGCGCACCTCTTCAAAAGCGCGCTGGGGAGCGCGCTCAGCCACGGCCTGGCGACGGCGATCTCCGTCGCTGTCGCGTTCCTGGTGATCTCCTCGGTGCAGCTGGTCGGCGGGGAGATGGTGCCGAAGTTCTATGCGATCGACCGCGCGGAGTCGGTGGCGCGGCGGATCGCGCGACCGCTGCAGGCCTTCAGCGTCGCCTTCCGCCCCTTCATCGTCGCGCTCACGGCCGTCGCGGATCGCATCCTGCGCCTGCTCGGCGTGGACATGAGCCAGGAGCGCAGCGCGGGCTCGAGCGATGAGCTCAAGCGGCTGATCGCGGAGTCGCACGCGGGTGGGCAGATCGATCCCGGCGAGGCCGGCATGCTCACCGGCGTCTTCCACCTGCACGAGCAGGAGGCGCGCCAGGTGATGACGCCGATCCCGGCGGTCGTGACGATCGACATCTCCCAGGACGTGGAGACGGCGCTGCAGCTATGCGTCTCGAGCGGGCACACGCGACTGGTGGTGACCGAAGACGAAGACCGCGACCGCGTGCGCGGGATCGTGCACGTGAGCGAGCTCGTGCGCCTGTACATGCAGCAGGGCGCGCACGCGCCGATCGAACCGATCGTGCACGACGCGCTGATCGTGCCCGAGACCAAGCCGCTGGACGACCTGCTCGCGGACCTGCAGCGTCAGCGCGCCTCGATGGCGGTGGTCGTGGACGAGTACGGGCGCGTCGTCGGCGTGGTCACGGTCGAGGACATCATCGAGGAGGTCGTCGGGGAGATCAGCGACGAGACGGACCCGAGCACGGGCGAGGTCCGCCGCTTGGCCAACGGCGACTGGTTCGTGCGCGGCCACGTGCCGATCTCCGACCTCGCCGACTACGGGCTGCGCATGTCCGAGGACAGCGACGCCTACAACTCGATCGGCGGCTATGTCTTCGGCGAGCTCGGACGGCTGCCGCGCCGCGGCGACACGGTCAACGCCGACGGCTACTCGATCCGCGTGGAGTCCGTGCGCGACAACCGCATCGAGTCGCTGCGCATCCGCGAGCGCCGCCAGCCGGCCGCGCGCGGCGAGGAACGCGAGCAGTCCTAGGACGGGCGCTGCCGGCGGGCGCAGCCGCCCCCTCCCGGGAGGTGCGCCTCCCAAAACACGTCCGGCCCGCGGGGGGAGCGGGCCGGACAGTGCGCACTGGGAGGAGGCGGGTGTGCGTTGCGACCCTTGAGTCGCAATTAGCAGTATGTGCTGCTCGATCAACGAGACCTAAAACTCGCTTCACGGCGCTTAAATGTTCGCAAAGCCTGCCCAGGCCTTCGCAGAGCTGCGCAGAGACTGCCCTTCTAGGAGCCGTAGCTGTGAAAGCCGCGCCCGCTCTTACGCCCGAGCGCGCCGGCGTCGGCGAGCTCGCGCACGCGCGCCGGCACGTCCGCGCCGATCGTCTGGCCGATCGCGCTGGCGACGTCGAGGCCCACGAGGTCGAGCAGTTCGAGCGGCCCCATCGGGTGGCCCGCGCCCAGGCGCATGCATTTGTCGATGTCGGCGGCGTCCATGGCGGTCTCTTCGAGCAGGCGCACGGCGCTGAAGAGATAGGGGAAGAGCAGGCGGTTGACGACGAAGCCGGGTATGTCGGGAACCTCCACGGGCACCTTCTCGAAGCCCGCGCAGAGCGCGAGCGCGCGTTCGCGCGTGTGCTCGCTGGCGGCCGCGGGGAATACGAGCTCGACGAGCAGCATCTTGGTGACGGGGTTGAAGACGTGCAGGCCGAGGAAGCGATCGGGCCGCCCGCTCGCCTGCGCGAGGCGCTCGACGGAGAGCGAGGAGGTGGTGCTCGCGAGGATCGCGTGCTCCTCGAGCAGGCCGCCGAGCTCGGCGAGCAGGGCCGCCTTGACCTCGTAGGACTCGAGCACGGCCTCGACGACGAAGCTCGCGCCGGCGAGTGCCTGCGGGTCGGTGACCACCTGCACATGCGCGGGATCGACCTCGGCGCCGAGGCGCGCGAGCGTCTTCTCGACGCGGACACGGGCGCGCTCCGCCGAGCTGGGCGAGCGCGCGAGCAGCAGCACGGGCCCGTGGTGGGCGGCGGTGGCGGCGAGACCGCAGGCGATCGCGCCGCTGCCGGCGATTGCGAGGCGAGTGCTCAAGGGAGCGTCAAGCCTCCTTGGTCGTGGGGTGTCGGGCGCCGCGCCGGAGGGCTCGGGAAAAACTGGTTGACTGGCCAGTCAACCGATTGCGGCGCGCGCGGTAAAGTAGGCGTTGCAGGGTCCGGGCATTCTCTCAGGGCGCGCTGGCGCCGGTTGCTTCGGGGGATCCCGGCTTCACAAGAAGCCCGCGAGGAACGCTTGGCAACGACACGAGGAGACTCCTGAAGATGAGGCAACAAGAGGGCCGCGAAGTAGTGATCGTGGAGGCCGTGCGCACGCCGATCGGGCGCGGGCACAAGGAGAAGGGCTATTACAAGGACACCCACCCCAACACGCTGCTGGCGAAGTGCTACACGGAGGTGATCGAGCGCTCGGGCATCGATCCGATCGAGGTCGAGGACGTGATCGCGGGCTGCGTGCAGCAGTTCGGCGAGCAGGGCTTCAACATCGCGCGCAACGCCTGGCTGCAGGCGGGGCTGCCGATCGAGACGCCGGGCACGACGGTGGACCGTCAGTGCGGCTCCGCGCAGCAGGCGGTGAACTTCTCGGCGGCGCTGATCGCGGCGGGCGTGCACGACGCGATGATCGGCTCGGGCGTTGAGCACATGGGCCACCTGCCGTTCGCGGCTGGCATGAAGACGCAGGAGGACTTCGGCTACGCGTTCACGCCGGAGCTGATGGCCAAGCACAACATCGTCGGCCAGGGCCTCGGAGCGGAGATGATCGCCGACCAGTGGGAGATCCCCCGCTCGGAGCTCGACGAGCTGGCGGTGCGCTCGCACGGGCTGGCCCACCAGGCCACCGAGGAGGGACGCTTCGAGCGGGAGATCGTGCCGATGAGCGTGAACGGCGAGACGTTTGTGACCGACCAGGGCATCCGCCCGGACACGAGCCTCGAGGCGCTCTCGCAGCTGAAGCCGGCGTTCAAGGCGGACGGCAAGATCACTGCGGGCAACGCCTCGCAGATCTCCGACGGCGCGGCAGCGGTGCTGCTGATGAGCGCGGAGAAGGCGAGCGAGCTCGGGCTGAGGGCGCGCGCGCGGATAGTGGACCAGACGACGGTGGGCTGTGACCCGGTGAAAATGCTCGAGGGCCCGATCCCGGCGACCAGGAAAATCCTCCAGCGCAACGGCATGAAGATCGAGGACATCGACCTGATCGAGATCAACGAGGCGTTCGCACCGGTGGTGGCGGCGTGGCGGCGGGAACTGAACCCCGACATGGACCGCGTGAACGTGAACGGCGGCGCGATGGCGCTCGGGCACCCGCTCGGCTCCACGGGCGCGCGCCTGATCACGACGCTGCTGCACGAGCTGGAGCGCTCCGACAAGGAGATCGGCTTCGTGACGATGTGCTGCGGTGGCGGCCTCGGCACGGCGACGCTGATCCAGCGCGTCTGAGAAGAAAGCGAGAGCGGGCGACCCGAGCGGTCGCCGACGAGGGCCGGATCGTGCGTCTGCCGGCGGGGCGCGCGACCCGGCCCTAGTCTGCTCGTTGGGAGTGGGCGAGCAGCTCCAGGCGATTGCCCCAGGGGTCCTCGCAGTAGAGGCGCCGGACGTGCTCGAGTGTGTCGTCCCACTGGACCGCCGCCCCGGCGGCGGCGAGCCGCGTGGCGAGCAGCTCGAGCTCCTCGGTGCCATGCACGAGGAGGGCGGGATGGGCCTTGCGGGCGGGGGTGAAGTCGGCGCTCACACCGACGTGCAGCTGCTGTGCTCCGAGCCTGAACCACACGCCGCCGCGCCCGCGCAGCCGCGCCGGCTTCTCGATCTCCGCCAGCCCTAGCAGCGTGCCGAAGAAGTGCCGCGCTGCGGCCTCGCATCCCGGTGGCGCGGCCAGCTGCACGTGATCGAGCCCGGCGATCGCGCCTGTTGCTTCGATGAGGCCCTCACACTCCGATGCAAAGCCATAGGAGTACCCCCATTCTCAACCGCCCGCGGGGCCGCCACCGGTCCAGCTGACGGGCACGGGCGCGATCGCGAGCAGCGCCTGCCAGGTGGCGGCTTCGACGATGCCGCTCGCGGGGATCCCGTGGGCGGCCTGGAAGGTCTCGAGGTTGGTGGTGGTCTGGGCGCTGAAGATGCCCGTGGTTTCCTGCCCCGGCTCGGCGGCGGCGAGGTGCTCCTGCATCCACAGCACGGGGTCGCCCTTGGCGCCGCTTGAGAGTTCCATCCAGCCGGGGTTGGGCGTGACCGAGGTCAGCGGCGCCAGCGGCGCCGCGAGCGCCTCCCAGCCGGTGCTCGAGGTTTCCTGCCAGTCCCAGAAGGACAGCCCGGTGGAGGCGTAGTCGACGGCCTCCTCGCGGAAGCGCAGCAGTTCTTCGCCCGAGACGCCGCCGTAGGTCTGCCCGAGCGGGAAGATCGGACGGCCGTATACGCGATTGTCGATGAAGGTGTTGGCGTAGACGGTGTCGACGGAGTTGCCGATGTCCTTCCAGTACATCTGCGGCAGGTTGAACTGCGCTCCGTTGGGGGCGAGGAAGACGGAGTAGGGGAACTTCAGGTGGTAGAAGATGTACGGGAAAGAGGTCAGCGCGACGGGGTAGCTCGCGCCGATTTTCGCGCGCAGTTCGTCGATATAGGTCTGCGCGGCGGCGTAGCGGCGTTCGTATTCGCTCTCGGCGTCGATCACGAGGCAGTCGGCGCCGTTTGCCACGGCCTCGGCACCGAGCTGCGCCTCGCCCACCGGTTCGCTGCCGTAGACGTACTGCCAGGCGCACACTTTCAGCCCGGCCGCGTGCAGTTCGGCGACGAGTTGCGGGGAGAACTGGCTCCAGTAGTTCTGTGCGCCGTCGGAGCTCTTGATGTAGAGCGTCGTGACGCCGGCGGCGTGGGCCTGGGCGATGATCGAGGCGGTATTGCCGGAGTCGGACTTGCTGACGTACCAGATCCACATGCCCTGGCCTTCGAAGGCGCCCGCCGGCGTGGCGGTCGCGGGGGCGGGGGTGGGTGGCGGCGGGGGGGTGGGGACCGCGGGGTGCAGCGCGTGTGCGTACACCGTGATCGGCCCGTAGGCGCTCGTATAGCGCCCGCCGCCGAGCGCGACGATGATGTCGCCCGAGTGCGCCTTGGAGGGAACGGTGACGACGAGCCCCGCGCTCGTCCTGCGCAGCCGCGCGGCCGGGGTGTAGCTGCTGATGCGCGCGCTCGGCGCGGCGCCGGGCGCCTTCGGGAAGGCGACGAACATGCCCGGCTTCAGGCCGACGCCGGAGACGAGCAGCGTTCCGCGCTGGGAGACGTGGCGGGGGTTGGCGTCACAGTGCGAGGAGGGGGTGCAGCTGACGCGGCTGATGCGCACCGAGAGCACGTGCAGCGGGTTCCTGGTCCTGCTCGGCTTGGCGCCCTTCTTGGCGGCCGCGCCGCTCTTGCCGGAGGAGCCCTTGGAGGAGCCCGACGATTCCTTGCGCGTGCCGGTGCTCCCCGAGGAGGTGCCGCCGGAGCTCGCGCTCGAGCCGCCGCTCGCGGAGGAGCCCGAGCCCACGGAGGTGCCGCCCGCGTCAGCGGCGAGCGCGCGCTGGCTGAGGAGCGTCAGCGAGATGCTCAGCAGCGCCAATAGCGCTGCGGCAAAGAGTCTGCGTCGCTTGTCGGCGCTCGTGCTCGCCAAGGTCGGAAAAACCCCCTCTCTGCGAGACGGTTCGCTGACACGCCGGTCGCGCTCCGAAGGCCGGGCGCGAGGACGTGCAACGGAATTCGAAGTTACACGACTTGGGCGTGGAAACCGCAGCGGGAACCATAAGTTGCGCCGCGGCCGCGAGGACGAGAGAGATCTTGCCGCCCGAGGATCATCGCAATTTGCGCACATTCGGCCCATACCGCGCTGGCGCGCGGTACGTCCCAGCGTGCGGGTACGCTCACGAAGTGCGGCTGGCAGCCATAGCGGCGCTGCTAGTGCTCGCGCTGGCGGCGTCGAGCGCGAGCGGCGCGTCGCGGAGCTACTCGCGGGCGTTCATCGAGTGTCAGCATCCCGTGCAGACGGGGGTCGAGGTGTATGCGCTGGCGCGGGTGGAACGCTCTACCGCGTGCCGGCTGGCGCTGGAGCTGTTCGCGTGGGAGAACGCGGGCCACGCGCCCGTGCTCTACGGCTGCCATCGGTCCTCGCCCCAAGCCGCCGGCTATCCGTTTCTGAGGCTGCGTCGCTTCCACGGGTGGAGCCTGTCGCTGCGCGGGCGTCCCTACGGGGCCTTCACGATGACGCGTGGGCGCAGCTCCTTCGAGATCACGGGAACCGACTTCCCGCTCAACTGCACCTGACGGGCTTTCAGCGCCAGCGAAAGCCGCTTGAGGCGGGCTCGGGCGCGAGCGGGCTGCTGGGCAGCCCGGGCATCGCCGCGGGCAGGTTGTACCCCGTCGGCGCGACGTCGTTGGGGGCGTCCGCGTGGAAGATCGAGGCGAGGTACTGGTTCTGCCCGCGTCCCACGCCGAGCTCGAACTGGCCGCCGCCGTAGTTGCCGATGTCGCGCTCGCGCGCAGTAGTCGTAGGCGTCGAGCAGGCTCTTCACGCCACCCAGTCGCGAGGGCTTGATGTTGACCATACGCGGCGGGTAGGGCAGCGCCTCGATGTCGGCGATCGAGTGGATCGGCGCATCCCAGGAGAGGCGCGCGCGGTGCGCGGCGAGCACTGCGTCGGTCTCGGGGGTGAGCGCTGGATCCTCGATCCAGGCGTCGGGGAAGGCCTCGACGACGCGGCGGTAGAGCTCGCGGTCCGCGGGCTGGTCGACGATCGAGCCGACGTAGAGGCCCTTGAAGTCGACCGAGTCCACCGCGCCGGTGTCGACGAGCTGCGCGATCAGCGCCTCGTCCCAGGAGCTCGTGGGATCCAGCTTGAAGCGCAGGTTGGGGTAGAGCTCGAGGCGGGCGCTCAGCGGCTCGAGCGTGGGTGGCTCGCCGAGGCGCAGCGAGACGACGAAGCGCACGGGCGCCGGCTCGCGGCCGAGCAGCTCGTGCAGCGTCGTGTCGGCCTGGCGCAGCGCGAGATCGAGCGCGGCCGACTCATACGCCCAGGTGCGGTAGTTCTGGGAGACCTCCCTCTGCGGTGGCTCGGGGAACAGCGAGAGCTGCGCGAGCTGCTCGCAGAAGGCGCCGAGCGTGTAGCTCCCCGCGAGCGGCAGGCTCGCTCCGGCGCGCTGCAGGATCTCCTGGTCGAGTGCCTCGTAGGTGACGTCCTCGCCGAGCCCCTCCTCGCCCGCTCCGCGGAGGTGGATCACGGTGCTCTTGCGCTCGAAGTCGCTCGAGACGTTCGCCTGCAGCGCCTCCAGCGAGTAGTCCTCGATCCGCAGCTCGAGGCCCTCGACGCGCTCCCACGTGCTCATGGCCCGGCGGCGCCTTCGAGGCGGCTCACGAGCTCGTCGAGCTTGAGCTCCTCGAGCGCGTCGCCGACGGCGCTCAGTTCGCGTGCGCACAGCTCGATCAGCGTCTTGCCCTCGCCCAGCAGCTCGAGCGTCTCGTTGAGGCTCGCCTGCCCGGAGTCGAGGCGGCGGATGATCTCCTCCACGCGCGCGCTCGCTGCCTCGTAGCCGAGCGCCGGCTGCTCCGCGCCCACGCCGCCTTGATCCGGGGCGGCGCCGTTGGGCTCATCGGCGTCGCTCACGGCTCGTCCACCCTCGCCTCGACGCCGCCGTCGGCGAAGCGCAGGCGCAGTGCACGCGCTGCGCGGGCCTGCTCGGCCGAGGTGACCGGCTCGCCGCCCGCCGTCTGCGCGAGCGCGTAGCCGCGTTCGAGCGTCCGCTGCGGGTCGTGCGCGGCGAGCGCGAGCGCGAGCTGTTGGAGCTCTCGGGGGCGACGCTCGCGGCAGTCGAGCAGCGCCGATGTCGCCTTGCGTTCGAGCACGAGAGCCCGCCGCTGGGCGAGCTCGATCTCCGCGCCGATGCGCCGGCGCGAACCGGCGCGCATCTCGCGCAGCTGCTGATGAAGCCGGGCGCGCTGGCGCTCCAGGCGCGAGGCGGGCGAGCGCGAGAGCAGCGCGAGGTGCCGTGCCCGCGTGACGACCGCCCGGTGGCCGTGCTCGCGCAGGCGCAGCGCCGCCTCCAGTTGCTCGCGTCGGGCGCGCGCGCAGTCGATCCCGACGGCCGCCTCGGCCGCGTGCGTGGGTGTCGAGCAGCTCCGCGCGGCCACGTCGTCGAGCAATGTGCGGTCGCTGTGGTGGCCCACGGAGGAGATCACGGGCACCTGGCAGAGGGCGACGGTGCGGCAGAGCGTCTCGTCGCTGAAGGCGAGCAGGTCCGCCTGCGAGCCGCCGCCGCGGGCGACGATCACGACCTCGACCTGCGCGACCGCGGCGAGGTCGGTGAGCGCGCGGCAGATCTGCGGCGCCGCGTGGCGGTCCTGCACGGGGGTGAACGCCCACACCAGGCGCCCGGCCCAGCCGCGCCTGGTGAGCGCGGCGAGCACGTCGTCGCGTGCCTTGCCGCTCTCGCCCGTGATCACGCCGATGCTGCGCGGCAACAGCGCCAGCGCCAGTTGCTTCTGGCGCTCGAGCAACCCCTCCGCGGCCAGTTGCCGGCGCAGTCGCTCGATGCGCGCGAGCAGGTCGCCCTCGCCGGCTATGCGCAGGTCGCTGACCGCGAAGCTGAAGCCCGGGGAGGAGGTGGAGCTGCCGGGGTAGTAGTCACAGCCGCCCGCGATGACCACCTGCATCCCGTCCTCGGGCGCGGCTCCCGCGCGCGCGCTCATCGCCTCCCAGTCATCGCGCCAGGCGCTGCAGGGGATCGCGCCGGTGGCGTCGCGCAGCTCGAAGTACGCGCGCGTGCGCGCGAGGCGCAGGTTGCCGAGCTCGCCGATGATCTGCACGCGCTTGAAATCGCGCAGCTTCCTGCGCAGCGCCGCGGCGTACTCGCCCACCGGGAACGGTCCCGCGAGCTCGCTCCCCGGGATGCCCGACGGGGCCGCGCCGCGGGCTCGGCGGGGGAGGCGGACGCGGTCATCGACCCAAGGATAGGCGCTAGCATCGACGCTAAATGCGGCGCGGCGGACCACGTCATGGCCCCTGACCGGCCCGTCGTCTCAAAGCGCAGCGCCAAGCGCGGGCGTGCGCGCAAGCGCCGCGCCTCCCAGGCGGAGGGCGTCCAGGCGACCGCAGTCGCCAGCAAGCCGCGACCCGCCCCCGCACGACCGCGCCCACGCAGGGCGAGAGCGGGCGCGGTGAGCGAGCGCCCCCGCTCGCCGTGGCATCCCTGGCCGTTCTCCGAGCTGCTCATCCTCACCGGCGCGATCGGGGTGGTGATCGCGCTCAGCAGCCATCCCGAAAATCACCTCGCGCTGATCGCGGCGGGCATCGCCGCGGTGGCGATCGGGACGCTGGAGGTGACGCTGCGCGAGCACCTCGCGGGCTACCGGTCGCACACCGTGTTGCTCGCGGCGATCCCGCCGATCGCGCTGCACTCGGCCGTGATCCTGGGGCTCGTCGCGTTCATACGCGTGCCGCGCTGGGTGAACTTCCCGGTGCTTCCGTTCGACCTCGCGCTGTTCGTGGTGTTCTTCAAATACCTGCGCCGCCGCTACCGCGACGCGCGGCGCGAGCGCGATTTCGCACGCGGGCGCTGAACGCCGTCGCTGGAGCTCGGGGCGGGGCGCTGAGCGCCGCCGACCGCCTCGAGGGCCAGGGCTAAGCGCGGTCGGCTGCGGCGAGATCGGTGCCAGCTGCGGCGAGGTCGAGCGAGGGCAGCGCCCGCTCGCCCTCGGCGAGGCCCTCGCCGCGCACCTCGCCCTCGAACCCGAGGCGCTGCAGGCGTGCGATCTCGCGCTCGCCTTCGATGCGCGCGGGATGATCGGGCGGGAGGCCGGCGATCAGTTTCGCGATGCGGTTGCGCAGCTGCAGCGCGAAGTGGGGCGTCGAGGCGCCCATGAGCTGGCGCACGTCCTCGACCGTGACCTCTTTCGTTGCCCGCTTTCGCTCCAACCGGCGCGGGTCCTCAGCCTGACTCAAGAATTCGCCTTTCGTTGGCGGCCATCACGCGACCCCGCGTCTTGCGGAGCGCCCGGCCGCTAGCCGGTCTGTTCGCTTTGAGCTTCTTCGCCGTTCTGACTGCTCGGGCTGATCTCCAGCAGCGAGTCCAGTTCCGCCTGCGTGACGGCGGACAGCGCGCTTTCGTCGCCGATCAGCCAGCCGTGATTGTAGGCCCCCCGACCGGGCCGTAGGCGGGCTGGCTCGTGTACGCGGGCTGGATGTCGGTGAGGTAGGCCCCGAGCGAGGGGGGGATGCCGTGGGCGCTTTCCAGCAGCAGCAGCGGCCCGTACTCGCCGCGTCGCCGACAGCAGCGCCGCCGCCGGGCCGTCGAGCGGGCGCGCCTGGTTGGCGAACACGAGCCCGTGCCCCGGTTCTTTGATCCCCCAGCCGAAGCTGCCGTCGGTGAAGCGCGCGATGGCGACCGCGTTCGCGACGGCGCCCGCGCCCGCGGCCGTGCTCGTCTTGGGGGCGGAGATCCTCGCGCACGTGTCCGAAGCGGCGCAACGTCGATAGCGCCGCGGGTCCGAGCGCGGGCGGGTCCGACGACGTAGATCGAGGGGGGTGCAGGCTGCCGCAGCACGCGCAGCGTCGCCGCGGGCACGCGCGCCGCGTCGCTGAAGAGGATCGGCGCGCCGCTCTCGGCGGCGAGGCCGGCGACGGGCATCTGAGCGCCCGCGGCGCCGCGGCGGGACCACGATCACCTGCCGCGGCGCGCGCGCCGTCGACGCTCCGCAGCAGCGCTCGACCGCCGCTGCCACCGCCGCTGGCTTCGCCCGCGGGCAGCGTGCGCGTGAGCAGCCCGCGCGGCACGCCGGCGCGCGCTCCCACGCGGATCACCTGCGCGCCGCCGAGCGGCCGAGGCCCGCGCGGGTGCAGCGCTTCGATCGCTTCCTGCGTGAGCGCCGGCAGCGCCGAGCCCTGCGCTGTAGAGGATCGGCGCGCGCAGCGGTGCGCCCGCGAGCACCGACGCCGCGAGCGCCGCGCTCCAGTCGTGCTCGTCCGACCAGCACCAGCGCCTGCGGGCGGCTGGCGCTCGTGAGGCCGGGGTAGACCGCGCGGGCCACCGCCGCCGCGTCGCTGCCGCGGTCGGCGCCGCCGATGCGGCGTGCGTGTTGCGCGTCACGACGCTCACCGCGCCCTGCTCGGCCACCGGCGCGAGCCCGCTGCGCGCTCCGCGCCCGCCCGCTGCGCGGTCTTGCCGCACCCCGTCAGCGCGAGCGCGCCTACGGCGGCCAGCGGGCGAGCAGGCGCGCGTGGAGGCCTGGCGCAGCGCGGCGCTCATGCGCCGGCACCGTAGCGCCCGCGCCGGGGCCCGCGCGTAGAGCGCAGTTCGCGAGCGCCCGGGCCTGCGCGGGCGCACTTGCGCCTGCAAGCGTCCTTGCAGTTTGCTAGCGTGCCGCGCGCAACTGCCGAATCCCTGACCAGGTGTCAGGGACCGGGGGACCCAGAGTTGTTGGGGCGAATCCCGCGGTCAAGCCGTGAGAAGCGCAGGCTCTTTCAGCGCTAGCCCGTCAGCTAACCCCGCAGGCCGACGAAAGAGGTCTTGTCTTGCGGGTGCGAACACCTCAGCGCGTTTCTGTGCAGCCTGACGTCCTAGCCATCTGCGCTCCGGCGCGCTCGCCAGCCGCACCGGCGGCGGCGCCGCCGGCGACCGCCTCCCGCCGGCCGCGCTCCGCAGCGGCACCTCGACCACCACCGGCAGCGACCGCGCGCCACCCGCGCGCGGCGCCGATCACGGCCCGCACGCCGCAACTCGCCTACAGCGGGCCGGTCTACGAGAAGACGCGCACCGGCGCAGGTCGTCGCCCTACCAGCCGGTCACGCGCCGGCCGCGGCGCGACGAGCGCGCATCACCGGCGGCAGCGCCGTCGGCGTCCCGGTCGCCGAGCACCGAAGCCCGAGCTGCTCGTGCCCGGGCTCGCACCGCCCGCTACGTCGAGGGCCTCGCGGCCGCGCCGATGTCGGCGCCCGCGGCGGTGCAGGCAGATCATCTGGGCCGGCAACCAGATCATCGGGCTGCCCTACATCTACGGCGGCGGCCACGCCTCGTTCATCTCGCCCGGCTACGACTGCTCGGGCACCGTCTCCTTCGCCCTGCACGGCGCCAGCCTGCTGACGCGCCCGAGGACTCCTCGGAATTCAGGGCTGGGGCTCGCACGGCGATGGGGCGCTGGGTGACGATCTTCTCCAATCCCGGCCACGCCTACATGACCGTCGCGGGGCTGCGCCTGGACACGAGCGCCGCCGACGACCCCTCCAACCAGCAGGGTCCGCGCTGGCGCCCGCTGCGCCCGGCAACGGCGGCTTCACGGTCCGCCACCCGCTCGGGCTCTGAGGCCGCAGCGCTCGCCGTCGGCTACGCTTGCGGCGGCAGCGCTGCGTCGGCTACGCTTGAGCTGCGGCCGACTCCGATCGGTGCCCTGAAGAAACGCAATAGGAGGATCAGATGGCCGGCTTGACCGGGCGCATGTCAACCGTCGTGAAGGCGAAGGTCTCGAAGCTGCTCGGATCGGGCCGAAGACCCCGCCGAGACGCTCGACTACAGCTACCAGAAGCAGGTCGAACAGCTGCAGAACGTCAAGAAGGGCATCGCCGACGTCGTCACCGCCAAGAAGCGCCTGCAGATGCAGGAGACCTCGCTGCAGCAGAGCGTCGTCAAGCTCGACACGCAGGCCCGCCAGGCGCGTCTCGGCCGGCCAGGAGGACCTCGCGCGCACGGCGCTGGAACGCAAGAACGTCGCCCAGACCGAGCTGCAGTCGCTCGACACGCAGGTCACCGAACTCGAAGACCAGCAGCAGAAGCTGACCGACTCCGAGCAGAAACTGCGCGCCAAGATCGAAGCCTTCCGCACCAAGAAGGAGGTCATCAAGGCGCAGTACTCCGCCGCCGAGGCCCAGGTGCGGATCTCCGAGGCCGCCACCGGGCGTGGGCGAGCAGATGGCCGACGTCGGGCCTCGCGATGCAGCGCGCGGTCGACAAGACCGAAAACATGCGCGCGCGCGCCGACGCCGTCTCCGAGCTCGAAGCCGCCGGCACCTTCGACGACATCACGGCGCTCGGCTCCGGCGAAGACGACATCGACCGCCAGCTCAAGCAGCTCTCCAGCCAGCCCGCCGTCGATGACGAGCTGGCCAAGATGAAGGGCGAACTCGGCGCCGGGCGCCGGCGCGCCGCAGATCGCCGCGCAGAGCCAGGCGCCGGCGCGGCGCCGGCGGCCAGGCGCCGCGCCGAGGGCCGAGCGAGCAGCATGATCGTCCGCATCTCCGGCGAGGACCAGTACGACTCGCCGACGGCGACGCCGGACGGCTGAACGAGCTCGAGAGCGCGTCGCGGCGCTCGTCGAAGGCGGCCGCGAGGACGGCTTCGCGCGAGGCCTTCGCGGCGCTGCTCGACTACGTGCGCACGCACGGCGAGCGCGTCGGCGACGACGAGCTCGAGAGCTCCGACGTGATCCTGCCGCCCGCCGACCTCACCTTCGCGGAGGCCGGCAGCGAGTTCACCGGCGAGGGCCTGATCCCCGACTAGCGCTCGCGGCTCCGCCGCGAGCGGCGGCGACGCGACCGTATGGAGATCGCATACGCGTTTGCCGAGCACCGTCGGCTGCTAGGTGCACACGGGCTGATCGGGTGCATGACCGCGTTCCTGCGCGGCATCGTAGTCACCATGGCGCATCCGGCGCGTGCTGCGGCGAGGTGTACCGCCTCCTGTTGCCGGCGCATGGCTAGACGGCATGACTCAGATCGGGATGCCCCAGAGCGGGAACCAGCGCTCGATTTCGGGCTCGATCGGCAGTTCGCGCGCCATCTGCGCCTTGAGCTGCAGCTCGCGCTCGGTCGAGCGCTCCTCGCCGCCGCGGGGTCGGGCACGAACGGGTACCAGAAGCCGCGCTTGTAGTTGTAGATGAAGTACAGCGGCGCGCTGGCTTGGCGCTGCGCGTCGCCTGAAGGCGAACACCGCGCACAGCAGCCGCTCGCCGTAGCCGGCGGTCTCGATCGAGCCCGACACCGCGTTGATGCCGACGGCGAGGTCTTCCACGCTGGGCGCGCCCGCGGGGTTGCTGCAGGACCATCCAGCGGTAGCCGTAGCTGTCGTCCTCGGTGGCGACGCTCGTGCCGCTGTCGCCGCCGGTGGCCCTCACGACCTCTTCCATTTCCTTGCAGCGTCGATTCGAACTCGCTCGTGGCGAGCGCCTGGAAGACGATCGCGGCGCTGCCCGCGGGGTCGATCTGGTGCTCGGACTGAGCGTCACGTAGGCGGTCGTGATCGCGAACAGGCGGTCCGGCGCCGGGCCCTTGACCTCGTGGCGGCCGGTGAGGATGTCGCGCAGGCCCACGGCTCTAGGCGGCGCCCTGCAGCTGCGACTCCAGACGCTCCAGCGCCGCGAGGCGCTGCTCGAGCGGCGGGTGGTCCGCGGCAGAAATCGCCGTCTTCGCGGACCACCCGCCGCTCGAGCAGCGTCTGGCGGCGCTGGAGCGCTCGAGTTGCAGCTCCAGAGCAGCGCCGTCTAGGCCGAGCGGCGTGGGCCTGCGCGACATCCTCACGGGCCGCCGGCAGGTCAAGGTCCCGGCGCCGGACAGCCTGTTCGCGATCACGACCGCGTACATAACGCTGGAGTCAGAGCACGAGATCGATCCCGCGGGCAGCGGCGGCGATCGTCTTCCAGGCACTCGCGACGTCAGACTTCGAATCGACGCTGAAGGACATGGAAGAGGTCGTGAGGGCGACCGGCGGCGAGAGCGGCACGAGCGTGGTCACGCAGGACGACAATACGGCTACCGCTGGATGATCCTCAGCAACCCCGCGGGTGCGCCGAGCGTCGAAGACCTCGCGGTGGGCATAAACGCGGTGTCGAGCTCGATCGAGACCGCCGGCTACGGCGAGCGCCTGCTGTGCGCGGTGTTCGGCTTCCAGGACAACGCGCAAGCGTCCGCGAAAACCGCCGGCGCGCCGATCTACTTCATCTACAACTACAAGCGCGGCTTCTGGTACCCGTTCGTTCCCGAACGCGGCGGCGAGCAGCGCTCGACCGAGCGCGAGCTGCAGCTGAAGGCGCAGATGGCGGGCGAACTGCCGATCGAGCCCGAACTCGAGCGCTGGTTCCCCCTCTGGGGGATCCCGATCTAGCCGTCCCACCAACCCATGAGCACCTCGCCATCGCCATCGTGGCGAGGGCCGAAGACGAGCAGCTCCATGCCGCTGTCATCGGCCTCGAAGGCACGCGTGACGGCTGGGGCGACGCGCAGGGCGTCGAGCGCGTCGAGCGCGACGATCTCCTCATCGAGCTTCACGCGGCCGGAGCCAGAGAGGACGACGTAGACCTCCTCGGCCTGCTCGTGCCTGTGCGCGAACGGCTGGCGCTTGCCCGGCATCAGGCGGTGGTAGCTGAAGCCGGTGCGCTCGGTCTGCAGAGCGTCCTTGGCGAAGCGCGCCTCCTGAACGTCGCCGAAGCCGGATTTGGGCGCGGCATCCTCGATATCGGTGAGCTTCTTCAGTGTGTACGGCGCGGCCACGGTTGCCTGGGTTGGGTTCGCGGCGAGGGCAGCTAGTCGGGGATCAGGCCCTCGCCGGTGAACTCCCGGCGCGCCTCCTCGATGCTCGCATCGGCGGGCGGGAGGATGACGTCGGAGCTCACGATCTCGTCGTCGGGCACGAGCTCGCCGTGGGAGCGCACGAACTCGAGCAGCGAGGCGAGGGCGTCGCTGAAGCCCGCCTCGCCGCCGCCTTCGACGATGCCTGCGACCGCGTCCTCGAGCTCGCGCAGCCTGCGCGCTCGCCATCGTCGAGGCGGTACTGGTCCTCGCCGGAGATGCGGACGATCACGGCTGCTGGCCCTCGGCCGGCTGCGCGGGCGCCTGCTCGATCTGCGGCGCCTCGGCGGCGGCGCCCTGAGCCGAGTTCGGCCTTCATCTTGGCGAGATCCTCATCGACGGCGGGCTGGCTGGAGAGCTGCTTGAGCTGGCGATCGATGTCGTCTTCGCCGCTGCCCAGCTGCGTGACGTCTTCGAAGGTTCCCGCGGCTTCGAGCTCGGACACGGCGTCGGCGCGCGCGCGCATGTTTTCGGTCTTGTCGACCGCGCGCTGCATCGCGAGGCCCACGTCGGCCATCTGCTCGCCCACGCCGGTGGCGGCCTCGGAGATCCGCACCTGCGCCTCGGCGGCGGAGTACTGCGCCTTGATGACCTCCTTCTTGGTGCGGAAGGATTCGATCTTGGCGCGCAGCTTCTGCTCGGAGTCGGTGAGCTTCTGCTGCTGGTCTTCGAGTTCGTGGACCTGGGTGTCGAGCGACTGCAGCTCGGTCTGCGCGACGTTCTTGCGTTCGAGCGCGGTGCGGGCGAGCTCTTCCTGGCCCGCCGCGAGCGCCTGGCGCGCCTGCGTGTCGAGCTTCACGACGCTCTGCTGCAGCGAGCTCTCCTGCATCTGCAGGCGCTTCTTGGCGGTGACCACGTCGGCGATCCCCTTCTTCACGTTCTGCAGCTGTTCGACCTGCTTCTGGTAGCTGTAGTCCAGGGTCTCGGCCGGGTCTTCGGCGCGATCGAGCAGCTTCGAGACCTTCGCCTTAACGACGGTTGACATACGCCCGGTCAGCCCGGCCATCTGATCCTCCTGTTGCGTGTGCGGGCGAGGGCGACCGACGGATGTCGGCCTGCAACTCAAGCGTAGCCGACGCGCGCTCCGCCTTGAGCTGAGCGTAGGGGCGAGCGCCGCGGCGCTAGAAGCCGACGGGGTGGCGGATCACGTATCCGCCGTTGCCGGGGCGCAGCGGGCGCCAGCGCGGGCCCTGCTCGTTGCGAGGGGTCATCGGCGGCGCTCGTGTCGAGACGCAGGCCCGCGACGGTCATGTAGGCGTGGCCGGGATTGCTGAAGATCGTCACCCAGCGGCCCTGGCCGGCGGTTCCGAAGCCCTCGAATTCCGAGGAGTCCTCGGGGACCTTCAGCAGGCTCGCGCCGTGCAGCGCGAAGGACACGGTGCCAGAGCAGTCATAGCCGGGCGAGACGAAGGAGCCGTGGCCGCCGCCGTAGATGTAGGGCAGCCCGATCGAGCTGGTTGGCGGCCCAGATCATCGCCTGCACCGCAGCGGCGCGTTCATCGGCGCGGCTGCGAGGCCTTCGACATAGTGCGCGATGGAGCCGGGCACGAGCAGGTCGGGCTTGGTGCTCGCGATCACGCCGACGGCGCTGCCGCCGGTGATCGAGCTCTCGCGGCGCGGCCTGCGGTGACGGGCTGGTAGGGCATGACCTGCCCGGTGATCGTCTTCTCGTAGACCGGCCCGTGGTAGGCGACCTTGCGGCTGCGGGAAGTTATGGGAGCCGCGCCGGGTGGCGGCGGCGGCGTGCCCGTGGTGGTCGAGGAGCCGCTCGGGGCGGGGCCGGCAGGAGGGGTCGCGGAGGCGCCACCGGGGTTGGCTGCGAGCGCGCTCGGAGCGCACATCGCTACGGGAATAAGGCTGAACAGAACGGCGCTGGCTGTCCGGATACGCAACGGAAAGACTCTCTTTCGTCGGCCTCCGGGGTTAGCTGACGGGCTAGCGCTGAAAGAGCCTGCGCTCCTCGCGGCTTGACCACGAGGTTCGCCCCAACAACTTGGGTCCCCCGGTCCTCGGCACCTAGCCAAGGATTCGGCAGATGGGTGGGCACGCTAGCAAACGGCAACGACGCTTGCAGGCACAAGTGCGCCCGGAGGCCCCGGGCGCTCGCAAATTGCGCTCTACACGCGGGCCCCGGCGCGGGCGCTACTGTCCGGCGGATGAGCGCCCGCTGGCCAAGCCTCCACGCGCGCCTGCTCCCCCTGGCCGCCGTAGGCGCGCTCGCGCTGACGGGGTGCGGCAAGAGCGAGCGGGCGGGCGGGAGCGCGCAGGGGCTCGCCCCGGTGGCCAAGCAGGGCGCCGTAAGCGTCGGTGACGCGCAACACCAGCCGCATCGGCGGCTATGAAGCGGCAGGCGACGCTGCGGCGGTGGCACGCGCGGTGTACCCCGGGCTCACGAGCGCCAGCGAGCCCCAGGCGCTGGTGCTGGTGGACGAGCACGACTGGAGCGCGGCGCTGGCGGCGTCCGTGCTGGCGGGCGCACCCGCGTCGGCGCCGATCCTTTACACGCAGGGCTCGGCGCTGCCGGCGCTCACGCAGGAAGCGATCGAAGAGCTGCACCCGCACGGCCTGAGCACGCTCGGCGGGGTGCAGGTGATCCGCGTGGGAGCGCGCGCGAGCGTGCCGCGCGGGCTGCTCGCGCGCACGCTGCCGGCGGGCGAAGCAGCGGCGGTGGCAGCGGAGGTCGAGGGTCTGCTGAGGAGCCTCACCGGCGCGCCGCCGCGGCAGGTGATCGTGGTGCCTGCGGCGGCGCCGCGGTCGATCACGATGCCGGTCGCCGGCCTTGCCGCCGAGAGCGGCGCACCGATCCTCTTCAGCGACGCGGCGCGCGTGCCCGCGGCGACGCTGCGCGTGCTGGGCAGCCTCCACAACCCCTCGATCTACGTCGTGGACCCGTCCGCGCTCGAACCCGCGGCGCTATCGACGTTGCGCCGCTTCGGACACGTGGCGAGGATCTCCGCCCCCAAGACGAGCACGGCCGCGGGCGCGGGCGCCGTCGCGAACGCGGTCGCCATCGCGCGCTACACCGACGGCAGCTTCGGCTGGGGGATCAGGGAACCGGGGCACGGGCTCGTGTTCGCAAACCAGGGGCGCCCGCTCGACGGCCCGGCGGCGGCGCTGCTGTCGGCAGACGCGGAGTACGGGCCGCTGCTGCTGCTGGAAAACACCCACGGCATACCCCCCTTGCTCGGGGCCTACCTCACGGACATCCAGCCCGCGTACACGAGCCAGCCCGCCTACGGCCCGGATCGGGGGGCCTACAATCACGGCTGGCTGATCGGCGACGAAAGCGCGCTGTCCGCCGTCACGCAGGCGGAACTGGACTCGCTGCTGGAGATCAGCCCGAGCAGTCAGAACGGCGAAGAAGCTCAAAGCGAACAGACCGGCTAGCGGCCGGGCGCTCCGCAAGACGCGGGGTCGCGTGATGGCCGCCAACGAAAGGCGAATTCTTGAGTCAGGCTGAGGACCCGCGCCGGTTGGAGCGAAAGCGGGCAACGAAAGAGGTCACGGTCGAGGACGTGCGCCAGCTCATGGGCGCCTCGACGCCCCACTTCGCGCTGCAGCTGCGCGAACGCATCGCGAAACTGATCGCCGGCCTCCCGCCCGATCATCCCGCGCGCATCGAAGGCGAGCGCGAGATCGCACGCCTGCAGCGCCTCGGGTTCGAGGGCGAGGTGCGCGGCGAGGGCCTCGCCGAGGGCGAGCGGGCGCTGCCCTCGCTCGACCTCGCCGCAGCTGGCACCGATCTCGCCGCAGCCGACCGCGCTTAGCCCTGGCCCTCGAGGCGGTCGGCGGCGCTCAGCGCCCCGCCCCGAGCTCCAGCGACGGCGTTCAGCGCCCGCGTGCGAAATCGCGCTCGCGCCGCGCGTCGCGGTAGCGGCGGCGCAGGATTTGAAGAACACCACGAACAGCGCGAGGTCGAACGGAAGCACCGGGAAGTTCACCCAGCGCGGCACGCGTTACTGACAATCGGCGCCTACCGCGGCGACGTCGCGGGCTGTCCTACCGAGGCCGGAGCTCGCTCGTTACCGGCGGAAGGAGCCGAAGCTGCTGGTCGTGGCGATCGCCGGTGCCAGCGCCAGCATGTTTTGCATGTAGGCGTTGGAAAACCGCAGCAGGGTGTGCGGAATTCCGGAGGCAGCCAGCCCGGCCTCGATCTCGGCCTATTGGCCGCCATCGGTGAGTGGGCAAGACAAT
>CAVWZC010000018.1:0-124461 GCA_963759445.1 uncultured Solirubrobacteraceae bacterium
CCTCCAAAAGAATACCTTCTAATATAGGAAGGGTAGTTTTTGTTGAAACTGCTTTTTGTACAATATTTATACCTTCAAAGAATGTCTTTTGAACAAACAACTTTCATAATTATAAATGCCTCCTGTTATTTAATATAAAATAATTAATTTAGTAATAATAGTAGTAAGTACTGTTGATACTGTGTATAAGTGATTAATGACAGTTTCAATAGTTTAGAGCGGTTTAATAACATGTTAACAACATTTGTATAAAGGCAGTTATATTTAACACTAATTTAACTTTAAGGTGTTGTCCACAAAAACTTTTACTATTATAAACATATTCTGTGAATAAAACTTATATATGATACTTTTTATCATCTGCCTGTAATATTTCTTTTTAATTCTTCAACTGAACGTCTTGTTTCAGCGTTATTTTGTATATCTTCTTCAATTTTTTCAATTGCATGTATTACTGTTGTGTGGTCCCTACCACCAAAATCTTCACCTATTTTGGGAAGAGACATGTCTGTCAGGTCTCTGCATAAGTACATCGCAATCTGTCTGGGGAAGGAAATGTCACTTGAGCGTCTTTTTGATTTAAATTCATCCAGCTTTAAGTCAAAGTAACGGGCAACTGATTCTGTAATTACGGTAGAGTTTATTACTTTATTCCTGGATGCAGATAAAATATCCTTCAAAACTTCAGTTGCAAATTCAACAGTTAATTCATTTTCAGTCAGAGAGGAATATGCAATGACACTGTTTAACGCTCCTTCAAGTTCTCGGATATTTGAAGCAATTTTATCAGCAATAAAAACCATTACATCATTTGGTACATCTAAATTTTCAGTTGGCTTTTTTTCTTAAAATTGCAATTCGTGTTTCCAAATCAGGTGTTTGAATATCTGCAATAAGCCCCCATTCAAACCTTGAGCGAAGTCTTTCTTCCAAGGTAGTAATTTCTTTGGAGGCCTGTCACTTGAAATAATAATTTGTTTATTTGCTTCATATAAAGCATTAAAGGTATGAAAAAATTCTTCCTGAGTTCTTTCTTTTCCTGCAAAAAATTGAATATCATCTATAAGAGGACATCAATGTTTCTATATTTATATCGAAATTCTTCGTTTTTATCGTCTTTGATAGCATTAATTAATTCATTTGTAAATTTTTCGCTGGAAACATATAAAACCTTTGAGGCAGGATTGTTATGTAAGATAAAATGCCCGATGGCATGCATAAAATGTGTTTTCCCGAGCCCAACACCTCCATAAATAAAAAGAGGATTATATGCTTTTGCAGGGGATTCGGATACAGCTAGAGATGCAGCATGGGCAAAACGGTTGCTGTTTCCAATTACAAAGGTATCAAAGGTATATTTGGGATTTAATAATAGAGATAGCCTCTTCACTATAATCCTGTGAGCTTGTCCTTTTTCTGGTATTTTCTTGAGAAGGTATTTGAAAATTGATTATATATTCTTTAGATGAAACCTGTTTTATGGCATTTTGAATTAATGTAGAATATCTTGACTCCAAAATTCCTTTATTAAACTCAGCAGGCACACCTAGATTTAGGGTATTAGAATTTACAGATAACGGTTCTAGTGTTTTTATCCAGGTATTAAAACTGATTTCTGTTAATTCATTCTTTAGTAAAGTTAATGCCTTTTGCCATAAATCTGTCAACTGAACGCTCATTTATCTTCCTCCAACTAAAAATACAAGATATTATTAATTGTATAAATACAATTATTGACATATATAATAAACATTAAGCTAAATGAGTCGCATAAATTATGAAAAATTAAAATTTTGCGCAATCTCTTCCTTAACATGACTTGAGCGCTTATCTTTTTATGCGCGCTCAATTAAAAACTTAAATTTTTTCATTTGTAAAAGGCTTTGTGATTAAAAATTATTAAAGTTAATGTTAGTAAAATGTTTATAATACCTGTTGATTTACTTAAATTAGTAACAAATAAAGTATAATTACTAAGTTATCAACAGGTATAAATAATATATCAGACTTTTATTTAATATTCAATATAAATATAGTAAAGATATCCACAAATATTTATTAAGAAGAGTACTTATCAACAGAAATAGATTCTTGACATGACTTGAACTTATACTATATAATTGATTCGGTGTCGCTAGGAAAAAGAAAGTTTAAATATTAAAATTTTGAGTAATATATAGTAATAAATACAATATGAGATTCAGACACGTTTTAATGATCGGAATGGGGGTGTAAATAATGTTAAGAACATATCAACCTAAAAAAAGCACAATAACAAAGAACATGGTTTTAGAAAAAGAATGAAGACTTCAAATGGACAAAAAGTATTAAAAAGGCGTAGGTTAAAAGGAAGAAAAGTGCTTTCAGCGTAAGACCGCATAAGTGTGGTCTTTTTCTTTAATATTGATATCCAACTCTATCCTTTATATTAATTTAAGTATTGAGTTGGTTATCCATAGAGGTATCTTAGGGTTTGGATAATATTTATTCAGATACCTAAATAACAAGGAAGAAAAGGTAATTGGCTCTAAGCTATGATTAAAACTGTTCCTTTAAAAAAAAATTATGAGTTTCTTAGGATATATAAAAAAGGTAAGTTTTATGTTGGAAAATTTATAATACTGTATGTTTTGATTAACAAATTAGATAAAAACAGATTGGGGATTACAGCTAGCAAAAAAATTGGAAAAAGCGTTAAGAGAAACAGATATAGAAGGCTAATTAGGGAAAACTACAGATTATATGAAGGTTTTGTAAAACCGGGCAATGATTTTGTTTTTGTTGCAAGAAGTAGTGAAAGATTACCTGAATTTCTTGAAATAAAGAAGGAAATGAAGTTTTTATTTAGAAAACTAAATGTTTTTGATCAGGAGAAATGGGATTGTTTAAAGGAATATTAGTATATTTATAAGTTTTATCAAAAGTGGATTTCACCCATGAAGAAGCCCAGCTGCAGGTTTTATCCGACCTGCTCCGAGTATGCAGTTGAAGCAATCATGAGGTATGGCAGTATTAAAGGGAACGTATTAACAGTAAAGAGGATTTTAAAATGTCATCCGTTCCATCCCGGAGGATTTGATCCGGTAAAGTAGAAAAGGAGAAAAAAATGGATTTTCCAGAGAATATTCTAGGTCTAATTGCAAGATTATTAGGAAAGTTTCTTAACTTAATATATAATTCTGTTGCTTTCCAAAGTTATGGCTTGCAATTATTATTTTTACTATTATTATAAGGCTAATATTGCTTCCACTGACAATAAAGCAGTATAATTCTACTTCTGCAATGCAGCTGCTGCAGCCTCAGATACAGGAAATTCAAAAGAGATATAAGAATGATAAAGAAAAACTAAAAACGGAACTGATGAACTTTTATAAAGAAAATAAGGTCAATCCTGCAGGGGGATGTTTGCCTTTATTAATACAGATGCCAATACTGTTTTCATTGATATATGTTATTGAAAACCATTGACATATATGCTTGGAATGGCTCAAGAGCAAGTAAAGCTTAATTGCATCTGTTCCAAAAGAATAGCAAATAAGAGGATATTACAGCAGATAGGTGCAGTTAATTTTCACCATACCTTTAAATATGAAATTTTTAGGTTTAAACCTAGGAATATACCAACATAGCACACAGAGAAGCTTTTTGGAGGACAAGAAACCTTCAATATATAGCACTCTTGGTATTACCGATATTAGCGGTTGTAAAACGCATTTTTCAATTCCGTTATAACCCCAAAGCTCAGCCTACTAGCGGAAATGATAACTCCATGCAAACTCGATGCAAAAGAGTATGACCCTAATGTTGCGGCTATGACTTTGTTAATTCCTTCCAGTTCCCGGCAGGACTTTCAATATATTGGATAATAGGTAATATAATTCAGACATTACAACAGTTATATATTAATAAGTATGTAATCAAGAAAAAGGAGGTTGTGAGTAAATAAATGGCTAATAGTGTTGAAAAAACTGCGAAGACAGCACAAGAAGCAATCCCTTGCCTTAAAGAATTAAAGTAGATGAAAGCAGTGTTCAGATAGAAGTACTAGATGAGGGAACAAAGGAATATTCGGCATCATCGGCAATAAGATGGCAAGGTGAAAGTGACGTTAAAAATTCAGGTGGGATAAAGCAAAAGATTTTATTCTTAGTATGTTAGAAAAAATGAAATGTGATGCGAAATCGACGTGGTGGAAGATGAGGAATCGTTCAACTTAAAATAATAGGTAAGGATATCGGTATTATAATAGGACGAAGAGGAGAGACACTGGATTCCTTCAATATCTTACAAGTCTTGTCGTCAATAAAGGCAGGGAAAATTATAAAAGAGTTGTAGTGGATATAGAAAACTACAGGCAAAAAAGGGAAGAGACCCTTGTTAATTTTGCAAGAAGATTAGCTGAACGGGTAATCAAGTACAAAAAGCCTATTACCTTGGAACCAATGAACCCATATGAAGAATTATCCATTCCTCCTTGCAGGACAACAGGTATCGCGGCGGGCAAGGAAGACCTCGCCCGCACCGCGCTCGAACGCAAGAACGTCGCCCAGACCGAGCTGCAGGGGCTCGACACCCAGGTCCACGAACTCGAGGAGCAGCAGCAGAAGCTGACCGACTCCGAGCAGAAACTGCGCGCCAAGATCGAAGCCTTCCGCACCAAGAAGGAGGTCATCAAGGCGCAGTACTCGGCCGCCGAGGCGCAGGTGCGGATCTCCGAGGCCGCCACCGGCGTGGGCGAGCAGATGGCCGACGTCGGCCTGGCGATGCAGCGCGCGGTCGACAAGACCGAAAACATGCGCGCGCGCGCCGACGCCGTGTCCGAGCTCGAAGCCGCCGGGCACCTTCGACGACGTCACCCAGCTCGGCAGCGGCGAAGACGACATCGACCGCCAGCTCAAGCAGCTCTCCAGCCAGCCCGCCGTCGACGAGGACCTCGCGAAGATGAAGAGCGAACTCGGCCGGGCGCCGCCGCCCGCAGGCGCCGCAGATCCCAGCAGGCGCGCCCCGCAGCAGCCGCGCCAGGGCGAGCAGCGGCAGTGATCGTCCGCATCTCCGGCGAGGACCAGTACCGCCTCGACGACGGCGAGCGCGACAGGCTCACGAGCTCGAGGACGCGGTCGCCGGGATCGTCGAAGGCGGCGGCGAGGACGGCTTCAGCGACGCCCTCGCCGCGCTGCTCGAGTTCGTGCGCGCCCACGGCGAGCTCGTCGCCGACGACGAGATCGTGAGCTCCGACGTGATCCTCCCGCCCGCCGACGCTGAGCTTCGCGGAGGCCGCGCAGCGAGTTCACCGGCGAGGGCCTGATCCCGGACTAGCCGTCGACGCGAACACCCCGCGGCGGGGTACACAGGTGTGGAGTGCTCACCTATCGAGGATGCCGCTCGGCTTCGGGCCGATCGTTCACGCGCTTCGCGTCAAGGACCTCGCAGACGCGAGTGCGGCCCGGTGACCGCCTGGCCGGCGCGTGGCGCGCAGACTCAGATCGGGATCCCCCAGAGGGGGAACCAGCGCTCGAGTTCGGGCTCGATCGGCAGTTCGCCCGCCATCTGCGCCTTCAGCTGCAGCTCGCGCTCGGTCGAGCGCTGCTCGCCGCCGCGTTCGGGCACGAACGGGTACCAGAAGCCGCGCTTGTAGTTGTAGATGAAGTAGACGGCGCGCCGGCGGTTCGCGGACGCTTGCGCGTTGTCCTGGAAGGCGAACACCGCGCACAGCAGGCGCTCGCCGTAGCCGGCGGTCTCGATCGAGCCCGACACCGCGTTGATGCCCACCGCGAGGTCTTCGACGCTCGGCGCAGCCGGCGGGGTTGCGCAGGATCATCCAGCGGTAGCCGTAGCTGTCGTCCTGGGTGAGACGCTCGTGCCGCTCTCGCCGCCGGTGGCCCTCACGACCTCTTCCATGTCCTTGCAGCGTCGATTCGAAGTCGCTCGTCGCGAGCGCCTGGAAGACGATCGCGGCCTTGCCCGCGGGCTCGATCTGGTGCTCGGACTCGAGCGTGATGTAGGCGGTGGAGATCGCGAACAGGCGGTCCGGCGCCGGACCCTTGACCTGCGTGGCGGCCGGTGAGGATGTCGCGCAGGCCCACGGCGGTCCTAGGCGGCGCTCCTGCAGCTGCGACTCGAGGCGCTCCAGCGCCGCCAGGCGCTGCTCGAGCGGCGGGTGGTCGGCGAAGATGTTCATCAGCGATTTCTTCGTGCGCGCGGGCACGATGAAGAAGGCGCTCATGCCTTCCGCCTTGCGCAGGTCCTGCGTCGGGCACGCGCTCGATCGTGCCGCTGATCTTGATCAGCGCCGAGGCGAGCGCGCTCGGCCGGCCTGTGAGCACCGCCGAGCCGCGGTCGGCGGCGAACTCGCGGTAGCGCGAGAGCGCGCGCAGCAGCAGGAAGGAGATCGCGTAGACGACCACCGAGACGAGCATCACGATCATGATGTCCTCCTCCTCTTCGTGGTTGCGCCCGTAGCCGCCGCCGAAGCCGCCGCCGAAGAACAGCGCGAACTGGGCGATCAGCGAGGCCAGCGTGGCGAAGAAGCTCGCGAGCGTCATCACCATCACGTCGCGGTTGATCACGTGCGTGAGCTCGTGCGCCATCACGCCTTCGAGCTCGGCCGGCGTAGAGCATCTCGAGGATCCCGCGGGTGGCGCACACGGTCGTCGCCTTCTGCGAGCGGCCCATCGCGAACGCGTTCGGCATCGGGGTCTCCATCACGCACGACGCGCGGCTTGGGCAGGTTGGCCTGCACGCACAGCCGTTCGATGATCCCGTGCAGCTCCGGCTCCTCCGCCGGGCTGACCTCCTTGACGCCCGAGCGTCGCCATCGCGATCTTGTCCGAGGCGAACAGCTGCAGCAGCAGCAGCACGACCGCCACCACCACGATCAGCCCCGCGCCAGCGCCGGCGGCGAACAGGACGCCTATGAAGACGACGTAGACGAGTCCGAGCAGGAACATCGTCAGCAGCATCCGCGCCTGTAGGCCGGTGTCCCTGCCGAAATTGGACTCTTCGCAGCCATCGGATTTGATTGTGGCAGAAGGACGCTGCGGCCCCGCTAAATGCGCACCGGGCGCCCAGCGGCCGAGAGCGCCACGCACATGAAGCCCGAAATCCACATCCTCGGCATCGCGATGAAGACGCTTCGGCGTCGTCTTCGCGCTTGGCTTCCTCGCCTGCGGCGCGCTCGTCGGCAAGCGCCTGCGGCGAGCTCGGCAAGCCCGTCGATTGGGCCTATGAGATCGATCTTCGCCGCGCTCCTCGGCGGCGTCGTCGGGGCGCGCGTCTACTACCTCCTCGCAGAACTACGCCCAGGTTCAGCCACGAACTCGTCGCGCAGCATCTTCTCGGGCTCGGCCTCGTCTGGTACGGCGGCGCGCATCGGCGGCGCCATCGGCGTGCTCGTCTGGATGCGCTGGCGCGGGAGCGCTGCGAACTGCCGATGATCGACATGTGCGCCACCGCGCTCGCGCTCGGCTACGGCATCGGGCGCATCGGCTGCCAGGTCTCCGGCGACGGCGACTACGGCATCCGCTCGAGCCTGCCCTGGGCGATGGGCTACCCGCACGGAACGCTGTGCCGACCCCGCCCGGCGTGCGCGTCCAGCCGACGCCGATCTACGAGACGCGTCGCCATGTGCCTGCTCGCGCTCTTGCTCTGGCGCCTGCGCGACCGCGTGCGCCCCGGCGTGGTGCTTCGCGCTCTATCTGCTCGGCAGCGGCCTCGAGCGCTTCCTCGTCGAGTTCATCCGCCGCAACAGCGAGGTGCTCGCCGGGCTCACCGCGGCCGCAGCTGGAGAGCCTCGCGCTGCTCGCTGCCGGCGCCGCTCTGGCTGTGGCGCTCGCCGGCGCGGCAGCCTCGCGGCGCGGCGCCCGCGCTGGCCCGCGGCCGCTGGACGAGCTGCAGCCGCGCAGCGTCAAGCGATAATCAGCGGCCGATGGCCACGCGGCACGACGCTCTCCGATGTGTTCCCGCTCGGCAGCCGCCTGAACGAGCGCGGCCGCCTCGAGGTCGGCGGCTGCGACACGATCGAGCTGGCGCGCGAGTTCGGCACCCCGGCCTACGTCGTCGCCGAGGACGACCTGCGCGCACGCGCGCGCGCCTTCCTGCAGGCCGGTCGCGACGCCGGCCACGAGGACCTCCAGGTCGTGTTCGCCTCCAAGGCCTTCCCCTGCACGGCCGTGCTCGAGCTGTTCGCCGCAGGAGGGCCTGTGGTGCGACGTGGCCTCCGCCGGCGAGCTGCACCTCGCGCTCGCGCGCCGGCTTCGAGCCCGAGCGGATCGCTGCTGCACGGCAACGCCAAGTCCGAGGCCGAGCTCGCGCATGCGCTCTGACGCACCGCGTCGGGGCGATCGTGATCGACAACTTCGACGAGATCGAGCGGCTCGAGCGGCTGCTCGCCGAGGCGCGCTCGCCGCGCGGCGCCAGCAGGTGCTCGTGCGCGTGACCCCGGACGTCGCGGGCGAGACGCACGAGAAGATCTCCACCGGGCAGGCCGACTCGAAGTTCGGCTTCGCGATGGAGCAGGCGCCCGCAGGCGATCGCCCGCATCGCGCGCAGTCGCCGGGCTCGAGCTGCGGGCCTGCACGCCCACATCGGCTCGCAGCTGCTCGAGCTCGAGCCCTTCCGCCGCGCCGCGGCGGCGCTCGCCGGGCTCGGCGAGTTCCCCGTCTGGGACCTCGGCGGCGGCCTCGGCGTGCGCTACACCGAGGACCAGCCGCGCCGCCCACGATCGAGGAGTACGTCGTGCGCGATCGTCGCGGCCGCCCGCCCACGGCAGGGCCGGACGCGTCTGCTGATCGAGCCCGGGCGCGCGCTGTGCGCGAACTCGGCCGTCACGCTCTACACGGTCGAGAGCGTCAAGCAGAACGTCTCGCGCTGGGTCGCCGTGGACGGCGGAATGTCCGACAACCTGCGCCCGATGCTCTACGGCGCGCGCTACGAGGCGCACGTCGCCGACCGCTTCGGCGGCTCGACCCGCTGCGTGCTCGCGGGCAAGCACTGCGAGTCGGGCGACGTGATCGTGCGCGAGGCACGTGCTCGATGACCCGCGCGCCGGGCGACATCATCGTCACGCCCGCGACCGGCGCCTACGGCTACGCGATGGCCAACAACTACAACGGCGTGCCCCGGCCGCCGGTCGTCTTCTGCCGCGACGGCGACGCGCGCGTGGTGGTCAGGCGCGAGCGCCTCGAGGACCTCACCGCGCGCGATGTGCGCGCACTATGAGCGCCGGCGAGCGCGCCGGCGGAGCGCCCGCCCATGGCGGCGAGCCGTTCGCGGTCGGGCTGCTCGGCCACGGCACCGTCGGCGCGGCGTTCGACGCAGCTGCTCGCGGAGCGCGCCGAGCGAGATCGAGCGCTTCACCGGGCGCGAGCCGCGGATCAGCGGCGTGCTGACGCGCAGCAGGGCGACTTCGAGGAGATGCTCGCCGAGCGCCGATCTGATCGTCGAGCTGATCGGCGGGATCGAGCCCGCGCGCGAGTACCTGCTGAGCGCGATGCGCGCCGGGCAAGGACGTCGTGACCGCCAACAAGCAGCTGCTCTCCCAGCACGGCGAGGAGCTGTTCGAGGCCGCCCGCGAGGCAGGCGTGCAGCTGCGCTTCGAGGCCGCCGTCGCGGGCGTCGTGCCGGTCGTGCGCGTGCTCGAGGAGTCGCTCGCCGGCGACCCCCATCGAGCGCGTCCACGGGATCGTCAACGGCACCACCAACTTCATCCTCACCGAGATGGCGCGCGGCTCGACCTACGAGCGAGGCGCTGCCGAGGCCCAGCGCGCCGGCTACGCCGAGGCCGACCCGAGCGACGACGTCGCCGGCCGCGACGCCGCCGCCAAGATGGCGATCCTCGCGCGGCTTGCGTTCGGCACGCCCGTGCACCTGGACCAGGTGCGCTACGAGGGCATCGAGCACCTGCAGGCGACGACCTCGAGTACGCGCGCGAGCTCGGGCTCGGCCTGAAGCTGATCGGCACCGCCGAGCGCCGCGACGGCGGGCTGTCGGTGCGCGTGCATCCCGCCTTCCTCTACTGCCGGGCACCCGCTCGCCTCGGTCTCCGGCCCCTTCAACGCCGTCACCGTCGAGTCCGAGGCGATCACCGAGATCACCATGTCCGGGCCCGGCGCGGGCGGCCGGCAGACCGCGAGCGCGGTGCTCGGGGACGTCGTCAGCGCGATGACCGGCGGCGCCCGCCCGCCGGCTCCGCTCGACCCGCTGCCGCTCGTCGAGGACTGTCGAGAGCGCCTTCTACCTGCACATGGAGGTCGCCGACCGGCCCGGGGTGCTCGCGTCCGTCACGCAGGTGCTGGGCGAGCACGGCGTGTCGATCAAGTCGGTCGTGCAGCGCGGCATGGGCGACGCGCGCGCGGCTGGTGATGGTCACCCACCCCGTGCTCGAGTCGCGCCTGCGCGGCGCCGTCGAGCGAGGTCGGCGAGTTCGACTTCGTGCGCTCGCCGCCGCGCACGATCCGCGTGATCGAAGAGGAGTTCGTGTGAGCACGACCGCACGCAGCTGCCGACGCTCGGCGGCCTTGCCACACGTGCCCCTGATCGAGCGCTTCCGCGAGCGCCTGCCGTTCGCGCCCGAGCGACCCGATCGTGAGCCTGCAGGAGGGCTCGACGCCGCTGCGTGCGCGCGCCCGTGCTCTCGCGAGATGCTCGAGACGTCAACGTGCGCCTGAAGCTCGAGGGCGCGAACCCGACCGGCTCCTTCAAGGACCGCGGCATGACCTGCGCGGTCTCGGCCGCCGTGCGCGACGGCGCCAAGGCGGTCATCTGCGCCTCCACCGGCAACACCGCCGCGAGCGCCGCCGCCTACGCCGCGCGCGCCGGGATCACCTGCGCGGTGATCGTCCCCGAGGGCAAGATCGCGCAGGGCAAGATGGCCCAGACGCTGATGCACGGCGCCCGCGTGATCTCGCTGGCGGGCAACTTCGACCAGGCGCTCGAGCTCGTGCGCGAGCTCACCGACACGCACCCGATCGTGCTCGTCAACTCGGTCAACGAGTTCCGCATCGAAGGCCAGAAGACGGCCGCCTTCGAGATCGACGAGGAGCTCGAGGGCGAGCTCGAGCGCTCTGCATCCCGGTCGGCAACGCCGGCAACATCACCTCCTACTGGCGCGGCTTCAGCGAGGTCGGGCGCCGCGCCGCGGCTGTTCGGCTTCCAGGCCGAGGGCGCCGCGCCGCTCGTGCTCGGGCACCGCGTCGAGCACCCCGAAACGATCGCCAGCGCGATCCGGATCGGCAACCCCGTGCGCTGGGAGGACGCGATGGCCGCCACGACCGAGTCGCGCGGCGCGATCCGCGCGGTCAGCGACAAGGAGATCCTCGACGCCTACCGCCTGCTCGCGGCCAGGGAAGGCATGTTCTGCGAGCCCGCCTCGGCGGCGTCGGTGGCGGGCCTGCTCAAGTACGGCGCCGACGGCGCCGACGCAGATCGTGTGCGTGCTCACCGGCCGCGGGCTGAAGGACCCCGAGACCGCGATCGCCAACAACGACGGCAGCGTGATCCAGTGCGTGGCCGAGCGCGGCGCCGATCGAGGAAGCGGTGCTGGGTGATCCGTAGGCGGCGTCGTGCGCGTGCCGGCCTCCTCGGCGAACCTGGGCCCCGGCTTCGACTGCATGGCGGCGGCGCTCGCGCTGCACGCTGGAGCTCGAGGTGGCCGAGACCGGCGAGTTCGCCGTCGAGACCGACCTGCCGGTCGCGAAGGGGCCGCGAGAACCTGTGCGTGCGGGCCTTCGAGCGCCTGCACCCGGCCGACGACTTCACGTTCAGGATCCGCTCGGAGATCCCGCTCTCGGGCGGGCTCGGCTCGAGCGCCGCGGCGATCGTCGCCGGGCTGATGGCCGCCGACCACCTGTTCGAGCTCGACGCCGACCTGCTCGCGGAGGCGAGCGCGATCGAGGGGCACCCCGACAACGTCGCCGCGGCCACTCCGCGGCGGGCTTCGTCGTCTGCGCCGACGGCCAGGTCACGCGCCTCGAGCCGCCGACCGGGCTCGAGGCGCTCGCGGTCGTGCCCGAGCAGCGCCGTGCGCACGCGCGCCGCGCGCGCGGCGCTGCCCGCGGAGGTGCCGATGCGGGACGCCGTCTTCAACGTCGCCCACGCCGCCCTGCTGACGCTCGGGCTGGCCCGCGGGGACTGGGACCTGCTCGCGCGCGGGCTGCACGACCGGCTGCACCAGCAGCAGCGCGCGCACCTGTTCCCGCGCTCCTTCGAGCTCGCCGCGCGCGCGCGGCGAGCTGGGCGCGCTCGGCGCGACGATCTCCGGCGCCGGGCCGACCGTGCTGGTCTGGTGCTTCTACGAGCAGACGGGCGCCGTCGCGCGAGGCGCTCGCGCGCGGAGATCGAGGGCTGGGCGACGCTCGTGCGCGCCCCCTTCGAGCCCCAGGGCGCCTACGTCGGCGAGCTCTGAGACGGCTCGGCGAGCGCGCTAGGCGCTCGCGGGCGCCGTCGAGCTCGGGCAGCCGCTCGAGCAGCTCGTCCGCGAGAGCGATGTAGTCGGCGCCGAGGTCGGGGCGGTGGTCGAGGATCGAGCGCGCCCGCTCGGCCGACTCGGCGTAGGCGATCGACGCGCGGACGACGGTCGTCGAAGACCTGCTCGCCGAAGCGCTCCTTCAGCGACACCAGCGCCTCGCGCGAGTGGACCGTGCGCATGTCGGCGAGGTTCAGCAGCACCCCCAGCAGCTACAGCTCGCGGGTTGAGGCTCTCGCGCGCGAGCTCGACCACCTCCATCGCCTGCTCGACGCCCTGCAGGGCGAAGTACTGCGCCTCGGCGGTGATCAGCGCGCGGTCGGCGGCCACCAGCGCGTTGACCGTCAGCAGCCCGAGCGAGGGCGGGCAGTCGATCAGGATCACGTCGTAGTCGTCGGCGCACCCTCGGCGAGCGCCCGCCGCAGCGTCAGCTCGCGGCCCATCTTGCCGCCGAGCATCAGCTCGGCCTCGGCCAGGCTGAGGTTGGCCGGGATGATGTCCTCGTGGATCGCCTCGGCCGCGCTCGCGCGGCCGGAGAGCACGTCGGCGATCGTCGGCTCGACGTCGGGGGGCAGGTCGAAGTAGTCCGAGAGGTTGCCCTGCGGGTCGAGATCGACCGCGAGCGTGCGCACGCCGCTGCGGCGCAGCACGTCGGTCGAGCGTGCGCACCGTCGGTCGTCTTGCCGGTGCCGCCCTTCTGGGAGAGGACGGCGATCGTCTCGGTCATCGACGCGATGATCTACGCAGCCGCGAGCAGTCGCGGTTCGCTCAGCGCGCGCGGTGCGGACGTTCGCGGCGTGCCGCCGCGTGCTCAGCTGACCGACAGCTCGGTCGGCTGCGGCGCCCTGCTGCTCCTCGGTCTGCCGGGCACCGTCAGGAACATCAGGCGGTAGCGGCCGACGATGATCTCGTCGCCGTCGCTGAGCGTGCGCCCGTCGACGCGCGTGCCGTTCACGAACACGCCGTTGAGGCTGCGGTCATCGAGCAGCCGCACGCCGTCGGGCTGGCGCACGATCAGCGCGTGGCGCCGCGAGACGGTCGGGTCGTCGAAGCGCACGTCGGCCGCGAGGCTGCGCCCGACGCGCGTCCACTCGCGCGTCAGCGCGATCGTGCGCAGCTCGCCGCTCTCTTCGTAGGAGAGGTAGTCGCCGGGCTGCTCGATCCGCTCGCGCGCCGCCGCGATCTGCCGCTCGCGGTCGGGCGCGGGGTCTGCAGCGGCTCGGGGTCGCTCCGCCGGGGGTGGCTCGCGGCGACTGGATGCGCTCGGTGCTGAACAGCGACGCGCGCACGAACTCCCGTCGCCGCAGGACGGGACAGTCGGTCAGCGCGTCGGACCCTCGAGCGTCAGCGTGTAGCCGCAGCCGGTGCAGCGAAAGGAGCCCGCCCCGACGAAGGTACCTGACGTAATGACTCCATGGTGTGCTCCTCCCTCTCTCTTGGCGCTGCTAGGGGGGCGCTCCCTCGCCGGGGGAACTCGTGCCGATCATAACAAGCTGTCAACGCCGCTGAGCCGTCGATGTCCGAAAATGCACTGGAACAAGGTCAGACCGCCTCGACGCACTACCCGCAGCACTACCCGATTGGCCGAGATGGCAAACCGCGCCGGTCGGAAGGGTGCAGAAACCGTGGCAGAGGCCGCGCACGCGGAAGGAGCCTGCGCGCGGGCGGCGAAAGCCTGCGCCACATGGCTCGCGCCAGCGCCGACGTCGAACAGCTCGAGCGGTCCTGCTGCGCCGCGGCTCGGCGCGCTCGAGGCCGAGCGGACCCGCTGCGCCGACTGCGGGCGCACGCCGCTGTTCGGCGAGCAGGTGCACCTCTACGACGGGCGCGCGACCGCGGACCGTATCTGCGAGCTGTGCCGCCAGCTCCGCCGCGACGCACCGCTGGCGAGCGCAGCCGGTGCGCCACGCCGCGCACGGCCAGACCGTGCGCATGCACCGCGCGCGCCGCCGGAGCGCGCGCGGCCCGCCGCGCGAGGCCGGCAGCGGGCGGCTAATAGACTGCCGCTCGCCTTGGACCCGCTCAGCGTCTCGATCGTCGTCTCCGCTCCGCGCGAGCAGGTCTTCGACTACCTGCAGGACATCGCCAACCACGCGGAGTTCACCGACCACTACCTCGTCGACTGGCACCTCACGCGGATGGACTCGGTCGGGCGCGGCGCGGGCGCCCGCTTCCGCGTGAAGATGCCAGTCAACCGCTTCAACTGGGCGGACGTGACCTTCGCCGAGGTCGAGCGCCCGCAGCGGATCGTCGAGGTCGGCCGCACCGGCAAGAACAACCGCATCCGCACAATCGGGCGAATACGAGCTCTTCCCCGCGGCCGGCGGCAGCACGCGCGTGAGGTTCACCTTCCAGAGCCGAGCCGGCGACGCTGGCGGACCGCCTGATGGAGGGCCTCGGCGCGCGCCCCTGGCTGAAACGCAAGAACGTCCGCGCGCTGCACCGGCTGCGCTCGATCCTCGAGCGGGGGAGGGCCGCGGGCAGCGAGTGACCGTTGCCGGTGGCTAGACTCCCGCCTCGCATGGCCGCCGGCGCCCGCGCAGACCGGCCTCGCCCTGCTCGCCGTGCTGCGGTCGCGCTCGCGCTGAGCGCCTGCGGCAGACTCCCACTCACGCGTGACGACCGGCACCTACGCGGGCGAGTCCGGTGCCAACGCGCCCTACCTGAACGTCGGGCCGCTGATCTACGAGGTCCAGATCTCGCGCCAGCTGAACCCTTCGAACAACGAAGACTCCCGTACCTGCAGGGGCTCGACGCCGGCGCGGCGCAAGCTCGAACCCGGCCAGGAGTGGTTCGCGGTGTTCCTGCAGGTCTACAACGACACCACCAAACGCAGCTGCTGGCCTCCAACCAGATCACGCTCACCGACACGCAGGGCAACATCTACCGCGCCGTCGTGCCGAGCCCGACGAACCTGTTCGCCTACCGCGGCGGGTCGTCCCGCCGAAAGGCCAGCTCCCGGTCCCCGGCACGCCGGCCGCGTTCGGCGAGCCAGGGGCAGCTGCTGCTGTTCAAGATCCAGACGTCTCGCTCGACAACCGCCCGCTCGAGATCAAGATCGTCGAACCCGAAGAACCCGTCGACAGCTCGCCAGGCCGAGCTCGACGTCTGAGGGGCGCCGCGCGCGGAGCCGGCCCGCTAGCCCGCCGCAGCGCCGCCTCGAGCACCTGCGCGCGCGACCGGCGCGGCCGTCGCGCCGCCGGCGCCGTCTTTGACGAGCAGCACGCCCACCACCAGCCGCGGGTGCAGCGCGGGCGCGAAGGCCGCGAACCAGGCGTCGGTGTTGGCCGCTTCGCTTTCGCGCCCCGCAGCCTTCCGCGCCCGTTGCGCCGTGCGCCGGTTCGCCTCGAGCCGGAGCCGCTTTCGGTGGGCGGCAGGCGCTCTTCAGTTCGGCCGTGCCGGTCTTGCCCGCGACCGTCACGCCCGGGATCGCGGCGGACGTGCCGGTGCCTTCCCGCACGACGCCGATCATCAGCCTGCGCACGATGCGCGCGACGCTGTCGCTCAGCCGCCCGCGCGCGCGCGCCGGCGCGTGGCGCGGTGAGGAACGTCGGCTGCGGGCGCCGGCCGCCGTCGGCGATCGTGGCCGCCACGCGTCGCCATCTCGAGCGGCGCTCGCGAGCACCTGCCCCTGCCCGATCGCGGTCGAGCCGAGCGCCAGTTCGCCTTCGATTTCGCCCGCGCGCGGGAGCGTGCTCTCGGCCGCGCCCGGGATCGCCGGCGGGTGGTTGAAGCCGAGCGCTTCGGCCATCGCCACGAGCCGCGCGGCGCCCAGCTTCACGCCGAGCGGCGCGAACACCGAGTTGCACGACACCGCGAAGGCGAGTTCGAGCGTCCCGCCGCAATCCTCGCCGTGGGCGTTGTTCAGCGAGACGCCGTCGAGCGTCGGCATGCGTGGCGTAGGGGAAGACGCTGCGCGGGCTCGCAAGATGGGCGCTCAGCACGCCCGAGACGGTGACCATCTTGAAGGTCGAGCCCGGCGGCTGCAGGCCGTCGAGGCCGATCCCGGCGACCGCCAGGATCTGGCCGCTCGAGGGCACCATCGCCACGATCCCGCCGTACTGTCCGCCGAGCGCTTCCACGGCGGCTCGCTGGACCGTCGGGGAGATCGTCGTGCGCACCGGCGCGGCCGGACGGGCGCGCGCGCCCGCGAGCACGCGCGAGCCGGCGAGCAGCTCTCCGCCGGGCGTCCCGCGCAGACGCTCATCGAGCGCGAGCTCGATCCCGCTCGTGCCCACCGGCCCCTGGGCGGGAAGACCATGCGCTTCCAGCTGTGCGCGCCGTTCGGAGGGCAGCGGGCCGACTTCGCCGAGCACCGCGCTCGCGACGCTGCCGAGCAGCGACGCGCGCGTCTGCGCTTCCCCGGAGGGCCGCCTCCCGCGGGCGTTTCCGCCAGCACGCTGCCATCGCGGGCCAGCAGGGTGGCGCGGCGAGGCAGGTACGTCCGCCGCGCCAGGCGCTCGCCCGCTTGCAGCCCGGGGAATTCGCAGCGTGCCCGAGAAGCGCACGCGCGCGCTACCACCGTGTTCGCCGATGCTCACGGCGTAGTCGAGCGCGAGCACGCCGAACAGGCGCGTGCGCACGCGCACCGGCACCTCGAACTCCCCGCCCGCCTGCATGCGCACGCGGCCCCCGAGCCGCGCGGAGCTCATCGTCGCCGTGCGCTTCGCCGCCGCGAGCTGGTGCGTGAACGCCGCCGCCGAGATCGCCCTCTGCGAGGAGGCGTCGAGATCGGCGTACATCGCGGCGTAGTCGCCCCTCGTCCAGTCCCTGGCGAATCCTTCCGCCAGCGCGAACCCCGGGCGCGCTCCGCCGGAGGCGCCCACCACCACGCCGACCACCAGCGCGATCAGCGCGAGCGCCAGCGCGGCGGCGAGCCGGCGTCTGCGGAAGCTACGGTTCGCGTCCAAGCCGGTAGAACATTGCAGGTGACACTGCTGGACTGGCTAATCGTCGCCTTCGCGGGTGTCCTCGCCATCTTCGGCTACCGCCAAGGCTTCATCGTCGGCGTGCTGTCCTTCGGCGGCTTCGCGATCGGCGCCTTCCTGGGCACGCGCCTGGGCCCGCTGCTGCTGCCGCAGGGATCCTCCTCCCCGTACGCGCCCGCCTTCGGCCTCGTCGGGGCGCTGCTCGCGGGCGCGATCCTCGCGAGCGGCTTCGAGGGCTTCGGCTTCAAGCTGCGGCGCAGGCTGGTGCTACCGGGCGTCGGGCTGCTCGACGGCGCGCTGGGAGCGCTGCTGGGCCTCGCGCTGGGCGTCGCGATCGTCTGGATCGCAGCGGCGGTCGCCGCGCAGAGCCCGGGCCAAGGGCAGCTGCGCGCCGATATCCAGCGCTCGGTGATCCTGCGCAAGCTAAACGAATTCCTGCCTCCCTCGGGCCCGATCCTGAACGCGCTCGCGCGCCTGGACCCGCTTCCCTCGATCACGGGGCCCTCGCCCGGCGTCGCGGCGCCCGAACCGAGGGTTGCCGCCAGCCCCGGCGTGCGGGAGGCCTCGCGCAGCGTCGTGCGCGTGATCGGTACGGCGTGCGGCCTCGCGATCGAGGGCTCCGGCTGGGTCGCCGCTCCCGAAACGGTCATCACCAACGCCCACGTCGTCGCGGGCGAGCAGGATACGAGCGTCGAGGTCGACGGCCAGCAGCCCGGGCTGGCGGCACAGGCGATCGCCTTCGACCCCAACGACGACGTCGCCGTGCTGCACGTGCCCGAACTCGGCCTGCCCGCGCTCGCGCTGAAGCGCGACCCCGCCGCCGGCAGCAGCGGAGCGATCCTCGGCTATCCCGAAAACGGCGCCTTCGACGTGCAGCCCGGGCGCATCGGGCGCACGCAGAGCGTGATCACCCAGAACGCCTACGGCGAAGGCCCGATCGCGCGCGAGCTCACGCCGCTGCGCGGGCTCGTGCGCCCGGGAAACTCGGGCGGGCCGCTCGTCGGCCCCGACGGCCTTGTGCTCACGACCGTGTTCGCCGCGACCGTCGCTTCGGGTCCGCACGGCGGCTACGGCGTCGCCAACGAAACAGCCGCGAACGTGCTGCGCGAAGCGCAGGCCCACGAGCAGGCGGGCGAGCAGGTCGGCACGGGACGGTGCACCACGGGTTGACGCGCCCAGCCAGCCGCTACGCTGATGCGCCATGTCGAAGACCCTGCTCGTCGCAGAGAAGCCGTCCGTTGGACAGGATCTCGCGCGCGTGCTTCCCGGGCCCTTCCAGAAGCACGAGGGCTACCTCGAGGGTCCCGAGGACGTGATCACGTGGGCCGTCGGACACCTCGTGCAACTCGCCGAGCCCGAAGCGTACGACCCCAAGTACAAGAGCTGGCGCATGGGAGACCTGCCGATCGTGCCCGAGCGCTTCAAGCTCGTCGTCCGTGACGAGCGCTCGCGCAAGCAGATGTCGGTCGTCGCGCGCCAGCTCCAGCGCGAGGACATCGAGGAGGTCGTCAACGCCTGCGACGCCGGCCGCGAGGGCGAGCTGATCTTCGCCTACCTCTACGAGCAGGCGAAGGCCAAGAAGCCCGTGAAACGGCTGTGGCTGAACTCGATGACGAGCGCCGCGATGAAGAACGCGCTCTCCTCGCTGCGCCCGGCGGAGGAGTTCGAGCTCCTGCAGGAGGCCGCCCGCTCGCGCTCGGAGGCCGACTGGATCGTCGGCATGAACGCCACGCGCGCCGCCACGATCCGCCTGCGCAGCTCCTTCGACGGCGCCGTCTCGCTCGGGCGCGTGCAGACGCCGACGCTCGCCCTGGTGGCGCGGCGCGAGGAAGAGATCCGCGCCTTCAAGCCCGAGCCCTACTGGCTCGTGGACGCGACCTTCGCGGCGCCGCCGCTCGAGGGCGAGCAGCGCGCTGGCGAGCGCGTCTACCGCGGGCACTACCAGGCAGCTCCGAGCGACAAGGGTCTCGTCAAAGGCCCGCGCATCTCGACCGAGGAGCTTGCCAACGCGATCGTGCGCGCCTGCGAGGGCCGCGAGGGCACGATCACGAAGCTGGAGAAGAAACAGCAGCGCGAGCGCGCGCCCATGCTGTACGACCTCACGACGCTGCAGCGCGAGGCCAACAACCGCTACGGCTTCTCGGCCAAGCGCACGCTGTCAGCCGCGCAGCGCCTCTATGAGGAGCACAAGGCGCTCACCTACCCGCGCACGAGCTCTCGCTACCTGCCCACCGACCTGATCCCCGAGATCAAGCCGATCGCCGAGCTCGTGGGCCACCGTGACGAGTACCGGCGCGCCGCCGAGTACGTCACCTCGCTCGACGTGCTCCCGCTGGCGCGCGTGGTGGACGACGAGAAGGTCACCGACCACCACGCGATCATTCCCACCCGCTCGGAGCACAACCTCGAGAAAATGGGCTCCGACGACCGCCGCATATACGACATGGCCGCGCGTCGCTTCCTCGCCGTGTTTCACCCAGAGGCCGTGTTCGAGAACACGCGCGTGGAGACGACGATCGAGCTCGCCGGCGGCGAGCAGGACGGCGCGCGCCACACCTTCCGCACCCGCGGCAAGCTGCTGCTCGAGGCTGGCTGGCGGGGCGTCTACGACGAGGTCGCCGCCGACGAGCGCGCCGACGCCGAGCCCGGGCGCGAGGAGGAGGAGGACACCGAGCAGCAGCTGCCCCGCCTGCTCGACGGTGAGCAGGTCCAGACGCGCGAGATCGCGAGCACGCGCAAGGAAACCAAACCGCCCCGCCGCTACAGCGATGCCTCGCTGCTCGGCGCGATGGAGACCGCCGGCAAGCTGGTCGAGGACGACGAGCTGCGCGAGGCGATGAAGGACTCCGGCATCGGCACGCCCGCGACCCGGGCGGCGATCATCGAGCGCCTGATCGCCGTCGGCTATCTCGAGCGCGACGGGCGCGCGCTGGTCGCGACCGAGAAGGGCATGAACGTGATCCGGCTGCTCGGCGAGCACGCGCTCACATCGCCGGGCCTCACGGGCAGCTGGGAGCAGCGCCTCGGCAAGATCGAGCGCGGCGAGGACTCGCGCAGCAAGTTCATGAGCGACATCGCTGGCTTCGCCGAGGAGACCGTCAAGGAGCTCGACGAGAACCTCAAAGACGTGCGCATCCCGCGCGCGCGGCTCGGCCCCTGCCCGATCTGCGGCCACGAGATCGTCGAGAATCGCAAGGGCTACTCGTGCTGGTCGCGCGAGGATCCCGGGTGCGGGTTCGTGATCTGGAAGTCCAAAGCCGGCAAGCAGCTGCCGCTCGCGGTCGGCAAGGAGCTGATCAAGACCGGCTACACCGCCCAGGCCGTGACGGGCTTCCGCGGACGCAGCGGCCGCAGCTTCCGCGCCCACCTCGCGCTCAACCAGACCGAGGAGGGCAAATGGCGCGTGGAGTTCGACGAGGTGTGGGCGCGCGAGGGCGCCAAGCCGCCCGAGGTCGAGGGCGAGCAGGCCACCGGTGACCTCGAGGGTGCGGAGCTGGCGCCGCCCGCGAAGGCCGCCGCCTGAACCGCGGGCGCTCCCGCGGCTGACTGACGGCGCCGCACCCCGGTCCGCCCAGCAGTGGTCCCGAGCTCCTACCACTCCTTCTTCAGCGGCTCGGTCAGCGCCGCCGGGGCGCTCATCGGCCTGCTCTTCGTCGCGATCTCGATCGTGCCGCACAAGCTTGCCGGCGAGCAGGCCTCGACCGGCTTTCAGATCAAAGCGGGCCTGGCGTTCAGCTCGCTCATCAACGCCCTGGTGCTCTCGCTGTACGCGCTGCTGCCGGGTGAAAACCTCGCCGTCGCCGGCTTGGTGCTCGCGCTCGTCGGCATCAGCTCGATCGCCGGCCTGGCGGTGCTCGCGCTGCGCGACCCCGAGCTGCGCGTGCGTCGAGTGGCCATCGGCGTGCGTTTCGTCGGCATGCTGTCGATCTTCACGGTGCAGCTGATCGAGTCGCTCGCGCTGGGATCGCGGCCGCACGACACGGGTCCGCTGTCCGTCGTCTGCACGCTCGTGGTGGTCTGCTTCCTGGTCGCGATCGACCGCGCCTGGGAACTCCTGGGAGCATCCGACACGAACGTCGTGAAGATGCTGGGCCGCGAGCTTCGCCGGCGCCGTCAGGAATCCGGGGCGCCCGCTGAGGGCGCGGCGCCGGGCGCAGAGCGCGAGTAGCCCGGGCGGGTCGCTCGCGCGCGCCGTCGTCTGCCTCAGCGACGATTGCTCCTGAAAGCATGGCAATCCAGCTGATCAGCGGGCCCGCCAACTCGGGCAAGGCCCAAGTCCTCTTTGACACTCTGCGCGCGCAGCTCGCGCGCGGCGCCGAGCCGCTGCTCGTCGTTCCCACCCGCGCCGACGCCGAGTACTACCTGCGCGAGCTCACCCGCGAGGGACCGGTGCTCGGGCTGCGGATCGAGCGCTTCGACGGCCTCGTCGAGGAGATCGTGGGCCGCGCGCGCGTGAGCGGCCCAGCGCTGTCGGAGCTCGCGCAGGAGCAGCTGCTCGCGAAGCTCGCGCTGAGCACGGGTCTGGCCGGCGCGCGCACCCACTCCCCCGGCGAGGGGCTGTTGCGCGCGCTCGCGGGGTTCGTGGCGGAACTGCAGCTGCGCGGCGTGAGCCCGCAGCGGCTGCGGCGCGCGCTCGCGCAGTGGGCCACCGCCGGTGGCGGCGACGCGAATGCCGCGGCGCTCGCGCAGCTGTACCAGGGCTACACCGACGAGCTCGCCTCGATGGGGCGCCAGGACCTGCGCCAGCGCGCGATGCTCGCGCTCGACGCGCTGCGGCGCACGCCCGCGCTGTGGGGACAGACGCCGATCCTGCTCTACGGCTTCGACTCCCTCGGCGAGCTCCAGCTCGACGTGATCGAGACGCTCGGCAGGGTCGTCGACGCCAGCGTGACCGTCTCGCTCACCTACGAGCGCGGCAGGGCCGCCTTCGCCGGGCGCGCGCGCACGTTCGCCGCGCTCGAGCCGCTCGCCGGCGAGCGCCGGGCGCTCGCGCCGCGCGCGGAGCACTACGCGCCCCGTGCACGGCGCGCGCTCTCCCATCTCGAGCGCTCGCTGTTCGAGCCCGACGCCGCGCGCGCTGACCCCGGCGAGGCGCTGGCGCTGCTCGAGGCCACGGGCGAGCGCGCAGAGCTCGAGCTGCTCGCGGGCGAGATCCGTCAGCTGCTGGACGGCGGCATGCCCGCCGATGAGATCGCCGTCGCGACGCGCTCCCCGGAGCTGATCGCGGACCTGCTCGAAGAGGTCTTCGCCGCGAACGCGATCCCGTTCGCGCTGCAGCGCCGCCGGCGCCTTCACTCAAGCGGCGTCGGGCGGGCGCTGATCGGGCTGCTGCGCTGCGTCCCGCGCGCCGGCGCGAGCGCGAGCGAGGGCGAGCTCGGCGACCTGCTCGCGTGGCTGCGCGCCCCCGGACTGCTCGAGCGCCCACAGCTCGCCGACTCGCTCGAGCTCGCAGCCCGGCGCTCCGGCGCTGTGAGCGCGGACGCGGCTCGCGCCCTGTGGGAGAGCCGCAACTGGCCGCTCGAGCGCATCGAGCGCATGCGCGAGAGCCAGGAGCGGGGGCCGCGCGCGCTGCTCGAGCGGGTCGCACTCGAGCTCGCCGTGCTGTTCGGCGCGCCGCGGCGAGGCAGCGCGGCGATCCTCTCCGGCTCTCAGGTGGACGACGCGCGCGCGCTGGCCGCCACCCAGCGAGCGCTCGCCGAGCTCGGGGAGCTGCTCGCGATCGCCCCCGAGCTCGTCCCGCGCGATGCCTTGGCGCTCGCGGAGCTGCTCGACGGCGTCGAGTACCTCGGCGGCGAGGCTCCTGCTCCGGGGATGGTCGCGGTGCTCGACCCGCTCGCGCTGAGGGCGCGGCGCGTGCGCGCGCTGTTCCTGTGCGCGCTGCAGGAGGGTTCCTTCCCGGCGCGCGCCCGCCCGCATGCGCTGCTCGACGAGCAGGACCGCAGGAGCCTCGCCGAAGCCTCCGGCCTGGTGCTCGGCGAGAGCGAGGATGCGCTCGCCGCCGAGCGCTACCTGCTCTACGCCGCCCTCTCGCGCCCGCAGGAGCGCCTGACCATCAGCTGGCACACGGCCGACGACGACGGCATGCCGACGCCGCGCTCGCTGTTCGTAGACGACGTCTGCGACCTGTTCGACGCCTCGCTGCAGGAACGCCGCCAACGGGGGGCCGGGGGGGAGCGGAGCGCAGGCGAGGATGCCGCGGGCCCCGTCGGCGCCGGCTGGAGCGCCCACGGCGTGCGGGCGCCGGTGCGCGACGAGCAGGTGCTCGCGGACCTGCGCGCACGACCGTGGTCGGCCTCCTCGCTTGAAACGTGGATGCGATGCCCGATGCGCTGGTTCGTCGAGCGCATGCTCGCGCCCGCCGAACTCGAGCCCGAGGGGGAGCCGCTCGCGCGCGGCGCGCTCGCGCACGCGGCGTTGAGGGAGACCTTCGAGCGGCTGCGCGAGCGCACAGGCTCCGCGCGCATGGAGCCAGCCAAGCTCGAGCTCGCGCGCGAGCTGCTGGGGGAGGCACTCGAGCAGAACGAGCCGGAGCACCCGCTGTCGCTCGCTCCCGAGCGCGTGCCGGGCGCGCGGCGGCGCCTGCACGCCGAGCTCGAGCGCTACCTCGAGCACGCCGCCGCGCACCCCAGCCCGCTCGAGCCCGCCGAGCTCGAGCTCGCCTTCGGCTTCCCGGGGGAGGGCGAGCTGCCCCCATACGAGCTCGCCGAGGGCGTCTTGCTGCGGGGCCGCATCGACCGCGTCGACGCCTCGGCCGCCGGCGAGGCGGTCGTGTACGACTACAAGAGCAGCCTCGCGCCGCCCTCCGCCAGGTGGATCGGCGACGGCAGCGTGCAGGTCGCGCTGTACATGCTCGCCGTCGAAGCGCTGCTCGCCCGCCCCGCGGTAGGCGGCTTCTACCAGCCGCTCAGCGGTGGCGACCTGCGCGCGCGCGGCGTGCTCGAGGAGGACAGCGCGATCGAGCTCGACGGCGTGCGCAACGACGTGCGCCCGCACGCCGAGGTGCGCGAGCTGCTCGCGCAGGCGCGGGGGCTCGCGCTCACAGCCGCCGGCGAGGCGCGCTCCGGTCACGTGCAGGGCCGCCCGGACTCCTGCGCCTACAACGGGGGCTGCATGTTCCCGGCGATCTGCAGGTGCGCCCCATGAGCGGGGAGTGCACCGCGCTTCAGCCGCCCGAGCTGGACCCGGAGCAGGAGGGGGCGCCCGCGCTCGCGCGCGGGCGGCTCACCGACGAGCAGCAGCATGCGGTCGCGCGCCGGCATGGAGCGCTCGCGCTATCCGCCGCCGCGGGCAGCGGCAAGACCTCGGTACTCGTCGAGCGCTTCGTCGCCGCCGTCCGCGAGGACGGGCTCTCGCCCGCGCAGATCCTCGCGATCACCTTCACCGACCGCGCGGCCGCGGAGCTGCGCGAGCGAGTCCGCGCGCGCTTTCTCGAGCTCGGCGAGCGCGCCGCCGCGCGCGACACGGAGGCGGCCTTCGTCAGCACCTTCCACGGCTTCTGCGCGCGGCTGCTGCGTTCGCACGCGCTGCAGGCGGGCGTGGATCCCGACTTCGAGATCCTCGACGAGGGCCTCGCCGGCAGGATGCGGTTGCGCGCCTTCTCGCGCGCCCTCGGCGAGTTCCTCTCCGAGGGTGGGGAGCAGGCCGTCGAGCTCGCCGCCGCCTACGGCGGCGATCGCCTGCGCGCGATGATCGAATCGGTGCACGCCGCGCTTCGCAGCCGCGGCGAGATCGCGCCGCGGCTGCCGATCCCGGCCGGCGGAGAGCCGGCGGCCGTGCGTGCCTGCGCGCAGCTCGACCAGCTGCTCGCCGCCTTCACGTCGGCCTACGAGGCCGCCAAGCGCACGCGCGGGGCACTCGACTTCGACGACCTCGAGTTGCGCGCACGCGATCTGCTCGTGCGCGAGCAGGGCATTCGCGCGCGCTGGTCTGAGCGCTTCGAGCTGCTGATGGTGGACGAGTTCCAGGACACGAACCCCCGCCAGCTCGCGATCCTGGAGGCGCTCGCGCGCGAGAACCTGTTCACCGTCGGCGACGAGCTGCAGGCGATCTACGGCTTCCGCAACGCCGACGTGCGGCTCTTCCGCGCGCGCAACGCCGCGCTCGCGCAGACCGGCGGGGTGCTCGAGCTGAACGCCAACTTCCGCGCCCGCGAGCAGGTGCTGGACGTCATCGCAACGATCTTCCAGGAGCGGCTGCCGACGTTCAGCGCGCCCCACGCCGCCCGCGGAGCCGGCGAGTTCCCGGCCGCCGGCCTCCAGAGCGCATCGCCGGCGGTCGAGCTGCTGCTTGTCGATCGCTCCGGCTGGGGCGAGGAGGCCGAGCTCGCCCGCGAGCTCGGCGCGGGTCTCCCGCGCGCGGCGCCGTGGAGGCAGGCGGAGGCGCGCATGCTCGCGGCACGCGTCGCGCAGCTCGTGCACGCGGGCGGGCTGGCGGGCGGGCAGATCGCGGTGCTGCTGCGGGCACTCGGGGACATCGACGTGTACGAGCGCGCCCTGCAGCAGGCCGGTCTGCGCACGATCGCCTCCGCCGGTGCCTTCTGGGGGCAGCAGCAGGTGGAGGACCTGCTCGCCTACCTGCGCGCGCTCGCCAACCCGCTCGACGAGCTTGCCCTCTACGGCGCGCTCGCCTCGCCGCTGGCCGGCGAGCACGTCTCGCTCGACGCGCTCGCGCTGCTCTCGCGCGCCGCCCGCGAGCACGGCGGGCGGGCGTTCGAGTGCGCGCTCGGCGACGCGCGCAGCGGCCAGCTCGAGGAGCTGCCGGCGCCGGAGCGCCTCGCGATCGTGGGCTTCTGCGAGCGCCTCGCCGCCGAGCGCGCGGAGCTATCGCGTCGCTCCATCTCCGAGCTGCTCGAGCGCGCCGTCGCGAGCAGCGCATACCGCGCGCACCTCGCCGCCGCCGGCGGCGGCGGCGAGCGCGCAGTGGCGAACCTGAACAAGCTGCTGCGGCTCGCGCGCCGCTTCGAGGCCCGCGAAGGGCGCGACCTGCGCGGCTTCCTCGACCATGTCGCATACCTCAAGCAGTCCCCCCGCGGCGGCGAGTCCGAGGCGCCCGTCGAGGGCGCCGAGCCCGACGCGGTGCGGCTGATGAGCATCCACGCCGCCAAGGGGCTCGAGTTCCCGGTCGTCTGCGTGGCGGACCTCGGGCGCGGGCCGAACCTGCGCATGCCAGATCTGCTCGTCGACGGCGAGCGCATCGGCCTCAGCCTCGCCGCGCTCGACGGCTCGCCCTCCGCGCCCGCGCTCGACTACGAGGAGCTCTGCGCCGAGCGCCGCCGCGACGAGGCCGAGGAGGAGGACAGGATCGCCTACGTCGCGATGACGCGCGCGCGCGAGATGCTGCTGCTGAGCGGCTCGATCGAGCTCGAGCGCTGGCCCGAGCAGCGCCACGGCGCATGCGCGATCGGATGGATCGGCCCGGCGCTGCGCGCAGACCTGCCCTCGCTGCTGCTCGCCGCGCGCCAGGAGCACCGCTCCGAGCTCATGCTCGAGGTCGGCGAGCGCCCCGCGCTACTCAGGTGCCTGATCGCCGGTCCCGAGAGCGCCGAGCTGCTGCGCTCAGAGCCGCCGACCGCGCCGGCGCGTCTCCCCGCGCGGGGAGACCCCGAGGAGGTGCCCCCGGCAGCAGACGAGGAGCGCTCGGCGCCCATCGTCCACGAGCAGCTCGCGCTCGCGTTTCCCGTGGCGCCCGAGGCGCCGCCGCGGGGGCCCACGCCAGCTGCAGGATCCCATCTGCCGATCGCGCTCAGCTTCAGCTCGCTGAGCGAACTCGAGCGCTGCGGCTACCGCTACTACCTCGAACGCGTGCTGCGGCTGCCCGAGCAGTCCGGCCCCGCGGTGGCCCGGGCGGGGGCTCCACGGGCTCCCAGCTCGACGCACGCGAGCGCGGCACGCTCGCGCACCGGCTGCTCGAGCAGATCGACTTCGCGCGCCCCCGAGCCCCCGGGGAGCAGCGCGTGCGCGAGGTCGCGGGCGAGCTCGGCCTGCGCGTGGGTGCGAGCGAGGCGCGAGCAGCTTGCGGGCACGATCGAGGCGGCGCTGCGCGCCGAGCCCGCAAGGCGCGCGGGCGCCGCGCTCAGCGTCAGGCGCGAGCACCCGTTCGCGTTCTCGCTGGGCGCCCAGCGGCCGCTCATCAGCGGCGTCATCGACCTGCTCGCGATCGAGCGCGATGGCGGCGCGCTCGTGATCGACTACAAGAGCAACGCGCTCGAGCCCGGCGAGGATCTGCGCGCGCTCGTCGAGCGCGACTACTCGCTGCAGCGCGAGCTGTACGCGCTCGCGGTGCTGCTCACCGGCGCAGCCCACGTGGAGGTCGTGCACTGGTTCCTCGAGCGCCCCGAGGACCACGTCGCGGCCCGCTACGCCGCGCGTGAGCGCGGCTCGCTCGAAAGCCTGCTCACCGAGCGCCTCGAGCTCATCGAGCGCAGCGGATTCGCCGTCAGCCCGCGCCCGCACCGGGGTCTCTGCGCGAGCTGCCCCGGACGCTCCGGGATGTGCTCCTGGGGCCCCGCGGAGACGCTCAGGGAGCTGCCGCAGGGCACATAAAAATGCTGCTGGGGCGCCATGTTTTCGCGGCCGCCTCGCTGCTACGCTTTCGGGCCACACCTCAGGTGCCCGCCGCCCTGCGCCACGGTGGAACGGACCCTCTCAAGGGCCGAATCCGTCGCTGCCCCGGGATGCACGGCCCCAAGTGAGCACTCCCATGAACTTGCACGACTTCCAGCCTGGCCAGGCCGTAGGACTCTACGACCCCCGATTCGAGCATGACGCCTGCGGCGTCGGGATGGTCGCGCGCCTCGACAACGTGCCCACGCACGACGTCGTCGCGCGCTCGATCACCGCGCTCGAGAACCTCGAGCACCGCGGCGCCACGGGCGCCGACGAGAACACCGGCGACGGCGCCGGGATCCTCATGCAGATCCCCGACGAGCTGTTCCGCTCGGTCGTCGAGTTCGACCTGCCGCCGCCGGGCGCCTACGGGGTGCTCATGTGCTTCCTCACCAACGACGAGGCGGCGCGCGCGCGCTGGGTCGCGCGCCTGGAGCGCGCCGTCGAGGAAACCGGCCAGCGCGCTGCTCGGTTGGCGCGAGGTGCCCGTCCACCCCGAGCACACCGGCAGGGTCGCCGGCGGCTGCCGGCCCGTCATCCGCCAGCTGTTCGTGGCCGCGCAGGGCGCCTGCGCCTCTGACCAGGACGCCTTCGAGCGCAAGCTGTACGTGATCAGGCGCATCAGCGAGCTGAACGCCACCGAGCACGGCTACATCGCCTCGAGCTCCTCGCGCACGATCAACTACAAGGGCATGCTGATCAGCTACCAGCTCGCCGCCTTCTACGAGGACCTGCGCGACGAGCGCACGAAGAGCGCGCTCGCGCTCGTGCACTCGCGCTTCTCCACCAACACCTTCCCCAGCTGGGAGCTCGCGCACCCCTACCGCGTGATCTGCCACAACGGCGAGATCAACACCGTCATGGGCAACGTCAACTGGATGCGCGCGCGCGAGAGCGAGCTGCGCTCCGAGCTCTTCGGCGAGGACCTCGAGCGCATCCTGCCGGTCGTCAGCGCCGGCAACTCGGACTCGGCGACCTTCGACAACGTGCTCGAGCTGCTGATGCTCGGCGGGCGCACGCTGCCGCACGCGGCGATGATGATGATCCCCGAGGCCTGGCGGTTCCGCGATGACCTGCCCGAGTACCTGACGGGCTTCTACGCCTTCCACTCCTGCCTGATGGAGCCCTGGGACGGGCCCGCCTCGGTCGCCTTCACCGACGGGCGCATCGTCGGCGCGACGCTCGACCGCAACGGCCTGCGCCCCGGGCGCTGGGTGGAGACGACCGACGGCCACGTCGTGCTCGGCTCCGAGGCGGGGCTGCTCGACATCCCGCCCGAGCAGGTGCGCAGGCTCGGGCGTCTGCAGCCCGGCAAGCTCTTCCTCGTCGACCTCGAGCGCGGGCGCATCGTCGAGGACGAGGAGGTCAAGCGCGAGGTCGCCTGCGCGCAACCCTACGGCGAGTGGTTCAAGCGCAACGCCGTGCCGTTCGCGCAGCTGCCGCCGTCGAGTGAAAAGACGATCTCAGACCAGCCACTGCGGCTGCGCCAGCGCGCCTTCGGATACAGCCAGGAGGACCTGCGCGTGCTGCTCACGCCGATGGCGATCGAAGCCCAGGAGCCCGTCGGCTCGATGGGCAACGACCTCTCGCTGGCGGTGCTCTCCGACCAGGCGCCGCCGCTGTTCTCCTACTTCAAGCAGCTGTTCGCGCAGGTCACCAACCCGCCGATCGACCCGCTCCGCGAGGAACTCGTGATGAGCCTCGCGACGAGCCTCGGCACCGAGCGCAACCTCTTCGAGGAGAGCCCCGAGCACGCGCACAAGCTGCTGCTCGACCAGCCGATCCTGCTCAACCGCGAGCTCGAGACGCTCAGGCACGTCAAACACGACGTCTACAAGGCCGAGACGATCTACACCACTGGCCGGTCCGCGAAGGCCCAGAGGGCATGGAGCGCGCGATCGAGCGCATCTGCCGCGAGGCCGAGGAGGCGATCGCGCAGGGCATCAACATCATCGTCCTCTCCGACCGCCTGCATCGGCCCGAGCCGCGCACCGATCCCCTCGCTGCTCGCCCTCGCCGCCGTCCACCATCACCTCGTGCTCGCCGGCACCCGCCTGCAGGCGGGCATCATCGTCGAGTCCGGCGAGCCGCGCGAGGTGCACCACTTCGCCACGCTCATCGGGTACGGCGCCAGCGCGATCAACCCCTACCTGCTGCTCGAGACGCTCGACGAGCTCGTCTTCGAGGGGCGCGTCACGCGCGCGCCGCGCGGACGGCGAGCCCGAGTCGCTGACCCCCGAGCAGGCCGCGCAGAACCTCGTCAAGGCTATCGACAAAGGCCTTCTGAAGACGATCTCCAAGATGGGCATCTCGACGATCCAGTCCTACCGCGGCGCGCAGATCTTCGAGGCCGTCGGCCTCGACCGCGAGCTGATCGACAAGCACTTCACCGGCACCGCCTCGCGCATCGGCGGGATCGGCGTGTGCGCGCTCGCCGCCGAGGCGCTCGAGCGCCACGCCCGCGCCTACCCCTCGCCCAAGGACGACCTGCTGCCCGTCGGCGGCGTCTACGCCTGGCGGCGCGACGGCGAGCACCACATCTGGAACCCCGAGACGATCGCGCTCGTGCAGCAGGCCGTGCGCGCCGTCAACGGCGAGGTGCCCGGCGCGCTCAGAGGCGAGGCCGAGCGGCGCTCGACCACGTGCGCGCGAGCGACGGCTTCGAGAAATACCGCGAGTACTCGCGCGCGGTCAACGAGGACGCCGCGCGCAGGGCGACGTTGCGCGGCCTCTTGAAGATCCGCACCGACGCCGAGGGCGTCGCGCCGATCGCGCTCGAGCAGGTCGAGCCCGCGGCGAACATCGTGAGGCGCTTCTGCACCGGCGCGATGAGCCTCGGCTCGATCTCGCGCGAGGCGCACGAGACGCTCGCGATCGCGATGAACCGCCTCGGCGGGCGCTCGAACACGGGCGAGGGCGGCGAGGACCCGGTGCGCTTCAAGCCCGACGCCAACGGCGACCGCCGGCGCTCGGCGATCAAGCAGGTCGCCTCCGGGCGCTTCGGCGTGACGATCCACTACCTCGTCAACGCCGACGAGCTGCAGATCAAGATGGCCCAGGGCGCAAAGCCCGGCGAGGGTGGACAGCTGCCCGGCCACAAGGTCGACGCCTACATCGGCTCGATCCGCCACACCACGCCCGGCGTCGGGCTGATCTCGCCTCCGCCGCACCACGACATCTACTCGATAGAGGACCTCAAGCAGCTGATCTACGACCTGCGCTGCGCGAACCCTCAGGCGCAGGTCTCGGTGAAGCTCGTCTCCGAGGTCGGCGTCGGCACCGTCGCGGCGGGCGTATCGAAGGCAAACGCGGACCGCGTGCTGATCTCGGGCCACGACGGCGGCACCGGCGCCTCGCCGCTTTCCTCGATCCAGGCCGCCGGCGTGCCCTGGGAGATCGGCCTCGCCGAGACCCAGCAGACGCTGCTGCTCAACGACCTGCGCTCGCGCATCGTCGTGCAGACCGACGGGCAGCTGAAGACGGGCCGGGACGTCGTGATCGCGGCGCTGCTCGGCGCCGACGAGATGGGCTTCTCGACCGCGCCGCTGATCGCAACGGGCTGCATCATGATGCGCGCCTGCCACCTGAACACCTGCCCCGTGGGGATCGCGACGCAGGACCCCGAGCTGCGCAAGCGCTTCAAGGGAACCCCCGAGCACGTCGTCAACTTCTTCTTCTTCGTCGCCGAGGAGGTGCGCGAGATCCTTGCCTCGCTCGGGCTGCGCTCGCTGGACGAGGCGACCGGGCGCGTGGACCTGCTGGGCGCGCAGGACGCGATCGAGCACTGGAAGGCGCGCGGGGTGGACCTCACCCACATGCTCACGCGCATCGAGGTCCCGGAGGGCTCGCCGCTACGCCGCACCGAACCGCCGCCGAAGGTGCTCGAGGACGCGCTCGACTGGGAGATCGTGGAGTCCGCCCGACCCGCGCTGCAGGACCGCCAGCCCGTCGCGCTGCGCCTGCCGATCCGCAACCGCAACCGCTGCGTGGGAGGCATCCTCTCGAGCCACATCGCGCGCGAGCACGGACCCGACGGGCTCCCGCACGACAGCGATCCGCGTGGACTTCGAGGGCTCCGCCGGGCAGAGCTTCGGCGGCTGGCTGGCGCCCGGCGTGACCTTCACGCTGTGGGGCGAGGCCCAGGACTACGCCGGCAAGGGCCTCTCCGGCGGCGTGCTCGCGCTGCGCCCGCGCAAGGGGCTGCCGGCGGCCTTCAAGGCAGAGGAGAACGTGATCGTCGGCAACACCGTGCTGTACGGGGCCACGCGCGGGCGCGCCTTCTTCCGCGGCCTCGCGGGCGAGCGCTTCGCCGTGCGCAACTCGGGCGCGAGCGCGGTCGTAGAGGGCATCGGCGACCACGGCTGCGAGTACATGACCGGCGGCGTCGTCGTCGTGCTGGGCGCCACCGGGCGCAACTTCGCCGCCGGCATGAGCGGCGGCGTGGCCTACGTGCTCGACGAGCAGGGCGCCTTCCCGGCGCGCTGCAACATGGGCATGGTGGGCTTCGAAGAACCCTCCGAGGGCGACGCCGTGGAGCTGCGCGCGCTGATCGAGGAGCACATGCAGCGCACCGGCTCGCCGGTGGCAGCGCGCGTGCTCGAGCGCATGGGAGAGCTGCTCGCCGCCGGTGCGTTCGTGAAGGTGATGCCGCACGACTACAAGCGCGTGATGGGCGAACGCGCCGCGCAGGCCGAGCTGGCAGCGCTCGCACAGGGCAACGGCCGGGTGAGCGCCGCGGCGGGGGTGGCGGTCGCCGAGACCGGCGGCAGCTGATGGGGAAGCTCGGCGGCTTCCTGCAGATCGAGCGCGCCGGCGTCCCCTACAGGGACCCGGACGAGCGCGCGCACGACTACCGCGAGTTCCAGCTGCAGCGCCCGGTGGACGAGCTGCGCGACCAGGGCGCGCGCTGCATGGACTGCGGCGTGCCCTTCTGCCACAACGGCTGCCCGCTCGGCAACCTGATCCCGGACTGGAACGACCTCGTCTACCGCGACCGCTTCAAGGACGCGATCGCGCAGCTGCACGCGACCAACAACTTCCCGGAGTTCACCGGCAGGCTGTGCCCGGCCCCCTGCGAGGCCTCCTGCGTGCTCGAGATCCGCGAGGGCGACGCGGTCACGATCAAACAGATCGAGAACGCGATCATCAACCGCGCCTGGGAGGAGGGCTGGGTCGTCCCCGAGCCGCCGCACAGACGCCTGCTGACCGGCCACAGCGTCGCGGTCGTGGGCTCCGGGCCGGCGGGCATGGCGGCGGCGCAGCAGCTGCGCCGCGCGGGCCACGAGGTCACCCTGTTCGAGCGCGACGAGGCCGCGGGCGGGCTTGTGCGCTTCGGCGTGCCCGACTTCAAGATCGAGAAGACGCTCGTGCAGCGGCGTGTGGAGCAGCTGGTGGCGGAGGGCGTGGAGCTGCGCTGCGGCGTGGACGTGGGCGTGGACGTGAGCGCGCAAGAGCTGCGCGAGCGCTACGACGCGGTCGTGATCGCGACCGGCTCCCGCATCGCACGCGAGCTGCCGGTACCCGGTCGCGAGCTCGCGGGCGTGCACCCCGCGATGGACTACCTGTACGGGCGCAACCGCTGGGTCGCGCGCGAGTACGGCCCCGAGCCGACGCTCGCGCAGCCGCCCAGCGAGCGCGAGATCACCGCGGCGGGCAAGGACGTGGTCGTGATCGGCGGCGGCGACACGGGCGCTGACTGTGTCGGCAACGCGCTGCGCGAGGGTGCGCGCTCGATCGTGCAACTCGAGCTGCTGCCGCGCCCGCCCGAGCGCCGCCCCGACGAGCGCACCCCCTGGCCGCTGTGGCCGGCGAAGTACCGCCTCAGCTACTCGATCGAGGAGGCTACCGTGGAGGGAGTGGGCGAGCAGGACTACTCGGTCGCGACGACTGGCTTCTCCGACGACGGCGGCGGCGCGGTATCGGCGCTGCGGATCGCGCGCGCGGCGCCCGAGCCTCCGTTCGCGCCGCTGCACGAGCAGGAGCGCGAGCTGCCGGCGCAGCTCGTGCTGCTCGCGATGGGCTTCGTCGGCCCCGAGACGCAGCTGCTGGCGGAGCTCGGCGTGGAGCGCGACGAGCGCGGCAACGTGAGCACGAACGCCCCCTACACCACGGCGCTTACAGGCGTGTTCGCGGCGGGCGACGCGCGCAGGGGCCAGTCGCTGATCGTGTGGGCGATCAACGAGGGCCGCCAGTGCGCGCGCATGGTGGACCGCTACCTCTCCTCCCGGAACGGAGCGCGCGGGGATGACGGGCTCGCCGGTCACGCAGACGCCGACGAGGGCCCCGAGGGCCCGCCGCAGCACGTCGGGCCGGGGATCGGCGGGGCGCCGTGAGCAGCCCCGGGGGCGAGGCCGCGCTCCAGCGCGCATGCGTCATCGGCGCGGGCTCGTCGGGGATAGCGGCCGTGAAGGCACTGCACGAGCGCGGCATCCCTTTCGACTGCTTCGAGAAGTCAGACCGCGTGGGCGGCAACTGGGTCTTCGGCAACCGCAACGGCATGTCGGCGGCCTACCGCGACCTCTTCATCAACACCTCGCGCCCGCGCATGGAGTACTCGGACTTCCCGATGCCCGAGAGCTATCCGGACTTCCCCCACCACACCCACATCGCGCGCTACTTCGATGACTATGTCGATCACTTCGGCCTGCGCGAGCTGATCAGCTTCGAGACCGGCGTCGAGCGCGCGCTGCGCGCCGAGGACGGCACATGGACGGTCGAGCTCGACAGCGGCGAGCGCCGCAGCTATGGCGCGCTGTTGGTGGCAAACGGCCACCACTGGGACCCGCGCTGGCCGGAACCGCCGTTCCCCGGCTCGCAGGACGTTCTCAGGGCACCAGCTGCACGCGCACTCCTACATGGACAACTCGATCTTCGAGGGCAGGCGCGCCGTCGATCGTCGGGATGGGCAACAGCGCGATGGACATCGCCGTTGAGGCGTCCTATGTCGCCGAGCGCACGTTCCTGTCGGCGCGCAGGGGCGTGTGGATCATCCCGAAGTACATCTTCGGCAAACCCGATCGACCAGATGCGCACCGACCCGCGCATCCCGTTCAAGGTGCGCCAGCGCATGATCCAACAGCTCGTGAAGAGCTACTCCGGGCCGCCCGAGCGCTACGGACTGCCGAAGCCCGACCACCGCTTCGGCGAGGCGCACCCGACGGTCTCGGGGCGGATCCTCGACCGCATCCAGCACGGCACGATCACGCCCAAGCCGAACATCGAGGCGCTCGAGGCAACGTGCGTGCGCTTCGAGGACGGGAGCGTCGAGGAGGTGGACGTGATCGTCTACTGCACGGGCTACAAGATCAGTTTCCCCTTCTTCGAGGAGGACTTCATCTCGGCGCCCGACAACCACATCGAGCTATACAGGCGCGTGTACCACCCCGGCATCCCGAACGTCTTCTTCATCGGGCTGCTGCAGCCGCTGGGCGCGATCATGCCGCTGGCGGAGGCGCAGGGCGAGTGGGTCGGCGACTACCTGCTGGGCGACTACGCGCTGCCCGAGCGCGCCGAGATGCTGGCGGACATCGCGGCCGACCAGGCCGCGATGCGAGCGCGCTACGTTGCCTCCAAGCGCCACACGATCCAGGTGGACTACGAGGACTACCTCTACGACCTCGCCTCCGAGCGCCGCGCCGGGGAGCTGCGGGCGCGCGAAAGGAGCTACGCGCCACCGGTCCTATGCCGACCTTCTGCCGCCATAACCGCTTCATAGAGCGCTGCCCGATCTGCGCGCGCGACCTGCCGGAGCTGGCGGGGGCGGCGCGGGATGCGGGATCGGCGGCGCGCCCGCGCGCCGCCCGCAAGCCCGGCGCCGCGGCCCCGCGCGCGCTGCGCGAGCGCGGTGGCCGCGGCGAGCGCGTGCGCGTGCACCGGCAGGAGCGCGCTAGCTCCGACGGCTACGAGAGCCCGCTGCTGCCCGGGGTCCACTCGAGCACGGACGCGCAGCGCCTGGCGCAGGAGATCGCGTTCGCGAACGGGCGGCTGCTCGTACTCGCGGCGCAGCCGCCGGGGCTCTACGGCGAGCTGCGCGAGCTCGCGGCGAGCGACCTCGAGCGTGCCACCTGGGGTTGCTTCCTGACCGCCTACCTCTCGCCGCTCGAGACCGGTCCCGAGGGCGGCGAGCCGTTCGCGGGGATCCGCCAGGCTCTGTCCGCGGATGTTCCGCGCGAGCTACCCGATCTCGAGGGGATCGCGCTCGGCCCGCGCAGCTCCCACGACCAGGCGCGCGGCAACGAGACGCTCGACGCGTACGTGCAGTGGGCCCAGCGCGGCGGAGCGCCAGGGGTGCTGGCGACGGCCGCAGAGGGCCGCGAAGCCGCGCTCCACAGCGCCCTCGCGATGCGCCAGGCGGAGGCCTTCCGCGGTGATCCGAGCTGGAGTCCCGAGCGGCGCTTCTCGCGCCTCTACGAACGCCTTGCGCTCCCCGGCTTCGGCCGCGCAGGCCGCTACGAGCTGCTGGTGCTGCTCGGCCGCCTCGGGCTGTACGAGCTGCGCGCGGACTCGCTCGCGCTCGCGGGCTCGCGCGGCGCCGCCGGCGAGGACCTCACCGGCGAAGGCGCCAAGCGCGTGTTCGCGATCGGCGATCCGCTGCTGCTCGAGCGGCGCGCGGGCGCGCTTGCCAAGGCGACGGGTGTGCCCGTGGAAGCGCTCGACCTCGCGCTCTGGAACTGGGCAGCGGACGCGCGCGCGAGCCTCGGCGTTCCCGCTGAGGCCTCAGACGAGGCCACCCTCGAGCGCGCACAGGCGGCACTCGGGCTGTAGGGCGGGCGCGCCCGGACGGCGGCGATCGCGCTAGCGGGTGCGCTTGCGCAGCGGCCGGAAGAGGTCCTTCGGGTGCTGTTCGCGCAGCGTGCGTTCCGAGCGCTGGCGCAGTCCGCGGAGCGTGGGCGGGCTCAGCAGGCGTTCGCCAAAGGCGGGCGCCGCGCCGTTGCAGGCCGCCGCTCCGGGGGTGCGAAGCCGCGCCGCGACATACTCGGCGCAGCCGCCCTGCGCCTGCTTGGCACAGGGCGAGGCGGGCGCGCGCGAGGGTGTCGCCCGCTGCGGGCGGGGCGCGCTGGCGGCGACCGGGAGGGCGCAGCCCTGGACGCAGGCGGAGGCGGCCGAGCACGTGCTGATCGCGCTCAGCAGCCGCGCGCGCGACGCCGTGCGCTGGTGCGTCGCGGACCCCGCGAGCGCAAGTGCGCCGACGGCGATCGCAACGGCCGTGAGCGCGACCAGAGCCCGCATAGGCGGAATGGTAGCCCGCGGCGGGGGCATCCGCTGGGTGGGTGAGCGGCTTGCGCCGGTGGGCAGAATTGCCGTCCACACGGGGGCCTACAGTCCGGGTGTGTCAGGAGCCTTTCGAGAATCGGGAGACCGTTGATGGCACTCTGCTTCATAGAGCCCCAGGACGCGATCCGTGTCATCGCGGAGTCGCTCGGCAGGGAGGCACGCCGCCAGCTCGTGGGCGAGGTGGTGCGCGCATGGGTCGATGACATTCCCGACCAAGAACTGTCGGTGCACTACGCGAAGGCGATCGCCGACCTCGACGAGCAGGACCTGCACCTGCTGGCGGCCTGGCACGCGTCGCTCGAGGTGGGACCGCCGATACCGAACACGGAGTTCCTGGTAGGCGTGTTCCCGAGCCTCGGCGAGAATCGTCGCGAGGCGCTGAAGATCGCCGCTGGCTTCCGCGGTGAGGAAGCCTTCGAGGCGGGCGTCGCGGAGGACCAGGCGCTCGAGACGGTGCTGCCGCGACTCTCGCGCGAGCGCGCGATCGAGCTCGCTAACGAGTGCATCCGCCTGTACATGTGGGATCGCCTCGGCTGCGACAACTGACGCCGACGCCGATCTGAGCGCTGCGGCCCGCGCGCCGGAGCGGGCGGGCGCTGTGAATAGACTCCTGATCATGAGTGCAGCCGACGAGCAGGAGCTGAGCACCGGCCAGGAGCCGGCGAGCGTTGCAGCTGGCGCGGCCCCGGCCGGCGCGCAGGAGCCAGGCCCCGTCGCGGCCGGTGGGGCGCTCGCGCCGAGCGAGGAGGACGTGATGGACGCGCTCGGGAACGTGATCGACCCCGAGCTCGGACTGGACTTCGTCGAACTGGGGCTGATCTACGGAGTCGAGGTCTCCGAGGGCAACGTCCACGTGACCTTCACGCTGACGACCCCCGGCTGCCCGATCGGGCCCCAGGTGAACGAACAGATCGAGGAGTTCGTCGGCGAGCTCGACGGCGTGCGCTCGATCTCGAGTGAGATGGTCTTCAGCCCAGCATGGTCGCCCGAGATGATGAGCGAGGACGCCAAGTTCGCGCTCGGCTTCTGAGGACCCGGAGCGCCCGCTCTCAGACTGAGACGCGGCGCCGCCGCGAGATCGCCGACAGCAGCACGGGCGTCTGGCCGGGATTGTGCAGGCTCGCGAGCGCCAGCTCCGCCAGGCAGAGGACGCTGCCGCGCTCATAGCTCCAGCGCGCGCCGTCGCGGCCGCGCAGCTCGAGCTCGCCGCGCTCGACGACGACGAGCGCGTCCTCCCACTCCTCCGCGCGATACCCGCGCGTGCCCCCGGGCGGTATCACGACGACGCGCGCTCGGAAGGCCCGGGCGAGCGGTGCGCCGAGGAAGCTGAGCGGCAAGTTGTCCATCCGCATGCTCTGACGCGCGCGCCCGGGCAAAATCATCGTTGGCCGATGAGTTTCGCCACCGTAGGCGGTCGAACACCGAAGTGGAGCGCGCGCGGCGCTTCTTCCCTCGCCCGAGAACGGAGGTCGAAGATGGGAGCACTGGTGGATCTGCGAGAGACACCTGCGGCGCTCGGCGGCGGGGGCGATGGTGCGACACGCGGTGGCGTCGCGCTGTCAGGATTCCCGGTCGTGAGCAGTACGCAGGCAGACGCCGCAGCTCGGGTGCCAGGCGCAGCGGCGGGCCCTGAGCGCGAGCTCGAGTCGCACAGGCGCGCGCTCACCGGCTACTGCTACCGCATGCTCGGCTCGCCTTTCGAGGCCGAGGACGCCGTGCAGGAGACCTTCCTGCGCGCGTTGCGTGGGCTCGAGCGCTTCGAGGGCCGGTCGGCGTTGAGCTCGTGGCTCTACCGGATCGCGACGAACGTCTGCATGGACATGCTCAACGGCCGCGCGCGGCGGGCCCGCCCGATGGACCTCGGCGGGGCAGGCGCGCCCGAAGCGGCCAACCTGAACACGCTGCCCGAGGTCACCTGGATCGAACCCGCCCCCGATGCGCTCCTGGGGGCGGCTGATGATCCTGCGGATCTCGCACTCGCACGCGAGACCACGAAGCTCGCGTTCATCGCGGCTCTGCAGCACCTGCCGCCCCGCCAGCGCGCGGCGTTGATCCTCTGCGAGGTGCTCCACTGGCAGGCGAGCGAGGCCGCGGAGCTGCTGGACACGAGCGTCGCGGCCGTCAACAGCGCGCTGCAGCGCTCGCGCGCCACCCTCAGCGCTGCGGAGCTACAGGCCGAGCACGCGAGCGCCGAGGTGGATGCCTCGCAGCGTGAGCTGCTCGAGCGCTACGTCGGCGCCTTCGAACGCTACGACCTCGACTCGCTCGCCGAGCTGATCCGCGAGGACGCGAGCCAGTCGATGCCGCCGTATGACCTCTGGCTGCAGGGCCGCGAGGACATCTTCGCGTGGTGGGTGGGCCCGGGCATCGCCTGCAGCGGCTCGCGCCTGCTCCCCGCGCCGCCGGCAAACGGCGCGAGCACGTTCGGCCAGTACAAGCCGAGCGAGTCGGGGACTGGCTATGAGCCGTGGGCGCTGCAGGTGATCGAGATGCGCGAGGGGCGGATCGGCGAACTCACATTCTTCCTTGACGCAGCGAGGCTCTTCCCGCTGTTCGGGCTGCCGGCGCATCTGCAGGCCTCGAGCGATGAATCTGGGGCGCTCGCGCAGTCATAAGAGAAAGCGATCCGAAAGGAGACCGAAGTGACCCTCACAGCGAACAGGCTCGGACAGATAGACCTCGTGGCGGTGCCCGTGAGCGACCAGGACCGCGCGATCGACTTCTACGTCGGCGTGCTCGGATTCGAGAAGCGCACGGACATCCCGTTCGGCAACGGCTACCGCTGGGTCGAGGTCTACCCGCCGAGCGGGTCGACCGGCATCGCGCTGGCGCCGCCCCCGCCCGACAGCGACGAGAAGGTCGGCAAGAACACCGGCATCATCGTCTCGACCGACGACATCGACGCCGCACACGCCGAGCTGAAGGGCACCGGGGCGGACGTGGACGCCGAGATCTCACGCATGGGCGACCCGGTCCCACCGATGTTCTGGTTCCGCGACCCGGATGGCAACAGCCTGCTGGTCGTCGAATCGGAACGCTGAAAAAAGGCGGAGTCCCCACCGTCTACGCCGAGGCGGGAGGGCGCAGCGCGCGGATTGAACGCGGCGCCTTCCCGCTGCTTGCGGCGCGGGCCAGGCCCTAGACGCGCGCGGCCTGGGCCTCGCGCGCGAGGCTGATCAGCGTCGATAGCTCCTCGTCGATGCGCTCGGCCAGCAGGCCGATGTCTGGCAGCGCGTCGAAGTCGCCGAGCAGCCCGAAGTTCATCTGCCCGTTGTAGGACATGATCGCGATCGCGAGCGCGTGATTTTCGGGCAGGAAGGCGACGGGGAAGGCCTGCAGCATCTCGCGCCCGAGCACGTACAGCGGGAACTGCGGCCCGGGCACGTTCGTGATGATCAGGTTGAACAGGCGCGTTGAGAAGTTCAGGCGCGAGGCCTGCGCGAGGATCGTCGGTGGAGCGAAGGCCTGCGCGCCCGCGATCACCTCGGCGCCGAGCGCCTGCTTTGACTCCTTCAGGCCCGCCATCGCGTTGCTGACGAAGCGCAGGCGGTTCACGGGGTCGGAGATGTAGACCGGCAAGGGGCCGCGCATCACGACGATGCGGTTGCCGCCGGTGTGATGCTCGCCCTCGGTGCGTACGGACACGGGCACGAGCGCACGCATCTCGACGCCCTCGGTGCGCCGCCCGCGCGAGATCAGGAAGGTGCGCAGCGCGCCCGCGACGACGGCCAGCACGACGTCGTTGACGGTGCCGCCGAAGGCGCCCTTGACGATCTTGAAGTCCTCCAGCTGGTTGCTCACCGCGATGAAGCGCCGGTGCGGCCCGATCGGCACGTTCAGAGGCGTTTCGGGCGCGGGGTTCAGCCCGGCCCAGAGGATCTCGCCAACGCCCTCGGCCGCCTCGCGGGCACGGTCGAGCGTACGGTCGGGGTGCGTGAGCGCGGCCAACGCGCCCTCGAACAGAGAGATGCCGGCGCGCACCGCGCCCTGCAGCCCGACGGCGAGGAGATGCGCGGTGCTCGGCTCGGAGTGCGGCTGCCAGGGGCGCCCGTTGACCGGCAGCGGCTGCGGGTCGGGGGAGAGGTCGAACAGCACGGTCGCGAGGTCGACGCCGGCGATGCCGTCGATCAGCGAGTGGTGGGTCTTGGTGATCAGCGCGAATTGGTTGTCCTCGAGCCCTTCGATCAGCCACATCTCCCACAGCGGCTTGGAACGGTCCAGCTGCTGGGAGAAGATGCGCGCCGTCAGGTCCTGGAGCTGCTCGCGCGTTCCCGGGGCCGGCAGCGCGGTGTGGCGCACGTGGTACTCGAGGTTGAAGCTGGGGTCATCGACCCAAACAGGTCGCCCGCTGTCGATCGCGGTGTGGGCGAGCTTGTGGCGGTAGCGCGGGACGAGGTGCAGCCGGCGGCGGATCTGCTCGAGGAACTCGTCCATCGTCGGCGGCGGGCCCTCGACGATCGTCAGGCCGCCGATGTGCATGTGCGAAACGGGCCCCTCCTGGTGCAGGAAGGAGGCGTCAACGGGGGTCAGGCGGTCGAGGTGACGTTGCGCCATCGCAGGAAGGGTAGCTGGCCGACGCCTACAATGGTGCGCGTGGCGAACACCGTCGAGAAGCTGCTGCTGGCGGCGCCGCGCGGCTACTGCGCGGGCGTGGATCGCGCCGTCCAGACTGTCGAACGCGCGCTCGAGATCCACGGCGCGCCGGTGTATGTGCGTAAGGAGATCGTGCACAACAAGCACGTCGTCGAGACGCTGCGCGCGCGCGGCGCGATCTTCGTCGAGGAGCACACGGAGGTGCCCGAGGGCGCCATCTGCGTGTTCTCCGCTCACGGCATCGCGCCGAGCGTGCGCGCGGGCGCGGCCGAGCGCAAGCTGCGCACGATCGACGCGACCTGCCCGCTGGTGACGAAGGTCCACCGCGAGGCGGTGCGCTTCGCCCAGGAGGGCTACACGATCGTGCTCGTCGGCCATGACGGCCACGAGGAGGTCGAAGGCACGATGGGGGAGGCCCCCGAGCGGATCGTGCTGGTGCAGAACGAGCAGGACGTCGAGGAGCTCGAGATCGAGAACAGCGAGCGCATCGCCTACATCACGCAGACGACGCTTGCCGTCGACGAAACCACCGCGATCCTCGCGCGTCTGCGCGAGCGCTTCCCGAACATCGTGGGCCCGCGCAGGGACGACATCTGCTACGCCACCACCAACCGCCAGGCGGCGGTGAAGAAGATGGCCGACAGCTGCGAGCTGATGCTCGTCATCGGCTCGCAGAACTCCTCCAACTCCAAGCGCCTCGTCGAGGTCGCGCGCGACTGCGGCACCGCCGCGCACCTGATCGACAACGTGCGCGAGGTGCAGGAGTCCTGGCTAGAGGGCCCGCGCGTCGTCGGGGTCTCCTCGGGCGCGAGCGCCCCCGAGAACCTCGTCTCGGAGCTCGTGGAGTTCTTCTGGGAGCGCGGCGTGCGCGACATCTCCGAATTCGAAGTCACGCGCGAGGACGTCCGCTTCATGCTTCCCAAGCAGATCCGCCCGCACCGCGAGCTCAGCACGACCTAGCCGCACGCACGCCGCGCGCCCACGCCCTCGCGTAAGGACCCACACCCATGAGTGCGGCCTGCGCCGAGCGTCAGCGTGCGGCGGACGCTCGGCGCGGCCGCGAAGATCAGGCTTTCGCGCTGTAGTTCGCGTAGCCGCCGCAGGGCGGCGCTTCGGTGCGGATAGTGCCGTGCACCGAGTGGCCGGAGAAGCTCCCGGTTACGACCTGGAGGATTGGCGGTTCGCCGACGCCGGGGCTGAAGCGCTCGGCGACCTTCGCCGTGAAGCTTCCGCTATGGGAGATCTTGGCCGGCTGGGTGCTCTGCACCTCTAGGAGTTTCTTGGTGCCGCAGTAGAGCAGCGGCGTTGTCGAGCCGAAATGGACCGTCACCGTCTTGCCGTTGCCCGACACCTTCAGCGTCATCGGCACCGGAGTGATACCAGCCTTCTGGTTCCTCTCGTTGTAGCCAGTGCTGGGCGTGGTGGTCTTATAGGTCTTGCCGTGCAGCGGCCCTGCTGCAAGCGCTCCCGCGGCCAACACCAGGGCAAGCAGGAGGGTTATGGGCAATGCGCGTTTCGCCATCTTGTCGATTTCCGAATCCTTTCCGGCGTCGTCTGTCGGAGGCGGCATTATTCCAGACGAATCTCCCGAATACGCCGGTTGGACGGTGGCTTGCACCGACACCTTGGTCCCTTCCAAAGCGCGCCGTTCGGGGCTATAGTCGGCCGCCCTAGGGACCCGCGTACAAGAGCAGGAAGGCTCGGACCGCGGATGAGGATCCTCAAACCTGGCGGTGTGGGAGATATGCAGGCGAAATCGCGATGGAGTGCGCGCAGTGGCCTACTAGCACTGCTACTCGGTCTTGGATCGATGCTGTTGGGCGTGCCCGCGGCCGAGGCTGCCTCCATGCTCGTCATATCCTCGCCACAGGCCGGGCACACGACCGGCAAGCTGCCGAAATTCAACGGCCAGGCTGCGGTTTGCAGCGGCGGCACCGTCAAGGTCGTGATCCACACGGGCGCCAGCGCCACCGGTAGCGAAGCCGCCAGCGCCGAAGGCCCCTGCGAAGGCAGCAGCTGGGCCGCGTCCAGCACGAAAGCACTCGCCGAAGGGGAATACACCGCCGTTGCCCAGCAGCCCGTGTTGGGCGGCCTGCTGGGCGAAGAAGAATCTGAACCCGTCTCGTTCCTGGTCAACCCCAACCCCCCCAGCGTGACGCTCGACGCCCCGGAATCGGCGCGCTCAAATAACGAGCACCCGTCGTTCAAGGGCACCGCCAGCGAAGCGGGCACCGTCACGGTCACCGTCTCCGAGCACGGAACAGCGAAGGGGACGGTCACGGCAGAAGCGCCGGCCGGCGGCGGGGAATGGTCCACTCCCGCCCTCCCGGAAACGCTGACCGACGGGGAATACACGGCGATGGCCAGCGAGCCCAGCTCGCTTGGCAACGGTCCCGGCGCGAGCAAAGAAATCAGCTTCACGGTCGACACCCAGCCGCCGGAAGTGTCGATCGCGCAGCTGAAACGCTCGAACGAAACGACGCCGACGTTCACGGGAACGGCCAGCGAATCCAAACCCGTGACGGTCAGCATCCACGAAGGTCCCATCACCGGCCCCGTCGTCGAGAGCGTCGAATCGCTGGCCCCGAGCGGCGGGAAATGGTCGGCAGGGCCGGCGGGGACGCTCTTGAGCGGGACATACACCGCCGTGGCGGCCGAGCCGAGCTCGATCGGCAACAAAGAAGGCGAAGCTTCGATGACCTTTGTCGTGGACACCGCGCCGCCCGCAGTGGCGATCGTGCAGCTGGAACGCTCAAACGAAACGACGCCGACGTTCACCGGGACGGCGAGCGAATCAGAACCGGTGACGGTGACGATCCATGAAGGTTCGAGCACGGGGAAAGTGGCCCAGACACTGAAACCCGCGACACCGAGTGGCGGCAAATGGTCTGCCGGACCGGCGGCGGCTCTGCCGAGCGGGAGCTACACGGCCGTAGCCGCCGAGCCGAGCTCGATCAGCAACGGAGAAGGCGAAGCATCGATGACGTTCGTGATCGACACCGAACCGCCGGAAGTCTCGATCCTCCAGCTGAGCCGCTCGAAGGAAACGAAACCCTCGTTCTCGGGAACGGCGAGCGAATCAGAACCGGTGATGGTGACGATCCACGAAGGTTCGAGCACCGGCAAAGTTCTGCAGACGCTGAAACCCGTTGCGCCGAGCGGCGGCAAATGGTCGGCCGGGCCCGCTGCGGCTCTACCGAGCGGGGGCTACACGGCTGTGGCGGTCGAGCCGAGCTCGATCGGCAACAAAGCCGGGGAAACGTCGATGACGTTCGTGATCGACACCGAACCGCCCGAAGTCAAACTCACGAGCACCCCAGAAGCCCGCTCGAAGAACACCAAACCCTCTTTCGGAGGCACCGCGAGCGAAACCGAACCGGTCATCGTGACCGTCTACCGCGGCCCCGAAGCCAAAGGCACGGAAGCCGCGAGCGCGGAAGCCATGGTCAAAAGCGGGAAATGGTCCACCGGCCCGCTGACCAGCGGCCTCACGACGGGGCAGTACACGGCGATCGCCCGCGAGGAAAGCTCGCTCGGGAACGCCAAGGGCCAGAGCGCCCCGTTCACATTCGTCGTCGACACCGAAAATCCGAAAGTGACGATCACGCAGCTGCAACGCTCGAATAACGTCAAACCGTCTTTCAGCGGGACAACGGACGAAAGCAAGCCAGTGACCCTCAAGGTCTACGAAGGAACGGTCGTGTCCTCCGAACAGTTCATCGAGGAAGTCGCGGGCTCCGTGAACAAAAGCGGCGAATGGACCGCGGGGCCCGTCAGCGAAGCTCTTCAGGACGGCACCTACACGGCAGTCGCCTCCGAGGAAAGCTCTATCGGCAACGGCACCGGGGAAAGCTCGCCGATGATCTTCACGATCGACACGGCCGCGCCGTCGGTGAAGTTCCTGTCAACCCCGCCGCCACGATCGCACGTCGCGAAGCCATCGTTCACCGGCGAAGCGGGCGAAACCAAGCCGGTGAAGGTCAAGATCTACCCCCAGGGCAACGTCAAAAGCGGCAGCGTCGTCGAGGAAGCGTCGAGCTCGGTCCAGAGCCGCAAATGGTCGCTCACGATGCCCGAAGCGCTGGTCGAAGGCAAATACACGGCGATCGCGTACGAGGAAAGCTCGATCGGCAACGGCATCGGAGAAAGCGAACCGGCATCGTTTGAAGTGCATTTGAAGGCGCCGGTTGTGAAGATCACGTCGGCGCCTGCTGCGCGGTCGAAGGTGACGACGCCGACGTTTGCTGGGGAAGCGAGCGAAACGGAACCGGTGTCGGTGGAAATCCTGAACGGCAAAGGCGAACAGGTCGAGGTTGTGGGGCCGGTGGCTGTCAGTGGCGGGAAATGGTCGACGGGTCCGGCTGGTGCGCTCACGGAAGGCAAATACACGGCGGTGGCTATGCAGGAAAGCTCGATCGGGGATGGGATCGGCAAGAGCGAACCGGCATCGTTTGAAGTGCATTTGAAGGCGCCGGTTGTGAAGATCACGTCGGCGCCTGCTGCGCGGTCGAAGGTGACGACGCCGACGTTTGCTGGGGAAGCGAGCGAAACGGAACCGGTGTCGGTGGAAATCCTGAACGGCAAAGGCGAACAGGTCGAGGTTGTGGGGCCGGTGGCTGTCAGTGGCGGGAAATGGTCGACGGGTCCGGCTGGTGCGCTCACGGAAGGCAAATACACGGCGGTGGCTATGCAGGAAAGCTCGATCGGGGATGGGATCGGCAAGAGCGAACCGGCATCGTTTGAAGTGCATTTGAAGGCGCCGGTTGTGAAGATCACGTCGGCGCCTGCTGCGCGGTCGAAGGTGACGACGCCGACGTTTGCTGGGGAAGCGAGCGAAACGGAACCGGTGTCGGTGGAAATCCTGAACGGCAAAGGCGAACAGGTCGAGGTTGTGGGGCCGGTGGCTGTCAGTGGCGGGAAATGGTCGACGGGTCCGGCTGGTGCGCTCACGGAAGGCAAATACACGGCGGTGGCTATGCAGGAAAGCTCGATCGGGGATGGGATCGGCAAGAGCGAACCGGCATCGTTTGAAGTGCATTTGAAGGCGCCGGTTGTGAAGATCACGTCGGCGCCTGCTGCGCGGTCGAAGGTGACGACGCCGACGTTTGCTGGGGAAGCGAGCGAAACGGAACCGGTGTCGGTGGAAATCCTGAACGGCAAAGGCGAACAGGTCGAGGTTGTGGGGCCGGTGGCTGTCAGTGGCGGGAAATGGTCGACGGGTCCGGCTGGTGCGCTCACGGAAGGCAAATACACGGCGGTGGCTATGCAGGAAAGCTCGATCGGGGATGGGATCGGCAAGAGCGAACCGGCATCGTTTGAAGTGCATTTGAAGACGCCGGTTGTGAAGATCACGTCGGCGCCTGCTGCGCGGTCGAAGGTGACGACGCCGACGTTTGCTGGGGAAGCGAGCGAAACGGAACCGGTGTCGGTGGAAATCCTGAACGGCAAAGGCGAACAGGTCGAGGTTGTGGGGCCGGTGGCTGTCAGTGGCGGGAAATGGTCGACGGGTCCGGCTGGTGCGCTCACGGAAGGCAAATACACGGCGGTGGCTATGCAGGAAAGCTCGATCGGGGATGGGATCGGCAAGAGCGAACCGGCATCGTTTGAAGTGCATTTGAAGACGCCGGTTGTGAAGATCACGTCGGCGCCTGCTGCGCGGTCGAAGGTGACGACGCCGACGTTTGCTGGGGAAGCGAGCGAAACGGAACCGGTGTCGGTGGAAATCCTGAACGGCAAAGGCGAACAGGTCGAGGTTGTGGGGCCGGTGGCTGTCAGTGGCGGGAAATGGTCGACGGGTCCGGCTGGTGCGCTCACGGAAGGCAAATACACGGCGGTGGCTATGCAGGAAAGCTCGATCGGGGATGGGATCGGCAAGAGCGAACCGGCATCGTTTGAAGTGCATTTGAAGACGCCGGTTGTGAAGATCACGTCGGCGCCTGCTGCGCGGTCGAAGGTGACGACGCCGACGTTTGCTGGGGAAGCGAGCGAAACGGAACCGGTGTCGGTGGAAATCCTGAACGGCAAAGGCGAACAGGTCGAGGTTGTGGGGCCGGTGGCTGTCAGTGGCGGGAAATGGTCGACGGGTCCGGCTGGTGCGCTCACGGAAGGCAAATACACGGCGGTGGCTATGCAGGAAAGCTCGATCGGGGATGGGATCGGCAAGAGCGAACCGGCAGTCTCCTTCGAAGTCCACCTGAAGCCACCAGTCGTCTCCGTCAATGCGATCCCACGCTCAAAGAACACAAAGCCCGCCTTCAGCGGCACTGCGAGCGAAACGAACTCCGTCACCGTGAAGGTCTACAACGAACTCGACGAACTCGTCCGCACCCTGACGGCGAGCGTCGAAAACGGCACCTGGAGCACACAGCCGCTATCGCAGGCCCTCTCAGACGGCCAGTACACGGTCATCGCGTCGCAGGAAAGCTCGATCGCCGACGGCATCGGCGAAAGCGAACCGCGCCCGTTCTCGATCTCCACGAGGCCTCCCGGCGTCAACTTCACAACGACGCCGCCCACACGCTCCAAGAACACCAAGCCCACGTTCGCCGGCGAAGCCAGCGAAACGAATCCGGTGACCGTCAAGATCTACAAGGGCACGAGCGAAACCGAACTTGTCCAGACCTCCTCGCCAGCGCCCGTGAGCGGCCGCGACTGGACAGTGACCCTGTCCACCGCCCTCGCCGAAGGCACCTACACCGCCGTGGCCTATGAGGAAAGCTCGATCGGCAACGGCGTCGGGCATAGCGAAGCGGCCTCCTTCGAAGTCCACGTGAAGCCGCCGGTCGTCAAGTTCACGTCGAGCCCGCCTGCGCGGTCGAAGGATGCGATGCCCGTGTTCGAAGGTGACGCGAGCGAAACGGAACCCGTGACCGTGAAGATCTTCAACAACGCCCACGCCGTCGTCGCGAGCGTCACCTCGGGCGCAATCGGGACGGGCGGCAAATGGTTGACACCGCCGCTCGAACCAGCGCTTGCCGAAGGCGCCTACACCGCGGTTGCCTACGAGGAAAGCTCGATAGAAGACGGGCCTGGGGAAAGCGAAGTCGTCAGCTTCGAAGTCCACTTGAAGCCGCCGGCCGTGACGATCGGCGCGCTGCCGCACTCGAACAACAAGACACCCTCCTTCAGCGGCGAAGCGAGCGAAACGAAGCCCGTGACGGTCAAGATCTACAAAGGCAACACCAAGACCGGAACACCGGTCGAGAGCATCACCTCTGGCTCGGTGAGCGGCGGCAAATGGTCAACCGCAGCGGCGCCCAAAGCGCTCGAAGAAGGCGAATACACCGCGGTGGCGTACGAGGAAAGCTCCATCGAAGACGGCACAGGCGAAAGCGAACCGCTCACCTTCTTCACACGCCTGAAGCCGCCGGTCGTGAAGTTCACGAGCGTTCCCGCCGCGAGGTCGAAGCTGGCGACACCGTCGTTCGCGGGCACCGCGAGCGAAACGAACCCGGTGACCGTAAAGATCTTCAAAGGTACCGTCGCGACCGGCACGCCGGTGGCGACCTTGACCTCGGGTGCCGTTAGCAGCGAAAAATGGGCGACGAAAGCCGTCAGCCCAGCCCTCGAAGAAGGGGTGTACACCGCCGTGGCATACCAGGAAAGCTCGATCGAAGACGGGACGGGCGAAAGCGAAGCTGCGCACTTCGAAGTCCACCTCAAGCCGCCGGTCGTGACCTTGGTGGCGATTGCGCGCTCGAACACCACGATGCCGACGTTCAGTGGGACCGCGACGGAAACGAAGCCCGTCACCGTAAAGATCTACAAGGGCGCGACCAAGGACGGGACGTTCGTCGAGAGCGTCGCCTCGGGTGCGGTCAGCGGCAACTGGTCCGCCGGACCGGCCGCGGCTCTTGCGGAAGGCGAATACACGGCCGTCGCCTACCAGGAAAGCTCGATCGAAGACGGGACCGGCGAAAGCGAATCAAGGACGTTCGAAATCTCTGGCAAACCACCGACGGTGACGCTCAACGCACCTGCGGAACGCAGCCCTGAACCGCCACCCTCGTTCAGCGGCAGCGCGAGCGAAGCCGGCACCGTGACCGTGCACGTCTTCGAAGGCACCAAGGCCGAAGGCACGCCGGTCGTGCAGCTGCAGGCGACGGTCAACGGCAAAGGCGAATGGACGACGGGACCGGTCGTGGCCTCGTTGGAAGGCACCTACACGGCGAAGGCGAGCGAGCCGAGTGGGATCAACAACGGAACCGGCGAAAGCGAACCGCACACATTCGAAGTAACGCCGGAAAGCCCCATCGTGACACTCGAACCCCTTGAAACCCCGTCGAAGGACCTCACGCCGTCGTTCTCGGGCGAAACCGACGAAAACACCCCGATTGTCGTCGAGGTGTTCGAAGGCAACGAAGCAAGTGGAACGCTGGTGGCTACGGTCACAGGGAAAGCTCTGACGGGCGGCTGCTCGAAGAAAACGCTCTGCAAGTGGACCTCCGGAGCGCTCTCACCGGCGCTCGAAACAGGACTCCACACCTACACAGCCGTTGCCAAACAGGAAAGCGCGCTCGGCAACAAGCCGGGGAAGAGCCGCCCCGTCGAATTCGTGGTCGATACCGAACCCCCGACGGTCACTCTCAACCAGCCACGACCGCTGACGAACGACAAGACGCCGGCCTTCAGCGGCACGTCGTCCCCCTCGAGCGAAACGCAGCCTGTCGTCGTCAGCGTTTACAAAGGCCAGAAACCAGAAGGAACGCCTGTGGCCAAGGCCGAAGCGACCCCGAGCGGCGGACGGTGGGTGACGAAACCGCTCAGCGTCGCCCTGGAAAGCGGCGAATACACGGTCGCAGCAAGCCAGAAGAGCTCCCTCGGCAATCCCGAAGGACATAGCAAGCCCGCGAGCTTCGTCCTCGACAGAAACCCCTCCGAAGTGACGGTCAAGCCCCTGCCCTCGCCATCGGCGGACGTGACGCCATCGTTCAGCGGCACCGCGAGCGCCGCGACGACCGTGACGGTCCACATCTACAGCGGCGACAGCGAAAGCGGCAGCGAAGTCCAAAGCGTCGAATCCGGCGAAGTGCAAGAAGGGAAGTGGGCCACCGCCCCGCTCACCGAAGCCCTCGAAGACGGCGAATACACGGCCGTCGCGACGCAGCCGGCGCCGCCAGCACTGTCGGGCAACCCCGAAGGCAAGAGCGCAGAAATCCACTTCGTCGTGGTCTCGCGGGAGCCGACGGTCGCGAACGTGACCTCGTCGGTGGTCGAAGGCGGCAACTCCGCGTACATGAACGCGACGGTGAACCCGAACGGGGGAAGCCTCGACTACTGCCGCGTCGAATACGGACTGACCGCCGCGTACGGCAAGAGCGTGGACTGTGCGTTTGAAGTCGGCGGGACCGAATGCGCCTTCGTGTACCCGCCGAAGACCCCGAGCTGCGCCTTTCCGCCCGAAAAAGAAACCGCGATCTACGCGCGCGTGAACGGCCTCGCGTTCGGCAAGAGCTACTTCTTCCGCGTCGTCGTCGAAAACGCGGGGAACAAAGGCACCAAGGCGGCTGGGGAAGGGACCTTCACGATCGAAGCGCTGACGAACACCGGGCCGCCGGACGGCCCCCACACGCCGGTCCAGAAAGCCCCTCCGCCGGCGGGGCTCACTACGGCGGAAGTCGAAGCAGCGATCGTCAAGCAGCTCGCTCCGAGCGGGAACGCGGCAACGATCGCGAAGCTCCTGAAGAAGGGAGCATTCAGCTCGACGTTCCAGGTACCCCTCGCGGGAACCGCAGTGATCGGCTGGTATTACCTGCCCAAGGGCGCGACCCTGGCGGGCAGGTCCTCGAAGTCCTCGAAGGCCTCGAAGGCCCACAAGCCGGTGCTCGTCGCGACCGGGAAGGTGAGCGTGAGCTCACCGCAGACCGTGACCGTGAAGATGAAGCTCACGGCGAGCGGCAAGCGGCTGTTGCGAACGCTCAAGAAGGTCCGTCTGACAGCGATGTGCGTGTTCACGCCAAGCGGCAAAAGCGCGATCACGACGTACAAGACGTTCGAGCTGACCCGCAGGTAACGCTCCTTGGGCGCTCCAGGAACGGAGCGCGCTCGGGTGCCCGCACACTGCCGTGGGTGTCTCGCCGCGCACCTGAGTCAGCCGTTCTCGTTGGAAGAATTTCGAGTGAGCGGATATGGCTCCCGACGGGCCCCTCGGAGCGTTCCTCGGAGCCGCTTAAGGGCGGACGAACGTTCCATGGTCAACCCTCGCAAAACCGCTGCAAAACGCCTACTCGCCCCACCAAAAAAGTCGCTATTTGCGGGAATTCCATTGGACTTTGCCAACGGCAGGTGATATTCAAGATCCACACAACCCGCAGGGGGTCGTCCGGATGGGGGCGGGTCCCCTGGAGATCCGCTTCGAGGAACCTCGAGGCAGCGGGTGCCAACGCAAAATAGTCCACTGGAGGAAGTCATGGAAAGTGTCATGGAAAGACGCAATCTCGTGGCGGGTCTCATGGTTCTGGCTCTCAGCCTGTTTTTGCTGACCGGAACTGCATTCGCGCGAACCGCCCACCACTCAAAGAAGCACAACGCGGCACCTGCCGCACCGGCCACGGCTGCGGAAGAATGCGTAGTCAAGACGGAGCCTGGTGCCTTTATGGACCAGGGCGAGTCGCTACTGGGAGGCCCGAACCGTGCCTCGAGCGTTGCCGACATCATTGAAGTCGAGTGCCTCGAAGAATACGCGGGTCAGAAAGTGAAAGTCGCTGACCAGGAGCTCTGGGCACGCTGTAAAAACGCCGCAGGCGAACACCTGATGAGTTGGACGGTGCCGCCGGCGACACCCGCGGAATTCGCGGACACCAGCCCAGAAGCTGAAGCTACGCTGGACAACGACGGCAACGCGACGTTCGTCGTGTGGGGCACGAACTGTGCCAAGGGCTCGACCCTCGTCACAGCGGACCTCGAAGCGGGTAAACACCCGACCGTGATCAACACGTTCGAAGTGACCCCGCCGAAACCGACCGCTGAAGGCGTGTCGGTGTTCCCCGCGGTCAAAGAACCGAAAATCGAAGGCGAAGGCGCGGCAATGGACAACGACGTCAACAGCAGCATGGCGGCGATCATCCAGGTCGAGTTCTCGCCCGAATTCGCAGAGGAATTCGTCAACATCAACGACCGGCAGCTGTTCGCCAAGTGCAAGGTTGGCAACAAACTCGTATGGGTTGGTCCCAACGAGGAAGAATTCGCAACCGGTCCGGAAGCTGGCGTCGAAGAGGTGCAGCTTGACAACGACGGCAACGCGTTCGTCGTCGTCATCGGTGGCGAATCCTGCCAGGCTGGCAAGACGCTGGTGGAAGCGAGCCTTGAAACCGCTCCTTACACCACGGTCTGGACCGACCTGAACGTTCTGCCTCCGGAACCGACTGAACACTAGTCGACAGCCAGGAGCAGTCGTAGGTTGAAGTAGCGAGGGCCCCGGGCGGCGAGCCGCCCGGGGCCCTCTCCTTTTTCCGCGGTCCGTGGCGACCGCGCACCCGCCGACTCCGGCATGCGAGCCGCGCCGGAGCGGAGGAGGGACGGCATGGTTGCAGTCCCTTCTTGACAGCATGAAACCGAGTACGTAACGTCGCTTCTTCGTACGAACCGACAAGGGACTGTGGTGGAGACAACGACCGACTGGCGAGGCACCCCGGCGGCGGGCGAGAGGCCTCCGCGCAGGGCCGCGCGGCTATTGACCGTAGCGCTCTCGATCGCCTTCTCGGTCCTCTGCTTCCAGGCCGTGTGGGCGTCGTCGGCATGGGCGGTAGAACGGCCCAACGACGTCGAAGCCCCCGAAGTCGAAGTGATCGGCGGCGCGTTCCCGAGGATCGGTGAAGCGCTCCACTGCAACTCTGGGAGCTGGGAATACGCGAGCTCGTTCACGTATCAGTGGCTGCGCAACGGCGCCATCGTGGAATCGCGGACCAACGCGACGTACCTCCTCACAAAAGCGGACCACGACACGAGGATCTCGTGCATCGTGTTTGCCCATAACGGGTCCGAAGAAGAATATGAAGAAAGCTACAACTCGCTTTGCGTGGAAGGCCCTTGTCAGAGTTCGGGCAGCCCGCCCGCGAACGTCGCACCACCGAAAATCGAAGGCAACGCGACGATAGGGCAGAAGCTCACGTGCACCACGGGCACTTGGAGCGGCGAACCGCGACCGACCTACACTTACGAATGGCTGCAGGAAGGGGTCTCCGCCGGTGAACCGAGCGAAAGCTACACCGTCACCGCGAGTAATGCCGGGCACACACTCCAGTGCCGCGTGACGGCCACGAACAGCGAAGGCCACGCCTCGGCGCCGAGCAACTCGGTCAAGGTGCAGGGCACGGCGCCCAAGCTTGAAAGCTCCTCCTCGGTTCGTGTTCTCGGCGGATCGACGACAGCCGAACTGGGGGAAAAGCTCACATGCAGCCGCGGGAAATGGAGCGGAGCCCCGGTTCCCACCTTCAGCTACGTGTGGATGCGGACGCTCGGGTCCAAGACGACGACTGTGGCAGGCGCCGTAGCGGAAACCTACGTTGTGCAGGAAGCCGACGAGGGCGGCTCGCTGAGCTGCGAAGTGACAGCATCGAATCTCGAAGGCAAAGCTAGCGCCAAGAGCACCAACTCCATGCCGGTCGCCGAATCGGCACCCGAAGCGCGCACGCCGCCGGAAATCGCGGGAAGCGCAGTGGTCGGAGCGAAACTCACGTGCGCGCCTGGGGAATGGCGCCCGAACACTCCTGCCCTCAAATTCGAATACGGCTGGCTGCGCGACGGCACCGTGGTGGCCGAGAAAACCAATACGTACACCGTGGCGCCGGCCGACCAGGCGCACACGCTCACATGCGAGGTCATCGCGACCAACGGCGCAAAAAAACCTCGCGCTGCCGTCAGCGCCGGCCTCTACATCCCCGGCACGGCGCCAAAAGACGAACAACGGCCGACGATCACGGGAACCGCGGCCGTCGGCCATGAACTCTCCTGCAGCCCCGGCACCTGGTCGGGCATCCCAACGCCCGGCTTCACGTATCAGTGGCTGCTCGAAGGAGAAGCGATCAAGAACGCCGCCGGTAGCACCTACACGGTGCCCGAAGGCGATCAGCTGCAATCGCTAGCGTGCGAAGTGACCGCCAAGAACAGCGAAGGCAAGGCGAGCGCGAGGAGCGAAGCCAAGACCGTCGCGGGAACCGCGCCTTCCAATACCTCGCCGCCCACCGTCTCTGGGGCGCGCGCGGTCAACGGCACGCTCACGTGCGCCCACGGCAGCTGGACGGGCGTTCCCACACCCACCTACGCCTACGAATGGGTTCTCCTGGAACCCGAAGGTGGCCGGGAAACGGTCGGAGCCGCCCCGGGCTACACCGTTCCCTCCAGTGACGCAGGGAGGACGCTCATCTGCGTCGTGACCGCGACGAACTCCGCAGGCAAAGGGATCAGGGAAAGCGAAGTAGTCGTGATCGCCAAGACGAAAGGTGAACCGCCACACAACAAAGCCGCACCGAGCGTGAGCGACCCGACGGGCGATGCGGTCGGCGATGAAATCACGTGCTCCACGGGGGCATGGAGCGGGGAAGCATCGGAACTGTCCTTCGTCTACGAATGGCTGCGCGAAGGGACCTCCATCGAAGGAGCCACGAGCGCCAAATACACAGTCACAACCGCTGACGAGGGCTATAGGCTCTCGTGCCGCGTCGTCGCCACGAACAGCTTCGGCAGTGCCTCCGCGTCAAGCTCAAACTCGCTGAGCATCCCGCCAGAACCACCGGCCTTCAAAACGGCGCCGAAGATCGAAGGCGCCCCCCAGGTCGGCGAAACGCTGAGGTGCAGCGTCGCGACACCGAGCGGCGAGCCGACGCCGAGCGTGAGCTACGAGTGGCTGGCGAATGGTAAGCCGATTGCGCCCGGTCAGAGTTTCCTGGTCCCGACCGAAGACGCCGAAGCCAGCATCACGTGCGAAGTAACCGCGCAGAACGCTGGCGGCAAAGCGACGAGGACGTCGAGCGCCGTCAAGATCGCGGGTTCTGCGCCGCTTCCCAAGGGGCACCCCGCGATCGCGGGTACGGCGACGGTCGGGGAAACGCTCGAATGCATCAACACGACGTGGGAAGGAGCGCCCGCCCCTTCGTTCTCCTACGTGTGGCTGCGCAACGGGATCGCTGCGAGCAAGCCCTCTGCGGGAGACACGTACACCGTGAGCGAAGCCGACCAAGGCCGCTCCCTGTCGTGCATGGTCACGGCGCACAACCCTCAGGGCGAAGACAGCGCCGTCAGTGCCCCGGTGAAGGTGCCCGGAGCAAAGCCGGCGAACGTCGCCCCCCCGGAAATCTCCGGCAATGCGACACCGGGCAGTCGCCTGTCCTGCTCGAGCGGAGGATGGAGCGGCGCCCCCGCCCCCGAAGAATTCCACTACCAGTGGCTAAAGAACGGCGCGCCGATTCTGGGCGCCGAAGAAGACAATCTCCTCGTGGAACCGGAATACATCGGGCAGAAGCTCGCATGCGAAGTACAAGCCGTGAACGTCGTGGGGGAAGGCAAGGCGGTCAGCGCGACGCTCGAAATCACCTCTGGGACCACAAAGCCGGAAATGTCGCAACCAAAGATAGAAGTCGCGGAAGTCGAAGGCCGTGAGCAACTCACGTGCGTTCCAGAGAATGTGAAAGGCACGCCTAAGCCCGAAGAACAGTTTCAATGGCTGAGAGGCGGCAACGTCGTCAAGGGACAGACCGCGGCGACATATTTCGTGGGGAGATCGGACGAGGGGTACAACGTCACCTGCGAAGTGATCGCCACGAACGTTGCGGGCGAAGCATCCGCGACGAGCCCCGCCGTGCACGTCCCGGGTGTCGCCCCCACCAATACGGCTGCGCCTCAGGTGGCCGGACAAGCATATGTTGGCGAAGTCGTCTACTGCAACGCCGGCTCCTGGAACGCGGCGCCGAAGGGCGAATACAGCTATGAATGGTTCGCCGAAGGAACCGCGATTTCGGGTGCCAAGGGCAGTCAGTACCTCCTCGAAGCGGCACAGCTCGGCCAGTCGATCTCCTGCAAGGTGACCGTGAGCAACGGCGAAGGCACTGCATCTGTGCTCAGCCCCGGCACCGCGCCGGTGGCGGTGAAACCGGTCCACAAATTCGAACCTAACGTCGAACCGCCCGGCGAAACGCCGCTTCCCAAAGTCCACTCGCCGTCGAAGGGGCCCACTGCAGCGCAGATCCTCGCTGCGCTCGAGGCGCAGCTCTCGAGCGCGGAGAAGGGCGCGCACATCCTGGGGCTACTGAAGAAGGGCTCCTACAGCTTTGGCTTCAGCGCGATGACCGCGGGGACGCTTCAGTTCGCCTGGTATGAGGTGCCGAAGGGGGCGCACATCTCCTCGAAGAGGAAGCCGCTGCTCGTCGCCGCTGCCTCGGTGAGCTTCACGAGCGCGACTCGGAACAGCGTCAAGCTGCAGCTCACGAGCGCAGGACGCCATCTGATCAGGGCCAGCAAGCGCGTGAAGCTCACCGCCAAGGCCGTGTTCTCCCCGAGCGCTCAGAGCCCGATCACGTGGCTCGAGAGCTTCGTGCTGAGTCGCTGAGCCGCTAGTGCCGGCCCGTGGCCGGCGTCAGCGCGCGCAGCGTCACGATCGCCTGCCGGTTCGTCGCCGGGTCCGGATGGCTTGCCGTGATCGTTGCCCGCGCGCGCAGCAGGCGGGCGCGCAAGAGTAGGCGCCGGCCGGTCGGGTCGATGTGCAGCCTCACGGTGACCTCCCTGCCCGCCGAGACGGCGAACGAACCCTGCGCGAGCGTTGCGATGCGCTTGGGTCCGTGAGCGTTCAGCGCAGCCACGGCGTCGAGGGTTCGCAGCGTGAGCGTTCCTGTGCAGCTCCCGGCGCCGGGAGCGCATCGGACCTGTATCGCGATGATGCCGGCGCGGCTCACGGTGAGCCGCGTGCTCGCGAGCGTTGCCGTCGGAGCCGCGGGAGGTGGGGGAGGGCCAGTTCCTTCTCCGTTGTTTTCTTCCGTTGGCAGCACCGAGATGACTGGGGAGGTCGTGAACCGCCGAAATTCGCTGTAGCTGATGCCGCCGGCGTTGCCCGCGACGATGCGGTACTCGTATGTCGTGCCCGCGGCGAGGCCGGTCAGCGGCGCTGAGACGGCCTGCGGGCCTTCCCCGGCGCTCGGGAGCGCGGAGCAAGGCACCGATGCCGTGGTGCCCCCCGCTTCGACCTCGCCGTACTGAAACAAGCAGGCGCTGAGTTCAGCCCCGCCGGGTTCGACGGTGGCGTTGGCCGTTGCGCGGCTGTCCCCAATCGACGACGGTTCGCCCGTAGTTGCCAACGGAGGATCGGGCAGGGTGGAAAAAGTGGCTTCGGTGCTGTGGCCTGCACCTGATTTGGTCGTCACGGCCACCCTGAAGTGGTAGGTGGTGTTAGCGGACAGTTCCTGCAGCTGCGCTGAGACGGTGACTGCGCTTTCACCTTCACCCGGCGGCGGTGCACACGGCTTGCTCGAGCCGAACGAGCTCGTGGTGCCGTATTCGAAGTTGCACGAGATCACCTGCACGCCGTTCGGGTCAACGACGGCGCTGACGCTCGCGCTGCTCGCCGTCAGCGATGCCGAGCTCAGGTTCGTGATCGTCGAGGGAAGCGTCTTGAATTCCCGCTGACTGCCTTTGGTCGTCCCCGTCGAGTTGGTCGCGACCACCTTGAAGCGGTAGGTGGTGTTGGGCGCGAGCCCGGTGAGTGATGCCGAGACGGAGACCGCACCGGTGCCGGCGCCGGCGCTGTGGGCGCAGGGGACGCTCGAACCGTGGGCCGTCGCCGGTTCGTATTCGAACACGCACGTCGTGCTCTGGCCCTCGGGATTAATGCTCGCATTCAGCGTCGCCGAGCCGTTGGTGATCTGCGTCGCGGGTTCGGTGGCGACACCGGGAGGTGAGGCGGACGTCGAGAATGTCAGTTCTGAGCCTGCGCCGGGACCCCCCGTGTAGGCGCCCGCGACACGAAAGTGGTACAGGGTCGCCGGGGCGAGATTGCTCAGCGAGGCGCTAACGGTCACCTTCGTGACACCCGTGAGGTGGGCCTTGGAGCACGGGAGGCTCGAACCCATCGCGCTCGTCGTCCCATATTCGAAGCTGCATTCGATTTCTGCGTCGTTGGGTTCAACCGTGGCGCCCAGCGTGGCACCCGTGTTCGTCACTGCTGTCGCGGCTTCGGTCGCGAACGCCGGTGGGGGCACTTCCGGTGCTTCCCAGAGGCTTCCCAGGCCGGTGGGGCCGTCATAGCCGACCTTCGCTTCGCACAGATAGCTCCCGCCACAGGTGCCGTTTTTCCCGACCGTCACATCATCAAGCGTGCCCGTGCTCAGCGCGGCCTGTGCATACAGCGCCTTGGCGCCTTCGAAGGTCCGCGTATATGGGTTCGCCAGCGCCATCGCGGCGGCGATGATCGGCGTAGCGACGCTCGTGCCGCCCATCAGCTGCCACGGGGAGGGGTTCTGATAGCTGTCATACGAGGACACGGGTGTGTTCTGGTCGGCGACGGCGGCGACATCGTTGTTCGTCCTGAAGCTGCAGCCAGCATCCTTCTGCCATGCTGGCTTGGGTTCTTTGCTGCAGCCGCTGCCGGTGCCGTAGGTTTCGCCAGCTTCTTTGCCATACCAGACCGATTCCTTCCAGTGGCGGGAATTCGATGCTGGTTCGAGGCTCGTGCCGCCGACGGCGATCACGTTCGGATTCGCGGCCGGCCATTCGGCTTTGTAGCCCGAGTCGCCAGCGGCAACCGTGATCGGGATGCCCGGGTGATCGAACGCCGAGGCGTGTGTCGGTTCGGAGGAGAATTCGAAGCCGTAACTGTTGCTGATCTCGGTGGCCCCCAACTTCGCGGCCTCGTTCTCCGCGTTGGACAGTTCAGCTGGTTCTTCGCCACTCGCGGCGACGAGGAGAATGTGGCAGTGGGGGCAGATCGCCGAGACCATATCCAGATCGAGAGAGATCTCTTCTGCCCATTCCGCGTTCGCTGCGGGCATGGACGTGCCCCCGTGTTCGTTGACCGTCTTGAAGCAGCCGTTGGCCTTGGTGCATTCCGGCAGGGCGTAAAAGGAGCGATAGACGTTCAGATCCGATTCGGCGTTGGGGTCGTCATAGGCATCGACGATCGCCACGGTCTGCCCCGACCCACCGGTGGTTGACGGCAGGTCGTAGGCGGAGCGTAGATTTTCCGGCGAGTAGCCGCCTTCGGCTCCGTTTCCGAGCATCGCGGGGCTCGCCTGCTCCTCGGGACCGGCGGTGATCGCACCTGCCTGCACCGGCCCGCGTCTGGAGTCGCCACGCGTCGGGTCTCTGATGAGCGCGCAGCGGGCGCGGGCATGACGTTTGGCGCAGGCGTAGAACGGCTGGTCGCGCGAGCGGCGCGCCGAGATCCTCGTCCAGCGCGCGCCCGCGAGTCCCGGGGTCAGCAGCGCGAGCGTCAGAGCGCCGCCAACGACCAGAAGTAGCCGGCGCGTGCGTGCAGTCATCTCACGCGCCTTGCATCGCGCCCGCACGCGGGGCCGCCGACGTGGTCGTCCATGACATTTCTACTCGCTCGCTTGACGTTGACACTGCGCACACCCGCCGCCAGATGCGGCCAAGAACGCCTAGGAAGGCTACCAGCGGGCCGGCTCTGCGCCAAACCCACGAACATCAAGACGCGTCGGCCTGCTGTCGCGCACGCGCCACAGCAGGCCTCCGCTCGAAACGTCAATCAGTTGGTCTGGAGGTAGAAGCCCTCGTCGACCGTTTCATAGAATTCTTCGATTTTTTTGGTGCTTTTGTTTTCCCTGAGCTTGTCTCCCCAGGTTTCAACGACCAATTCCGCCGTCGGGCACGACGTCGTCGGCCCCACGTGCACCCATACGGTCGGTGCTTCACCGGCTTCTTCTTCGACTTCCGCGACTTCGGTCGAGTCAAGCGTCGCGACCGCCGTGGCAGGAGCAAATTCCAGGCCGGTGATGCAGTAGACGCCTTCTTCCGGCGTTTTTTTGATGGGTTCGACGCCGAACGTCACTTTGGCGGATGAGAACCCCTGTGCGCCTGATTCGATCCCCTTGTTCTTGGTGATGTGGGCAAAGTCGGTGCTTCCAGACGCTCCGGTTTCGCCCTTTTCGCCTACTTCGCCTTTTTCGCCTTTTTCGCCTTTTTCGCCCTTCTGTGCAACGAGACCCCAGTCGGCCGGGGACGTTTTCGGGGTGTTGCCTTTGTTGCTGTTGATCAGGCTGATGTAGGAAGAGCCGCCTTCGCCGACGATCTGGCCTTTTTCGTAGGTCGTGCCCGATGCGTAGGCGCCCTTCCATTCGCCTTCGCCTTTTTCGCCCTTTGGCCCGCCAGGTTCTCCGGGTTCGCCGCGTTCGCCTTTTTCGCCTTTAACGCCCTGGCCGCCTTTTTCGCCCTTTTCGCCCTTTTCGCCGGGGTTGCCCTTTTCGCCCTTTTCGCCGGTCGGCCCTTTCGGCCCAGTCGAGCCACTGGTGCCGTTAGCGCCTGCGGGCCCCGTCGCCCCGCGCGAGCCGTGCAGCTTGTTGAGCACGCTCGGCTTGATTTGCTTGGTCGAGGTGATGAGATAGTGCGTAGCTGCCATGCTCGTGCCCCCCATGGCGACGAACAGCGCAAGCCACGCGACAAGGTTGTGACGGATGCCCCTGACGATGCGAGAGATCATGCTTTGCCTGCCTCCTGCGTTGATGGTCTACTTCCGTGTAGCTTTACAGTAAAGGGCTTTCGTGGCCGAATGTCGAGGTTGGCGCGCGCGAATGCAAGCGAGTTGCCACTTCAAATGCCGTAGTGCCCGCGCAAAGCTACCCAATCCTCGCCGGACGCTCGGCGCCGGCGGGCATCCGGGGTCGCCACAAGACCCCAGCTAGCCTTGGCGGGCGGTGCGCACGCTTCTCATCTCCGACCTGCATCTCGGCAGTCTCAACGGCAGCGGGCTGCTCGGGAGGTCCGAGCTTCGACGCGCGCTGATCGAGGCGCTCGAGGAGATCGATCGCCTCGTGCTGCTCGGCGACGTGCTCGAGCTGCGCCACGGGCCGCTGCGCGAGGCGATGCTCGCCGCGCAGCCGTTCTTCGAGGACCTCGGGGCTGCGCTCGGCGGACGCGAGCTCGTGATCACCGCCGGCAATCACGACCACGCGCTCGTGGAACCATGGCTCGCGCAGCGCGGCGAAGAGCATGAGCCTCCCGCGCTCGCGCCAGCGCAGCTGCTCGAGCCCGCCGAGGTCTCCCCGGCGCTGGAGCGCATCGCTACGTGGGCTGCGCCGGCGCGCGTGAGCGTCGCCTACCCGGGTCTGTGGGTGCGCCCCGACGTGTACGCCACGCACGGTCACTACCTCGACTGCCACCTGACGATCCCCACGCTCGAGCGGCTAACGATGGGCGCGATGATGCGGCTGCTGCGGCGCACACCCCAGAGCCTCTATGGAGCAGGCGACCACGAGTCGATCTGCGCCCCGATCTTCGCCTGGAGGGACGCGGTCGCGCGCGACGCGCACACGAGCTCGGTGCTCAACGGGTTCGCCACCGTGAGCGCCTGGCGCGCGCTCGGCGGCGCGCGGGGAGGGGGAGACCTCTCTGGCAGCGCCGGCGCGGCGCGCGCTCGCCGCAGCGCGCGCAGGCGGGCGCTGCGCACGCGCGCCCTCGCTGCCGGGTTCCCGCTCGCGGTCGCCGCGCTCAACCGCGCGGGGCTCGGGCCGCTGCGCACCGACATCTCAAGCCAGGAGCTTCGCCGCGCGGGGCTGCGCGCCATGGGCGAGGTCGCCGACCGTATGGGCCTCGGCGAGTCCCACGTGGTGTTCGGGCACACACACCGCACTGGGCCGCTTCCGGGCGATGAGACCGGCGAGTGGCGCAGCGCGGGCGGCGCGCGCCTGTACAACACCGGCAGCTGGACCTACGCGGGCATCTTCCTCACCGACACGCCCGGCGAGAGCCCCTACTGGCCGGGCAGCGCGGTGCTGGTCGAGGAGCAGGGACCGCCCGTGGTTCTGCGGCTCCTGCAGGAGCACACGCGCGAGCAGATCCGCCCGAGCCCGGTGCGCCGGCGGCCGGTGCCCGAGGGCGAGGCGACGCGGCGCTGAGCGCGCCCGTGTCGGCGGGAACTGCAAGTAGTACGACGGCCGCGCGCGGGGCGCGCCGCTAGCCGATGCTGCCGACCATCTCCAGCTGGATCAGGCGGTTGAGCTCGACCGCGTACTCCATCGGCAGCTCCTTCGTGACGGGCTCGATGAAGCCGTTGACGATCATCGCCGCCGCCTCGTCCTCGGTGAAGCCGCGCGAGCCCATGTAGAAGAGCTGGTCGTCGGAGATGCGCCCCACGGTCGCCTCGTGCGCGACCGTCACGTGGGGGTTCTGGATCTGGATATCGGGCCAGGTGTCTGAGCGCGAGAGCCCGTCCATCATCAGCCCGTCGCACTGCACGCGCGCTTTCGAGCCGGCCGAGCGCGGGCCCATCTTCACGAGGCCGCGGTAGCCCATGATGCCGCCGTCCTTGGAGATCGACTTCGCGAGGATGTTCGAGGTGGTGTTGGGCGCGAGGTGCACGACCTTCGCGCCGGTGTCCTTGTGCACGCCTTTGCCGGCGACGCCGACGTTCAGGTGGTCGGCGCGCGCGCCCTCGCCCATCAGGAAGGAGCCCGGGTAGAGCATCACGTACTTCGCGCCCATCGAGCCGCCGACCCACTCGACGGTGCCGTTGGCCTCGACGATCGCGCGCTTGGTGTTCAGGTTGTAGACGTCCTTGGACCAGTTCTGGACGGTCGTGTAGCGCGCCTTCGCCCCCTCGTGCACGAAGATCTCGACGACCGCGGAGTGCATCGAGTTGACGCTGTAGGTCTGCGCGGTGCAGCCCTCGATGTAGTTCACGTCAGAGCCCTCGTCGGCGATGATCAGGGTGTGCTCGAAGGTGCCCTCACCAGCGCCCTCCATGCGGAAGTAGGCCTGCAGCGGCAGGTCCACCTTCAGGCCCTTGGGCACGTACAGGAATGAGCCGCCGGACCAGACCGCGCCGTGCAGCGCCGAGAACTTGTTGTCCTGCGGCGGCACGCACTTGTTCATGAAGTATTTCTGCACGAGCTCGGGGTACTGGGTGATCGCGGTGTCCATCGAGCAGAAGAGGATGCCGAGCTTCGCGTACTCCTCCTTCAGCCCCTCGTAGACGGGCTCCTGGCGCCACACGCCGATGACGCCCGCGAGGTGCTCGCGCTCGGCCTGCGGTATGCCGAGGTCCTCGTAGGTCTGCTTCATCTCCGCCGGCACGTCGTCCCAGCTGTTGAAGCGCCCAGCGGTGGGCGGGGAGTAGAGCACGAGCTCGTCGAGCTTCAGCCCGCTCAGGTCGGGGCCCCACGTGGGGATCGGCTTGCGTTCGAAGATCTCCAGCGAGCGCAGCCGTTTCTCGGCCATCCAGTCGGGCTCGCCCTTGACCTTCGAGAGCTCGCGTACGACCTCGCGCGAGATTCCCTGGCGTGCGCGCAGCTGACCCTGCTCGTCCTCGACGATCGGGCTCTGCTTGGCGATGTGTGGGCGCTCTGCTGTTGCCATTTCAGATCCTCGCTGGGCTCGCTTTCGGAATCCTGTGCTCGGAGGTAGGAATTCTATCGTGCACGGACTGGTCACCCGTGAATCTAGCTGCTGGCCCAGATCCTGCCGGTGCGCTGTCAGGTGCATGACAGCCGCGGCGACGACGGAGCACTTGCGCTCGGCGAATGCGGCCCTAGACTTCGGCGCCACGGTCACGGCGCGTCGCCCGTGCCAATCCACCAGACCGACATCCGTGATCAGCAGGGGGACCCGGGCCTTGAACAGATCATGAGCAGACGAGCGCTCATCACTTCGCTGGCGGCGGTGACCTGCCTTCTCGCCGCCGCACCGCCCACGGCCCTCGGCAGGGGCCTAGCGATGCCCGGAGCCGGCTCCGGGCGCACGCGGCATGCGCTCGCGCTCGCGCAGCGCTCGGCGCGCTGGGCCTGCCCGACGGGCCGGTGCGAGGCGATCGTGCTGTCGCGCCCGCACCGCGTCGCGAACGGCTGGCAGGCCGCGGGCCCCGCCGGCACTCTGTATCAGGGAGGCGGGGAACTCGGCGGCTTTGATCCCAGCGACCTGCAATCGGCCTACCGCATTCCGAGCACCGTGAGCTCGACGCAGACGGTGGCGGTGATCGACGCCTACCACTACCCCGCAGCCGAATCGGACCTCGCCACCTACCGCAAACACTACGGCCTGGCCGCCTGCGCGAAAGCGAGCGGGTGCTTCAGGCAGGTGAACGGCAGCGGCGAAGAAGGCAACTACCCGCCGGTCGAAGCCGCAGCGGGGTGGGGCGAAGAGGCGGCGCTCGACCTGGACATGGTCTCGGCGGCTTGCCCGCAGTGCCACGTCGTGCTCGTGGAGACGCCCAACGAAAGCATCGAAGCGCTCTCGCAGGGCGATGCGACGGCAACCGCGCTCGGGGCGACGGAGATCAGCAACAGCTGGGGAGAAGCCGAAAAATACTGCGGCGAAACCTGCGCGCTCTACGAGCACGACTTCGAACAGCCGGGCGTCGTGATCACCGCCTCCGGCGGCGACGAAGGCTATGACGCGCTGTACACGACCGGCGTCGAACGCAAGCCGGTGTCGCCCGAATTCCCCGCGGATCTACCGGGGGTCCTCGCCGTTGGAGGTACCGCCCTCTACAAGGACACGGCGGTAGCTCGCGGCTGGCGCGAGGAAGCGTGGAACGAACCCGAACCGAAACCCTCGCGCGGCATCGGCACGGGAAGCGGTTGCGCCAGCTATCTGAAGATCGCAAAACCCAGCTGGCAGACCGACAACGGTTGCGCGTACCGCACCGACAACGACGTCGCCGCAGTGGCGGCGGTCGAAACGCCGGTCTCGGTCCGTTTCAACGGCGCCTGGGAACTCGCGGGGGGAACGAGCGTCTCCGCCCCTCTGCTGGCCGGCATCGAGGCCCACGCGAGCGCGTACGCCCGCTCGCTGGGCGCCCGTGCCTTCTACGAGGACACGGCGGCGCTCAACGACGTCACCGAAGGCTTCAACTACTACCCCGGCAAAAGCCCGTGCGCGCCCAACGAATACCTCTGCAACGCCCTCAGCGGCTTCGACGGGCCGACGGGGCTCGGCACGCCCGCCGGCGTGCCGGTGCTGCATGGCGTGGCCCCGGAAGTGAGCCTCGGCGAACCGGCCGAACTGACGGCCACGAGCGTGAAGCTGCACGGCAGCGTCAACCCCGAGGGCTCGCTCGTGAGCGAATGCAAGTTCGAATACGGCACCACCACCGCCTACGGCAAAATCGCCAAGTGCAGCCCCTCGCCGGGATCCGGAGTGGCGGCGGTCGCGGTTGCGGGGCCGATCACGGCCCTGAAAGCGGGCACGAGCTATGACTACCGGCTGCTCGCGAAGAGCTCGGTGGGCACGACTAAGTCCGCCAACGCCAGCTTCACGACGCCGCGGGCGCCGGTGGTCGTGATCGCCGCGGCGAGCGAAGTCGGCTCGGGCTCGGCGCAGCTGCACGGCAGCGTGAACCCCGAGGGCGTGACGCTCACAGAATGCAAGTTCGAATACGGCACGAGCACCGCCTACGGCAAAAGCGCCGCGTGCAGCACCACGCCGACGGGCAAAAGCGCGGTCGCGGTGTCGGCGGCGCTGTCGGGCCTGAAAGCCGCGAGCACTTATGACTTCAGGCTCACCGCGAAGAGCTCGGCTGGCAGCGCGAAAAGCACCAACGCGACGCTGAAAACGCTGAAAGCCCCCTGAGCGCGGCTAGGCGGGCCAGGCGTGGTCGCCGGTGACGGCGCCGCGCACGACCTTCAGGCCGAGCAGCGCGCACTTGCGGCGCGTGGCGGAGATGGGGATGCCGAGCAGCTCGATCAGCCAGTCGGCGTCGAGCTGCCCGATCTCGCTGAGCTCCATGCCAGTGAGCTCCTCCGAGGCGATCGAGGCGGCGGCCTGCGAGATCGCGCAGCCATGGCCGTGGAAGCGCAGCTCCTCGATGCGCTCGTCCTTGACGCGGATGTGCACCCCCAGCTCATCGCCGCAGAGCGGGTTGTGCTCGAGCGCCTCGAGGTCGTGTGGGTCGAGCTCGCCGAAGTTCCGCGGGCGCTTGTAGTGCTCGAGGATGTAGTCGCGGTAGAGGTCGTCCATCGTGATCAGGCGCCCGCGAGCGCGAACACCTCGCGCGCGGTGTGCAGCGCGGCGACGAGCGCGTCGATGTCGGAGGTGCCGTTGTAGACGCTCACGCTCGCGCGTGCCGTCGCGTTGACGCCGAGGCAGCGCATCAGCGGCTGTGCGCAGTGGTGGCCCGCGCGGATGCAGACGTTCGAGCGGCTCGCGATCTCGGCCACGTCGTGGGGATGCACGCCCTCGAGCGTGAACGAGACGAGCCCGCCGCGGCGATCGGCCTCGGGGGGCCCGACGACGCGCACACCGGGGACCTCGGCGAGGCGCTCGAGCGCGTAGCCGGTGAGCGCGAGCTCATGCTCGCGCACGCTCTCCATGCCGAGGCGCGAGAGGTACGCGACGGCGGCGCCGAGGCCGACAGCCTCGGCGATCATCGGCGTGCCGGCTTCGAACTTCCACGGCAGCTCGTTCCAGGTGGCCTCCTGGAAGTCCACCGAGGAGATCATGTCCCCGCCGGTGAGGAAGGGCTCCATGTGCTCGAGCACCTCGCGGCGGCCGTGCAGCACGCCGATGCCCGTGGGGCCAAGCGCCTTGTGGCCGGTCCAGGCGTAGAAGTCCGCGCCGATCGCGTCCACGTCTACCGGCATCTGCGGGACGGCCTGGGCGCCGTCGATGAGGGAGAGCGCGCCCGCTTCGCGGGCGAGGGCCGCCATCTGTGCGACCGGGTTGATGGTGCCGAGCACGTTCGAGACGTGCGCGAAGGCGAGCAGGCGCACGTCCCCGCGCGCGAGCTCGGACTCGAGCGCCGCCAGCGAGAGCTCGCCGCGCTCGTCCACCTCGAGGTAGCGCAGCTGCGCGCCGCGCTCGCGGCAGAGAACCTGCCAGGGCACGATGTTCGCGTGGTGCTCCATCTGCGTGATCAGCACCGCGTCGCCCTCGTGCACGTGCGCGCGGCCCCAGGAGTAGGCGACGAGGTTGATCGCCTCGGTGACGTTCTTGGTGAAGATCGTGGCGCGCTCGGGACCGGCGCCGGCGAAGCGCGCGATGGCGTCGCGCGCGCCTTCGAAGGCCGCGTCGGCCTCCTGCGCGAGGCCGTAGACGCCGCGGTGCACGTTGGCATTGTGTTCGAGTAGGTGTGCGCTCAGCGCCTGCACGACGCTGCGCGGCTTCTGCGAGGTGGCGCTCGAGTCGAGGTAGACGAGCGGGCGCCCGTCGGCGCGCGCGAAGATCGGGAAGTCCTGCCTGAGCGCTAGCGGGCTGTCAACGGCTGGTCGCATAGGCCTCGATGTCCTCGCGCGCGGAGGCCAGCTTGGCGGCGAGCTTGGAGCGCACGAGCTCCTGCAGCGGCTCGTCCTGCAGCTCGGAGATGAGCGGCTCGAAGAAGCCTTCGACGATCACGCGCACGGTGCTCGCGCGATCGAGGCCGCGGCTCTGCATGTAGAAGATCGCGCTCTCGTCGAGCTCCCCGACGGTGCCGCCGTGGGAGGCCGAGACGTCGTCGGCGGACACGAGCACCGACGGGATCGCGTCGATGCGCGCCTTCGGCGAGAGCATCATCGAGTGGATCTGCAGGTAGGTGTGGGTCTGCTGGGCGCCGGGGTCGATTTTGATGAGACCCTCGAAGCTCGCGCGGCTCTCGCCGGTGGCGATCCCGCGCCAGTGCACGTCCCCCTCGGACGGGCCGGTCTCGTGCAGGTCCACCGCGAACAGGTCGAGGTGCTCCTGCTCCTCGGCGAAGAAGATGCCGCGGAAGGCCATCGCGCCGCCCTTGTCGGAGACCGCGAGCTCGAGGTGCTGGCGCACCATGTGCCCGCCGAGCAGCGAGGGGAGCCAGTGGCAGTAGGCGTCGCGGCCGACACCGACGAAGCGCGTCGAGACGTCGAAGACATCGCCCGAGCCCCAGTCCTGCAGCTGCGCGAGGCGGCAGCGCGCGCCGTCCTTCAGGTACATCTCGAAGGCGCCCGCGTGCAGCGCCTGGCCCGCCGCGCCCTCGCCGTCGAAATCCTCCGCGAGGTCGTACTCGTGCAGTCGGAACTCACTGTTCTCGCCGCCGACCACGAGCGTGCGCCCGAACTGCGCGACCCCCGGGCGCTCGATCGCATAGACGATCTCGAAGGGGTCCTCCACGACGAGCCCGGGCGGCACGTACAGGAAGGCGCCGCCGCGCCAGAAGGCGGCGTTGGCCGCCTCGAGCTTGTGGCGGTCGATGGGCAGCCTCCGGGAGTAGTACTCGGCGGCGATCTCGGGGTGGCGCTCGAAGGCCTCCTCGAGTGAGCACAGGATGACGCCGCGCTCGCGCAGGGTGTCCTCCAGCTGGACGTTCACGGCACCGTCGGCGCCCTGCACGATCCTGCCGGCGCGAGCACGCTCGGGCAGCGTGCGCAGGACCACGCCGGGCACGGCCGCGTGCGCTCCCTCGCCGCCGGAGGGCAGCTCGAGCGCGTCGAGCTCGAGGCTCTCGAGGCTCGTCATCCAGAAGCCCGAGCGCCGCCAGACGGGAAGCTCGAGGCGCTCGTAGGCAGCCCGCGCCGCGGCGCGCAGCTCTTGCAGGGTGCGTCCGTCGCCCGCGCCGGTGCGCGGCAGGGCGAAGTACAGCTCGGCCTCGCGGTGGCGCCCGGCCTTGGGTGCCGTCGCCGAGGCCTCGTCGGCGACGAGGTCGCCGTTGCGCGCGGGCTCGCCCACCTCAGGCACGCGCCCTACTCCCCGCCGTCGGCGTGCGCGCCGTTGGAGGCGTACTCCTGGCGAATCTGGTCATAGCCCTCGCGCTCGAGGCGCTCCACGAGCTCGGGGCCGCCCTCGAGCACGATCCGCCCGTCCATCAGGATGTGCACGAAGCGCGGGGCGACGTAGTGCAGGATGCGCTGGTAGTGGGTGATGATGAGCGCGCCGAGGCCCTGCTCGTCATGCAGCCGCTGCACGCCCTCCGCGACGGTGCGCAGCGCGTCGATGTCCAGGCCCGAGTCGGTCTCGTCGAGGATCGCGACGTCGGGCATCAGCATCGCCATCTGGAGGATCTCCGCGCGCTTCTTCTCGCCGCCCGAGAAGCCGTCGTTGAGGTGGCGCGAGGTGAACGCGCGGTCCACGTCGAGCAGTTCGATCGCGTGCTGGAGCTGGGTGCGGAACTCCTTCACCTGGATCGGCTGCTCGCGTTTGGCGTTGATCGCCATGCGCAGGAAGTTCGCCACCGACACGCCGGGGATCGAGACGGGGTACTGGAAGGCGAGGAAGAGGCCCGCCTTTGCGCGCTCGTGCGGCTCGGCCTCGGTGATGTCCTCGCCCTTGAAGGTGATGGAGCCCTGCGTGATCTCGTAGGCGGGGTGGCCCATGAGCGTGTTTGCGAGCGTCGACTTGCCCGAGCCGTTCGGCCCCATCAGCGCGTGGATCTCGCCTCTGTCGATGTTCAGATCGACGCCGCGCAGGATCTCGCGCTCCTCGGTGCGAACGTGCAGGTCCTTGATTTCGAGGTCTGCCATGAGTGGTTAGTTGATCTCCTAGGTTCCGGTCGTCAAAGGTTTGGGTCCGCCGCCGAGTGGGGCGATCTGGAGCGGCGGCAGCGGTATCTCCTCGGGGCGCCGCGGCGCGGCGCCGAGAAGGTCGGCGAGCGTCGTCTCGCGCAGCGTCTGCACGATCGAGGAGCGCACGCGCGTCCACAGCAGCTTTGTCGGGCACACGTGATCGGGGTGCGACTCGCGCGAGCACACGATCGTGCCGTCGGCGGCCTGGGAGATGCACTCGATCGGGGCGATCGAGCCCTCGAGCGCCTCCACCACCTCGGCCATCGAGATCTCGCGAGCGGGCCGCGCCAGCATGTAGCCGCCGCGCGATCCGCGCCGTGAATCGACGAGCCCCGCCTTGCGCAGGCGCGCCACGAGGTGCTCGAGATAGGCGAGCGGCAGGCCGTCGGCGGCCGCTATCTCGGCGAGTGGGATGGGGGCCTCGCTCGTGCTGCGCGCCAGCTCCACCATCACGCGCACGCCGTACTCAGCCTTTGTCGAGAACATCATCGGATGATTTCCTACCTGCGGGCTAGGGTATCAACAGCCCTCGCGCCGGCCGGGAGAGCGGATGGCCTTCGACCGCGCGCGCGGTCCGGCGCGGTCATTCGTGTTCGAGCTTGCGCACGTCGTGCGTGAGCGCTTCGGGGGAGAGCTGTTCCTGCTCGAAGAGGACGCGCTCGGCGCCGGTGCGGTCGAGCAGGATCACGCCGGCGTAGCTCGAGAAGGCGGCCGCGCCTGCGCTTGCGGGCTGCACGTGGTAGGCGCGCCAGAGCGGCTGCAGCTGGGCGCGCGTGCCGCCGAGGTAGAGGGCGCGGCCGGTGAGCGAGACCTGCGCGAGGAAGCGGTGGACCTTGGCGGGCGTGTCCGCGGCGGGTTCGGCGCTCACGATCAGCACCGGCACTGGCCTTCCGAGTTCATCGAGCGCGCCGCGGATCTGCTCGGCGATGAGCACGCACGCCGGGCCGCAGCTCGGGTAGAGGAAGGAGAGCATCACGACGCGTCCGCGATAGTGGGAGAGCGACACGCGCGCGCCGTTCTGGTCTGTGAGCACGAAGTCGTGCGGCGGCTCGCCGGCGGGGAGCGCGGCGCCGTCGAAGCCGCTGAGGGTGTCGCTGGCGGCGGTGGAGCGTGCCGGCGCGGATCCGCCGCAGGAACAGAGGGCGAGCACGAGTCCGCAGGCGCCCAAGAGCGCGAGCGCGGGTAGCCTGAAAAGTGGCTTTGCGAGCATCGCCTCCAGCGTACGCGAGGCCTTCAAACGCGAGCGCGCGGGCGCTACACTTTATGAAGTCCATGAAACCCGACCGTGGTTTAGGAGTTTTGACATGAGCCCCTCAGGTGCGGAGCTTCTCCGTCGCGTAAAGAGCCAGATCGAGGAGGTCGATCCGGCAGAGGTCAAGGAGCTGCTGCAGGAGGGCGTCACGATCCTCGACGTCCGCGGCAGCGAAGAGTTCGCGACGGGCCACCTGCCCGGTGCGAAGAACGTGCCACGCGGGCATCTCGAGTCGCGCATCGAGAGCGCGGCCCCCGACCGTTCGGCGGAGCTCATCCTGTACTGCGCCTCCGGCGCGCGCTCCGCGTACGCCGCGCGCACGCTCCAGGAGGACCTCGGATACGAGGCCGTGCGCTCGATGACCGGCGGGATCACGCTGTGGAAGGACCGCGGCTACGAGGTCGACGTTCCGCGCGCCTTGAGCCCCGAACAGCGCGAGCGCTACTCGCGCCACCTGCTGATCCCGGAGATCGGCGTCGAGGGCCAGCAGAAGCTGCTCGACGCGAAGGTGCTGCTGCTCGGAGCCGGCGGCCTTGGGTCGCCGACCGCGCTCTACCTGGCCGCGGCTGGCATCGGCACGCTCGGCATCGTCGATGACGATGAGGTCGATCTGTCGAACCTGCAGCGCCAGGTGATCCATAACAACCAGCGCATCGGCACCCCCAAGGTGGACTCCGCGGAGGAGTCGATCCGCGCGCTGAACCCCGATGTGAAGGTCGTCAAGTACAAGACGCGCATCGACGCCTCGAACATCATGGAGATCATCGAGGGCTACGACGTGATCGTGGACGGCGTCGACAACTTCCCCACGCGCTATCTGCTGAACGACGCGAGCGTGCGCCTGCGGATCCCGGTCGTGTCCGCCTCGATCCTCGGCTTCGACGGCCAGCTGTCGGTGTTCAAACCGTACGACGGCCCCTGCTACCGCTGCCTTTTCCGCGAGCCGCCGCCGGCCGAGCTCGCGCCCTCCTGCGGCGCCAATGGCGTGCTCGGCGTGCTGCCGGGAACGATGGGCCTGTTGCAGGCCACCGAGGTGGTGAAGCTGGTCCTCGGCATCGGCGAGCCGGCGATCGGACGCCTGCTGCTCTACGACGCGCTCGGCGCGACGCTGACAGAGGTGAAGGTCCACCGTGACCCCGACTGCCCGATCTGCTCGCGCGAGCCCGACGAGATCGGTGACGAGGAGATGGGCGTCTTCCCGGACTACGAGGCGTTCTGCGCCGCGGCCGGATAGCCTGCCGGCGATGGCGACCGTGAAGATCCCCCCGGTGCTGCGTGCCTCGGTGGGGGGAGAGAAGGAGGTGGGCGCCGCCGGCGACAACGTCGGCGAGGTGCTGCGCGACCTCGCCTCCAACTACCCGGCGACGCAGACCCAGCTGTTCTCCACGGAGGGCGAGCTGAACCGCTACGTGAACGTGTACCTCAACGACGAGGACGTGCGCGTGCTCGGCGGCCTCGACACCCCCGTCGCCGAGGGCGACACCCTCGTCATCCTGCCCGCGATGGCGGGTGGGCGCTCCTGACGAGCACCGTCACCTCCCACAGCACGAGGAACAGCGGGCACGCGCGCCCGGGTCTGCAGACCGGCCGCTCGACGGAGCGCAGCTCGGCGCGCCCCGGGGCGAGCGCGCGATAGGAGGCCTCGGCGGCGCTGGCGCTGCGTGAGGCGGCGATCAGCTCGAGCACCTTCGCGCCGGACTGACTCGGCTCGCTGAAGGTCCTGCGCGGCGCGCGCAGATCGAGCGTGAAGATCGCGCCCACGCGCACGGTGATCGTGCGGCCGCGCTCGGCGGCGGTGATGCAGATCGTCCTCGTGCCCGGCGCACACGGGTCCGCGGGTGGCGCGCCGCCCGCGGGGCCGGTCGCAGTGGAACCCCCGGCGGTGTTGCTCGCGCTCGCCTGCCCCGAGCTCGTCGCCGGCACGGCTGCGCTGCTGACCGGAGCGTGGCCCGACTGGCCGCAGGCGCTCACGAGGGCGAGTAGCCCGAGGGCCCACGCGATGCATCTCGAGCGCCGCAAGCGCGGCGATGTTAGCCGTACAGGGTGACCACGCGTTGCAGGGGAGACTGCGGGTCGGGCTGCGGCGTCACCGGCGGCGGCCTGCTCGCCGTGCCCGTCGCCTCGCTGCTCGATGGCGCGACCCCGACGCGCGCAAGCACCCACTCGCCGCCCCGCTGCGTGGCGAGCCACTTCGCGTTGGGATCGGACCGTTGCCTGCGCTTGGCCTCTGCGGTCGCCTGCTCGCGTGTCACGGGGTGACGATACCCAATGCCCGTCGCCTTGGGATAGCATTTTCGGCGACGACCAAGGGGGTCGATCTGGGCGTCCCCGGGTCAGCGCTAGCGGGTTGGCCAAACGGACGCCCGTCATTGCCTTAGGGAAAGGGGACACGCACGATGCGTACTGGAAGCAACCTCTCGATGAGACTCGCAGGCGGCCTGGCCGTTGCCGCGGGCATGCTGTTCGCCGCGACGGCGGCGTCCGCCGTCACCACGAAATCCACGAGCGCCACGACCGGCCCGAACGTGCTCGCCGGCGCGGTCAAGGTGGGCAGCAACTGCACCAATGGGCCCTTCGCCAACTACTGCGGCGCACAGCAGAACCCGGCCGACAAACTCGGCTTCTATTACGGCGGCTGGAGCGAATGGGTCGCGATCGCGTATGCCGGGCGAGAAGAATTGGAATCGAACTACAAGTTCTTCGACTGGGCCCCCCGCGGGGTGCCGTCGAACATGTGCATCACGAACTTTGGCTCGAAGCTGTTCCTGAGCGCCTGCAGCGGCGCGAAGTCGCAGCTCTTCCACGCCGAAACCGCGACACTCGGTTTCACCTGGCAGAACGTGGAAACCGGCCTGTACATCCAGGACAACGGCAAGTCAAAGGCGTTGACGGCCGTGGCAGCCGACAACGAATCCAACCAGGAATGGAATTTCTTCAACGGCTGATCGGCGGCTAGGCGGCCCGAGCGCCGTCGGCGCTCTGGCCGCCGCCGCCCAGGCTGCGGTGGCCCGCCGGGCGGGACCCTCGCGCTGCGCGCATGGCGCGAGCGCGGGGGTCCATCGTCGCGCCATCGTCGCTGGGGCCGGCCGCGAGCGGCACGGCTCGCGCTCCGGCCGGCGCGCGGGGAAGCGGGCGAGCATCGTCGGCTCGGGGCATCGAGGGATCAGCCCAGCCCGGATCGTGCCGATCCAAACCGATGCACGACGGCCCGCCAGGGTCGCTATATTCCGTGAAGTAATGGCGGTCCACAGGCTCAGGAACCGGCCCTGCGGTGGCCGCTACGGCGACATCGTGCAGTCGATCGGGAACACGCCGCTGGTCGAGCTGCCGCGGCTGTCGCCCAAGCCCGAGGTGCACATCTGGGCGAAGCTCGAGTCGCACAACCCGACCGGCTCCGTGAAGGACCGCGTCGCGCGCGCGATGATCGAGGACGCCGAGGAGAAAGGCGCGCTCTCGCCCGGGCAGATGATCCTCGAACCCACCTCCGGGAACACGGGGATCTCGCTCGCGATGATCTGCTCGCGCAAGGGCTATCCCCTGAAGTGCGTGATGCCCGAGAACGTCACCCCGGAGCGCACGCAGCTGCTGCGCATGTTCGGCGCGGACATCGTCTACTCCGAGGGCACGCTCGGCTCCAACGGCGCCGTCGCGAAGGCGCTCGAGATGGCCGCCGAAGACCCCTCCGTCTATATGCCCTACCAGTACGGCAACCCCGCCAATCCGGCCGCCCACTACAACGGCACGGCACTGGAGATCCTCGAAGAGCTCGACGAGGTGAGCGCCTTCGTCGCCGGTCTCGGCACCGGCGGCACGCTCATGGGCAACGGCAGGCGCCTGAAGGAGGCGCTCGGCGACACGGTCAAGATCGTCGCGGCGGAGCCGATGCAGGGCGAGCCGGTGCAGGGACTGCGCTCCCTGGACGACGGCTTCATCCCGCCGATCATCGACATCTCGCTGCTCGACCGCAAGATCTTCGTGACCAACCGCGACGCGATCGTCTGGACGCGCCGGCTGCTCGACGAGGAAGGCCTGTTCGCCGGTGTCTCCACCGGCGCGATCGCGTCCATCGCCGTGCGCATCGCCGGCGAGCTGGACGAGGGCAACGTCGTATTCGTCGTCTGCGACGACGGCTGGAGATACCTCTCGAGCGGCATCTACACGCTGCCGGTGGAGGAGATCGAGAACCTCGACTCCACCGTGTGGTGGTGAGCGCGCGCTTCCGCGCCACGCAGAGGCCCTCCGATGCTGATCGCGCCCGAGCTGCTCGAGGAGGTCCTCGCGCACGCGCGCGAGGAGTACGACGCGGAGTGCTGCGGCATGGTCGCCTACGCGCCCGCACCCGACGGCGACGAGGCGGCAGCGGGGGCCGCGCAGAGCGAGCAGGCGCGTGCGCTGCACGTGCACCGAGCGCGCAACGTGTACGCCTCGCGCAAGCGCTTTGAGATCGACGGCAAGGAGCTGCTGCATACGCTCAACGACTTCGAGGAGCGTGGCTGGGATCTCGGCGCGATCTACCACTCGCACACGCACACGGCCCCCTATCCCTCGCAGACCGACATCAACTTCGCCGCCAACTGGCCGGGCCTTGAGTGGGTGATCGTCGGCCTCGCCGCGGATGAGCCGGAGGTGCGCTGCTATCTGATTGAGGACGGCGTCGTGCGCGAGGTGCCCCTGGAGGTGCGCTGATGGAATACGAGCTCCCATACGACGAGCTGCCAGACGAGCTGCTGTGTCCGAGCTGCGGTCGCGCCCGCCCTCCGAGCGAGCGCTTCTGCGAGTCCTGCGGGATGCCGCTCGTGCAACCCGAGGGCAGCGAGCGACAGGCTGGCGAGCAGCGCGTCAGCGAGCGCCAGCGCAAGGCGCGCAAGATCGATCCGCGCTACACCGACGGCGAGCTCGTGAAGGTCGCGACCGCGAACGGCGCAGCGCAGGCGGAGTTCATCGCCGGACTGCTGCTCGAGGAGGGCATCCCGAGCATGATCGAGCCCGCCGCAGGCGGCCCCTACGCGCCCATCATGGGCTTGCGCACCGTGCTCGTGCCCGCCTCCGGCGCGCAGGCCGCGCGTGAAGCACTCGCCTGGACGGCACCCTGAAAGCCCCGCCCACCTCGCGGGCCGCGTGGGTCCCGCTGCGGCGGGACGCTCTAGACGAGAACCGGCTGGCCGGCTTCGCTGGTGATTGCCCTGATCTCCTCGGAGGCTCGCTCGAACTCGGCGTCAGAGAGGACCGGCGTCCCCTCGAAGGGGAGTTCGCGCTGCAGTTCGATCCACGCGTTCGGACCGGAGTACTCGTCCCTGACCTTCACCGTCACGGGCCGTGGAATGCGGTAGGTGCGCAGCAGGAGCACGTGCAGCGGCTGGCGTCCGCGCCAGCCAAGTCGCTTCTGCGCGTAGTCGGAGGTCCACACGTAGAACGGCGAGAGCGCGTCCACGCAGCGGGGGTCGGTGATCGTGAAATGGTGGGTCGCCTCGGCCCAGGCGCGGATGCGCACACGGTCCGGCTGCTGTAGCGGCGCGCCCGAGACGAACGTGTTCAGCGGCGGCTCGCCGTCGCTCCAGACGCCCTCCTCGAGCGCGCGTCGGAGCTCCGGCTGGTGGGACTCACGCACCAGGTCGCCGGGCTGGTGGTTGAAGGTGGGGTAGAGGAAAAAGCGTTCGTGCGCGAGCCGCAGCGGCTTTTCGGAGGCCCGCAGCGCGGACTTCCGCAGCGTGATCAGCTGCTCGCCTTCGGCCAGCGCGCGGACCGTTACGGCCCATTCCTTGAAAGCAATTGGCATGCGGAGCCACCTTCGAAAAGTCGTTTGAAGCTGCCCGTTTGCGCTCGGGCGCATGCATTCTCAAACGGACCGGCGCCCCAGTGCGCGCTAAAAGATACGAAACCTGAGCGAAAATCCCAAATCACCTGCAAAACGGCACAATAAATTGCCGAAAATGCGGGACGGCGAGGTTAGCTCACAGGCGCTGGCCCGCAAAGCCCTCGATCGCCTCGACGATCGCTGCGTAGTCCTCATCGCCGTGGCCGCGGCCGGCGGTGGCGATCAGCACGTCGCGCGCGTGCCCGGCCGCGGGGAACGGCACCCCGGCCGCCTGCGCCTCCTCCAGGCACAGACGCACGTCCTTGAGCATGTGGTCGGTCTTGAAGAGCGTCGTGTAGTTGTGCGCGCGCATCGCCGGAGCCTTCAGCTCCAGCTGCGCCGAAGCGCCCGAGCCGGCGCCGAGGACCGTCACGAGCGCGTCGAGGTCTAGCCCCTGGGCCGCGCCGAGCACGAGTGCCTCCGCGAGCGCGGTCGCGTTCGCCGCCCCGAGCGCGTTGTTGACGAGCTTCACGGCCTGGCCCTGGCCGAGCGCGCCCACGTGGACGATCACGCTCCCCATCGCCTCGAGGACCACGAGCGCGCGCTCGTAGTCCTCGCGCTCGCCACCGACCATGATCGTGAGCGTTCCCGCCTGCGCGCGTGGGGAGGAGCCGGTCACCGGCGCGTCGAGCATCCTCACCTCACGCGCCGCCAGCGCGGCCGCGATGCGTCGTGTGTCGCCGGGCGCGATCGTGGACATGTCCACGCACAGCAGCCCGGCCCGCGCCGACTCGACCGCGCCGCCCGGGCCGAGCAGGACCGAGGTCACCTGCTCGCCGTCCACGACCATGCTGATCACGATGTCGCTAGTCGCAGCAACCTCGGCGGGGGTCTCGTGGGCGCGCGCGCCGTTTTCCTCGGCCCAGGCCGCGGCCTTCCCCGGCGTGTGCGTCCAGACGTTGAGCTCGAGCCCCGCGCGCGCCAGGTTCGCGGCCATCCGCGAGCCCATGATCCCGAGCCCGAGGAAGCCGATGCGCTCAGCGCCCGCCATCGCCCCATCCTCCCCCACCGGGCGTTTCGATGCGCAGTCGTCCTCCGCGCTCGATCGTGCCCGTGCTCTTCGCCTGCAGCGCTCGCCCGTCGAGCAGGTCGCGCCCGGGAGCTCCGTCCTGCCCGCCGCTCGCACCGCGCGGGCCGTGTCGGCGGCGCTCGGCGATCAGCGAGAAGCTCATCGGCTCGAGCGCCTGCACCTCGCGCACCACACCATCGCCGCCGCGGTGAGCGCCCGCTCCGCCCGAGCCGCGTCGCAGCGAGTACTCGAGTACGCGCAGCGGGAATTCGCGCTCGAGCGCCTCGATCGGCGTGTTCAGCGTGTTGCTCATCGCGACGTGCACCGCGCTCGGCCCGTCGCCGTCGGGGCATGCACCCTGGCCGCCGCCGAGCGTCTCGTAGTAGGAGAAGCGCTCGTTGCCGAGCGTCAGATTGTTCATCGTGCCCTGCCCTTGCGCGCGCCCGAAGGCGCTCAGCACCAGATCGGCCACGCGCGAGGAGGTCTCGACGTTGCCGGCCGCGACGGCCGCGCCCGGCAGCGCGTTGAGAATGCTTCCAGGCGGCACGAGCAGCTCGAGCGCGCGGTAGGCACCGGCCGTGGGGGGTATGTCTGGATCGGTGATCACACGCAGCGCGAACAGGCACGCCGAGCGCGTCACGGCGAGCGGGCAGTTGAGGTTTCCCGGGTGCTGGCGCGCGCTGCCGGTGAAATCGAGCAGCAGATGCGAGCCGGCGACGACCGCGCGCAGGCGCAGGCGCAGGTCGCCCTCGCGCGCCTCGAGCACGTCCTCCACGAGCACCTCGGCGTCGGGCATGCTCGCCAGCGACGCGCGCGTTCGCCGCTCGCAGTAGTCGAGCACGGCGGCGCCGGCGCTGCGCAGCCCGACCGCTCCGAGCCGCGCGGCGAGCTGTGAGAGGCGCTCCGCGCCGATGCGGTTCGCCGCCAGCTGCGCCAGCAGGTCGGCGCGGCGCTCGTCGGGCTGGCGCATCGCGCGCGTGAGGCGCGTCAGCGCGTCCTCGTCGAGGACCTGTGGCGCGATCACCACGCCCTCCTGCTCGAGGCGGGTGCTGTCCGCCGGCATCGAGCCGGGGGTGCGCCCGCCGACGTCGGCGTGGTGCGCGCGGCTTGCGGCGAAGCCGATGAGCTCGCCCCCGTGCGCGAACGCGGGGGTCAGGACGGTGATGTCCGGCAGGTGCGTTCCGCCGCTGAAGGGGTCGTTGAGGATCCACGACACACCGCGCTCGTGGCGGCGCTCGAGCACCGCCTCGAGCGCTGCGGGCATCGCGCCGAGGTGCACGGGGATCGCCTCGGCCTGCATCAACATCTCGCCGTCGGCGTCGAACAGCGCCGCCGAGGCGTCACGTCGCTCCTTGATGTTCGAGGAGTGCGCCGAGCGCACGAGCGCGGCGAGCATCTCCTCGCAGCCCGCGCGCAGCGCGCCGGTGAATAGCTGCAGCTCGATCGGGCCGACCCGCTCGGGCACGCTCATCGATCTGCCCCCCGCGCCCCTCTCACCCGGCGCTCGCGTGAGCAGCACGCTGCCGTACTCATCCACCTCGCCGCCCCAGCCCGGCGGCACGAGCAGCGTCGCCTGTGCCAGCACGCATAGTGCAGGCCCGACGATGCGCTCGCCAGGTGCGGGCTCGCCGCGCAGGATCGCCGTCTCGAGCGGGCGGCCGGCGAAGACGACCTCCCCGACCTCGCGCGCGGCGGTCCCCGAGGCGCCGGGGCGGGGGGACAGCGCGGGCGCGGGTCCCCAGGCGGACGCGCGCATGCTCACCAGCTCGATCTCCGCCCGCTTGTCGCTGTAGCCGTAGCGCTGCTCGTGCGCGCGCTCGAACGCGTTGCGCAGGGCGGCGGGGTCGAGCGCCTCCTCGCCCCCGTGGGGCGTCTGCCAGGCCTCGTCGACGGCGAGCTCGAAGGCCTGGCCCGCGTAGCGCAGCTCGTGGCGAATGCGCAGGCGCGCGGCGTCTGTTGCCAGACGCGCTCGTGCTGCGTCCGCGAGTCGTGCGCGCTCGCGCGCGAGTGTCGCGGGCGAGAGCTGCGCGCCGCGCAGCAGCGGGCTCGCGGATACGTCCACCCGCGGCGCAGCGGCGGCCAAACCGAGTGCGCTGAGCACCCCGGACGATCGCGGGCAGGCGACGCGCGAGATGCCGAGCTCTTCGGCTAGCGCGACGCAGTGCAGCGGACCCGCGCCGCCGAAGGGCATGAGCGCGAAGCCGCGCGGATCGACGCCGCGCTCGAGCGTCATCACGCGCAGAGCGCCGAGCATCTCCGCCTCGGCCACGCGCACGATCCCTTCGGCGCACTCGAGCAGCGACAGCCCGAGCTCCGCGGCGAGCGCGGATACCGCGCGCTCGGCGCCCTCGAGCTGCAGGCGCACCTCGCCGGCGAGCGGCACGTCCGCGAGCAGCCGACCCAGCAGCAGGTTGGCGTCGGTGACCGTCGGCCGCGCGCCGCCGAGCCCGTAACAGGCGGGGCCCGGGCGCGCGCCCGCCGAGGCGGGGCCCACCCGCAGAGCGCCACCGGCGTCGCGCCAGGCGATGGAGCCGCCGCCCGCGCCGACCGTGTGGATATCGAGCGCCGGCAGCGTCAGCGGGCGTCCGCCGATCGCGCGCTCGGCGCTCTCGCGCACCTCCCCATCCTCGATCACGCAGACATCGCAGGAGGTTCCGCCCATGTCCAGGCACAGCACCCGCTCCTCCCCGGCCAGCCGCGCGAGCAGCGACGCGCCCGCGACGCCGCCGGCCGGACCGGAGAGGACGGTGAGCGCTGCGTGCGCGCCCGCGCGCGCGGCGTCGGTGAGGCCGCCCGAGGACTGCATGATCGCGGGCGCGGGCAGGCCGAGTGCGAGCGCGCGGCGCGCGAGCTCGCCGAGGTAGTTCGAGAGCAGCGGCGAGAGCGCGGCGTCGAGCGCCGTCGTCGCCGTGCGCTGGTACTCGCGGAAGGTTCCGACGAGCTCGCTGGAGAGCGACAGCGCCGCGTCCGGCAGCAGCTCGCGTAGCAGGCTCGCGAGCGCGAGCTCGTGTGCGGGATCGGCGTAGGAGTGAAGCAGGCAGACGGCGACGGCCTCCGGCTGGGCGTCGCGCACCCGCTCGACCAGCGCCCGCGCCTGCACGGGGTCGAGCGGCTGCAGCGTTCCCTGCGGCGTCATCCGCTCGGGGGCCGCGAACCGCAGCTCGGGCGCCACCAGTGGCGCCGGCGCTGCCTCGCAGAGCCTGTACAGGTGCGGGCGCGCCTGGCGCCCGAGCTCGATCACGTCGGCGAAGCCCTCCGTGGCGATCAGCGCGGTCCGCGCTGTGCGGCCCTCGAGCAGCGCGTTGGTCGCGACCGTCATGCCGTGCGCGAAACGCTCAACCTCGCAGGGCTCGCGCCCGGCTGCGTCGAGCACGCGCCGGACAGCCTCGATGACCCCCTCGGACTGCTCGGCCGGGGTGGTGGGGACCTTCGCCGCGTGGATCGCGTCCTCCCCCGCGACGAGGACCGCGTCGGTGAAGGTGCCGCCTACGTCCACGCCCAGGAGCACCACCAGAGCCTATGGTGCGCCGCACGCAGCCGGCCTCCCTGGGCCGGCGTGCGAATCCCTCGTGTTGGTTGGAGCCTCGCTAAGCGGCTGCCAGCTCGCGGTCCTCTGTGTCCGCGAGGTGCTGGTGGGAGGGGCAGTAGCCGTTGTGGGGCAGCGGCGTGCGCTGGCACGCGGAGCCCTTGCGGGTCGTCGCGCGGCACTGCGGCGGCGCGCCGCTGACGGCGGTGTAGCCCTCGTGCGGATGTTCGATCAGGAACTGCTGGGCGAGGCCCATGTAGCGGTTCACCACACGGTGGACGCGCGCCTGATCGGACATCGAGAAGTAGCTGCGGATGTTGCAGAACAGCGTGCGCGCAGGGCGCGCGAAGTAATGCCGTTCAGTGGCGAGACGGGTGATGACCTCCTCGCAGGCACTGAGCACGGCCGTGTGATGGACCGCGGGGGATGTCCCCGACGGTGGCGGCACGATCCGCGGAGCTAGCTCCCGATAGATCGCCCGGCTGAACTGATACATGGTGGCTCCTCACCCTTTCGAATGAGATCTTTGGCTTAGGAGCACACCCGCCCTGCACACTCCCACTGCCCATCGATCCTTTCCTTGCTCCCCGAAACACGTGGTTGCATCTAAAGGAGCGACTAAATGATCGCTACCCGGCCTATTTCTTATGTAAAGCCGTTCGATGGAAACTCCCATGCGGCCGCGATATATCGGGAGCTCGCCTGACCGCCCCGAGGGCGGGCCCTAGCTCCAGGTCTCCCAGGCCAGGGTCTCCCTGCGATCGAGCACGACGTGGCGCTGGTCGAGCGCAGGATCGCGCTCAGGATAATCCTCGCGCAGGTGGGCGCCCCTGCTCTCGCGGCGCTCGAGCGCGCACGCGGCGACCATGCGCGCGAGCGGATGCTCCTGCTGGAGCAGCCTGCGCAGGCGCGCCTCATCGCGCACGATGCCCGCGTCGCGCCAGAGCGCATCGCGCGTGGCCGCGTCCGCGACCGGCGGGGCCGGCAGCGCGCGCAGCGACGCGAGCTGCCGTACGTCGGGGTCAGCGGTCGCGCCCTCGTCGCGCGAGAGCGCGTCGGTGACCGCTCGGGCCGCGAACACGAGGCACTCGCTGAGAGAGTTCGAGGCGAGCCGGTTGGCGCCGTGCAGGCCCGTGCAGGACGCCTCGCCGACGGCGTAGAGCCCGGCCACCGAGGAGCGCCCGTCGAGGTCGGTCTCGATCCCGCCCATCATGTAGTGCGCGGCAGGGGCGACCGGCACGAGCTCGCGCCGCGGGTCGAGGCCCGCCTCGCGCAACGCCGCGAAGACGTTCGGGAAGTGCGCCTCGTCGACGCCGCGCATGTCGAGCCCGACCGAGGGCTCGCCGGTGGCCTGCAGTCGCAACTGGATCGCGCGCGAGACCTCATCGCGGGGCGCCAGCTCGTCGACGAAGCGCTCGCCCGAGGAGTCATGCAGGGTGGCCCCCTCGCCGCGGATCGCCTCGGTCACGAGGAAGCCCTCGCGCCCGCGCAAGCCGATCACCGCGGTCGGGTGGAACTGCAGCATCTCGAGGTCGGCCAGTGCCGCGCCCGCGGCGTGCGCCAGCAGCAGACCCACCCCCTGGGACCCCGGCGGGTTGGTCGTCCGCGCCCACAGCGCCGCGGCGCCGCCCGTCGCCACGATCACCGCGGCGCGCGAGGATCACGCGCCCGTCGTCGCAGGCCACCCCGCGACAGCGCTCCTCCTGCAGCCAGAGCGCCTTGGCGCGCACTCCCTCGAGCACGTCCACACGCGGATCCTCGGCCGCCAGCGCCGACAGCTGGCTGCACCACGCGCCTGCCCGGTCGCGCTGCCGCCCGCGTGCACCACGCGGCGCACCGAGTGACCGCCCTCCAGGCCCGAGCGCGAGCTGTCCGAAGCGGTCGGCGTCGAAGCGCACGCCGAGCGGCTTGCAGGTCACGCACCCGTCCCGGCGCCTCGCGCACGAGGATCTCCGCGGCCGACCTGCGCACGAGCTCGCGCCCCGCCCGCTCGGTGTCGGCGAGGTGCAGCTCGAAGCTGTCGTCCGACGCGAGCGCCGCCGCGAGCCCGCCCTGCGCCCAGTAGCTCGCCGTCTGCGCCAGCGGCGTCGCGGACACGAGCACGACACGGGCGCCCTCGCGCGCGGCGCAGAGCGCCGCGTACAGCCCGGCCGCGCCGGCGCCGACGCACGGCCATGTCGGCTTGCTGGGACCGCCCCGCGGAGTGCGCCCCCATCGGTTCGCCAGACGGCTAGGGCGCGGCGCGAGGCGCCGCTGCCGCTCGGCGCCGCGGGTGTCCGCGGCGTCGTTGTCGCCGTGGTGGGGCGTGGTCGCGGCCGTGCCGGGCGTCGTGCCGGTGCCGGGTCTGGCGTCCGCCGTGCGCGGCGCCGGCGCCCTGGGTGGGGTGGTTGCCGGGCGTCGGTGCGGAGCCGGGCGTGGTCGCCGCGCCAGGCGCGGCGAGTAGCCCCGGCGGTGTCCGGCAACGTCCTCGTGATGCGCGTGCGGCGGCGCGGGACCGGAGCCGCGCGCGAGCTTCACCAGCGCGGCCGCGAGGACGCGCAGGCGCAGATCGCGGCGAGCACGAGCGCAGGGCCAGGGGCGGCTGCCAGTTCGGCGTCGCCGCCAGCCGCGTGCGTGCCGCCGCCCCGCAGTGCAGGCACCAGTCCTGCTCCGGTGCGAGCGGCGAGCCGCATAGCGGGCATACCTCCGCGGATCGCCGAGTCGCCGGCGCGCTGCGGCCGCCGGGACTGGCTCGATCGCGCCAGCGAGCTCCGGATGCTGGCGGCAGCTCGTGGCGCTCACTTGCCCGGTTGCCGGGGGGCGCATGATCGCCGTCGCTTCGTCCTCGTGCTCGTGGGCCTGCCCGCGTCCGGTCGCGCGGCGACGGTGGTGGTCCCGCCTGCTGCCCGTCGGATGCGGACGTGGGACGGCGTGCCGGTGCCGGTGCGCGGTGCCGGTGGCGCCGCGTGGCCGGCGAGCGGCGGCGGGCGAGCATCGGAGGGCGCCGGCGGGGTCGCAGCGACCGCGCGGGGCAGGGGCCGCCACGGGGGCGGACGCCGGCGGGCGGGCGGCGCCGGCAGGCCCCGTGCGCAGCTCGGCGGGAAGCTCGGCGTGGCGGTCCCAGCGAGAGGCCGCAGTTCGGGCAGAAGCGGTCTTCGCTGCGAGTGGATCGCCGCGCAGCGCGCGCATGCGGTGATCCCGGCCTCGCGCAGCACCGTGAGCGGCTGCGCGTTCGTCCAGCGCCGTCTCGAGCGCGCGCAGCTCGCCGTCGATGTGCTCGAGCGTCGTCAGCTTCGCCAGCACGAGCGCGTCGTTGCGCTGGCCGAAGCGGTGGAGGTTGAAGACGAGGCCGCCGAGGTCGCGGTAGGCGAGCTCGCGTGCCTTGCGCAGGAAGCGCGCGCGGCGGCGAATGCGCCCCCGCGCGAGGTGAACGAGGGCGCTCCTGGAGCTCCTGCGCCGTCGGCACCCGCGGGCTGGCCTTCCTCGGCCGGCGAGCTCTCCCCACCCCGGAGGCGTGCCTTGTCTGCTCCACTGCGGGGACCATGCTACTCAGCGCGCCCTCGGCACTTGCTCGAGGCCGTGCTCCCAGGCCGCGCGCACGCGCTCGGCCATCGCGCGCGCGGAGAAGCGCTGCGCGCGCGCGCGGCCCTCGACGCGCGGGTCGCGGGCTCTCCAGGGCGACGCGAGCGCCTCGCGCCAGCGCGCCAGATCAAACGGCGCGCACAGCGTGCCGGGCACGCCCGCGAGCGCCTCGGCATGGATGCCCACGGGGGTCGCGAGCACGGGCACGTCGCAGGCGAGCGCCTCCAGCACCGCCAGGCCGAAGCCCTCCCGCTCGGACGGCACCACCACGGCGTCAGCGGCGTTGACCCACAGCGGCACTGCTCGCGGTCGCACGTCTCCAAGCGTGAGCAGCTCCGCGCCCGCCGCGCTCGCGAGCGCGCGCGCGTGGTCGTAGCGCTTCTCCGCTCTCGCCGGGTCGGCGGGGAACAGCAGTAGCGGCGTGTCGGCGTCAGGCCGAGCTCCGCGCGCGCCGGCCGCGCGGTCGATCGGCCTGAAGCGCTGCATGTCCACGCCGCACGGGCAGCACCTCGCGCGCTCGCGGGCGCGGCGCCCCGGGAGGCTACTGCACGAGTGCCGGCGAGGCCGCACCGAGCAGGTCGATCAGCGGCAGCACCGCGCGCGTCGCCAGGCGGGTGCGCGGGTGCGCGACGTCGTTGCCGTGGAGCGTCAGCGCGCGCACCCGAGCGGGCACGGCCAGCGCCGGCCACGCAGTCAGGCCGAAGTGCGCGTGCACGACGTCGAAGGGGGCGCGCCCGGGCGGCGGCTGAGCGTCGAGGCGGACCGTGGCGGCGGCGCAGCTCGACGGCCGCGCGCGCACAGCGCGCGGGGCCCGGCGCGAACTCGTACAGCTCGACCTCGAGCCCGTCGAGCGCGCGCAGCGCCGCGACCTGGTCGCGCACGAAGCTGCCCGCGGCCCGGGTTGCGCGGCGTCCGGGCGCATGTTCGAGACGACCAGCGCGCGCAGGCGAGCCGCGACGCGTAGCGCTCTGGAATGATGGCGCCGCGTGACAGCGGGCCGACCACGCGCAGCTACGACCGCGCCCCGCAACGAGCTGCGCCCCGTCGGAGATCGAGCCCGGCTTCGTGCGCACGGCCACCGGCTCGGTGCTGATCGAGGTCGGGGAGACGCGGGTGATCTGCACGGCCTCCGCGCAGGGGGGCGTGCCGCGCTGGATGGCGGGCAGGGCCGCGGCTGGGTGACGGCCGAGTACGGGATGCTGCCCGGCCTCCACCGGAGAGCGCAAGCAGCGCGACGTCACGCGCGGGCGCCCGGACGGCCGCACGGTCGAGATCCAGCGCCTGATCGGGCGCTCGCTGCGGGGCGTGATCGACTTCAAGGCGCTCGGCGAACGCACGATCTACCTCGACTGCGACGTCCTGCAGGCCGACGGCGGCACGCGCTGCGCGTCGATCACCGGCGCCTACGTCGCGCTCGCGCTCGCCTGCGCGCGGCTGCAGCGCCGAGGGGCAAGCTCGAGCGCTCCCCGCTGACCGGCTCGGTCGCGGCCGTCTCCTGCGGGATGTGGACGGGCGTGCCCATGCTCGACCTCGACTACCCCGAGGACTCGACCGCCGAGGTGGACGCGAACGTCGTGATGACCGGCGACGGCGGGCTCATGGAGGTGCAGGCCACGGCGGAGCGCACGCCGCTCTCGCGCGCCCACCTCGACGAGCTGCTGATGCTCGCCGCCGACGGGATCGAGCAGCTGCGCGGGACCAGCCGCAGGCGATCGCGCTAGCGCCGCGCGAGCCGCCGCGGTCGCTCCTCGACGCGTGAGCGCGCGCAGAGCGGCGGCGAGCTGCTGCTGGCGACCCACAACGAGCACAAGCGGCGCGAGTTCGAGCGGCTGCTGGCAGGCGGGCGGACCGGCGTCGAGCACGCTGCGACGCGCTCCCGGGCGAGGTCGAGCTGCCGCCCGAGGACGGCGAGAGCTTCGCCGGGAACGCGCTCGGCAAGGCGCGCGCGGCGGCGCGGCGAGCGGGCGCGGTCGCGATCGCCGACGACTCCGGCATCTGCGCGCAGGCTCTCGGCGGGGCGCCCGGGGTGCGCTCGGCGCGCTATGCGGGCGAGCACGCCAGCGACGAGGAGAACCTCGACAAGCTGCTGCGCGAGGCGCCCGCGGGCAGCGCGCTCGAGTACGTCTGCGTGATCGCCTACGTCGATCCGCGGGGTGGCCTCGAGCGCATGCTTCGAGGGCCGCTGCCGCGGGCGGCTCGCGCGCGACGCCGCGCGGCGAGGGCGGCTTCGGCTATGACCCCGCGTTCGAGCCCGACGACGGGCCCGCGGGGCTCACGATGGCCGAGCTCAGCGACGCAGAGAAGGACGCGATCAGCCACCGCGGCCGCGCCGCGCGCGCGCTGCGCGAGCTGGCTCGAGCGCGCCGATCGGGGAAGCTCTCTAGAGCAGGTTGATCGCGGCCGCGACCGCCACCGCGACGCCGAGCCCGGCGTAGCCGGTGTAGCCGGAGAGCAGCAGCAGCAGCGCCGTCAGCAGGGCGACGAAGACGGTGACGATCCAGGCGATCCGGTTGATGGCCACGGAGGCGATTGTCCCGGACCCGCCCGGCGGGTCGCGAGAAGGCGCGTCCGCGCGCGCTGCTAGCTTCGACCGCTCTTTCACTGTGCCCATTTCCGCTGACGAACGAGGAGGGCCAAGTGACGAAGTCCGAGTTGGTCGAACAGGTCGCCGATCGCGCCGAGCTGACCAAAGCGACGCCTCGCGCGCGGTCGATGCGATGCTCGCCACGGTCGAGGACGCGCTGCGGCGCGGTAGCGACGTGACTGTCTCGGGGTTCGGGAAGTTCCACGTCAGCCAGCGGGGCGCGCGCGCCGGGCGTCAACCCGCGCACCGGGGAGCGATCCAGATCGCAGCATCGAGCGTGCCGCGCTTCACCGCGGGCAGCGCCCTGAAGAGCGCAGTGAAGGCCGCTGACGCCGCACGTAGCTTCGGCGACACGCTCGCCGCGCGCGTCGCCGAGCGCGAGTCCCAGATCGTACTGGGGCTCGATCCCGATCCGCGCGCGCTGTGGCCCGAGGGCCTCGAGCGGGCGCCCGCGGGCCTCGCGCCCGCCGAGCTCGCCGCGAGCGCGGTGCGGGCGCACTGCCGCGCGCTGATCGACGCGACCGCCGAGGCGTGCGTGGCGGTGAAGCTCCAGCTCGCGCGCTTCGAGGCGCTGGGCGCGCCCGGCTGGGGCGCTGCTGCGCGAGCTCGCCGCGTGCGCGCGCGAGCGCGGGCCTGCTGGTGATCGCCGACGGCAAGCGGGGCGACATCGACGTCACCGCCGCCGCCTACGCGGCCTCGCTCTTCGGCGGCCTCGACAGCCCCTTCGGCGCGCTCCGCGGCCTCGGGGCGGACCTCGCCACCGTGAACCCGCTGATGGGCCTCGACGCGGTGCAGCCGTTCGTCGACGCCGCCCGCGCCGCCGGCGCCGGGGTGCTGCTGCTCGTGCGCACCTCCAATCCCGGCGCGCGCGACGTCGAGGACCTGCCGCTCGCCGGCGATGGCGGCGAGCGCACTGTTGGGAGCGGCTCGCGGGGATCGTGCACGAGCTCGGCGCCGACGGCGTCGGCGAGCACGGGCCTCAGCGACGTCGGCGCGGTCATCGGCGCGAGCGAGCCCGCGCATCTGGTGCGGGCGCGCGAGCTGATGCCGGACGCGCCGTTCCTGCTGCCCGGCGTCGGCGCGCAGGGCGGGCGCGTCGATGAGCTCGCGGCCGGCCTTCGCGCCCGGGCGCGCCGGCGGGCTGGTCAGCGCCTCGCGCAGCATCGCCGAAGCCCACCGGGCCGCGGCGGCGAGCCCCGGCGATGCCGCGCGCGGGCGCCGCCGAGCGCCTGCGCGAGCAGGCGTCTGCGCTCTCCTAGCAATCCCCGAGGGCGCGCACGAGCCACTGCGCTAGCCTGTGGCGTGCGCGCCAAGCGGATCGGCGGCATGGGCGACTACGAGAGGCGGGTAGCGCAGCAACGATGATCATCACCGTCACGCTCAACGCGGCGATCGACAAGTCGCTGGCGGTGCCGAACTTCCGTCTCGGCCGCCGCCATCGGACCGTCGAACAGCGCACCATGGCGGGCGGCAAGGGCGTGAACATCGCCCGCACGCCTGAAGGCGCTCGGCCAGCCCGTGATCGCCACCGGCTTCGCCGGCGGCGCCACCGGGACCCACATCGTCGAGCAGCTCACCGAGGAGTCGATCCTCAACGACTTCGTCCGCATCCGCGAGGAGTCGCGCACGAACACCTCCGTGCTCGACCCCACCACCGGTCAGCAGACGGAGATCAACGAACGCGGTCCCGCCGGTCTCCGACCGCGAGGTCGAGCTGTTCCGGGACAAGCTCCTGTACCTCGCCCGCGGCGCCGCGATCGTCGTGTTCGCCGGCTCGCTGCCCCGCGGCTGTGGAGCCCGACCTCTACGCCTCGCTCGTGAGGGACCTCGAACGCCTCGACGTGCTCACCGTGGTCGACACCGATGGCGAACCGCTGCGCCAGGCGGTAAGCGCCGAACCCGACCTCGTCTCACCGAACGTGCTCGAGGCGGAGGAGCTCGTCGGCCACGAGTTCGCCTGCGAGGAGGAGCGCGCGCAGGCGGTCGGGGAGATCTGCGCGCTCGGCCCGCGCGAGGCGATCATGACGCTGCCCGACGGCTGCTTCGCGCAGCTGCGCGTCGACGGGCAGCGGCCCGTCAAGCGCGCGCGCGTCGATACCCGCGAGGCCGTCGGCAAGATCGGCTCCGGCGACGCCTTCCTCGCCGGCTACCTAGCCGCCCGCTACGAAGCGCGCCCCCCCGACCAGTGCCTGCGCTTCGGCGTCGCCTGTGGCGCCGAGTCAACCGCGCGCCTCGGCGCGGGGCTCATCGACGCAACCGCCGCGCGCCGCCTCATGGGCGACGTCGAGCTCTCGATCGTGGAGCTGCCCGCCGAGGCCGAGGTCGGCTAGCTCAGCCGTAAGTCGGCCCGAGGACGCGCTCGACGCGCGTCCTGGCGGCTATCCCCAGGCGTGGGCGAGAAAAACGTGCAGATGCGTCAGGACCCGAGTGTGGTCGGGGTACTGGATCTGCAACTCCACGAGCGGCGAGGGCGGGTCCCCGCCGTTCCATTCGGGGCCAACGCGACAGCCGCATCGCGGGTCCACGCTCGCGGCTGCCGTCGGTTTGACGTGGAATCGCGTAGTGAGACCGGCCGGTCGCAGGTAGCCCGCGAATTCGGTCCTCGGTTGCGTACTCGCGAAGCGGGGCTGTTCGCCGAACCAGTCGAGCTTCAGCGGCTGTCCGGCGATCGTGGCGTCAACCGAGATCGCCGGCCGCTTCAGCCAGATCGCCAGGCCGACACGGTCGCAGGTGATCGCGTCTGGCTGGGGGCAGTGCACGCCCATGTAGGGGGTCTGCGATAGCACGGTCGCAGGAGCGGCGAACGGGACTCGCGGCCTCGCAGCGGACGAGCCGATCGCCTTGGTGGGCAGCCCGGCTCCGCGCAGGGACTCGCGCGCTGCGGCGCCGACCGCTATTGCGAGCACGAGCGCTGCCGAGAGCCGCAGACGCCGCCGGCGTTGGCGGCGGCGGGCCGCCTCGACCACGCCAGCATTCAGGACTCGGGCCGCGCCATCAGCGCCGCCGTGTTGCGCCCGGATCCCGCCGACGGAACTCACTAGCGCTACTATGACTAGCACCATGCTCGATGTCAAGATCGATCGGTCGGATCCGACCCTGCTGCACGAGCAGGTCGCAGCGACGATCCGTCGCTCGATCGCCGACGGGGAGGCCGCCCGAGGCGAGCGTCTGCCGCCGGCGAAGGACATCGCCGCCGTGCTCGAGGTCAACACGAACACGGTCCTGCGGGCCCTGCGCATCCTCCGCGACGAAGGCCTCCTGGAGTTTCGTCGCGGACACGGCATTCGCGTCGCCGGAACCTCTGAACGCGGTCTCGTTGCCGCCCGCGCGCGTGATCTGCTCGCCTTCGCCCGAGAGCAGGGCTACAAGCGCGAAGAGCTGATCGCGATCATCCAGGGAATCCGCTAGCCATGTCGCCGCTGGCCGTCTCCGAGTCCCCTCGCACAGAATCGCCGAGGGCCACACCGGCGCCCGATGATGGTGTGATCGAAGAGGCGCGCCGGCGACAGCGCCAGCGCCAAAGGAGGGGCCGGTGGGGCGCGCTGCTCGCCCTCGGCGCGACCGGCGGACTCCTGTGGGCTCTGCTCGCAGCGGGCGGGTCGGGTGGCGCTCGGCATGCCTCCCCGAGCCTGCCAGCCGGCTCTTCACCCAGCTACAGCGTCGGCGAGGGGATCAGGGTCGGCTACCCGCACGGATGGCACCTGCTGAGAGCGCCGATCACCTCGCTGGCCTACCCCTACGACCGCATGCTGCTCACCTCATACCCGGCTCTCAGGGGAGGTGAATGCGGTCCGACCCGCGCCGAGAACTCCCTCCCCTCCGACGGGGCTCTCATCTACCTCTCCGAATACGCCTCGACGCCGGGGAGCGCCTTCGCAGAGCCCCGAGGCATCGCATTCCCTGCGCAGAGCTCCGGCTTCACGCTCGCCCGAAGCGGACTGCGCAACTACGACTGCTCGACGGTGCCCAGCTACCTGCTGCGCTTCAGGAGTGCAGGGCGCCTCTTCCAAGCGCAGCTCGCCTTCGGCGCGCACGCGACGCAAGCTCGCCGCGCCGAAGCACTGCGAATCCTCAGCGCCCTGCGCATTCAGCCGCTCGGCGCGAAGGCGGGGTGAGCCGCCGCAGCGTCAGCCGCCCGCGACGTCGCGGCGCAGGAAGATCAGGTAGGAGGCGAACAGCGCCGGCAGCGCGTACAGCGCGCACAGCCACGCGGAGTGCGTGATCGGCGACCAGTCGGTGGGCGTGCGCAGGAGCCCCTGCCACGCCTCGAACTGGTTGGTCAGCAGGTAGGGCCTTGCGCCTTCGAGCCCCGGGATGCCGCCGATGATGTCGAGCAGGATCACCGAACCGATCGTCGCCACCACCGCCGCCGCGCTGTTGCGCGTGAGCGTGCTCAGCAGCACGCCGATGCACACCACCGCGATCAGCGGGATCATGTAGAAGACGTTCGAGGCGAAGATCAGCAGGAGCGCTTCGCCCGGTGACACGACGGTCCCCGACAGGCTCGTGACGGAGTGAAAGCCCCACGAGATCACGCCTGCGAGCGTGCCCACCGCCGCCGACAGGAAGACCGCGATCGCCGCGTACGTCACCGCCGCCAGCAGCTTTGCTGCCAGCACCTGTCCGCGGTCCACCGAGCGCGTGAGGATCGTCTTGAGCGTGCCGTTGCCGTCCTCGTTGGCGACGATGTCGCCCGCCACCAGCGAGCCCACGAGCGGCAGCATGAAGAGCGACAGGAAGGTCAGCATCAGCACCGGCGTCGCGAGGCCCGACTGGGTGATCTGCGCCGCGAAGATGCCCTCCGCGCCGTGGTCGTGGTGCTGGTGGACGTTCTGGAAGATCACGAAGAACAGCGGCAGGATCACGATCAGCACGAGCCCCAGGTAGGTGCGCTTCTGCGAGATCAGCTTGCGCAGCTCCCAGCGGTACACGGTGAACGTCGACGGGCGCCGGCCCCTGGAGCGCGCCGGCGTCGCTGGCCGCGTGGCCGTGACCGCGGCGCTGCTCACCTGACCCCCAGGGTGCGCTCGCCATCGCCGGCCGGCGCGGCGGCGGCGACGGTTGGCTGCTCGGCGGGGGAGGTCGCGGGCGAGCCGCCCGCGCGCGTGCCGTTGGCACCCTCCGTGAGGCGGAAGAAGAGGTCCTCGAGGCTCGCGAGCTCCGGCGTCAGCGCGAGGATCCCGAAGCCGGCGCGCGCAAGCGCGAGCGAGAGCTCTCCCACGTTGGGCTCCTCGGCCTCGAACAGAAGGCCGTGCTCGTCGGCCGTGGCGTCGTAGATGCCCGGCTGGGAGGACACCACCGCGAGCGCGCGCGCGTCGTCGGTCGTGTGCAGGCGGTAGCTCGCCCCTCCCTGGCGGCGCAGCTCCGCGAGCGCGCCCTCGTAGACGACGCGGCCCGAGTCCACGATCGCAACGCGGTCGCACAGTTCCTGCACCTCGGGCAGCTGATGGCTCGAGAGCAGGATCGTGATGCCCTCCTGCGCGAGCCGGCGGATCAGCCCGCGCATGTCGCGCATCCCCGCCGGATCGAGGCCCGTCGCGGGCTCGTCGAGGATCAGCAGTCGCGGGCGGCGCAGCAGCGCCGCGGCGATGCCCAGGCGCTGGCGCATGCCGTGGGAGTAGCCGCCCACCTTGTCCTTAGCGCGCGGCGTCAGCTCCACGACGGCGAGCACCTCCTCGATGCGCTCGCGCGCGCCGTCGCCGTCGAGCGCTGCGAGCATTTCGAGGTTCTTGCGGGCCGTCAGGTAGGGGTAGAAGCGCGGCGCCTCCACGAACCCCGCGACGCCCTCGAGTGCGGCCGCTCCCAGGCGCATCGGGTCGCGGCCGAAGAGCTCCACCACGCCCTCGCTCGGCGTGATCAGCCCGAGCGCCATGCGCAGCGTCGTCGTCTTGCCCGCGCCGTTCGGACCCAGGAAGCCATAGACGTCGCCCGCGCGGACGTTCAGGTCGACGTGGTCCACGGCGACCAGTTCGCCGTAGCGCTTCACCAGCCCGCGCGCACGCACCGGCTGGAGCTCGGCGGGAGCCTCCGCGGCTGCGCCGGCGCCCGCGGGCTCCTCGGCGGCGGCGGTCTGCCGGGCCGCCGGGGCGCCCTCGCTAGAGGCCACTTGCGAGCGCCTGCAGTGCGTCCGGCTTGACCGAGCCGGCGAGCACATAGCGCACGCCGCCGCGCTCGAACGTGAGCACCGTGCCGAGCGCGGTGCGCAGCTCGCTCGCCTTGCTGGCGCCGATCTTAACCTGCGGCAGGCCCTTCAAGGCGCCGCTTTCGCCGCTCTTGCCCGACGCCGCCTCTTCGAGCACGGCGATCGCGCCCGGGCCGTCTCCGTGCACCGACACCTTCGGGTGCTTGCCCGCTTGCGAGCCGTCCTTGTGCGCGGCGCCCGAGCCGTGTTCGGCCGCCTTGACGTCCTGCACCTTCGCGCTCTTGGGTACGTCGAGGCTGAACACCGAGGCAGCGACCGGAGCGAAGGAGACTTCGCTCGCGGCCAGTTCGAGCACCGGCGAGGAGCTCGCGGTCGAGTAGACCGCGGCGCGCAGCGGCACCGCGTTTTCGGCGTCGAAGGAGAGCTGCACCGAGGACAGCAGGCTGCCGTTTTCGTTCGGCGAGAGGCTCACGGTGTACGCGGGCTGGCCGCCGACGTCGGTGGCGCTCGCGTCCGAGACGTTCGCGTGCTTGCGCAGGTGGTCGATCCCTTCCTGGATCTTGGCGACGCTCGGAACCTGTCCGGGCTGCGACCGACCTTGCTTGTCTTCGCCGCCGGTGGGCTGCTGTTCGGGCGTGTAGCGGTAGAGCTTGTTCGTGGCCGCGTCGTAGAGCTCGAAGGTGTGGCCGTCGTAGACGAGCTCGGTGTCGCCCTGTTCAGACTGGAGCTCCAGGCGGAACTTGCCTTCCTTGGAGAGCCAGATGCGCCCAGATCCGCCCTTGATGAGCGGGTTCGAGAGCAGTTCGCCGCCGCCACCACCGTCGCCCGCGCCTTCGCTGGCGAGGCTCGCGCCTTCGAGCAGGTTGTCGGTCAGCTGCACGTTCGCGCTGAAGCCTGCGGGCCTGCTGCCGCCGAGCGCGTCGTGGATCGCCTGCGCGAGCTGGCGCGGCGGAGGCGTGGGTCCGGCGCCGAGCGCGAACGCCAGCGCGGTCGCGCCGATGCCGACCGCGACCGCCACCGCGACCGCCAGCAGCAGGCGGTAGAGCGAAAGGCGACGGAAGAGGTTCATGACCTTTTGGGGCGGGCGCCCGAGGAGGACTCGGCGAGCGTCCCTTCTGGCCAGCTTAGCGCCGCTCTTTCAAGGGCTTCATAAGTCCCTGCCAGTCGCTAAGGTGCTGCCCGCACATGGTCTACGTGTTCATCGCGTTCTGGGTCCTGCTCGGGCTCGCCGTCTTCTTCATCGCCATGCGCGGCGGCCCACGTCGCGCCCGCGTGCGCTCCGACCGCGATGAAGCGCTCGCCGAATCGAAGCTGGGTCAGCGACTGCTGACGCTGGGCGTCGTGTTGCTGGTGGCCTTCGGGCTCGCGATACCGGCGCTCGTGCTCGCCCACAACGGCAAGGACAAGGCCAGCGAGGCGGTCGGCGGGCTCCACCTGACCGCGCAGGAGACCAAGGGCCGCGAACTGTTCGCCCAGAAGTGCGTCTTCTGCCACACGCTCGCCGCCGTGAAGGCGGTGGGACGCGTCGGGCCGAACCTCGACATCCACATTGGCGATGACATCTCGACGGCCTCCGGGCGCAAGGCGCTCGTCTACAACGCGATCGTCGAAGGCCGTGCGCGCGGAAGAGGGGACATGCCCGCGCTGCTCTACCAGGGCAAGGAAGCCGAACAGGTCGCCGACTTCGTGGCCGCGGTAGCCGGGCACTAGACGCCCGCGCGCTTTGGCCAGCCGTCGATAGCGGGCGCTCGCGAGCATCGGCTAGGGTCCCGCGCGAGCGATGGCAGACCCCCAGCCCCAGACGCCGCAGGACGTGAAGGCGCTCGTGCAGGAGCGCGAGATCCGCTTCATCCGCCTGTGGTTCACCGACATCCTCGGCCAGCTGAAGTCCTTCTCGATCAACTCGGCGGAGCTCGACGACGCCTTCGAGGCGGGCATGGGCTTCGATGGCTCCTCGATCACGGGCTTCAACGCGATCGAGGAGTCGGACATGATCGCGATGCCCGACGCGAGCACGTTCGCCCTGCTGCCCTGGCGCCCCGAGGAGCAGGGGGTGGGGAGGATGTTCTGCGACGTCATCACGCCCGAGCGCACCCCTTATGAGGGCGACCCCCGCCACGTGCTGCGGCGCGCGGTCGAGCGCGCGCGGCGCATGGGCTTCGACACCTTCAACGTCGGCCCCGAGCTCGAGTACTTCCTCTTCCGCGACTCGCGCTCGACCGAGGTGCTCGACGAGGGCGGCTACTTCGACCTGACCACTCTCGACGCGGGCTCGGACGTACGTCGCGAGACCGTGCTCGCGCTCGAAGAGCTCGGCATCCACGTCGAGTACACCCACCACGAGGTGGGCCCCTCCCAGCACGAGATCGACATGCGCTACGCCGACGCCCTGAAGATGGCCGACGACTGCATGACCTACCGCATCACCGTGAAGGAGTACGCGATGAAGTACGGCTGGCACGCGACCTTCATGCCGAAGCCGCTGTTCGGCGAGAACGGCTCGGGCATGCACACCCACCAGTCGCTGTTCCGCGAGGGCAAGAACGCCTTCTATGACGCCGATGACCAGTACTTCCTCTCCGACGTCGGCAAGGCGTTCATCGCCGGGCAGCTCAAGCACGCGCGCGAGATCTGCTCGATCTTCGCCCAGTGGGTCAACTCCTACAAGCGGCTCGTGCCGGGGTTCGAGGCCCCCGCCTACGTCGCCTGGTCGCGCCGCAACCGCTCCGCGCTCGTGCGCGTGCCGATGTACCACCCCGGGCGCGAGCAGGCCACGCGCATGGAGCTGCGCTGCCCCGACCCGGCGTGCAATCCCTACCTCACCTTCGCCGCACTGCTGCAGGCGGGCCTCGAGGGCATCGAGAAGGGCTACGAGCTGCCCGAGCCGATGGAGAAGAACCTCTACCACCTGTCCGCGGACGAGCGCAGGCGCCTGGGCGTCGAGCAGCTGCCCGAGAGCCTCGGCGAGGCCATCGAGATCACCGCCGAGTCCGAGCTCGCGCTGCGCACCCTCGGCGAGCACATGTTCAACCGCTACGTCGAGATCAAGCGCCAGGAGTGGGACGACTACCGCGTGCAGGTCACGCGCTGGGAGCTCGACCGCTACCTGGCGATCCTGTAGGGAGGGAGAGCGGGCCCCTCACGCGGCGGCGTCGCTGCCCGTCGGGTTAGGCGCCCCAGTAGCTCAGCGGTGCGCGGTGAACGCCCACGCGGCCCCGCCTTCGTCGCCGGGGGCGCCGACCAAGCCTGTCTTGCCGTTTTCGGACAGCGCGACGCCATCGCCGAAATAGCCTCTCAGCGGCACTTCTGCCGTGAGTTTTCTCGTCTGCTTCCAGGTTGTGCCCGTGTGGGTGAATACCCAGGCGGCACCCTTTCCTTCTTCGTAGAACTCTCCGCCGACGAGCGCCGTGGACCCATCGGCGGAGAGCGCCAGGTGTCCGCCGAAGTTGGTCACGCCACGCTTGCGGCCGGCGGTCAGCGTCTGCTGTTCGGTCCAGCTCGAGCCTTCCTCGCCGAAGACCGACACATAGCCTCCGCCGCCTTCGCTGCCTCCTACCAGTGCGACCTTGCCGTTCTCCGAGAGTGCCACGCCCCGGCCGAACACGCCGTGCCGGCCGTCGTCGGCGCCGATGAGTGTCTGCTGTTCGCTCCAGCTCGAGCCTTCGCGGGTGAAGACCCACGCCGCCCCGACGTGTTCTTCGTCGTAGTTGCCGCCGATGAGGGCGGTATTGCCATCGTTGCCGAGCGCAGCGCTCCAGCCGAAGCCGACTTTGCCATGCGCGCCCGTTGCGGTGAATTTCTGCTGTTCGGTCCAGCTCGAGCCTTCGCGGGTGAAGACCCACGCCGCCCCGGTTTCGCCGTCGAAGGGGCTGGTGACGAGCGCGGTGTTGCCTTCGGGTGAGAGCGCGAGGCTGAAGCCGAAGTCGGGGTAGGTTCCGCTCTCCCCGGCGCCGGTGAATTTCTGCTGTTCGGTCCACGTCGAGCCCGAGCGGGTGAAGAACCAAACTGCGCCCACACCTTCGTCGTTGAAGTAGCCGCTGATGAGCGCGGTATTGCCGTCGGCGGACAGCGCTACGGCGTCACCGAAGCCGGGACGGGGGCCGCCCTGCCCGGCGCCCGTGAGCTTCTGCTGCAGGGTCCATGTGGTGCCCTGGCGGATGAAGACCCACGCTGTTGTGGGCTTACCTTCTTCACCGCCCGGGGCTTGGGTGGGGGCACCGACCAGCGCCGTGTCGCCGTTCGCGGATAGCGCCACGCTGTAGCCGAAATAGTTCGTTTCTGTGCCGGTGAGCTCCGTTCCCCTGATGAGCGGGTCGATGTGCAAGGGGAAGCGTGCGCCTTGCAGTCCGACGCGGAGCAGCAGCCGGTCGCCGTGCAGCTGCATCCAGCTTCGAGCGGCCTGCCGCCCGCGTCGGAGGCGACCAGGTCCGTGTAGCTGAGCGAGGGTCCGCCCGGCATGGCTGAAAGTGACGCTCTGACCGCCGTTCTCCAGGGAGGCACGCGCGTTCCCTGCGAGCGTCATCTCGAGCGTGAGCGTTCCGGCGACGGCACCTGCCCGCGGTCGCGAGACCGTGAAGCCCTGCTCCACGCCACCCGGACCGTTCGCAAGCCATTCGCTGACGCCGGCGTGCCGGTAAGTCACGCGGTTGCCCTTCGCGGCTGGCGCCACTGCGACGACGGAGCGCAGCGACCCTCCGAAGTCGACGCCGCTGAGGCTCAGCCCCAAGCTCGTCCGAGCCGAGCTGACGAGAACTCCAGAGCGGGTGAATCGCTCCTCCAGGCGCTGCGCCGGGCTCGTCGCGTGAAGGCCGCCTGCCGAGGAGGTGACCGCATACGCCGCGCGGTCCGCGCCCAAGGCTCCTGAGACCGGGCCCTGCGCGGCGACCGGAAGGGCGAGCAGCCCGTCCTGAGCCGCGGCACGGTTGCCGACCGCGACGGGCGATCGCACCCCAGGCGCCGGCGGCCCCACGACCACGTGACCGACGACCGCGACAAGCCCCACGACGAGTGCGGCGGCACATACCGACACTGACAACGCGCTTCGGCGCAACGGGGCTGAGAACCGAATCTGCCCCTTCGAGGAGAGCGGCCCCGCAGCTGCCGCGACAACGTCGCTGGCACGTCCACCCATAACCTGCCCGCTGCCTGAGCCCCCGAACACTCGAGTCTCCCTCACTCCGCCCGCCGCATCGTACCAGTGCGGAGGGCGCCCGTGGCCGACGATTTTGGGTGTCAGCCGTGGCCGCCGCTCGCGGTGATTCTCGAGCGCCCGGCCGTCAGTCGTGGGCGCTCAGCCGCCACGCGGGTCCGAGCCCGGTGCCCGCGCGGGGATCTCGCACGACAGCGGCCGCGCCGGCGCAAAGCGCCAGTGCAGCGCCTGCAGCGTGTGCCCGAACGCGCTCGGGTAGCGCGGCCGCGAGCTCGTGCGTGAGGTCCAGCGTGCCCAGCGCGTGCTGCTCATACAGCTGCTCCCCGCTCAGCTGCGACAGGCGCAGGAGGCCGAGCGCGGCGCTCGAGCTGCCCGCCGGCAGCGGCGAGTCCTCGAGGTCCTTGCGGCGCGCGATCAACGCCTCGCCGTCGCGCGCGGTCGCGAAGAAGCCGCCGTGCTGCTCGTCGGCGAAGCGCTCGATGAGCGTGTCCGCGAGCGCTCGCGCGCGCTCGTAGTAGCGCTCCTCGCAGGTCGCTTCGAACAGCGCGATCAGCGCCTCCAGCAGCAGCGCGTGGTCCTCCAGGAACGCCTCGATGCGAGCGACGCCGCCGTTGTAGGAGCGCAGCAGCCGCCCGCGCTCGTCGTGCATCTCGGCGAGCAGGAAGTCCGCGCAGGCGATCGCCGCCTCGGTGTAGCGCGGCTGCGCGAGCGCCGCGCCGGCGTCCGCGAGCGCGCTCACCATCAGCGCGTTCCACGCGGTCAGGCGCTTGGAGTCGCATGCCGGCCTGGGACGCTCGGCACGCGCGCCCAGCAGCCGCGCGCGGATCCGCTCCGCAACCTCCTGCGGCGGGCGCGCGCCGCGCGCGCTCAGCACGTTCAGGCCCGGCGCCGGGCGGTGGGGGTCCGCGAAGTTGCCTCTGCTGCTCACCCCGAGCCACTCGATCGCGGCCGCCGCGTCCTGCGCGAGGAGCTCCTGCAGCTGCGCGCGCGTCCACACGTAGAAGCTGCCCTCGACGCCCTCGGAGTCGGCATCGAGCGCGCTGAAGAAGGCGCCCTCCGGCCCGCGCATCTCGCGCAGGACCCACTCGAGCGTGTCGACGCAGACCTCGCGCAGCCGCTCGTCCCCGCACGCCTGCCAGCCGTGCAGGTAGGCGCGCGCGAGCAGGGCGTTGTCGTAGAGCATCTTCTCGAAGTGCGGCACCGTCCAGGCGGCGTCGACGCTGTAGCGGTGAAAGCCGCCGCCGAGCTGGTCGTGGATCCCTCCGGCCGCCATCGCGAGCAGCGTCGGCCGCGCCATCTCGCTGTCCCCGCGCAGCAGCAGGAACTCGAGTACCGAGGCCTGCGGGAACTTCGGCGCCCCCCCGAAGCCCCCGTTGACCGGGTCGAAGCCGGCGCGCAGGTTCTCGAGCGCCTGCTCGAGCTCCTGCTCCTGCGCCGGCGCGGCAGAGGGTGTGAGCGCCGCTGAGCGCTGCAGATGCTCGCGCAGCCGCTCGCCGTTTGCGCGCACCTCCTGCGAGCTCTCGTGCCACAGCTCGGCGATCGCCTGCAGCACCTCGCGCCAGGACGGCATCCCCTGGCGCGTGGACGGTGGGAAGTAGGTGCCGCCGTAGAAGGGCAGCTGCTCGGGCGTGAGGAACACGTTCAGCGGCCAGCCGCCGTGGCCGGTCATGCTCTGCACCGCCTCCATGTAGAGCGCGTCCACGTCCGGGCGCTCCTCGCGGTCGACCTTCACGCACACGAATCGCTCGTTCATGAGCGCCGCGGTCGCCTGGTCCTCGAAGCTCTCGCGCTCCATCACGTGGCACCAGTGGCACGCGGAGTAGCCGATCGAGACGAGCACCGGCACATCTCGCTCGCGCGCGCGGGTGAACGCCTCATCGCCCCACGGCAGCCAGTCGACCGGGTTCTCGGCGTGCTGGAGCAGGTAGGGCGAGCTCTCCAACGCGAGCGCGTTGGCCATCACGGGGTCCGTCGAAGCAGCGGCGCGAGGTGGGAGAGCGTTGGCCACTGCGCCGCCGGCGCCCGGCCGGCGCGCGCGAGCTTCACGGCGGCGAGCGAGATGTCAAAGCGCCGGCCGCCGAGCGCGCCGCTGACGCGCCGGGAGGCCGCGCCGAGGGTCACCGAGCCCGACGCCGCCCTCGAGCCGGTGATGCGGATCGTCGAGACCTCGATCGCGCCGTTGCGCACGGGCAGCCTCCCCGTGAGTGTCACGCCGGGGACGAACGAGAGGTCGTGCAGGGTCACAGCCGACGGCGTTATGCGCGCGTAGCCGCCGCGCAGTCCGCCGAAGCTCGATCCGTTCGGCAGTTCGGCCGACGCCTCGATCGTCGCGCCCACGATCTGGCGGCTGAGGTCGAGCACCGTGTCGAGCACCGCCACGAGCGTCTGGCCCGGGCGCCCGCGTAGCCCCGGGGGTGGGCGTACGTCGGCGAGCCTCGCGGGGGTGATCGGCGTCGGCGCGAACGGGTCATCGTTGCTCGCGCAGGGCTGTACCTTCTGCGCGCCGAAGAATGCCTGCAGCGCGTCGGCCGCGCATTTGCTGAGGTCGCTGCCGACGACGGAGTGGCCGGTAAAGGGGACCACCTCGAGCTGCGCGTCGGGGATGCGGGCCGCCACCGCGCGCGCGTCCGCGGTCGGCGTGCGCAGGTCCTGGGCGCCGGAGAAGATCAGCGTGGGCACGTCGGGGAGTGCCTTTTCGGCGGGTGGCGCAGCCGAGGCGTCCGGCCAGGTCCAGCAGAACTGGGCGAGGCTGTTCTCATAGGCGGTGCTCGCTTCGAATGGGGAGAAGTCGGCCGCCGGCCGCGAGCGCACGAACGCGAGCGCTTCCTCGCGTCGCGTCGCGCCGGGCGCGCTGCGCTGCCAGGGGAAGAGCGTCTCCTCGCAGCTCGTCGCCACGAACAGCGTTTCGTCCACCTGCTCGCTGGCTTCCGCCGGCGGTTCGCTCGGCAGCGTCGGGATCAGGCCCTCCGCGAGCAGTTGCAGGCGCAGCAGGGGATCCGGGTCGTGACGCAGGGCAGACTGCACCGCCGCCGGCAACAACGCCCGCAGCGCGGGGTTGAGGTCCCCCGCCTCGAGCGTGTGCAGCAGGTCGAGCTCGGTCAGCGTGCTCGCGTGGCGATGGCCGGAGCCGTCGTAGACCACGCCGTGGAGCGCATGGACGCGCAGCTGCGAGCTCAGCCGCGCCACGTCGGCGACGGGGTCCGAGGTGATGCCGGCGCACGCGCGTGCCTCGCAGAGCTCGTCGAGCACCCCCGGGATCGCCTGGAAGGTGGGGATGTAGAAAGGTTCGGGACCATTGCTCGGGACGACCGAGTCGAGCACCAGCGCTTCGACGTGCTGCGGGTAGCGTTCGGCGTACTCGAGCGCCACCTTGGTCCCGTAGGAGGTGCCGTAGAGCACGAGCTTTTCGTAACCGCCGGCCTGGCGCAGCGCCTCGATGTCCGCGACCGATTCCTGTGTCGTGAAGGCCCCCCGCGCCGGTCCGATCTCCAGTGCGCACTCTTCGTAGATCTCCGGCAGTGTGCCGCCGCTGAAGCTTTCGAGCGCGCCGCAGCCGAGTGGGTCGGAGGCGCCGGTTCCGCGCTGATCGAACACGAGCAGGTCGCGCGAGCCGAGCGCCGCCCCCATCGACTCGGCGATGAATTCCGCAAGCGGCAGCGCCGCCTGCCCGGGGCCGCCCGCGAGCCCGACCACGGCGCTGCGGCTGGGTGTGGCGCCCGCGAGGCGGCGCTCGACGGAGATCGAGATCTCGCCGGCGGCGGCGCCGGTGCGCGACAGCGGGACCGGCAGCGAGGCGCAGTCGAAGCCGCTCACCCCATGGCACGGAACGAACCCGAGAGCCGGCGCGGCATCGGCGCTCGGAGCGAGTGCGAGCGCGAGCGCGCACAGCACGGGCGCGAGCGTCAGAGCCGGCGCCATCACGAGGTGCCGTCTGCGCATCGCCACGACGATAGCGGTTAGGGTGAGCCCGAAGATGAGCTCCGTCCGGCAGGTCGTGATGGCCCCCTCTGCCCCCGCCGCGATTGGCCCCTACAGCCACGCCGTGCGCTGCGGCGAGCTGCTCTTCTGCTCCGGACAGATCCCTCTCGACCCCGCCTCCGGCCAGCTCACGGGGGTGACTCCGGCGGAGCAGGCCGAGCGCTGCCTGCGCAACCTGCAGGCGGTCTGCGAGGCCGCCGGAACGTCGTTGCAGCGGGCCGTTCGCGTGACCGTATACATGACCGATCTCGGTGCCTTCGACGAGGTCAACGAGCGCTACGGGGAGTTCTTCCAGACCGAGCCGCCGGCGCGCGTGGCGATCGGGGTGGCGGCGCTCCCGCGCGGCGCTCAGGTCGAGATCGACGCCATCATCGCGCTCTAGAGAGAGTCCTCGCCGCGCAGCAGCGCTCGCCTGATCTTGCCGCTCGCGGTCTTTGGCAGCTCGTCGGCGAAGTCGATGATGCGTGGGTACTTGTAGGGCGCCGTTTCGCGCTTCACGTGCTCCTGCAGTTCGCGCACGAGCTCCGGTGTCGGCTCGCGATCGGGCTCGGCGAGCACGACCACCGCGCGCACGATCGCACCGCGCTCCTCGTCGGGCGCAGCGACCGCAGCAGCCTCGGCCACGGCGGGGTGCGCGACGAGCGCCGACTCGACCTCGAAGGGGCCGATGCGGTAGCCCGCGGACACGATCACATCGTCGGCGCGGCCCTCGAAGTAGAGCCAGCCCTCCTCATCGCGGATCACCCTGTCACCGGTCGCCCACCGCTGCTCGAGGGCGCGATCGTGCACCTGCCAGCCGGCATGTGAGTGCTGAACCTGCTCGCCCAGGTAGCCGAGGAAGAACGTGGGCACGCTGCCCGGAGCGGCGAACAGCTCGCCCTCGCGGATCGACAGCTCGATGCCGGGAAGCGCCCGGCCCATCGACCCCGGCCGCGCGCGCTCCTGCGGAGGGGTCGCGGTCATCTGGCCGGTCTCCGTCTGTCCGTAGCCGTCCCGGATCTGAAGGCCCGTCGCCTCCTCCCAGGCGCGCAGCACCTCCGGGTTCAGCGCCTCGCCCGCGGCGACCAGGCCGCGCAGCTGCGGCAGCGTTCGCAGCGTCGCGCGCTTGGCGATCACGCGGTACTCGGTGGGGGCCATGCAGAGCACGTTCACGCGCTCGCGCTCGAGCAGCTGCAGGCGCTCGTGGGAGTCAAAGCGCGCATCGTGCAGCAGCGCCGCGGCGCCCGCGATCCAGGGCGCGATGAAGACGTTGCGCGCCGACTTCGACCAGCCGCTGGCGGCGGTGCACCAGACGAGCTCGCGCTCGCGCGGCGCGAGCCAGTGGAGCGCCTGCAGCCGCTGGCCGGAGAGGTAGCGCTGGGCGTGCACGACCGCCTTCGGCTCCCCAGCGGTGCCGCTCGTGAACGTGATCAGACACGGGTCCTGCGGGGACAGCTCCACGGCGGCCGCGGGCTCGGCCGTGAACAGCGCCTCGTCGGGAACGAGCAGGACCGGCGTGTCCGCGCTCGCGACGGCGCGTTCGAGCTCCGAGCGGTTGCGCTCGTCGGCGAGGATCAGCGCGGGCCGGCTCACGGCGATCCGCATCGCCAGGTCCTTCGCGCGCAGCTGCTCGGTGCAGGGCAGCACAACGGCGCCGATCCGAAAGCACGCGAGCATCGCGAGCACCCACTCCGGGCGGTTGCCGATCAGGGTCATCACGATGTCGCCGCGCTCGATGCCGTGCGCGCGCAGCGTGCCCGCCAGCCGCGCCGCCGCCTCGGCGACCTCGCCGTAGCTCCACTCGCGCCGGTCACCCTCGCGTGAGAGCTCGAGCAGCGCGAGCGCGTCCGCCGGCGCGCGCTCGAGGACGTCCGTCATGAAGTTCACGCCGGGTATTCTCTTATCCAGCCAAAAAACCGACTCTGGAGCTCATCAGAATGGCCGTTGCCACAGGGCAGTTCAGCGAGAAGACCGAGGAGCAGCGGGCGATCACGGACATGGTCCACCAATTCGTGGACGAGCAGATCCTGCCCAAGGCCGAGTACTACGACCACGAGGACAGCTTCCCCGGTCCGATCGTCGAGCAGATGAAGGAGCTCGGGCTGTTCGGCGTCACGATCCCCGAGGAGTACGGGGGGATGGGGCTCGACCTGACGACCTACGCGATGATCGTCGAAGAGCTCTCGCGCGGCTGGATATCGATCTCGGGCGTCGTGAACACGCACTTCATCGGCTCCTACCTGCTGATGAAGTTCGGCACCGAGGAGCAGCGCCAGAAGTACCTGCCGCGAATGGCCGCGGGCGAGATCCGTGCCGCGTTCTCGCTGTCGGAGCCGGAGCTCGGCTCCGACGTGCAGGCGATCAAAACCTCCGCCAAGAAGGTCGACGACGGCAGCTACGAGATCAACGGCCAGAAGATGTGGGTCACCAACGGCCTGCTCTCCGCGCTCGTGTTCGTGCTCGTGAAGACCGACCCCGAGGCCGACCCCCGCCACCGCGGCTTCACATGCTTCATCGCCGAGAAGGAGCCGGGCGCGAGCGAGAACACCGGCGCCTACTCCGGGCTGACCGTGCCCCCCAAGATCAAGAAGCTCGGCTACAAGGGCGTCGAGTCGACCGAGCTCGTCTTCGACGGCTACCGCTGCCCGGCGGAGAACATCCTCGGCGGCGAGCAGGAGGGCCTGAACAAGGGCTTCGCGCAGATGATGGACGCGCTCGAGGTCGGTCGCGTGAACGTGGCAGCGCGCGGGGTCGGTATCGCGCAGCGCGCGCTCGAGCTCGCGCTGCGCTACTCGCAGGAGCGCAAAACGTTCGGCAAGCCGATCGCCGAGCACCAGGCGATCCAGTTCAAGCTCGCGGACATGGCCACGCAGGTTGAGGCTGCGCGCCTGTTGACGCTGCGCGCGGCGCGCCTGAAGGACGCCGGCGAGCGCTCGGACCTCGAGGCGGGGATGGCCAAGCTGTTCGCCTCCGAGGCGGGCCGCTTCTGTGTCGAGGAGTCCTTTCGCATCCACGGCGGCTACGGCTACTCCAAGGAGTACGAGATCGAGCGCCTCTACCGTGACGCGCCGCTGCTGTTAATCGGCGAGGGGACCTCCGAGATCCAGCGCATGGTGATCGGCCGCAAGCTGCTCCAGCGGCACAAGATCTAGGCCCCTCGAGCGGGCGTCGCGAGCAACGAGGGCAACTTGTCAGAGGACGCGAAGGCGCTGATCGAGCTCGCGACGCGGCGCTTCTTGACCGAGGTGCCCGCGCTCGAGCCGATCAAGCTCGTCGTCGGCATAGAGCTGCGCGGCAGGGGAGACGTGCAGCAGTTTCGCCTGGAGATGCCCGGGGTGCAGGTCACGAAGGGCGCGGCGCACGACGCGCGCGTGCGCGTTGACATGCGCAGGGAGTTCTTCAACGTGATGGCGCACGAGGCGAAGGTGCCCGACTGGATCGAGGCCTTCACCTACGGCCAGGCGAAGGCGTCGGGGCCCGACCAGTTCCTGCGCCTGATCGTCCAGGTCGTCGAGCGCCAGCAGGAGCGTGAGCGCACGCCAAAGGCCCGCAAGCAGGCCTAGAGCGAGGCGATCCGGCCTGGCCTCGTGTACTCAGTGGTAGGCGGTGAGCTGCTCGGCGAGGAACGCCAGCGAGGCCAGCAGGAAGAAGCACATCACGATCAGCGAGAAGTTTTCGTTCACTGGATCCCTAGCGCAAGATAGTGCACGCGCGCATCCAGCGCACGCGAATGCAGGCGTTTCTCCTAGACCAGCACGCTCGCGCCGTCGTACAGCTTGATGACCTTGACCGCGCCCTGCGGCGAGGCATCCAGGCATAGCCGGCAGAGCACGCACTCGTCAAGGTTCTGCTGCACCAGCTCGAGCGCCCCATCGTCGCGCTGCGCGAAGATGTCGACGGGGCAGGCTTCGGTCAATGTGCTCGCGAGCGCCACGTCGGCGGCGGCGCTGTCGTCGACCTCGATCGCGATGAAGGTCCCGTCCTTGCGCATCACGCAGCCTGAGCGATCTTCCCGGCGATCATCTCGGGGATGTCCTCGATTCGCTCGGCCACCGCGATCCCGGCGTCGGCCAGACGCGCGATCTTCTCCGAGGCGGTGTCCTCGCGCCCTTCGACGATCGTGCCGGCGTGGCCAAAACTCATGCCTGGCATCTCGTCCATGAAGCGCCCCGCCATGAAGGCCACGATCGGCAGGCTGCGCGCGCCGCCCGAGCCCTGCTCGTGCGCGCTCACCCAGCGCGCGAGCTCGGCCTCCATGCGCCCGCCCGGCTCGGTGTAGATGACGATCCCGCGCGTCTGCTCGTCGGCGGCGAACAGGGGCATCAGTTCGGCGTAGGTGGAGCCGATGATCGCGTCGCCCCCGATCGAGACCGCCGTGGACTGTCCCAAGCCGGCCGCGGTCAGCGTCGAGGACATCTCGGTGGTCATCCCGCCGGAGCGCGAGATCACGCCGATCGGCCCCGGCGTGTAGGCCTGCGCGGCGTTGCGCGCGGGGCCACCGATGCCCCCCATCTTGATCACGTCGGGCACGATGATGCCGAGGCAGTTGGGGCCGATGATGCGCGCGCCGCGCAGCGTCGCGAGCTCCACCATCGCAGCGACGTCGCGCCGCGGGATGCGCTCGGTGACGATCACGATCAGCCCGATGCCGTTCTCGATCGCCTCGAAGACGGCGTCCTTCGTGAACGCGGGCGGGACCGTCACGACCGAGCCGTCGATCGGCGCGCCGTGATGGGCGACCGCCTGGGCGACCGTGTCGAACACCGGCACGCCGTGGACCTCGCGCCCGAGCCGCCCGGGAGTGACGCCGGCGACGACCTTCGCGCCGGCGCCGTAGTCGAGACACTCGCGCGTGAGGTTGACCGCCTCGCGGCCGGTGATGCCCTGCACGATGAAGGTCGTGTCGGCGTCGATCAGGATCGACATCAGCCGCCCGCTCCCGTCGCGGTGGCGGCGGCGTCGGCGCCCGCGCCCTGGATCTTCTCGACCGCCCGCCGCGCCGCCTCGTTCAGCGAGACGCTGCGGTCGGCGTAGTCCACGCCGTACTTCTCGAGGATCTTGAAGCCCTCCTCCTCCCACGCGCCCGGGATGCGGAAGATCGCGATCTTCTCGGCGGGGTCGTAGCCGAGCTCGAGGCAGGCTTTGATGACGCCGCGAGCGACGATGTCAACGCGCGTGTTGGAGACGATCGACATCATCACCGCGATCTTGTCCACGCCGGGCTTGCTCAGCACGAGCTTCGCGAGCCCGCAGGCCTTCGCGACGGACGGGTTGCCGCCGATCTCGCAGTAGTTGGCCGGGCGCCCGCCGTGGGCGCGAACCGCGTCGAAGAGGGTCAGCGAGCCGCCGCCCGCGCCGATCACGAGCCCGAGGTTGCCGTCGAACTCGGTCACGTTGCCCGCGACGCCGCGGTGGTCCTGTGCGTCGACCTGCTCGCCGGCGAGCTCGAACGGCGTCGCCTCGCGCGCCTGGCGCGTCTCCTCCTCGCCTACCCCGAGTTCCTCGAGCAGCCGCTTGTGCCGCCCGCGCGCCTCGTTCTCCATGTCCATGTGCGCGTCCAGCGCGACGAAGGAGCCGTCTGCGAGGCGGCCCAGCGGGTTGATCTCCGCGAGCACCATGTCGTGCTCTACGAACAGCCGCGCCAGCCGGGTGACGATCGGCACCAGGCGGTTCAACGCGGATCCGCTCACGCCGCTGTCGGCGATCACCTCCTTGGCGATGAACTCGCTGAAGGGAAGGATGTTCGAGAAGTGCCGGCGCCCGACGCTATCGGGCTGCTCTGCGGCGAGGAGCTCGATGTCGATCCCGCCGACGGGGGAGAAGATGATCACCGGCTGCTTGCGCGTGCCGTCCCAGACGACGCCGGCGTAGTACTCCTGCTCGACCTGCGCGCGCGGATCGACGAGCACTCCTCGCGGCATGTGCCCGTTGATCTCGAGCGCGAGGATCGCGCGCGCGTGCGCCTCGGCCTCCTCGGGGGTGTCGGCGAACTTCACGCCGCCGGCCTTCATGCGCCCGCCGCTCAGCACCTGCGACTTGATCACCGTCGGGCCGCCGATGCGACGCGCGATCGCGCCAGCCTCAGCCGGATCGGTCGTGAAGCCGAAGTCGGTGACGGGGATGCCCGCGCGCTTTACGAGCTCGCGTGCCTCGTACTCGAAGAACCGCATGCGGCGCGGGACCCTACACGGCGGCGGCTGGCGCGAAGCCGTAGGCCTCGGCCAGCTCCGGGTCCTTGCGGGCGAGCATTTCCGCGAGGTTGACCATCACCTTGCACTGCTTCCAGGTTGCGTCGTCCTGCATCTTGCCGTCGATCATGTGCACGCCGCGCCCGTCCGGGATCGCCTCGAGCACGCGCTTGGCGAACGCGACCTCGTCGGGGTCCGGCGAGTACACGCGCCTGGCGATCGCGATCTGCGCCGGGTGCAGCGACCAGGCGCCCACGCATCCGAGCAGGAACGAGGCGCGGAACTGCGTTTCGCAGCCGAGCGTGTCGCGGATGTCTCCGTAGGGGCCATAGAAGGGGAGCGCACCGACGGAGGTGCAGGCGTCGACCATGCGCGCGATCGAGTAGTGCCAGGGATCCTGCTGGTAGCTCGGACGCGGCGCCTCGGGATCGTCGGGGTCGGGGTCGGCGATCGTGCGGTAGCCGGGATGCCCGCCGCCGACGCGCGTGGTCTTCATGCGCCTGGAGGCTGCGAGGTCGGCGGGCCCGAAGCTCATCCCCTGGATGCGTGGCGAGGCGCTCGCGATCTCCTCGAGGTTCGCAACCCCCTGCGCCGTCTCGAGGATCGCGTGGATCAGGATCGGGCGCTCGAGCCCCGCCTTGGCCTCGAGCTGCGCGAGCAGCCTGTCGACGTAGTGGATGTCCCATGGCCCCTCGACCTTGGGGATCATCATCACCTCGAGCCGGTCGCCGATCTCCATCACCACTTCGGTGATGTCGTCCAGCACCCACGGCGAGGCGAGCTCGTTCACACGCGTCCACAACGCCGTGTCGCCGAGCTCCATCTCGCGGCCCACGCGGATCAGGCCGGCGCGCGCGGCCTCCTTGCGGTCCACGGGCACGGCGTCCTCGAGGTTGCCGAGGAGGATGTCCACCGTGGGCGCGATCTCCGGCACCTTCGCGAGCATCTTCTCGTTGGAGAAGTCGAGGAAGTGGATCATGCGCGAGGGCTTGAACGGGATCTCGCGCGCCGGCTCGGGCGCTCCGATGGCGAGTGGCTTGAAGAAGTCGCGTGGGTTGCGCAAGGTCGCTCCTTGTGTCTCTGTGCCTGGCCTCCAGCCCTCATGCGGCTGGCTCCCGGCGGTAGTGATCCTGCTAGGAAGTATCGACGATGCGCAGCCTGCTCACCCCGCTCATCGCCTTCGCGCTGTGCGCGGCGCTCCTGCAGACCCTCCCCGCGAGCGCCTCCCCGGCCTCCGCCGACGCGCGTTCGGCGGCCGCGCACAGGCGCGCCTGGAAGATGAGCCTTGCGCCGAGCGTCGATGACATCGCGCTCGCGCAGATCGGCTTCCCGCACGCGCGCGGCGCGCGTGTGCGCCGCGGCTCACTGAGCGTGAGCGCGCGCGCTCCCTTCGCAGACGACTACCTCGTCGCCGGCGCGGTGCTGCTCCCGGGCGCCAGGGTCGCGCGGGTGCTCGTGCTGCTCGCCAACCGCGCCACCGACCTCCTGGACCCGGTGCGCGTGAGCATGCGCGCGAGCGCCGCGGGCAGCCTCGGCGCGCCGAGGATCCTGCAGGCGCGCGATCCCTTCACGCGTCCGGCCGCGAAGGCCCCGGCGCTGTGCGCCCTACCCCTGCACGGAAGGGCGCTCTCACCCTCCCAGCTGCTCGTGCTGGGGACGCGCGGCGCCCCGCTGAGCGGTTTCAGCGCCGCCGCTGCGCTCGCGCAGGCCTATGACGCCGTCTGCCACCTCGCGTACTCGAACGCCTTCAAGACCGCGCTCGCGCCGGTGAGCGGTGTTCCGAGCCCACCGAGCGGCAATCCACCCACCCCGATCCCGATCGAACCGATCCCCTCGCCGCCCCGCTGCGCACCGTGCCCGACGCCGTCGCAGCTGTCCGCGTGCCCGCTCGCCCTCCCAACGGTGTGCTGCGCACCGTGCCCGACGCCGTCGCGGCTGTCCGCGTGCCCGCTCGCGCGCCCAACGGTGTGCGTCTCGGCGCCGCGGACGCGGGCGGCCGCCGCTGGCGCCCACTAGAGTTGACGCTCATGAGCGAGACACAGGCCGCGCCCACCGGCGCTGGCGTCAGCGCCGCCGGCCAGAGCAACGGCGCCCAGACGCACCACGTCGAGACCGACCAGGCCGCGCGCGAGGCGAGCGGCGCCCACCCCTACGGGCGCTATCTCGAGGAGTTCGAGGTGGGCGACGTGTACAAGCACTGGCCCGCCAAGACCGTGACCGAGGCCGACGACCACCTCTTCTGCCTGATCACGATGAACCACCACCCGCTGCACATCAACGACGTGTACGCGCGCGCCTCCCAGCAGGGCCGCAACGTCGTCGTCGGGCCGCTCGTCTACTCGCTCGCACTGGGCATGTCGGTCAGCGACGTCAGCGGCAAGGCGATCGCGAACCTCGCCACCGAAGAACTGAAGCACCCCGCCCCCGTGTTCCACGGGGACACGCTCTTCTGCGAGTCGGAGGTGCTCGAGAAGAAGGAGTCGCGCAGCAAGCCGGACCGCGGCACCGTGAAGGTACATACGCGCGTGCTGAACCAGGACGGCGAGCTCGTGGCGGAATTCAAGCGCCTGGTCCTCGTGCCCCGCAAGAACCCCGGCACGGCGGAGTCGGCGGGCAGCTAGTCGGGCCGGAGGGCCCGCGCGGGCGCCCAAGGCGCGGCCAGCGACGGTCTGTAGAAAGCAGCCTTGCGATAGGCTTCTCGCATATCGCCCGTAAGGGCGATCGCTGTCTGCGGGAGGCCAAAACCCCGCCAGCGGCCAGTGCGTGAGGGCGCGCGGCCCGGGCAGCCGACCTCCAGGAGCCGCTGTCACGAAATGAGCACCACCGTTCCCGCCCCCACAAAGAACGAGCGCCTGCTGGCCTGGGTCGACGAGATGGCGGCGCTGACCGAACCGGAGCAGGTCTACTGGTGCGACGGCTCGGCGGAGGAGTATGAGCGGCTCTGCCGCGAGCTGGTCGAGGCGGGGACGTTCGAGCGGCTCTCAGACGCCAAGCGCCCCAACTCCTACCTCGCGCTGTCCGATCCCGGCGACGTCGCGCGCGTGGAGGACCGCACCTTCATCTGCACGCCCGCCGAGGAGGAAGCGGGCCCGACCAACAACTGGCGCGAGCCCGCGGAGATGCGCGAGACGCTGGCCGAGCTGTTCGCCGGCGCGATGCGCGGGCGCACGATGTACGTGGTGCCCTTCTCGATGGGCCCGCTCGGCTCGGACAAGAGCCACATCGGCGTACAGCTGACCGACTCGACCTACGTGGCCGTGAGCATGCGCATCATGACGCGCATGGGCCAGGGCGCGCTCGAGGCGCTCGGCGGCGGCGAGTTCGTCCCCTGCCTGCACTCCGTGGGCATGCCGCTCGCGCCGGGCGTGCAGGACGTGCCGTGGCCGTGCAACGCCGATAACAAGTACATCGTGCACTTCCCCGAGACGCGCGAAATCTGGTCCTACGGCTCGGGCTACGGCGGCAACGCGCTGCTCGGCAAGAAGTGCTTCGCGCTGCGCATCGCCTCGGTGATGGCGCGCGACGAGGGCTGGATGGCCGAGCACATGCTGATCCTCAAGCTGACCTCCCCCGAGGGCGAGGTGAAGTACGTGACCGGTGCCTTCCCGAGCGCCTGCGGCAAGACCAACCTCGCGATGCTGATCCCGACGCTCGAGGGCTGGAAGGTCGAGACGATCGGCGATGACATCGCCTGGATGAAGTTCGGCGACGACGGGCGACTGTACGCGATCAATCCCGAGGCCGGCTTCTTCGGCGTCGCGCCCGGAACCGGCGAGCACACGAACCCCAACGCGGTGCGCATGATCGCGCACGACACCATCTTCACCAATTGCGCCAAAACCGACGACGGCGACATCTGGTGGGAGGGGCTCACCAAGGAGCCCCCCGCGCACCTCACCGACTGGCACGGCAACGACTGGACGCCGGCCTCAGAGCAGTCGGCCGCGCACCCGAACGCGCGCTTCACGGTCGGAGCCGCGCAGGCGCCCTCGATGGCCTCGGAGTGGGAGGACCCCGCCGGCGTTCCAATCGACGCGATGCTGTTCGGCGGCAGGCGCTCGACCGTCGTGCCGCTCGTCAGCGAAGCCTTCGACTGGGAGCACGGCGTCTTCCTCGGCTCCGTGATGAGCTCCGAGAAGACCGCGGCGGCCGCGGGCACGGTAGGCGAACTGCGCTTCGACCCGTTCGCGATGCTGCCCTTCTGCGGCTACAACATGGGCGACTACTTCGCGCATTGGCTGAAGATCGGGAGCACTCCCGGCGCCAAGGTGCCGAAGATCTTCTACGTCAACTGGTTCCGCAAGGACGCAGACGGGCGCTTTCTGTGGCCCGGCTACGGCGAGAACTCGCGCGTGCTCGCGTGGGTGTTCGCCCGCTGCGCCGGTGCCGGCGCCGCACGCGAGACGCCGATCGGAATGATCCCGTCGGCGGGCCCCGAGGGCATCGACACACGCGGGCTCGACGTCAGCGACGAGCACATCGCCGAGCTGCTGCGAGTCGATCGCGACGAGTGGAGCTCGCAACTGCCGCAGTTCCGCGAGCACCTGGCCCGGTTCGAGAACCTGCCCGATGAGCTCGACGCGCAGCTGCAGGCGCTCGAGGAGCGGCTCTCTCAGTCGTGACCGTGTTCGCCCGCCGCCGCGGGCGGGCGTGACTCCTCGGCCAGCGAGGTGATCGTGAGCGCGCCGCGCGCCGCCGACTCGAGCACATCGGTGGCCTCCTCGAGCGAGCGCGCGTACAGCTCGACGAGCAGGTGCACGATGATGCGGGAGTCGTCCTCGTGCTTGTGGAAACGCACGTGGGTGAAGAACTCGCGGACGCCGTGGTCGCCGAAGGCGGCGTAGGAGAGCGCGTCGCCGGCCTCCGGGCCGGAGCAGCTCTCGACGTCGTCGGCGTCGACCGCGACCGTGCAGGAGGCGACCCACGGAGTCCCCGCGATCATCCGTTCCCAGCGGTCCTCGATCGGCTCCACGCGCCCGTTGCTGAAGCCGAGATGGGGCTGGTCGTGCATGCAGTCGAGGCACTGCACGACCGCCTCCTGCAGCTCGTCCACGACTTCGGCGCGCTCGCCGGTGTCGGGGTCGATCTTGTGGATTCCCTCGTAGTGGACCTGCACCTCGAGGTCGCGCGACCAGCAGCGGTAGCAGCGAAGCCAGCTGCGCGCGCTCGTCTCGGCCATGGACCCCTCCATATGCCTCAATTGTAGGCGCGCGCCGAACATGGCACCGCTCGCCGGGGCTCCGCGGCCCCGGTCGGCGTTAGCCGCAATGCCGTTTACTGACGGCTGGGGCCGGCTTCCGCGTCTGGGAGAAAGGAGCGGTCGCCCGAGCTTCGGCCCAGGTTGCCGCGGCTCGTCCCTGACACGCGTCTCGGCGGGGCGCCCACGTCCCTGCTTTGGCGAATGGGAGGTCAGTTGTCACGACGGGCATGAGCCCCACTTTTGCGCTGTCGCGCAACCCCGAGGCGCTGTCGACGGAGTTGTTTCCTCGCCGTTTCGGAGGGTCGTAAGGAGCCGATCGAACAAGGTCGATACGTGGCTAGACTGCCGCCGTGACGGCCGTTGCTCCGGGATCAGGCGCGAGCGTCGCCGAGCTGCTGGGCGTGCTCTCTCTCGGGATCGACCTCGGCCTCGGACTGTCGATGGAGCACATGCTGCGGTCGTGCACGATCGCGCGCGCTCTCGCGGAGCGCTCGTCGCTGGACCTGGTGGGCACCGAGCTCGTCTCGCTTACTGCGTTGCTCGCTTGGGTCGGCTGCCACACCGACTCCTACGAGCAGGCGTACTGGTTCGGGGACGACATCGCAAGGCGCGCCGCGTTGCACACGATCGATCGGACGCCGCGGAACCAGCGGCGCGTGATTATGGGTCTTGTCGGCTCGGGGCTCCCGCCGGTCCGGCGGGCGCGGCGTGTGGCGGAGTTCGTGACGGTCGGGCGAAAGTTGACGGTCGGGATGCGCACCAGCCACTGCCGCCTCGCCGGAGAGCTTGCGCTGCGTCTCGGCCTGCGCGAGGACATCCGGCCGGCGCTGCTGCAGATGTTCGAGCGCTGGGACGGCCAGGGCGACCCCGGCGCGGCGTCGGGCGAGGAGATCGGGCTTGCGGTCCGGATCGTGCAGCTGTCCGACACCGCCGAGGTTTTCGACCGTGAGGGGGGCGTCGAGGCGGCGGTCGAGATGGCCAGGGCGCGACGCGGCACGCAGTTCGATCCCGAGATCGTCGATCTGTTCTGCGCGAACGCGGCCGAGGTGCTCGCGCCGCTCGATTCGGCCCTCAGCTGGGACGTCCTCATGGCACAACCCGCGCTCTGCGCACCACTGTCCGGTGAGCAGGTGATGGCCTCGCTGGAGGCGATCGCTGACTTCATCGACCTGAAGTCGCCGTACACGCTTGGGCACTCCCGCGCCGTGGCGGATCTCGCCGCTGAGGCGGCGAGTGTGGCGGGGCTGGCGGCGGAGGAGGGCGAGCTCGTTCGGCGCGCGGGCCTGCTGCATGACCTCGGGCGCCTCGGGATCTCGAACGCGATCTGGGACAAGCGCGATCCGTTGTCGGCGTCCGAGCAGGAGCGGATCCGGCTGCAGCCGTACTTGACCGAGCGGATGCTGTCGACGTCGCCGAAGCTCGCGGTCCTGGCGGCGCTCGCCTCCTCGCATCAGGAGCGCCTGGACGGCTCCGGCTATCCGCGCGGTCTGCGGGGCGGCGCGCTCTCGCCGAGTGCACGGATCCTCGCCGCGGCCGACGTCTACCAGGCAATGACCGAGCCGCGGCCGCACCGCGACGCCCGTTCCGCCGACGAGGCCGGCGCGCAGCTGCGCGCCGAAGTGCGCGCGGGCAAGATCGACGCGGACGCGGCCGACGCGGTCCTGCGGGCGGCGGGGCACAAGGTCACGAAGCGCCCGGAGCAGGCCGCCGGCCTGACCGCGCGCGAGATCGAGGTGCTGCGGCTGCTCGCGCGCGGCCTTCAGACCAAGCGGATCGCAAAGGAGCTCGTGATCACGCCGAGGACCGTCAACACGCACATCGAGCACATCTACACGAAGATCGGCGTGTGCAATCGCGTCGGCGCGAGCCTGTTCGCGACCGAGCACGGGCTCGTCTGACCGAACACAAGCACCCCGCCGACGCAGTCGAGCTGGAACGGACGTCCGCGTTCGCTGCGAGGGCGGGTGCCACACGGTGACCTACGACCTCGAACCCATCTCAGCACGGGTGTCGGCAGATGAAGATCGGTAGTTCTCCCGGTGCGCTTTCACTGCTTGGCGGCGAAGCTTGTGCGGTGGATCTGGTGAGCGATCGTGGGAGGCTGGGATGTCGGTAAGGCCGAAGTGCGCGACTGGGGTGTTTGGTGTTGGCCGTGCAGGGGTGCGCGGGGAGGCACAGGCACGATGATTCGAACGCGACTCACCGACCTCGTCGGATGCACGGCGCCCATCCAGCAGGCCCCGATGGGCACGATCTCCTCGCCGCGCCTCGCGGTCGCCGTCGCCGAAGCCGGGGGCATCGGCTCGATCAATACGCTCGGCGTTGCGCGGAAAGCCCTCAGGCAGCATCTCGATGAGATGCGTGAGAAGACCGACGGCGCGCTCGCGGTGAGCTTCCTCACCGACGACATCGACACCGACGCCGTCGCGGATGCCGCATCGCGTGTGCGCATCGTCGACTTCTTCTGGAGCAACCCCCGGCCGGACCTGGTCGACCTCGCCCACAGGGGTGGAGCGCTGGTCAACTGGCAGGTCGGATCGGTGGGGGAGGCACGAGCGGCGGCCCGGGCTGGCGCCGACATGATCAGCGCCCAGGGTGTCGAGGCCGGCGGTCACTGTCGCGGCTACAGCGCCCTGCTGCCGCTGCTCTGCGAGGTGCTCGACGCCGTCAATGTGCCCGTCCTGGCCGCCGGAGGAATCGCGGACGCGCGCGGCGTCGCCGCCGCTCTTGCGGCGGGAGCCTCGGGCGTGCGGATGGGAACGCGATTCATCGCCACGGAGGAATCGGCAGCGCATCCCGATTACGTCGCCGCGATCCTCGCGGCAGGCGCGAACAGTACGCGCATCACCGATGCGTTCAACGACTGTCCGCTGTGCGCGTCCTCGCCGCGCGCCCGCGTGCTCATCTCAGCGATCGATGCTGTGGAGGCGATCGACATCGACGTGGTCGGGACGATGCGGGGCGTCGACGGGGAGATGCCCTTGCCGCGCCGCTCCTGGGTACCGCCGACCCGAGACGTCAGCGGACACATCGAGGCGATGGCTATGTATGCAGGCGAATCGGTCGCCCTCGTCAACACCGTCCTGCCCGCCTCACAGCTCGTAGGTTCCCTCGCCGAAGGCGCCGAGGCTCTGCTTGAGACGGTGCAACCGAGCTGATCCGCAGGAGCTCGTGGGCGTCCACACTTGCGGCCGGCTAAGGGCCAGCTGTGATGCTCGCTCTCGCCAGCGAGGACAGAAGCCGATTCCAGCCCTAAGCAAACGGCATCGGCGCTAGCCGAAGGTGAACGCGTAGCCGGTGACGCCGTCGGCGAAGCGCAGGGACAGACGGCGGCGCTGGTCGGTCGGCAGCGAGACCAGCGAGTAAAGGCGCTGACCGCGGACGGTGACGACGCCATCGTGCACGTCGTAGCCCGCGTCCGCGGCGCTGATCGGGCGCCCGTCGAGCAGCACCCTCACTCCCCGCGGTCGTTCGCCCTTGGAGCTCAGCACGAGATAGACGTGCTTGGCCTCGAACTCGAGGTCGATGCCGGCGTTCGCCACGGCTTCCGCCGGCTGCTTGTCGATCGTCCAGGTGCCGCTGTAGGCGAAGTCGTTCAGCGCCAGCCCCGCGCTTGGCGGTGGCCCGTATTCGTGGCTGCCCGTGTGCGGGCCGTTGATCCAGCCTTCCGCGCGCGCGGTGCCGAGATAGGTCTCGGGCGTGGCCACTTCGGAGGGCACGACGACCCCGGTCGGGTGGCCGTGGCCGCCCACGCTGGCGCCTGCTTCCGCGAGCAGCGCGCGGATCGCCGTTTCCGTCCTGCCGTAGTCGCCCTCGCCGAAGGCGGTGTAGCGGACGTTTCCGTGGGCGTCGATCAGGTAGTCGGCGGGCCAGTATTCGTTGGCGTAAGCGTCCCAGGTGCCGTTGTCGTTGTCCTGCACGACGGGGTAGCGGATGCCGAACTGCCCGATCGCGTTGCGCACGTTGCTCGCTTCCTTCTCGAAGGAGAACTCGGGCGTCTCCACGCCGATGATCGTGAGCCCGTCCTTGCGGTATGCGGCGTCCCATGCCTTCAGGTAGGGCAGTGTGCGGATGCAGTTGATGCAGGTGTACGTCCAGAAGTCGATCAGCACGACGTGCCCGCGCAGTCCATTCAGCGAGAGCGGCTGGCCGCCGCTCGTGTTGAACCAGTCCTGGGTGTTCCGGAATTCCGGTGCCGCGCCGAGGCTTGGCAGTTTCATGGCGTCGGCGAGCAGGCTCGCCTGGCTCGCGTCGGCGACGGCGACGCGCAGCTTCGTCGATGAGCCCGAGCACGCCGAGGACCCGTTGGCCGGCTTGAAGCGAGGGGTGCGTCCGGTGATTTCGTGCAGCTTGCTGGTGACCGTGCTCGAGCACTCGAGCGCGGAGGTGAGGTTCACGTCCGGGATCTGCTGTGCGACGAACTGGTCGAAGTTCACGTCGAGGTTCGTCAGGATCGCGACGGCCGTGAGGATCATGATCGTCCCGAGTACGCGTTGCAGCGTCGGGCCGCGGCCGGCGCGGCGCACGCGCTCGAGCAGTTTCCTGCCGCCGAGCGAGAGCACGAGCAGAACAACCGCCGAGCCGAGGGCGTAGGCGAGCGCGATCACGACCGTCTTGCCCGAGAAGGCGCTCACCGAGATCACGGCGGCGAGGATCGGGCTGGCGCAGGGGGTGTAGACGAAACCGAGCGCGCCGCCGACGAGCAGGCCCGACTTGAAGCCGTCGCCGGTGTTGCGAGGCCCGAAGCGCGCGAGCCGCGACAGCGGAGCCTCGATGCGCGCCGAGACCTCGGGTGCGAGCAGCACGACGCCGAAGCCGAGCAGCACCACGATCGCCACGTCGCGCAGCGGGTCGCTGCCGAGACCGACGCCGCCGACGACGTTCGCGAGGCCGACGATCGTGACCGTGAAAGTGATCGAGAGTCCGATCACGACGCCGAGCGGCCTGCGCCTGCCGCCGACGCTGCCGGCCGAGAGCAGCGCCGGGAGCACCGGCAGCACGCACGGCGACAGGGCGGTTCCCGCCCCCGCCAGCACGGCGAACGTCAAGAGAACGATCATCTGCTCTGGCGCTTAAGTCTGACGCGCCGGCGCGGCGTTACAGGATCTCTATGCACGCTAGTGGCGCAGCATCAGGTAGACGACGCTCGCGGCCAGCGCCATCTGGCCGAACGCGAGCGCGGTGCCGAGGTTGGCGGCGCCGAGCGCGCCCGCGAGGGCGCTCGCGATCACGAACGCGGCGAGCGCGGTCAGCACGTCGCGCCTCACCGCTTCAGGCCTCCCCGGCGGCGGATCTCTCCCCGCGTCCCAGCGCGCCCTCGAGTACGGCCAGCAGCGCCGGCACCCCGAGCCCCGGCGGCTGGCCGGCGAGCAGCCCCTGCGCGGCGCCACGGCCGCCGAGCGCACGCAGCCCGCGTGCGCCGTGCTCGGCGCTGAACTCCCTGAGCGCCGCGGCACGCCGCCCGCGCAGGCGCCGTTCGCTGACGCCCGCCCGCGCCTGGTGCTCTTCGAGCGCGTCCGCCAGCTCCTCGATCCCGCTCGGCGGGGCCAGCGCGGACACGGCCAGCACCGGCGTCGCGGGCGAGCCCAGCGAGCGCAGAGCGGCGCCCAGGTCGCGCCGCGTGCTCGTGGCCAACTGCCCGAGGTCCGACTTGGTCACAACGAGCACGTCCGGGATCTCCATGATCCCCGACTTCAGGAACTGCAGCACGTCGCCGCCTCCGGGCTGCACGACGACGGCGACCGTGTCGGCGACATCGGCGACGTCGGTCTCGCTCTGGCCGACGCCGACCGTCTCGATCACGACGATGTCGAAGGCTGCGGCCAGCGCGTGCGCCGCGGCGGCCGTGCTGGGCGCGATCCCGCCGAGACGGTCACCGGCCGCGGTCGAGCGGATCAGCACGCCACGGTCGGCGGCGTCGAACTCGATACGCGCGCGGTCGCCGAGCAACGAGCCACCGGAGCGCCGCGAGCTCGGGTCGACGGCGAGGATCGCGACCGTGCTCCGGCGCGCGCGCCAGCACTGCAGCAGCGCCGACAGCAGGGTGGACTTGCCGACCCCGGGCGGCCCGGTGATCCCGATCACATGGCCGGCGGCCTCGCCGCCGAGCGCGAGCGGTGCGAGCTCCGCGAGCAACGGCGCGGCCTGCGCACGGTCGTGCGCGGCCGCGCTCTCAAGCAGGTTGAGCGCCTCGGGGGCGGCACTCAGGTCGCGATCGCGCAGACGCCGGCCGAGCGCGGCCCCGTCAGCGCTCACGCGCCGGGGCTTGCGGCCGCGCCCGCGGCTCCCACCGCCGGCGCCTCGGCGGTGGCCGCGAGCAGCGCGACGATGTCGCGCATGATGCGCGTGATGTCGAAGTCCTTCGGCGTGTAGACGGCGGCCACGCCGGCTTCGCGCAGCTCGGGCACGTCCTGCTCGGGGATGATCCCGCCCACGACGACCGGCGCCTGCACGCCCGCCTCGTGCAGCGCGTCCATGACCGCTGGGATCAGCTCGCGGTGGGAGCCCGAGAGGATCGACAGGCCGATCACGTGCACGCCCTCCTGCAGAGCCGAGTTGGCGATCTGCGCGGGTGTCAGGCGGATCCCTTCGTAGACCACGTCCATCCCGGCGTCACGCGCGCGCAGGGCGATCTGCTCGGCGCCGTTGGAGTGCCCGTCCAGGCCCGGCTTGGCGACGAGGATCTTCGGGCGGCGGCCGAGCGTCTCCTGCAGGCGCGCGACCTCCTCGCGCAGCTCGAGCAGTTCCTCTTCGGGGAACGCGGCGGCGGCCTCGCCGACGCCCGTGGGCGCGCGGTAGCCGCCGAAGACCTCGCGCAGCGTGCGCGCCCACTCACCGGTGGTCGCCCCCGCCCGCGCCGCCTCGATCGTCGGCTCCATCAGGTTCTGCGCGGCGCCGTCCTCGCCGCGCGCCGCGCGCGCGAGCCCGTTCAGGGCGGCGTCGACTGCCGCCCGGTCACGCTCGCTGCGCCAGCGCCGCAAAGCCTCGATCTGCTGCGCTTCGAGCGCGGGGTCGACGACCAGGATCCCGCCCTCGGCGTCTGCGGTGAGCGGTGAGGCCTCGCTCTCGGTGAAGCGGTTCTGCCCGACCACGACCTGCTCGCCGCTTTCGATCCGGCGCAGGCGCTCGCGGTGGGAGTCCACCAGACCGGCCTTCATGTAGTCCACCGCCTGCACGGCGCCGCCGCGCTCGGCGACGACCGCCATCTCCGCGCGCGCGCCGGCGAGCAGCTCCTGCACGAGGCCTTCCATCACCTTCGAGCCCTCGAAGATGTCGGGGTACTCGAGGATGTCGGTCTCGTAGGCCAGCACCTGCTGGATGCGCAGCGACCACTGCTGGTCCCATGGGCGGGGCAGCCCGAGCGCCTCGTTCCACGCGGGCAGCTGGATCGCCCGCGCGCGCGCGTCCCGCCCGAGCGTGACCGCGAGCGCCTCGAGCACGATCCGCTGCACGTTGTTCTCCGGCTGCACCTCGGTGAGCCCAAGGGAGTTGACCTGCACGCCGTAGCGGAAGCGCAGATGGCGGGGATCCTCGACGCCATAGCGCGAGCGTCCGATCTCCTCCCACAGGATCGACATGGCGCGCAGCTTCGCGTGCTCCTCGACGAAGCGCACGCCGGCGTTCACGAAGAAGGAGATGCGCCCGAAGACCTGTTCCAAACGCTCCGGCGCCACGCGCTCGCTGGCCGCGTCCAGCACCGCGATCGCGTTGCTCATCGCGTAGGCGATCTCCTGCACCGGCGTGGCTCCCGCCTCCTGCAGGTGGTAGGAGCAGATGTTGATCGGGTTCCACTTCGGCACGTGCTCGACCGTGTAGGCGATCATGTCCGCGATCAGCCGCATCGAGGGCGCGGGCGGGAAGGCGTAGGTGCCGCGCGCGAGGAACTCCTTGATGATGTCGTTCTGGGTGGTGCCCTGCAGCTGCGCCGGCGCGACGCCCTGATCTTCGGCGGCGACTATGTACAGCGCGAGCAGCCACGCGGCGGTCGCGTTGATCGTCATCGACGTGTTCATGTCGGCGAGCGGGATGCCGTCCATCAGCGCCGCCATGTCGCCGCGGTGGGAGACGGGCACGCCGACCTTCCCCACCTCGCCCCGGGCGAGCTCGTCGTCCGGGTCATACCCGGTCTGCGTGGGCAGGTCGAACGCGACCGACAGCCCCGTCTGCCCCTTGGCGAGGTTGCGCCGGTAGAGCTCGTTGGACGCCTGCGCGGTCGAGTGACCGGCGTAGGTGCGCATCATCCACGGCCGGTCGCGTTCACGCAGACGTGGGTTCTGCTCCTCGCTCATCCCCCCATTGTACGTTCGCGCCGGGGCCTTTATCCTGCTCGTCAGGCATGAGCGACACGGTCACACTCCCGCGGCCGGGAGGACCGGGCACAGGTCTCGGCGGCCCCTGGCGCGTGATCGTCTGCAACGACGACCACAACACCTTCGAGCACGTCGCACGCACCCTGGCCCGCTACATACCGGGCGTCTCGCACCCGCGCGGGCTCGAGATCGCGAACGTGATCCATGGCGCCGGGCGCGCGACCGTCTACTGCGGCCACCAGGAGCCCGCGGAGCTCTACTGGGAGCAGCTGAAGGGCGCCGGCCTGACGATGGCCCCGCTGCAACAGGGCTGACGGCGCCGGTTCGCGCGCGTGGCGCGGGCTCTAGGGAAGAGCTCGCGCGCAGTGGCCGGGGCGCTCGCGCCCGCTCTCAGTTGATGTCGCCGACGCGCTGGCCGTTGCCGTGGCCGTTGCTGGGCGCCGACGCTTCGGCCGGGTCGATCGCGCCGCTCGCGCATTGGTCCCACCAGCCGTAGAGCACGGGCACCTGGTACCAGCTCGAATGTGCCGCGCGGAAGAAGGTCAGCTCCGGTCCATCCCAGTAGCGTTCCCAGTCGATGTGCTCGACGAAGCTGGCGAACTGCTGGAAGCGGTAGCGATCCTCGCGCGAGCGGTACACGGCATAGGAGCTCGCGCCGTAGCGCAGGGCCGCGGCGGCGACCTCGTTTAGGTCGCGCTCGAAGGCGTCGCCGCGGAAGCCGGTCGCGTACCAGGGCACGATCACCGTTCCGGCCATCAGGCGCCCACCTCCGCGTGGATCGCGGCCAGCCCTTCGGCGCTTCGGCCTTCGCCCTCGCGCTCGGCGCCGACGAGGATGGCGATCTTGCCGAGGTGCTTGTTTTCGAGCATCAGCTGATGGGCTTCGGCGACGCCGTCGAAGCCGAGCGTGCGCCACAGCACCGGGCGGATCTGCCCGCTTTCGATCTGCACTCTCTCTCTCTCTCTCTCTCTCTCTCTCTCTCTCTCTCTCTCTCTCTCTCTCTCTCTCTCTGCTCGTTCTCTCTCTCTCTCTCTCTCTCTCTCTCTCTCTCTCCTTGCCGTGAGTGTGAGCCTAGCAGCTATCTCCTTCGGCGACATACATTTACAGTGAGGTGACGTCCAAAGTCCAGCCCCATCTCGTCTATGCCCTGGTCTAGGCGTGCAGCAGCAGCATACACTGCACGTGATCAGGCCTTTGAGTTCGGCTTCCTCCATGAGAAGAATGCCAGGATGAGATGCAGACTGAGTTTACGAAGGTAAGAAGGCACCGAC